>NZ_JANYGH010000019.1 GCF_025362475.1 Mucilaginibacter sp.
AAGTACTTTTGCTCATGTTGGTTATTAAAGTGTGGTAACTCTAATATCAACACAAAAGGGGTGGCTTTTAGCTACCCCTTACTTTTTTTCAAAAAATTCGTTTACCGGACAACAGTGCACTGCGTTCAGGATGACAAAAAGTTTTTTTAGCAAATGCAGGTGGAATGACAAGCGATAGCGTTTGTTTTATCTCAACTCTAATGCCTTGATTCTAACTTTTCTTCTCCCTGAACCGCTTATAAATCTTCACCGCTATCATCAATATTACTGCGAAAGCCACCAGCCCCACAACGCCAAATATCCAGCTGATTCCGTTTTTGAGAACTGCAAGGAAGACTATCGCGAAGAGAAATATAGTAGCCAGTTCATTCCAAAGGCGTAACTGGGTTGATGTCCATTTAAATACGCCCTTGCGCATTTGCTTCATTTTGTTTTCGCAAATGTGATGGTATACGGCTAAGCCAACTACAAAAACCAATTTAATTTGAAGCCACGCCATGAGTAGCCAACCTTGTTTAAGGTACACCATGGTTAAACCCGCAATAATGGTGATTAACATGGATGGCGTAGCGATGATATACCATAGCTTTCGCTCCATGATCTCGAACTGGGCAGATAGGATACTGCGGTCGGGTTCGGGCTTGTCTTGCGCTTCGGTATGATAAATAAAAAGGCGCACCATGTAAAACAGCCCCGCCATCCAGCAGACTACAAAAATGATATGAATGGCGAGAACGTATTGGTACATGAAGCAGAGCCCCCTAACCCCCTAAAGGGGGAACTTTTTGATTTGCATTATTTATTTTACCCCAACGATAACTCCCCCTTTAGGGGGTCGGGGGGCTTAATTCCTGTATTCCTTTATAATTTCTACCGCGTACTTTACATTATCAAAAGGGATATCGGGCATAATGCCATGACCCAGGTTGAAGATGAAGCCGGGCTCGTCTTTCATACGATCAAACAGGCGGTAGATGCGGTCTTTAATTACTTTTTTATCGGCGTATAATATATGCGGATCAAGGTTGCCCTGTACAGCTATGCCGGCAGGTAAACGCTTTTTAATATCCAGCAGATCAACATTCCAATCAATCGAGATCACATCGGGTTTGGCTTCGGCCATAAGCGGCGCAAAAACCGAGCTGCCTTTGCAGAAGGAGATCACCGGGATATCTTTCCTGTTCAGCTTGCTGATGATCTGTTGAATGTAATAATGACTAAATTCTTTATAATCATCCCATGCCAGGGCCTGTGCCCAGCTATCGAAGATCTGTACGGCATTTACACCGGCTTCAATTTGCAGGTTAAGATAATCTGCCGTAACGGTGGCAATTTTTGATAACAGCTGATGGGCCATTGCAGGCTCATTATGCAGCATCAGTTTGGTGAGTTTAAAATCTTTTGATGATCCGCCTTCAACCAAATAACTCATCACGGTAAATGGCGCGCCTGCAAAACCTATAAGCGGGATGCTGCCATTTAAACGCTGCTGAATTACTTTAATGGCATCGGCCACATATTGCAGCTTGTCGCCCACATCGGTTTGCAGGTTATCGATGTCTTTTTGAGTACGTACCGGGTTGGCAAACTTAGGGCCAACACCCTGGTTAAAGCTCAGATCGCCACCCATGGCTTCGCCTGTAACCAATATATCCGAAAACAGGATAGCGCCATCAATACCCAATAAATTAACCGGCAGCATAGTAACATCAGCAGCAAGCTCTGGTGTTTTGCACATTTCCAAAAAGGAATACTTGTTTTTGATATCCCAATATTCTTTCATGAAACGGCCAGCCTGGCGCATCATCCATACTGGCGGGCGTTCTGTTTTCTCGGAAAAAGCTGCCTTTATTAATAACGAATCTCTCATATTTTTTAAAAGAGAGTCAAGAATTAAGAATCAAGAGTTAAGACTTTTTGTAAGGAGCGATCATGGCCTGAGCCTATCCGCTATACATTTTCCAGTCTTGATTCTTGACTCTTGATTCTTAACCCTTATTTTTTGTTTTAATTTCCTTGTGAAGCTTGCTGATCACATCCTTCATTTTGGCTGTAATTTTATCATCATGCTGCTCGGCCAGTAGCAGGTAGGCATTGGCTTTTTCATAGTCGCCATGCCTTATACTAATATTGGCTACGGTAACCAATGCCGCCACATGATCATTTAATGACTGTAGCGGATATTGTGCCGCTGTTTCATAATGCTTTTCGGCGGCTTCAAAATCCTGTTTATTAATGCAGATGCCACCGTAGATATACTCATAATAACCGCGACGTTTTTTACTAAGCCACCGCGGGTTACTCATCTCCTTTAACAAGGCCTCGGCCCTGTCAAAATCCTTATGGTGAAAAAACTTAGCCGCAACCACCAGGGTGCCTTGCCTAAAGTAATCCCAGATTAATAAAATAATCATCAATACCGCTACCGCGGCCAACTCATAAATACCAAGGTACAGCAGTAAACCCAACGATAACAGGAAAATAAAGGCGATGAATATACGTGTCCTGTTACTGAACATTAATGCTGATTATCTGTAAATTTATAGCCCACACCGCGGATAGAGTGAAAATAAACCGGGTTTTTAGGATCTGGTTCAAAATACTTGCGGAACGTAAGGATAAAGTTATCAATGGTACGTGTTGACGGATAAACATCATAGTTCCAAACAGTTTCCAATATCTGCTCACGAGATACCGCGTCATTCCTGCGCTCAATTAAAAGCTTAAGCAGCATGGTTTCTTTTTTGGTAAGCGGGGTGATTGATTCATCTTCATTAACCAGTTCAAACGAGTTAAAGTGAATGGTTTTTTCACCTATCTTATAGCTGTTAAACTCTTTAAGGTCATCACCTTTCAGGCTGCGTTTTACCAGGTTGTTTACCCTTAGTATCAATTCTTCCAGGTTAAACGGTTTGGTTAAATAATCGTCGGCACCTTTTTTAAGACCGGCAATTTTATCCTCGTTGGTATTTTTAGCAGTTAAAAACATGATAGGCACTTCGGTATTTTCCAGCCTGATAGTTTCAGCCACAACAAAGCCGTCAATCTCGGGCATCATCACATCCAATATCACCAGGTTAAAGCGCTCTTCTTTAAATAACTGTAAAGCTTTTTTACCGTTTTTAGCTGTAGAAACTTTATAACCTTCCAGCTCCAGGTTAAGTTTGATGGCTTCTAACAAATGCTCTTCGTCTTCGGCTAATAAAATTCTCTTCTTGTTTTGCATATACTATAATTTAGGTTAATCCAAAAACAACTTCAAAAACGCTGCCTGCCGGGCGGTTGTCTTTCACTCTGATGCTGGCATGGTGCTTATCAAGCACTTCTTTTACTATATAAAGGCCCAAGCCGGTACCCTTGGTATTGCGGGTATCTTCACTTCCTACACGGTAAAACTTGTCGAAAATACGGGGTTTTTCATCATCTGCTATTCCAATTCCATGATCGGCAACTTCAAGATAAATTTTATCGTCTTTGGAGAAGAGTTTAACTGCAACGGCCGAGCATGGGCTTGAGTATTTAACCGCATTTTCGATTAAATTGGTCACTACCGATGTAAGCGCGAACTTATCGCCGGTGATCTCAATCTTAGGTTCAATTTCGGCATCGATGATCTGCTGGTTGCAATCGCACTTGGTTACCTGCAGGCGGTTTACAATGCTATCTACCAATACCGATAGGTTAAAACTGGCTTTTGGAAAACTATATGAGCGGTTATCAATTTTTGATGCCAGCAGCATATTCTCAACCATATCGTCCAAACGCTCTACGTCATTCAGCGATTTACCAATAAAATCGAGTATTTGCTCCTTGGAGAGATTGCGTTTCTGAATGGTTTGCAGTAATATTTTGATAGATGCCAGCGGCGATTTCAACTCATGCGTTACCGATAACAAAAAGTTCTTTTTTTGCTCGGATAGCTTTTGCTGGCGGTTAAATGATTTGTGCAGGTTATAGGCCCCAATTACAAATACGGTTATAAACATGCAACCTTCGCCCAGTATCATACCGGTACGCTTTGGCTGCAGGGAAACCAGCATATACCCCCACCAAATCAGCTCGGCAACGGCATATATGATAAGCGCATAAAAAATTACAAATGTCCTTTTCATTACTTTGTTTTATTAGTTTTCAGTTTGCAGTGGGCAGTTGGTAGTATTCAGTTGGCAGTTTGAAGTTCTGTTTTTTTTGCGAACTGCGAGCTGCAAACTGAGAACTGCCAACTGAAAACTGCCCACCGGCTTACTTCCCGTTAAATACCAAATCAAGACTATCAAAAATAGCTCTTTTTGTTTTCTCTAAATCAATTTTAGTATGTGCCGATGATATAAAACCAACCTCATAACCCGATGGACCGAGGTAAATACCGCGGTTAATTAATTCACGATGAAACTTTTTAAATTTCTCCATACTGGAGGCATCAATATCTTCGGCTTTACGAATATACTCTTTATCTGTAAAAGCAAACCAGAATATCGAACCGATGCCAAATACCTTGAATTTATAATTGCGGGCGGTAGCAAAACGCTGTATAGCCTCGGTAAATTCTTCGGTTTTGTTGTTAAGGTCGCGGTAAAAACCCATACGTAATAGCTCACTCAACTGCGCAATACCCGCCGCCATAGCCACCGGGTTGCCCGATAGTGTACCAGCCTGGTAAACTGAACCTTCTGGCGATACATTACTCATGATAGCTGCCGATGCGCCATAAGCGCCTACAGGCAAGCCACCACCTATAATTTTACCATAGGTGATAATATCCGGCTTGATCTGGTAATAGCCAGCCGCGCCTTCAAAGCCAACACGGAAACCCGATATCACTTCATCAAATATCAACACGGTGCCGTTTTGGGTACATAGCTCGCGTAAAAATTGCAGGTATTCTTTTTCCTGTAACAGCAAGCCGTTATTAGCCGGTACGGGTTCAATAATTACAGCGGCTATCTGGTCTTTAAAGTCCTCGAAAGCTTTTGTTAGTGCAGCTTTATCATTTAATGCCACTACGATGGTTTCATCGGCAAAGGCTTTTGGTACGCCCGCAGAGGAGGTTTCGCCAAAGGTTACCAGGCCCGAGCCTGCTTTAACCAGCAGCGCATCTACGTGCCCGTGATAGCAGCCTTCAAACTTTAATATCTTATCGCGTTTGGTGTAACCCCTGGCCAACCTGATGGCCGACATTACGGCTTCGGTACCCGAGCTTACAAAACGGATCTTTTCAATAAATTTATTGTTCTTCAGTATCAGCTCGGCCAGTTCATTCTCCAGGGCCGTTGGCGCACCGAAGGACATGCCATGCTGCATCACCTCAATTACCTTTTCCCGTACCTTAGTGTTGTTATGACCAAGGATGAGCGGTCCCCATGAACAGCAAAAATCAATAAACTCGTTACCGTCTGCATCCCAGATATGGCTGCCATCGCCCTTTTGTATAAACAGGGGTGTACCATATACTGATTTAAAAGCCCTTACCGGTGAGTTAACCCCACCAGGGAAATAGGTTTTGGCTTTCGCATACAATTCGGCAGATTTTTCCCTGCTGATATCGGGTTTACCGGTACTGTTTACAGGCTCATTAGTATCACCCGAAAACATCTTTTTTATTGAATCTAACATCTTTTTAAACTCTAAATTCTAATTTCTAAACTCTAATTTTTTAAAATCCTAAAGTTTAAAATTTCCGTCATTGCGAGGTACGAAGCAATCCCCGATTTGCAAATCCGCTCTGCATAGTTTGGGATTGCTTCGTGCCTCGCAATGACGGGTTTATTTAATTTTTTATTTTAACCTTTCACCTTTGGCTTTTTCCCTTTGGCCTTTCACCTTTTGCCTTTCACCTTCAACCTCAATTAAATCCATTTATTCTCCAAAACTTCCTTGGCATGATAAGTCAAAATAGCTGTAGCGCCTGCTCTGCGGATGCTGGTAAGCACCTCGGTTATGGCACGCTGCTCATTAAGCCAGCCGCGTTGTATGGCAGCTTTAATCATGGCATATTCGCCGCTTACGTTATAGGCAGCTACCGGCAATTCGGTATTATCTTTTATTAGTTTTATTACATCCAGGTAGGGCAGTGCCGGTTTTACCATTAAAAAGTCGGCGCCTTCCAGCTCGTCTAAATTGGCTTCTATCAATGCTTCACGCTGGTTGGCAGGATTCATCTGGTAGGTTTTTTTATCGCCAAATTTAGGTGCCGAATTTAATGCATCCCTGAAAGGGCCATAAAACGCGCTTGCATACTTGGCGGAGTAAGACATGATAGAAACGTTTGTAAAGCCGTTTTCGTCCAACACATTGCGAATATATCCTACCCGACCGTCCATCATATCTGATGGGGCAATAATATCCGCGCCGCATTGGGCATGAGCAAGGGCCATTTTACCCAATACTTCCAGCGTTTCGTCATTCTGGATCTCGCCATTTTTAACAATACCATCGTGACCGTCGCTGCTGTAGGGGTCCATCGCTACATCGGTAATTACACAAGCCTCCGGAAAGTTCTTCTTTACCTCGCGGATAGCCCGCAGGTACAAACTTTCTTCGCGGTGACTTTCGGTAGCCATGGTATCTTTTAAAGATTCATCGATATTAGGGAAAAGATCAAACGAATTTAAACCCAGTTTAAGGCAGCTTTCAATCTCGCGCAGCAAATTATCAATAGAATAACGATATATACCCGGCATGGAAGCAACTTCTGTTTTCTGGAATGTACCATCAACAATAAACAGCGGGAAAATCATGTTAGCCGCGCTAACATGCGTTTCCTGCACCATTTGGCGTATTACTTCACTTTTACGGTTTCTACGTGGTCTTTGTAACATTTTTTGGTTCATTAGTTCATTGGTTCATTAGTTTATTGGTCTTTTCAGGCTGATCCTGCATAAACCACTGAACTAAAGAGCCAACGAGCATTATATGATTTTTTGTTCCTTAATTCACGGATCCTAACACATTGGCAAAGCTTCTAAAAGCGATAACAATGAACCAGTGGACCAATGAACGTCTTATAATCCAAACACTGCTTCTGCCAGTCCAACTTCATCGGGTGAGTAGGGCAGCGTGTATTTTACACCCATTTCATCAAACTTTTTGCCGGTTGATTTACCTATCGCCACCACTTTTTGGTATGGATCAAGCAGGTTACCGGCAAAATAAGCCTCTACGTTTGATGGACTGGTAAACACCATTACATCGGCGCCGCTGGCTTCCACATCTTCTTCAAGCACGGTTTCGTAAACCGGCAGATCAATAATCTTTGTATCGGCAGATAAACCCTGCTGGATACTCCTCATCGGGCTTTCGGCGCCGGGGAAAAGTACAATAGAACCATTGGCCAGTTTGGCAAATTCTTCGGCTACGTCGGCAGTATCGGTACCCTCGCCCACATAGTTGGTAAAGTAACCTTTACGGCGCAGCATCTCTTCAGATCCGCTGCCCATAACGCCAAACTTTACCTTTTTAGGAAATTGCGGGTTCAGCTGGAAGAAATACTCCACCGCGTTTTTACTGGAGAAAAACACCCAGTCGATATTTTTTAATATATAGGAGTCGAGTTTGGTCATCACCGGTACGGTGCGGATCAGGGAACGGGCTTCTATCTGAATGCCCCGGTTTTCCATCGACTTTTTAAAATAGCTTTGATCAGATAGTTCTCTCGATATAAAAACTTTAAGCGGAAACTTCCTGTCTTTAGCAAACTTGGCTACTATCTTTTGAGCCAAACCTTCTGTAGTTGCGGCTTCTACAAACAAACGATCGGGAAATTCATCGCCCTCGTTGGCTTTAGATGTAAATACCTGGAACATGCCCTCATCCCTGCGGCAATAAACGCCCAGAGGCAGGTGGCAGCCACCGCCAAATAATTTAAGCACAGTACGTTCAACGGCTAACTCCTCGGCAACATCCGGGTGGTGCAGGGCTTGCAGGGCCTCAAAAAGTTCATGATCTGTTTCGCGGATCTGGATAGCCAAAGCGCCCTGCGCAGGTGCAGGGATCAACTCGGCGGGGGTAAGCTCTTCTACATGAAACTCGCTCAGGTCGATACCTAAACGACTAACACCGGCTTTGGCCAGCATAATGGCATCATATTTTTCATCGCGCAGTTTGCCAATACGGGTAGGCACATTGCCACGCAGCTCCTCTATCTCCAGGTCGGGACGGTAAGCCAGCAGCTGGGCCTTACGCCTGTTGGATGATGTACCCACGGTAGCACCGTATTTAACGGATAGCTTTTGGTGCACATCAACACAATCTTTCAATATCAACAACAGTTCAGAGGGGTCTTCCCGTTCTGAAACTGCTGCGATTATGAGTCCCGGAGGGTTTTCAGTTGGCAGGTCTTTATGCGAGTGAACCGCAAGATCAATAGTGCCAGCCAGTAATTCTTCTTCTAATTCTTTAGTGAAAAAACCCTTGCCTTCCAGCTTATCAAAGCTGAGGTTGAGGATGCGGTCGCCCTGGGTTTTAATGATTTTTAGTTCGGCTGTTATGTTTAAAGCAGCAAGGCTGTCTTTAACAAAATTAGCCTGCCATAGCGCTAAATCGCTACCTCTTGTTCCAATTATCAGTTTTCTGTCCAAAAGAATGTTTGTTTGCAGGTGCAAATTTAATTTTTTATAAGGATGATATAAACATCAATTACACTTATTAGTGGGAATTATAACAATATGACCTTTTTATGTGGTTTTTTGTTAAAGGTTAAAGGGGAAAGGTTAATGGGGGAAGGGAGAAGGGAAATAAAAAAGGGGCTGTCCTGCTGAGCCTGTCGAAGCATGTGGGCAAAGGCCTCTGCGCGCGCCCTTCGACAAGCTCAGGGTGACAAGCCTTTTTAGAATCCATTACATCACGCCCCTCTTACCCCACCAACGGCCTCGTCACTTTTTGCAGGCCGAATATAAATTCTATTTGTTTTTCCAGATGACCGGTTAGTGTTTCCCATTCGCTAAACCGCTCGGGGCCTAATAAAATCTGGTTGGTTTCGGTATTCCAGTAGCCAGCGCTTTGGGGCAGCTGTGCCGATTCGGCAACCTGTATGCTGATCACCTGTTTACTTAACTTATCAAAAAAAGAGATCGTTTGCCGTAACGCCATGGAGTTTTGTGAAGTATGAGCGAAGATAGGGTTTTAGATAGTCTGGTTACTCCCTAAAATCACTAATCCATAAACCAGTTGCATATATTTTAGTAACCATAATTCTAAAAGTAACGTATAATCATCCGAAAAACAAAAAAACCCGAAATATGCTGATGCTTTGCATTCGGCATATTTTACTTCTACTTGAAATTTATAGATGACAAATAAAAACTCCCTGATCCGCATTATAGCCGGTGCACTGGTTTTATCATCCTTCGCGATGTGTACCAAAAGCATTAATAAAATTGATCAACCGCTTAGCCCGGCTCAGGGTGCCGAAGCCTCCAATTTACAAACCCAGGCCCCTGCCATCGCTACATATACTGTTCAGCCTTCTGAATGGATGGTTGATGGCACCAAGATAGCCGCAGGAACCATAGTGTATATCCCCGCAGGGAAAAGGGGTGCCCTGCTGCTTAAAAATTTTAAAGGAACGGCGGCAGCCCCCATTATCGTTGTTAACAAAGGCGGTAAAGTAACTTTTTCTACAGCTATTACTGCTTCGTACGGGTTTAAAACACAAAATTGCCAGTATTTTAAGATCCTCGGAAATGGGGTTTCAACTATTAAGTATGGCTTTGATGTAAACGGCGGCAATATCGGGATGACGATGGACGACCTGAGCACAGATTTTGAGATCGCCAATGTGGAAGTTCGTAATAGTGGATTCGCGGGTATTATGGCCAAAACCGACCCATCGTGCGACCCGGCAACATGGCGCGGTCATTTCACCATGAAAAATGTAATCATCCGCGATAACTACGTACACAAAACAGGTGGCGAAGGCTTGTATATAGGCAATTCCTTTTATGCCGATGGGGTATCGATTTCCTGCGGCAAGGTTTTACCTCATGATGTGGTGAATGCTAAGATCTACAGAAACCTTACCGACTCTACCGGCAGCGAAGGCATTCAGGTTGGCAGCGCGACTTCCGGCTGCGAAATTTATGGTAACTTAGTTAAAACTCCGGGAATAAGTCCTTTTTCGGCCTACCAGGATAACGGCATCCAGATAGGGGAAGGTACCGGCGGCAAATGCTATAATAACCAGATCAGGAATGCGCCCGGTAACGGCATTATCGTTCTCGGCCTTGGCGATAACCTGGTATTTAATAACTATATCATCAATTCAAAAAGCTACGGCATTTTTGCCGATTCAAGGTACACACCCGGGCCACATTTTCAGTTTATTAATAATACCATCGTTGCTTCCGTTTTGGGCGGTATCAAATTAAATTCCGAAACCATCCCAATGAATACCGTTATCAACAACGTTATTATACAGGCAAACACCAGCCTCGCCATCATCAGAAAAAGCACCAGTGTTAAGCTTACAGCCTCCAATAATTATGTAAATGCAAATGTAAGCACCTGTAAATTTGTGAATTACAATGCCGGCGATTTTCATTTGCTATCCTCATCCCCGCTTATCAACAAGGGCGCAAACGTTTTATCATACGGAGTAAGTTTTGATTATTATGGCATCAAACGCCCTAATGGAACTGCTTTTGATATTGGGGCTACGGAGTATTGATATGCAAGGTATATGACACAATTGGCAAAAATATAAAGTCATGCCGGATACTTGTTTCAGCATCCCATAGCACAGCTTACCGTTGTGACTTAGCACTTATGAGTTGTCTCACTCCTTCACCACAACCCCACCCTTCATCACCAGCTTCACCACCTTCAAAACCTTTATATCCTCAACAGGATTACCAACAACAGCAACCAGATCCGCAAGGTAACCAATCTTAATATTTCCAACATCGGTCAACCCAAACACGGCAGCGTTGACCGATGTTGCAGAACGCAGCACATCCAATGGTTTCATGCCATATTCGGCCATTAATATCATTTCCTGTGCGTTATCGCCGTGGCTGAACACACCAACATCGCCACCCATACAAATGGTAACACCGGCCTTTAGCGCTTCGGTAAAAATGTAGTGTTTTTGTTTAACAGCGGAAGGATCAGGGTCGATACCTTTCTTCCAGCCATGGTAACCCAATATTGATTCGGTTGCATTTATGGTTGGACAAAGCGCTATGCATTTTTCCTTCATCAGCTTAAATAGTTCCGGGGTGCCGCCATCGCCGTGTTCAATGGTGGTTACACCTGCAGCTATAGCCCGGCGCATGCCTTCTGTAGTTGATGAATGTACCGCGACTATACGACCGCTGCTTTTGGCTACTTCCACGGCTACTTTCAGTTCATCTTCGGTAAAAGTTGGGGCGGCAGTATCGTTCATTCCCCAATGGTAATCAACGTATATTTTTACCACATCGGCACCATGACCAATTTGCGATCGTACAACTTTGGTAATGCCATCTACCCCATCCGCTTCTTGCGCCCCTTTTATGAGCTCAGCTTCGGCAACTTCGCTTTTAGGACCATAACTACCTGTTGCCACAATAGCCCGGGTAGCCACCAGCATCCGCGGACCAGGGATTATACCTTTATTTATCGCTGACTTTAATCCCACATCATCATAAGCAGCTCCTTCGGTACCCAGATCACGCACCGTGGTAAAGCCGGCCATTAAAGTTGTGCGGGCGTGGTTAACGGCCCTTGCAGTACGCTCGGCCCGGCTTTCGTTAAGCACCTGGTCGTTCCATGGGGTTTCATTATAGGGGTGTAAAAAAAGATGCGAATGACCTTCTATCAACCCCGGCATCAGGGTGGCGCCTGCCAGGTTGATCACCCTGGTATTTGATGGTGCTTTGATAGCAGCGGGCTCACCTACTGCTTCAATATGGTCATCTTTTACCAATACCCACCAACCGGCGTGTATCTGTACACCGTCAAAAACACGGTCGGGTTTAAGGAGGATGTAAGTTTCATTTTTATTAGTTTGTGCGAATAAGGGTAGGTATAGTATGATGAGTACTATTATGTATAGATCGTTTTTAAAAAAGTATATATATTGTAGTTAGAAAGGTATGAATTATAAAAAAGATATAGTAAAACCATGAATGAATTAAAAATTCAAAAACATACTTTTTTAATTACTAAACAATCCTAATAAGTAATTAAAAAGGTATGTTTTAAATATATAAACCTACTCTATTAAAGTTTTATCATTGAACATAGAAAGGTAGTTTTTACTCATTTCATCGCTCTTAATCAATAAGCTATCAGTAGCTAAATTACTGCGGACTGTAACTATATCATTGTAATAAAAGTAACCTATATAAATCGAACAAAAAGCCGCAACCGAATTGCAAATTATTGTTACGGCATTAATACCATTTACATGAAAAGAAAGCCATGCGGAGTAGCCAATTACGCTAACAAAGAGCATAAAAATCACAATTGGTATTAGCAAAAACATGATAGCACCAAATATGCTTTTTTTAGAGATGCTTAGTAATTCAATAAACAATGAAAACGGCAGCATATTGATACTATGAGCATTAAAGGTAAGAGCCTCCAAATCACGGACAGTCGGTTTTATCTTAAATAAAACAAATCCAACCTGCTTTAAAATAACAATTAGATCGCGCCTCCGTGTTGCAATCAAACACCATTCAAGTAAAAAATATGAAATTAACACCGGTGCTACTGTCGTGATCGCTGCTTGGCCATGAATTGAAAAGCCCATTATTGATATATCTTTTATGGACGATGAAAAAAAGCAAAAACCTATCAACAATAATAAAAACAATGATATTTGATTACTACGCTTATTAAGTTCTTTTAAATTATCGTATCCCCTTTTATAGTATTCATTTAGTTTTGCCTCGTCGTTTTCCAAAATCAACGATTGTATATCAATCAATGTCATCATAATAGGGCATTTAAATGTTATTGCTTTAACGGCGGCACGGGAAAGCTAATATTAGCGTCTTTGGTCACTTTGATAAACGGCGTTGCACCTACCCAATTAAACGTTATAAGATCGCCGAAACAATGCTTTTGAGCGGCTACACCTGGCTTTAATTGTACTTCACTGTTCCACTCGGCAGACATAGGCCAATAGTTAATAAACAGATTGGCTAAGTCTGCAAACCTGCCATTTATAACCCCCGATTTAATACGCTCATCTTTATCTATTGCAAATTTTAAAACCATCTTAGGCGGCTTTATTTTACCTATGTAAACTCCTTTTTTAGTTAGTATTTCAGTAAAATATCCTTTGCTATCGGGGGCATCTCCCAATGAATAATCCATATTCATTTGCAAATAGGTTGATAGGTTGTCAGCGTAGTACATTTTAAAACCAACTAAACGGCTTAAAAATCGATTATTTGACTGTCTTGCGATGTCATCTTGATGTGCTTTTTCCGCCGGTGTGCCATACATTTTTTCATCTTGCTTAGCAAAATTTTCATTTTGGGCACTGACGGCAATACTCCAAATTGTGATTAATAAAGTATAAAATATTTTCATAGTTGTAAATGATTCAGGTTAAGCAATAAGGCCGCCATTACAGCGGCCTTATAAATCCTTATGCGGCCCCGGCAGCGGCTAACTCATAGAGCGCCCCACCGGCACATAAATAAATGTTCTCGACGTTAAATGCGTTCCCCTTGACATTCGCAATATAGGAACCCAGGGCATATTTTAACCATCAATACCCAAATATATGAAACTTATTTAAAAACCTCTTAAAGGGCTTTTAACATCTATTTAAAGAACTATATAACCAGCTATCACAGCCAGTTGTAATGAGGTAATTTTTTTTGCAAGTATTTGCTATCTGCCTGATCTGTTTTTAACTTTTCGATGGCATCGCGCTCCCGCATAATTATTTGGGCCGTTGTTGTTTCGCCTAAATAAAACTCCCTGCTTAATGTTTCAATTGCTATATCATATCTCAACCCTTTTAACTTATAATGGTAGTACAAACGGCAAGCTATCGCGTAATCACGCTGCTGTGTAAACACGCCTTTAACATGCTTATTTGTCGTACGCTCTAAAGGGTCGGTAAGTATAGAAGCAACTAACTGCTCACCTAAAGCCATTTATACAAAATATATTGATTGTGATTAGATCGGGAATAGGCGGCTATACGTTACGTACGACCACTAAAAACACATACAGTTTAAAAATACTACCTCGCTTTTTCGGCCTCAAAGGCACGGATAAAATCCAAACTAATAACAAAAGTGCCGTAACTATCCTTTATAGCTGCTGGATACCTGCCAGTGTATCCTACGTCTTTAAAGGCGTGACTATCGGGCTCGTTTAACACAGATGAATGAGCACTATCGAAAGTATTCATAGCGTTGCACACTAATTGTAAATCGGTGGCTAATTGCGCGCTTAAATCTGTTTTAGTGTAATAGGTAAATAGGGCTTCAATTTGAGCGTCCGAATCGGTAACTTTTGAAATAACATCGGCGGTTAAGCCTAAAAGGTTTTTTCTTATTCCTTTAATATTCCCGTTGATGACATTATCTACTTGGTTTAGTGCCGTTTTTATGCCGGTTACGTTTGGTTTGGTGTCCATCAATTCAATGAACTTTGCCCGGTTTAAAGTAATTCCCGCTACCACTAAGGGGCCGGCAGCATCTACAATTTTGTTTATAGCAAAATCTTGAATCCATTCGCCAGTGTTGCGGCCGCTTATAGTCCAGGAAACAAGATTAAATATTTCGTCGAGGGTTACGGTTATACCAATCGCTTTAAATGCATCGTAAATAGATTGATACAGCGGGACTACCTTATTTAATAAATTTTTCTCGATGGTAATGCGCTGCGTGTCTGTAAAAATTAATACTGGTGTCATGTTGTTTATTTATTTAGGGATTATTTTAAAAGTTCGTTAATACGTATAATCAAATTGGTAATTGAAGTAACATCTTTAGGGGCAGCTATGGATAGCAAACCGGCAACCAGGTCTATCAATATTTTATTTAAGGTTTCAGACCCTTTACTCAACAAAATCCCGGTGTTATCTATCTTGTATTCGGTGCTTCCAACTTTTACGCGGTACAAAGCAATTTTATCACAAGCAATTACTATGTAATCATCATCATCAAGCTTACCGACTAAAATTGCCGAACTAACCTCGGGTAATATATCAAGGCTCTGACTATCGCTTACAATAGCGCGTAATCTTACGCCTGCCACAGGGATTTCATCTATTAATATGTCGCAAGTAAAATTATCACTGTCAACATCTGTTACGATGGCATCGTACAAAGTTGCGGGGCCGCCTCTGTGTGCCTCTGCTAAAAAACTCATTCTTAATTTTGCTATATCTTCCATTTGAGTAATTATTTATTGATTGTTTAAATTGTTGGGACATCTAACCTGTAAGTTATTGATACCATTCGTTTGCCTCCCTTTATACCAAATTGCACTTCGGTACCGGCGATAAAGTAAGTTCCCGAACGTGCGCCAGCATATTTATTATCTTTTAAAATCGCTTTCCACCCCGGTTTACAAAAGGGCTGTAAAAAGCTTGTCAACGTTCCCTCGTACCCGTCATATTTTAACTTTTTTAGGTAGGCGGCGGCGGTAAAGTTTAAGTATTCCTGATCGCGGGTATATGGGATAATTTTGTCCATAACCGCACCGCCAACATCGCCAGCTTCGTATAAAGTATGCTTTCCATCTTTTCCACGGGTTTTTAAACGAACACGTATTAAATTATCTTTCCCCAGTCGTCTTTTTAAATTAGGCTGATTTGTTGGGCAATTGTACCCGATGTTATAAATAACTTCGGCAAGGCCGGTAAGGCTTTTATTGGGGCGGGTATCAACCATATTTCTACCCTCTTCAAGCCCAGCATAAAGCACATTGTCATCAAAATAAATTGTAAGCAACTGCTTTTCCTTTAGGTACTCTAGCACTTTTAAACCATTCCAATTAGGTATGTTAAAGCTGTCAAAACTCACCGAAGGTATTTCAGGGCTTAAAACAATATCAGTTCCTTGTATTAGCCTGGACAAAATATCTTTAAGAGTGGTTTTCTTCCAATTAGCTAAAATATTTTGATTGCGTAGTTGCCAGGCATAACCCTCAATTTCAACTTCAAGGGGTACGGTTTGGTTTACCCTTCTAACAAACCCCCTAAATTCATTCCGTAAGTCACCGTTGTACCCTAAATCTATTGATACCTTGTCGCCCTCGTTAAATAGGTCTGCCGTTTCAACTGAACTTTTAGGCTGCTTGTTATCCAACTTAAACCCTGTTAATGCAGTTGTGACAGCAATTGCCTCGCTTATGTTATTTTGGACCTCATCGGTGTAAGTTGTTTTAGTTGGTATACTGGCTAAGGCAGGTATCTTAAGCTTTGCAGTGTCTACAATTACATGTATATTCTTTTTTATAACTAACTCGTTTACCCCTTTAAAATGGTAGTTACCTATCGTAATCACGCTGTTTAATACAAATGCCATATTTTCGAGTGGTTAATTTTGGTAAAGACTAAAAATATTGTCACTTTTCATTTGCATAGCAAAATCACGCACGCCGATTACTTTAGGCTTTTCGGGTATGCTTAATTTGTAAATGAGTACATGGTCGTTAGCGTGCAGAAAGATGTCTGATATCGCCGATTTTAAGCGTACTGTTTGATTGAACGCAAACACATCGTTCAGCGCCTTTAATTTTTCGTCGGGGAACTGGTCATACTGGCCAATTACAAATCCCTTGATGTTAATTACCCAATCCTTATTACCAATAATCTCTTTTACCGAGCCGTTTAACTCTGTCATTTCAGTTTCCACTACGGTTTTCTCCCGGTCAAAGCCAATCACAGCAAATGGGAAGTTATAGTCCACGCCATTTACTTCAATGGTTATCGGGCAAAACACTTCCCGGCCTATCATGTCCGATTGCCCATAAAGCGGCGTGCCGTATAGGTTAGTAGTTTTTTTAGTAATAGGCTGTGGCCTGCCGCCCTCTACCTCAATAGGCGCAGGCGGGAAACCCGGCACGTACGCGGGCTTGTAGCCGTGTATTTGCTGAAACAAATCGGCTATATTAAAAACTGTGTTTAAAGTTGGTTGGCTCATTAGTTTGGATTTACTGCCGCGTTGCCGCTGTTAATTACCTGGTTAAACATTTCAATAAAAATTGCCCGTATATCGGCCGCTCCCTCGGTAACACTGGCGGCATGTAGCGTAATTTCGTCAATACCCATTTTTGCGATATTGATAGTAAGGTTTCGCACACCGCCACCGGAAATACCTTTAGATGAGTCGGCCACACCGGCAGGCGTACCACCTCCCGGTGTGTTTTTAAAGTCCAGCTTGCCGTCCATCCAACTTGGTCTTTTGGGCTTGCCGTCTTCGTCTAACCCCGCCATATCATTGGCGCGGTTCCAAACGTGCATTTTTCTTATGCCATCAAGCCTTTTACCTGCCTCGGTGTCGTCGCCCCATGATGACCACGCTTTCCGGTATTCCCCTTTGTTTTTTAAATCATTATAGCGCTTAAAGCGCTCATAAACATCAGTTATGCCCAACATGGCAGTTTGTGTCCAATAAACAACATCTTCAAAGGTGCGGCGCAATACATTAAATACACCGCTTACGGTTTCCATTGTGTTGGCGGTATTGCTGGCGTAATCTTTATTATATTTATTTAACCCTGCATAGGCATATCCAACAACCCCGATAACTGCCAGCGGCCAGTATGCTGCTGTCTCTAACACACCTGTCCAAATAGCTGCGCGTTCCGTCCATCCGGTGTATAATATCCATGCACCAGTCATAGCGCCAATACCAGCCGCTATACTATACATCAAACTGTCATTCCCAATAATTCCATTTAAAAATGTAGCTATGCCGCCCAGTGCTGGCAATAGGCGCGTACCAATCGTTCCGGCAAGTGTATCTAATGCCCCGGTAAAAGCCATCCATTTACCTGTCGGCGTTTGGCCCATCCGTTCCATACCTTTGTAAAATCTTCCCATCGGCCCGGTTGCATATTCTAATGCACCAGCTACGTCCCTAAAAGATATTTTACCCTTTTCAACATCTTTACTTAGTTGGGCAATACTTTTGCCCGTTTTTTCGCTCAATGCCTGTAGCGGGTTAAAACCTGCATCGGTAAATTGTAACACCTCCTGTCCGCGCAACTTACCGGCTGCGGCTGTTTGAGCATATGCCAGGCTTAAACTTTTCATGTGTTCCACCTTTCCCATTGATATATCACCCAACATCCGTAGCGACGGCATTATATTTTTGGCCGATACGCCAAAACCTAACATAGTTTTAGCCTCGTCAAAAACTTCATTGCCGTAAATGGTATCGGTGGCAAAGCCCATAAGGTTTTTATGAAGTTCATCGCCCTGTTTTTTACCTGCCATAACTTCAAAACTAGTACTGGCCATTTGACGTTCCATACCGGCTTTTAAAGTAGTTACAGCTAACCCAGCCATTGCGCCCAGACCGGCAGTTAACAAACCGGCTCGTAAAAAGCCACCACTGCCAAAACCGCCGCCGCTACTATGGCCTACGCCTGCGTTATGTAAGTGGTCGCGCTGGCGTTCTAAATCGGCTATCTCCCGGTTTGCCCTTCTAATTTGGCTCATATCTAATGATATATTGCGGGTGCGGGTTAAATCATCTATTCGCTGCCCTAACTGGTCGGCAGATCGGCCAACGCGGTTAAAACCCGCATTCATTCGGGTAAATGCGCCTTCGGTATTTGCAGATAATTGCCGCATAGGGCCCGACATATTATCCCTGATCTTTACAAGAAATTCAACTATGTTAGCCATATCTTTTTATTTAGGTCTACAATTGCTTTATCTGTTAATAACTCTGTATCGCCGCCCAACCAGCCAACTTCAATTACTTTTCTTAAATACATTGTTTCGTCAAGCTTTAACTTTCCGCTTTTGGTTAGCTTCTTAACTATCTTAAATACCTCCTTTTCGGTCGGCTCCCTTACATAGGCTTTTTTATTATTGGCCTCTAACACGGTCATTTTACTGCCGTGTTCACTTTGCCACGCTGCCAGCATTTCGGGCGTTACGGCGGTAGTTTTAATTCTTGTTGATATTCCAAACATGCTTGTGGTTGTTGTTTAATGCTTTAATAACCTTATAATAATTTACCGTCCCAAACCGTAGGCAATCGGTCGTGCTTTTCAAAATACTTTGCTTTATAAACTTCGGGCGCAAACTCTCTAAGCAGTTGTATACCGCCTGCCACATGTCGATGTATATCATCGTAGCTTAAATTCAAAGAGAGGCGTAAGCTATTGGGAACATCGCAGGTAAGCAATTGGGGTTTTATTGTGGAATACTTAACAGCATTCATAATAAAATTGAGCGATTCGGTATCGGCACCCAATGCCAATAGGCCGGTAGCATACTGATTATCCATTTTACCAACTGCAATGGCGTTGTTAACTATTGCCAGGGTATCGGCTGTGTGATTTGAATTTGAGAGAATTGTCGGGTGGTGTTGTGTTGCAAGGGCTATTAAAGTATGCGGGTTAAGGTCTGCCAGTTTTATAGGCTCATCGTTGGTATCATATAATTGAACACCTAAAGCCTCGTCATTAGCACCAACATCGCAACATGAAAACTCAACCGCTTTTGTTTTTGTAAAGGTTAACCCCGTTTGTCCCGGTAGCTTATCCTCTTGTCTATCGCTCCATTCCAATGGCAGAGCGCCAAGGCTTAACATATTGAGCGTTCCATCTTCATACATACCATAAACAATCATGGCAAACGGGTTGCTTTCGCTAAATCCCAAAGCACAAGTAATTGCGTCTCCCTCTCTTTTCACATCGACAGCCCGGCCCAATGGGATTTTTTTGTCATACGGCCCCGGCGAATTGTCGTTCTTATGCATCCAAAAAAGAAGTGGATTCTTTAAAAACTGCGTAAGATCAACGCCGCTGGTTAAAACACGGTATAAATAAGAATTGATAGCGCTTGTGGTAACTATATACCGTTTGGATGTTATTTTCATTTGGGAAAAATCAATGTTTAAATTATGGTAGCAAAGCTACCATAATTTAAAACAGATAACCCAAAACAATTAGCGCACATTGGTATTAACTAATTGATATACTGTTAGTTATAAAACGAAATTCGGCTAATATTTTTAGTTTACAATCCACTTAAAAAGTGTAAAAAACTGCATATACCCCCCTTACTTCGAGTGGGTTTTTACACATTTAACGGGGTGTTTAATACAAAACCAAAGCCGGGGCATTTGTTCCATTTTTACAACTACAAACACCTATAACAACAAAAAACCCCTCTGTAAACAGGGGGGTATATGCAATTATTATGGCCATACATTATATAAAAAGTACCTCTACATAGCTTTAAAGGCACTTTTTAGGAAAAATCAAACTAAAACGTCAATCATCAAGCTTAAATTATACAATTCATCTTCGGCGCTATGGCTAATTTGATTAGGATTGCTCACCAAAGCCCCGGCATAATTGATATACGCTTTAATAAGCATCTCGCGTATATTAACCGCTTCCGTCTCTATGGTTATCAGTTTCTTAAACGCGTTTACTCTTTTTGTATCCGCTTCGCTTAGCTGCCTTGGCTGCGTTGGCGGTTTTAGTTGATGTTCCATATCAAACGGTTTGTAATTTTAATTCGTTTAAAAGTTCGTTTACTGCCTTGTCGGCTTCTTTGTTCAGCTTGGTTTTTTTATTGTTTCTCACTATACCCTCAAACTGGCGGTGTACCTTTTTGAGTTCATCTAATGTCATTTCGTTAAGTGGCTTTTTAACCGCTCCGCGCTCTTTAATAAATAGGTTAAGCTTAACGGGATTTAATTTTTTATCCTCGGCGGTATCGCCGTATATAATACCCGCTTTATAACCAAGCGAGAATATAAGCCGCTTTTGCTTTTCCAACGGGTCGTAATTTGCCAGCTTGCCTATAAGGTCGCGCGCTTCGTCTATGTACAGTTCCTTTGCACTGGTAGTACGGCCACCGCTATAGGCCGAAACTATTTTAGCCTTTTCGCTTTTTTCACAAACGCCTATGTTTTGCAACATCACGTTTATTTTTATTATTTGGGCTTTTGTTGCTTTTGTCATGGCTTTAGTTATTTTCAGGAGTGTATATCACTTTTCCGTATTTGTCAAGCTTAACCAGGTTTGCGTTAAGCATTCTTGCCGCGGCTGTATTTTGATTAATCAAAATTGTTTGCAGTAACCTGGTGCCATTGGTGTGGCCGCCGTTTAAAAACAACAATCCGGTAAGCGCGTTGCTGTGTGCCATAATCGGGGCCGATACCGGCGCAGCTTTGGCGTTAATTTTTTTGGCAAGGTCTATTTTCATACCTATGGTATTAACACCTAATTCTTTTAGCTGCTGGTAAACCGATAGGTTTTTGTTATCAAGCATGGCATACAAAAGCACCTCGGTACATACCTCGGGCAATTTGTATTTAATGCTTATTTCCCTTGCTTCGTTCACGTAAGTTTCAACTTCATTAACTATGGTGTCTATTACTATCATTTTGGTGTACTTTTAAATTGTTTTAAATATTGTTCGGAAGGGTTTATAATCTGTTGGGCTATTTCGGGGTAATGGTCGCTTAAGTACGCTTTAAAGTCCTCTACCACTTCAGCACGGCTTACTCCCATTCCTAATATTATTAGTTGCCGTTCCATCCGCTTATCACTTTGCAGGGCTTTCCAATTGTATTTTTTTATCCATCGGCGCACCTGCTTTTCATGTACGCCCGCTTCGGTGGCAGCGGCAAGGGCGGTGTAACCCTTATCTATAAATAACCCCCTTGCCTTGTTGTATTGATCTGTTTTGTACATGGCTAAAGTGTTATAATGCCCCTCTAATGTTTTTTAGCTTTTTTTTGTAATTACTCATGCCGCATCCCTTTCGTTTACAATGGCGTTATAAAGCAACCGGTAGTTTGATAGCTTGCAAAAATCTTTAATGGTATCATCATCGGTTACGCCGTTGGCTTTGCATATGGCGGCTATTTCTGCCTTTGATGGTTTGGTTAATTCATTCCAGTTAACTACCCGGCTATAAAATTCAGGGTACCCTGTTTTATCCTTTTCTACTGCCTTTTCTACATTCTTTTTAAAATATTCACAACCGGCCATTAAAATACCAGCGCTGTAAAGCGTTGCATTGCGGATGTCGTGCAAATCCAATAAAACATTGGTAGACAATTTACCGGCTTCGTCAATTATCAGCAAAGGCGGCTCGCTATGTTGGTTAAGCTGCTTACAAATAAGTTTTACCATTTCGTAAACCGACCCCATAAAGTTGTGGCCCATTTCCGATAGCACTTCATATAAAAATTGCTTCCTGTTCATGCTGTTTTTACACTGCACGTAGTAAACATTTCTTTCCCGGTTGTAATAATCCTTTAGCGCCTCTGTTTTGCCCGCACCAGTAAACCCTATTACAGCATTTAAAAGGCTTTTGCTTTGGGTTTCCCTACAGGTATTTTGTACACTGTTAAAGTTTACCGTGCCCAAAATTTTAAAGTCGGTACCGGCTTTTAGATGGCTTATAATGCCTTTTAATATTTCGTCTGATAATTGGTCGTGTTGGCCGTTTTCTATGAAGCTTAAAACCGCTCCCGATACTTCAAGCTTCTTTGCAAGCTTATTTTTGCTCATTCCTTTTTGCCCGGCAAAATCGTTGATAAGCTGGCGCGCTTCTTTCATTAATTTTTCTTTTTGCATCTTTGGTTTACTTTAGTTTAAATGGTATTTAATTACTGTTTAAATGGCTGTTAGGCTGGCGGGCTTAACAGCTTTTTTTATACTCTTTGCGTTCCTACTACTTCAAGTGTGGCAGCTACTATATTTTTCTTTGCGTGCCTTTCCTGTGCTTTTTTTTTCTGCTTATCAATGATTTTAATATTTGACGCTACAGGCTCGTAAGGCACTACTTTTTGCTGATTGATATTTTTTTGCTGGTAGATATATTCTAAGTCCTTTTGTGTTTCGGCATTGTTATACAATTCCTTATTAACTTTAAAAGGGTCTAATAACTCCGCAAAATCCGCGTCATTTTCGGCAGCTTTAAGCATGATATCATTAGCTTTTCTTTTGGCGGTAGCGGTCATAGCCTCATTGTGGCTACTTTGTTTGATGATGTTTAATACATCACCTTCTGTTTGATTGGCTTTGGCTTGTACAATGTGTATTTTGGGTTTACACTCACATATATAATCGCCGTTCAGATCAAACAGGTGAACGCTTTTAAGATCGTTTTCATCGTAGAATACATTAACCTTTTGATTATTGTACTTTAGTCCTAAATCGTGACTATACAGATCATATATGTGCGTTTGCTTTTTAATATCAAACTGTATTTCGCTTTTAACAACCTTAATTTGTTTGGAGTGCCAAAACATTACTGCTAAATCAGCCTCACATATTGCGGCGATATTGGGCTTTTCGCTCTCGTTAAAGGCATCAAACGGCGCGAGCCTATCATCTACAGGTTTGTTATTGTAAATACTGATTAGTTCAACCATTATCGTTACAATCGATTCATAGTTGTAAAAACCTTTAGCTTTTTTGATGTCGTTAAGATGTTTGGTATCAATGCGCCCATTGTCCCGCCGTGATCTAATCCCCTCGCCAATGTAGCCATCTATCATCCGTTGGCAACTTGATTGTAAGGTATTTATAACGCGTTCTATATTGCCTTTTTGCTGCGGCTCTCCTTTGGTGGTAGTGGTAAGGCGGCAACCTCTAATCTCTAAACGTTCCTTTAACGTTTTATACTCGCTGGTTTTAGTTACACTGGCCTGATCGCACATCAATTCATAAGGCAATAAGCTTTCCCGGTAAAAGGCCATTTTAAAGGCTGCAAACCAGTTAAATCTATCTTCACTTTCTGCGAAATCGTAACCGACAATCTTACCGCTCATTACATCCATTATTAAGAATATATTCAGCTTTATATCTTTCGTTCCAGCTTCATTTCTACTAAAAATTTGAATGGGTGTACCGTCTCCATAATACAAGTCACCGGCGTAAATAGCCTTTTCACGGCGGGTATGCGGTTTTACAGTGCGTTTGAAAAAATCGGGATTGCGGAAAACAGCAAGTGTATTTTTTACCTCTTGGCGCGATAAGTATTTACTTACCGTATCATACTTAACCGGCTTTTGTTTTTTAGCCAGGCATTCGGCAAAAAGCAATTCGTGTATTTGCTTATGGGTGTACTGGTTGCCATCCATATAGTATTTTGTAATGGTGCCTTTATGCCAGTCGGTAAGCTTTACAAGATATTCGCGGGGCTTGCAGGCAAACGCATGTAATAGGTTAAGCCCGTTTTTAGGTATATCGTTTATCTTTTGCCTGAATTTTTCGGGATTTTTTAAAGAGTGTTTTATATCGGCACAATTCAAATAAGCTTCGTGCAGTTCTGATATTTTATAACCAACAACCTGACCGCGACCTGCTTTCAGATCGGCGCAGCAAAGCAAAACGGCATGTGTTTTTGATAACTCAATTACTTTGGCACGTTTTACATTTTCCTTTTTACCGCTGATTTGTTTATTATAAAAAGCGCAATGCTTTGTATAACCATCGGTGGCGGCCCCCTTTATACAGCGGGTTAAAGTATCTTCTTTAAACTCAATTTGCTGTTGTTGGGTGTAGGACTTTTCTAATGCAGCATCGTGCTTTATTTGATCGATTAAAGTGGCGACCGGTGGCAACGCATACTTTAAAATTGTTTGTTTTGGAATAGTAGAATACAGAATATTAATTTTCCTACCGTCCAAAGGGTCCGGCTGATTTATCCATGATATCGACTTTTCTGTAGCGTTTGACCGCATACAGTTTGCTAAAATACTTTTGGACGTAATTTTATCACCAGTTAGTTTTATTAGTTCGCTAACAGAAATTAATACTTCTTTATAACCTTGCCTTTTCATTAATTAGGGATTTAAAGTAAAAGGTTTATCCAATTCGTTTTAATAGACTATTTTTCTTTTCAGATAGGTCGGCCACAATTTCTAATACTGCTAATTCGACTAAAGGATTATCGGATTTATCATTTAACCAGTTAGATACTGTAATTCTGTTAACACCTGCTTTTTCGGCTATTATTTTAGCGTAACCGTGAGGTATTTTAGACTTTAATTCTTTGCGTGTCATAACTTTTATTAGTTTTGTTATTGAATAATGAACAAATATTGACATTAATAATAACAATTACAACATTTAAATAATATTTGTTATTTAAAATATCATTTATGGGAAATCCGGGTTTACAAATTAAGAAGCTAAGGCAGTATTTTAATTTAACGCAAGATCAATTCGCTGTCATTTCGGGAACTAAGCGTAATAGCATAGCTATGATTGAATCCGGCAGGAATAAGCCAACTTTTGAACTTATAGCAGATATTTCGACCGTTTTTAATCTTAGTGCTGACTTTTTTTTAAGCGATGACAACCCAGCCGCTTTTGAATCTGCATTTGAATTTATCACAATCAAGAAAAAAGGCATTGAAAATAACAAATCAGAAGACATTTTAAATGTTACAGTAAAGCATAGTAATGATGTTACAGTAAACCGTAAAAAGGATAAAAAGAATAAAGAATTAAGCTTACTAATCGACGATATGAGCACCGACGATATAAACCAATCCTTAGTGAAAGTGGCTCAATCAAATCTATTATATATCGAATTTCATTTGATGGATATTGAACTAAACTTAAAGTTGCTGCGTGAAAAATTAACCGGTGATAAGTTTGATAGAAAACAATATGATGAATCGCTTAAAAAGATTACAAATGCCTGTAAGACACTAAAAAATGTAATCAAAAGCGGTTACACAAGTAACGCCGCTATAGTAGGCTTTTTACTCAACCAAGACGAACTAATGCGGGGATTACTTGATAATATTCGCGAATTATCGAAAGATTTGTACCTAAATAATTAGGCAAATGGTACACATGCCGCTTTCCTACCTTTTTAATTACTTTATTATGGTAGTGAAATTGAACCAAATAGTAGATAACCTACTTTTTTAACTACCACTTTATTTTACTCCTCAAAAATAAAAAACCGCTCTGATTATCTCAAAACGGCCTTTTTCGTACAGATTTCGGACTTTTTTATATTCTCTTTATTCCTACTTTTTAAAATACCCCCTATATATGGTTAGTATTTTCTTCATTATAAATAAAGATAGCTTACTTTATAGGATTAAAAACAGCGCCCAACAATTAAAAAATATTTCATACCCCATGCAACCATTTAGCCTCTGCTTCCATCTTAATTTTAAATGATGTTTTTGGAACCTAAATATACTCTTGAACAATTGGTGGACCGCTGCAAAACCGGCGACCGCAAAGCACAGGAATTGTTGTATAAACAATTGGCTGGCAAAATGCTGGCTGTGTGCATGCGCTACGCTACCGACAGAATGGAGGCCGAAGACATGTTGCAGAATGGGTTTATAAAGGTATTTCAAAAAATGGTTGACTATAGAGGGGAAGGTTCGTTTGAAGGCTGGGTAAGGCGCATTATGGTACACAGCTCCATTGAATACTATCGCAAGCATCATAAAATGATGCAGATGGTTGATATGGGCGATGCAGATACAGAGCCTTCAGTTAACCCGATAGCCGCTGCAAACCTGGATGCCAGGGTGCTGATGGAACTGATACAACAACTGGCGCCGGGTTACCGCATTGTATTTAACCTGTACGCGTTGGAAGGTTATTCGCACAAGGAAATTGCCGATATCATAGGCATTACAGAAGGAGCTTCAAAATCGCAGCTATCAAGGGCGCGCACAATATTAAAAGAACAAATTGCAAAAATGGAGGGTAAAAGTTATGGATATGCAGGATAAGGATCTGGATAAATTGTTTCAATCGGCATTGGACGGTTATGAGATAGAGCCATCTGCAAAAGTGTGGAGCGGCATTACCGAAGAATTAAATGCAGGTAAACGTAAAAGATCACTGGCACCTTTCCTGAGCGTTGCCGCGGGTGTAATATTATTAGCAACCGCCGGGCTGCTATTTATCCCGAAGGAAGTTAAGGTAACCAAATCAAAAGCTGATGGAGTGGCTGCTATTAAACAATCATTAAAACCCGCTGCCCCGGTTGCTGCAACTGTTGCTGATGCACAGCCTGCTAATCAGCCAAACAAAAAGAACGTGATTGCAGTTATAGCCCCGGCAAATAGTTTAGCAGGCATCAAAATATATAAAGCACGCAGGAAACCGGTTATCGAAAAAACAATTATCGCCGGGCCGGCGCAAACACAGGATATAGTTAAGCAGAATGATCAGCCGGTGTTAGCTTCGGCTACGCATAAGCAGGAAGTAATAAAGCCCGTTGTACCGGATACGGCAACCAAAATAATGGCAAAACATATTGAGGAGGTCCCGGTTTTTGCAAGTACACCGCAGGTAATACCAACACAGGTTGCTACTGCCAATAAACAAGCGCCTGCCAAAAAACACAAAATCCGCAGTTTGGGCGATGTGTTTAATGTAATGATAGCGGCTGTTGATAAACGCAAAGACAAGATTATTGAATTTAGCAATACCGATGGTGACGATGCTACCATAACAGGCGTAAACCTGGGCATCATTAAAGTGAAGAAAGAAAAATAAAATCTAAAGAAAAATATATACACAAATAATATGAAACGCCTTATTTTCACAGCAATGCTATGCATTGCCGCAAGCTATAGCTTTGCCCAAACCACCCCAACCGACTCAACTAAAAGCACCACAGATACCGTTGTTACAAAAAAAGGATTAAAAGTAAAATTTGGTGTTGGCCAGGATGTGCCTTATGTATCGGTAAATGACAATGATACTACCTACCACCAGCACTCAAAAGCACCCGGCTTTTCCTTTGGTATTACCTTTTCAAGGATCGATCTTGGTTTTGCCACCTTGATTGATAACGGCAGCTTTACGTTATCTGATAAAAACAAGTTCCTGAGTTATCGCCAGGCCAAAACCGCCAACTTTGGTTTTGATGTGGTACAGTTCGGCTATCGTTTCAACAGTGCCTTTAAAATCTATGTTTCCGGCGGGTTCGACTGGACCAACATCCGCCTGCGCCAGGATATTACCATACAACGCAACGCGCCGGTTTTAACCTTCGTGCCGGATAGCATCCACTTCAGCAAAAACCGCTTTTCATCAAGCTACTTGCGCATACCACTGTCGTTTTACTACCGCAGTCATGAGGATAGCCGGGGCAACTATTTCCGCCTGGTGGCCGGGCCAGAGGTTGGCATCTTGCTGAACGGTCGGGTAAAACAGATAAGTGATGAACGTGGCAAGCAAAAGTTTGATGATGATTATCACTTTGCCAAACTGCGTAAAGGAGTGTTCGTCCGCATGGGTTATGGCATCATGGGTATTTACGCCAAATACTACTTTAACGATATGTTTGAGAACAGCCCCGATCAGCAAGGCTTAAAGAACTTCTCATTTGGATTGACGCTGGGATTCTAATACACACGAATTTCACGAATTAGGTCGAATGTTCACAAATCCGCTTGTAGCAAAAATTTGTGAAATTCGCTTTGGTTCGTGAAATTCGTGTGTATTAAATTCGTGTCAATCAAATTTGTGTAATTCGCCTCAATTCGTGCCATTAGTGTTTACTATCTTTGCCTACGATGTCAGACACTCCTTTTTTGCAGGCAATTGCGGTAAGTAAAATATATCCCGGTAAACAGATGGCCGGTGTTAAAACCACGGATATAACTATTGAGCCGGGCAAAATAACGGCTATTATAGGCGAAAGCGGCAGCGGAAAAAGCACTTTATTACGGTTACTTTACGGCTTGCTTTCCCCGGATCAAGGCACGGTTCTGTTTAAAGGTGAACGCATCTGGGGGCCCGAAGAAAAACTGATCCCCGGTCATGACGCCATGAAAATGGTTACCCAGCATACCGATGATTTGAACTTGTTTGCCAAAGTTTGGGATAACGTTGCCGCTATGTTGCCGGCAACCGATCTGAAAGCCAAACAGCAAAAAACCGAACATGTATTAAAGCAGCTTAATATGGCCCACATGGCCGATAAGCGCGTGGCCGACTTAAGTGGCGGCGAGAAGCAAAGGGTGGCCATTGCAAGGGCTATAATTACCCGTCCGCAGGTGTTATTGCTTGATGAGCCCTTTAACCAGGTGGATACTTCATTTCGCGAGGGATTGCAGCATGATATCAGGCAGATAGTAAAGGAAATTGGCCTAACTGTAATCATGGTATCGCATGACCCGGCAGAAGTGCTCTCCATGGCTGATAAGTTGGTGGTCATCAAAAACGGGCAGATTGTAGAGCAGGGTCCTCCTAAAACACTCTACCAAACTCCACAGAACTTGTATACTGCGCAACTGCTTAGCAACTGCAATATACTTACTGCCCCCGAAGCCAAAAGCTGCGACATTAAAGCCACTAAAGATTATGTGGTGGTTTACCCTGAATGGATTAAAATAAAGCTCATCACCAAAACAAAAAACTGGACCATTAAGGAGGTGCTCTTTAAAGGTTCTTACGAAGATCTGATCCTCCAAAATGGCGACATTCTGCTGCGCGTTATAAACGACGTGCCTGGTGGTTATAACGAAGGGGATCTGGTATCTGTACGGGTTGGAAAATGGCTGGAATATTAGGAAGATTGACCACGGGCACTACTTTTTTCACTACGCCCGCGATAAATTAGTTTTAGGAATAGCCAATACATCTGCTGATAATCTCAGCACACACATTTAATTTGAGCAAAAGCTTGCCTTAAAAAATCGGTTATAAAAGGTAAGGGTAACCTATCAATTTTCGTTGATCAATATATCCTTAGCCATAATCATAGGCACACTGATATATTTTTTCTCCATGTAATTGATCACCTTCTCCAGTATCTCGCGCGATTGCTGATCCATACCCTGTACCTCATCGGCAAATACGGAATTGATGGCGGTGTTGCGGATCTCCTTGATTTTTTCGGGTACCTGGCGCATGGCTACTTCAATACGGCGTTGTTTTAACTGGGTTAAAAACTCGGCAATATTTTGTTCAATAATACCTTCGGCGTGTACCAGTTCATGGTAACGTTCCTGCAGGTTGTGTTTGGCAACCTCGTTTAATGAATGTACCTCGATAAAGTTAACGGGAAATTGCTCCAGCACTTCGGGCGCGGTATCGTTAGGAATGGCAAGGTCAACTATCGTTTTTTTGCCTGCTTCACCGTTTAACAGTGTTTTGTATATTTCGGTAGTAATGATAGGCTCAACAGCCGATGTGCAGGTAATAATGGCATCAAAGCCTTTACTATATGTTTTTAAAGCTTCTAAATCAAAAGCTTCGCCGTTCAAATCATCAGCCAGTTGCTGTGCTTTTGATACCGTACGGTTAAAAACAGCAAAGTTGCTGAATTTATGCTTTTGCAGGTATTTTGAAATATTGCGGTTGGTTTCGCCGGCACCTATGATAAGTACACGGGCATTGGAGCAAAGATTAAGATCTTTAAGCTTGCGGTAAGCTAACGAAACAACCGAAATTGGATTTTTTGAAATATTAGTGTGGGTATAAACCTCTTTTGCCGTTTTTACCACACAATTCATGATCATGCGCATGCCATCACCGGTTAAACCAGCCTCTTTGCAATGCTCATAAGCTTTACGCAACTGAGCAAGTATCTCCTTTTCGCCAACTATCAAACTCTCCAATGAGCATGAAGTGCGCAAAAGGTGAACCATGGCTTCCTGGTCTTCATAAATAGAAGCGCCATCCATAAACGTACTTAACGAACTTTCACACAGCTCGGTATTAAAGGCTTCAATAAACCGTTTAGCAAAATCCTTATCAACCACCTGTGGGGTAGTCATAACAAATTCCACACGGTTACATGTAGCCAGATAAAAGATTTCTGGTATCCCAAATTGAGTTTTAACCTGTTGAAGTTTTTCCGTCAGATTTTCCTGGCATACCACCAATCTACCTATTTCCTTCAGTTCAATCTGTTTGTGTGTAAAAGCAATAACCTTTAAATACTTCAAAGCAGTTTTAAATTTGACCGAACAAAAATATCACTATAAAAGCGGAGCAATGTCAACACTTTGTCAAAGAGGAGTATTTAGAATTGTTATAAATTAGGAGAAATGACCCGAAAACAACATTAAAACTGCTTAAAACAATATTTAACAAAATATTGTATATTGAGTAATGCGTTTGATAAAAAATATGAGCCTTTTGATATTGATAATTGGCTATACTTTTACAGGCGTTAATCATTTCAGAAATCCGGCTTCTTATTATCCAATTATTCCGCATTATTTGCCCTACCCCGTATTGATAAACATACTGGCAGGTGTATTTGAAATAGTATTTGCCATGATGCTGATATCACACAAAACAAGGCCATGGGCTGTTTATGGTACTATATTAATGCTGGCAGCTTTTTTGCCGGTTCATATTGGGATGGTAGCTAATGCGCCTTTTAAATTAGGTAACATAACCGTAACACCATTTATTGCCTGGGCACGTTTAACTTTACAACCGGTATTGATGTTGTGGGTTGCGTGGCATACAAAAACATCATTAAACTAAATAATTAACATATGATTTCCCGCACATACGCTTGCTGATTTTCATTGAATCTTCTCGCCCTTACGGAAAAATCAAGATATATATACTATTATGGATCTGCAAAGTGTTGAAATGCGTAACCTGGAAGTACAGGATTACCAGGAATTAAAAAAATCGATGAAGTCGGCCTATATAGATATGGATGAGGACTATTGGGACGCCAATTCCATAAAAAAGCTCATCAGGATATTTCCCGAAGGGCAGATCTGTGTAACGGTTAACGGGGTGGTGGTAGGTTGCGCGCTTGCCATTATGGTTGATTACCAAAAGTTTGGCGATAACCATACCTACAAACAAATCACCGGGGATAGTACTTTTAAAACCCATACCGATAAGGGCGATGTATTATATGGTATTGATATATTTATACATCCCAATTATCGCGGCCTGCGTTTAGCCCGCCGCCTTTATGATGCCCGCAAGGCCCTGTGCGAAAAGCTGAACCTGAAAAGTATCATTGCCGGCGGCCGCATCCCCAATTATCAAAAATTCCAGAACGACCTTACGCCGCGCCAATACATTGATAAGGTAAAGTATAAAGAGATCTATGATCCCACCCTTTCTTTTCAGCTGGCGAATGATTTCCATGTACGTAAGGTATTGAAGAACTATTTACCAGAGGATAGCCGGTCAAAAGGTTTTGCTACGCTGATAGAGTGGAACAATGTGTATTATGAGGAAATCAGCTCGGCCATTAATCAAAAAACAGTAGTACGCATTGGCCTGGTACAATGGCAGATGCGCCCCTATAGCAACATCAGCGAATTGCTGAAACATGCCGAATACTTTGTTGACGCCGTGAGCGATTACCAGGCAGATTTTATACTATTCCCCGAATTGTTTGGCACACCACTAATGGCCGATTACAACCACATGGATTCGGCAAAGGCCATGCGCGAGCTGGCCAAGTACACCCAGCCCATTATAGAGGAGTTTTCAAAATTGGCGGTATCCTACAACGTGAACATTATAGCGGGCAGCATGCCTACAATTTTCGAGGAATCGTTGTACAATGTATCCTATCTTTTCAGGCGCAATGGTAGCATGGAAGAGGTTTACAAGATTCACCCTACCCCGGCCGAGATCAGCTCATGGGGTATCCGGGGTGGCGATGAAGTGAGGGTTTTTGAAACCGATGCCGGTAAAATAGGTATCCTGATTTGTTATGATGTGGAGTTTCCCGAATTATCACGCATATTGGCCAGCCAGGATATGCAGATCCTGTTTGTTCCGTTTTTAACCGATACGCAGAACGGCTATAACCGGGTTAAATTTTGCTCGCAGGCCCGCGCTGTTGAAAATGAATGTTATGTAGCCATTGCCGGCTGTGTAGGTAACCTGCCCAATGTAAACAACATGGGTATCAGCTACGCGCAATCGGCAGTATTTACACCATCTGATTTTGGTTTCCCTACCAACGGCATCCAATCAGAAGCCACACCCAACAGCGAAATGATTGTAATTGCCGATGTGGACCTATCCTTACTGGATGAGCTTCATGAGTACGGCAGCGTACAAAATTTAAAAGACAGGCGCACCGATCTTTATAATATTACTTTTAATGGAAAAAAGGTGTAATAACATGTTGTGATTGGCTGTTAACTTAGCGTAATTATTATACTTCCACAGCCATTTTAGCCTTCTTTTTGTGATGCCTGTAAACACGTTTAAACCTTGGAGTCTTCGCTTCAACTTTGGAATATGATGTTAAAACCCCGCCTTTTGAGGTGACACTAATTAATAATCCACCCGATAAAAGCACTATGTTTTTTATAATATACTGACCAAGTAAAGTTGGCACAAAAATATGGGTAAAGGTTTCGTGGGGAAAAAACACCAATGGTAAAAAGGTACCCATCATCTGGAAATACAGCAAAACCAATGTTAAGCTTAGCCACCTTTTTAAAATAAAGCCCAAGCCTATGGTACATTCCCAAACAGCTAATAGGGGTAATGCGGCTGCCGGCTTCACCAAACCCAGGGTAAGCGTTTCAATAGTTCTGCCTGCAATGTCTTCAGCCGGACTTAGCCCCGGGAAAAACTTAAGCACACCAAACCATATAAATACCAGGCCCAATGAAACCCTGAGGATGGTTAATCCATTCCTGGCTTTCCAATCTGCCATTTTTATTTCTGCCTTAACAAAAAAATGTATCAGCTTCTTTATCATCTTACTTAATCTCGGGGTACAACTTCATTTAGGCTGACGGCATTTGTAACAAAAATGTTCAGTTGTTAAATATAGTTTAAAACCTCAGATTTTATAAAAATAATACAATTGTCTAAACCAGCCCTTATCGTCCGGTTACATCATAAATATCTTTATGGCTTCAGAGTCTCCGCGGACTTCTTGGAAAGAAGATCTTTTTGCTTAAAATACAGTTTCAGCAAGTCATCAAGATCGCCATATTTATATTCCTTGTTTTTTATCTTCTCTGACAGGTCCGGGCGATCATCAAGTAAGGGACTTAATACCTCAGCAAAGTTCTTTCGGTCCAAATTGGTTATATGGTCAGGATCGGGTCCATAATAATAATCGATATCATAACGGTTAGCCATGTAAACACCGGCAGGTCCGTTAAAATTTGTAGTCCGGTACCGGGCGTAAAGTTTTACAGCTTTATCAAAAACAACTTTCAGAATAGGATACTGCTCTGTTTCCTTTGCGTGAGAAACAACAAAACTGTCAGCTTTCATCACAAAAGAACTGAACTGCGCGGTCTTTACCTTTTGTCGCTGATCGTCGGGTGTTAACTTAAAAAAAACATGATCTCCAACGGTGGTGAACGGGCTTATGGTTGGCGGCGTCCATTTAATTAAGCCTATCGATTTCACATTTTGCAGGTCGTAAATACAACCGGGAATATAATCGCCATATTTTTGGCCGTACGTAGTAAGCGTTATTGTGCAAAGTAAAATGGTGTATATGATATAACGACGCATAAAGTTAGGGTTGTTTAAACTTGATAAGATGAAGATATTATTATTTATCAATAAATAAACATACCTGCCATACATTCTGTAAATCATTATAGGCTATTACAGTAACACATGCATTTGCTTATCAATTCACTATCTTTGCGGCATAATGCAATTAACAGGAGAAACAACATCAACGTGGGAGAAGGGCTATAACAACTATGGCCCGTGGCTTAAGGAGAAATATAAGGGCCATCGTGTATTTAAGGTAATTGTTGATGGCGGCTTTACCTGCCCCAACCGCGATGGCAGCAAAGGCTATGGTGGTTGTACGTATTGCAACGTAGATTCTTTTACCCCATCGGTTAGCCGTAATGCCCCTACTGTGCGCGAGCAGGTGATACAAGGGATGGAGCGCGCCCGTACGGGTAATAAGGCCGATAAATTTATTATATACTTTCAGCCCAATACCAATACCTATGCGCCAACGCATTATTTAAAAATGATGTATGACGAGGCCCTGAGCTATGGCACCGAAGATATTGTTGGCCTGAGCATTGGCACCCGCCCGGATTGTATTGACGCGGAAAAAATAGCCCTGCTGGAAAGCTATACCGACAGGTTTGATGTCGACCTGGAAATGGGTATGGAATCTATTTATGACGAAACCCTGGGCCAGATTAACCGTGGATGCAACCACGAGGAATTAGTGAAAGCCCTAAAACTGGTTGAGAACAGTAAACTTGATGTGTGTGTACATACCATTTTTGGTTTCCCATGGGAAACGCATGAAATGATGCTGAAATACGCCGACGAGATTAACCGTTTCCCGCAGATAAAATTTGTAAAATTCCATCACCTGCATATTGTAGAAGGCTCGGTAATGGGTGTTAAATATAAGCGTGAACCTTTTAAGGTATTCACCATTGATGAATATGCCGACTTTTTGTGCGAGTTATTACCACGCGTTCGCCCGGATATCGTGATCCAAAGGCTCTTCGGCCTTAGCGACCGTGAACTGCTGATAGCCCCCAACTGGGGATTAAAAAAATCAGAGATCCAATACTATATCGACCAAAGGATATTGAGCCGCGGTGTGGTGCAGGGAAGTGCATTATAATAAATAGCTGCCGGAGTTTAGCGCAGCGTAACTCGTGGCCAACCTAATTTAAGCTTTCATTGATTATACTTGAGTTAAGCATTTGCAAATTAAGCTGAAAGCTTAGTTGTAAATACCACGGATAACAATTACTTATGGTAGTAGTATCTATACATTTTCTCCATTTTTTTATTGACATAAAAAATAGAAGTGTACAGGGTGCCGTCAGTATTATAAATTAATTTGTCTGTGTATTGAGTTTTCTGAAATCCAACCGTTTCAAATCCAATGATTTCAACACATTGATTGTACCAGTTGAATTTATAGGTGCACCAATATTCTTCCTCCTGCCTCGGTTTTAATTTGCTGATATTGATGATTTTATCGCCATTGGCTGTACTGTCTGTCTGCATGTTAAAGCTGTAGTCGGGAGTATCCTTTTTATAAAAATAATCTATAGTTTCCAGCTTGTTTTCATCATTATACCTTGCCATATTGGCAACATAAGGAAGCTGATTACCGGTTGTTTTAGTGATACGATATAATCTTCCTATGGCGTCGTATTCTCTTTTCTCTTTGTTAACAAATAAGGTGTCTGTGTTGTAGTTTACGTGGTTTTCTAACCTTCCTACCGTATCATAGGTATATTCATGAATAAGGTTAAAGCCTTTGCGATAAAACTTATTCTTCGAGTAAAAATATTCTACTTTTTTATTTATCAAGCCGAAATCATAATAGGTGTACACATTTTTCTTATCTAAAAAATTCTCGTTGTCAAAATGCACCTGATCTGTTAATTGGCCTTCTTTGTTATAGTTAAAATTTACTGCGCCTATATAGGTTGAGTCGGCGATGCCTTTGCGGTTCAGCCTATACTCGTAACTTTCCCTGCGTACAATTTTGTTTGCTATTATAAATTTATCAGGAAACTGGTCTATCCCCAGAAATTGTTCAATGATTTCCTGCGCCTGCAGGTTATTAAATAAAATAATGAAAAACAGCGAGAGTAAAGTTTGGCGCATAAAGTTTGGTATGCGGCAAAATAATGAAATTTCAAGTAGTTAACCAAAGTCATTTGACAAACTTATTCCCCGCTTAGTACGTTTAAGGGCATTGTAACCTTTGGTATTAGTTTTGTTAACTTATGGTTGAAAAAACTGATTGAATTTTCTAATTTATAATTGTTTTGTCACAAAGAGCGCAACAAAATTATATTCCGGCCTTAACTGGCGTACGTGCAATGGCTGCCTACCTGGTGTTCATATCGCACTTTGCTTACGTTTTTGATGAAAAATTTCCTCACTCTGTGCAACGCTTTTTTAATGAGTTCCACATCGGGGTTACTATTTTCTTTGTGCTTTCGGGCTTTTTAATCGCTTTCCGTTATTTCGATAGTTTCAAACTTACTAAAAACTGGTTTAAGCAATACCTAAAAAACCGGGTGGCCCGTATTTACCCCATGTACGCTATTTTAACCATTGGGGCTTTTGTCGCCTATTACTTTACCAATAACCAAATAGTTACCGCCGGGCACAACCCTATTGTGATGTTTTTGATGAACATCGTTTTTTTGCGGGGCTTTTTTGATCAGTTTAAATTTACGGGAATTGCACAGGGCTGGTCGCTCACAGTAGAGGAATGTTTTTACTTTTCGGCACCGTTTATTTTCCTGGTAGCCACCAAATACAAAAAGTTTTATATCCAACCCATCGCGGTTACCGCTTTAGGTGCGGTACTGGTATTGATATGCAGTCATGTAAACTGGTATGGCTTTTTCGGCAACTTTACATTTATGATGCTTTACACCTTTTTGGGCCGGTGTTTTGAGTTTTTTGCCGGGATACAGCTGGCGCTCATTGTGCGCAAGCAAAAACTGGACGGGAGCAGCAAGAAGAAATTTACCTACCTGGGTTTTTTTATGATCTTCTTCTGCGTTTGGATCATGTCTACCCTACCCATCCCTGCCGGGCAGGAAGCAGGTTTACATAACCCTTTTGGTATCATCACCAATAATTACTTGCTGGCTTTATCAATTGCGCTGTTCTTTTACGGCATACTTACCGAAACCACGGTGCTTAAAAAAATACTGGCCAACCCGTTTGTGGAGTTACTGGGCAAAAGCTCATACATATTTTACCTGGTACACCTGGGTTACATGTATAACTTTTTGCATTATAGTTTTAACTGGCTAAATGATTACACATTTGAGCTTTATGATAAGTGGGGACTTAACTGGCACTCACCCTTTGAGTACGATAGTTTAAACCTTCTTTACGCTTTTCTCGTTTTAAATGTAATATCAATCACTTTGTTTAAACTTATTGAGGAACCGCTCAACCATTATATTCGCAGATCAGATTTCCTGATCAGGAATAAGCGGTATAATCCCGAAAATGAGTCGGCAAAGATCAGTGCATAATCATTATTTATGGCGATCAATTTAAAAAAATACATACTCGTTGCTTTGGCAATAACCACCTTTCAGCATGCTTTTGCTCAGCATGATTCTCCGAAGGGAAAAACCCCGGCAGTAGTTAAAGAAGATGAGGGAACTGTATCAACCGTATTAAACATCAATAATAAAGAAGGCATTTTTAGTTCAACCGCATCATTTACTTTTGATGTTAAAAACACTTATGATACCGAGCAGACGGGCACCATATCATACGTGCTTACCGACGAAAAAGGCGTAAAAGTTAAAGCCCTGAATAAAACGGTAAAAATTGGCAAGAATAGCGATGAGCGCTACAATTTTGAGATACCAACATTAAAAACCGGGTTTTACAAACTGAATATGATGATCAACGTATCTGATTATGATGATACTACCCGCCGCGCTTTTGGTATCAGGGCCGATGATATTAAGTCGGCTTACCCAAAACCAGCAGATTTTGACAGCTTTTGGAAAACGGCCAAGGCCGAACTGGCCAAGGTAAAACCTCAGTTTAAAGTAACCGAACAGCCATCGCAAAACACCGATAACCGCCGGGTTTTCCTTATCGAGATGAAATCATTAGACAACCTCACCATCCGCGGATGGATGACCTTGCCTAAAACAAGCAACAAAAGCAAAAAATTTTCGGTACTATTGGGTTTGCCGGGTTACCAGGTGGTGCTTAAGCCCATTGTTGGTAAAGATGATGACCTGGCTATCATCACCCTCAATACCCGCGGCCAGGGTAACAGCCGCGATGTGATCCATACCGAACGCGATGCCTTTATCTCCTACAACATTGAGGATAAAAACAAATATGTGATGCGTGGCGTAATTATGGATTGCGTACGTGCCGTTGATTTTATTTACTCGCGCCCCGAGCTACGGCATGACCAAATCCTGGCTACAGGTGGTAGTATGGGCGGATATTTGGCCATAGCGCTTGCAGGTTTAGATAACAGGATAACTATTTGCTCGGCACAAAACCCCATTTTAAGCGATGTTCACAACCTGGTGGGCACAACTGAATGGCCCATGAATGATATCAGAAAATATGTTGCCGGAAAGCCCGATGTAACATTCGACCAGGTTTTACACAACATGGAATATTACGATACCAAAAACTTTGCTACAGATGTTAAATGCCCTACACTGCTGGGTTTAGGCCTGCTTGATCCATATGTACCGCCCAGCAATGGTTACGCTGTTTATAACTCTTTAAATACCGATAAAAAAGTGATGGTTTATAAAGACCTGGGGCACGAGGTGAGTCAGAAATATAAAGATTATGAAGGCAGCTGGATGCGCGACACCTTTGGCTTATTTTAACCTACACCTATGAATAAAACTATGACCATTAATAAAACCTTATCCAAATACCTGTTTGCCGCTGTTATACTGCTAACGTTAACGCATAACAACAGTTTTGCCGATGGCTTCCCCGTTAGACCGGGCAGGTTCTCTTTATCACCATCGGTAAGTTACTTTTTTGCCAACAAGCAATGGGATAGCGTAAGCCATAAAAAAGCTTTTGATGATGGAGGTCGTTTCCAATCATTCAGCTATTCACTATACTCAGAATATGGCTTGAGCCGTAAGTTTACGCTTTCGGCATTGGTGCCCTTTATTATGAACGATTTTAGGACCAATACCAATGGCAGCTTTAAAAGTTCGGGGTTCCAGGATATAGAAATTGGTGTAAAATACTACCTGGCCAATATTAATTACAAATACTATTTCAGCATAAAAGCATCGGGTATTATACCGGCATACACCAATACAAAGCTTGGCTATCAACAAGCCGGTGCCGAACTTAAGCTGGCCTTTGCAGGCAGCGGGCATTTATTTGGCAAGCAAAGTTATTTTGTTTTAGAAAACGGCGTACGTGAATATTTTGGAACCGAATCTGTTTTTCAGGATAGATATAATGCAACCTACGGTTTAACACTGGATAAAAACTTTCATGAGCAGGTATCAGTTAGTGTTGGTGGTTTTTATGCAACCAGCCAAAACAAGCAGTTTGATTTAACAAACCCCAATAACAGTAAAAACTTTGCCTTTAACCAGGTATCGTTAAGTTACGGGCATGCATTCAGTAAAAGCTTATCGCTATTTTTAACCGGAGGTACTTTTATCACCGGCCGTAATACTGGCGCGGGCAGCAGTGCCTCCGTATCACTAAACTACCGTATTGATACCAGGTAAGCTGGTATTGATTACCTATCACAATAAAATATCATGACCAGCCTAAAACCTTACATTGCTGTACTTGGCTTAACCTGCCTTTTAATTATCAACCGGGCCAACGGCAAAACTCCCGTTCACAAGATTGATGACGAAGTTTCAACCACGCTTATTGCAGGCAGTAAAGATGCCATTTTCAGCAACCGGGCCAGCTATACATTTAACGTAAAAAATGCAACGGATGCCCCGCAAACTGGCACGGTATCATATATTGCTACCACCCCTGCCGGCGTTACTGTGGCCAAAGAAACAAGGCAGGTAAAATTATCAAAGCACAGCAGCGCGGGTTATGATTTTACAATACCAGCTCAAAAACCAGGATTTTATAAAATAAATTTCATGGTGAACGTATCTGATTATGACGATACTACCCGCCGCGTTTTTGGCATCCGGCCAGATGAGATCCAATCGGAGCACGGTCGCCCGGCTGATTTTGACAGCTTTTGGCAAAGCACTAAAGCCGAATTAGCAGCGGTTAAGCCCGATTTTAAAATGATCGAAAAGACCGATCAATCGACAGAGAACCGCAAGGTATACCTCATCGAGATGAAATCATTGGATAATATTACTGTTCGCGGTTGGCTTACTATCCCTAAAACAACGGTTAAAAATAAAAGGTTCACCACGTTTTTAGCTTTGCCCGGTTACCAAGTTGATTTAAAGCCCATGCTGGGTCAGGATGATGACATTGCCATACTTGCCCTTAACGTACGCGGGCAAGGCAACAGCCGCGACGTGATACACCCTAAAAGACTGGAATTTATCAGTCTTAACGTAGAGGACAAAAATAAATATGTGCTTCGCGGCGCCATTATGGATTGTATCCGTGCGATTGATTTCATCAACTCGCGCCCGGAGCTTGATCCCAAACGCGTTGAAGTATCAGGTGGCAGTATGGGTGGTTTCCTGGCGGCGGCCGTAGCCGGCTTGGATAGCCGCGCCCAACTCATCTCCTCACAAAACCCTATCCTCAGCGATATCCGTAACCTTACCGACCAGGACGACTGGCCCATGTACGACCTGCGGAAGTACGCCGGCGAAAAGGGATATAAATTTGATAAGATCCTGGACAACCTGGATTACTTCGATATCAAGAACTTTGCCCAGAATATACAAACCCCGATCCTTTTAGGCATCGGCCTGCTTGATCACCTGGCGCCTCCCAACAACGAGTACGCCTTCTACAACCTCATCAACAAAAAATACCGCGACATCATGGTTTTTAAAGACCTTGGCCACGAAGTACCCATGGTTTATGTTCTTGAAGAAGGACATAGGATGAGGGATAAGTTTGGGCTGTTTTAGGAAAACCAGAAGTAAATAAAAAAGAGGCCTGTCATCCTGAGCCTGTCGAAGGATGCGCGCAGAGGCTTTTGACTACATGCTTAACATCGGCTGTTATTTAGATCATTATCATATGAACCATTATCATGTCTATATTTTGCTTTGCAGCGATGGCTCATATTATACGGGCATTACCAATAATATGGAGAGAAGGCTTATCGAACATCAATCGGGAGAAAATAAAGACTGCTATACTTTTAAGCGGAGACCTGTAAAGCTGGTCTTTAATGAAGTATTTAACGATGTTAATCACGCAATTGCATTTGAAAAACAAGTTAAAGGTTGGCGGCGAGCAAAAAAAGAGGCCATTATAAACGGGAACTGGGATTTATTACCGGAATTATCAAAGGCAAAAGGCCTGTAACCCTGACTTTGAAGGGCGTGCGTGGAGGTCTTTGCGCACATGTTTTGACGAATTATTGTATAGCGTAAAAAGCCTGTCACCCTGAGCCTGTCGAAGGGCGCGCGTAGAGGCCTTAGCCTACATGCTTCGACAAGCTCAGCAGGACAGCCCTTTTTTTTATTATCATTTTATTCTTCAATATATATCGAAATTTTAAAACTCCTCATATAGTGTTTGTAAACGTAAGCACATTCTAAAAAGGCCTGTCCTCTTTTTAAATCATCATTTCATCTTCATGTTTGTAAACGTAAGTACATTTTAAAAGGGCCTGTCACCCTGAGCCTGTCGAAGGGCGCGCGCAGAGGCCTTTGCCCACATGCTTCGACAAGCTCAGCAGGACAGCCCTCTTTTAACCTTCCCCCTCCTACAACAAATCCTTTAGGTGTTTATAATTAGCTTTAACGGTATCTAACACCTCGTCCATATGTCCGTTGAGCATGAGTTTGGTCATTGATACGGCCATGCCTGCTACTTGTTTAAGTTCTATTTTGGGAGGCATGGCCAGCGCGTTAGGATCTGTGAATATGTTGAGCAATGCGGGGCCGTTAAAGGCCAGGGCATCGCTGATAGCCTGCTTTACCTGGCTGGGTTCTGTAACGTTGATGCCTTTAATACCCATGGCCTGGGCAACCAGTGCGAAATCGGGATTGTACATGTCTGTTTGCCAATCGGGCAAACCGGCCACTTCCATTTCCAATTTTACCATTCCTAATGAGCGGTTATTAAAAACGACGATCTTAACAGGTAATTTGTATTGAACGATAGTTGCCAGGTCGCCCAGCATCATTGATAAACCTCCATCCCCACAAAGCGCGATAACCTGCTGACCGGGGCGTGCCAGGGCTGCGCCAATAGCCTGCGGCATGGCATTAGCCATAGAGCCATGATTAAAAGAACCTATCATTTTGCGCTTACCTGTAGCGTTAATATAGCGGGATCCCCACACACATGACATACCTGTATCCACCGTAAAAATCGCATTATCAGTGGCAAACTTATCCAATATGCTGGCCACATACTCGGGATGGATCTTGTCGGTTTCCCCGCTATCGCTAACATAGGTTTGCATTTTATCCTTTACATCAGCGTAAATTTTTAATTGCGCCTTAAGAAAGCTGTCATCTTTTTTTTGGCTAACCAATGGCAGCAGCGCCGTAAGGGTATCTTTTATGGTTCCGCATAAACCTACATCAACTTTGGCCCTGCGCCCAATACGCTCTGGTTTGGTATCAACCTGCACAATTTTGCAATCGCCGGGCATAAATGGCGTATATGGAAAATCGGTACCCAAAAGAATCAGCAGGTCCGACTCATGCATACTATGATAGGCCGATGGCAGACCCAATAAGCCGGTCATGCCCACTTCGTTGGGGTTGTCATACTGAATATCCATCTTAGCCCTAAAAGAGTAAGCTACCGTTGCCTGCAGCTTTTGCGATAGCGCGACTACTTCGTCATGGGCATCGGCCGCGCCAATACCACAAAATATAGTGATCTTATGAAACTGGTTAAACATTGCGGCCAGTTGCTGCAGATCTGCATCATTTGGCCTGATAACCGGGATAGGATTAAAGTTTTGAGTGGCAGAATCTATTTCAACGGCATCCATGCTCGTTACATCTCCCGGCAAGCCAATTACCGCAACACCCTTTTGATGTATCGCGCTTTGTATCGCAGCCTGCAGCATCCGCGGCAATTGCCGGGGCGTAGTAGCTACCTGATTATAGTAACTGCAATCTTCAAATAGCTTAATGGTATTGGTTTCCTGGAAATAGTCGGTACCAAACTCAAAGCTGGCTATAGTTGAGGCGATAGCAATAACCGGCGCACCTGAACGATATGCATCATACAAACCATTAACGAGATGTACATGACCCGGCCCGCTGCTGCCAGCACAACAGGCAAGACCGTTCAGCTGTGCCTCGGCACCTGCGGCATAGGCCCCGGCTTCCTCGTGCCTCACGTGAATCCATTGAATACTTTCTTCGCGCCTTACCGCATCATTTACCTCGTTCAGGCTGTCGCCCGTAACCGCGTATATTCTTTTAATACCGGCATTTACCAGCATCTCTACCAGTTGGTCTGCAACTTTCTTTGCCATGTTGTTTTGGTTATTGTTATAAACCAAACCCGTTATTGCTATAAGAGTTTTTAAAATTGTAAATTGCTTCGTCAAATAATCAAACCCATGGGACGCATAGTAATAGTAGCTTACAAACCCAAACCCGGCAAAGGCGAAGCGCTAAAGGAATTGACCAAAACGCATGTACCCCGCCTAAAGGCAGAAGGGCTGGTGACTGACCGCGAAGCGGTAATTATGGAAGCTACCGATGGCACCATAGTAGAAGTCTTTGAGTGGCTATCTGCCGAAGCTATACAACAGGCTCACCAAAACAAAGTAGTGCATCAGCTATGGGCCGAATACGCCGAAGTATGTGATTATGTAAACCTTAGCAGCCTCGCCGAAGCCGGTAATATGTTTGCAGAGTTTAATAGTGTGGATTAACCTATCTATTAAAATGCATCATGCTTTTATTAACATACGGCACAACAAAGCTGCTATCTCGTTGTTATTGGGTTTCGGTATTTACAAACAACATCGATATCATCAAACAAATATTACATACCATGAAATTTAAACTTGTACTAATTGGGGTAATTTTCACCTTTTGCGGGTCGGAACTGCGGGCGCTGGTCCAAACAAAAAAAGATACGGCCAACACAGCGGTTGCTGCGCCGCGTAATGAAGTATTACCGGAGTTTCCGGGAGGGCAGGGAAAACTTGCTGAGTTTATCAAATCAAAACTGCACCCGGTAAAAGGATTAGCAGGAAAAAAAGTAGTCGTTTATTTTGTGGTGGAAAAGAGCGGCAAACTAAACCATGTTAAAGTTATAAAAGGACTTACTCCCGAGGCGAATAAAGAAGCGGTACGGGTTATTAAGCTTTCGCCAAAGTGGAAACCTGGTTCGTTAAATGGTGTTATCCGCAGAGCATCCTTCAGCGCACCGGTTGTTTTTATTTAGCGAAGTATGGAAAGCTAAAAAGGCAAACTTGTAGTAAGTCTGCCTTTTTTTCATATGTCCATATATAGCGAAGCCTGCAAAGGCTGGTAGTTTTTGTATTAAATTAACCGCTGAAAGAATAAATATTTTCTTGGGGTCAACAAAATCCTGGTGTTTCCGATGGGTGCAAAATAACTATGCATTTGCGATTGTAACCTGCCCCAAAGTAATCCATTACTTCATAGTATTTGTTTAAATATATAATTTGCGTTTAGTCGAATCCTTAAATTAATTACCTGTAAATGATGGTCAAAATTTGATAGGTTTCGAAGTAAATTTGTAGTAACCTACTTTTTATTAATTCGATGCTTTGCTTTTTCATGTCCCTTGTGTTGATTTGATACATCAAAGGTACGGTCGATATGGAGGCCCATCAATCTCAATAAATCGGTTTTAACAACCAATTTTTCCGAATGCATATTATTACCGTCAGGCAATAGTCATAACGGGGGTTTTGAACTTCAAAACAGGAATATTTTTATTGAAGTTGCTTAAACTCCGAAGGGTTATTACCGGCAAAGCGTTTGAAAAAACGACTGAAGTGCGAGCTATTGTCGAAGTTTAATCGCTCGGCAATTTCCTTAATACTCAGGCCCGATGACGATAACAGGTATTGTGCTTCCAGGTACAGACGGTTATGGATCACATGCAGGGCATTTTGTCCGGTTTCTCCCTTTACTATCTCGGTTAAATATTTAGCAGATATGAATAAGGCATCCGCGTACTCCTGTACCGTTTTAAGGGTTAAAAACTGATCTTCAACTAATTTTCTAAACTTATAAACCAATTGATACTGCTTACTCAGGTGGCGGGTAGAGTGCAGCAAACAATTTTCGCAGGCACGGTTCATTTCATACAGCAGATCTGTGAGTAGCAGCCTGAGTATCTGCAAATGGAAAGCACCTTTTTCCCGGCTCTCATCGCTCATTTTTTCGTAAAGCGATTTTAAGGATGCACAACTTTTTTGTGACAGACCATATATTGGCGGATACTCAGGATTTACCTCCAACAGATTATTCAGAATGTTTTCTTTAAGAAGATTATTGAGCAGGAACTCCTTTTTAAACATTACCTGGTACAAAAGCAGATCGGCAGAAGCATCTTCAAAAGAAGTGATAAATGCAGGCGACACCAAATGAATAGAATTTGGATAAACCTCAAATACAAAATGCCCGATTGTTTTTTTACAACTGCCCCTAAGGCACAAAATAACCGAGTAGTAATCTGTTTTAATAGGTAAGCCGTATGTTAAACCCGGCTCGTTGCTTACTATAGCAAAGTCATCCTGGTTCCAGCCATCATTAACAATTCCAAAATCAGTGTTGTTATTATTAACCAATTCCAGGTGCCGCTTAAGCGTTAAGGGGATGGTTGAAACAGTGATCTTGTCGCTCATAAATTATGGTTTGCCCAATTATTCCTGCTCTATCCAGTTACCATCTTCTTTAATGATACCAATCAGCTCATCAAGCGCGTTGGCCGCGCTAATGTTTTTCTTCACTGCTTCTTTACCACGGTAAAGGGTGATCTTATCCGTACCAGAGCCTACGTAACCATAATCAGCATCGGCCATTTCGCCGGGACCATTTACGATACAGCCCATAATACCAATCTTCAAACCCTTTAAGTGACTTGTACGGCTGCGGATCATCTGCGTAGTGATCATCAGATCAAACAAAGTACGCCCACAACTTGGGCAGCTGATATATTCTGTTTTGGAAATGCGCGAACGGGTAGCCTGCAAAATACCAAAAGCGGTAGAGGTAATGATGTTGGATGGAAGTTCGGGCGCATCAATCCAGATGCCATCACCAAAACCATCAACCAGCAAAGCACCTAAATCGGTAGCTGCGTACAGTTGTAGTTTAGTAGTGAGGTCCGTTGTGTTTTCTCCATGATCCATAGTCGATGGACCATGGTCGCTTTCAAACTTATAGCTTCTTTTCACTATCACCGGTACATCCAGCCCCAGCTCTTCCAGTTTAAAGAAAAATGCACGCTGATCGGCCATACCATTAAGCGCGTTTGTTTCCAGTACAAATACCAGCGACTTATCAAAAGGCAATGCGCCAAACTCGTCCGAATCAATATCGGCAGGTAAAATCCTAACCAGGTTTAATGTGGATGTATGATCTGTTGCCTCAATATATTCCTTTAGCGTAAATAGCGGATGGCAGTTGGTTTTATCGGCCAGCTTTTGCCAGGTATTAAAATTATAAAGCTGCTTTAAGTTACCGGGTAGGTTAAACGATGGCAATTCATCGGCCAGGTAAACAAAATCAACCGACTGCTCGGCCATGTTGTATTTATCCAGCAATGGAGAATACAGGTATCCGGCATCAGCCAAAATAGATGGGGCCTTCAGGTTCTTTTCCGATAGATCGATCACTACCCTGGGTACCATATGGCCGCCAATAAAAGCATTAGCCTCGTAAGTATGGCGCTTTTTGTATTCGTAAGGGTTGTGGGTTGCGGGTTGCGAGGTGCTGGGCTCGGGTGTGCTTTGCCCATAGTTCATGGTCAATCCCGCAAGCTCTTCTTGACTCTTGATTCTTGACTCCTGATTCTTTCTTTCCGTGTAACGGCGAACTAATTCAATAGCCACCGGTGCTTCCGCTTCGGGCTCTTCGGTTAAAGAAACGCGAACTGTATCGCCAAGGCCATCTTCTAACAAAGTACCTATGCCTACTGCCGATTTGATGCGACCATCCTCGCCGTCGCCGGCTTCGGTTACGCCAAGGTGCAGCGGGTAGTTCATACCTTCGGCAACCATGGTTTCAACCAGTAAACGGTATGCCTGAACCATTACCTGCGGATTGCTCGATTTCATGCTGATCACCAGGTTATAGTAGTTCAGCGCCTCGCACATCCGCATAAATTCCATAGCCGATTCAACCATACCTTGCGGGGTATCGCCATAGCGGCTCATGATCCTGTCGCTCAGCGAACCGTGGTTGGTACCTATGCGCATAGCGGTACCATATTCTTTACAGATGTTTACTAATGGCGCAAATTTCTGGTAAATGCGGTCCAGTTCGCCCTGGTATTCCAGGTCAGTATAATCTATCTGGTCAAATTTCTTTTTATCGGCATAGTTGCCGGGGTTTACACGTACCTTTTCAACAATACGGGCGGCCACTTCGGCAGCGTTTGGGGTAAAGTGGATATCGGCAACCAGGGGTACATTATATCCACGGGCACGAAGCTGCTTTTTAATTTCGGCCAGGTTTTTGGCTTCCTTAATGCTGGGCGCGGTAATGCGCACATACTCGCAACCGGCATCAACCATCCGGATAGATTGCTCCACTGTACCCATGGTATCCATAGTATCGGTAGTAGTCATGCTTTGTATGCGGATGGGATTATTACCCCCCATAGGCACATCGCCAATGTTCACCTCGCGGGTAACAAAACGCGAATATTCGGTTAACGAATTACAATAACGGCCTTGCAGTAATTTAACAGCATCAGTATTCATGCAGCGGATAATTAATAAGCTGCAAATTTAATGATTATGTTGGGGATTAAGTTGTTTGGATGTAAATCATCAATTAATAGGCGGTTAAGTTATCATATGATTTAAATATATATTTTAGAGGCATAATTACCTACACTATTCACAATGAAAAAAAGTCTTTTTCCTGTTTTGGTATTAGCGCTGCTTGTTGCCTGTAAAAGTAGCACCAAACAATCAACAAAAGATTCTACAACTACTCCACTTGAGGTCGCCCCCAAAATAGATATCGAAAATATTAAGTCGAAAATACAAGGCACGTGGGTAAAGAAGGCTTATATTGATAAGGTTATAGAAACAAAATCGCCGTTAGCTGCCGTAGATGAAGCATCAGATCTAACAACCTTTGTTATTAATACCGATGACATAAAGGGAGATAGTCTTAAAGTGCTTGCCGGATGGGGGAATCACGATGGCAGCGAATTGACACTCAAATTTAAAGCAGGTAAACAACCTTCTTCAATCATTTTTGGAGCCGGTGAATTAGGTTTATCATCGGTAAATGGCGCGAATATTTTAACCTATTACCGCCTAGATGAAAAAAGTAAAAAAACAATTGCCACCCAATATATTAAAGCACTATCTCAAAAACCGAATGAATTGGGAGAAGGCACTTACTATCTCGTCAACAAAGGACTTATTGCCGGCGATTATACCATGACCGATAGTTTGGGCGTAATTTCAAAAATCAATTTTGATCCTCATGGAAAAGTAAGTAGCTTTTTGGGTTATAAAACTTACAACATTAATATAGATCTTAACTCTGATGTGATGGACAACCTGGACGAAATAGGATTCGACTCATTCAGCAAAGATCCTAAATCGTACTCCTTTAAAATAGATGCTGATACCTTAAAGCTTTACGATACCCGGCCAAATGCCGATTCCACAGAATTGGTTTTGGATAAGTTGAAGTATAGGTTGGTGAGGGTGAGATAATAGTTATTTAGCAAGCTGCTCAACATTTACTTTATCACCTTATCATTAAACACAATTGTAATGATTAAATAAAATTCTTTAAATTTGATTAATGACAACTCAATTCATTACTAACGATAAAGGCGAGAAAACCGCAGTCATTATTCCAATAAGCGAATATGAAGATTTGTTGCATCAGCATCATTTAAACCTCGAATTAACCGATGAGTATAAAACAATGATGGATAGAATGCTCGATGAGGAAGATAGCGGAAAAGCCGAATATATTTCGTTTCAGAATATTAAAAATCGGTTTCTCCCCAAATGAGCTATGAGATTATTTTCAGGCTTAAATAGGAAATTTTCAACCTCCCTCAAAACAACCGTTCCTTAATTACCACCGTACCCGCCATCATATCATGCAGGCATTGCTGCTGCTTGTTAAAAAAGGCTAACAGGTAACCGATAAAAAACGTCATTACCGAAAATATTTTGCAAAGGTTACGGGCTATGGCCTTGCCTGCGCTGATGCGATCGCCATGCATATCCACTACTTTTATTTTAAGCATCTGCTTGCCAAAAGTGGCCTGGCTTGCCGAGCTTTCCATTACAACATGGTAAATGAATTTGGCGACGGGCACACAGGCCAGCAAGCTAAGGCTAACTACAATACGGTTCTCTTTATCCTGCATAAATACAATCACTACCACAAAAATAATGATCACAAATACGCCGAAAACAATAAACCAATCTAAAAAAGAAGCCAGCAACCGCTGATCAAAACTGCCAAAGTATTGCATTAGCAAGGGTGGTTTGGCAAAGCCTAAAAGCTCCCTTAGTTCGGCAATTTCCTGGGCTTCTTTATAATCATCCATTTCGGGAGTTTTCACAAAGTCGCCCGGCTTTATTTTTTTAGCCTTGAGCTCATCCATGCTGAATGGGCCTTCGGGTTTGCCATTAATAACTAAAATATAGGACTGGGGCATATTAAAGGGCTTTTTTTATTGGAATAAGAAAAAGAGGAAATGTTACACGCCCCCTCTAAATCTCCCCCGGTTGGGGAGACTTTTTAGTCCTCCTTTCAGGGGAAAGTTGTAATGCTGTTAAGTTAAGGTTTTTACCTGCTCCAGGGGAGCAAAAGCTTTGTAGAAAAACATAAATAATAATTAGCGTGCCAGAGGTACGCTACATAATGGGCCGCACCTCTGGAGCGGAAAATATCCTATTTGATTTTTCTACAAAGCTTAAACCTCTCTGAGGTCTTGTCTCCTCAACTTAATAGCTTTAAGGAGGTTTTGGCGCGAGCCTACATAAACCTCTTCCACCACTCAGAATTGTACTCTCCCTTAACCTCGGCAGGTTTGCCAGGCTCAGGTACAAAAAGCTTGATGTTTTTATCTTTGGCTAACTTCTCCAGTCGTTCGGCCGGTTCATACCAGGCATGGGGCGCCAGGTTAAAAGTGCCGTAATGTATGGGCATCATCAGTTTGCCTTTTAGGGCGATATGGGCGTTTGAAGCATGATCTGGCCCCATGTGAATATCCGGCCAGAATTTTCCGTAGGCGCCAACTTCAAGCATAGTCAAATCAAACGGACCAAAGGCATCACCAATCTCCGCAAAACTTGGCGACCAGCCAGAATCGGCACCAAAGTAGATATTATGCCTTGGCCCTTTTATTACAAAACTCGCCCATAGGGTTTCATTGCGGTTAACCACCCCCCTGCCCGAAAAATGCCTTGCCGGAACCGAGGTTACTACAATATCGTTATCAATCATCACGCTATCGCCCCAATCCATCTCAGTTATAAAATTTTTAACAATCCCCCATTGTTCAAGGTATGTACTTACGCCTACAGAGCAATAGAATGGTATGGTTCTGCCGGCAAAGAATTTTATAGTTTCCTTATCCAGGTGATCATAATGATCATGTGACAGAATAACCGCATCCAAGTGCGGCAGATCATTTAACGCGATGGGCGGTTTAAAAAAGCGCTTAGGCCCGAAGAATTTGGAGAAAGATGCCCTATCACCCCAAACAGGATCCGTAAGGATCCGTTTACCATCAATTTCAATTAATATACTGGAATGGCCTACCCATGTAATGCGCAGGCCGCTTGCAGGCCGTGTATTATAAACGTTCACATCGGTTTTAAAAGGCCCTATTTGATTCTTGGGCGAGTTCTCGGCCTTGTTGCCCATGTACTCCCTCAAAATAGGAATCAGCTTGCCAAAACCGGCTTCATCCGTAGGGATAACGTTGATATATTTTCCAGCCTTTTTGTTTGATCCATCTAAACTCATAAAACAATTATAGTACTAATCTTTATTACGATGTAATTAACGCAATAAAGTTACGTTTGGTTGGACCCATGCTGTTTTTATTTACGCAGGAATGATATTTATTTCGATATAAAGGAATTTATCAGCAATCATTTCAAATGGATACCATAGTAATAATTAGCCCTATATTTAATAACCAAGCACCCGCCCGATGGCAAGGATGACCATGCCCCCTTGGTAATGGGTCATGAGACATAAGATGGTACGAGCATACAATTACATGCCCGGTTTTTTTGCAGAACTAATTAGATTTACATCAATAAGTTCTAAAGATTTAACCATGTATTGAACTGTCTCTTTGTATTTCTTAAAATGAGGGGTTTCTATATGTATTTTGTATGCGGCGGTGTCGGCATATATTTCAAGGATGGTGATATGCGAGGGATTGCTTTTGTCAGCAACAGCGTAATACGTTAGCACACCAGGCTCAACACGTACAGCCGTAGCCATTTGTTCTTTTAACGCAGTGTTATATTGTTCCAGCTGCGATGGATCAACTTGAATTTTCGCCAATCTAACCATTTGATTTTTTTGTTGGGCCATAGCTTTTATACTAAAAGAAAGCGTGACTATACAGATGGTAACAATCCAAATTAGTCCAATTTTACTATTTAACCGCATTTTAATAATGTTTTTAAACGCTTTAATATTATGGAGCGCATTTTCTTTTATAAATATAATCATAAAAATTAAGCTGAGGCAAACCACTTTATGTTATAAATCAAACCATCAAAAGCCGAGGTACGAGCAAGGTTTATAAAATCTTTTTTTTGATCGGCCCATAAAATGCCCCGATCTTATAGATTTGCAAAATGCAACACATCGAGGACGAAACTTTTACCAAAACCCCGGCTACACAGCTCACTGGCCGTAACCGCACCTATGAAAACTGTAAATTCATTTCCTGCGATCTCTCCCATGCCAACCTCAATGGTGTAATTTTTATTGATTGCGTGTTTGACGGCTGCAACCTGGCCCTTGCCGATGCAGGCGATACCGGTTTTCAGAACATCCAATTTAAGCACTGCAAACTCGTTGGATTGAACTTTGGCAAGGCCCGCGATTTTTTGTTTGAGGTGAATTTTGAAGGTTGCATTCTTGATAATGCCATCTTTTATAAAAAGAAGAACAAAAAGGCTCTTTTTAAAGATTGCTCCATGACCGAAACAGACCTCACCGAAGCCGACCTCACCGAAGTCAAATTCATCAACTGCAACCTTAACCGGGCGTTTTTTAGCCGCACCGTATTGAAAGCTGCCGATCTGCGCAGCTCCTACAATTACACTATCGATCCGGATGATAATATGATCAAAAAAGCCATGTTCTCTATCCACGGTTTGCCTGGCCTGCTGGCTAAATACGATATTAAAATTGAGGGATAATATTCTGAAGTATATTTAGTTATATTTATTCTTCAGGATAAACCTTATGCGAAAAATTGTACTGCTTGTTGCGATGTTAATTGGTGTGCGTGCGGCCCACGCTCAAGACGATAAAGCCATTTGTAATCACATCAACCAACTTAATACTGCTGTACTAAACGGATCAATTAAAAGGCCAGATGCTGCTAAACAATTTAAATTACTAATCCGGCAACTTACTCAAAACAGGCATGTACCAGAGGCGTTGGATAACTGGGCATTTCCGCTCCGCGGTTATAACTATCATGCCATAGGAGGCAATGGAAGCGGCTATTCCGATAAGGGTTATAATTACCTGGATGGAAACAAACATGCGGCACACCCGGCCCATGACATATTTATTAACGATAAAAACCAGGATTGCATAGACGATAAAACCGGCAAAACTGTTGATGTAGTAGCTGTTGATTATGGCATTGTGATAGCTTGCAGCGATACCTGGCAAACCAACAGCAGCTTACGTGGCGGAAAATATATTTGGATATACGATAATTACGGTGACATTACCTATTACGCACACAACAACAACATTTTTGTAAAGCCCGGCGACGAAATTAAAGCAGGTCAAAAAATTGCCGAAGTCGGCCGTACCGGCTACAACGCTTATAAAAAACGGTCTCCTACGCATTTGCATTTTTCAGCCTTTAAACTGGTGAATGACTTACCAGTCCCTTTCAATCCCTATCAGCAACTAAAAAAAGCCAAAACGTTATGAAAGTTTTTTTAATGCTGATACTGTTTGGGTTGGTAACAGGCCCGGTAAAAACGGATAACGTGGTAACCCGTTTTAAAACGCCTGCCGGTTACCGGCAAAGCCCGGCAGCACTTGGTAGTTTTGGTGCATGGTTACAGGCTTTGCCCCTTAAGCCCTATGGCTCGCAATGTTTAACCTACCAGGGTAAAGTGGCGCGTACAGAAGCCTACACCGCCGGCATTGTGGATATAAGTGTGGGCAAATACGACCTGCAGCAATGTGCCGACGCTGTAATGCGCCTGCGTGGCGAATACCTGTTTAGCCAAAAGAAATACAAAGATATCTCCTTCAATTTTACCAGTGGTTTCCGTTGCGATTTTGTGCATTATGCCGATGGGTATCGTTATAGTAAAGACCGCTGGGTACTAAAAGCAAAAAAGGATTACAGCTACCCTAACTTTTTGAATTATATGACTTTGGTTTTCAGTTATGCAAGTACGCTCTCCCTGCAAAAGGAACTAAAAACTGTTCAAAACCCCAACAACGTTAAAACCGGCGATGTATTTATAAAAGGAGGCTCGCCGGGGCATTGCTTTATGGTGATGAATGTGGTGGAGAATGCCGCTCATCATAAAAAATTCCTGCTGGCCCAAAGCTATATGCCCGCCCAAAGCATCCAGTTGCTGCAATACCAGGAAGATCCCTGGTTTAGCCTTGATGAGCCTGCTTATATCCTGTATGGCGCACTTGTTAGCCCCACTTATTTGAAACAATTTTAGTAAGCCTGCTCATTTATTGCTTTGCATTTTGGGTAGTTTTACCAGGGAGCCGGTTATCCTGATAAAACATTAAAATCCACTTATCCACGGCCGTAGCTAAAACGGCATAAAGATTGCCGTTGTGAATACATTATATTTATTGATATCTATCATGATAGAATTCCTGACCGACGGCCTCCATATTTTTGTTATTGTAATGATTGCGGGCTTCATTATATTTGGCACAATGGCCCTAAACGGAAAGTTTGACCATTGGGATTCCCGCTTTATTCAGAAAGCCCAACACATTTTTAACCGGGTAGGCCGGTATTTTTACAGAAACCGTAAAAGGGAAAAGCTCCACAAAAAGGATGATTACGAAGACCGCCGCCATGAGCACCACAGAACGAAGAAAATTGGATGATAAAATAACCAGGTAAATTATAATTATCCAGTTTAAAGGCTACATCTATACTATCCGGGCGAATGCATCAATATTGTTCTCAACATACCCTCTGATGATTTTGGTTTCGTCGTCCATTATTTCATAAAACTCGTTGTCGATACTTTCAAACTCAGGGTACTGTTTATACATATTTGAGAAATCTTCATTAGTATTCAGTTTAAGTAATTCATCCTTTTTAAGCAAAAAAAAGTGCATGGCTTTATCAACGGTTGCAGCAAGCTTCTCGGCACCCCAAAGCCGGATGTTATTACTAAATGCTTTATTTAAAATATAACTATGACCATTAAATATCAACTGCAAAAAGCCTCCGTTAACTACCTGCCCATATAAATTGTTAAATAAGATTAGCGTTTGTTGTTTTAGATAAAAAAATCCGGCAATTTCCGAAACATCTCCGGTTTGCATTAAATCATAATACTTGTCAATAAAAAGGAACAAGAAATCCCAGGCATCGTCGCCAGCATTTTCAAGTTCGGCTTTTGTAACAACAGGTAATATTTTTTTAACCATAATTTTATGCTTACCTTTTTTCTACCCTATCATAAAACCCACCAAAGGAGTTATTTTTAACTGCATCTTCATTAAAAAAGTCGCCCGGAAAACCAAGTTCAATAGCACTGGCGTCACTCAGGCGTTTCATTTGTTCGGCGCTTAGGGTAACATCAACAGCTTTCAGGTTATCCAGCAATTGATTCACTTTGGTAGCACCCACAATCGGGATACATGAAAAATATTGCTGGCGGGTCCAGTTTAGGGCTACATGGCTTTCGGATACTCCCAACTCTCTAGCAATATCCATTCCAACTTTGGTGATCGCTTCACTGCGGGCATCCAGTCTTTTACTTTCGGGCTTTATGCGGCCTTTATCGCCTTTTAAGTATTTACCTGTTAATGCTCCACCGGCCAAAGGAGCCCATGGTGTAACCGTCATCCCAAAATGTTTAGCCATCGGGATCAGTTCACGCTCGGCCGTACGGGCCAGCAGGCTGTACTCTACCTGTAAAGCTATGAACTGGCTCCAGCCCATCAGTTCGGCCATGGTATTGCCTTTGGCTACTACCCAGGCGGGGGTATCACTTATGGCAGCATAGGTCACCTTGCCTTGCTTTATCAAATCATCCAGGGCACGCAATACTTCATCAATGGGTGTAATGTTATCCCAGATGTGGAGGTACAAAACATCAATAAAATCAGTTTTAAGGCGTTTAAGGCTTTCCTCCACGCTGCGCATCATGTTTTTACGGTTATTGCCGGATGCATTGGGATTAGTTATGTTATCCTTTAGGGTATACTTGGTAGCGAGTACAAAATAATCCCGGTCGTGGTTACTCATATAGTCGCCAATGATCTTCTCGCTGGTACCCAGTTTATACATATTGGCGGTATCCAGGAAATTGCCACCCGCATTGGCGTAGGCATCCATAATATCAAAGCTGGTTGCCGCATCGGCACCCCAGCCGGCTTCGGTACCGAAACCCATGGTACCAAGACATAGTTCAGAAACTTTAAGGCCCGAGCGGCCGAGTAATTTGTAGTTCATAGATGATGATTTTAATAAGTAAGTACAACATATGTCATTGCGGAAGAGGAGCGCAGCATGGCATACCTATTTGAAACAATAACAAAAGTGCTTTGTAATATTAAGGAATACAAATGTATTGCCATGAAAATTATAACCCTCCATTCGCCCATTCATATTCATGAATTATTTAACATTTTGCATCACAAGCTTAACCCGCTTTTCAAGGAGTGCAGGCATAGTGATATTTCGTTTACCATAAGCGGAAAAGATGAAGTTCTGGAAATAAGTCAGCCGGATTTATATGAAGGTGTTTTGTTCAGCCTGAGCATACACGGTTCCGAACTGTGGATAACCAGAAATGAGCATTATGTAGATGATGTAAACTCGCTGACCATTGAATCAATCCTGAATAGATTATTTAAGGATGTAGCTGGCAGCCGGGGTACCGACCTGGTGCAGGAGGGCTAAAAAAATGGAATATATTTTTTAGCTTTAGCATAAAAACCACTTATGCGCAATATTTATTACCTGCTGATAATCTTTTTAATAGCATCCGTAACAGTTAGCGCGCAAACTGCCACCAAAGGCAAAACAATACAGACTATTCCCCCGGGCGAACCGGTAATTATAAACCGTGATACCCTTTTTAAATTTTATGCTGGGCAAGGCCTATTTGAACCGGCAGAAAGAGCCGCCATTGTAACCAAACGCATTGAGGCACTGGTAAACCGGATAGATTTTAACCCCGATTCGCTTACTTTAAAAAATGATTCCACCCTCTCGGTAATCAACTACAACTCGCAAATTGTGCTGGCAGTAAATAATAAGGATGCCACCTATACCGAGTTGAACCGCCCGCAGCTTGCTGCCAGCTATTTAAATATCCTTAAAACAAAGCTGGGCAATTATTTTACAAGCAATAATACACAAACAGTTGTTACCAATATCCTGGAAGCTATTGCAGTTATCGTATTGCTAATAGTGTTGATATGGGCACTTTTTAAGGGTTCGAGATGGGTAAAGCTCAAATTACTTAAGGCCTGGGAAACCCGTATAGATAAGCTGGCGGCACAGGGCGCGCCGGTTGTTTATGCACATCGCCTTTTACCATTAGTTACCGGCTTGCTGAGAATAGTGCGGGTTATCATGATCATTATATTGGTTTACCTGGCGCTGCCGGTGCTGTTTTTTATCTTTCCATCATCAAAACCTATTGCGGTACAGTTGCTGGGCTATGTGGTAACGCCATTTAAAAGTATACTGCTGGCTATTGTTCATTATATCCCCAACCTGCTTACCATAACGGTTATTTACGTAGTAACCCGTTATATTGTTAAACTGGTAAAATTTATAGCCAATGAAATAGCACAGGGAAACTTTACCATTAATGGTTTTTATGCCGAGTGGGCCCTGCCTACCTATAACATTATCAGGGTACTGTTATTCGCGTTTATGTTTGTGGTGATCTTCCCTTACCTGCCCGGGTCCGACTCCAAGATTTTCCAGGGGGTTACCGTGTTTTTGGGCATCTTGTTTTCGCTGGGATCTTCATCGGCCATTTCAAATATGGTAGCGGGCATTGTGCTTACCTATATGCGCCCCTACAAAATTGGCGACCGGATAAAAGTAGGTGAAGTTATGGGCGATGTGATAGAGAAAAACTTATTGGTAACCCGCCTGCGTACCATCAAGAACGAAGATATCACCATACCTAACGCAACCATATTAAGCGGGCATACCGTTAATTACTCAACTGTAGCAAAAACCATGGGGCTGGTATTAAACACTACCGTTACTATTGGGTATGATGTGCCCTGGCAAACCGTACATAACCTGCTCATCAGCGCTGCCGAAGCTACAGAAGGTATCATGGCCGATAAAAAACCTTTTGTGCTGCAAACCGGGCTGAATGATTTTAATGTGAGTTACCAGCTAAACGCTTACACTGCTTTATCAAACCAAATGGCCGCAATTTATTCCCGCCTGCATCAAAACATACAGGATAAGTTTAACGAAGCCGGTGTCGAGATCATGTCGCCGCATTATACCTCATTGAGAGATGGTAACCATATCCAGATTCCGGAAGGATATTTGGAAGAAGGGTATAGTAAGCCGGGGTTTAAGGTGGAGGGAAAGTAATGATCGTTCATATCTAAATGGCATGCAGGGAAGCCCTTTCGTCCACATTGTTTTATTGCGAGAATAATTAAAACATTATATTAGCAGTGAACAGTAAAGCCAGAGAATGCAATTATCGCCAACACCTTTGCTATCATCCATCGTTAAACACTATTTAATTATAGATGGCGGAGAGGCTGTAAACCTGAACTACCGGTTATTTTCGGACGGTAACCCAGGAATAGTTTTTCACTTTAAAGACCCTTTATACCGGCACGACAAAAACAACCTTTTACACTTACAGCCCCGGTGTTTTGTATATGGACAAATAACCAATTACAACAGCATCACATCCCATGGCAAACTGGGGATGCTGGTGGTGGTATTACAACCCTATGCCTTATTTACCCTTTTGCACATTGCAGCCTGCGAACTAAACAATAACATTATCAGCCTGGCTGATATCTTCGGCGGGGAAGCGGAGTATCTTGAGGAACAAATTTTGAATGTCCCCCATATCACCAACGCCATTTCTATAATTGAAAAATTTTTGATAGCCCGGTTAACAACCATCAAAAACTCTGATGCTGTTATGCAAATGGCATTAAGTACCATTTACAAAAACAAAGGTATGCTTACCGTTGAAAGCCTATTAAAAAGCATCCCGGTAACGGAAAGGCAATTAGAGCGTAAATTCAGCGAGCATATTGGTACCTCCCCAAAGAGGTTTGCCGATATTATTAAATTTCAACACTTTTTAAAACAGCTGCAAAAACATCCCTCCGGAAAAACCATTACCGAACTTAGCTACGCCTGCGGGTATTACGACCAGGCACACCTCAATAATTATTTTAAGAAAAATACCGGCGTAACTCCACTGCAATACAAGGCGAATAACCACCTCCTGGCTATTAACTTTATGCCTGTAAACTGATAGCATTTTGTCGGTTTTTTACAATGCCGAAGTTGAGAATGCTCTTAATTTTGAGGTGATAAAAATTAATTGTCACCTATAAAAAATGGAAAATTTTAAAGTTGCTACGGCACAGTTTGAAAGCAAAAGCGGCGACAAGGCTTATAATCTGGAAATAATTAAACAACTAACTGCCCAGGCCGCTGCGCAGGGGGCAAAAGCAATTGCGTTTCACGAATGCTGCATAACGGGGTACTCGTTTGCCATGAACTTTACAAAACAACAAATGCTGGATTTGGCAGAACCCATTCCAGATGGATCAAGCGTTGCTCAACTAACGGAGTATGCGAAGTTGTTTGACATTGCCATTTTAGCCGGCCTTTTTGAAAAAGACGATACAGGTACCGTTTTTAAAGCCTATGTATGTGTAGATAAAACCGGGCTTATTGCTAAACACCGCAAACTGCACCCTTTTATTAACCCGCATATTACCGCAGGCAACACTTACACGGTATTTGACCTTTACGGCTGGAAATGCGGTATACTTATTTGTTACGACAATAACATCATTGAAAATGTACGGGCAACAACACTGCTGGGCGCCCAGGTTATTTTTATGCCACATGTTACCATGTGTACCCCATCAACCAGGCCGGGTGCCGGCTTTGTTGACCCTGAATTATGGAAAGATAAAGAAGCCAACAGCGAATTGCTGCGCAAAGAGTTTGATGGATTAAAGGGCCGGCAATGGCTGATGAAATGGCTGCCTGCGCGTGCTTACGACAATGCCATTTACGCCGTATTTAGTAATCTTATTGGGATGGATGGCGAGCAGTTGAAGAATGGTTGCTCGATGATTGTTGACCCTTACGGCGACATTATGGCCGAATGCCGATCATTAGCCAATGAACTGGTTATTGCCGAGCTTACGCCCGACGCGTTGGTTAAGGCAGGTGGTTATCGCTACATTAACGCCCGCAAGCCCGAATTATACCGGGACATTATTGGGATGCCTCATAACAGCGAGCAAAAGGTTGTTTGGTTGTAATGATTATAGAGTTGGGCGTTGTGTAAGGGAAGGTGATAATTAATAAAACAAGGCCCTATAATATTCCCTCAAACAAAAAGAGACGCATTTTCATGCGTCTCTCTTTAATATTTTTATAAACCCTTATCCGTTTATCCAGCTGAATTTGTATTCAAGCATTGGATTTTTCATACGGTCGGCTACACGTACCAGGCGGTTGGGTAGGTTCATGATATAATCACGGGCCTTTTCGCCGGCTTCGTTCAGGTCGGGAGTGCTTTCAATATGCCAGTCTTCTATCAGTTCTTTTAGTATATCCACATAGTCAATGGCTGTGTAGATGCCTAAACGTTGGGCCGCATCGGTAAAGTGACCAAAGGTTTGGCCAATTTTTAAACCAACTTCGCGCAGAAAATGAGCCGGCATTACAATTTTTTTACGCATCATATCCTCAAAGGCAATCATAGCCTCATTGGGGTCAACTTCAAAAATCTTTTCAATAAAGTATTTGTAAGCTTTTGCATGGCGGGCCTCATCACCGGCAATTACACCACACATTTTTGATAGCAGAGTATCGCCATCTTTTTTAGCCTGTGAAGCCACACGCCTGTGCGATACGTTTGTTGCAAGCTCCTGGAAAGAGGTATATATAAAGTTACGGTAAGGATCGGTTCCGGTACCAATATCAAAGCCATCGGCAATTAAATACTGGGTTGAAACCTCCATCATACGCATATTTACACGACCAGAAAGGTAAAGGTATTTGTTCAGCAAATCACCGTGGCGGTTCTCTTCGGCTGTCCAGTGGCGGGTCCATTTCATCCAGCCACCAGCTTCGTCTTTTGATACCCCATCAACCATGGTAAGCCATGATTCATAAGTTGGTAATGCTTCTTTAGTAATTGTATCGCCCACTAAAACCGCAATAAGGTCATAGCTAAGTCCCTGGGCGCTTTCCTGTAATTCCTTAATTTCATTAAAAAAAGTATCTCTTGAAGAATCAGGCAAAAAATCTGATGGTTGCCAAATAGTATCTACAGGCTTTAAAAAATCATACATCTTTTCGAGCATGAATTTTTCAATATGGCTCATTACTTCCCTGCGCTTTTCTACAAAAAATTCCATAACAAATTATTAATGTTCAAAGGTAACATTTAAAGCCTAATAATGTTACATCATTTTGATGCTTTATAACCAATAGCATCCTGCATACAGCCAGGTAAATTACCCATTAATGGCTTGCCGGCAAATATAGAAAACGTGCCATTATAATCCCAAAGCATCCCCGGTATGTCCAATTTTTTTAAGGCCAGTCTTACTGCTTTAATATACCGGCATCGGCTATCAACATCGGCGTATTTATTATAAGCGCCATACTCGCCGCAAATAACCGGCACATCATATTTATTAGCCCAGGTTTTCGCTATCCGTAGTTTATCGTTTACCGATTGCTCGTTGCCATCGCGTTTATACAGCTCATAATTAATTTCGCCGCTTGTACCCTTCGCTTTAGGGTTGAGGACTGGAAAATTTTCCGCATTATAAGGAAATGATACCCCGGTTGTTGCCACCTGGTTCCCTACCCACTCAGCTCCCTGGTGGGTAAAAAAGAAAGGTTCATAAAAGTGGAAGGTATGGATGATATTCTCATCTGCAAGCCTTACAAACCGGCTCAGCTCATATATACTATTGTAGTTTGATGCACCTATAATAAAAGTGTGTGTTTTATCAATCTTACGTATGGCGGTTACTATGTTATAAATCGCATCTTTCCACACATTGGGATCCATGTGGGGCGGTTCATTATACAACTCAAAAAAAACGTCGTTGGCGTTGGTATATTGATACCTTTTAGCCAGTTTTACCCATAAATCAATAATTTTAAGAGTCTCCGCGCGGTAGCTGGCGTCTGTTAATTTTCCGTCATGATAATCCAATATCAATTTAAATCCGTATCTATGACATTGCTTAACTACTTTATCAATGTATCCCAGTATTTCCTCAGCAGGTACCCTTGCTGATTCAAAGAATGTAAAAGCTATGGGTAGCCTTATACTTTTAAAACCAAGCCTTTTTAACAGCAAAAAATCAGCGTCTTTTATAGCCCCCTGTTCAAGTGGTTTTTTGCTCCAGGTTTGCTCCAGCCACGAAAAACTAATCCCATTATTTAAGGAGTATGACCTTTTAAAAGCCAGTGCACGCAACCCTTCCTTTTTTGGACTACTTTTTGCAACAACGCAATTTGTTGTTATGGACAATAATATTAACAAAAAGTTTATGAATTGCGTAAAACATATAAATTTGTTTTTCATCACATTGCCCTTAAACCCATTAACCCGCATAGGCCTTAATTTTAATTTATAATTTCAAGATAGCGAATAATGTTTGTTCAGATCACCAAAGAAGAATTAATAAAAGAGACCTCAAAAAAAGCATGGTACCAGACCAACAACATCGTTTGGACGATTATATTTCTTTACCCCCTCTTTAGTATAGTTGATTTTATATACACACAGGATATCTGGATACAATTTTTTATTGTACGTATTATTACCTGTTTAATAATATATGGCCTGCATAGTTATATCCAGTATAAAAAGTACGATTACCGCATATTACTTCACGTTGCCATGCTGTTGTTATCTGTTACATCGGCAGTGCTTTGTAACATAGTAACGGTACAAAGCTTAAATATCTATTACTCCCTTTTTGCCACGCTGATATTATTCTTTAACCTGCAGGTATTTTGGGAACCTGTTAACTCCATCATTCAGTTTTTATTAGCCATATTATTGCTTGCCATATTTTTCAACTTGCAGCATGAGTTTAACCTGGATATTGTGATTAACAATGGTGGTCAATTATTTTTCATCATTTCAGTGATATCATGCCTTATACCAAATACCCGTTTCAAGGTGATGCAGCGGGAGGTTAGATCGCAAATATTGATTGAAAAATCAAATGAACAATTAAAGCAACAAAACGCCTCTATCAATGAGAAAAACAACCTTATTGATATGCAGTATGAGCAGTTGCGCAAGCTTGATGGGCAAAAGAACAGCTTCATCAACATTGCAGGCCATGATCTTAAAAACCTCATTGGGTCCATTGTGATGAGTAATAACATGATCAAGGAGGAAGACTACCGGTTAAGTAATGATCAGAAAGAGTTTGTAGGTTTTATAGCCGATTCTGCCGAAAAAATGCAGTATATGCTTAATAAGCTCATGGATGTTAAGGAGATCGAATCGCCGGAGATGAAATTTAACCTGGAGTTTTTTGATATCAATATAGAGGTAATGCATGTTTTTAAAGGGCTGATTGAAACCGCCCAGATGAAAAACATTCACCTTGTTGATAATATTTTAAAGCTGCCGCTTAACGTAAAATTAGATAAGGTATTTGCAGGGCAGGTGTTTCAAAACCTGTTATCAAACGCCATAAAGTTTTCACAAACCAATAATACTATAAAGGTTGTAACCAGCCTTCAGCGCCAGCGTTTTGTTTTCGAAATAATTGACGAAGGCATAACCATAGGGCAGGATGAATTGGATATGATGTTCAACAAATTAAAAACCCTTAATGATACTTCGGGCATTACCGAAAGCCGCTTAGGGCTTGGCCTTTCAATTGCCAAGCTTATGACCCAGGAAATGGGTGGCGAACTATCATACCGTAGTGATGAAAACGGTAATTATTTCAGAGTAGAATTTTACGTTATAAATTAATTATTTACAACCAGATGAATAAATTTTTAGCCCTTTTTGCCTTTTTATTTCTATTTAGCACGGCATCAAAAGCACAAAATATTGTAACCTTTAAAACGCTGGGCCATGAGGACGATATGATATATGGCATGAGTGGCGCCAATTCATTTTATTTTAAGATCACCCCGCTTACCGAAATGAATGGCAGTAAAGTGGTTTTATTTTTTGAGCCTTCGCAGGCTTTATTGAAAGACCGCTCCTACATCAATGTTGTTGTAAACAACAAACCGGCCTACAGCGGCAGGATGACAAAAGATTCTATCCAAAAAATAACGCTTAACCTAACCAGGGCCGATTTATCCAACGATAAATTCCTGAAAATACAGATCAAAACGCTGCTTACCATAACAGACGATGTTTGCCGTGATTTGGATAACCCGGCTATGTGGTTAAAAATTAAAAATTACTCATACCTGTCACTTATCCGCAGCAGCAAAAACTTTTTTGATAACGTAAACATCAGCAACTGTTTCGACTCAAAAAAGGCTATTGTTTACCCCGCAAACCCTACCCTGCATGATTTAAAAGCAGTAGCATGGGCTTATGCAAGGCTTAAAAAGACGCAAACAAGAGACATTATGGTGTATGATGAAACTCACCTGCCCGATAGTGTCAGAAACTATATTAAGGTGGGTAATTTTGCATCATTAAAACCAGAAATGCACGAGCTGGTTAAAATTACCCCACAAAACAACCAGGGGTTGTTTTACCTGCACAAATCCATAAGCCTGGTTACCGATACCAATATCCGCATGGTTGAAACCAATGGCATGCTCATGCCGGTTAAAACCGCGACACAGGAAAACGTTGTTAAAGAAATATTATTTGTAACCGGCGGCGATGATACCGGATATGAGAAAGCGATTACCGCTTTGGGTAATATGAATATTTTAAATTCAACTTATGGCGATTACCTGTTAATTCAAAACGCCCAAAACACCTTCGCCAAAACTATTGATGAAAACCGTTCAAAGCTTTCATTAAAACAGGTAGGTGGTGTGAGTGATTTTTTATCCGGAATTGGTTCATTAAAAAGTGCATATACCTTTAAAAACAGCGACTTTAGCTTTACCCCAAAAGAAGTTGAAATAAGGTTTGTTGCTAATTACAGCGCGTTAAACGCTACCGACCGCGGGTACTTTAACATCTATCTTAACGGTTTGCTGATTAGCAGCGAAAAGCTGGATGCAACCGGTAAATTAAATACCGCCATTACCATTAACCGTTACCAGCACCATAAATATAATACACTGGAGGCCGAGTTTAGATTTTACCCTGTAAGCGGACATTGTAAGGATAGCTTTACCAACTTTTTTGCCGAAGTTGACGTAGATAAATCATACCTGGAATCAAAAAACCCTTTCGTTACCAGCGATTTGAGTTTTTATCAGTACCCGGAAGCATTTAATACCGGTACTACCCGCATAGTTGTTAGCAGGAATTATGCAAAATATGCTGCCGGCGCCCTGGGCGAAATCATTTATGAATTAAATAACAACATTAACGCCAATAACTTCCCGGAGTTTACTTACTCAGATTCTATTCCATCACCTGATCTTAAAAAATATAATATCATTGCGCTGTTGTCAAAAGAAGATAAGCTGATGAAGGAATTCCATGATGCACCAATTAACTTCGAAAAAAACTTTATATTATACTATACGGATAACAATTCGCCGGTGTACTCCCTCTCAGATACGGTATCAAAAGGCCTGGCGCAGATATTTTACGGGCGAAGCAACAACGCCACACTGGTGCTCACCGCAACGGGTACCCATATTGCCGAAGCCTTCCTGTCTGCATCAAAATCAATTACCGAGCAGCTTTCAACACTATCAAGCAACGTATGTATCTCTGATGTTAACTCCAATAAATACCTGTTTAACATCAATAAATCAAGCGATAACCTGGAGTATATTGATACCAAAAGCGGCCTTACACGTTTCTGGGATAGCTACAACCTTTACATACTGTTGGGCATACTGATATTAATATTGTTATCATTCCTGTACGTTAGGTCGAAAGTTCAAAAATCACAGGATCTGTTTAACGATTAATTTTTCAAAGTATCAAGTAGTTAGTATCGAGTATTAAGATTTTTAAACCAGTACCAGCTACTTGATACTAACTACTTGATACTAACCAAACGTAACTTATATTATATATAATGAGTATTTCAATTCCTGAACTTTTGGTTAATGACGGGTTTATAACGCCAGGCGATCAGGAAAAAATTAAAAAGTTTTCAGAAAAATCGGGGATGTCATATGTGAAGATCGCCCTTAACTTTGGTTATATCTCCCGCAAAAACTACGATCGCTCATTAAGTAATGCCGGGTATCATTTTGCACCAATAAGGGAAGAGGCTTTTGATCCCGAAGTGTTGAAAAAAGTTGAGCTCAAATTTGCCAATGATCATGTGGCGCTTCCCCTGCGTATTGAAAACAACCGGGTGATAACCCTCATGACCGATCCTACAAACCAGCTTTTCCTGGATTTTATCCGGTTCACCTTTGATATGGAACCCGAAGTAATTGTAGCCTATGACCTGGATATTACCTGGTTAAGTCATAAGTTACTGGGCCAAAAATATGTTAAGGCATCGGTGTATGAACTTTTACGCCGCGACCCAAAAAGTTCGGCATCCATCACCTTTACAACACCGCAGCTTGTTTTTATTTTTAGCCTGCTGGCCATCATAGCTATAGGGATGGTATTAAGCTTTAAAAATACATCCATCATTATAAACGTTATCATCAGCATGTTTTTCCTGGTGGCTATTATATTTAAGCTGTTCCTGGCATTGGTGGGTTCGCGTTTCGAACTGCACCAGGCGGTTACCAAAGAGGAAGTACATCATATTGTTGACGCCGAACTGCCCCCTTACACCGTACTGTTACCGGTTTATAAAGAGGATAAACTGATCAAGAAATTAATCTGGAACCTGCAAAGTTTAGATTATCCGCGCGAGCAGCTTGATGTAAAACTACTGATTGAGGAGGATGATGATAAAACATTACAAGCTGTTCAAAACCTCGATTTCCCGGCTGTTTTTGAAGTGATCGTGGTGCCTTTTCATATGCCCAAAACTAAACCCAAGGCATGTAATTATGGTCTGCATTTTTCAAGGGGCAAGTATTTAACTATTTATGATGCCGAGGATATTCCCGATACAGATCAGCTTAAAAAAGTAATAGCCCTGTTTGCCAAATTACCTGAGCATTACATCTGTATCCAAAGCGCGCTCAACTACTTTAACCGCAACGAGAATTTTCTTACCCGTATGTTTACTTTGGAGTATTCCTATTGGTTTGATTATATGTTGCCCGGATTGGATACCCTTGATATCCCCATCCCTTTGGGTGGTACCAGTAACCATTTTAAAATGGATGCCTTGATTGAGCTGGGTGCCTGGGACCCCTTTAACGTAACCGAGGATGCTGACCTGGGCGTACGCGCATACGCAAAAGGGTATAAAGTAGCCATCATCAACTCTACTACTTACGAAGAAGCCAATAACGACCCTATCAACTGGATTCGCCAGCGGTCGCGGTGGATCAAGGGCTATATGCAAACCTATTTGGTGCACATGCGCAACCCGGTTGGGCTTGTTAAAAAAATTGGCTGGAAAGGTTTCATGGGCTTCAACTTTTTTATTGGCGCCACATCGGCTACCTTTTTAGTTTACCCACTGTTGCTCGCTATTTTTATTTGTTACCTGGTATTTGATTTTTCAACCATCCGCAGCCTGTTTCCTGATTGGGTTTTGTTTATGGCCATATTTAACCTCATGGTGGGCAACATCCTCATGATATACGTAAACATGATGGCTGTATTTAAACGCAGGTATTTTGAGTTGATATTGTTTGCCATTGCCAATCCCGTTTACTGGTTAATGCACTCGGCAGCGGCCTATATGGGTTTATACCAGTTAATAACAAATCCGTTTTATTGGGAAAAAACACACCATGGTTTAAGTAAAGTTAATAACCCCACAAACGTTGTTAAATGATCATATCAAAAAGTCAATTTCTGTTTATAGTAGCTGTAATGCTTGCCGCATACTATATGGTGGTGGGTGTTTATATGAACCATTGGGGCTACTATAACCAGGAAAGTATTTTTTACATCGAGAAAACCAAAATCATTTTTGAAGGGCTTGGTAACCGCATTAAAGTAATGGGCCTTACAGCACCGCTGTTACCTTTTTATTGCGCCATTATTTTTAGCTCCATCAGTACTTTCCTGGCGCCGGTAATTGCATCGGCATTGGGTACGGCAGCGCTGTTTTACATCATTACATCGGCCATGAACACCCGCATAAAAAACGATGATTTTTATGTGTGCATGGTAGCCATATTGTTCTTTTTTCATCCGGGGATGCTTTACGTAGCCACATCCGGCAAGGCCATTTACCTGGTGCTAATCTTCTTTTTCCTGTTCTTTTTTAACCTGCTTAAGTTTTACCGGTCAAACACCACGTTTCACGTTTCGCTGGCCAGCATGTCATTAGTTACACTTATTTTTTGCGATTATAAGTTTATATGGATTTGCCTGTTTTTTATACCGCTGGTATTAGCCATTACCCTGCAAAGCTTAAACCTGGGCGAAAAGGAATCCATCTTCAGGCTGTTCCTGAGTTTCAACAGCCCATCGTTACGGCGTAAGCTTGTAGGCAAAACATTTGCCATTTACATCATCCTTTTTATACTGCCCATCGCTTCGGTTATATCCTACAAACTGCTTAATTTAACCCATGCAAGTGATCTGGATTATTTTATAGAAAGCCCTTACGCCACCTGGAATGTACTGGTAGATAAGCTTAATTACGATATGAGCACCGCGGCTACCAACTACCAGCTGCCAGATCTTTCTATATTGGTTTCTGTAAGGGTTATATATTTTTGCCCGCTTATTTTGGTAGCCATTTACCTTTTCAGAGAAAGCACCTACCAGGCATTAACTATTTTAACACCATTCGCTTTTGTTGAGTTTCTGCATATTAAGTACGATAAGCTTTTCCTTACCTATGAGTATTATCTCATCTTTTTGATTCTTGCTTTATTGTGCCTCATATTTAAAGCTAAAACCGTCAAAAATCAAAAACTGTTTAAGCCCATCGTGTTCATCGTTGTTTTAATGCAATTGTATACCGGGTATATTTTTCTGTCCAAATCATTTATACATGACGAGAAGAGCTTCATCACCACGCTTATAAACCGCAAACCCAATACCGATCAAAATGAAATAATGGAGGTGTCCGCCTACATTAACAGTCTGCCCAAAAATTCGCATGTATTGATGGATGATGCCATAGCGTACCCCATTGCCGCATTTACCGACGACATTAAAAGGCTAACGCTGCCTTACCAGAACGTTTTTTTAAGCGCCATAGAAACCCCTTACCATTACGACGATTATATACTTGTTGCCACCCCTAAAAACCCGTTCACGGGCTACACGCAGCTCAATAACAAGTATATCCCCCTCATCCGGGTGGTTAACAGCGGCGTCAACTACAAACGGGTTTTCGAAACCGACTGCTGGATCCTGTACAAGATCATCGCTATTCAATGAGCTAACTATTAACTGTACTATAACTGAATGAAAGACCTGCCCACAACGGCAGGTTTTTTTATTGATGTTAATTTATAGATAATACATCGCTACGAGATTTAAAACCCTGTGGAAAGGTTTGTCATCCTGAACGATTTGAAGGATCTATTCGCAGACTTTACAGGGCGAAGAAGCATGGCGAATAATAGATCCTTCACTATCGTTCAGGATGACAAAAAGGTTATTTTAAAAAAGCGAATAAGTATCACGCATTTTTGTGTGAGTTGACGAAGTTAGAATTACAAAAACACCGAAGCTGACGTTATACCCACCCCGTTTTTCGAACGAATTTGAATTAAATGAACTTAATCAGCAGGACAACATCATTGCCCAGCATTTTTTCAGTTAACATTAGTTAACACTCTTTAGTTATCCTTTAACAAAGATGAGGTTGATTACCAAATAGCTTTGCATCATGAAACTATTACAAATCGGCATCCTAATTAAAAAATACATTTTTCTATTCCCGGGGCCTTACTAATCTGTATCAAAGCCAGCTCTTGTATTAAATAAAAATTCAACAATAAATATGAATTCGCAAATCTTAAAATTTACTCCATTCCAAATGAAAACTTATTGGTTTATCGCTGCTTTAAGCATCTGCACTATCGCTGCTAAAGCGCAAACCCGTGCCGGCAACGTTGCAGCTCAAAAAACTTCCTCAGCCAAGCCATCTGTAGATCGGCAGGAAATACCTGCTACTACTTATATGATGCCGGACGGCACCTTTATCACCAAAGACAAGATTGACAGTGTAAGGAACGCCTGGAATGGCGCATTATTCATTGGGCACCAGGAAAGCGATAGGGCACAAGGCATATTGCACCTGGTGAGGTTAACTGATGATAATATGAAGGAAATAAATGAAAAAAACGCCAAAGATGAACTGGTTGTAAAAGCGATGGTGAATAAGGCCGCTGCAGATTTTAACTTAACGGATCTGCACGGACGGCAATGGTCATTAAAGTTGTTGAGAGAAAAAGTGGTTGTGCTCAATTTCTGGTACACTGCATGCCCGCCCTGTTTGGAGGAAATGCCCCAACTCAACGAAATTACTAAAATGTATACCCCTGATAAAGTGGTTTTCCTGGCGCTAACTTTTGATGATGTTCAAAAGGTGCAGGCATTCCTCAAAATACATGAATTTAGCTACAATATACTTCCTGGCTCCAAAGCCATTGATCAGCAATATAAAGTGAGCGGGTGGCCAACCAGTTTAGTGATCAATAAAAAAGGTGTGATCACTTTCGCTACCAATATCAGTCCGGATATTAAACGCGACCTGTCATCGGCTATCAATGCAAATTTATAGCCATTACCAAATAACTTATCTTTGAGCAGCGTTATATAATGCCACCGGATGAAAAAGAGACTCACCTTTTTATTTCTTATCGCCGCGCTTACAGCCGGTGGCATTATTCTGTTCCAATGCTATTGGGTATATAACACGTACAAAACCGGGGAGCTAAATCTCAACAAACAACTTTCAGATGCACTTCAAAAAAGCATCGATAACTACCATGTGCAACGCAGCGAGCTTCCGCTTTCGTTAAAATCGCCGTCGCCTTTTTTATCGGTATTAGAAGTAGTGGAGAAGGATACATCTCTGCACTTAAAAGTATTTTATGGGGATGTTAAACATCCGCCATACACTGCAAAAATAGAACAGGTTGCAGTAAATCCGGCTAATTTATACCACCTAAAAGTAATGCTGGCCGAAACCCAGTTCATGTCGGCTACTTTAATGAACACCGTGAGGCTGGATACTTTAAAGGCCATATTTAAGGACGAATTAAAAAGGAACAACATCGATTTGCCTTTTAACCTTTTGTTGTTAAAAAACCGACAGCATCTTCCACCTTGTAAAATAACTGCTTATATCAACTATTCTAAAAACAGCCCTATCATAGAAGCCGTTTTTAGTAACACAGGCCAGGTTCTTCTCGCTCAGAATATTGTCCCCGCCATTATCTCCCTCCTTTTGATTATCCTTTCTGCGGGTAGCCTTTGCTATATGTGGATCATCATACGGCGGCAAATGCAGCTGGATCATATTAAAAATGATTTTATATGCAATATCACGCACGAACTCCGCACCCCAATCTCCATTTTGAAATCAACGCACGAAGCATTATACAGGTATGGAGATATCGCAGAACCGGAAAAGGCAGAACGTTATTTAAAAATCAATACGGAGATCTTAGAGAAGCTGGATCATAATGTAGACCGGATCCTGGATATAACCAGGTATGAAAATGGCGACAAACTGGCCAAACCGAGTTTGACTAATATTAATGAGTTAATTAATTCGATTATAGAAAGGTTTACCCTGGATGCCAGTTACTCTATCGAATTTATAAATCCTTCGGGCTTACAAAAAGTTTTTACAGATGGCTATATCATAGACACCATCATTACTAATTTAGTAGATAACGCTATTAAATATGGAGGTGGAGATGTAAAAGTTACCATGACCATTAACCCTCTTGAAAAAGGCTGGCAATTAACCGTCAGCGATAATGGCCCGGGTGTTGACCATCAGTATCTGCCGTTTATCTTTGATAAGTTTTACAGGGTGCCTTCGGGCAATTTACACGAAGTTAAAGGTTACGGACTTGGATTAAGCTATGTTAAGCAATTGGTAACGAGTTTAAATGGTGTTATTTCAGTTAAAAGTAAGTTAAATTCGGGCACTACGCTTACCATTCAATTTCCTCAAATATGAATAAGATAAAAGTGCTGTTGGTAGAAGATGAGGCAGTTTTAGCATCCATAGTTAAAGAAACTTTAGATGCCAGGGGTTTTGAACTCACCATTGCCGCAAATGGTGTGGAAGGATGGAGCTTTTTTAATAACAACAAGCCCGATATATGCGTAATTGATGTGATGATGCCGCGTAAGGACGGGTTTTCACTGGTCGAAGATATCCGCAAAGTGAATAAGCTGATTCCTATTATTTTTCTGACCGCCAAAACACAAACTGCGGATGTGATCAAAGGATTTGAAACAGGCGCAGATGATTACATGAAAAAACCCTTCAGCATGGAGGAATTAATATTAAGACTGAAAAGCCTGAATCGCAGGACGAGTTTACAGGAACCAGCTAATAATTCATCTTTGTCTGTCGCGGCAAACAATAAGGTAGGTAATTTTCATTTCGACCATCACCGGCTGGAACTGGTAGATAACGGGAAAGCGGTAAGCCTCTCGCAACGGGAAGCCGACCTACTTCAATTGCTCATCGACAATAAAAACCAGTTATTGGACCGCAAAACAGCATTGCTCAAAATATGGGGGGATGATACTCCATTTAACGCCCGTAGCATGGACGTTTATATCACCAGGCTCCGCAAGTATTTATTGAGTGATACAACCGTACAGATCCTGAATGTCCGCGGTTTTGGCTACAAATTGATTGATTAGTAATTTATATATCGTAATGCTGTTTACTTACTTCGAAGACTGGGTATAGCAGGATCAATAATCACTATCATCCCCTACCGGATACATATTTTCCCGGGCTGAGGCCTCGGCGTCATCATCAATTTTATTTGAGTAAATAATATAATCCTCTTCATCTTCGTATACCTTGTATTGTGGGTATTGTATCAAATTATCGTCGATAAAGTTTCTTGCTTCATGATCGGTATCAAACTCTTTGGTGATCTGTTCCCCGGTTTCTATATTTTTCCCTGTGTAAATAAACATGTGCTAAATTTTAATTTTAAATCTACCGGCTTTTAACTTATTGAATAACGTTAGTAGTTAAATATAGCATGGTTTTTTTAATAAATTATAAACCAATTACTTTTCTGTAACTACTGTGGATAATAAACACGTACGGTACACTATTGTTTTCCCCGGGGTGTTCGGGCCAGCGGGATGCGGGTGTTCGGCGGTGTTCGGGCTGGGGTTTGCGAAAAGTTAAGTTGTTGGTTTACAGCTTGGTCTGTTTTTAGGTAGGAATATGGCGAACAGATAAAGTATTGAACTTCAACTTGTTGATCTTTTAAAAGTACAGGTTAATGTGGATGCTTCGCGAAAAGCGAACGCCTGTCTTGGATGGAGAAATTATCCTAAACGTAAAAACCCCTCATCATATAGATGAAGGGTTTCACGATTCAGCCTTTTGGGGCTTTTAAGATTGGGCACCGACCTACTCTCCCACGTTTTACCGCAGTACCATCGGCTCTGGCGGGCTTGACTTCTCTGTTCGGAATGGGAAGAGGTAGACACCGCCGATATAGGCACCTGAAT
>NZ_JANYGH010000020.1 GCF_025362475.1 Mucilaginibacter sp.
CTTTCTGGACATTCAAATGCCTGATGCCTTGCAAACTTGTTATCGAATAACCGAAAGAAAACAATGTCTTACATTTTGAAAAGCCCTTAAAAATGGGTATATTTATCTTATAAGATTTGCAATTAATCTGTATCAAAAAAACGCGGTGCGTAATTCGGTGAGTAGTGCCGTTATATCCGTTTAAAATACTGAAGTCCTACACGTTATGAATACTTGGGTATTCTCGTCGGGACCACTGAGAAAAGTAAAGCCTTTGGATGCAAATTCAGAGGCTTTTGTTTAAACAACTTTTATTCTTGATCTCTTTATTATTTTTGTAATGAATCTGGCTATTAAATACAGCAAAATAAGCCCCAGGATGGTGAATATCACAGGATAGTAGGATGGTAAGCCGGTCATTGTTCCCTGCCAGCCAATAAAATCCCACTTTCTATTACGATATATCCATGTTTCTGTATAAAATATCTCGGCAACTAAAATGGATTTCAAGTAAAACTTTGCCCTCCCGGTGATAATCGACAGGTTCCCATAGTGCCTCACCTGCTTGTCGGATAATGTAACCGCTGCGCCTTTAAATTTTCCGAAGTTTTTCATCATTTCGATTTTATCCTCCAACACCCCATCCGCGTTGATGGTGATATAATCCTGTCCCACCATTTTGTCGGTGGCAGGTTTATCAGCAGTCAGTATCGCGTTAAACATTTCCGCTTCTTTACCGATGAGTACCTTTGTTAGTGAATCGGCATTTGCAGACAATTGTGCGAAGCATGGTTGTATAATTCCTGGAAGAAAAAGCACAATTATAACGAGTATCCTTTTGGCAAACAGAATAAATTCAGGCATGTTTTTAAGCTAAAAGATTTAGAAATAAGTACCACTATCAATGAGGCACTTGAGTTATGTGTTGATAAATGCCTGATTATGAATGAAGATACGCTTTTTTATTATTATTATAAATAAGTTCCCCCTAAACTTTAGATATGAGTTCGATTCTCGTCGGGGTCACATTCACACCCATCCATGGGAACAGGATGGGAAAGATTAATAAAAAGCCTTTGGATTGAAAATCTGAAGGCTTTTTATGTTGTCATATTCAAAACGATATTAATTACCTTAGCTACAGCTATGAAACATATTATTCTGTTTTAACTTTTGAAAAAAGATTACGTAGCAGCAAATGAAATGAAGAAAATATTCGGTATCCTAATAATCGTTTTAAGTATTTTTTTTCTGATGAAAAAAATATACCCATCTTCTGAAAAATTGGATGTTAAGAAAATAAATAAGTTGTACTACGCCAGAGAATTTGAAAAAGCAAAGAATGAGCTAGAAGCACACATAAAGACATATCCAAGTTCTTCTCAAAGTTGGACTTATCTGGGCCTAGTAAAACTTGAGCTAAATGACACACTTGGAGCCGAATTGGCTTATAGAAAGGGATTTGAACTAGATAAAGAAAATGATAAAGCTATTGTAGGCTTGGGAATAATAGAAAGGATGAAAGGTAATTATGCGAAAGCAAGGCAATACTATGAAAATGCAATGGCGATAAATTCTAACAATCCCGATTGCTATGCGAGTTTGTTGATACTGGAGATTAAAAATAAAAACTACTCAAAGGCTGTTGAATTAGGGGAAAAAGCGAGGAGCCTTAGTCTGACTAAAACTCGCCCTGGAATTCTCGGAAATTTGGTAATTGCCTATCATTTAAATCATCAGATAAAGGAACGAGATAACGCATTAGCTGAACTTGAGAAAATGGATTACCCGGATATTAAATATACTAAAATGATAATTAATAATGAGCTTGATGTTGATGACTTTCTTTAGGCGAGACCGTTCTTGATTATGAGGAAGCTTTTAGCTTTAGCGCGGCACCTTACGTCGATATTCTGTAGATCGGCAATTTCAAAACCTAGGCAAACTATCCTCCAATCCCACCGCACAAAGCAAATCACCCGTAAAAGAGTTCGGGTTTTGTAGTCTAAGGACCACTTCACAGGGAAAGAGCGATAGCATCACATCTTTCCCATTTATATTTTATCGTAACACATTGTTAATGTGATATATTAGACGAGTTTCTTCGTTCAATCTTATATTCTATATTTTTTATTGGGCAATCTAATGGCTGATACGAGGTTGTCATCAGCATGGTTGAACGACACTCAACAAAGAACCAATATTATTTCCCGACAATTTTCTTGCGGTGTACAATTCCCCAGCCTGAAAGTTCGCTGATGATGGTTTGCAGCGTATTGCCGTGCTCGGTCAATTCATATTGAACCGATATCGGTTGGGTGTCTAAAACTGTTCGTTTAACCAATTGATTTGTTTCCAATTCCTTTAATTCCTTACTCAGCATCCGGTTGGAAATTCCTTCTATATCATTCAAAATATCGGAGAATCGCCTTTTTTTGTAACAGCAAATGGATGAAATAATAGCGACTTTCCATTTCCCGTTCAACGCGTCCATGGCATCCTGAACGGACCTCATTCTTTTCTTTTGTTCCTGTTGAAACTCTGTTATTTCGCACCTCATAATGTTACTTGGTTACACCGATGTTACTGTTATTTATCAGTACAAAGTTACTAAAAATAACCAATGTGGTCTACCTTTGTCGCTCAATCTTTAAAAAAAGAAATAATGAGTAAATTAAAAAACAAAGTAGCCGTGATTACAGGCGGCAATAGCGGTATTGGGTTTGGTATTGCTGAAGCATTTAAAAACGAAGGTGCCAAAGGAGTTATTGTCGGCAGAAATCAGAAAACTTTAGATAGTGCTGTGGCTCAGCTTGGCGATAATTTTATAGCCATAAATGCCGATGTAACCAACCTTGCCGACCTGGAAAGAGTGTTTGCAGCAACAGCTGAAAAATTTGGTAAAATAGATGTTATTGTAGCTAATGCGGGTGCTGGAACTGTAGGAACTGTGGCAACTATTGGCGAAGCCGATTATGACAAGACAATGGATTTAAACCTGAAAAGTGTTTACTTCACTGTTCATAAAGCACTGCCCCATATGAATGATGGCGGTTCTATTATTCTTATCGGGTCAAATGCTGCACATCGGGCATATCCGTCATTTACGCTGTATGGTGCTGCAAAAGCGGCTGTGATCTTTTTTGCAAAAGCATTTTCAAGCGACCTTTTAGATAAAAAAATCAGAGCAAACGTAATAACACCAGGTACAACAGATACACCAGCATTTGAACAGTTTGTTCCCGCAGAACAAATTGAAGCTATAAAAAAACACTTTGCAGGTGAAATGCCGACAGGCAGGATTGGGCAACCTGCCGACATTGGTAAAACAGCGGTCTTCCTGGCCTCCGATGATTCTTCGTTTATGCTTGGTGCTGAACTCCTTGTTGATGGTGGTATGACCTATTTGGCTAAGTAATTAGCCCACACTGGCGCGGGTTTTATAACCCGTGCCAACTTGTTCAAGTTCGACTGACGAATTGTGGTCATAAATTGCGATGCAATAACGCCTCATGGACAAAGGAAACCACAGTTTGATTATAAGTTTCTTTTAAATCCCTGTTCCTTCATGAGCAGGGATTTTTATTGTTTAAAATAACCGGCCAAAGATCTTAGTCTTTTATCCGGCAGCTTGATTAAATTGCGCATGATTATATATTTGTACAATGTCCAATTTTGAAGCGTTTTTCGATTACATTCAAAAAATATCAGGCAAAGTGCTGTCAGAGGATGATAAGCATTTGTTGACAGCGCATTTCAAACCCAGAAAACTTCGAAAACGGCAATACTTTTTACAGGAAGGAGACGTGTGCAAATATATCGCGTTTATTGTAAAAGGATCCGCCAGGACTTTTACGGTAGATGAAAAAGGACATGAACATATACTGAAATTGTCTGTAGAAAATTGGTGGCTGACAGATTTCGAAAGTTTTTACCGGTTAACGCCAACTCGCTTCAATATTGAGGCGCTGGAGGAACTGGAGATACTGCAGTCAACCCACGCCGAAATTGAGGAGTTTTTGAAGCATATCCCTGCCTTTTCGGCGATGTCGAACGTGATCAGTCAAAACAACACCATTGCTGCCCAGAAAAGAATGCAGGCCATTAGTCATTCGGCTGAAGAACGCTACGAAGAACTGATCAGCAATTATCCTCATTTTCTACAACGGTTTCCGCAAAATATGATCGCTTCCTATCTTGGTTTATCGTCTGAAACTTTGAGCCGGATAAAGAAAAACGCCTTAAAATAGATCCTTTAGCGATTTCAGGCTTCGCTATCCATTACAAATGCGCCTGTTAAATTGAATCGCCCGGGAATCTTCTTTCTCCCTGATATATAAACATCCGACTGATCAATGTCTGGATTTGCGAGGGTAACTTGTCAATTACTTCTACCGGGGACTACAATTCGTGGTTTGCCAACGCTATACTTCCCTGGATAAGAAGATGTGCTCAACAATGAAATCTATGCTGTTGTGGTCTTTCAGCCGTTTTGCATCTTCGATTTTCACTGCTGTTTTAAGTTGTTATCTTATAATTAGTTAGCGTATTTTTTTGATTTAAGCCACCTCTTTGAAGTGACATTTATCGTGTGTATTTAATGATTTATGTCAGCCTCCGGTTCGTTATGATGCAGCATCTTTGAATGTGCTTCAGAACGGAAAAAACCTGAAGAACTTGAATATAATTAATAATAGAATCATGAGTAAATTAGAAAACAAGGTAGCAGTAGTTACCGGTGCTTCAAAAGGAATAGGTGCAGCTATCGCCAAACATTTTGCTGCTGCAGGCGCAAAGGTTGTTGTAAATTATGCTACAAGCAAAGAAGGCGCGGATAAAGTGGTAAAAGCCATAACCGACAATGGAGGTACAGCCATTGCAGTACAGGCCGATGTATCGAAAGAGGCCGATGTAACCAGGCTGTTCGAAGAAACAAGGAAGGCTTTCGGCACGCTGGATATTTTAGTAAATAATGCGGTATCTCAGGGATATGCACCTATTGAACTCATTTCGGTAGATGACTTCCACCAAAGTTTCAATGTAAATGTGTTAGGGCCTGTATTGACTATCCAGGCAGCTCTGAAACTTTTCGGCGATAAGGGTGGGAACATTATCAATATCAGTTCGGGTGCAAGTAAATACCCTCTTCAAAATGCCTCTTTGTATTCTGCAACCAAAGCGGCACTGGATGCCTTCACCATTGCTTTATCTAAGGAGTTGGGCATAAAAAACGTTCGTATCAATTCTATTTTGCCGGGCGCTACGGAAACAGAAGGTGCAGCCAGTGCGGGCGTTACTGCTGGCAGTGAGTATGAAAAGATGTTTGTAGAGAAAACACCGCTTGGCCGCAGAGGACAGCCCGCAGATATTGCGAAAGCTGCAGTATTTCTGGCTTCCGATGACGCAGCCTGGATCACAGGAGAGCAAATTTCTGTTTCGGGTGGTATGTATGGTTTTTAAATTCATATTGACCACAAAACTTCATTGTTATGGCAGTTACAGGCTTAATAATCATATAGTTTGAAACACTTCCCGGCGCCATATTTAAAATGTGTATTTATTACGCCGCGAGGTCGATTAATGGCTGTAAATCCTCAATGAAATTATCGGAAATCGGAGCCTTTGAGACTACATTTAACCCCGCTCATGGTAATTGCCGGGAAATATTATTAAAAGCCTTTGGATGGAAATCTAAGGGCTTTTTTTATTGCTGTCCAAGTGGCTATATTCGTTCTGGCATATGGAGATAATTGACCAACTTTTAAAAGCTATAGAAATAAACGATGAGGTTGTTATTTGCTCGACATCAATAGATGATACAACAAAATGTGCTTTTCTTAAGCTGTCGGCTTACATTAAAGACTTTTTAATAGTTAATTCCCAAAAAAGGAAATTAAAATCGCATGAAATTAACTCTTTAAAAAATGAACTTTTGATTTATTGGAATGAATCGGTAAATAATGATGTTGAACAATTTTGGATAAAGCTGAAGCAACAATCAATTCCTTTTGAAAGAAAAGACCCACTCAGGCGTGCTCTGATCAACAATAGATTTAAAAGAGTGGAACAAGGTATGGGGGCGAGAAATTTCTGGCCGGTTCTTAAGGAAATGAACTCTATAACTCAACGGTTTACTGAATCTGAAATTGTAAGACTCCATCAAATAATATCAGAAGATGAGAAATATAGGCTAAGTATACTGAACAAGGTACTTGCCCACAAAAAAATCTTTTCAAGTCAATATTTAAAGTTTGGGGAATGTATGGCATATTTTGAAAATTGCAAACTATTTATGGTGTACTTCAACGAAAATGAAAAAAATGAGCTTTTTCAAATATGGCTCAATTATAATACCGGAGAATCAAAAGCTATAAAGTCATAACTTCCTCCAAACCCGCTACACAACCTAAGTCAGCAATAAAAGTAAAAATACCCCCAAAGGCACTTATTTAAAAAAAGGTGTCGAATGCGGTGGGTACCGCCGCCTTTATACTCAACTCCGAGTTCCTATTTAAAAATCACCTGTAAATAGGACTAAGTGCTTTTGCAAAGAATTACCCTCAGGCGCAACTTTTTTATTTCTATTGGAAATGGCATCACGGCCATGCTCGAATAAATGATGGAAAAATCGTTCATAAACGGTATTTCACGCAGCGTTATTGACAAAAGTTGACTTTTATTGCTGAATAGTGTGATAGAGTCCTTTTCTGAAGGTATAGTTTTGGGTTAATGGTTTACAAGCCATTTTTTAAAATTGAAGAAATACATTTTAACGTTAACGCAAAATATCATCAATAACACATAGGGGTATTAGGCCAACGATATCTCGTAGGCCAACGACTTCTGGGCAATCGATCGACAGGCCGCGACTCAATGCATTTTCGACAATTTATTATTTATCAAAATTGATTTAAGTTAAAGTATCTACTATGAATATTAAACTCAGTGCAGCGTTGGCGGCAGCCTTTGTAATTTTGACAGGATTAAGATCACAGGGACAGTCTGCTGCCCCAGGCAAGATCGATGTTATAACCCAAAATGATACCGCACGAACGCTCACACCATTCTTTATCCCGGCAACCGCATCAAAAAAGACCCCAAATCCCGAGGGGTTTATTCAGCGTTGGTTACTTTTAGAGCCCATTAACAAATCAATACGGAGTAATCTTGTTTTTACGGATAACTACCTGAAAACACAATTTGAAACCAATTATTTTCCAAACCAGTTTACCGTTATTCCGAAGAATCTGGAAAAAGTAAAAGTTGCCGAGCAGGAATTGTTATGGCATGCATTGGAAAGTCCGAATTTCAACCTCAAATTATTCCGTTTTGCCTATGGGTTAAAGAAACAGACGTATGCAGTTTTGTTTTGGGCGGTAACCATAGTTAACAGTCCGCGCGAAATGAAAAATGTAAGATTGGCAGTAGGGTCAAATGGAGGATCAATGTGGTGGCTGAATGGCAAGGAAGCGGTAATACTTGACGGAGATAGGCGCATGGTGATGGATGATTGTGTCTCCACTCGGTTGACACTCAACAAAGGAAAAAATATAATACGGGGAGCCGTAATCAACGGGCCCGGACTTAGTGACTTTTGTGTTCGTCTGCTGGATGAAAAAGGAGAGCCGATAAAAGGGCTCACTATCAGTCTGCAATAAATTAGTTGATCATCCCATTTAATATCGAATTTGTATAGCAATTATTTATTATGAAATTAATAGTAAAGGTAATAAGCACTATAGCCCTATTTTCATTGTGGTCAACCGGAAATGCGATAGCACAAATTGGCAAACCATTTATACATGATCCCTCAACTATCACAGAATCTGATGGGAAGTATTTCACATTTGGAACAGGTGGAGGCGGATTAATATCCGAAGATGGCTGGACATGGAATGGGGGTGCAGTAAGGCCCGGCGGAGGAGCCGCTCCTGATGTATTAAAAATTGGTGACCGCTACCTTATTGTTTATGGCGCAACTGGCGGTGGCCTGGCGGGCGGTCATAACGGAACAATACTTACCATGTGGAATAAATCGCTCGATCCCAAATCCCCGGATTTTAAATATTCAGAGGCTGTCAAAGTTGCCTCGTCCGATGGTATAGAGGATAATGACGCGATAGATCCGGGGCTTCTTCTGGATCCAACCGATGGAAGGTTATGGTTATCGTACGGCACCTATTTTGGGTATATCCGCCTTGTGGAACTTGATCCCAAAACGGGTAAGCGGGTAGAAGGTAATAAAGCATTAAACATAGCCATAGATTGTGAAGCCACAGATCTGTTATATCGGGATGGATGGTACTATTTGCTTGGAACCCACGGCACATGCTGTGATGGCCCAAACTCAACCTATAATATTGTTGTTGGTCGCTCCAGAAAGGTAACCGGCCCATACCTTGATAACATGGGAAGGGCTATGTTAAAGGGAGGCGGCAAAATGGTAGTTGCAGCTGGCGACAGGCTGATAGGCCCAGGCCATTTTGGACGTTTAGTTGTTGGCGACGGCGTTGAAAAGATGTCTTGCCATTATGAGGCAGATTTGGATCAAAGTGGTCGGAGCGTATTAGGCATTCGCCCGTTACTATGGAAAAACGGATGGCCTGTTGCTGGTGATAACTTCAAAGAAGGAACTTATGAGATTGAGTCTGAGCGAAGGGGATACGCCTTAGAATTAGGGGTTGATTTTATAAGAATGCCAGGTGGAATGCGGTTTAATAGAAACAATGATGAACCGGTAAAACCGGTTCCGTCCCAGGAATTAGCAGATGTAGCTAAGGGCTGGCCAGCTGGAAACATTGGTGTAAGGATAAGTGATTATGTATTTCGTCCACATCAAAAATGGGCCATTTCACAAGTTCCTAGTGCAGGGGGATATCTGGGCGGACCATATTATAAAATAGTGATTGCCGGAACAGACCGTGCATTAGCAGCAACAGCAGAAGCTGAACTGATAACAGTTCCAACGTTTACCGGTGCGCCGGAACAATTATGGCGAATTGATCAATTGACTGATGGAACTTATAGGATTATGCCAAAGGTGGTTCCTGATTCGAAGGAGCAGCTGGCTTTAGTGTCATCTGGAGACAGCACACCCACACTCGCCAAATTTGATATGAATAGTGATAATTCAAAATGGAATTTCAGGGCTCATTAACTTATTTAAATGCGCTCAGGAAAATGCTACCAATCTTGAAAATTAAATTATAAAAAAATGAATTTAAAACGTTTTGCTATTTTATTAATGGCCTCCCTGGCCGGTAGTGTTTGCAAGGCTCAAACGAGCCCTGGAGAGATCAAAGAAGATTTCCATGCTTCCAGCCTTAACCAACCCGGGCGGGACTACCCCCAGGTTAATTCGCAAGGCTATACACGTTTTCGGATAATGGCCCCCAAAGCGGACAGCATACGGGTTACCCTGGGCCTGGGTGGAAGAGGAGGAACAAAACTTACTAAAGGAGCTGACGGATATTTTTCCGGCACAACAGAAGGCCCAATGGACGAAGGTTTCCACTACTACCACTTAATAGTTGATGGAGGCGTATTTAATGACCCCGGCACATTAAATTATTATGGCTCCACCCGTTGGGAGAGCGGAATCGAAATACCTGCTCATGACCAGGACTTTTATGCCTTGAAGGATGTACCTCACGGTAATGTGCAGCAAATACTTTTTCCTTCAAAAAGCACAAATACGCAGCGAAGAGCCTTTGTTTACACACCTCCGGGTTATGACAAGGAAAAATCGAAGAAATACCCGGTGCTTTATTTGCAACACGGCTGGGGTGAAGATGAGACCGCATGGAGCAACCAGGGGCATGCCAACCTGATCATGGATAACCTAATTGCTGAAGGCAAAATAAAACCCTTCATCATCGTGATGACCTATGGCATGACCAACGATATTAAAATGAAACCTGGTGGTTTGAGGGATTTCAAGATAGATGCTTTTGAAACCGTATTAACAGATGAATTAGTGCCTTATGTGGATGCCAGCTTCCGTACGGTTGCAGATAGGGCGCACCGCGCGATGGCAGGGTTATCAATGGGGGGCATGGAAACGCATTTAATAACACTTGCCAAGCCCGATGAATTTGCCTATTACGGTCTTTTAAGCGGAGGGATTTATACACCCGCTGAATTAAAAGATAAACCTAAGGCTAAACTTATTTTTATAAGTTGCGGCAGCAAGGAAAATCCTGCTGGCGTAAATAACGCTGCGGCTGCATTAAAAGAAGCAGGCTACAATGCGGTATCTTTTATTTCAGAGAATACTGCCCATGAGTTTCTAACCTGGCGCCGCAGCCTGAAAGAACTTGCGCCGCTGCTGTTTAAAGACTGAGCGGCCTTGTTGTGTTAATATATTAAGTGCGCTTAATTGCGGGTAAAGCAATTAAGCGTGTTTTTTAATATCTATGCGTATCATAAAGCATTCAAAATAATCATCATATGAAAAGGATTCAGTTACCCAGCTGCAAATAGAAATATCTATTCATATAACAGCACAAACCGACTATGAGTAAAATATTCAATAATCTTTTTTTGGGAATAGTATTTTTTTTGCTGGGCCCATCCGCGCCTTTTGCACAAACGGCTCATAATCCAATTATTTACGCAGATGTGCCTGATATTTCAATAATCAGGGTAGGTAATACTTATTACATGAGCAGTACTACTATGCACATGAGCCCTGGGGTGCCGATAATGAAATCTAAAGATTTAGTCAATTGGAAACTTGTTAGCTATGCGTATGATATTTTAGATGACACCGATGACCTAAACCTGAATAATGGCCAAAACAGTTACGGGCGAGGTTCGTGGGCAAGTAGCCTGCGCTATCATAATGGCATTTACTATGTAGCTACTTTTGCTGGCAATACCGGCAAAACTTATATTTATACCACTCATAATATTGAAAAAGGCCCTTGGAAGGCTTTATCCTTTAAGCCAAGTCTGCATGACCATTCCTTGTTTTTTGACGATGATGGTAAAGTTTATATGATTTATGGAAGCGGGCGCATCATGTTAGCGCAATTGAAGGATGATCTTTCCGGAATAAAACCTGACACAAAGCCACAGGTGCTGATAGAGAACGCCAGCCTGGCTGCCGGGCCGAATTTAGGATTGCCGGCAGAGGGTTCCCAGATGTTCAAAATCAAAGGGAAATATTACCTGTTCAATATTTCATGGCCCCGTGGTGGAATGCGAAGTGTTCTTATCCACCGGGCAGATAATATTACTGGCCCCTACGAGGGCAGGCTGGCGTTACAGGATAAAGGCGTAGCCCAGGGTGGTTTGGTAAACACACCAAACGGACGGTGGTTTGCGTACCTTTTTCGCGATTTTGGTTCAGTAGGCCGGGTGCCCTACATGGTTCCTGTAAAGTGGGAAGATGGTTGGCCTGTATTGGGTATAAATCATCAGGCACCCGATACTGTCGCGTTACCGGCAAACAAATCGCTCATGCCCGGTATCATCTCGTCGGATGAATTTAACCGTAGGCGCGGTGAGCGCGATTTGCCCCTGGTTTGGCAATGGAACCATAACCCGGTTAACCAATTATGGTCTGTTACACAGCGTAAAGGTTACCTCAGGTTAACTACGGGGAGGCTTGATACCACTTTAGTTGCAGCAAGAAATATACTCACACAACGCACGTTTGGTCCCGAATGTTCAGCTATAACGGCTATTGATGTTTCTGGACTTAAAGACGGCGATCATGCCGGCCTCGCCTTGTTACAGCGAAAATTTGGATGGGTGGGGGTGAAGGTCGAAAACGGCAGTAAGTATATTGTTATGGTAAATGCACAGGGAGCTTCGCCAACAGAGTCGGCAAGTATTCCGTTATCCCAAAATCTGGTGTATTTAAAGGCCGCGTGTGATTTTAAAGACCGGACCGACAAAGCGTATTTTTATTATAGCATCGACGGAAATAATTGGATACCAATTGGCGCTACGCTTCAAATGGCTTATACCATTCCACATTTTATGGGTTACAGGTTTGGCCTTTTTAACTATGCCACAAAAGCCACAGGAGGATATGCCGACTTCGATTATTTTCGGTTAGCGGCAGGTAAATGAAATCGATTTAAAGAACAAGATAATGAATAGTAATAAATTGTAGATGATGAAAGATTTTAAGACATACGCAGCACTAATTGTATCTATCTTATGGTTCAATTGTTTGATGGCGCAAAACCCGCTTATACAAAACCAGTTTACTGCAGATCCCTCGGCCCGTGTTTTTAATGGCAAGGTATATCTTTATCCTTCGCACGATATCCTGGCTACGCCCGGGCATGGCAGAGCTGGTTGGTTTTGTATGCAGGATTATCACGTCTTCTCATCGCCCGACCTTACCAACTGGACCGATCACGGCGTAATTGTAAGTCAAAACAAGGTGCCCTGGGCCGACTCCACAGCATATAGTATGTGGGCGCCTGATTGTATTGAGCGGGCAGGAAAATATTATTTTTATTTCCCGGCCACTGCAAAATCCGGTAGCCCCAAAGGCTTTTCAGTTGGTGTTGCCATAGCCGACGAGCCTTACGGCCCTTTCATTCCCCAACCGTTGCCCATAGCCGGGATTCATGGCATAGATCCGAATGTACAGATCGATAAGGACGGGCAGGCATATATTTATTGGGCGCAAGGAAACCTGTACGGCGCTAAACTTAAAGCAAATATGCTTGAACTGGCATCAGAGCCGGTAAAACTTGAAGGCTTTCCAGATAAGGGTTTAAAGGAAGGGCCTTACTTATTTGAACGAAAGGGTATTTATTATATGACCTATCCGCATGTGGCTGATAAAATAGAACGGCTTGAATATGCCATGTCAAGTAACCCCCTGGGGCCTTTTAAATACGCCGGCGTGCTTATGGACGAATCAGCTTCGGGCTGCTGGACAAATCATCAGTCGGTTATCGAGTTTAAAAATCAATGGTACTTATTTTATCATAACGATGATTTATCGCCAAACTTTGATAAAAACCGGGCGGTAAGGGCCGATAGTTTGTCCTTTAATGAAGATGGCACCATCCGCAAGGTTATCCCCACATTACGTGGCGTTGGTGTAACGGCCTCATCAAAAAAAATACAGATAGATAGGTTTAGTGCCAAAAGCGCGGATGGAGTAGAGGTAGCGTTTCTCGACACGCTAAACAAATTCAGGGGCTGGAAAACTGTTTTTAATAAAACTAATTCATGGATAAAATATAACAGTGTGCTTTTTGGCAAAAAAACAGCAGGGCGCATTAGTGTAAACGCCTGTTCGGCAACCGGGGGAACTTTATTAATAAGTACTGAGGATAAGCCGGGTAAGGTTATAGCAAAACTTATTATACCAAAAGGAAATAACTGGAGCGTTATCAAAAAAGCAGTTTTATCCATGCCAGGCGGTGTGAAAAACCTTATCATACAATTAAAAGGCAGCGGCCATGTGGAAGTTGACTGGATAAGCTTCGAGTAGCTTTGTGTTACCGTAAGTATTGATACTCATTGGTTGGTAAGTTCACCCGCAAACGGCTCAAGCACTTATGGCTGTTTACCTAAATTAGGTTACTTACCCGCACATCAGCGTCCGCTTATATCAAATACATAAAAGCCATTTTTTATGCCAGCACCCTGTTATTCTCCACCTTTCTATAATCAGAAGGTAGCATATTAAATTTCTCTTTAAACGATCGGGAAAAATAATGAGGTGTAGCAAAACCGGCTTCATAGGCTATTTGTGTAACCGTGAGGTCGCTCTTCAGAAGCAATATCGCAGCGCGGTCGAGTTTATATGAGCGGATAAATTCAACGGGGGGAAGGCCGGTAAGCTCAAATATTTTTGTGTAAAGCGCACCCCGGCTCATTGCCAAATGTTCGCTGAGATTTACGACAGAAAACTTCGGATTATTTAAGTTGTTATCTATGTAATTGATCACCTTACTTAAAAACTTCTCTCCGCTTGATTCAATTTCTATATCGGGGTGGATGACCGTCAATTGCTTTTTATAGGTGTTTTTGAGCATGGTATTGAGTTGTAATAAATTTTTAATTTTGATATTTAGAATATCAAAATTGAAGGGCTTGGTCAAATAGTCGTTTGCCCCCGATTCAAGCCCTCTTAGTTGCTCATCTTCGCGCGTGCAGGCGGTAAGCATTATAAATGGAATATGGCTGGTACGTTTATCGGCTTTTATTTTTCTACTCAGCGTAATGCCATTCATGAATGGCATCGTTATATCGCTAATGATCAAATCAGGATGGCATGATAGCGCCTTATCCCAACCCTCTGCACCATTTGAAGCTTCAACAATTTTATATTGGGCAATTAAATTATCTTTAATGTAATAGCGAAACTCATCATTATCTTCCACGATAAGCAGTGTTGGCATGTTTGTAATTGCCTGGGCATTATTTCTTTTTATCCGCAGATCGTTTTCTTTAACATCTGTTTTAACCGGCAGCTGAACGGCAATTGACCTATCTGCAAAAACTTCAAGAGGAATTAACACGCTGAAAACTGAACCTTTTCCTAAATCACTTTCAACAGCTATGCTGCCACCATGCATTTCAACAAATTCCTTTGTGATTGAAAGACCGATTCCGCTTCCCGGGTTTACGTTTCCTATATTAGTATCCCCTGCCTGATAAAACCGTTTAAATATAAAATGTTTTCTATCCGGGGCAATACCAATACCGGAGTCACTTATTTTTAATTCCAACACGGTTTTATCTGTGTGTGATGTGAGATGCTGCGTAATATTAACGGTAACCGTCCCTTCAGGTAATGTAAATTTAAAGGCGTTGGAGAGCAGGTTAAATAAAATACGCTCCACTTTGTCGTGATCAAAACGTACGAATAATTTTTCCTGTGGTGCCTTAAAATCAAACGTGATGCTTCGCGATTCTGACAGATCATGAAAAGAATCTACAACATCGCTTATAAATGAAATTATTTCACCTTCGGCCAGGTTAAGCTTTAATTCCTGCTCTTCTAATTTGCGGAAATCTAAAAGTTGATTTACCAAATTCAACAGCCGTCGCGCATTTCGTCGTATCACTGCCAATTGGCCTGTGGTTTGCTCGTCTTTATGTTCTGTCAATAGCTTATCTGCCGGTGCCATGATAAGCGAAATTGGTGTGCGGAACTCATGACTCAGGTTAGTAAGAAATTTAATCTTAAGCAGATCAAGTTCATGCAGTTGTTCCGCTTCCCTTCTTTCCTGTTCCAGCGCAAGTTTGCTTTTTAATTTTTTTATAGCCCTATGACGGATGAGTAGAAGCGTGCCCACAGCCATCAGGGCATATAGTAAATAGGCATACCAGGTCATCCATATCGGGGGATGAATCACGATGCGGATTTGTGCACCAGAGTTGTTCCATATTCCATCGTTGTTGCAAGCCCTCACTACAAAAAGGTATTCGCCGGGATCTAAATTGGTATAATACGCTGTAGTAGCCGAGCCTACATAATTCCAGCTTTTATTGAACGATTTAAGGATGTAGGCGTATTTGTTGCGTTGGGGAAGCGTAAAATTAATTGCAGAATAACTGATTGAAAAGTTTTCCTTGTAATCCAGGTCAATCTGCTTTGCTACCGAAATATCTTGTTTAAGTGGCGAGTGACTGCCGGATAATACAATGTTATTATTTACTTTAAGGGTGGTTAAAAATACCGGGGGCGCATTGTTGTTGCGTTTTACTTCCTGCTGCGGGTCGATATAATTAAAGCCCCGGTCTCCGCCGAAGAAAAGCAGGCCTTTGGTTGACCGTAGGCCCGATCCGTCGATGAATGCATCGCTTTGCAGGCCATTGTAGGCAGAATAGTGAGTAAACTTTTTGGATACCGCGTTAAGCATACATATTCCTTTATCGGTACTTAACCATATGTTGTTGCTATTGTCTTCCAGTAGTTTGTGCACTACTCCGTCTGGCAGTTCATCTGGTGCAGAGTAATTAACGATTTTTTTATTGTTGAAATTAAAGCAATATAACCCGTCTCCGGCGGTGCCAATCCACATGTTGCCCTTATGATCTTGCAACAGCGAAAACGTGCGATCGATTGCCATGCCGGTATTCTTATTATTATACACCCTAAACTTTTGAGTTGCAGGATTTAAAACCGCTATTCCACTACCATAGGTGCCAATCCATATATTTCCCTCCTGATCCTCTTCAATAGCCCTGATAAAACCATTCACAGGTAACGGCCTTTCCCCGGCAGAAGCAGGAGTTGACACATATTTAAAAAAGGTTTTTTTATCAGGGTCAAACACATTAACGCCGCCGCCATTGGTCCCTATCCATATCTTTCCTTTGCTGCTTTCTTTTAAACAAAAAATTTCGTTATGGTTTATATGCGCATTATCGTTTCCTGCATTTAACTGTTGATACTGCCCTGTTTTTGTATTGTAATTAAATAGGCCATCCTGAAACGTGCCGATCCAGAGTTGCTGGTTGCGGTCAAGCATCATACATAATATCGGGAGACCGGCAGAATTACTTCTTGCCTTAGCTTTTATAGCGATATGGCTAAACAAACCGCTCTTGATGTGAAAAAGGTTCAAGCCTCCGCCGTCTGTGCCAACAAACAGATCCCCGTCCTTGTTCTCGGCGAACGATGAAACAAAAGGCGCGCTTAGGCCGGCCGGGTCATATGCATTATTTTGCTTTGAATTAAATAAGGTAAGGTGTTTGTCATACTTATCAACCCCACCCTGATAAGTGCCAAGCCAATAAATCCCTTCGGGATCATTATAAATGCAGCGGATAGATTTGCTGCTTACGCTAAACTTATCCCTGTCGTCGTGATTGTAGCGGGTTGCCTTTCCCGATAATGGGTCTATAATATTCAAACCACCTTCGGTACCTACCCAAATTTTATCACCGTTCGCGGCTATGCTATATATAAGGTTGCCGCTGATCGTGCTATCGTCAGCGGGGCTGTATTTAAAATTTCTGAAAGTTTTTAAATCCGACGATAAACTGCATAGTCCATCATCGGTACCTATCCATAACCTGTGCTGGCATTCGGCTATGGTATTGATTCCGTCACTTGGGATACTTGAGGGATTGTTTTTTTCATGCAGAAAGGCATTGAAGCTGTTTGATCCTTCATCATAAAGATACAGCCCTTTATCTGTACCAACCCACATTCGCCGTTGGCTATCCCGGAAGATAGATAATATGATACCCGAATGGAGCTGCCCGGGTTTGTTTTCGTTGGCCGCGTAAAATATTTCTTTTTTTGTTTTAGGGTCAAGTACGCACAGGCCACCTAACATACCAATCCAAAGACGGCCACGATCATCACCGTAGATAGATTTTATGTAGCTATTTGCAAGACGTCCATTTGCGGAACTCTCCTGGTAGATTCGAAACTGATCGTGAGAACGGTCGAAGTAATATAATCCTCCTCCCATCGTAGCTACCCAAAACTGCCCCGCTGCGTCTTCATACATGCTTGTAACTTCTTTGGACCGATAGCCTGATTTGTCTGCGGGATCAAAACGGTATGGCTTATGTTCCAAACCGTCAAATCTGTCCAGTCCATCGGCGGTAGCAAACCATAAAAATCCGTAACGGTCCTTTATGATCGCATTAACCGTATTTGAAAGCAAGCCGTCATGAGATGTCAGTACAGTAAATCGTATGGCCTGCCCGCGGCATTGGGAACTGATACAGAGTGATACCGTTAATACAATTAAAAACAACCGTGTAACAGTAGTTTGCTTATGTGATGATGAGGTATTTAACATGCCAGATGCCATTGCTTTTTTTAAAATTGTACAGGCACCCCCCTTTTTATCGGCAGATGAGTGTACTGATAATTTCATTTTCGGAAACATGAGGTTTATAAAGGTGCAACTTCAATCGTTTAGTAAAAATCACACAACGTAAATCTAAACTATAAATTCAAAAAAAACAATCGATTGCATAAATAAAAAAATAACATTCTTAAGCAGGTTGTCTGTAAATTATTTACGTGGATTTTTGATCATGTTGGCATAGTATACCCAATAAAAACCTCTTAATTCATCGCAAATTGAAACCGCCGTTTATTATTGTTGACTTGCCCCCGTATCGCGATTTGTTTGCCGTATCGCAACCGGATAATCAGGTATTAAATGATTTAGGGTTTTGGATATGGTATGCCTGAATAAGGCTCCTGTGCAGGAAAAGGCCGCTTATTTCAACTAAAGTGTTAATTTAATCAACATTTGTGTCACAGCAAGTTCTGTTTTCAAAATACTTTTGGTTGATGTTGATTTAACAATTATTGGTTTTACCATTGTTCCCTTTTTTATTTAGCAAACTAAATTATAAGGCCGTGAATGCATAATACTTATTCGCCAGGTAAATCGCCAATCTGTGAAACAACGCTTCAACTTAAACACCCTGGAGTACAATCTGAATTAATTAAATATTATGAACCAATTCACAAGGCTTACCGGCCTTATATTCATCTTCACGCTTGCTGTTTTATTTGCCAATGGCCAGGGAAAAATGCCAGATTCTTCTTTGTTTTATCAAACAGTTAACACCTATGTGAACCCGGTGTTACCTGGCGACCACCCGGACCCCACCTTACTTAAAGTGGGAGACGATTTTTATCATTGTGGGTCTTCTTTTCATTTTAACCCTTACCTGCCCATTTATCACTCAAAAGATCTCATTCATTGGGAGGTAATAAGCAGGGTGTTACCATCATCCAAAGCAGCCTGGGTTACTGACCGGCCTTCCGCTGGTATCTGGCAGGGCGCTATAACCTATTTTTACGGCTCTTACTGGATCTATTTTTCGGCAGGAGGGCAGTGGTTTTGTAAGGCAAGTTCCCCTAAAGGGCCGTGGTCTGCTCCTGTACAAGTAAAGTCTAATCCCGAAACAGGTAATCTTGGTTACGACAACTCCATTTTTGTGGATGATGACGGAAAGCCTTATATGGTAATAAAAAACGGTCAAAAAGTTAATCGTTTGCAAGCCCTGGGCAAGGATGGGCAATTGACAGATCATGTGATAAATCTCGACTGGGTAAACGCCAGGCTACAATATAGCTGGGCGGAGGGGCCGGTAATGTGTAAACTCAATGGCTATTATTATTACTTTCCGGCTGGCGATGTTACCGGCGGACAATATGTTTTAAGAGGAAGAGCATTGACCGGCGACTCGACAAAATGGGAAAGACTGGGTGATTTTTTTAAACCGGTTACCGATGATAAGGCAGGCTTTCGTCGTCCTAACCACATTTCAGCCCCCTTTCAATTAGCCGATGGCACCTGGTGGACTATTGGACAAAGCTATGAAAAGTATGATGGCGACGATTGGTCAGGTGCCGGGCGACAAACTTCGCTTTACCCTGTAACCTGGGAGGGCGACAGGCCATGGGGCATGGCGCCAGTCACCACACCTATCCGGAAACCAAACCTGCCACGGTCAGGTATTTCATGGACAAGCGTAAAGACAGATTATTTTGACGGTAGTGACTTAAGCCTGAATTGGCATTTCCTCACCAAAAAAGCTTCAGCCGCTTATTCACTTACCGGCCGGAGGGGATGGATAAGGCTTGTGCCCGATTCATCCCGTACCCACCTTGTTCAAAAAGAAACGGACCACTATTATTCCGCTGTTACAAAGGTTGACCTGGGTGCAACGAATGACGGTACCAAGGCTGGCATTTACCTCACTAACGGAAACCAGACCGTGGTGGTGAGGCTTTACAGCGGTTACAACAACGGAAAGAAAATTGTTTTTACAATGGATACCGCGAGCCGAAGCGTGCCGAACATCTTTGGAAACACAGTTTGGCTGAAACTGGAAAGAAACGGCCACGAGCTAACCGGATATTATAGTGGCGACGGAAAAGCCTGGGTTTCTTTAGGCAGGCCAATTAACGCAGTTAAACTTGATGAAACCCAGCCAAACTATAATTCATGGGTAGGTACAAGTGTAGGGTTATTTGCAGAAGGAAAGCCGGCGGATTTCGACTGTTTTATTTGTAAAGACGGATCCTCCTCATTGCCCGCAGCAAGCTATAGTAATTACTATGGAATAGCAACTGTTAATAAAGGGATGGGGAAAACGGTAACCAATACATCTATATATGGCGGATGGTTTATGATCTCCGGTGTGGAAATTGGAAGGCAGTCGGCATCTTCCGTCCAGGTAGTTGCTTCTTCAAAAGGCAAGGGCAAGCTTCAAATATGGCTTGATGATCTTCAGAACGGTAAATTGATAGCCACAATACCGCTAAACGCTACGGGCAGCGGTAATTATAAAATATTCAGCAAACAACTTAAAAATGTTACCGGGCAGCATGATGTTTTTGTGCGGTATCCTGCAGGCGTTCCGCAAAGCATCTTTATTAAAAGCATAAGGTTTCCTTGCAAGTAGGATGACCTTTTTATTAACCAATGAGAAAATTAGTAAGACAAAATCTTTATTTAACTACCACGTGAGTATGAAAAAATTAGTGTTATTGTATGTAATGATTGCTTTGCTGCCTGCTTTGGCAAATAGCCAAAATCACAAAGCTTCAAAAAAAATGTCAGGTAAAGGGGCCTTTGCATCCGGCGTTTATCCTGATCTTTTTCATGAAGCGGGATACAGCAAGGATGATATCAACATTAAGGTAGCCAAGGCTTATCATGATGTGTTTGAAGGCCCCAACAAGGTTTATTTCGAGGTAGGCGATTCAATGGCCTACGTGTCTGATGTGAAAAACCACGATGCCAGAACAGAGGGCCTTTCGTATGGTATGATGATCGCGGTTCAGCTTAATAAAAAAGACGTATTCGACCGTATATGGCGATGGTCAAAAAAATATCTTCAACACCAGGACGGACCAAGCGAAGGGTATTTTGCCTGGAGCATTAATCCGCAAACTATGAAGCGTAATTCAGAAGGTTCTGCATCTGACGGGGAATTATACTATATCACCGACCTGCTTTTTGCGTCCAACCGGTGGGGAAATAATACAGGCATTAATTATTATGGAGAGGCCAGGAGGATACTTGACGCCATGTGGAAAAAAGAAGGCGCCGCGAGTGTTCATCCTTTAATAAACATTGCGGCGAAACAAATTTCCTTTGTGCCCGAAGGCGGCGGGTATGAGTGGACAGATCCTTCCTATCACTTGCCTGCGTTTTACGAAGTATGGGCGCTTTATGCAAAAGACGGCCATGAACAATTTTACCGGGATTGTGCAGATACAGCAAGAGCGTTTTTACACAGGGCCTGTGACCCCGTTACAGCTCTTAATCCTGATAATACCGATTTTAATGGCAAGTCACTCGGTGGGAGGCGAATGCCGTCGGCTTTTCGTTTCGACTCCTGGCGCGTACCAATGAATATCGCGATGGATTATGTGTGGTTTGGGAAAGACAAAAAGTGGCAGCAAGGGTATGCTAAGCGTTTTCAAAACTTTTTACGCTCAAAGGGGATAAATGATTTTGAGGATCAGTTTAATACAGACGGATCTACGCCTGCGTTTGTTCTTCCGGCAGGAGGAGTAAAGAAGTTACGGCATTCTTTGGGATTGGTGGCCACTTCGGCCTCAGCCTCGCTCATGATAAACGATAACACAAAATTCGATTTTGTGCGGCCTCTTTGGACCGCTAAACTTGAGCCTTATGCAGATGGATATTTCGATCCATATTATGATGGCTTGTTGTATGTATTCAGCCTGATGCATCTCAGCGGCTCATACCAGCTTATACAACCACAAACCAATTGATAAATTATTTACCCCTAAACAATATTAATAATGAACATATTACAAAACATTAAGCAGGTTTTCCTAGCGGTATGCGCCGTTCTTTTGTTTAATGCACCGGTTTATTCGCAAGATATAGTTAGCCAGGCACGAGCGGGTTTTGATGTATTTCGTACAGATATTCCGCATGGCAAAATTGATACTATCACTTATCAATCAAAAACGGTGGGTAATACCCGTCGTGCTCTTATTTACACACCTCCCGGATATTCTAAAAGCAAAAAATATCCCGTGCTGTATCTTTTGCATGGTATTGGTGGTGATGAAAAAGAATGGTATAACGGTGGTAGCCCCCAGGTGATATTGGATAACCTTTATGCACAAGGTAAAATTGTACCCATGATAGTAGTATTGCCGAACGGCAGAGCTATGAAGGACGACCGCGCGACGGGAAATATCATGGCACCCGATAAGGTACAAGGTTTTGCCGTTTTTGAAAAAGATTTACTGAACGATCTGATACCATTTATTGATAGTAAATACCGCGTATATACTGATAAGGATCACAGGGCAGTGGCGGGCTTATCGATGGGCGGTGGGCAATCATTAAATTTCGGGTTAGGAAATCTTGACGTATTTTCATGGGTAGGTGGTTTTTCCTCAGCCCCCAATACAAAAAAACCTGAAGAATTGCTTCCCAACCCCGACGCGGCAAAAAGTAAACTAAAATTACTTTGGATATCATGTGGATCAAGCGACGGACTAATTGCATTCAGCAAACGCACCCATGATTACCTGGCAGAGAAAGGCGTGCCGCATGTTTACTATATCGAGCCGGGCGTCCATAACTTTAAGGTTTGGAAAAACGGCTTATATATGTTTTCACAAATGCTTTTTAAGCCGGTAGATGCCTCAACGTTTGCCCGTTATTCTTATAATGAAGCAGGTGTACCGGCGCCCACTAATATTCCGGGTGTGCAATACCCGCAGATATTTCCAGACAATACAGTTTTTTTTCGTGTAAAGGCCCCGAAGGCACAAAGTGTTCAAATTGACTTATTGAAAAAGTACCCAATGACCAAAGATACCGGAGGGTATTGGACGGTAACTACCGACCCGATTGTGTTAGGGTTTCACTATTATTCTTTGATAATTGATGACGTTGCCGTTGTCGATCCGTCAAGTCAAACTTTTTACGGTATGGGAAGAATGGCCAGCGGGATTGATATTCCTGATCCGGAGGGTGATTTTTATACCACCAAAGATGTGCCCCACGGTGAGGTGCGTTCAGTAAATTACTACTCAAACATAACTAAGGCCTGGAGACGGGCAAATGTATATACACCTCCCGGTTATGATACGCAAACCGACAAAAGATACCCGGTACTTTATTTACAACATGGCTCGGGCGAAGACGAAACCGGCTGGCCCACACAAGGTAAAATGAACTTTATATTGGATAACCTCATTGCGGGGAAACAGGCAACGCCTATGATAGTTGTTATGGATAGGGGATATGCCACAGATCCAACGCAACCGGTAGCTACTAACGCACCTGGAATGAGCATGGCAGGAAATGTTTTTCCGGATGTGCTTGTGAAAGAAATTGTTCCAATGGTTGATGCAAAATTCAGGACGCTTGCCAGCCGCGATCACCGTGCTATGGCTGGGCTTTCAATGGGAGGATTTCAAACATTCCAAACTACAATGACCAATCTTGACAAATTTGCTTATATAGGAGGTTTTAGCGGCGCTGGTTTCATGCAGCCGGGTACCGATATAACCAAAATGTATAACGGCGTATTTGCTGATGCAAATGCTTTTAACCAAAAGGTTAAAGTGCTTTACTTAAGTGTTGGAACTACCGAGCAGGAAAGAATGCAAACCATGGTAAAGGGCTTTCACGAGGGGCTTGAAAAGGCAGGCATTAAACATGTATTTTACCAATCGCCGGGCACAGCGCACGAGTGGCAATCCTGGAGACGCTCCTTAAACCAGTTTGCAGGCCTGATATTTAAGAATTGAAATTATACATGAAAATGAAGTTTAGATTCATAGCCGTTGCATGCCTCACTTTGTTAAGCCTGAAAAGCTTTTCGCGAGACAAGAAATTTTACATATTTATCTGCTTTGGTCAATCAAATATGGAGGGTAATGCAAAAATTGAAGCCGAAGACACTACCGCTGTTGATAGCCGGTTTCAGCTGTTGCAAGCTGTTGATTGTGGCGACAAAGGCAGGATAAAAGATAATTGGTATAGGGCCGTTCCGCCATTGGCGCGGTGTACTACGGGCTTAACCCCGGCAGATTATTTCGGCCGGACTTTGGTGGCTAACCTTCCTGAAAATATAAGGATCGGCATTATAAATGTCTCTGTCGCCGGTGCCAAAATTGAAATTTTTGAAAAGGATAGTTATCAATCATACCTTGCAACAGCCCCCGGCTGGATGAAAAGTATTGCCGCTGAATATGGTGGAAATCCGTACGGAAGGTTAATAGAACTGGCCAAATCAGCTCAAAAGGCTGGTGTAATTAAAGGTATTTTGTTACACCAGGGAGAATCAAACCCGAACGATACGCTATGGACAAAAAAAGTAAAAGGGATTTATGATAATTTGATCAAGGATTTAAACCTGAATCCTAAGAAAGTGCCATTACTTGCAGGCGAATTGGTAAATGCTGACCAGGACGGTGCTTGCGCTGCGATGAACAAAATTATTGCAACGTTACCTCAGGCCGTTACTAATTCATACGTTATTTCTTCAGCGGGTTGTCCCTGCTCCCGTGATCATCTTCATTTTACAGCAGAAGGCTACAGGTTATTAGGCAAACGATATGGCGAGGCGATGCTTTCATTGTTGGGTTACAAGCTTACACAAACCGCTAAGCTTTAACCTGTTTAAGATGAGTAACGCGGAGTGATGTAAGCACAGTTAAACACTATCAAATAAAACCATTAATGATTTATGAATTTTTCAGCTGTCACTAAACAAACAAATCGGGGCTTCCTGCTCTTGGCCATTGTGTTTATTGTTTTATCGTTTGTTCAATGTACACCTAAACATCAGGTTGCTTCCTCATCCCAGGCGGGTACAAAAGCCGATCATCCAGACAAAGGTTTAAAAGATTATTATAAAAACTATTTCCCAATTGGTGTAGCGGTTAGTATGGCTTCCCTGCATGGCCCTGATTCTGCATTAATTGTGAAAGAATTTAACAGTGTAACGCCCGAGAACGATATGAAGATGGGCCCGATACATCCATCAGAAGATATCTATAATTGGAAAAATGCCGACAAAATTGTTGATTTTGCAGTAAGCCATCATATTAAAATACGCGGGCACAACTTATGCTGGCATAACCAGGAAGCAGCATGGATGTTTAAAGGGGCCGATGGAAAGCCGGTTACCAAAGAGTTGCTGTTGCGGCGCTTAAAGGATCATATTTTTGCTGTTGCGGGAAGATATAAAGGGAAGATTTATGCCTGGGATGTGGTTAACGAGGCCGTTGATGATAGCGATGATACAACGCAGGTATATCGTAAAAGCAATTGGTACAATATATGCAATGGTCCCGATTTTATAGAGGCTGCCTTTAGGTATGCGCATGAAGCCGATCCGCAGGCTAAGTTATACTACAATGACTATAACAGCGAACACCCGGTAAAGAGAGAAAAAATATATAAATTGTTAAAAAAATTGATTGAGGACCACGTACCTATTGATGGGGTGGGCATGCAGGCACATTGGAAGTTATATGAACCATCGCCCGACGAATTACGTAAAGCTTTGGATGAAGTAACCTCGTTAGGTTTAAAGGTACAATTTACCGAACTGGATATTACTATACGTTTGCCACAACCAAAACCTGCGCCCGGATCAACTCCGCCAACCCCTGACCCGGGTTATACGCCAGAATTGGAAGCCAAACAAATAGCGCAATACAAAATGGCGTTCGATATCTTCAGGCAGTATAAAAAGTTTATAACAAGTGTTACTTTCTGGAACGTATCTGACAAATACAGCTGGTTGGACCAGAGAGGGGGAGGATTAACTGGCGGAGTTGCCGCAGGCGAGAACACGCCCCGCACGGTTAGAAAAGCGTATCCTTTATTGTTTAATGAAAACCTTCAACGCAAAAATGCTTACTGGTCTGTAGTGAATTTTTAACCCGAGTTTTGTTGAACTTCGCAATGAGGCGTGATCAATGAGTTTTACTACTGAAGGCTATAAGCATTAGGCACACGGTATGGATTTAAAACGCGGATGTTGCTGAAACAGATGATATAATAGAAAGATAATAATAATGCTGTCCAATGAGGATTGCACGTTACAAACCAAAGTATATGACAAGATTAGTTAATAAAAAAGTGTACTTATTTGCTGTGGTATTATTGATATTTTCATCAATACAGGCTCAACAGAAAAATTATGCCGGTAAAAAAAATAGCGTACCCGATAATTCCGGGCGATATAAATTGTGGTATAATCAACCTGCTAAAAACTGGAACGAAGCCCTGCCTCTTGGTAACGGTTTTATAGGGGGAATGGTGTTTGGCAACGTACAAAACGAACGTATTCAGCTTAATGAATCAACCATATGGGGAGGAGGCCCCAATAATACAATTGATTCAAGTGCGAGGCCATACATTGATCAGGTTAGGCGGTTGCTCGCTGAGAAAAAGTATGCAGAAGCGCAAGAATTAGCTAACAGTAAACTTGGCCCAAAAGGTAATAGCGGCATGCCGTACCAACTTGCCGGTAATTTATATATCAGCTTTCCTGGATCAGATGCCGTTAGCAATTATTATCGCGATCTGGATATAGCGAATGCCACAGCTACGGTAAAGTATACTTTAAATGGAGTTAACTATAAAAGAGAGTTTTTTACTTCGTTTGGCGCAAATGTGTTCATGGTAAAACTTACAGCCAATAAGCCCGGCATGATTAACTGCAGGCTAAAACTTCAAAGCCCTCTTAAATCTTCAGTTACCATAAATAACGAAAAAGCATTGGTTTTATCCGGCCAGGGCAGTGAGCACGAAGGGCAAAAAGGACAAATAGAATTTAATGTGCTCACCAGGGTCAAAAATTCGGGAGGCACAACCGTTGCAGATACTTCGGGCATTACTATCGCAAATGCAGATACGGCCGTGATATATCTTTCTATGGCCACCAATTTTATCAACTATCACGATGTTTCAGCAAATTCAATGCTTCGGGCAGAAAATATTTTAAGCAAGGCGTACGAGCACAGTTACGATGAATTGTTGGCTGAAAATATCAAGTTTTATCGCTCGTATTTTGACAGGGTTAAACTCGATCTTGGTGCAGATAGTGCAGCAAAACAGCCAACAAATCTTCGGATCCAAAATTTTTCCGCCAATAATGATACGCAATTAGCCGAGTTGTATTTCCAGTACGGTCGCTATCTGTTGATTTGTTCATCTCAGCCAGGATCGCAGCCAGCCAATTTACAGGGTATCTGGAACGGCGAAGTTAAAGGCCCGTGGGATAGTAAGTATACGATTAACATCAATACCGAAATGAATTATTGGCCAAGTGAGGTAACCCAGTTACCAGAATTAAGCACTCCGCTTTTTAATATGATCAAAGATTTGTCTGTTACAGGCAAGCCTACTGCCAGGATAATGTACGGAGCACGTGGATGGATGTTACATCATAATACTGATATCTGGCGCATAACCGGTGTTGTAGACGGCGCTTTCTGGGGTTTGTGGCCAACGTCAAATGCATGGCTTTGCCAGCATCTGTGGGAACATTATTTATACTCAGGCGATAAGGAATTTTTAAAGCAATATTATCCGATAATTAAAGGCGCGGCCGAGTATTACGTTGATGCCCTTCAAAAAGATCCTGAACATGGCTGGCTGTTGGTGTCGCCGTCGGTTTCGCCCGAACACGAGTATATCGACGGAAAAAACCAGGTTTCTGTTACTGCAGGCGCCACCATGGATAATCAGTTAGTTTATGGCTTGTTTACTGATGCTATACGAGCGGCAGCCGAACTAAATATTGACAAGGTATTTGCAGATAGCCTGGCCACCTATCGCCGCCAACTACCTCCAATGCAAATTGGCAGGTACGGGCAGTTACAGGAGTGGCTGGAAGATCTTGATCGTACGGATGATCATCATCGCCATGTTTCTCATCTATACGGCTTGTTTCCGGGAAACCAGATATCTCCTTTTACGCAACCGCAACTTTTTGCCGCTGTAAAAAAATCACTTAATTATCGTGGTGACGTATCAACCGGATGGTCAATGGCGTGGAAGATCAACCTTTGGGCACGTTTACTGGATGGCAATCACGCCTACAAGCTTATTAAAGATCAAATAAAACCTATAGGCGGGGGCTCTGGTGGCACTTATCCCAATTTATTTGATGCTCATCCGCCATTCCAGATTGATGGTAATTTTGGCTGTACATCAGGGATAGCAGAAATGCTTTTGCAAAGCCATGATGGTGCGATTTACCTATTGCCTGCATTGCCTGATGAATGGAAGGATGGCAGCATCTCGGGGTTAATGGCAAGAGGTGGTTTTAAAGTAGATATAAAATGGGCTAACCATAAAATCATCAAAGTGGTGATACATTCCTCACTTGGCGGAAACTGCCGTCTGCGTGTCAATCAACAAATGAATGGTAAATTGCTGACAGCAGTAAGCGGTATAAATAAAAACCGCTTTTACCAAACAATGGATTTGCAAACGCCGATCATAAAAAATAGCGATAAAAATCTTCAGCCAGACTTACCTAAAACCTGGATGTATGATGTAGCCACGCTTCCGGGTAAAACATATACCATTGTTAATAGCGGTTTGCATTAGTCTGCCGATTTTACAAGGGACAAGCAATTTCAAATTCTATTGAAAGACAGTTCCTGTAAATTTATACAGATGTTATATGAATATAAACAAACGTTGTGTTTGGGGCTATGGTCGTTTTTTATCTTTACTAATCGCTTCTTAACGAGGGTTGTTAGATATAGTATTTTGGTCCGTTTTACGGTTCAAAATACTATATCTGGCAGCCTTTCATGGTTTAGGGAACAAAAAAACGTATCTAATTTTTAAAACAAAATATCATGTTATCACGATTTGCAAAAATGGTCATGTTTTTTGCTGCATGTACTTGTGGTTTAATAATATCATGTAAACCACATTCGCCGGCGAAAATGACAGACTTGCTGCAGCAACTTGAAAGACGAAATTATAATCCTCAAAATATTTTTAGTTCAGATGCCCGGCTTGCTGCCAGCGATTCGCTGTTAAAGGTTGATTCGCCAAACTATGATGTTCAACTGTTGTTAAAAAAAGCTTTGTTTGAGTTACAGGAAGGGCATGAACAACAGGCTGTTGACATATATTCAAAAGTTTCAAAACTGCCGCCTTACATGAATCCCGTAAATGTAATGCCAGATCAGGCTGTTGCTTTTATGCGTTTAGGAGAACGTGCCAACTGCATGCTTGGCCATAACGGCTCATCATGTATATTCCCAATTAAAGGCGCGGGCATACATCAGGCGCAAACAGGATCGCAGCAAGCCATTGAAACACTGGAGAATATTTTAAAAAGTAACTCTCATGATGCCCAGTCCCGATGGCTGTTAAATATAGCTTATATGACGTTAGGTCGTTATCCTGATCAGGTTCCTGCCCAATATATGATCCCTAACTTAAATGCTGACGATGGGCCGTATAAAGTGAAGCCATTTACAGATGTTGCAGCAAATGTTGGTATTAACCTGAATAGCAGGGCGGGCGGCTCCATTGCCGACGATTTTGACGGAGATGGTTATATAGACATCATTACAAGTGGGATGGATCTTCAGGATCACATGCATTATTTTCATAACAACGGAGATGGTACTTTTAGTGATCGCACCGCTCAAAGTGGCTTACAAGATGAGGTTGGCGGCCTTAATATTGAACAAACCGATTATAACAACGATGGCCTCCCCGATATTTTTATAATGCGTGGAGGCTGGCTTCGGGATGGTTTTGGCAACCAGCCAAGTTCATTGCTTAAAAACAACGGCAACGGTAAGTTTACCGATGTTACTATTGCAGCCGGCCTGCAATTTATGCATCCTACACAAACTGCCGTATGGGCCGATTTTAATAACGATGGCTGGCTTGATGTTTTTATCGGGATGGAAAGCCATGGCGGGACGGACCCTAAGAATAACCATCCATCGGCGCTTTATATGAATAACCATGATGGTACCTTTAACGAAATGGCTCAAAAAGCGCATTGCGGGATCAACGATTTTGTAAAAGGTGTAACATCAGCAGATTACAATAACGACGGCTGGCCCGACATTTTTGTTTCTACCATGAGCGGAAGAAAATATTTGCTGAAAAATAAATGTAAGGGAGGGAAGAATGTAGATTTTGAAGATGTTACCGAAAAGGCGGGCATTAATATTACGCAAAATACATTTACTACTTGGTTTTATGATTACAACAATGATGGCTGGCCTGATATTTTGATTGGTAGTTATAATTTTACTACAACCCTGGGTTATTATGCTGCATTGGAGGCTTTGGGTACACCTGTGGCAAATAATGGCAACATTTTTCTTTTTAAAAACAACCGCGATGGAACATTTACAAATGTAACCCGTGATGTAGGGCTGAACAAAGTAGTGTTTAGCATGGGGGGTAATTTTGGTGATATTGATAATGACGGCTATCCCGATATTTACTTTGGAACCGGCAATCCCGATTTTGGATCGCTTATACCGAATAAACTTTTTCGGAATATAGGGGGCAAAAAATTTGCCGATGTAACCAGTTCGTCACGTACCGGCAATTTGCAAAAAGGCCATGGCGTGTCATTTGCCGATTTTAGGAATAATGGCCTGCAGGATATTTTCATCGAGATGGGCGGGGCTTACATAGGCGATGCTTATAAAAGCGCATTGTACCTTAATCCAGGTCAAAATAACAATAATTGGATAGGTTTAAAACTGGTTGGTAAAATGTCAAACAGGAGTGCTATTGGGTCACAAATCAAAGTCACTATTACAGAAAATGGCTTACAAAGAAGTGTGTTTAAAGATGTAAACTCCGGCGGAAGCTTTGGTTCGTCTCCATTAAGGCAAGAAATAGGGATAGGGCAGGCCGGTATCATCGATGATATCGAGATTCGATGGGCAGGGAGTGGTACCGTGCAGCATCTTCAAAAAATAAAGCCTAACCAATTCCTGGAAATAACAGAAGATGGCAAGGTAACACCACTTAATTTGAGGACACTTAAATTTAATACCAACGCGCAGCCGATGTCAATGCCCATGGCTGGTATGACGGTAAAAGGCAAAGGTATTTTTAAGTAAAAAGCACTTAAAAAAGGAAAAATCTAAATCATCATGCAAAATGGATTTGCAGAATGATTTAGATTTTCCCCAATAGAAAGGCCTTTTAGGAACAGCTAATTAATTGATTAAACCGCTAAAATTATCCTGCCTAAAATTTAACTAACCTCGTTTTCCCCGAATAATCTTTTATAGATACCTGCGCTACTTTATCACTAATGAGGATAGACCTGGAAGATTGAGAAAGAAACGAACTACCATAGTAAAATTCTTGTTTGGTATTACTGCCATTTTTATAAGTGATAACAGCGCTTTGATCGGTATCATTTATTTTTAACATGGATACGTGAGCATTTAGTTGAAAAATTCGGAGTGGCCCTAAGTGCTCGCTTGCCGCCAGTAAATAGTTATCAGCCGCGCCCTTTAATTTTACAAGCGCTTTCCCATCTCCAGGTAAATATATGCCGCTGCGTGCAATTGATAAAGGGGAAAAATCACCTTTGCCATTACCTTTTAGCAACAAGCCATTTAAGGCATCATATCTTCCAATTGAAACATCAGTGCCAAAATCATTTCCATTAATCAACAAATCCAGATTGCCGTCCGCATCAAAATCGTCGGCCACCATCCCGTTTAATGCTGAAACCTGCGCTTCAAGAGGTAAGGGAACCATCGTGAATTTACCTTCGCCATCGTTTCTAAAATAGCAGGACCTTAGCTCGGTAGCTTTAAGCCGCAGCGCACTTTTCATTTGGTCGGCGCTCAGCACATCCTGCATTGTAGCCTCCGCATAAGAATGATAGTTGGTGAATTTTGCACGTAAAGTTATCATTTGCTTAATGGCATCATCCCTTACATTTGCAGGGTATTCGCGTTTTATGCCATCCTTGCCCGGAAGGAAAAATGATGGAAATGCATCAAACCGGTTTCTTTTGTCGAAATCATTTGCTGTAATAAAGGCCGGAAATTCTTCACTGGCCTGGTAAAGGGTGTTTAAGCCTACATTTCCAACTATGTAATCTGTTCTGCCTGTATGCCTGAAATCGCCGGCAATTATTGAGTTCCACCATCCGGTTTTATTACCGACGCCACTTTTTGCTGTAACGTTCGCATATCTTCCGCCTAGGTTTTTTAAGAAGGTTAGTGGCATCCATTCTCCTGCCAATATCAGATCTGTTTTACCATCGTTGTCAAAATCACTAAAAATAGCATCACATACCAACCCAATCTTTTTTAGGTCTGGTGCAACTTCATTAGTTACATCTGTGAATTTCACCCTCCCGTCCTTTGTGTCATTTCTTAAAATATAACTATTTACAGGTTCGGGATATCTCCAGGGCTCAACCCGGCCTGAAATAAAGAGATCTAATTTGCCATCGTTATTGTAATCGAAAGCTCTTACGCATAATTTACTTTTAAAGCATACCGGCAACGCATCTTTTGCAAGCGTAAAATGGCCTTTGCCATCGTTAATATATAAGCGGTCCTGATAGGCGGGATCATTTGCCGGCGTTTTATAACCGCTGCCGGTAATTAATACATCAGGAAATTTATCGCCGTTTGAATCGAAAATGAGAATTCCTCCATCAAGATAGGCGTGATCATACTTCTTTTCTTCTAAAAGGCCCCGTTGTATAAATGTGCCATTCTTTTGTTGAAAAAAGATCTGTGCCGGCTCAGTCAAATTTCCACCGACAACTATATCATCTAAGCCATCGCCATTAATATCACCTGCCGATAGCGCGGGATTGTACTCTGAAAGCTTATGCGGCAAAAGTTTTTGAATATTAAAGTCTGTATAATCCGTATCGCGATGAATGTATTTAACCCCGCTTTTGCCCGTGATATTGGTAAACAACGGAGTTTTTACCTGTATAGGTTTTTCCCAGGAATAAGTTTGATGAGCATTATTAACGTTTGCAGACAAAGTTTGATCTGCATCTACATTTAAAAATGTTTGCCTGAATTTGTTTGGCCACCTAACAACCACCGAGTCTATGGTTTTGCATTTACCTAACCCGAAATGTGCTATAGGCTGAATGCTGGTAAGGTAGCCCCGGTAAGGAGTATTTTCATAAACCTGGTGTAAACCGTGCTGGTAATATATATCCACAAAAGTTCCGATTCCTTCGAGGTTCTGATTTGGGCCTTTAAACTTTACACTGAGGTAATGGTGTACATTTTCTTTATCCTCCCCGGCGGTGTTTTTATAAATCAGCGCTTCGTCATTGATATTATTAATTACAAGGTCAAGTGCGCCGTCATTATTTAGGTCGGCATACACTGCACCATTCGAAAAGGAGGGAATACCCAGGCCCCAATCCAGGCTCACATCATTAAATTCCGCACCGCCCTGGTTACAGAAAGCGTAGTTGTGAATTTTGACTGACGGTATCTGCTTGAGAACTTCTTTCTTTGGCGTTATTAAAAATGCATTGGATCTGTAAGCAATAAAATCGTGATCTGTAACGTCGCGGGGATAACCGTTAGTAACTATAATATCGCGGTAACCGTCATTATCAAAATCGGTTATCATCGGGGTCCAGCTCCAGTCTGTTTGGGCCACACCGCTTAAAAAGCCTATTTCGCTAAAAGTTGGGTTACCAAGCTGGTTATTTTCTCCTATAGACGGCCCTTGATTTAGCTGTAGTGTATTTCGAACGTATTGATATTGATAACCGTAGTGGTCAAAATTTTGAATAGTGTTATAGCTGCTTGGTCCCGACATCATTTTTTTTCGGAAATTATCAGCAGGATTCATATCCAGCTCAAATATATCGGCCAGCCCATCGTTGTTGATGTCCTCAATATCCTGACCCATGGCATTGAAAGAGGTATGCTTAAAATATGCTTTAGACTGATCGGTAAAAGTGCCATCATGATTATTGATGTACAATATATTATTAGACAGAAAATCGTTGGTAACATATATGTCTTTCCAGCCATCGAGATTAATATCAGCAACAGTTGCAGCATGCCCGTAACCTTCAATCTTGATCCCCGCTGCTAATGATACATCCGTAAATACCGGATGTTTAAGTTTCGGGTCCCAGTCGTTCCGATATAATCGGCCCATGCTTCTGCCGGTGCCGATGGTATTAATGGGCCTGAACTGGTTCGGAAATTCGGCAGGGTTTGGCTCATTTACGGTCAAATACATATCAAGGTCGCCGTCATTATCATAATCAAAAAAGCTGGCCATTGTAGAAAAAAACTGACTATCAAGGCCGTATTCCTTCGCTTCCTCTTTAAATACAGGCACACCGTTTCTATTAGCCCCTTGGTTTATATACAATAAATTCTGCCTTTTTTTTGGATCATTGGCAAACGAGTTACATACCAATATATCGGGCAAGCCATCGTTATTAATATCAATGACAGAAGCGCCCCGTCCCCAGCGTCCTTTGCCATCTACGCCTGCTGTTGCAGTAACATCCTCAAACCTGAAGTTACCTTTGTTGATATATAACTTGTTTGGCACCATGTTGCCCACAAAGTAAATATCCTGTAAGCCGTCGTTATTAAAATCACCAATGCCAACACCTCCGCCATTATATACAGTGGCATTATCGATAGGATTAATCGAATCGTTTTCTGTAATCAGGTTATTAAACGTAACGCCGGAAGCAGAAGATGGTATTTGCTCAAATAGCGTATGTTTTTTACATGACGAAATTAGTATCGCAACAGTAAAACCAATAAGGAGCCTTTTCATAGTTTAACATAAATATAAGAAAAAGCAGGCGGCTTGTAGGCCGCCCGCTTTTTAAAAATAAGTGCGAAGTGAATTAATAACCAGGGTTTTGATGTCCTGTAACAAGAGGATTATTATCTAACTCAGCTTGAGGTATAGGTAATAACTCGTCTCTGTTGGCATGGAAAGCAGCAATCGGCTCGGTAGCGAAATACCCTTTTTTGCGCCATCTTAAAATGTCAATGTTGCGTACTTCTTCATCGCCTAATTCTACCATTTTTTCGTGCATGATGGCTTTAACCACATCACTTTTGGAAGCAACCGGGAATTGGGCTGTTGGATAAGGAGGCATGGCAACATCTGGCCTTGAACGCACCATATTAAGGTATGTTATAGCTCCGGCAATGTCGCCAGTTTCGTTAGCACACTCGGCAAGGTTAAGTAAAACTTCCGAATAGCGGATAATACGTTGGTTGTTACCGGCCGGGTGGAAGCCTGCAGTAGCAGCACTTTCCTGGTAAATGATCATGAATTTACGCCAGCTGATTTTTTTGGTAACGCCGTTCAACACCGAAGAATTTCCGTTTTGATCGGCATCGGTTAATGTGCTTTGGCCATTGTTATAAACATCGCCGCTCTGATAAACGCTATATGAAAAACGTGGATCTGTTTTTACCGCACCTGTAGCGGTACTTTCAAATTCATTCAGATATTTGTTTGAAGGAATAAGGTTTCTCCATGCAACAGGGCAGTATTCCTGGTTTCTAACTGTTGACTGGTCTTCAGTTGCGCTTTCGCCGCCCCAGTTGTAACCATTGGTTCCTTTATCTACAAACACAACTTCAAAAATTGATTCTTTGTTAAATTCGGTAGCTAACTCAAAATTATCAAGATAGCGGGAAGTTAACGAATAGCCATCGGCCCCGCTGGTTGGTATCTTAAGAAATGCAGCTTTAGCATCAGCATAATTGCCTTGCTGCATTAACACCCTGCCCAGCATCGCATAGGCGGCAGATGCCGTGGCCCGTCCCTGATCAGTAGCTGATTTCCCGGGCAGCACTGCGGCTGCATCTGTAAGGTCCTGAACTATCTGCGCATAAACGGCGGCAACCTCCGCACGTGGTTTAAAATCGGTTGGGCTTTTGGGAACAGATGTTACCAGTGGCACCCCGCCCCACATGCTTACCAGGTCGAAATAAGCCCAGGCACGCAGGAATTTTGCCTCGCCCACTGATTTTTTTGCGTCGGCTATGTTATCGGTAACATTTGGCGCATTATCGGTTACAACATTGGCACGGAAAATTACCGTGTACCAGCCATTCCATACAGAATTCATCACAGAGTTTGTAGGATCGTCGGTATTGTTGATCAATTGGAGCCTTGGAGCTTCCAATTGTCCGCCACCTGGTGCTACTTCGTCGCTCCTTGTATCATGCAGGTAATACCACTCCCGGGATACGAGGTTGTTTTGATGCATAACTGCGTAGATGGCGTTAACGCCCGACTTTAATTGCGCTGCCGTTTTATAATAGTTGCCTGTAGTAAGGTTGTTTGGATCAGAAGTATTTAGCGCTGTTTTTTTACAGGACAATACGATCACCGTTATTGTTAGCAACATAACGGTTGACAATAAATAAATTTTTTTGTGTTTCATAATATATCAAATTAATGATTGTTAAAATGTTGCCTGTAAACCTGCCTGGAACACTCTTGGCGAAGGATATTGACCATAGTCTATACCATTTGTAAGCGTTCCGTTTTTGGAGCCTACCTCCGGATCAAGTCCGGTGTACTTTGTAATGGTGAACAGGTTTGTTGATGATAAATAGATCCTCACTTTGCTCACTAAATTGTTACTGGCCGATTTAAGCCACGGCATTGGCAAATTGTAACCCAACTGGAGGTTTTTTAAACGAAGGTATGAGCCGCTTTCAACCCAGCGGGATGATGGCCTTACATTCGAGTTAGGGTCTCCTGAAATAGCCCTCGGAATAACGGTATTGGTATTGGTAGGGGTCCAGGCGTTTAACACCGCAACATCTGAGTTAAATAACCGGGACATACCTTGAGCGATAATTTTTTCGGCGTTAAATATTTTATTGCCATATACGCCCTGGAAAAATAAAGAAAGGTCGAAATTCTTGTAGCTGGCAGAGTAATTTAATGAATAGGTGAATTTAGGGAGGTAACTGCCCAGGTTAACCCTGTCCTTAGCATCAATTACGCCATCGTGATTAATATCTTTAAATTTTAAATCGCCTGGTGCTGCACCTGTTTGAGTAGCATGGCTGGTTACATCTGATGCATTTTGGAATATGCCTTCAACCACATAACCGTAGAAATACTGGATAGATTGGCCAACCGAAGTGTTGGTAATTGGACCACCACCACCAAAATCAGCATCGCCACCGGCACTTATCGCACCGTTTGCAGCTCCTGTTAATGAGGTAACTTTATTTCTGCCTAAACCAAACACAGCTGATATGTCATATTTAAAGTCGTGGGTGGTTTTATGGTAACCTGCGGTTAATTCAATACCAGTGTTTTGCATCGAGCCAACATTTCCCAATGGGGCGCCAACTCCTTCGCTGGGTGGTACAGGTATAGTCAAGATCAGGTTATCGGTTTTTCTTTTATAAACCTCGGCCGATAGTGTAAATGCGTTTTGAAATAAGCCCAGGTCAAAACCAATGTTTGTTGATTTTGTTATTTCCCAATGAAGAAAATAATTACTTAATGCAGTGTAAAAAGATCCGTTACCAGCGTTAGCGCCTGTTGCCAAATTGCCAAATGGATATGTTGTGCCACCTGCAGAAACATTGGAAACGTAAGGGTAATTTCCCAATACAGTTCCGTTTATCCCGGTAACGCCGTAACCGGCCCGAATTTTGAATTCGCTTATTGATTTAATATCCTTCATGAAACTTTCCTGGTCAACCTTCCAGCCCACCGAAGCCGCAGGGAAGTTTTCATATTTGTGGCCCGGAGCCCAAACAGACAAGCCATCACGACGTATTGAACCGGAAATTAAATATTTCCCTTCAAAATCATACCCAACCCGGGCTACTAACGACTGAAGAACGTTAGTACTATAAGTGTAATTGGTAGTGGTGTTTGTGGCGTTGTTTAGTGTGCGTATAATGTTGTTATTTTGGTTACCAAATGAATTTTGACTATCGCCACGGTTGGTTTGCACCTCGTAAACTGCCAAAGCCGAAACGTGGTGTTTGCTGGCGAAGGTGTGATCGAAAGTTAATTGTTGTGTATATAGCGTAGTAGTGCCGCTTCCGGTATTTTCGGTTATTGAAGCAAGCGGGTTACTTGAAGTACCACCATCGTTATATATTGGGGTGTATTGTTCTTGCCTGTTTGTTCCGTAATCAAGGCCGTAAGTGGAATTGAATTTCAGCCATGGTGTAAACTTTACCGTTAAATAAGCGTTGCCGCGTATTCCAACACCAAAATTACGGTTTTCGTTAATTAGTGCCTGTTCTATCGGATTTACCGGGTCGGCACCGTCAAAACTGCTTTGTGGGCCAAAAAAGCCGCCGTTATTATTAGGATTGTAAATAGGTAAGTATGGCTGCATCCTTATCACGTTGGTAAGGGGCGTTCTGTTGCCTGGAGGAATCCCAAAACGTTGGCGGGTTTCCGAAACATTGAATGTTTCGCCGATTGTAATAAACTTGTTCAGGTTATGATCAGAATTCATTCGGAAGCTTTTACGGCTGAAATTTGTTCCAACGGTAATACCATCCTGATTAAAGTAACTGGCAGAAGTAAATATGCGTGAATTTTCATTCCCACCGCTTAGTGAAACAGCGTGCTGTTGCACAGGTCCTTTTTTGAAATAGGCGTCCTGCCAGTCTGTATTGGTTTGGGCGAAGGTTTGCGAAGAGCCTGCATAGATGGGCAGATTAAAGTTTGCTGCTTGTAAACGCGGCGGCACACCAATACCGGCGGCTCCGTTTAAAGCCCTTTCGTATTGTACATATTGGTTTGTATTAAGAAGGTCGAACTTTTTAGTAACCTCCTGAAATCCAGCGTATGAATCGAAGCTTAACACAACCTTGCCCCTGGATCCCTTCTTGGTTGTGATGATGATAACGCCGTTAGTTGCTCTTGAACCGTAAATTGCTGCGGCGCTCGCGTCCTTAAGTACATCAACCGATTCTATGTCTCTTGGGTCAAGTCCGCCGATAGAGCCCGGAAAACCGTCAATAATGTACAAGGGGTCAACTCCATAACCTATTGAGCTAACACCGCGTATCTGTACAATAGGGGCGGTACCTGGCGAGCCATTATTGGTAACCGTTAAACCGGCAACACGGCCCTGTAAGGCCTGATCAACACCGCCAACAGGTAAAGCTGATATTGTTTTGCTGCTTACTGATGACACAGCGCCGGTTACATTGGCACGCTTTTGTGTTCCGTAACCTACAACAACAACTTCACTTAATGATTTAGAATCGCCCTTTAAGGATACGTTAATCACAGATTTATCTGAAACAGAAACTTCTTTGGAAGCGTATCCTATAAAAGTAAAAACAAGTACCGCCTGATCATTAGGAACTTCAATGCGGAATGCGCCATTGGCATCAGTTCCGACCGCGGTGGTAGTACCTTTTAATGTAACAGTTACGCCTGGTAATCCTTCACCGGTTTCGTCGGTTACTTTACCCGTGATAACCTTGTTTACGTCTGATGTTATTACATCAGGATTTGTATACCGCAAATGAGCCAGGCTATTAGCCGCAAACGTGGAGTTTATAATAGTAATACTTATAAATACTATTATAACCGTCATTCTCATGAAAGTGCTTAGTAAATATTTTTTTTTCATATTTTGGTTTGTTAATTGAAAACATTGGTTGGGAAACTGGTAAGATTCTCCACTTATTTCAAACAGGTCTCCGTATTAGTAATGGTTAAGTGATGGATGAATTAAGCTCATTCATAATTATTGACCGTACCGTATAAGGATGACTTCATTTGGTTTAATAAAAGGTGGTTTACTTAATTGGTTGCTTAACCGGTAGCCTGTATCAGGATTGAATTAATTGGTTATAGAATCCATGATATTGATGCCGGCGTAGTTTACTGCGGGCCACGAACGGTGACCGGCAAAACAAGATCTTTTTGGTTTATTCTCTCATAAATATAGCTCAGAAAAGGTTTGCAATCGATTGTAGAGTCGAACCGGTTTGTACGTTTCCTGAATACAACTAAACTATAGTATACAGGTCGATCAAGCTTTAATAACTTAAATCGAAATTTTGACAGAACTCGCCGGTCGGCTTTATTGGTTTATAATTCAGCAGCTATTTGATTAGAATTGTAGCAGCTTTGCAGGAGTAAAATTACTTTTGAAGCAGATTCAAGCAACCAATTTTTTAACATAAAAACACAACATTTGTCAACTTATGCCATATTCAGCCCTAACAACCGTCGTTACAAAAGTGAAAACGTGATCATCTTCCGAATAAACCTTACAGTTTATATCTTAGAAATGAATTCAACGTAGGGCATTGAAAAACCATTGCCGGCTTATCAGAATTTTTATTTGAGCGGGCGCTTTATTTCTGTAAATGTTATAATGGAAGAAGGTGATATCTGATATATAAAAAACACCTCATTGCCTGATGCCCCTTATTAAAGTAAGGATACGGAAATGCAGTATTTGATCTTTGCCTATAAGCTATTATTTTTTAAGCATCATTATAAAAGCGCAGTCCTCTACCCAAAATGCCCTTTTACGTAATTGCCCGTCATTTCCTGTTGGGGTTTATTAAAAAGTTGATGCGTATCGCCCGCTTCAATAATTTCCCCTAAATACATAAAAACCGTTTTATCTGCTATGCGCTGTGCTTGTTGCATATTATGCGTTACGATCACGATAGTATAGTCTTTTTTTAGTTTCAGGATTAGTTCTTCAACTTTGGAAGTGCTAATCGGATCTAATGCCGAACAGGGTTCATCCATCAAAATAACCTCCGGCCGCAAAGCAACGGTTCGTGCTATACATAAGCGCTGCTGCTGTCCGCCGGACAGCTTGGTGGCGGGTTTCTGCAAGTCATCTTTCACCTCATCCCATATATAACTTTCTTTCAAAGCATTTTCAATGATGGCGGGGCGTTCGTGTTTAGGAATATCATTGATCTTTAAACCATAATTAATTTTCTCATAAATACTCTTGGGGAAAGGATTGGCCTGCTGGAAAACCATTCCGATGCGCCGGCGAACTGCTGTAGCCGTAAGATTGCCTTTATAAAGGTTTTGCTCTTCTAGTAGAAACTTACCCTCTATCCTGGCATCCGGCGATAGATCATGCATTCGGTTAAAGCATCTGAGAAGGGTACTTTTACCGCAGCCGGATGGTCCGATCAGCGCGGTTATTTTATTTTCGGGAAATGCTACCGTAACGTTTTTCAATACCTGCTTGGTGCCAAACCATAGCTTAGCAGCGGTTGCCGATAGTTTGATGTGTTCTTTATTCATGCTTACTGTGCTGATACCGGATATAGAAAGCGGATAGGTTTAAAAAGAATACCACAATAATTAATACCAATGCCGTACCGTAGGCTAACGGCCTTACCTGTTCAATAGCCTGGTGTTGGGTGGATAACATATATAGATGGTAAGGCAGCGCCATAAATTCCTGATTTAAATAGGCCGCCGGTTTATTGATGTAAAAAGCAACTCCAGTAAATAGTATAGGCGCGGTTTCACCGGCAGCGCGTGATAACGTCAGCACCAGGCCGGTTAATATGCCCGGAAGCGCAGAAGGCAATACAACATCCCGGATAGATTCCAATTGCGTAGCCCCAACCGCCAAAGCGGCCTCTCGCATCCGATTAGGAATACGCCGTAAGGCCTCTTCGGTAGTAATAATAATGTAAGGGAGCGATAAAAGGCCTAAGGTTAGCCCGGCTGCTAAAAGTGAAGTACCCATTTGCAGGCCCTGGACAAACAGCGCCAGCCCGAATAAACCATAGATAATGGACGGCAAGCCTGCTAAATTCCGTATCGACGCCCTGATGATCCTGGTGAGCCAGTTATCAACAGCATATTCATTCAGATAAATTGCACAGCAAATACCAAAGGGAGCCGCTACGAGGGCAGTTATGAACGTTAGCAATACAGTTCCGATGATTGCAGGTAAAATCCCACCTTTAGTCATTCCATCGGTGGGGGAACTACTGATGAACTCCCAGGATAAGGAGGGAGCACCTTTACTGATCAGGTCCCAGAGTATTATTGCCAGGAAAAAGCAGGCCAAGCCAGTGCTTAACAATAAAGTTCCCCATTCAATAACCGGTGTAAGTTTCCTGATCATGCTGCCTGATATTTCCGGTATTTATTTACAAAATATTCTCCAACAACATTAACCAGCAGTGTCATCAAAAAAAGTACGGCCGCTATAGCAAACAGCCCATAATAATGGGTGGTTTGATACGGAACCTCGCCCATTTCTATAGCGATGGTTGCTGTCATGGTTCTCACAGAATGGAAAAATCCTTTTGGAAACGCAGATACGTTACCGGTAGCCATCAGCACGGTCATGGTTTCGCCGATAGCGCGCCCAACTCCCAACATAATGGCTGCCAGGATACCTGGTGCAGCAGCAGGTATAGTTACCAGTATTAAAGTTTGCCACCTGTTTGCGCCAACACTATAGCTGGCTTCCTTATAAGCATTTGGAACGCCCTCCAGTGCATCCTGAGTTACTGTGATGATAGTAGGTAAAGACATGATAGCGAGTAAAATGGCGCCATTGAGCGCGTTCAACCCATTTGATTGCCCGGTCATTCCGGCAATGCCAGGACCCAGTACAACGATACCTAAAAATCCAATTGCTACCGAAGGAACTGAAGCAAGCATTTCAATTGCTGGTTTCAAAATGCTTTTCAACTTTTTACCGGCATAGTCTGATAAGAAGGAGGCGGTTCCAATTCCTAAAGGGATAGCTATACACATCGCCCCGAAGGTAACAAGGCTGGTACTCACCAATAACGGCAGCATCCCGTAAATAGCGGGGCTTCCCGATGGGTTCCATTGCGTGCCGGTAATAAAATCAAATGGTTTTACTTTTAAAAAGAAAGCTGCTGTATTCCACAGCAGCATTAAAAGTATCCCCGCCAGTATAGCAATCACCATAAGGCCGGTCATTCTGAAAAGAAGTTTGGCAGCGTTATCTATTTTTTCTCTGGTTGCTAATTGCATGTTATTTGGGGATAATGTAGTAACCTGATGTGGTGATTATTTTTTGGCCGGCTTGCCCTTTTTCAAAATTGATAAATGCAGCCACCTTATTCCAGGACGTAAGTGGTATAAATTGGTATAGGGGGCGTTGAAAATAGTACCGATGGGCGGCAATTGCTTTTGTATCTAACGGAGATATGGCCGTCATTCCTTTTTTTTCTATGATTTTTAAAACTTTAATGGGTTGATTAACACCATCGTGAAGGATATAACCTGCGCCGACGTAACCTATACCTGACTTGTCGCGCTTAACACCTTCCACTATTTGTGCGCTGCCGTTCATTTCTTTGGCGTCACGGCTAAATGCTATTTTTAGTTTTTTACTGATGAAGGAGTGGGTACCCGAATTACTTTGCCTGCCATAGATATTGATCTGGATATCTTGTCCGATAACAGGTTTCCAGGTTTTGTACTGCCCGTTTAATACCCTGGTTAAGGATACAATATCAATAGAATCCAAGGGGAAATCCTTACTAACGATAAAAGCAGTAGCATCCTCTGCAAAAATTACCGTGCGGATAGGTATGCCTTTTGTTTTTAACAATTCTGTTTCTTCCCTGTTCAACGGACGGGAAGAATTGGCGATATCTGTTTGCCCGTTGAGCAGTGAGGCAATCCCCAGGCCAGATCCGCCACCGGAGATCGCTACACTGAAGTCGGCATGTACCTTGTAAAAGCCTTCGGCCAGGCTCACTACTAAATTAACCTCCGTATCAGAACCTTTTACTTTGATAGATCTTTCTGCGTTACTACAGGAAGACAGTAGGCCTAATAACAAGTACATTAAATACCTCATCATGAACTTATAAATATCTGTAAGATAAATCAAGGATATTTCCTTTTTTATGGATTTCGACAAACCTGAAATTGAAGCTTCCCGGATTTGGATGCCTGTTAGTGATCAGTTTTTTTCATCCTTTTATTATAGCCCTCGTAAACATTTTAGGTAATGCTGCAAAATTGCTGATTTATAGGTATGATTATAATGATGGTCATCATTAATTAAGTTGATGTCGGTTTCTGTGAATAACTGATGATCCGGTTCTTGAATAAATATGGTGATTTTGAGTGATTTGTATATTGATTTTACCTGTGTTAATAAAAATATAACATATAAATCACTTTAAATTAATGTGTTGTTGCGCTACCTGAACAAAACACTAAGCTATTTTAATGAGATGCATTTAATAATTTGTAAATCATTAAATGCTTTTTTCACTAAGTTGAATGTTTTAGTAATACAACAGTTTTATACTTATATTTATTTACAATTTGAAATAGCATTGCAAAGCGAATAATTATGAGTCCCTCTGCCGAATTGTTCCTAAAGTATAATTACCTTGAAACCAAGGATATGGGATTGCACTTTCTAACGCTGGTTACAGCCGTCCTTGTTTTCTCTTTAAGTTTCGCCGAAAAGGTTTTTGATTTTAAAAATGCACCAAAACGCAAACGCACAGTTGTTATTTTAGGATGGTGCCTGTATCTGATTTCCATAATTTTATGCGGGTTAGGATTAACCTTAAATGCATTAGCTGGTGGCGCGGCCGTTTATGGTAATGACTATAACTATTGGGCTCATTTGTCTTATAAATTCATAATTTTAGCGGGAATCTCTTTTATATTCGGACTCGTTTTTACCATAATATCTGCAATTATTTCAGGCAACAGAAATAAATTGCAAATTGACAATACTGTTATTTAATGTTTTAACCTGTGTAGGCATATCCCCACTTCTTGTCTATCTATAACAACATCTAATAATTCCAATCAGCCATAAATGAGTTCGGGTTTTGTATTCTAAGGACCGCAAAAATGATCAAATGTATGCCAATCATGGAAATGTTGTTCAGAAAACCTTAAATGAAAATCTAAGGCTTTTTTTAGTTATATCAAATTAAATCGCCGTATTTTTAGATAACCTAATTTCTGCCCCCTCCCCCGGTAGAGTTTCCTGGAATGCAAACCAATTTATTAAAACTGATAATTAAAAAAAATGGAACAGCAAACTAACCAGCCATCACCTGAAAACATTATGAAAATTGGCACAGGCTTTTGGGCCTCAAAAATTCTTTTGACTGCAGTGAGTTTTGAATTATTCACCACGCTTGCCAAAAAGAAAACCATGAAGGCCAAAGATGTAAAAGACCTTTTAGAGCTTAAATGCACAGACAGGAATGTTTATGATTTTTTAGATGCTTTAACCGTGTTTGGTTTTTTAAAGCGGGAAGGTATTTTGGATACAGCCATTTATTCAAATACGGTGGATGCAGATACATTTTTAGATAAAAACAAACCATCATATATTGGGGGTATCCTTGAAATGATGAACAATCGTTTATATGCATTTTGGGGTAACCTGGGCGAGGGGTTGCTTACCGGGCTTCCGCAAAACGAAGCAAAAAGGAGCGAGGATTTTTTCGGTTTGATGTACCAGGACCCTGAAAAGTTGAACGAATTTACCAATGCAATGAGCGGTATCCAGATGGGTAATTTTATGGCCTTTGCTCAAAAATTTGATTTTACAAAATATAAAACGCTGATTGATGTGGGCGGTTCGGCAGGGTTGCTTTCAGTTATGGTTGCAAAGGATAATTCCCATATGCATTGTACAAGTTTTGATCTGCCGCCGGTTGAGCCTATTGCAAATGCTACCATACAGCAATTCGGGTTATCAGATCGTGTAAAAACTGCAAACGGCGACTTCTTCACCATGCCAATACCTCATGCAGACATTGTTGTAATGGGAAATATCCTGCATGATTGGGACGAAGAAAATAAAATATCATTAATGAAAAAAGCTTATGACGCAATCCCTGTGGGCGGGGCATTTGTGGCTATTGAGGGCATCATTGATGATGAAAGAAAGCAAAACGTTTTTGGTATGATGATGAGTTTGAATATGCTTATTGAAACCGGAACAGGATTTGATTACACATTTGCCGACTTTAACCGCTGGGCAAATATTGTAGGGTTTAAATCAACCGCAATCGTTCCGTTAGCGGGACCATCAAGCGCGGCAATAGCATACAAATAGGGCCGCGTTACGGTTATCGGGTTGAAATTTTTCTCAACCATTATTTCGATCAGCTGTTATAGGTAAAAAGAAGCCTTATAATATCATCTTAAAGTAAGAAACGGGAGCTGGCCGGAATCATCAAATCTTTGGCGCTTTAGGTGAATTGAAAAGAAAATACGTACCTAACTTTATCCTGGAATAGCTGATAACACAATGCTGTTATTACATGCAGTTTTCCATTTTAATAATTTAGATAAAAAACGTATCATAAAATGAAGTCAACAAATAACCCCCTCGATATGCCGCTGCTTGGGTTTGGCACCTTGATTCCAGATCCGGCCGAGACGATAAGAGCCACCAGGGACGCGCTGGAAGCTGGATTTCGACACTTCGATTGTGCGGAACGATACCGCAACGAGAGCGAAGTGGGCGAGGCCTTACAGGCAGGACTTGCCGCTGAAGGACTTGCCCGCGAAGACATCTTTGTCACCACCAAGTTGTGGAACACCAATCATAGACCCGAGTTTGTTGAAGGCGCATTCGAGGCGAGTTTGAAGAGGCTCCGGATCAACTATCTTGATCTCTATCTCATCCACACTCCGTTTGCATTTCAACCGGGGGAGGAGCAGGATCCGCGCGATGAAAAGGGTAATGTCATTTACGATCACAGCGTGAATTTGCTCGACACCTGGAGGGCGATGGAGGATCTTGTAGACGGTGGCAAATGCAGGGCTATCGGACTGTCTGACGTCAGCTTGAAGGAATTGTTGCCCATCTACGAAGCGGCGAGAATTAAGCCGGCCGTGGTCCAGGTTGAAGCACATCCATATCTGCCGGAAACAGAGCTCCTGGAATTCTGCAAGGAGAAGGGCATAACATTTTTAGCTTTTGCACCATTGGGTCATGGAATGAGGCCGGGGCCGCTAGAAGACCCAGTTGTTTTGGCGATTGCTGCACGGATTGGAAAATCACCGGCCCAAGTGCTATTGGCCTGGGCACTGCAGCGTGGCACGGCTCTGCTTACCACGCCCAGAACTGCCGCCCGCGCGCGTGAGAATTTCGACATCTCTCCCTTGCCCGAAGACGCGTTTGAGGAAATCAATCGCATTAAAACCAGGCAACGATACAATGCAGTGGTGAAGACCGGCGTCCCAGGTTTCATCCCACGAGTTAATTTGGACGAGACCACTGAATGACGGACCATTGGTGTGTTATAGGGAGATTATTGAAAGCCTTTAGATGAAAATCTGGAGGCTTTTCTATTGGATTTCTTTTTTAACTTAGGGATGTTGTGATAATATTAATCTCTCAGTGTACAAGCAAAAAATATCGATAACTATAAATTCTGGTTTTGAGAAAGAGAAACTATTTGATGAATTTATTATTCTGATGGAAAGTCTTTGTCGAACTGGTCAAATTATGGGTGGGATTGAATCTCCTTACTTTTCGGGAAATGAAATAATTTCTTATCAAACCTCATTGGAGTTAAACTCGTTGGATACACGATATAATGATGAATGGGTCAATGTTAGAATTAAAAATTTAGAGGAGAGGTGTGATTCTAAATTAAATACCGAAGTTATTGGACAACATATTCCATTTTATAAGGATGTCTGTGCTTGCAATAGTAGCGATTCGTACGTCTTATTTACTACCTATTCAAATGAGAGTTCACCCATTGATTGTGGTACTTGTGGGCATCCGGTTCCTATTTATCAAATAAAAGGATTAACAGATAAAGATCGGACTGATATCGAATCCTGGGAAGGTGATTATGTTTCCTGTGATAATCTGAATATGGGTTGTAACGTTGGAGAAAAATGGGCAATAAAACAAATGTCTGACGCTAAATCTCAACTTTCGCAATTCGGCCGGGATATTTGCCATAGAATAGCGAAAGCGACGGGTGTACCTACTTATTATTATCTTTTCAACTACCGGGCTATTTCAGTTGCGAAGGATAAATCAAGAAAATGCCCATCATGTAACGGAGAATGGTTTCTGGATGAAAAATGGTTGGGTTTCTATGATTTTAAATGCCATAAGTGTCAATTAGTTAGTGCATTAACGAGTAAAAGTTAATGTGCCTTCAAACCCCTCGCTAATATCAATCAAACATAAAAGAGTTCGGGCTCGGTAGTCAGGGATCAAAAAGAGGCCTGCCATGGGAAATTTATTCGCTAAAATTTCTATCAGATAAAAGTTTAAACAAAAAGGCCGTCTTCATTTAGAAGGCGGCCTCTTTGCTGGTATTATATTCTTTGTTTTATTTTGATGCTGTTAGCAAAATGGCGGCTAATTTAGCGGGCATTGATATAAATGGGGTATGGCTGCTTGGTAATGAATATTCTTTACTAACCGGACTGTTTTTCACCATTGTTTCCTGCAATGGTAAACTAACTGCATGGTCATTCGCAGTGTGGATATATACTTTTTTTACACTGCCGAATTTTTCGTTGCTTAATGTAACCGGTGTTGCCAATGGTGCTAAAGGTTCTGCTTTAACGCTATTGATGATGAAGTCGTTTATCTGTGCAGGAGCATCGGCGGCGAATACATCAATTATGCCATCTTTAGCAATGTTTGCAGAACCGGTGGTCTGATCAATTTGTAAATATTTACTAACATGGCTGTCTGCATCCTGCTTTGCAAGGGATAATAAGCTTTCTCCATTTTTGGGTAAGTAAGCGGCCAGGTAAACTAATTCTTTTATTTGACCGGGGATCTCTTCCGCCACCTCGCTGATAACCAAACCGGCCATGCTATGGCCTACTAAAACTACATTTTTTCTGTCGCCTATTGCATTCTTTACAACATCAACGTAGGATTGTAAACTGATGTTGGCAAATGAGGTGGTGTCGGTTCCGTGACCTGGCAGGTTCACGGCAATCACTTCGTGCCCCTGGGCTTTTAGTAACGGAACAACGGCCTGCCACGCTGTTGCATCAGACCAGGCTCCGTGAACAAGGACGATAGTTGCCGAATTTTTGTTGTTTGTTTTTTGGGCTTGAGCAGTAAAACCTAATATACTCATTGCCATAACTATTATTGCTGTTTTCATTTTGTTTAATGCCTAATTGTTTAGGACAGCACAAACATCGGGGTAAGCCGGCGGGATAATTTTAACCCAGGTTAAAATCGAAAATTTGAAAAGATTTTTTGTACGCAGTACGCCAATAGAATAACCCATTGAAAGGACTTATGGATAAACCGGGTAACAATTGCAGGAGAATGGAATATTATAAGATTTATTTGCCTACCATTCGCTTCCGAATCCGGCTCAAGGATGGTCCCTGGATGCCCAGATAGGAGGCAATATGATAAAGCGGTACAGCGTTAAAAATATTCGGGTGCTTTTCCACCATTTCCCGGTAGCGATCCTCTGGAGTTTTAAATAAGAATCCTTCTGTATTAACCATTACTTCATAAAAGGCTTTTTCGGCAACCATCCTGCCAAATCTTTCCCATTGATGAGATTGCTCATACAATTCATTAAGATGATCGATATGTATGTATAATATTAATGAATCAGCCATTGCTTCTGTATAATAGTCGCACGAAGTTTGGGTTAAGAAACTTTTATAAGAAGCTACAAATTGATGGTCTGTAAAAAAAAGCATATTCTTTTCTTCACCTGTTTCTCCATTTACGCGATAGATTCTAAACACCCCGCTGATGATGAACCCCAGGTGCTTACAAATATTTTTATATTCATTATAGAATTCGCCTTTTTTATACTGTTTTAGTTTCCAATGCGGCAACGACAGATCAAATGCATCGGCTTTCATGCCGGCAGAGCCCAATGTCGTGCGTAATAATTCTATCTCTGTTGTGCTGTCTAACATGCTATAAAAATATCACTTTTAAATAATAACGGTTGAATGTGTTGGGATTATTACTGAGTTCGGTTGCGCAACCCCACTGTTCGAAGTCCCCGACTTCGAACCACTATGCCTGTAGTTTGCAAAACAGTAACCTGTTTATATATTTTCCCTAAATAAAAACACCATCTGGCGCGAGTATGCAACCAAGGGAATGAGGGCAGAGTACTCGTGACTTTATGAGATCTTCGCGTTAAGGATTGTACAGGATACCGGCCTGGCGCGTAATGCCTGCAGGCGTATGAGGGGAAAGCCTGGGCCGTAGGCAACGCCATAATAATTACGCTATAGTTACACCGGGATTATGGGGGAGCACTATGGATTTCACCGACATTACCATCTACAACGTTACTTGAACGCCTGATTTAACCCCTACCTTCCCTTCCCCGAGGAAGGAATCGCGCACGGCCCCGGTCTTGCATTTTTTTCGATCACTTAAAATGTGATTTTAATCTAATTAACTATACAAAATCCCTTATGGCGAATTTGTTTTAGCCTAAACCATTGATGGCGCTAAACCAAATAACTTTTTAAAGGCCACAAAGAAATGCGCGTAATCCTTAAACCCAACCTCCAGGTACACTTCAGAGGCTTTGACCTTTTTTTCCTTTAAGAGATAGTGCGCGTCTTCAAGCCGCTTTTGTAACAACCAGCGACTTGGCGTTGTATGGTATATTTTTTCAAAATCGCGCTTAAAGGTTGATAGGCTTCTGCCGGTAAGATAGGCAAAGTGCTGAAGATCGCCATTGTATTGATAATGCTCATTCATATAAGCCTGGAGATCTATTTTGCCCGGTTCGTTGAAATCAAACAGCAGGTTCCTTAGTTCCGGGTTAGCGCCCAGAAAAACCAATACCGCTTCCTTTATTTTTACTTTTACCAATTCGCCATCCATGTGCTGGCTGTGTTCCAGGTAGGGTAAAAGGGAGTCAATGTAATTATTAAAAAGGTGGTTGGGTTTCAATAAAAAAACATTGTCGTACTGCCTGCCGGCAGCGGTTATGTCGCGCCGGAATTGATCTTTTAATTGCAGCAATGTATCGTGATCAATACAGATAGATATGGAGCGGTATTCGCCACCCGGCGGAGGCTGCTTCACAAACTTGCTCAACCGGTTTTTTACGGCAAAGCGGAAGTCGCCGGCTTTAAACAGGTGGGATTTGCCACCAAAATGAACCTCGGATGTGCCCGAAATAATATAGTCGACCACATGCTGCCTTATAAAAAGTTCACCCTCCACCATTCTTTTCGAAACGCAGGAATAAACAATTTGAGGTGAGCGCGGATTGGTGGTGTTAGCCATATGATCAAATATACGGGAACAGGGCTAATGTGCAAATTACATCATTCCTGTTCCCCGAGCTGGAGTTTAATTCCCGGTTAGCCTAAAAATATGGCCGACATTTCTTTTCTTGAAGCTTCGGCACCAAGCTGCAAACGTCGCTCATGCATCTCTTTCGAGTCGGCGCCGGCGGTATAATGTACCTGGTCCTTTCCGTCGGTTGCTGCTTCATATATTACCCCGGCAATTTCTTCGGCGGTTGAACCGCCTGCGTTAGGATCCATCATACCGGCTACAACACCCAGGTAATGGTCCATTAATTCTTTATAGGGTTCAGCAGTTGTAAGCACCATATTTGATCCAAATTCAGTTCTGATAAAACCCGGCGCAACTGTTTTGATACCAATGCCAAAGGCAGCCAGTTCATAGCTCATCCCTTCTGTCCATCCTTGTAACCCCCATTTTACGGCATGGTATAAACTATCAAACGGAAAAGTGACCAAGCCGGCTATGGAGGTGATATTAATAAACAACCCATTTTTCTTTTCCCTGAAGTAAGGAACAAAAGCTTGCGTAACTCGTATCGCACCAAGCAAATTAGTATCAACCTGTTTTAATAATTGCTCGTCGCTTACGCTTTCCAGCGGACCTATTGCACCATAGGCCGCATTGTTAAGTACTACGTCTATATCTCCTAAAGCAATTGCGGCAGCGGCGGCGTTTTTAATTTCCTCGGGTTTAGTAATATCGAGCGGCAAAACAGTGACCCGTTCCAGGCTGTCAAAATCTTTGCCCTTGCTTACGTCGCGCATAGTGGCGATCACCTTCCAGCCTTTGCTGTGAAATAAATGAACTGCCGCTTTCCCAAGGCCGCTGGATGTACCGGTAATGAATATTGTTTTCATGTTTTCTTTGTTTTAATGATAACACAAAGAAAGGTGGAATAACAACCCACCGCCTTGTTGAAAAGGTCAATTTACATTGCTTAAACGTTCAGTTGAAAAAGCGTATTTTTTTGACTATCAGCTAAATTATCACTACTCCTCTTTTAAATGCAGCAGAATAAGAACCAGGACCAGGAAGCTGACAATTCGCTCCGCTGCGCCTAAGCCATTCCAACTTGTACTTTGCCACATCGCAAACCATTCACCGCCCACCACTTCAAAACCTAAAAACCAGATTATTATTCCAATAGTAATTGCCGCGACAGCCCAATTTTTGGACGCATGAAACACCGAAGCATCTGATTTTAAGTTTTTGAAAAGCAGCCAGCCTCCCTTAATGCCGAAAAATGCCATCAATGCTTCCATCGCAATAAGGATAATATATCCGGCATGAAAAAGAAATGGGCTTTCCACATGCCTGTAATATAAATGGCTGCGCGGGAAAATCGTATCCATTTTCATCACATGCTCCACAAAATGATAATTGGTGAAATAGTCGGTTATATTGCCAATAACAACCAGTAAAGTCATTAAGGCGATAGCGGCAACAGCCACGGTTTTGGCAATGCGGAACAAAAACTGAACTGGATACATAACGGTGATGGTTGGTTAAACAAATATGCTATTTCCTTTCCCGATTTTTGTATATTTAGGAGTTAGCAGTTTTGCACAAAAGGATCTCATAAAAACTAAATAAAGCGACTGCTTTGGCATATTCTAAACCGATATTGTATGCTTAGAAAACACTCGATTTTAATTGGAATAATCATTTCTTTATTACTGCTGCTGGTAGCTACACTGTATTATCCGGGCGGCTCGCAACACGACAAAAACTCCATTGGGTACGACTGGAAAAACAACTACCTGAGTAACCTCTTTGGCGAAAAAGCAGTTAATGGCTTAAACAACGGATCCCGGATTTGGGCTATTTTCGGCATGTTGTTCCTTAGTGCCAGTTTTGCTTTATTTTTTATCGAAATTTCAAAGAAAATACCAACAAAGGGCGCAGCCAAAATAGTTAGATACTTTGGAGCCGGTGCAATGATATTTGCATTTTTAGCCGTGACACCATATCACGACATTATGGTTACCATAGCATGCACCATGGCCCTCGTAAGTATGTTTTATATTACCGTATTTGTATACAAATCCAGGTTGCTTTTATTTAAAATTATTTCCACCATTTGTCTTCTTGCTTTTTATTGCTCAGAGTATGTATATTATACCAGCAGCTACCTGGAGGTTTTACCCATTTTACAGAAACTTACGCTGTTCATCACAATTACCTGGGTTTTATCTTTACAATATTTTACAACAATAGCTGATTTTCAACCCGGAAAGAATGCTGCAACACAATAGATGATCGAATAATGCATCGGGATTGGATGATAATCAATATTCAGTACCCGGCAGTATTCAATCGCCGGGTACTTTTTTTAGATCACGTCCTTATTCAATATCGATGGAACGTTCCATATTTATTTGTTTCAGAAAAAAATCATCGTGAGATACCACAAGGAGCGTTCCTTTATATTCATTAATGGCGGAGGTTAAAATTTCAATGTTCTGAATATCCAGGTTATTGGTGGGTTCATCCAATATAATAACATCGGGTGCCTGCCTGCCTATTGTTAGGGAGCAAAGCATCAATCGCATTTTCTCGCCGCCACTAAGCGCATTACAGGGTTTACTCCAATAGTCCTTTGTAAATAAAAAACGGTTTAAGCGAATTTTGATATCATGCTCCTGTAATGCACCCGAATTAAATTGTTGGGTCTGTTCATAAACGTTAAGTTTATTATCAATCAGTGAGTAGTCCTGGTCAATGTAAATAGTGCTGATAGCTGCCCTGTCAATGGTTCCTGCAAGCGGCTCTAACTCACCTAAAATCATTTTTATTACCGTTGTTTTACCAGAGCCATTTACCCCATTGAGTGCAATACGTTCGCCACTCCTGATTTGGAAATTCAGCGCCTGTTGCCAAAGCAATTGATTGGCGTATCCAAAGTTGATGTTTTTTGCATCAATCAATACCTTCCCCCTGTGAAGCCCGGAATTGTTGAACCCCATCTTCATTTTACCGATATCCGGCAAATCGCTCCGTAATTGAGTTAACTCCTGCGAAATAGAACCCACTTTTTCTGCATGTACCCCTTTTACCCGCGAGGTACTTTTCTCTGCATTGTTTTTGAATGTGTTCATAGAAATAGTGGGTAGCCCAGCCTTTTCCTGCTTTTTCTTTCCCCGGGCATCCAGTTTTTGCTGCCGTTCCAATGATTCCCTTTCGGTATCCTTTGCTTTACGGAGCGCCTTTTCTTTGCTTTTAACATCCTGGTTTAAAGCATCGCTTTCAATCATTTTTTGCTCGGCGTAAAAATCATAATTGCCACCGTATACTGTGATGCCGTGTTTGCTGAGTTCGCAAACCGTATTCAGGAGATTTAATAGGGTCCTGTCATGGCTTACCACCACCAGCGTGTTGGAGGTGGTTTCGATATAATTGTAAAGCATGGCCCTGCTGGCTCTGTCCAGGTGATTGCTCGGTTCATCCAGTAAAACTATTTGGGGGCGGTGCATGATTATGCCTGCCAAAAAAACTTTCGTTTTTTGTCCGCCGCTCAGTTTTTCCATTTTTTCAGAGAGATCTAATCCTTCAAGGTCCCAATGCGCCAAAGCTTCTCTGCAACGTTCTTCTATTGCCCAGTCATCATCAAGCAATGCCATATTTGTATCGGTTACGTTGCCGTCAAGAATTTCTGTTAAGGCATTTAATTTCGCGTCAATTTCAAGGGCCTGGGCAATACTATAATCATTATACTGGCCAAAAATCTGTGGCACATAGTATGGCCTGGTGGTAGTTTTTATGAGTCCGTTTGAAGGTTGTAATTTTCCGGCCGAAAGTTTCAGCAGGGTAGATTTCCCTATACCGTTATTGCCAATTAAGGCTATTTTATCTTGTTTGTTGATAACGAGGTTAATATCAGCAAACAACAAATCCCTATTGGGATGTATGTAAGCAACATCTTGCAGAATAAGCATAATTTCTTTTAAAAGAGTGAATAATTACAGGAGCCTGATAGGGTCCTGTTTATTTTCCCGGAAAGAAATTAGCTATTACATACAGCGGTGTTTTAATTACGCAGGCAAAAATAAAAAAATACTATGAAATCTGTCAAACAAAAGGGCTTGGGATGTTGAAATATTATACCTGCAAATTTTGATTATATTCGTTCAGCTAATTTATCTGATGAGTAAAGAACACCTTTCTGCTTTTTTTCACAATAGCAACCTGGTTTCATTATCTATGGCTAAAGAACTCGCCGATAGGTTTGAACAAAAGGTTATTGCAAAAAATCATTTCCTGCTTACCGAAGATAAGATAGCCGATGAATATTTATTTCTTGACAAGGGTTATATGCGGGCCTTTGCCTTCGATATTGAGGGAAATGAGATAACTACTAATTTTTACGCGCCGGGACAGATCATTTTTGAAGTGGCTTCATTTTTCAACCGGACGAGATCAAAAGAAAACATACAGGCTTTAACAGATTGCGAAGGCTGGTTTATCACCTATAAGCAGTTAAATGACCTTTTCCATTCTTTACCCGAATTTAGAGAGTTTGGACGATCGATGCTGGTGAAAGGATTTTCGGAACTCAAAACCCGGATGCTGTCTACGATCACCGAAACAGCGGAAGAGCGTTATGCCACTTTATTAAAAACTAAGCCGGAGATATTTCAGCACGCCCCTTTAAAAAACATTGCAACCTATCTTGGCATTACAGATACCTCATTAAGCAGGATAAGGGCCGCCCTTTCAAAAAAATAAACACATTATCATTTCTTGTCATTTGGCAAGATGCCGCGGTTGTAGTTTCCCGTCCTTTGTTTCATCAAAACAACAAAACGATGGAACATTTACCAATCTATATCCCAGTAATATTTGTACTCACCACGTTGCTCACCGTAGCATTGATGTACAAAGCCAGCAATCATTCCAAACCCGTAATTATTATCATGCTGCTGTGGCTTGTGTTGCAGTCAACAATCGGTCTATCAGGGTTTTACCTTATCAGCAGCGGCACTCCTCCCAGGTTCGCGCTGTTACTCATGCCGCCGGTTGTGCTGATTGTAATTCTGTTCCTTACAAAAAAAGGCAGGCTGTTAATGGATGGCTTCGATGCAAAAACATTAACGCTGATCCATATCGTGAGGGTTCCGGTAGAGCTCACCTTATATTGGTTATTCCTCCATAAGGCGATACCGGAAATTATGACTTTTGAGGGCCGAAACTTTGATATTCTGTGCGGGCTAACCGCGCCGTTGATTTATTACTGGGGATACATCAAAAATGCACTCGGCAGGAGCGCGCTGCTGGCCTGGAATATTGCTTGTTTATTACTACTGGCCAATATTGTTGTTACCGGGATATTATCAGCGCCGTTTGATTTCCAGAAGCTTGCCTTCGATCAGCCTAACGTTGCCTTGTTCTATTTCCCCTTTGTATGGCTTCCTTGTTTTATTGTGCCCATTGCATTACTGGCTCACATAGTCAACATCAGAAAATTAATCAAAAACAAAAATTAACACATTTTAAATAAGTAGATCATGAACACAGAAAATAGCAGTGCAGAAAATTTAGTAGACCTAAGTACTCCAACAACAAAAATACTGGCCATAGGCAGCTGGACAGAAAAAGGATTAATAAAGAGCGATAGACTTCCGGTAATGATCAAAGAGGTGCCCGCAACGGTGAGCCTTTATCTAACCGGTGCAATTGAGCAGTGGTATGTTAAGCCGGATATCAGCGGAGTGGTATTCATCATGAACGTTACAAGCCCCGCCGAAGCACAACGGCTTCTGGAGAAACTCCCCTTAGGTGTAGCCGGCATGATGGATTTTGATTTCATCCCACTCGGACCAATCAGCCCGCTTCGCTTTTTATTAAAAAATGAATCTGCTGATTAAATTCAGTTAGCTATAATATAAAAGCACGGTAGTTTTGAGTACTACCGTGCTTTTTTGTGCCCCAACGCTGTAAAGACGACGAGGAATAAAGCAAAGCGTAGAAAAATTGTAAGCTTATCTGCAGGACTTGAAATAATGACGGCTATAGGGTGCAATCAAATATTTTTAGTCGGTGGCCGGTTTTGTCACAATAAATATGGAGATTCCTTCAGATTTCGGAAGTTCGAAGTTTTGACTATAAAAAGTAAATGTTAGTTTGAACATATCACCACCACAGTTAGCACAGGTATCCGGGCAACCCCTATCTCCACGCTTATAATAGTTTGCGAAATAGGGAATTGCCTCAGTCCGGTCAACGCTGAAGGATAAGCTGTGTTTCTGTTACCAGTGCCTGCATTAGCTCTGCCGCTTTGGTATGTTTCAAACTAACCGCATTTTGTCCCGACCAAAAATTGATCATATCTGTTTTACCCTGGGCAACTGCCGCCGCTCTTAAAGGTCCCATCAGGCGGGTTTGGAGTGGGAATGGCAGTACTTCGGTTTCGTATTTAACCTCTTCGGTAATGCGGTTACGAATCATTCTGCCCATTCTGCCGGTTAAGGATTTGGATAGTACCGTATATTTAGCTTCGTCGGACATTAGCCGGGCTTTATGAATAGGTGTGGCGTTTGATTCATCAGTAATCAAGAAGGCCGTTCCCAACTGTACAGCATCGGCACCCAGTGTTAATGCAGCTGCAACGCCTTTACCATCTGCAATACCACCCGCGGCAATGATGGGTGTTTTTACTTTGCTTTTCAATTGTTGAACCAGGGCAAATGTTCCGGTTAAAGAATCATAAGCCGGCCGTAAGAATGATGGGCGGTGGCCTCCTGCTTCAAAGCCGGCAGCAACTATCGCATCCACACCCGCTTCTTCCAAAGCTAATGCTTCATCAATAGTAGTGGCAGCGCCTACGGTTTTGATTCCCAATCTGCGTGCTTCATTCAGTATCTCTTTTGGCGGGATCCCGAATATAAAGCTGAATACAGCTGGCTTTATCTGGAAGATAGCTTCTACCTGCTTCAAGAATTTGGATGGAATATTGGTATTCAGTTCTGGCAGCGGGATTTCCAGCTCATCAAAATAGGGCTTAAACAATGCCTCCACTTTTTGCAAGTTTTCTGCAGAGAAATTGGTCAGGCGTTCATCAACATCAGATACCCATAGGTTAATATTATAAGGTTTATCTGTTTTGGCCTGATGATCTGGCTGGTTTCCAGTATTTGTTCGGGGGTAAGGGTGTAGGCTCCAAGGCTTCCCAGTCCGCCCGCGTTTGATACTGCTACTAAAAGCTCGGGTGTTGAAAAGTCTCCACCCATGGGGCCCAGCAATATAGGATATTTGATACCCAATAGTTGGGTGATTTTTGTTTGGTTCCACATGGCTTAAACATTTACATGCGTTAATAATTTGTTAACAATAACCCATTTACCATCAATCTTGTTTAGCGAAAGCAGGTCATAATAATTAAACTCAAACATAGGTACATGAACCTTAGCAAAAGCTATGGAATTGATAATCTCTATTGCCAATACCTTCATACCGAATGTTTCATTCAGTTCATGCGGGCTTTTGCGGAGTTTAACACCTTCCAGGTACTGATCAAGGGTTTTAAAATAGGGCTGTCCGTTTATATCGCCGGCTACCAATGCCTGCGGGTGAAAAGCACTGCGGAGCCGCGCTAAATCCCCAAAAAAAATGCCATCAAAGTAGGTGGATAATACCGCTGCTACAGCCTTTGCATTATCTCTATAGGTGTTCATTGTTTTTTTTGTTTTGCGATGAATAGCCATGCAAAGGCTTATTAAGTGCCTTTGCATGGCTGTTTATCTAATTATGCAATATGGTGACCAGATACGTGCCCGCCATCCAGATTGATAATTTCGCCGGTTACAAAATTGCTGCCTGCCAGGTAAAGGGCCAGTTCTGCAACATCCCTGGTTTCGCCAATACGGTTAAGTAAGTGAAGGCCGGCAAGACTATCGGCATCGCTTACGCCTGTTTTAGCCTGTAAGGGGCTTCTGATAATACCCGGAGCTATGGCGTTTACACGGATGTTGTTTTTTCCAAATTCTGTAGCCAGTTGTTTGGTTAAAGCATGGATACCGCCTTTGCTTGAAATTGGGGCTGTAGCAGGGAAACCACCTATAGCATGGTCAACCAATACCGTGCCGATGTTGATGATCGAACCTTCACCTTGTACCAGCATTTGCCTAATAGCCGACTGACTGGTGAAGTATGTACCTTTTAGGTTAATATTTAAAAAGCTGTCAAGGTGGGCTTCATCCACATCTAAAAATTGTTTAGGTTCAAATATGCCGGCATTGTTTACCAGTACATCAACTGCGCCAAAGCGTGTTACCGCTGTATCAACAAGTAACTGGCCGGTTGTCGGTTTGCTGATGTCGCCGACTACCATGGCTAAGCGGTCGTGGTTACCCAGTTCATCAAAGGTTGCCTTTAAATTGTTTTCATTGGCACCGTTAATAATTACGTTATGTCCGTGTTGTAAAAATATTTCGGCGATGGCTTTGCCAATCCCTGTTGAGCCGCCGGTTACTATAACTGTTTGTGTTTTCATGATCTTGTTTAAAAATTGTTTTTGAAATTTGCTTTAGCTGTTAGGCTATTAAATTAAAGAGCAGCAAGGGCTGTTAATTTCACATCAAGTTCAAACTCATTGTAGATGAGTGTATCGCCCAGGTTGGTAAAAAAGTTGCCCGAACGGAACTTCATGTTGTATTTGGTACGGTCAACAACAATTTTGCCCGATGATGTGATAGTCTTATCTGTAATAAGTACATCGGCAGTGAAGCTAACAGGGTGGGTAATACCTTTAATAGTTAAATCACCACCTATCTGGTATTTGCCATCGCTGATATAGTCGGTACTGGTAATGTTAAATGTGGCTTCAGGGAAGCTTTCTGTAGCGAAGAAATCTTCAGAGAACAGGTGACCTGCAAATTGAGCGTTGGTAGCCGGATCGGTAACATCCAGTATTTTTATAGAGGTGGTGTCAATGATGAAGTTTCCACCGCTAAGCCTGTTATCATCCAGGGTAAGTGTACCTCCTTTAATGGAGATGGTACCATTGTGAGCTCCGGTTACTTTTCTGCCGGTCCAGTCTATGTCGCTTTGAGCACTTGCGACTGCAAATTTTTTAGTTTCCATTTCTTTATGTTATCAATCGTTAATGATTTGATAGTACAAAGGAAAGGAGGAAACTTCGGGTAGCTACGTGATGTATATCACATTCGTACGCGGCTTATTTATGGGCGTTATAAAGCCTGCTCAACGTTTCCCTGGAGACGCCGAGGTAAGCTGCTATAAGGTGTTTGGGTACCAGGTTATACAGCTGGGGATATAATGAAAGCAATTCTTCATAACGGGCCTTGGTATCATTATTCATAAATGATAGCAGTCTTTTTTGCGAAGCGAGGTATCCTCTGTTGGTCCTCCATCTAAAAAAATGTTCGGCCTGGTGCAGCTCGCTGCATATTTTTTCGCGGTCATGATTAGAAAGGCAAAGTACTTCTGCGTCGGTAATACAATCAATATTAATGGTGGCCTTGGTCTGGTTGTATAAGGCGCCGTAATCCGATGTCCACCAGGTAGGCATAGCAAACTGCAGAATGTACATTTTGATTTCGTCGTTAATGAAAAAGGCTTTTAAGCAGCCGGAGATCACAAAGTATTCGTGATCTACCTTTTCACCTTCGCTGATTAATACCTGGCCTTTTTTGAAAGATTGCGGTTTGAAATAGGTAAAAAGATAATCAAACTGCTCATCGGTCAATGGAGCTGTTTTGGTAATATGCTGTTTTAATATTTCTTTCGCTTCCATTTTTCTGGTTTAACCGGTTTGTTGACCATGCAGGGACGACTTCAAAATTATTCATTTTTTGTATAATATTTATGGCCTCGCTGAATTAGGGGATGCCGGGTAATTGCCCATTTTGATAAACAGCCGTTTATTTGAGTTTAACCCAATTAAGGTATCCAACCTTCACTTTTTAAGAATTTAACGAGGAGCGGATCTTTTGCCGAAGTAGGTTGAATCCAGATATTGATTTGCTCGCGATTCCACCAAAGGCCTTTTGGATTGCCTGGTTTGGCAAACTTATAACGGTACAACACTGCCCGGATATATCGCGGTGGCTGGTTGGGAAAGGGATTGCCGGCAAATAAATTTACAGCACCGGGATCATTGTGAAGCAGTTTCCACATCATGTTCAGCGTCCAGGGGTATTCCTCGGGAGATGACATTGCAGCAAACCACATTTGCCAGTCTAAACGCAACTGGTAGGGCGCTATTTGTGGCGGTTGTTTGTTGAGCAATACAGGCAGTCCTTTGTATATATAGGGTTTCCAATTGGCTTTGTCGTCGGGCGTCTCATCCATTGTTCCTTCAAATATTACATTCAAACGTTCCTGTCCCACACTGCCAAATGCGCCATACGTATTCACGAGGTCAAGCGGATCATAGGATGTATTCATGATTTGCGCCGGAGATAGTATGTTAAGGGCCGGCTGAATGCTCAGGATGGCAATAAGGCCGGCAATAACCCAGGCGGTGATTTGCATAGGTTGAGATTCTTCGGCCCGACTGGCAGCGGCTGCCGCTTTACAAACCAGCGCGCGGGGAAGAACTCCCGACCAGAAACCGTCATCGAAACAAGCTAAGGCGGGGATGATGGTAAGCCAGTTTAAAAACGAAAGATTGCCACTGAGAATAATGGTGAACTGGAATAACACGATAATAACTCCGGCAATGTGCGCGCACAAGGCGAGGCCCAAATACAAACCACGGGGCAACAAGCTCGGCCAGCCAATTGAACCATACACCAATTTTGAGCATGGTATGCGGCATGAAATGAAGCCATCGGCTCAACGGACCGGGGATGGGTTGTGTTTCGAAGTGGTAATATAAGGCGGTACCATCGCGCCATACTTTGTCGCCGCGAAACTTGATCAACCCGGAACCAAGCATGATACGGCAGATAAGCCATCGGAACAAAACGATGATGGGCATAGGCGGCGGGTATCGTGGAAAAGGCCGCAGATCCAGCAGCGGGCATAGAAAGATGGCTATAAATCCAGTTTCGCTGAGTTGGATCTCCCAGCCGTATCCATACCAATCCTGCCCTGCATGAACGAAAGACATGTATAGAAACCAGAGTACAGCAAGCAGCGGCGCATTGGCATAACCTGCCATTACTATGCAGGAAAGTATAAACCCAAACCAGGCAGCAATTAAAAGTGCCGAATCTGAATGCCAAAGCCAAAAGATTGATGGCAAGCGCAGGAACCCGGCCTGGGCAGAACCAAGCGCGGCGCTTACCTGTTTTAAATAAATGCCAACCGGCAGCAGCCCATTAGACCCGATTAAAGGCACAATTTGATTGATTGCCACCAGGAAAGCTACAACGTAGATTGCACCTAACAAACGAAGAATCACAAACCGGGTAAGCCAGTAGGTTGGCGGGGTACCCGGCTCCCAGGATGCCCCGCCCAATTCGCTATCCATTTTGTTTATCGCTTCCATTTGCAATTTATAAGAGGCTGTCTAAAAATAAATAAACCGACGTTATCGCTTCGTGCATACCTATGATGTGTTTAAAAAAATACTTTTTGTCATCCTGAACGCAGTGAAGGATCTATTATTCGCCATTCTTCTTCGCCCTGCACAGTCTGCGAATAGATCCTTCAAGCGTTCATGATGACATTTTTTTTAAATCCTATATAAAATTAACGTCTTTTTGATCAATTAAAAGGCTTGTATTCAATGTGCCTGGTATTGCTTTAATGTAAAATGCTTGTTAACATTATCGTCATACTGATTGCTTTACTTTGTTTTGGAAAAGCTTTAGTATTTTGAGGCTGTATTAAAAATTAGCGGGATATAAAAAATGATAAGTACGGGCAGGCAGGTTATAAGGTATTTAGTTATGAATTGCTTTTGCCTGCTTACGATAATTTTGCCGGCAGGCCTTCATGCCCAGGATAAGCGATTATCCAATACAATGGCGATAAGTCAAAATCATCCCGATTCTGCGCTCAATATTTTGAAGAAAGTATATGCTGCAGCTACAGAAGTTAATGATGTTTTAACAACCGGCATCTGTTTGCAGCAAATGGGCATAATTTGCTTTAACCAGGGGCATTATGCACAGGCGCTTGATTTTTATTTAAGGGCTGATAAAATATTTGAAACATCAAACAATAAGGAACTATTGGCGGCCAATTTGAGCCAGATGGGCATATTGTATTACTACAATAAGGAGATCCGAAAATCGCGGGCATTATATGATAAAGCGCTATCCATATATAAACAGGACGGAAATTTAAAGGGTGAGGCAGATATGTTTGGAAACATCGGTCATCTTTATGAAAAGCATCAGCAGTATGACAGTGCTTTTTATTACCAAAACCTTGCCTTAAATAAGTATCAAAAAATCAACTTTAAACAAGGGGCAGCTAAGATATATGAAAACCTGGGCAGCATTTATGAAGATCAGGCCCGGTATGATTCTGCTTATAATTGTTTCACGAGATCATTGCTGCTTTACCAGCAGGTTAATAACGAAATAGGCAGCATTGAGGTTGTTAATAACCTTGGCGATATATTACGTAAAACCGGCAAGTATGAAGAAAGCTTAAAATTATCGTACAAAGCATTAAGGCTTGCGCAGCAAACCAGCAATACCTATCAGCTCGCGGCCGCCTGCCGGGACTTGGGCAAGGCTTACAAACTATTGAACCGGCTGGATAGCGCCTACCATTATATTGAGCTTAGTCGTAAATATTCGTTGGAGGTTTATTCAAAAGAAGGGGTGAACCAAACCGCCTTTTTGCAGGTGCTTTATGATATAAATAAAAAAAGCGATGAAATATCAAAGTTAAACAGCATCCGTAAAACCAACCAGGTAATTACCATTGCCGAGGTAGTTGTGGTTGTTTTACTGGTAGTTTTGGGTCTGGTTATTTTTAGCAGGCAACGTTTAAAAATTAAAGATCAACGCGTACTTGCAGCTCAAAAAGAATCGATTTTTGCAACCCTGCATGAACTCATGAACCTGGAGTTAAAAAACAAACAGCTACAGGAAGAAACGTTAAAGCAGCAGTTGGAGCTAAAAAGCAAAGAATTATCCAACCATACTTTAAACCTGATAAAAAACAATCAGCTGTTGGAGAGCCTGCGTAATACCCTCCAGGAAATGGTTAAGGAGGATAAACGCGATCAGAAGAAACAGATGCAGCAGATCATTCACCAGATAAACCAAAGCTTTAACCACGAACAGCACTGGAAAGAGTTTACTGCCGCGTTTGAGCAGGTACACCAGCGGTTTTTTGAAGATCTGAAGAAGCATAGTAATGAACTTACCTCGGCAGATATGCGGCTGATCGCGCTGCTTAAAATTAATCTCGACTCTAAGGATATCTCAACCCTGTTAGGGATATCTATGGATAGCCTGCGGGTTTCCCGATACCGCCTGCGTAAAAAACTTAGCCTTAATCAGGGCGATAACCTATCGGCGTTTATCCAAACGCTTTAAAGCCATTATCCTTTATGCTCAAAGGGTGCAGTTTAACTCAATAAACCACTTAACATTATATTAATGTAACGGTAACTAAATGATAATGGCGTTTTTTTAATTGCATAAATGCTTGACTGTTAATTATTTGTGATTTTGTGTTGCTATGTTGTATATGGCATATGTAACGGTGTATACTTTTTGTAACAGTGTAAATTTCAGTTGTAGCGTGCTGCTGGTACACCTTTGCGCCACAAAAAAACGAGTAAACATTGTTGAACAAACGAATTTAAAAATGAATAAACTTATACAGCTATTATTGGTATTTGTGTTTTGCGCAACTGCCGCAAGCGCTACTACATTAAAAGGTCATGTTTATGATCAAAGCACGGGTGAGCCACTTGTTGGCGCAACAGTTATTCTTGATCAGGCCAATAAAGTAACCTCAACAGGGCTCGATGGTTCTTTTGAACTCAAAGGTGTTTCTGCCGGTTCATTTTCTCTTCGTGTTTCTTTTTTATCCTATAAAACGGTTGTTAAGGAACTTGACATAAAAAAGGAAGATTACCCGCATGTGAAAATTTACATGCAGGCAAACGGAAAGGATTTACAGGAAGTTTCCATAACATCAAAAAAAGATGGATCGGCCGAGCATGAGGCCCGCCGTATTGAGCAGCAATCTGTGCAGGTTATGAATATAGTATCGGGCCGGGCCATTGAGGCGTCACCCGATTTGACGGTGGCCAACGTTATCCAACGTGTATCCGGAGTTTCGGTAGAGCGTAACAGCAATGGCGACGCGCAGTATGCTATTTTAAGAGGTATGGATAAACGGTACAATTATACCCTGGTAAATGGAGTTAAAATCCCAAGTCCCGATAATCAATACCGCTATGTTCCGCTTGATATATTCCCTGCCGACTTACTGGAAAGGCTTGAAATATACAAAACCCTTACCCCCAACCTGGAAGGCGATGCCGTTGGTGGGGTAGTTAACATGGTAATGAAAGATGCACCAAGCCGTTTTCAAGTGAATGCCAATTTAGCAGGCGGGTACAACCAGTTGTTTTTCGACCGTAATTTCCTCGGTTACCAATCATCGGCCATAAACCACAAGTCGCCTTATGAAATTGGGGGCAAAAATTTCCAGGCAACCCAAACCGATTTTCCTAAAGGGACATTAAACTATGATTCAAAGAAGCCGGCTCCAAACCTGGTAGGAAGTTTATCAATAGGGCAGCGATTTTTTAATGATAAGCTGGGTGTTATTTTGGCGGGCAGCTACCAAAATACCTACAGGGGTAGTAATAGTACCTTTTATAGTTCGGCAGTAAACAGTACCGATCAATATGCGGTAATCACGGGTCAAAGTAAGCGTCAATTTTCAGAACAGCAAAAGCGTCACGGCTTACACGGTAAGGTTGATTACGTGTTTGATAAAAACAATAAACTGAGTTTGTATAACGTGTACGTAAAACTTGATAACATCCAAACCAGGGACGCGGTATCTACCAATTACTCTACCGGTTATAACCCTTCGGCAGGTGATGCGGAATTAGGTTACTCCACCCGTACCCGTTTAACCCAGCAGCAAATATACAATAGCACTTTGCATGGCGATCATAAGCTATTTGATAACAAATTAAAGATCCAATGGTCTGCAGTTTATTCATCAGCCAAAAACGATGTGCCCGATAATACAACCATTTCACTAAGTGGCGTACGTGATAATAATGTTGACAGGCGTACCGTGGTTGATCAAAGCACCCACCGCTGGGAGCGCAACACCGATGAAGATAAATCTGGTTATTTGGATATCACCTACACCGTACCTGTTGGTAATGTAAATGTTGATTTTACAGCTGGTGGCTTATATAGGGATAAGCAACGCAGCAGCTTTTTTAATAACTACACCCTTTACCCGGTTAACACGGCGGCACTGTATGGTACCGACTTTCAAAACTATACCGATGTAGCGTGGGCTGTTCAAAATCCAGGGGGCGCTGTGAATAACCCATTAACCTATGATGCTTCAGAGAAAACAAGCGCTGGTTACGGTATGTTTAAATTTACGGCTAATGCCTTACAGGTAATTGGCGGCGCCCGGGTTGAGCATACCAACCAGGCATATAACCTGTTGTTTCCGGCTGGTGAGCTAAAACCTAAAGGAAGCCAGATTTATACCGATGTATTGCCAAGTTTAACTTTAAAATATAAACTGGGCGATAAAGACCAGCTGCATGCATCATACTTCAAGTCGCTTAACCGCCCGGGCTTTTATGAAGTTGTACCAAGCAAGGTAGTAAACGAAGAATACCAGGAACGCGGTAACCCGGATTTGAAACGTGCTAAAGCAGATAATTTTGATTTACGCTATGAGCTGTTCCCTGATGCATCTGAGCAGTTATTGGTAGGTGGCTTTTATAAATCTATAAAAGATCCTATAGAATACACTTTCCAGGCAGATGCCACCCGGGGGCAGGATATTTATTATAGTCCGGGTAATTTTGGTACCGCGCGTAACTATGGTGCAGAGATCGATTACATTAAATTCTTTAATAAATTTGGTATCAAGGCCAACTATACCTATACCCACTCACGCATTACCACGCCTAAAACTTCAAGGGTAATTAACAGTTCAACAGGTGATGTAGAGGCCGTTTCGGTTGAGCAATCACGCCCGCTTTATGGCCAGTCTGCCCATATTGCTAATATTTCTTTACTCTATAAGGATACCAAAAAAGGTTGGGATGCACAGCTGGCTGGTGCTTATACCGGGCCACGTATCAATACAGTTTCACAGTTTTTAAATAATGACCTGTGGCAGAAAGGCTTTATACAGATGGACTTCTCGGCCGAAAAAAGATTTAAAAGTGGTTTAAGTGTGTTTTTAAAGGCGGGAAACCTGCTTAACACACCAGCTAAACTGTTCATCAAAGGCACCAATCCCGAAAATCTTAAAATCCAGGAGACGCTTGTATCAAACGGGCAAACGTTAATCCGCGAGGACTATTATAAACAAAGTTACCTGTTAGGTATCAGGTATAAATTATAAAAACATCATCATTTAAAAATATATAAAATGAACTTAAAACAAATTTTTGCAGGTTTCGCATTATCGGTTGTGGTTTTTGCAGGTTGCCAAAAAGCAAATATTGATGTTGATACTACGCCGGCTGATGGATCGGCTATTGGTGAGGTATCGGGTGTATGGGCAAAAGGAAGTACACAGATGATCAAGGGTGATATCATTATCCCGGCCGGGAAATCATTAACTATTGAAGAAGGTGTAACCGTAGTGATGGATACCGTTGCCAAGCCCGAAATTATTGTAAAAGGAAATCTTTACTCTTATGGTACGGCAGAAAACCCGGTAAAATTTACCGTAAACGATGCTTATAAAACAACCGCCAAAAAATTTGGCAGGCTATGGGGAGGTATACTTGCTGCCCCAAGTTGTGCCGAGCTGGTGCTTGATAATACCATATTGGAATACGGCGGCTCTACAACCTCTGATGCTTCAACATCGGTAAAGCAGGGTTTGTACAAGGCGGTAAGCGGCGAAAATTTACCGGCATTATGGTTCTCAAACGTTAACGGAAAGCTTATAGTAGTAAATAGCATCATCAGGAACTTTAACGAAGATTGTACCTATATAGAAGGTGGAAAAGTGATTTTTGCCAACAACTTATTTTACACTACAGGCGTTACCGGTGGCGAGGCCATGAATTTTAAATCGGGATGTTTGGCAGATTTGGCCTATAACATGGTATACAGTGCCAATACCAATGCCTTTAAACTATCAAACACCGGCGACCGCGTGCCCCAGGCTTATATTATAGCTTATAATAATACCATGATCAACACCGGCTGGAGGAGGCCTACCGCCAAAGGTGGATCTGTTTGGCTGGAAAGCACAGTTCGTGCCGATTTATACAACAACCTTTTTGCCAATACCCGTTTTGGAGTTAAAAGAGATACCAAGAAGCCCGAGGATAAACGATCTGTATACAGCAATAACTGGTATTACGGGTTTGACCAGGCTACGGTTAACCAGTTTCAGCCCAGTGCTGATATTGTGGCAGGTGTAAATGATGTAATTGGCAAAACTGCCGGCGCCAATGATCCGCAGTTTGTAAATTATCCCTTGAGTACATCAAACAGCAACGCGGATTTTAATACCAGCTGGGATTTTCATTTAAAAGCAGGTTCGCCGGCGTTAACCAAGGGCATCACTACTTTTACCAGGCACCATGCCGCAGGTATCATTGTAAATGGTATAACCTATAAATCTCCTGATCCATCAAGCTTTGTAGGTGCTTTCGGAACAAAGTAAAATAATTTATAATTCACTTCATCACAGTCGGTTGCTGTGCGGCAACCGACTGGCATTTTAATTTAATGAACAGATATAATATTTTCTATATAGCGCCATTAGCTTTATTGCTTTTTAATACAGCCTGCGGGCAAACTGCTGCCAATAAAAATAATCTCAGTTTACCGGGCGTAAATTCGGCGGAGATAAAGCCCGTTGTGGTTACAGATCCGGTGGAATTTGATACGGATGATCCGGCAATCTGGATTAACCGCAATGATCCTGCGCAAAGTCTGATCATTGGTACGGACAAAAATAGTGATGGCGCGCTTTATGTTTTTAATCTGCAAGGCAAAATATTAGCTAACAAAACCGTAAAAGGGCTTAAGCGCCCTAATAACGTGGATATTGCCTACGGCTTAATGTTAAATGGAAAGCTAACGGATATTGCCATTACTACAGAACGCATGACACATAAGCTCCGCATATACTCCCTGCCAGATTTGAAACCGGTGGATAATGGAGGTATTGAAGCATTTGCTGGTGAAACGGGTAACGAATACCGCGATTTGATGGGTATATCCATTTATACAGCAAAAAATGGTAAGATGTACGCTATTGTAGGTCGTAAAAATGGGCCCTTAAAAGGGGGGTACATTTGGCAGTACTTACTTACCGATGATGGTACCGGTAATGTAAAGGCGCAGCTTGTACGTAAGTTTGGTGAGTATAGCGGCAAAAAGGAGATTGAATCTATCGCGGTAGATAATGAGCTGGGTTATATTTATTACTCGGACGAGCAGGTTGGTGTAAGGCAATATTATGCTGATCCTGAAAAGGGGAATAAGCAGCTTGCTATATTTGGAACAAGCGGTTTCCTGGCCGATCATGAAGGGATCTCCATTTACAAATTATCTGATACTACAGGATATATCCTGGTATCAGATCAGGGAGCTAATCGTTTCCAGGTATTTAATCGGGAGGGCACCAAAAACAATCCTTTTGAACATCGTTTAGTAAAATTAGCAAATGTTGCCGCGCGCCAAAGCGATGGATCGGATGTTGTTGCGATACCGCTTAACGACACCTTTAAACACGGTATTTTTGTAGTAATGAGTAACGATAAGACCTTTCATTATTACCGCTGGGAAGATATAGCCGGTAGCGACTTGAAAATAAAATAATAAGCCTTTGCTATATGCCGCTATAAGTAACCTGTTAATACAGGTTGCTTATAGCGGCCTGGTGTTTTGTAATGTGAGGGGGCGCAAATGATGTTCAAAGCCTTCAGGCGTAAGCCTCAATGTTTTTTTGCCTGATGCTTTTGCTAATGGTAAAGGAGTCGACCAATGTAATTCCCTCATTGGGGTTTATACTAAAATAATTGCCGTTAAGCGATATGCTGTCTTCTTCCTTATTGATGCCTATCTGCAGAAAGCCATGCCCTGTATCATAATAGTTCATTAGCTTGACATCGTCAAGTTGTGGAATATCGGCGGTAAAACGAACGTCATCTGTGCTGGCTACAGGGTGTAGCTCATCAAACCCACCTGCACCTGCTATCACAAAGGATATGCTTTTGCCATCGGTATAATTCTTGCAAAATCGTTGATAATTATGCACATGGCCGCTGAAAACAATATCGGGCTTTTTGCCTGTGGTTTCAAAGGCTTCCTCCAAAAAAGCGATCATGGGCAGGCTTGAGCCATGGTTGATATCTGCCGAGTAAGGCGCATGGTGTATACAAACTATCAGCATTTTATCCGGGTTGGCAGAGCGGAGCTCTGCAATAAACCAATTTTTTTGTTCTTCGGTTATCACGCCAAATTTAGGTACGTTACTATATAGCCCGATTATGGTGGCTAAGGGCGTTTTCATGGTCCAGTAAATATTGGGCTGTACCATGCTTTTCCGTTTGGTTTGATTGCTGAAAGCAACAGGCCGCGATGTAGTATCACAAAATACTTTGGTAAAGGCATCCAAACTTTTGTAGGAATGGGTGCTTAAGGGATTAATATCGCTGTCATGATTTCCCGCTATCGCGAAAATAGGACCGGGGTAGTTGCCAAATGATTGAAAGAATTGGTTATCATATTGTTCTGCTTCCCCGTAATGGTAAACCACATCGCCTAAATGGTATAAAAACTGCGGACCGTCATCCGGTTTGCTTTCTTTATTACATTGGCTGGCCATGGTATTGGCTATTAACTGCTGCAATGCCGGGTTGCCAACGCCGCCTGTATCCCCAATCATGTGAAATGCCATGTGCTGATCACTTACCTGGGGTACAATATCTTTCAATACCAAATGGTAGGGGTATTTGCCAGATGGGGCAGGCAGTGGCTTAAATTTATAGGTATCGTCGGGCTGGTCTTTTTTAAAAACCGGTGTTTTATATTTTAGATTTTTGAGGGATTTCATTTTAATCATAATAAACTCAAAAGTACTAAATCAATATAAAGGGACGATTAAATATACCAAAGCTTGCACGATATAGACAAAATTTATAGAAATTGAAAAATAAATCGAATTTGTTGATATTGATAAATTGACAAATAATTATGGTGCTATATTCGGGATTGATGCCTTTTATGGTAGAAGCCATTGTAAAATTTATAACGACAATTAGCCCATCATTTATTAATTTACTATTTAGTAACCTGTTTTACATGTGAATGGTATATTTTTATCAATTGCAATTATCAACAAATCATGATTAAAAGATCGTTAAAATTATATCCTGTAACGCTTTGTATAATAGGTGTTTTGGCAGCATGTCATTCGGTGCCAAAAAGCCGCCCGGCTATTGATAGTGAAGAGGTAAACATGCATAGTGCTTATGATGACAGTACCCTAAGCCGAAATGTTTTGCCTGTTTTAATGCCATATAACCGCATTGTTGATCCCGCCGGTAAAGTGGTATCCTTTGGCGATGCTGAGGACGAAAACCATAGCATGGATGTAAGGCTTATTCCCGGCAGCCCGCAGATTGCCGTTGAAGACAGGTACGGAATTGCTGTAATAGATACCGTATCCGGCAAGGTTATCACCCGGTGGACTTACAAGGCAAGCAATCAGTATAAAGGACTTTCAAGTACGTATTCGGGTTTAAAAGTGTTGAAGTTGAATAATCAAACGCAAATATTCTGGAGTGCTGCAGCGGGTAAAGGCAAAGAGTCAAAGTCGTATGTTTTCCAGGCGGTATTTGATGGCGCTGCTATCAGCATTAAAAATACTTTTGATTTTAAGCCCGAAGGCGAATCGCCACTTGCCTTACCCAATGATGTAGCCATCAATAACGAGAATGGAACCAACTACCTGTACGTGGTTTTAAACGGAAATAACCAGCTGGTAAAAATAGACCTCAATACCGGTAAAACGGTATGGACCAAGCCCACAGGTGTTGCCCCTTACGGAATTGTAATTGCCAAAAACAAGGCATTTGTAACCAACTGGGCCGGCCCTGAAGCGGTGGATACCCTTACTCGTGAAACCGCAGGTGTACCTTACGGGAAAACATATATTGATCCTAAAACCGGAGCCACAGCGCTGGGCACTGTGATGGTGATAGGCCTTGCTAAAGGCGATGTTATCAAAGAAATTCCGGTTGGTTTGCACCCCAATGCCATTATTAGTAGTGCCGATGAAGCTTTTGTTTATATCGCCAATGGCAATAGCGATATGGTTTCGGTTATATCTGCCATTTCGCTTCAAAATGTGGAGTCGATTGGTGTAAAATTGAATCCCGGCAAAAAGAGTTATATAGGCGATACTCCTAATGCATTGGCAATTGACCAAACAGGAATCACTTTGTATGTAGCCAATGGACTTGATAATGCAGTCGCTGTAGTAAAGTTGGGTTCAAAGGCATCGGGTAAGGGTGCTGCAAATAGCGAGGTAAGGGGATTTATTCCTACAGAAGCTTATCCGGGCGACCTTGCAATAAGTGATCATACTTTGTTTGTTACCAACCTGGAAGGCGAGGGCGCACGGATAAGCAGTAAAGAAATAAATAAAGCAGGCATTGATGCTGAAGTAGGCAATAACCCAGAGGCTGCTTATAATTCGCACCATCAAAAGGCAACGGTATCTATAATTCCTTTGCCCGATGATAAACAGCTGCAGCAATACACCAAAAGGGTAAAAGATCTTAGTTTAAGCTTTAGGCAGGAGATTGCACAGTTGCTGCCCCGTAAAAATATTGCGCCACGCCCCATTCCGGAACGTATTGGCGAGCCGTCGGTTTTTAAACACGTATTATACATCATCAAAGAGAACCGTACTTACGACCAGGTTTTAGGTGATATGCCCGAAGGTAACGGGATGAAATCGCTTTGTATTTATGGCGATAGCATTACGCCAAACCAGCACAATATCGCGCGCAATTTTTTATTGCTCGACAATTATTATGCATCGGGCAAATGCTCGGCGGAGGGACATCAGTGGACGGATGCGGCTATGGTTACCGACTATGTTGAAAAAAGTGTGCGCTCATGGTTCAGGAGCTATCCGCACGTGCAGGAAGATGCATTGGTTTATGATGGTAATGGCTTTATATGGAACAACGCTGCCGACCATGGAAAAACGGTGAGAATTTATGGCGAGGCCTGCCAACCGCATTTTGATAATAAACTCACCTGGACGGATATTTACAACGATTACATGGCCGGTAAACCTTTTAAATTTACCAATACCAGCACCATATCGCGGGTGAGGCCCATGTTATCGCAAAATTTTCCTGGGTCTGATGAGCACCGGATCAATGAGCAGTTAAGGGCATCCACTTTTATTAAAGAAATTAATGACTATGAAAAACAGCCCGGCGATCAATTACCTAATTTAATGGTTATGGCCCTGTCGTCAGATCATACAGTTGGTACAAGGCCGGGCATGCCAACGCCCGAAGCTATGGTAGCCGACAATGACCTGGCGCTTGGCCGGATTGTGGAAGCGGTATCAAAAAGCAGGTTTTGGAAAAATACAGTAATTTTTGTTACCGAGGATGATTCCCAGGCTGGCTGGGATCACGTATCGGCATATCGTACCACCGGTTTTGTTATAAGTCCTTATAGTCGTTTGCAGGGCAAAGTATCTAAAAACTACAACCAAACCTGCATAGTGCGCTCTATTGAGCAAATTTTAGGCTTACCACCGATGAACATTATAGATGCTACAGCTTTACCTATGTTTGATTGTTTTACAAGCAAGCCGGCAAACTACACTTATAAAAGTTTGAAAAATAAAATCGCTATCAACACTATTAATCCAAAACTATCCTCTTTAAAGGGGGCGGCCCTGCATTTCGCCAAGCTATCATCATTGCCCGAGTATGATCATATTGATGGCGGAAACGACGATGTATTGAACCGGATATTATGGTATGCAGCTACTAAAGGTAAAAAAGCTTATCCCGCAAAACTGGCCGGTAAGGATAGCGATGATGATTAATTTGGGGGAATAAAGCAAGGCACTCCGTTTGGCATCAGATATTTTGTAAATAAATAATACACGGGCCAAGCATGGGCCCGTTTCAATAAATAAATCGTGTTTAAAATATCTGTATTGCAAATTTTGGCTAAAGCCGCTTTTCGTTCCTTTGCTACTTTAAATAGGATCGGTCCTTAATCATTGCCGTTGGGCTTTAGCCAGCGGTTAAATTGGCAGAAATCAGTTAAGGCTTTAGCCAAAAAATATTCATGGATTTTTAAAAGCGATTTCCCTGCCCCATTTCAACTTACATGCTGTGTTACAATGCAATATTTATAGCTGAACTTATTTTGATTTATAAATAATAAACCTCATATTTATAAATCAATACCTAAAAGCTCAACTTGAAGAAGTTTATTGCGTTGCTGTTACTTAATATTCACTTCCTAAATATAGGAGGTCAGTTGGCAGCGCACCAGTATTTGGTTTATAAAACCGATAAATACTACAATCATCAGATCAGCAAAGGGTTGTATAATATTAAAGATCTTACTGAAATAGCAATCCCTGTTAATTTGCCGAATATTCATGACTGGAAAAACTTTGAGAACATAGCCGGTCAGATTCAGTTTGGTAATAACAGTTACAACTATGTAAAAATGAAAATTACCCGGACTGCCATTCACCTCATGTGCATTCCTAATTACGAAACTACCCGCCCTGTTGATAATAATGTGCTTAATGCCAAAAAGGTTAAGGATATGCCGGTATCTCAAAAAGATCATGTTCCGTATGGTAAAATAGTAATGATGGATAACCTTAGCTTATCCTTTGTACAATTTGAGTTTAATTGCCCCATAAAAAAATTGCAAAAAAACGTGGTACAGCCTGTACAGCGTTTAGTTCATTACCACCAGGACATTCCTGAGCAACCACCTAAAGTTTCCTGCTAATTCTCTCCTTATTTAAACCACTAAGGGCATCCTGTTAGGTTTTGCTGAATGTGTTTATCTGCAGCTTTTTATATCCCGGTTGGGCAACTGCAAATAAATTAAATCACTCGCTTAATTAATCAGGCATCCCTTTAATCAGCTTTAATTTGTTATGATGCTTTGTTTTCCAGGGTATCAGGCATAGGCAGGTTTAAATACAAATTTATTTATCAAAACTAAAGTGGCATAATTCCCTGCAGGATTACCTGTAGCGGCAAAAAGACAATCAAATGAAATTTAAAATAATACTGGCTTCAGTGCTCGTTGTAGCGCTTGGCTTCACTATAATAGCATCCAGTCAAACCTCTTCGCATGAAGAGATGATACAATTACTAAAAGCAATTAACCAAAAGAATAATACTATTTTAAATCCATTTAATCCCGAACGTAAAATTGAGTATTGCGATTCTGTACTCAAAATAGGGATTAATAACCAGGATTCATATTTATGGGCTTCAAAGGCCTCGCTTCTGCTGATGAAAGGGAAGGAAGAGCAAGCTGTTGATATTTATGAAAACATATTGAGCAAGCTGGATTTCATGCCAACAGATGCTGTTTTTTCTGAATCAGGCATCGCTTATATGCGCCTTGGTGAGCGCAGCAACTGTATGCTTAACCATACCGGTTCTTCCTGTATTTTCCCTATTAAAAATGATGGGGTTCATAAAATTCAAACCGGCTCCAGAAAGGCCATTGAAACCTACAAAACTATTTTAAAGATTCACCCGGATGACCTGGAATCAAAATGGCTGATTAATATTGCCTATATGACCCTGGGCGAATACCCGGTAAAGGTGCCCAAAAATTTGTTGATCCCCGGCTTAAATGCCGATAGTGTTGCAGGCGTAAAACCATTTAAAGATATTGCTGCAAGCCTTGGCATTAATGTTAATGGCCGGGCTGGTGGTGTTGCTATTGATGATTTTAATAATGATGGATACCTGGATATCATCACATCTGGATGGGATTTGAGCGACCCTATGCATTACTTTCAGAACAACAAGGATGGTACATTTACAGATCGTACCGAACAAAGCGGCTTAACCGGTATAACAGGCGGATTAAATATTCAGCAAACAGACTTCAATAATGATGGTAATATAGATCTTTTTGTGTTAAGGGGAGCCTGGCTTACCCGGGGTTTTGGAAATCAGCCAAGCTCGCTGTTACGCAATAATGGCGATGGTACTTTTACAGATGTTACCATACCAAGCGGTTTGCTTTTCTTTCATCCAACCCAAACAGCCACCTGGGCCGATTTTAACAACGATGGCTGGCTTGATGTTTTTGTTGGTACCGAAACCTCAACCCAGGTACTTGATGCCAATTCATCTACCTGCGCATTGTATATTAATAACCATAACGGCACATTTACCAATGTTACAAAAACGGCGCATTGCGATATTGTATCATTTGTAAAGGGTGTTACCTCGGCTGATTATAATAATGATGGTTACCCGGATATATTTATTTCGACCATGACCGGCAATAAGTACCTGCTCAAAAATAAAGGTATAAAGGGAGGCGGTGTTGATTTTGAAGATGTTACCGACAAAGCTGGAATTGGCAGCAATAAGGAACGAACATTTACAACCTGGTTTTATGATTATAACAATGATGGCTGGCAGGATATTATTGTAAGCGATTATCAGTTTGAGCGCTCCCTGGGATACTATAGTGCATCCCAGGCATTGGGTCGCCCTGTTGCAAATGCGGGTAATGTGTTCTTATACAAAAATAACCAGGATGGTACTTTTACCAACGTAACCAAAGAGGCGGGATTAGATAAAGTAGTGTACAGTATGGGAGGCAACTTTGGCGATATTGACAACGATGGCTACCTGGATATGTATTTTGGAACGGGCAATCCCGATTTTAGGTCGTTGGTGCCTAATAAGATGTTTAAGAATGTTGGCGGTAAAAAATTCGTTGATATCACCACATCATCTCGCCTGGGTAATTTGCAGAAAGGACACGGTATTGCATTTGCCGATCTGAGAAACACCGGCAGGCAGGATATTTTTGCCGAAATGGGAGGAGCCTATATCGGCGATTCGTATACCAGTTCTTTATACCTTAATCCCGAAACCAATGATAATAACTGGATAAGTTTAAAGCTGGATGGGGTAAAAGCCAATAAAGCCGCCATTGGGAGCCATATTAAACTAACCTTTACAGAAAACGGCGTTAAAAGAAGCGTGTATAAAGATGTAAATTCAGGAGGCAGTTTTGGTGCATCTCCGTTGAGGCAGGAAATGGGAATAGGGCAAGCTAAAATAATTGATGAAATTGAAATAAAGTGGGCCGGAAGCGGCACCGTTCAATATTTTAAAAATGTATTACCCAATCAGTTTTTACACATCACCGAAGGGGTCGATCAATTTAAAGTAAATCAGCTTGCTAAATTAACGTTTATCGATAAGAAGGATATGTCGCTTTGTATGCCTATGACAGCGCAAATGAAGTAAGTGGTGATTGTATTTGAAGTTGAATACAATCATTCTTTAATATCTAATTAAAATCTGCTACATTTATAGTAAAATAAACTTAGACGATGAAAAAACTATTATTACTATGCTGCATGTTAATTGGGTTAACAACAGCAAGTTTCGCGCAAAAAATGGCCGCAACCAAGCCAGAAGAAAAAGCGATGGAACTACAAAAAAAATTAAAACTTACTGATCCTCAATGCAAAAAAGTTGCTGCCATTTACCAGGAGTCATCAGAAAAATTTGAAAAGATAAAAGAAGCTAATAAAGGGGATAACGCCAAAATGGTGGTTGCTATTGAGCCGTTGCGTACTGCTACTATAAAAAAGATCAAGGGTGTTTTAACACCAAAACAGGCTGCAAAATATGATGCACTTGTAAAAGGTTCAAAAAACGCCGGCGGTAATGGCTGGAGTGACGGCTGGAGTGCAAGCAAATAAGTTTAAGGTATTTGAACCAAACTTTGTTACTATAATTAAACAAATCCCCCGGATGAAAGTCCGGGGGATTTGTGTTTTAATCAAAAGTCGGTTGTAATAATCCCCGGTTGTTAAGCTATTGTTAATTGAATGTGTTTTTAATGCTAAAAGATAATATACAAAAGGTATTTATTATCAGTAGCTTTAATATATCCAATTATAAATTCCCATGATCAGGCACGTGAATGTATTGTATACATTGTTGCTGATCTTTACACTGACAACAGTTTATGGCCAGGGCAAAGATCAACGGCTGTGCTTTGAGTTTTACCAGGGAACTTTTAATTGTGGAATTGATAGCAACGTGTTGGTTAAGGTTCCTGTACAATTAACACCACAGTTGGTAAGAGCCTTTTATGCCGAAGTAAATGCCGGTAATTATAAACCCTTAATGGATTCATTAACCGCCTATAAGCAAAGGAGTAATTTAAACGATTGGCTTTACTATCAGCTTATCCGCAAGGTGGCCCAGCAAATTAGTCCTAAGGAAGTTAATTATAGCAGGTATACATTGTATAAGTGGTTTTTGCTGGCTAAGTCGGGATATGATGCGCGGCTGGCTTTAACTTCCAATAAGGTAATATTTTACGTGTTTAATGATGAAAAGGTAGAGGATATTCCATTTTTTGATGTGGGTAACAAGAGGTACGTATGCTTAAATTACCATGATTATGCCCATGCCGATCTGCACCAGGATCCGCCCATTCCTGTAAACGTAGATATTCCGGAAGCCGTAAATGCTTTTTCATACAATGTAGAAAAGATGCCGGACTTTAACCCCGGAGATTACTTTGAAAAAGAATTGCAGTTTACCTACCGCCACAAAGTGTATTATTTTAATATAAAACTGAACAGAGAGGTAGAGGCTATTTTTAAAAATTACCCGGTGGTTGATTTTGGATCGTATTTTAATATTCCGCTAAGTAAAGAAACCTATGGTTCGTTGATCCCGATGTTGAAAAAAAACATGAAGGGGATGAATGAAAAAAAAGGTGTGGATTATTTAATGCGGTTTACACGCTATGCTTTTTTATATGAAACCGATGAGGAAAACTTTGGGAAAGAAAAACGCCTGTCGCCCGAAGAAACGTTGTTTGAAAAATATAGCGATTGTGATGACAGGGCTGCTTTGTTTTTTTACCTGGTAAAGGAAATATACAATTTGCCCATGATAGCGCTTTTGTACCCCACACATATTACCATGGCTGTACAGTTTGATAAGCCAGTTGGCAGCCCTATAGTTTACAAGGGGCAAATCTATTCGCTTTGCGAGCCTACGCCGCAAAAAGAAAACCTGGCAATAGGGCAGGTGTCAGCAAAACTAAAAGGTAAACCCTATGAGGTGGTTTATCAATACATTCCCACAGTAAAATAAACAGCGTGAAAATATATGGATATTTAACCATCGTTATGTTTAAATAATCCACATTATGTAGATACATAATTTATTATATTTGGGCTGATGTAGATCGCCATGAAAGCATTATTCCTCAAAATCCCCTTACTAATTATTGCCCTGATTCCATCAATAGTCCTTGCCCAAACCCAACTCATTAAAAATCTTCGTGCAGGTAAAAAACAAACATTGGTGGTATATGGCACCAGTTTAACGGCTGGTGAGGGCGGTCGTGCCTGGGTTGATTCGGTAAACGTTGGATTAAATAAAAAATATGGCAACAACTTAACCGTGATCAATGCGGCCAAAAACGCCATGTGGTCGGGTTGGGGCGTGCAGCACCTGGATGATAGTGTGATTAGCAAAAAGCCCGATGCTGTACTGATAGAGTTTGGGATGAATGACGCTTATTTGCCTTATAAAACATCGGTGGCATTGGCCCGGCTTAACCTAAACTATATGATTGACAGGATTAGGTTGTATAATCCTGGCTGCGAAGTGATTTTACAGGTGATGAATATAGCCATTAACAAGCATGCCGAGGCTCGACCAAACCTGCTTGCCTATTACCAGGTGTATAGGGAGGTAGCTCAGCAAAAGAGAATATTGTTAATTGATCATTATCCTCATTGGCAGCAAATTCTTAACCAGGGGGAGGGCGTTTATCTTAAATATGTGCCCGATGGCATTCATCCAAGTGTGCAAAGCACAAAGGCTATTATAGCCCCGTATGTATTACAAAAGTTAGTCGAAGGGCGTTGAATGGAATTTCTGTAATTATAATGATATAAAGCTATATTCAGTTGTAATAATTTACTATCTATGTGTGCCGGCAAGCTACCTGTTGATGCCGGTAACGTTATTTACCATTAAAACCACCTATGAAAAACATTTTACTTGCAAGTTGCTTAATCGTTTTAGCCGTTGCCGCTTATGCGCAAAAAACGACGCCCTTATCACCACTAAAAGAAAAAACAGCTTTCCAAACAGGCAGTCCCTGGATGCCCGAGATTGACGTACGAAGCGACATTGCCATTGTTTACGGCACTAACGACCGCCTGGGCATGACCTTTGAGCAACGCGTACAATCATGGCGCGACCACGGTTATCAAACCAATTTTATGACAGGTATAGCCTGGGGCGATTACAAAGATTACTTTTTGGGTAAGTGGGATGGTAAAAACCACCTGGGGGTGGGGCAGGTAACACAAAAGGGGGATACCATTTTTCATGGTAAGGATATGCCTTATGTAGTGCCCGATGCCTCATTCATTGAGTACATGAAAACTGCCGTGATCAAAAGGGTGATAGATGTAGGTATCACCAATATATTTTTGGAGGAGCCTGAGTTTTGGGCACGTGCAGGTTATAGCGCGGGCTTTAAAGCGCAATGGCAAACTTATTACGGCTTTCCATGGAAACCGCAGGATGCATCGGCGGAGAATACCTATTTGTCAAGCAAATTAAAGTATCACTTATATTATGATGCCATAAAGCAAGTGTCATCATACGCAAAGGCCTACGGCAAAAGCAAGGGTTTAAACATAAAAGTGTTTATTGCTACACATTCGCTGGTTAATTATTCGTCATGGCAGATTGTGAGCCCCGAAGCCAGCCTGGCCTCGCTGCCCGGTATTGATGGCTACATAGCGCAGGTGTGGACCGGCACTTCGCGCGAACCAACTTATTTTAACGGCTTACAAAAGGAACGCGTATTTGAAAATGCTTACCTGGAGTACGGTTCAATGGTATCTATGACCGCGCCAACCGGCCGAAAAATGTTTTTTTTGACCGATCCGATTGAAGACCGGCAGCGCGACTGGAGCGATTACAAGCGCAATTACCAGGCTACATTTACCGCTAAATTATTGTATCCAACTGTATCTGATTATGAAGTGATGCCATGGCCCGAGCGCATTTACACCCATCCCTATAAAGTGGCCGGGAGTAATGAAAAGGTGCTGATACCGCAATATTACTCTACCCAAATGCAGATCATGGTGAATGCCTTGAATAGTATGCCTGCATCGGTTAACAAGGTAACCGGCGTAAATGGTATAGGCGTATTGATGAGCAATACGCTCATGTTTCAGCGTTTCCCTACCCATAACGGGTTCCAAGATCCACAGTTCTCCAATTTTTATGGGCAAACTCTGCCGCTGCTAAAACGTGGGGTACCGGTGCAAACCGTACATATGGAAAACCTGGGTTACGCGGCATCGTTAAAAAATATAAAAGTTTTGGTGCTGAGTTACTCCAATATGAAGCCCGTTTCGGCAGATGTGCATGTGCAGTTAGCGGCCTGGGTAAAACAGGGTGGCGTTTTAATTTATTGCGGTCGCGATGATGATCCCTATCAATCTGTGATGGAATGGTGGAATACCAAAGGCAATAAATTCAGCGCCCCATCTCAACATTTATTTAAGCTGCTTGGTGTAACCCCAACCGGCAATGACCAGCAATTTAAAGTGGGCAAAGGGGCTGTATATGTGTTAAGGCAAAACCCCAAAGAATATGTTTTATCCGCTGATAAAGACAGTGACTACATCAACGTTGTAAAACAGGCTTATGAAAAAGATGCCTATGCGGGTAGCCTGATTTTTAAAAACAGTTTGTATTTGGAACGTGGTCCTTATGATATTGCATCGGTGTTAGATGAAAACGCCGATAGCAAGCCATTGACTATAAAAGGCCCTGTTATTGATCTTTTTGATCCACAATTACCGGTACTGGCCGAAAAAACTATTAACCCGGGCGAGCAGGCTTTGCTGTATAACTTAAGCCGGGTGCCCAACAAAAAATTGCCCCAGGTTTTAACATCAGCATCAAGGATATATAGCGAAAATGTGACCGGTTCAAGCTATTCTTTTGTGGCAAAAAGCCCGATAAAAACGCTGAATAGTGTACGCGTGTTGCTTCCCGGCGAACCAAAGGAAACTTTAGTTACCGATAGCAGTGGCCAGGCAGTTACCGATGTTAAAACATCATGGGATAAATCATCAAATACGCTTTACCTGGGTTTTGCCAACAGCCCGGATGGGGTAACTGTTAATTTGAAATGGTAAGTTTATTGCTGCAAAAAATTTAGGTTCTCATTAAATATAATTGCAAAAGTTTGTTGATACAGTGTATATTGCATTGTTTGGTTAAACGTTTTAGCACTGCTGTAAATCAACGCTTTAGTAATTTTAGATGAGGTATTTGGAGTTGCCCCGAAAGGGTAATCAACGCCCGATAGTTTCATCGCCCTTTAAAAAACAATTTTTTATCAATGAAAAAACTATTCCTCCTGGCGTTTGCCTTTTTACCGGTAGCAGTTTTGGCGCAAGAAAAAATAGCGTCGCCGGTTGATCTGATTAACCCGCTTATGGGTACGGCTTCCAAGCCTTCACTCTCCAATGGTAATACTTACCCGGCAATTGCATTGCCCTGGGGTATGAATTTCTGGACACCGCAAACCGGTAAAATGGGCGATGGCTGGCAATATACCTATGATGCCGATAAGATACTGGGCTTTAAACAAACCCACCAGCCTTCACCATGGATGAATGATTATGGCATGTTCTCCATCTTCCCGGAAACAGGTAAGTTAAAATTGAACGAAAAAGAACGCGCAAGCTGGTTTTCGCACAAGGCCGAAATTGTGAAACCATATTACTACAGTGTTTACCTTGCTGATTATGATGTAACCACCGAGATTACGCCGACAGAGCGGGCAGCCAGTTTCAGGTTCACTTTTCCAAAAAGCGATAGTTCACATATTGTAATAGATGCTTTTGATAAGGGATCATATGTGAAGATTATTCCGGGGGAGCAAAAGATAGTGGGTTATAGCACCAAAAACAGTGGCGCTGTACCTGCCAATTTTAAAAACTACTTTGTTATTTATGTAGATAAGCCTTTCGCGCTGGCTTCGGCATGGCATGATTGGAAAAAGGATAATGGCTCATTAGAGTATACCGGCGACCATGCAGGCGCTGTTATCACCCTTAAAACAGCTAAAGGCGAGCAAGTGCACCTAAAGGTAGCATCCTCATTTGTAAGCATCGAACAGGCAGAAATTAACCTGAAACGCGAGCTGGCCAATGATGGTTTTGCGGTTACCGAGCAAAAAGCAAAAGATACCTGGAATAAAACATTAAGCAGGTTAAATGTAGAAGGCGGAACTATTGATCAAACTAAAACATTTTACTCCAGCTTATACCGCATGCTTTTCTTCCCCAACAAAATGTATGAGGTAAATGAAAAAGGCGAGAATATACATTACAGTCCTTTTAATGGCAAAGTAATGCCGGGTTACCTGTTTGCCGGTACAGGCTTTTGGGATACCTTCAGGGCGTTGTATCCTTTCCTTAACCTGGTTTACCCGTCTATCAACAAAGAAATGCAGGAAGGCCTGATCAATGATTACAAAGAAGGCGGATGGCTGCCGGAGTGGTCAAGCCCGGGTTATGCTGATTGTATGATCGGTAACAACTCTGCATCGGTAGTATCTGAAGCCTATCTTAAAGGCATGCGTGGATATGATATCGAAACTTTGTACCAGGCCCTTAAGCATGGCGCCAATAATGAAGGCCCTAATGCTACCGGCCGTCGTGGAGTGCAATATTATAACACATTGGGTTATGTGCCTTACAACGTAAAAATAAATGAAAATGCTGCCCGTACCCTGGAGTATGCTTATGATGATTTTGCTATTTACCAGTTAGGAAAAGCCCTGGGCAAACCGAAATCAGAAATTGAGGTATACAAAAAACGCAGCCAAAACTACCGCAATATTTTTGATCCGGAAACCAAGTTGATGCGCGGTAAAAACCAGGATGGTACATTTGAAACCCCGTTCAATCCGTTTAAATGGGGCGATGCGTTTACCGAAGGCAATAGCTGGCACTACAGCTGGGGTGTATTTCATGATATACAGGGCTTAATAAACCTGATGGGGGGCAAGCAGCAGTTTGTTGCCAAATTAGATTCGGTGTTTACTATGCCACCTACATTTGATGATAGCTATTATGGCGGCGTGATTCATGAGATCCGCGAGATGCAGATAGCCAACATGGGCCAGTACGCACACGGTAACCAGCCTATACAGCACATGATATACCTTTATAACCATGCAGGCCAGCCATGGAAAACCCAGTATTGGGCACGCGAAACCATGAACAAACTGTACAAAGCTACTCCCGACGGTTATTGCGGCGATGAGGATAATGGCCAAACATCGGCCTGGTATATCTTCTCGGCAATGGGCTTTTACCCGGTTACACCGGCCAGTGATCAATATGTATTGGGAGCGCCATTGTTTAAAAAGGTAACCATCAATTTAGAGAATGGTAAAACCATCACCATTAATGCTTCAAATAACAGTGCTGATAACAAGTATGTGAATAGCCTGAGCATTGATGGTAAGCCATATACCAACAACTGGGTAAGCCATAAGGCTTTATTAAACGGTGCTGAGTTGAATTTTGATATGATTGCGACACCAAATAAGGTGCGTGGTACAAAGGATGCAGATGTGCCTTATTCCATGAGCAACGAAAAATAGTTGCCTGTATTATTATTTACTAATTGCCAGGGGCTTGTTTAATAACAAGCCCCTTTTTTATTGCCTGTTATTTATTAGTTTTTTTTGGTTTGTAACATTTTAGTTGCTTTTAGAGAAATATGTATTAAATAATAACATTTAATTTAATACATACTTAACGATAACCTGTTTTTTGTTTCAGTTTTAATTATTTTTTATCCGGGTAAAATATCAGGCGGATGCATTGGATGCATTAATTGAGACATCTTTTTGCAAAAAGTATTTTTGAAGTAAAACTTTTTGATATTTATAATTCGTTTATTCTTAGTTAATTGAATTTTTTTTTCATAAATTAGTATAAAAATAAGCGGGGAAAATGCCTCGCGCATTTTCCCCGCCCTAATTAACTTTTAACTGTCTTATTATTAACTAAATGTTTTTTAGTTACGGAATTAGAACGTGCAAAAGAACAAAATATTTTATTATCGCAGCCTAAAAATATTCCCTGTGGTTAATAATATTTATGTAAAGGAAACGTTACACTTATTAATTGATTTTATTATAAATCTCCTGTAGGTTTATTTCTTCTAAGTTTTAACCAATAACTAATCTATATTATTCATGAAAAAAAGTCTACTCACGACTTTGTGCATTTTGTTGCTTGCTATATCACAGCTATATGCACAAAACCATACCGTAACTGGCAAGGTTACGGCCAAAGAAGATGGTTTGCCAATACCCGGAGTAACGGTGAAAATTCAGGGAACTAATACGGGTGTTCAAACCAGTGCCGATGGAAAGTATTCCTTATCGGTAACCCCAGGTGCAGTTTTATCATTCAGCTTTATCGGCTACGTTACCCAATTAATACCGGCAAACGGCACTACGCTAAATGTGGTATTGATTCCTACAAGTCAGCAACTTGGTGAAGTGGTGGTAACCGGTGCGCTGGGTATTACCAGGACGCGTAACCAGCAATCATACGCGGCTCAGCAGGTAACCGGTGAAGAGGTCAGCAAAACACGCTCATCAAACTTTGTTAACGGTTTATCTGGTAAAGTTGCAGGTTTGGAAATACGCCAGAACAACGCGCTTGGTGCATCAACCAATGTTATTTTACGGGGGGTGAAATCCATTACCGGGAATAACCAGGCACTTTTTGTTATTGATGGTGTACCGGTTAATAACAGCAACAATAACAGTGCTTCTCAGCAGGCTGGTGATGGTGGTTATGATTATGGTAGCCCATCGTCGGATATTAACCCGGATGATATTGAAGCTGTTACTGTTTTGAAAGGTGCAGCGGCAAGCGCGCTGTATGGTTCACGGGGCAGCAACGGCGTTATTTTAATAACTACTAAAAAAGGCAAAAAAGGCTTAGGTATAACAGTTAACAGCAGCGTTAGTGTTGGTTCTGTAGATAAATCAACCTTTGCAAAATATCAGCACAGTTATGGTGCAGGTTACGGTAACTATTATAATGACCCAACGGGTTACTTCTTTTATGGAGACGTAAACGGTGATGGAAAACCGGATTTGGTTACCCCAACAACAGAAGATGCCTCATACGGTGCTAAATTTGATCCAAAGCTGATGGTTTATCAGTGGGATGCTTTTGATAAAACATCACCTAACTTTGGTAAAGCTACTCCATGGGTAGCGGCAAAAAATGACCCTACTTCATTCTTTGTTCACCCGGTTTCAAATAACCAAAGCATCCTGATCACCAACGGAGGCGACCAGGGAACATTTAAATTAGGCTATACCAGGAATATTGAAAATGGCATCATCCCTAACAGCAGCATTAAAAAGAACCAGGTAGACTTAGGAGCGACCTACAACGTTACGCCTAAATTAACAGTTGGTGGCGCCGTTAACTTCTATAATATTAATGGACTTGGCCGGCCGGGTACTGGTTATGATGGTGCCGCCGCCAGGAACGTAATGACCAACCTAAGGCAATGGTGGGAAGTAAACAACGATGTACAGGCTTTGAAGGCTGCCTATGAAAGAACAGGAAAAAACGTTACCTGGAACTACGCAGATCCATTAAATGGCAATTTAACCCCCATATTTTGGGATAACCCCTATTATGTACGTTACCAAAACTTTGAAAGCGATACCCGTAACAGGTATATTGGAAATGTTAACGCGGTTTATAAGCCAGTTAGCTGGTTAACTATTACCGGCCGGGTTTCGTTAGATTCTTATACAGAGTTAGATGAAGAGCGTAAAAATGTAAGTAGTGTGGGTGTACCATATTACTCAAGAACCAACAGGTCATTTACCGAAACCAATTATGATTTGTTAGCTAATATTGATAAAAACATTTCAAAATCTTTCAACCTGAAAGCGTTATTAGGAACAAATATCAGGAAGGAAAATACCCAGAATATTTTTGCTACAACTAATGGTGGATTATTTGTTCCGGGAGTATACTCTATATCCAACTCCCTGAATGCTCCAAACGCGCCCACAGAATATAAAGGACTTAGAGAGGTTGATGGTATTTTTGCAGGGGCAACACTTACTTACAACAATTTAATTACCCTGGATGCAACCATCAGAAGAGATAAGTCATCAACATTGCCAGAGGCCAATAACACTTATTATTATCCTTCGGTAGCGGGTGGTTTCATTTTCTCTGAATTGTTAAAAGATTACAAATGGTTATCATACGGTAAAATAAGGGCCAACTACGCGCAGGTAGGTGCAGATGCACCTGTTTATAGTGTAAACGACACCTATACTGTTCTTCCTCCATTTGGTTCAATTCCGCAGGCCATAGTAAAAACAACCAAAAACAACCCGAATTTAAAACCTGAACGTACCAGGAGTGCTGAGGTTGGTTTGGAATTATCATTCTTTAACAGCCGTTTAGGGTTTGACGGTAGCTACTATCATACATCAACCTTTGATGAAATATTGCCGGTTAACGTATCAACCGCAACGGGTTATTCATTTAACTACTTAAACGCGGGAACGGTAGTAAATAAAGGTATCGAGTTATCTTTAAATGGCACTCCGTTCCGTACAAATGATTTCAGTTGGAAAATGACCGTTAACTTTACCAAGAATATAAGTAAGGTTACTGAGCTGTTTAAAGATGATCAGGGCCAGGAAGCTAAAAACCTCGAGCTGAACAGTTTCCAGGGGGGTGTATCTATAAATGCCAGCTTAAACCAACCTTTTGGTATGATACGCGGTACCGATTTTATATATGACAAAAGCGGGCAAAAGGTAGTTGGCGCCAACGGGCAGTATCTGCAAAGCGGCCCTAACGCAAATATCGGCAATTCAAATCCTAAATGGGCAGGCGGTATTAACAACAGCTTTACCTATAAAGGGTTTAACCTAAGTTTCTTAATTGATATTCGTAAAGGTGGTTCTGTATTTTCAACAGATATGTATTATGGTTTAGCTACCGGGCTATATCCTGAAACAGTTTATACCAATGATTTAGGCAACCCGGTACGTAATACACTTGCTAACGGTGGTGGCTTTATCAGGCCTGGTGTAACTGAAGCCGGTCAGCCAAACACTGTACGTGTAAGTGCAAGTAACTATGGCGCTTTTGGTTATGCACGTTTACCAGACAAGGCGTTTGTGTATGATGCAGGTTACATCAAATTAAGAGAGGCCCTTATCGGATACTCTTTACCTCAAAAAACGGTATCAAGCCTGGGCCCTATCAAAGAAGTAACCTTTCAGTTGATTGGACGAAACCTTTGGATAATACATAAAAATTTACCTTATGCAGATCCTGAAGAAGGCTTAACATCTGGAAACCTGCAAGGTTACCAGGTAGGCGCCTATCCAACCACACGTACACTATCACTGAATTTGAAACTACGTTTTTAAGGAAAAGAATTATGAAAAAATATATAGGTTTATTTTTACTGACGTCGATACTATTCTCGGCCTGTAAAAAGGATATTGCGAGTCTGAACAACGACCCAAAAAATCCGGTACTTGTTCCTTCTTATGCATTGTTTACAAATGCCGAAAGAACATTAGCCAGCACGATGACATCATCAAATGTTAACCTAAACATATTTCGTTTAGTTGAGCAGCAGTGGCAGGAAACTACATATACAGATGAAAGTAATTACGATATTACTACCCGCCCTATTCCTGATAATTTATGGAATGCCATGTACAGGGACGTACTTTATAATTTAGAGCGGGCAAAAACGCTGATTCCAACGGATGTAACTGGTGTTGATGTACAAAAAAATGAATTAGCTACTGCTGATATTTTGCAGGTATACACTTATTATTACCTCTTAACTACTTTTGGTAATATTCCTTATACCGATGCCTTGGATATTAAAAAAACTTTCCCAAGGTTTGACGATGCCCAAACTGTTTATAACAGCTTGCTAACCCGTTTAGATGCGGATATTGCCGCATTAAAAACCGGGGCTTCCGGATTTGGCGCTGCCGACGTAATATACGGTGGTGACATTACTGCCTGGAAGAAATTTGCAGCTACACTTAAACTTAAAATGGGTATCACTATGGTTGATGTGGATAACGCGAAAGCCAAATCCGTTATTGAATCCGCAATTGCCACTGGTGTATTTACTTCAAATTCCGATAACGCTAAATTTACATTCGTAGCAAGCCCGCCAAACACCAACCCTATATGGGTTGACCTTGTACAGAGCGCAAGGCAGGATTTTGTTGGCAACAGCACAATAATGGACCTATTGCAGCCTCTTAATCCCAATGGGACACCTAAATATCCTGCTGATCCAAGGCTTCCATACTTCTTTACAGTTAACACAGATGGTCAGTACGCCGGTGCCAATCCTGGTGAAAGTGCCACATTTAGCTTATTCTCAAAACCATCAGGTCCATTGTTGGTAAAAGGCTCTATTGGCTCAATTACCAATCCTGATTTTCCGGCTACATTATTGGATTATGCAGAAACTGAATTTAACCTTGCGGAAGCGGCATCAAGAGGTTATGCAGTTGCTGGTACTGTTGCCGGTCATTACAACGCCGGTGTTACTGCTTCAGTAACCGACTGGGGTGCAACAGCTGGTGCGGCGGCAACTTACCTGTTGCAGCCAAATGTTGCTTTTGCTACTGCAGCAGGCAGTAATAATTTGCAAAAAATTGCTGTTCAAAAATACCTTGCTTTATATAACCGCGGTTGGGATGCATGGATAGAAACCCGGAGGTTGGATTATCCTGTACTCTTAGCCCCCGAAACTGCGCAGACTGCTTTTCCTGTTCGTTTTACCTATCCTGTTAATGAACAAAATGTGAACCAGGTTAATTATGATAAAGCGGCTGCTGCCATTGGTGGCGATAAAGTAACTACCAAATTATTCTTTGATAAGCATTAATTAATATAATCGCTCAAACAAAAAAGAGGGAGTTGCCGGTGGCAATTCCCTCTTTTTGTTTGATGTGTTATAAGTGATCTTTACAACTGCGCTACAAAATCGCGCATGGCTTGTCCCGGATCTTCCTGCTTCATAAAAGTTTCGCCAATTAAAAAGCCGTTATAACCTTCCAGCTTAAGGTGCCTTATGGTTTCAGGATCACTGATGGCGCTTTCTGATATTTTCATGAACTCGGCAGGGATGTGTTTGGCCAGTTGGTAGGATGTTTCTACAGAAACGGAAAAGTCGGCCAGGTTGCGGTTGTTTACACCAATAGCATCTAATTTGGGGTGGATGCTGCGTTCCAGCTCTTCCAGGTTATGTACCTCTAATAAAACATTCAGGCCGATGCTTTTAGCCAGCGTGGCCAGTTTATCAATTTCGGCAGGAGTAAGTATAGCGGCTATCAGCAGAATAATATCGGCACCTAATGATTTGGCTTCTATTACCTGGTATTCATCAATCATGAAATCCTTACGTAAAACCGGGATGCTGTTTACTGACCGGGCTCTCTTGAGGTCGGCTTTGCGGCCCATAAAAAAATCACGGTCGGTTAAAACAGAGAGCGCTGAGGCGCCCGCTGCTGCATAATCAGTTGTCACCTTACTAACCCTTACCTTATCATTTATAATGCCCTTTGAAGGCGATTTACGCTTAAATTCGGCAATTATACCGGTACGTGCAGGGTCAAGCAAAAACTCTTTGAACGAATAAGTTTCCCTATGGAAATATTCAGATTCTTCCAGTTCAACATATGAAGCGCGCTTTTTAGCATGCGCTACTTCCCTTTTTTTATTGGCAACTATTTTATCAAGTATCGTCATGTATCAGAAATCTTAAAAACTATGTCATTGCGAGCGAAGCCCGGCAATCGCGAACTTTACAGCGTGGATATATCCACTTCGCGACTGCTTCGTTGGTCCTTTTCTCAATGGCATATTCGTAAAAAAAGCCCCTTTTGTCATCCTGAGGAACGAAGGATCTACTCTCCACCATGTGTATTCGCCCTGTACAGTCTACGAATAGATCCTTCACTGCGTTCAGGATGACAAACCTTTAAAAATGTTATCTCTCCATCACCGTTTCGCGAAATTTTTCCCCTCGCGATAACGGGTTTGTTAATGTCATTGTTAACACAAAGTTATCATTATCCGTCAATTACCGGGTTAACCAGTTCTGCATTATTTCTTTTCCGTACTCGGTTAATATTGATTCCGGATGAAATTGGACCCCTCTTACATCATATTCCCGGTGAGATAATGCCATGATGGAATTATCGGCCTCGTCAATTGCCGTAACCTTTAATGCATCGGGCAAACCATCGCTGCTTACTACCCATGAATGGTAACGGCCAACCTTAAAAGTATCGGGTAAGCCCTGAAATAATTCTTCCTGGCCATCAATAACTTTTATCGGTGTTGCAATGCCATGCATCGGCTGACTAAGATTGTACAGGCTGCCACCAAAAACTTCGGCTATAGCCTGCTGGCCCAAACAAACACCAAAAATGCTCTTTGTAGGCGCGTATTTTTTGATCACATCCAACAGTAGTCCCGCCTCTGAAGGTATACCAGGGCCCGGCGACAGAATTATCTTGTCATAAGCACCCACATCTTCAATGGCAAATTTATCATTCCTCCAAACTTCGCATTGCAGGCCAAGTTCGTTAACCAAATGCACCAGGTTGTAGGTGAAGGAATCGTAATTGTCTATAATTAATATCTTGTTCATCGTAAAATTCTAAATCCTAATTTTTAAATTCTAAAACGAAGCCGGGCTTTACCCGCACCCCGCACCCTGCTCCCCGCCTACAGCTCCTCGGCCAGTTCAACAGCCCGTCTTAAGGCTGCTATCTTATTATCAACTTCTTTTAACTCGCTTTCGGCTATGGAGCCGGCTACAATGCCTGCCCCGGCCTGGTAATGCAGAGTATTGTTTTTACTCAGGAATGAGCGGATCATGATGGCATGGTTAAATTCGCCATTGAAACCCATATAGCCTATGGCACCGCTATAAAAACTACGTTTCGCTTTTTCGTTCTCATCAATAAGTTCCATGGCCCGGTATTTTGGGGCACCACTCAGTGTACCTGCCGGGTAAGTATCGGCAACTATTTTAAAGGATGATACACCCGGTAAAAGCTTGCCGCTTACATGCGATACCAAATGGATAAGGTGCGAATAGTATTGTACTTCTTTAAAAGCTTTAACCTCTACCTTTTCGCAATGCCTGCTCAGGTCATTACGGGCCAAATCTACCAGCATTACATGCTCGGCAGATTCCTTGGGGTCGTTCTCCAGGTTGCGGGCTATCTCGGCATCTTTTTCATCGTCGCCGCTGCGCTTAAAGGTTCCGGCTATAGGGAATATACTGGCCACATTGTTTTTTATGGTAATCTGCGCCTCGGGTGATGATCCAAAGATCCTGAAATCGCCGAAATCAAAATAGAACAAATAAGGCGATGGGTTAATGGAGCGCAAGGCCCGGTAAACGTTAAATTCATCACCCTGGAAAGTGCGTGAAAAAGCTCTTGATGGTACTATCTGGAAAACATCGCCCCTGAAAATATGCTGCTTCATTTTTTCAACAATGGCGATAAACTCCTCGTTGGTAAGGTTTGATTGCTCGGCGGCGCTGCTTTTAAAGCTGTATTCAGGGAAGTTTTTATTTTTGATCAGATATTCCAGTTTCTCGATACCGCCGTTTGTTGGTCCGCCTTCGGCCTGGTTATGGAAAATATACAGCTCGTTCTTGAAATGATCAACGGCTATAATGTAGCGGTAAATATGATATTGCATCACCGGTATCTGCCGGCTTACATCATCGCTTTGCTTTAGTTTAATGGTCTCGAAATGTTCAACAGCTTCGTGTGTAAAATAACCAAACAAACCATTTGAAATTATTTTGAGCGGATTAACATCAGTTTCAAAACTGTCAATAAATTGATTAAGCTGATCTATCAACTCAAATGTGCCCGCCTCATGGCTCTCCTGGCTACCATCAGGGTACTGCTTTTTAAGGATGCCATTATTGAGCACCAGGCCGGCAATGGGTTCGCAGCAAATGTAACTTAAACTGTTTTCGCGGCTGTGGTAATCAGAGCTTTCCAGCAACAGCGAATTAGGGAATACATCGCGCAGGCGCAGGTAAATGCTTACCGGGGTGGTGGTATCGGCAAGCAGCTTTTTATGGGTGGTGGTTATTTTAAATTTGCTCATGTTATGTTTTCAAAAAATATATAATAAAAAAACCCGGCGAATTGGGGTCGCCGGGTTTCCTACTTAGGTTTACAATTGATTAGATTTATCTCTGACCAAAAACGTATCCGGCTGCCAAATTTAATTGGTGCCACCAGCTGTTTTTATGTGAGTTTTTAATCATCGAGGTCACAAATTTATAAAGAAAAATGAATTATCAAATTTTTTTAGAAACTATTTATTTGCTAAATCCTATTAGCTACGTGGAATAAGTATAATACTCACCAAAATAATTAACAAAGCGATAAAATATAAGATAGCAATAATCTTATGCTTGCCTTCGGCAGTAGCTGCTTTTTTAGATTTGCTGTGGCCAATGGTGATTAAAACGATAGCTATTATCATCATAACCCAATGTTCAACAGTAAAATAACGGCTCACCGGATTTTTCATCGTATCACTGGTGAACTGCACAAGCGGACTAACAAAATAAAGTACAATGCCAATAAGCAATTGTGTGTGTGCCGATATCAGCGCAAATAAATTGAGCTTGCGAATGCCATTGGTGTAAGGCTTTTGACCTATCCAGCCAATTAATGCGCCAATAATGGCTGCCAATATTAATGCCAGTACAATATACCTGAAACCGGAATGAAGATGTTGTAAAAAGCTATAAGCTGTCATGCTATGGAAATTTTTTTGTGAATATACAATAAAAGCAAAACAGCTAAAACAGGTACAGCGGATTTGACTAATTACTGACCCGTTTCATTTTTTCGGGGCTTACATGTGCCGGCTATTAAAAATGCTATACCACTAAAACCCAGGGCTTCAAAAACGCTGGTCCACTCATTGCCGTCGCCGCTATGCGGATCAGCGATGGCACGTGGTATATGGAGCAGGATAAGCCATAAAAAGAGGGCTATGCCTAATAAAGTAGCGGCTAACTTTACTTTTTTCCCGAGTACGATAGCCGCGCCTGCTGCTATAAGGGCAACGCCGGCAAAGTATGTCCAAAATAAATGAAAGGGGATCCATGCTGGTACAAGCGTTGCTACAAATGTGGGATAAACAAAATGCATGATGCCAAAAACAATCATGGTGGTTGCAAAAAGGTAAGGGCCTGTAGGTCTTAGTTTTTCGGTTACCACATCAATGCCGCTTATTTTATGGGTGGGGAGTGATGTAGCCATAATAAAAGTGCCCCCGCAAAGGGCTAGCATTTTAAAAGCATCGGTCCAACCACCAAGGTTATTTAAGTTGTGTTTGATGTTATAGGGAATATGAAAAAGTATTAGCATCAGTAATAAAGATGCTCCCAAATAATCGGCCACTACATGGGCATTGATACCCGCTATGATAGCTATGGATATTAAAATAAGTAAGATGCTCGCAACGCACATGCAAAAAGTGCTTTGCCCAATAAACGCTGGCTCTGGTGGCATGATCACCGGCCTGAAACCGGTGTAAATAAATTGTTGTACGGCAATTGCAATGAGCGAAAAGGCAAAGAATGCCCGCCACACTTTATTATAGGTTTCCATAAGATTTGGAATGAGGTTTATAGAGATTTTATAATGCAATTTACAAAATTCGTAGCCTAAATTTATCTTACAGGTAAAAATATTAGCAAATAAGGTGCTGCATTGCCCTATTTATTTTGTTTGGCGAACAAAATTGAATTTTATTAAAAAATGCTTCTATAAAATTCTTTCACCATGGCAGCAGGATTGAGTGAAAGATTAATAGCTGATGAAACGGCTATACCATAAATGCCGGTTTTAAGCAGTTGCTCCACATCTGTTAATTGTATCCCGCCTACGGCAATTACAGGGATATCAACAGGTTGTTTTTCAAGCAGGCGATAGCCTTCATAACCCAATAATGGGAAATCATTGAGCTTGGTATCTGTATGTGCAAACGGCCCATATCCACAATAATCAACTACTCCCAGGTTTTGTATTTTTAGCAGATCAACCGCGTTTGTAGCCGATGTACCCAACGTTTTATCTTCACCTATTACCTTACGAATAGTTACCAGATCGGCATCAAAATCTTCTATGTGTACGCCCTGGGCATCAACCCTGTCAAGCAGATCATAATGGTTGGTGATAATGAGTGTGGCGCCCCAATCATCGCAAATAACAGCCAGGTCATTTATTTCATCTATCAGCTCGTCATCAGATTTTGTCATGCAACGGTATTGTATCCAATTGGCTCCAGCGGCGCAAGCTATCTCTACCTGCTCTGTATGGCTGCGGTTTGCCATGTCTTGTGTTAGATAATGAAATTTGGAAATGTATTTTTTCATTTTCGATGTGGTGTAGATGTATTTGCCTTGTTGCTGTGAGTTGAAAACTAAAAAAGAGACGCAAATATGCGCCTCTATGTTTTATGTATGAATACGAAATAGCCCCGCACCTTGTTACGGGGCATCCGTAACTTATTTTATTACTTCGCTAATGGTTTTGCCAATGTTGCCATCAGGTGCCTGTATGTGCAGCAATGAGGCTACGGTTGGGGCAATATCTGTCATATGCGTTTGGCGGGTTAGGCTGCCATGATTAATACCCCAGCCCATAAATACCAACGGGATATGTGTATCATAAGGTGCCCAGGTACCATGTGTGGTGCCGGTTGTTCCATGGCCTGAAAAATATCCGGGCTTTAACACTACCTGGATAGCGCCACTGTGCTCGGCACTATAACCGTTTATAATGCGGGTACGCAAATCCTCCGGAATAGTTGCCGCATTTACTCTTTGCATATCAACTGCAAATTGCACGTCCGGTTGTTTTTGCAGGTATTGGATACAATCAAACTTAATAGCATCCTCATTTAAACCAGCTTTTTTAATGGCCGCATTATTAAAGTTAACCTGGTAATTATCCATGCTGATCACCAGCTTATCAACCTTGTATTTATCGTTCAATAAGGCGTTCATTTCTTTTTGGGCCAGGCCATCGTCCCATGTGCCTGCCGGGATCTTATGATCAAGCAGGAAGTTTGGGTTGTGGGCAGCTCCATGATCGGCAGTTAAAAATACCGTGTAATTGCCCTTGCCCACGGTAGCATCAAGATAGTTAAAAAATGAAGCTATGTCGCGGTCAAGCCTCAGGTAAGTATCCTCGATCTCAACCGAGTTGGGGCCAAACTGGTGGCCAACATAATCTGTAGATGAAAGGCTGATAGCTAAAAAGTCGGTAACTGTATTTTTGCCCAGTTGCTCACTTTCAACAGCTGCTTTAGCCAAATCAAGCGTCATGGAGTTACCGTAAGGAGTTGAGCGGATCATACCTAAACGACCTTTATACAATTCAGAAGTTTTAACGGGCATGGTTGGCGCATCCATTCCGGCAAATTTGCCTTCGTATTTGCTGCTGTTATCCGGTGCGCTTTGCAGGTATGTTGCTATTGGGTAAAGGGTGTTCCAATCCTGTTTCAAATATTTTTCGGGGATCTTTTGATCGTTGAACTTTTTAACCCAGGCAGGCAGATCTGTCATGTAATAGGTGCTGCTTATCCAGTTACCGCTGGCATCATCAAACCAATAGGCCGCGTTTGCCGAGTGGCCTGCCGGTAAAATACCACCACGATCTTTCAATGCTATACCAATAACCTTTGAGCGGAAGTTGGTAGCTAATCTTAATTCATCGGTAACCGTGCTCACCAGCAAATTGCGGGGCGACATCTGGCCGGCTTTTGAGGTGCTGCCAACCGCAGTAACTGTACTATCATCCGTGCAGTACATTGATTTGCCTGTTGCCTGTACAATAAAATCGTTACCTGCAATGCCATGTATAGCCGGTACCGAGCCCGTGTAGATACAAGTATGGCCCGCGGCAGTTACCGTTGGTATATAATCAATATTGGTGTTTTCGCAGGTGTAGCCTTCGTTCAGCATGCGTTTAAATCCGCCGGTTTGGTAACGGTCATAGTAGCGGTAAAGATAATCCCAGCGCATTTGGTCAACCACCAGGCCAACAACCAGTTTAGGGCGGGGTACTGAGGTATTAGATGGGGCAGGTGCAGCAGCTTTTCTTTTTTGTGCCGATGCAGAAACAGTTACTATAGATAAGGAAATAAGCAGCAGATGTTTAAACTTCATTTTTATTTTACTTTGAATCGGCCAAATATCAGCAATGAAATTAAATAGCTATGTGAAGTTTTTGTTAATTATAGCTTATTGTTACAAAGGCCCTGGCCGACTTTCTCTCAAAAAAAAGGTCACCATGAGTAATGTTGTTGTTGTTAAGCGAGGCTAAACGTTAGCAACGAATGCTGGCTTGCGGTATGCAGATCACGCCATACCTGGCTAATTTCAGTATCGGGGTTTGCAGCGTGTAAGCCGCAATAGGGGTATAGCTGGTCAACACATTCGCGTGCTGTTTTGGCCAGTTTCCGGCTGCTTGTGCTTACTTCATTTAGATGGAAGTTGTCCCCGGTCAATTCTCCTTGCCAGGAGGCGTCAACAGCATGGTAAAAAACTTCGCGGGCATGATGTAGCTGCTCTGTTAGTTTGGTAAGTAATTGTTTTATAATTTCTTTTTGGGCGATGCTTAAACGTTTGCCCAATTGTTTTTCTTCAAATATTGGTTTGCAGAGATCCAGGAAATGGACCGCTAAGCCCGAGATATTGGCGGCAAGGGTTGCTTCGGCCAGTTGTAAAAACGGGTATTGATATAATGGTTCATTAACTACTGCAAATTCGGGGTCAATTTTAAAACACCTGTTGGCATTAACAAAAAGATCTTTTACCTCATAGGCATCACTGCCAGTTGCCATCATGCCAATGTATTTCCAGGCGGGCAAAATTTCCACATCTTTCCTGTCGAAAATAAAGGGGAGGATCAGTTCAGTGCCATCGTCATTTAAAACAGGTTCTTCACCGTTTTTAATAATGCAGTTGGCTGTTATATGTGTGGCATGATGTACCCCGCTGGCATATTTCCAGGTGCCATTGATAATATAGCCGCCATCGGTAATAGTTGCAGTACCGGTGGATGCCCCGCTGCCGGCCAGGCATAAATGCGGATTGTTTAATAACTCATGGGCTATATCGGCAGATAAAAAACCGCCAAACCAGCCGGCCCCGCTGCATAGCGTTACCACCCAGCCTAAACTGCCGTTGGCCCAGGCCAGGCTTTCTTCCAACCTTACCATATCCGGTAAAGCAAGTTGCAAGCCCGAGTACACTTCAGGAACAAGGAATTTAAACCAGCCCTGCTCATATATCAACTTAAGTTGATCGGGATGCAACATACCCTGCTTTTCGGCCTGTGGTGCTGTATCGCGGATTGTTTTTACCCAGTCGGGTTTAAGATGATATGAAGGATGGTTCATTTTAGAATTAGGATTAATTTAAGAATAAACACCTTTTGTCTTAACTCTTGATTCTTCGCTCTTTATTGTTTTCCCCCAGTCAAAATAACCCAAAAAGGCTATCACAAATAAAAAAATGGTGAGCAGTGCAAACATGGGTAGGTGTTTATAAAACAGAATAGGAATAGCAAACAGGTTTGATATGTTGAGGAATATCCAGTTCTCTATTTTTCGGCGGGCCAGCAGCCACATGCCTGCCCAGGCCGTTGATGATATCAAAGCATCCCAAACCGGTACGTTTGATGGGGTAAAGTATTTGGCAGGGAGGTTTTTGAGCAGTACATAAAAAAACACCCAACCAATAACAGCTATTGCCAGGCTTATCATCCACTCGGTTTTATTGCTCCGGCTAATCTTTACTGGCGGTTCGTTGCGGCGTTTTATCCAGTACCACCAGCCGTAAATGCTCATTACTACATAATAGGCATTGAGGATAGACTCGGCATAAAGCCCAACATCCATTAAAAGATAAATAGCTATAGCGGTGCCCAGGATGCCTGCGGGATAAAGCCAGATATTGTTTTTACGGGCCAGTAACACTTCGGCAACACCCAGTGCAACGGCAAGCCATTGCACCCAGGTGGTTTCCTTTATTTGTTCTATAAAAAGAGATAGCAGATTATGCATTATCGTGCCTCTTTAAATAAGTGAATTTGTTTCATTGCAATTCGTATTATCTACCATGCATTAATTCGTGAAATTCGCCCAAATTCGAGCCATTCGCGTGTATTAAAAATTCAGGCTCAGTGATGCCATAAAATTGCGCGGCGCCTGCGGGAAATAGTAATTATAATTTACCACATGCCCGCTCTCGATATCGGGATAGGTAGCACCGTTGGCCTCATACTTTTTGCTGAAAATATTATTAACCTGTAAACCCAAACCAATGTTTTTAACCGAGCTGATACTGAAATTATACCGCAGCCTTACATCACTTGTAAAATAGCTTTTAAGGTATCGGTTAACCGCGTAAGGGTTACCCAGGTTATCGGGCGCTATGTTAAAGCCTGCCGGGTTTTGGTTCATGGTATTATCCAGGTATTGCTTGCTCACATATTTGCTGATGAAAGCAATCTCGCCGCCTTTAATAGGGCTATAGCTGATAATGCTTGCCCCGGTAAGCGATGGCGAATAGGCAATTGTTGTTGTTTTAAAAGTTTCTTCAACCAGTGTGCCATCATCATAATTGGAGAAAAACTGGTGATAGTTTTTGATTTTGTTGGCGCTCCAGGTAGCGGTAAGTCCCCAGTTAAGCTGGCTGGTTATTCTTACCTTGCCATCCAGTTCGACACCCGCACGGTAGCTGTTATCCACATTGGTACGAATCTGCGAACCTACATCATTCAGGGCTCCTGTTAATATCAACTGGTTTTTATACAGCATATAAAACGCGTTGATACCGCCGCTGAAAATTTTACCTACAGTACGGTAACCGGCTTCAAAATCTTTCAGGTTTTCGGCTTTAGGTCGCTTTTGCGGAGGTGAATTTACATAGTCATCCCGGTTTGGCTCATGGTTGCCTACAGCAAATGACGCGTACACATTGCTTTGTTCATTAAGCTGATAGGTGATACCCACTTTAGGGTTAAAGAAATTCAGCTCGGCGCTTTGCTGGGCATTTTGCAGGTTTCTGTCAATACCGTAAAAGTTGTAGTAAATATGGCGGTACTGCACATCGGCATACAACAAAACATCATTTAAATGCCACTCGGCACGGCCAAAAATATTAAAGTCGTTCTTTTTAGCGTTGTCGCGGTAGTATTCGTAATTAGGACCGATACCCGCGCTCTCTTTGGTATAAATGACGTTGCCATAATGTGCGCCCGAGTATTGGTTATAAGCGCCACCCAAAGTCATGTTCAGGTTGCTTTCTGGCTGATATTTTAACGCATAGGTAACGCCATAAAATTCATTATCCAGCCAGCGACGGCGGGCCAGATCGGTATTGTTGATGGTATCTGTACCAATGATAACCGGTTTTAAGCCATAATTGGCTACAGCATCCTGCTGGCGGTACTCCTCGTAATAGCCTTTGCCTTTGGTGTAGTGCAAAGCGCCGCTGAATGACAGCTTGCTGCTTATTTTTTGATCATACAGTAACTGGTAATGGTTTTGCAGGTAATCATCAACCTGGTCTTTATAAAACGAGCCATCGGCCATTAAACCCAGTTCATTATAAGTGCGGTTATCAGATCGGGTGTTATCGCCTATCACATAATCGGCAATGCCGTTCCAGGCCTGGTAAGTACGCTCATGACCCGATATAACGTTGGCCCTGATAGTGCTGTTTTTACCGTACCAGGCAGCGCTCAGGTAAAGTGATTTTAAATCGGACGTTGCCCTGTCAATATAGCCATTGGAGTGAATGCGCGACAAACGGCCATCTAAACTAAAATGCCCACCCAGTAAACCGGTGCCCGCATTAACAGTATTTTTGATAGAACCGTAAGAACCTGCCGATGTATTGATCTCAGCATAGGCGGTATCTCTGCGGGTGGTTGTTTGAATATTGATGCTACCTCCAAATGCGCCTGCGCCGTTGGTTGATGTACCAACACCGCGCTGTACCTGGATGTTATCAACAGACGAGGCCAGATCGGGCAGATCAATAAAGTATGATCCCTGGCTTTCTGCATCATTCAACGGAATTCCATTGATGGTAACGTTAACCCTTGTGGCATCAGAACCACGGATGCGGATACCGGTATAGCCTATACCAGCGCCTGCATCAGAAGTAGTTACTACTGATGGAGTAAGGCTTAAGAGGTAAGGCAGATCCTGCCCAAAGTTATTTTTAGCCAGATCTTTTTTGCTGAGGTTGGTAAAAGCAGTAGGCGAGTTTTTAACCGCCCGGGTGGCGCTTATTGTCACCTCTTCGGCGGCAAACGTGTTGCTGTTGAGGGTTAAGTTGATAACTTCATTAGCACCTATAACGATATTTTTGCTAATAGTTTGATAGCCAATATAACTGGCGTTAAGCTGGTATTTACCGGCCTTAAGGTTGCTAAGTTGGTACTTGCCGGCTGCATCTGCAATAGCGCTGGCAGCAGGATTGGTAATGGTGACTGTTGCGCCGGGCAGGGCTTCGCCAGATTGGTTAGTGATTTTTCCGGATATGGAAAGTTGGGCCGATGCCAAAACGGGCAACAGCAATACGGCGATCGCCAGGTAGAAAAACTTCAAAATGTGTAAAAACTTAAAATTAGTTAAACCATCTGCTCACCAGGGTACAATGGCAGTACTCTTAACATGTTACCTCTCCCTACGCCGGCATTACCCGGATCAGGTGCGAGCGCCCCCCGCCCTCCTGAAGGGGGAGTAAATACGCCTAAAGTTTTTGCTTTAAGTTTTATTACTCCTCCTTTAGGGGGCTGGGGGGCTCTCTGGGTTTGATCTCAGCCTGTCTTTCAGTTTGGTAAAAACAATATGTTTTTGATTACACCAAAGCAAGGCACCCCTTGAGAATTATTTCGCAAAGGTAGGGATTTAGTCCGAAAGTAAAAAAAGGTGGAAAGTATGCGAGAAAAGATGTATAAATTCCTGAGTAAAATGCCCAACTTTTGGACTTTCATTCTTCGGGATTTTCGGACTTCCAACTAAAAACTTACTTTTGCGAACTTTTATAAATATAGTTATGCTTAGAACTCACACCTGCGGCGAATTAAATATCAGCAACTTAGGCCAATCGGTTACTTTGTGCGGATGGGTACAAAAATCGCGCGATTTGGGCGGTACCACGTTTATTGATATGCGTGACCGTTATGGTTTAACCCAACTGGTTTTCAATACAGATACAGATGCCACCCTGCGCGAAAAAAGCCGCGAGCTTGGTCGTGAGTTTGTGATCAAGGTTACCGGTAAGGTGCTTGAACGCTCCAACAAAAACACAAAAATACCAACCGGCGAAATTGAAATTGCCGTTGAAGATATAGAGATACTAAACTCGGCTAAAACCCCGCCTTTCCAGATTGAGGATGATACCGATGGTGGCGAGGAACTTAGGGCCAAATACCGCTATTTGGATTTGCGCCGTGCGCCAATACGCAACAACCTCATTCTGCGCCACAAAATGGCACAGGAGATTCGCAAATATTTAAGCGATCTTGAGTTTATTGAGGTAGAAACCCCGGTATTGATCAAATCGACACCAGAAGGTGCCCGCGATTTTGTGGTGCCAAGCCGCATGAACCCGGGCGAGTTTTATGCTTTGCCGCAATCACCACAAACATTTAAACAGTTACTGATGGTGAGCGGTTTTGACCGTTATTTCCAGATTGTGAAATGTTTCAGGGATGAGGATTTGAGGGCTGATCGCCAGCCGGAATTTACGCAGATTGACTGCGAGCTGTCTTTCATCACCCAGGAAGATATCCTGAATATTTTTGAAGGCTTAACCCGCCACCTGTTTACTACAGTAAAAGGCATCGATCTGGGCGATTTTCCGCGCATGCAATATGCCGATGCTATGCGCCTGTACGGTTCTGATAAACCTGATGTGCGTTTTGGGATGGAGTTTGTGGAGCTGAATGATATTGTTCAGGGTAAAGGCTTTGGCGTTTTTGATAATGCCGAACTTGTTGTGGGTATTAACGCAAAAGGTTGCGCCCACTATACCCGTAAACAATTAGATGAAATAACCGAATGGTTAAAACGCCCGCAAATTGGCGTTACCGGCATGATCTATTGCCGTTATAACGAAGATAGCACGCTAAAATCATCAGTTGATAAGTTTTACAGCGAAGATGAACTGACCAACTGGGCAGCGGCATTTGAAGCTGAAAAGGGCGACCTGATGCTGGTATTAGCCGGCCCTGCAGATAAAGTACGTAAGCAACTGAATGAGCTTCGCCTGGAGATGGGCAACCGCTTAGGTTTACGCGATAAAAATAAATTTGCGCCGCTATGGGTGTTGGATTTTCCGTTACTGGAGTGGGACGAAGAAACCAGCCGTTACCATGCCATGCACCACCCGTTCACCTCGCCAAAACCAGAGGATATTGCCCTGCTTGATACCGATCCGGGAGCTGTGCGTGCAAACGCGTATGACCTGGTAATAAACGGTACCGAGGTTGGCGGCGGATCTATTCGTATCCATGACCGTGCTACCCAGTCCCTGATGTTTAAGCACTTAGGTTTTTCTGCAGAAGAAGCGCAAAAGCAGTTTGGCTTTTTGATGGATGCCTTTGAATTTGGCGCACCTCCGCATGGTGGTTTGGCCCTTGGGTTTGATCGCCTGGTATCTATTTTCGCCGGTTTGGATTCTATTCGTGATGTAATCGCGTTCCCTAAAAACAATTCGGGCCGCGATGTGATGATCGATTCACCATCAACCATAGCTGATACGCAGATGAATGAACTTAAAATTAAAACAACGGTATAAATAAGTTTTTTTGAATTGTAGCGTTTGTTGTGGTTAAAGCGTATTCAAATTAAACTGATCTTTATTTAAAATGAAAAAAATTCTATTCTTATTTTTACTACCGTTAGCTATTTTTTCTTCGTGCTCAAAAAACAGCGATGTTGTACCTTATGATGCTGCTAAACAGGCGGCCATTGATGATGCTACTATAAAAACCTATCTTACCGCTCATCCGGAAATTACCAATGTGAAGGATACTTTAGGTGTTTATTACCAGGTTATTACGCCGGGAACAGGCGTGTATCCTACAGATGCATCAACAATTAATGTAAATTATACCGGCACACTGCTTGATGGCACCCAGTTTGACGCCAATACAAATTATTCCCAAACATTAGGAAATTTAATATTGGGATGGCGAATAGTATTGCCACATGTAAGAACCGGGAGTAAGGTTTTAATGCTTATTCCATCAGTTTATGGCTATGGTAACTATGCAACCGGAAAAATACCTCCCAATTCTGTATTGTTATTTTCGGTTACGCTAATAGCGCCCAATAACCAATAATATTTTAATTATTAAAAGAGGCCTGGAATTGTTAATTCCGGGCTTTTTTAATTTGGTATATTTCCGATGTTTTAATACACCTAAAAAGGTTAGAGATTATTTGAATGAAGAATTTATTGTTACTGCTATTTATTCCATCCATTGCAATAGCCTCCTGCTCTCGCGCACCGTCTGTTGATAAGGTAAAGCAAGCCAAAATCGATGATTCAATTATCCGCGTTTATCTTTCAAACAACCCTATGATCAAAGCGGTTAAAGATCCATCGGGGCTGTACTACCAGGTTGTTAAACAAGGTACGGGCACTTACCCCAACAGCAATTCAATGGTGACCGTAAATTACAAGGGTAAACTGATCAATGGCGGGCCCTTTGATTCAGCTAACGGCTTTTCCAGTTCACTTGATGGATTAGTAAAGGGCTGGCAAATAGGTATCCCACATGTAAAAGCAGGTGGTAATATTTTGCTATTTGTTCCCTCGGCTTTGGGTTATGGTCCAAGTGGTGGCGGCCCTATACCCGCAAATGCAGTTTTGATATTTGATATCGACCTGGTTAGTTTTAAGTAAACTATCAAAATTGGCCCGCCGGGGAGGGTTGGAACAGTGCCTGAAATATGCTTACGCATGTGTTAGTACATTCAAAGTATTGTTCTTATATTAACTGTTCCAAAAACTCCTTATGAAAACAAAATCGATCTTGTTTTTTTTATTGTTTGCAGTACAGGCATTTGCACAAAATGCTGCCCGCATAACACAGGTTAGTAACAAGGCCGATGCCCTAAAAGACCAGGTAATTGCCTGGCGGCGCGATTTTCATGAGCATCCCGAACTGGGTAACCACGAGATACGCACATCGGCTATAATTGCTAAACATTTGCAGTCGCTGGGTATCGAGGTGCAAACAGGCATAGCCACAACGGGGGTAGTTGGCATTTTAAAGGGAGGTAAACCCGGCCCTGTAGTTGCCTTGCGTGCCGATATGGACGGGTTGCCTGTAATTGAACGCACAGATGTACCTTTTGCATCGAAAGTAAAAACTACCTATAATGGGCAGGAGGTTGGCGTTATGCATGCCTGCGGTCATGATTCGCACATGGCCATTTTAATGGGTGTGGCACAGGTGCTTTCAACTATGAAAAGCGAACTGCATGGTACCGTTAAATTTATTTTTCAGCCCGCCGAAGAAGGGGTTGAACCCGGTCAAAAAGGCGGTGCGGAGGAAATGGTGAAAGAGGGTGTACTTGAAAATCCTAAGGTTGATGTGATTTTTGGTTTGCATATCAACTCACAAACCGAGGTTGGCAAGATCACCTATCGCCCGGGCGGAACAATGGCCGGGGTTAACGATATGCAGATCATTGTAAAAGGACGATCGGCACATGGAGCCTACCCGTGGTCGAGCATTGACCCTATAGTGGTTGCTGCCGAGATCATCAATAACCTGCAAACTATTGTGAGCCGAAACATTAACGTTACCGAAAATCCGGCGGTTGTAACTATTGGTGCTATAAAAGCGGGAAATCGCTCAAACATTATACCCGAGAGGGTGGAGATGCTGGGCACCCTGCGCTCATTTACCGCGGCCGACGAAAAGCTATTAGTTGAGCGTGTTACACAAATAGCTACTAAAACTGCCGAAGCCCAGGGGGCAACCGCCGAAGTGAAGATCCCTTACAGTAATCATTACCCGGTTACTTATAACAACCCGGAGCTTACCCAAAAAATGCTGCCCAGTTTGCAAAAAACGGCAGGGGCCGAAAATGTACTATTGCGCCCGCCGGTAACCGGGGCCGAGGATTTTAGCTTTTACCAGGAAAAAGTACCGGGACTGTTTATCTTTTTAGGCGGAATGCCTAAAGGGCATAATCCGCTTACAGCGCCATCACATCACACACCAGATTTTTATATTGATGAAAGTGGTTTTACTTTAGGTGTTAAGGCCTTGTGTAATTTAACGTTAGATTATATGGCATCCAAAGGGAAGTGATATAATGAAGTATTTTATAGGATTGTTGGTATTGCTGGGCTTTGGCTGTAAGCAAGCCGATAATCAAAACAGGACTGGTAAGAAACGCGATGGCACAATGCTATTGTTATCAAACCAAACAGAATGTTTGGATTGGGAGAGCATTAAATTGAACGGAACTATTCCTATGCTATCAGACTTCAAACAAACGGTAAAAGAGTTGGGTAAACCGGATAGTATCGTCCCGTCAAAAAACAGGAACATAAGTACATCTTTTTTTAACAAGCAAAAGTGGAATTATTGTTATTTTAGAGGTCTGGAATTTGAACAATCAAACGATAGATTGGCTTTTCGGAGTGTTGATTTTAGAATAAACACTGCCCTTTTTTTAAAGAGTGACAAGATCAGATTGGGTTATGCAACAACACTGGCCAATTTTAAAAAGGTTTTCCCCAAAGCTGGCAGCAATGAGCTTGATCATACCGCGATGGATGAATACATAGCGATAGATATAAATGCTGCTAAGGACGGAAAGGATGATCAATGGATGTTGACATTTAGTGCAAATGGTAATAATTTGCTTAAAATTGAATACTGGATTGCGGATTGATGTTTAACTTTATAAACTCAATTGCGAGAAGAATGGGCTATATTAACTGATATGATGAGGAAGAGCATATTTACTATGGTGCGTGTGGGCCTGTTATTGATTTTGATAACCGGGCAAAAAGCCATGGCGGCAGGTGTGAACCTTGCCGATACCGTTAAAAAACTAAACCCCGAAGTTCTGCAATCCGTTAATACGGTGTTAAAAGCATGTTATACTTTTGATATTGATAAAGTTACCGATATGTACGCGCCAAACGCAGTTGTTACGGATGAGCAACAACCTTTTTCGTGGAATGGCCAGTTGGCTGGTGTGCAGTGGGTAAACTCGGTTCAAAAGGCTGTTCGGGAATTTAAAATAAAGGATTTTACAGTTATCGTTAAACGGATCAAGATTTTTAGGCAAACAGAGGAGTTAGCCTATTTAATTGTCCCGGTTGAATATACGGGCACAGTAAACGGCGACCCATTTAATGAAGAGGGCGCATTTTCTTTCGTGTTTCGTATTGTAAGTGGTAAATGGCTCATCAAGAGCCAGGCCTGGGTACCCAAGAATGGCCTGTGATCTATTTAAACATCAACTACTTATATGGAGCCTGTACTTATATTGTTTAAAAGGTTTAATGATTTAGCCCTTGCCAATGCCCTTACTGCGGTATTGGATGAGCACCGTATTGAATATACCATTGAAGAAATAGGCACATCATTTGATCCCGCTTTCAGGCGAAATGAGCTATTAAGCGAGTTTTCTGTAAAAATAAAAGCCGAAGATTTTGAAACGGTGAATCAGCTGCTGAAGGATAGCGAAATTGAAAATATCAACAACGCGGATCATGATCATTATTTGTACGGTTTTACAGATGAGGAATTGATGGATATACTTGCAAAAGCCGATGAATGGAGCGCTTTTGACTACCTGCTGGCCCGTAAAATACTTACAGAACGTAGGGTTACCATCAATGAAAAAATGTTAACCGACCTGAAAGCCGACCGCCTTGAAGAACTAAAGGCACCCGAACCATCGCAAAAAACATGGATAATTGTGGGCTACCTATTTGCCCTGGCCGGCGGCATATTGGGCATTTTTATAGGCTGGCACCTGGCAACCTACAAAAAAACATTACCTGATGGTGAACGGGTATATGGTTATAATGAAAACGACAGGCAGCAAGGCAAATGGATTTTTTATATTGCTATCGCGATTTTTGTGATTAGTATTATTTATAAAATAGCGCCGGTATTTACGGAAAATTAACGGCCACATGAAAAGAAAGATACTACTATTATGTGCGTTAACGATTTATGCGATAGCAGCAGCAGCCCAACAAAAAGACATTTCCAGGGTAACTGATAGTATAGTTAATGAGGGCAAGGCTCTTTTTCGCTCTGAATGGGCTTCATGGTATGGAACAGATATATTTTTAGAAAAATGTAAAGATAAGCGTGACCAGGTTGGCGGCTATTTATCCTATGAAACTCAAAATGGTTTAGCAAATGTATTTTTCTCAAAAGGGGAAAAGCCAGCTGTATTGGGCACAACTTTGTTTGGTAATGATTTTAATGAAAACAACTACAAGTTTGATACTGTAGTTCGAAAGTTCAGTGAAATAGAGCAGGAATTATACAACATGAGGCAAGTCGCCATTAAGCGGGTTAATACTGATACTACATTTAAATATTATAAAAATACAAGCCTAAATCCTGTACCCATAATTATAAAAGGTGTTAAAAAGGTGTATGTTTTAACTGGTACGCATGAGCAGGGAGTGGTTGTTTTTGGTAATGATTATCTTATAAGCTTTGACAATGACGAGGTTGTAAGTGTGAATAAATTGCACAAAAATATTATTCCGGCTTACTTTACTAATGTCCCTGCCGATAGCATTAAGAAGGAAGTTTCTTCAATGCATTCACATTTGCCCCAAACCGGTGATTTTATTACGGCAACAGATATTTGCACCTTAATGCTTTATGAAAAGCTAACCACCTGGCAGCAGTATTATGTTATATCGGAAAAATATGTATCTATATGGGATTGCAAAAAAAATGATCTTTTTGTAATGACAAGGGAAGCGTGGAAAAGAATCGCTGACGATCAGACTATCAGGCATCCAAAAAAACAATAAACTTGGCTAATCTCCTCTTCATCTGTAGTAAAAACCAATGGCGCAGCCCTACTGCCGAGTTACTGTTTAAAGATCACCCGGAACACAAAGCGTATTCCGCCGGAACAAGTGATAAGGCACGTACCCGGGTAAATCAAAAAATGATTGACAGGGCTGATGTTGTGTTTGTAATGGAGCGCAAGCACAAAGAATTGCTTAAACAGCGATTTGAAATAGGCAACAAACCTTTAATTGTACTTGATATTGAAGACGAGTACCAATTTAATGACCCGGAATTGGTGAAGATTTTGCAGGTTGTATTGAGCGATTATATCTAAGGCGTTGTCTAAATTGATTTATTAACTTTTAATGAAACACATAACCATGCGTCATTGTGAATCCATCAGGAGTAACCCTGAAAAGATGGCGATGACGTATAGCAAGCGCTTTCGTAGAGACGCATATTTGCGTCTCCAGCTATACAGAGCGGATTTGCCTTTCCGATTTGCACGCGGGAGACGCAAATATGCGTCTCTACAAAAAAAATACTAGTCTCAACAACTTTGTAATTACTACAGTTTCCAGTCGGGCCTTTCAAAGTGGCAGGTATATCCGTAGGGGTGTTTCTTTAAATAATTCTGGTGTTCTTCTTCGGCGTTCCAGAAATCAGTTGCGGGGACAACTTCTGTTACTATTTTCCCCGGCCACTTACCAGAGGCTTCCATATCTGCAATTAAAGCTTTGGCTGTTTCGCGTTGTGTTTCATCCAGGAAAAAAATGGCGGACCGATAAGAGGTGCCGATGTCATTTCCCTGCCTGTTGCGTGTTGTTGGATCATGAATTTGGAAGAAATATTCAAGCAGTTCACGATAGGGCAAATGTGCGGGATCAAATATAACCTCTATGGCTTCGGCATGTGTTCCGTGATTTTGGTAAGTTGCATTACGTACATCACCGCCTGTGTATCCCACTACTGTTGAAATAACACCCGGGTAATTTTTAATAAGGTCTTCTACACCCCAAAAGCAGCCACCGGCCAAAATCGCTTTTTCAGTATTCATATGGCTTCGTTTTTTAATAGATTAAAGGTAGGGTACAAATGGGTAAACGGCAAGGGTTAATGTGAAATGATGTGGTCTGTGAATCCCGCAAATCATCATTAAAGGTAAACCCGCTTTTCTGTGGTGATTCCTGAGGCTAACCCCTTGATTGTTATTTTTGTTGCTGGAATTTTACCTTAACCGTAACTTCTTCGGGTTTGCCCGTACTGTTCCCTACCCAGGTGGGGCCAGCCTTTATCAGATCAATAGCTTTTTGATCGGCTGTGGGGGTAAGGCTTTTTTTGATCTTAAAATCGCTCAATGATCCATCGCCATTAACGGTAAATGTTACGCTAACGGTCCCGGTAACTTCTCCGTTGGGTAAAACGGCATTGGCCTGCAGGTATTTTTTAAGGGCGCTCATATTGCCTTGCGGATGGGCGTTTACAACAGCTTCTTTTTTTACACTTCCGTAGCCAACCGCAACTTCATTTAGGGCGCCATCGGCAGGGTTAAGTTCAACTTTTAGGCTATCCCCGCCTTTTACGCTCACCTGTTTAGGTAAATATCCAATAGATGCTATGGCTAATGTTTGCTTATTGCTGCTTGCCGGCATTGAAAAATGGCCATTCACATCGGTCACGGTGCTTTTATTGGTTCCCTCTATCCTAACGGCCGCGCCAATCACAGGAGCACCATCGGGCCTGGCAATGATTATTCCGTTGATACTGTTATAGCCAAATTGCGTTTTGGAATCTTTGGAGGTTACTATAGTTAAACCGCCAACATTGCCCTGCAATTTATATTCAAGAGGAGCAGAGGCTTTGTCCCGTGCTTTTTTTGCAAGTGCTGCCAGGCTATCGCTATTGTTCTTCGCTTTTGGGGTTTCGGTATAATTTGATGCTACTATCTCGCTTGCTGATACAACTTCTTTATCATCGTCTGTTTGCTCTTTTGGTTTTGCAACTGCAGACACAGGCGCTGGCGGCAGGCTGGCGACTGCATTATTATCGCCAGATGATATTTCGTCCTGGTAAACAGATTTATTGCCCGATTTTAATACGGTGGTTTTTTTTGCATTTTGAGTAAGCAGAGGAGCCTGGACAACGGTAACAGGCTTAGCCGGTGTTACGGTATCCTTCAACTCAACATTTGTTTTATCTTTTTTAAGCGTAACCAGTTGTTGATCGGCAGTTTTTTCGGTTACCGGAGTTTTCCTTAACCACAAGGCGCCAATGGTTAATATCACCAAAACAGATGCTGCTATTGACCATATTTGCCACGAAAAAACACGGCCTTTCTTTGGTTCAATGCGCTGATGTAATCTTTCGGTCAGTTTGGCCAGGTTGGCCTGCTGGTCTTCGGGAGCTGCTTCAAAACCTTCAATTGCATCCATTAAAAAAGGATCATCAAGCGCTTCCCGTTCAAGCCTGTGCATAGCTTTGGCATCAAGCTCCCCGTTAAGGTACTTCCTGATCTGCAATATGTCGGCTTTTTTAGTATTCACTTTTCTTCTCCAGGCAAATTTTAAGGTTGCGCTTACCGTTTTGAATGTAACTCTTTACTTCATTCAGGCTAAAATTGGTTATATCGGCTATTTCTTTATAGCATTTCTCTTTTAAATAAAATAAGTCAATGCTTTGTTTTTGTGCACCGGCCAGTTTATCAATACACTGTTCTAAGGCTTTATAAGCTTCTTCGCGGTTATTATCATCAGGATGCAAAAACGGGGTAAATTCCATAACGTCATCTAAATTAACCACTGTTAATTTTTTGCCCGCCCTTAATTGCATTAAGCAATAATTGCGCCCCAATACATATAGCCAACTCCTGAATGTGTTGATGTGGTGATTTTTAACCTTTATTATCAGCTCCTCAAATATCCCCATCACAGCATCTTTGGCCAGGTCCTCATCTTTCAGATATTTTAAACAAACGCCATAAACCAAAACCATATATCTTTCATATAGTTTTCCTAAAGCCGCCACGTCGCCGTTGTTACGGTATACGATAAGCAGTTCTTCATCCGTTGATGTGTCTGTTTTACCTGGTTTAATAAAATTGGTCATTAAAAAGTGCAAAATAAAATTTTAAAACCACTTACGGAAATTAAGAATTGGCTGCACCTGTATTTATAAAACGAAAAAGGGCAAAAATGTTGCATCCATTTTAATAAATATGATAATCCATATCAAATTAATGGCGGCGTTTGTGGATACCGGGGGTGCGTTAACAGGATTGAAGTTAGCGGGGGGATTTGCGGGGGTGATTGAACCTGCGTAAAATGAGCAATTATGCCGGTTGCTATTAGGAAGATGAATGCCCGACATTGTGTGCCGGGCATTTATAATATTTACGCTGATGTTGGTGTGGCATCCAGCTGGGTAACAAATAAATGCGGTTTTGGAATCACGATCTGGTGATCGTCAAAAGCTTTTTTAACCAGCTCCTGTACGCCAAAAAGTACGGTCCAATAATCATTGGCTTTGGCAAAAGGGCAAATGCCGAGCACTATTTTACCTTCATGTAGTTTAGAAACATTTACAACAGGCGCCGGAGTTGCCAATACCAGCGGATGCGAGAGGCAGGCATTAACAGCTATCTGGCGTACGTTATCCATATCGCTTTGTGGTGCAATTTCAAGTGAAATATCTACCCTGATATTGCCATGCCTGCTGTAGTTAACAATGGTATTGTTTGATACGGCGCCGTTTGCAAGGATGACGGTTTTATTATCGGGCGTAAGTAAAATGGTATTAAAAATCTGTATTTCAATTACCGCGCCGCTTTGGCCCTGGGATTCAATGATATCGCCAATTTTGAATGGTTTAAAAACCAGGATCAAAACACCGCCTGCAAAGTTGGCTAATGATCCCTGCAGCGCCAGGCCCACAGCTAAGCCAAGAGCACCAATTATTGCTACAAACGACGTGGTTTGGATGCCCAGCATGCCGGCAACCGTTATAAGTAATAATACCCTTAGGCCGGCCATCATCAGGCTGCTCAAGAATGATTGAAGGGATACGTCAATTTTTCCTTTAGCCATGGAGGCATTAAGTAAACGCCCTATCCAGCTAATAACGTAAAGGCCGATAATAAATACCAGCAGTGCACCAAGTAACTTAATACCGAATGTGCTTAACCACGCAAAAATTGCGGTGGAGTAAAAGGATACATTTTGCATAATAAAGGAAGGTTTTGGAGATTAATGGAATTTATTTTTATGATTAGTTGTTGCAAGACTATGGCAGTTAATGCCCGGTTAATATACAAATTAAAAGCGGACTGCTTATTTGTAAGTGAAACATTAACAGGCACTTAATAATAAGTGGGACTGGTAAATAAATTTCTAATTGTTCATATTTTTTAATTAGATATAAAATGATATTTACTGTATTGCAAATCAGAAAGGTTTTAATTAATTCCTTTTCACGCTCAAATTAAATTACGGAATAAGAATCAGGAGATAAGTTGTACTATTCTCTCTGGAAATAAAAAAAACTGCGACATGCCCTACTTTTTTGGGAGTTAGGCGGTTTTGAGCCGCTCTTTTTTTATGAAAAGATGTTTGTACAATAAATCTTTAATTATTGCTATAGCCTAAAGTTTTATTATTTTTGGACACATAAAATTAACGACATGAATTTTCCCGCTGAAGGAAAATTCATTTAATTTATCAATATTTAAACCGCCTTAATTTCTATTAAAATCTGCCTTTAAACCCGTTAATTGCACAATCCATTATTTACTAATATTTATTAATGTGTGCAATATGTTTGTTACTGTGTGTGCAAGTGGTTATATTTGAGCATGGCAAACGCAGCTAAGTTTTTAGATAAAAGATTCACCCTGGCAGACGGCACGTATAAAGTCCGCGTTCGCGTCAGCCATGAAAGAAGATCAGTCTATCTAAATACCAAATATTCATTTGACGAAAAAACCTATAAGAGTAAAATCGAAAAAGGTTTAAACATGAATAAAAATGAAGATTTGTTAAGAGCAAAGGCCGACATAGAAGCAATAGAATTAAAGGCAAATGAAATTATAAAGGAATTGCCTGTCTTTAGTTTTGAAGCGTTTAAGGCTCGGTTTGAACAAAGGGGGGACAGGTCAGACATTGTGTCCTTGTTAATTGAGGAATCTGAAATCCTAAAAAAAGGCAATAAGTTTTCAAATGCAAATATTTATTTAAGCGCCGGGAATCTCTTTAAACGATATGCCAAAGAACAGTATAAGAAAGATGCTTTGAAGGTAAGCGATCTTACTGTTAGCGAGTTGAATAAATTTCAACAGTGGGCTGAAAAAGAGAAATATAGCCTTACTACAATCAGTATTTATTTAGTAAGGACTAAGAAAATATTTAACGACCTTATTAAATCGGGGGAGGTAAGTAAGCACCGGTACCCGTTCGGTAAAGGACTTTATAAAATACCCGAATCTACTAATTCAAAACGGCCCCTTTCCATTAATGAGATAATGGCAATTTATAATTATCAGCCAACTTCAGATAACGAGGAATTTGCTAAGTCAATGTTTATTTTCAGTTATTTATGCAGCGGGATGAACATGGCTGATATATTCAGTCTAAAAAACTCTGATTTTGGCGATGATCGTTTAACGTTTGTGCGTAGAAAAACCAAGAATAAAACGCCCAGGACATTAACGGTTATGCTTAATGATGATATCAGGGATATCATTCGCCGGCACAAGGTGCATATTATAAATTCTGACTATGTTTTTAAGGTTATCAATGAAAGCATGAATGAACAGGAACAGCATACTGCGATAGGCCTTTCAGTAACCTATATTAATAGATCATTAAAGGCGATAGCTAAAAAATTAGGTTTGCCAGGTACCATATCAACATATTTTGCCCGGCATAGCTTCGCCACTATATTAATGGAAAGCGAAGCTCCCCTGGCCTTTATTAGCCAAAAATTAGGACATTCAGATTTAAAAACCACGCAAATTTATTTGTCTCAATTCTCAAAAGAGAAGGAGGAAAACTATACTTCTAATTTATTAAATAAAAACATAGTGTAATGAAAACAATCGAAGCCGACTTTGATAGTGAACTAATTAAAGCAAAATTTCCGTACAAAGAATTGATACTTAGTAATGCGTTATACAAAGATTCCCTGTTTAATGAGTTTAAAAATTTACAAACGAGGCCTAAACAATCAATATTTATAGAAGAACATTTGAGTATTACTGATTTGCACTCAGAGAGAGCAGGCAACCCATCCGGATCTACTGGCGCGGTTGAGACATGTTACTATCAGTTAACAAACGAATTTTATGAACTGTTAAGCAATGGCACTTTACAGGAGAAATATAATGGCCGGGACATTTTGCATACGTCTTCAGTTAAAGCTTTAACCGAGGTTGGCAATAAAATGAGATCGTTTGAAAAATACGTTCTTGAGAACGAAGAAATCAGTAGCTACAATGGATATGCTAAAGCGGTAAGTAGTAAAATAATAACGTTACTTAATGGCTTCTCCTTCAAGAATGAACTTTTACTTATTCTTGCTTCAAGTGAAAAAAGCAAAAGTGTATCGGTATTGTTTATTCTTAATGGAGGCGACATTAATGAGATTGAAGAAAGGTACGGAAATCTTAAAGTGTATTTTGATGGATTTATTAACGATGAGTTAAAGAATGCAAGAAGTGTACACCCGGCTGAAACAAAATTTGAATCTTTAAAGGTAAAATTAACCAAATATGGATTTTTTACTTTGCCTAAGGTTAGGCAATTGCATTGTGTAGATAGACAAGATAAACTTGTTGAGTTACTAGCCAGCAACGACGCGCCTTATCAAATCGCGATGTTTGACTACTTAAATTTTTTAGAATTTACCAAGCTTAATTATGCAAAAAAGCAAACTATACAGGCCAGGAATAAACTGATTGCTGAAAATATCATTGGCAGACATGAAGATACAGTTAAAAACCTAATAAATTATTTATCCAGGCCTGACAACAAGAGATATACTGCAGCATTGCATAAAAATGATGTTGTAAATGATTTCAATAACCTATAAGGAAAAAAAGGGGGTACTACCCTATTTGTGCCCCTAAATGCCCTCTGTACCATTGTACTGTATTAAAGAAAACAGCACAATGGAATCAACATTTGAAAATTTACCTAAAATAATCGCCCAGCTTTTTAGTAAAGTTGAGCGAATTGAAAATTTGCTTGCTACCCCGAAAGTAGTCCCCGCTTTTCCTAAGTGGGTTGAAATAAATGGAGCATCTAAAATAACCAGCAAAACCCCAAATGCTTTACGTGTCCAAGTTTCATTAGGGAACTTAAAGGCGGTTAAAAGAGGTAGTCGCCTTTACTTTGATAGTGAATATCTTGAAAAATGGGTGTCGGGTGCTCTTGTTAGTACAGAACAGGAGGCTTAAAATGCATACCGCAAATCCAAGCCCTAAAAATCACAATGGTAGCGCCGGCAAGCCTTCCCGCCACATGTACAATGATTTTGACGGCGAGTTAAAATTAGTCCGTGCTTATCTAACAACCAGGATAGCAACTGCAACGATGTGCAGCGTAGACCTTGGTATCTACCGTCCGAACCTGTGTAGGTACGTCGCAGAGTTAACGAAACAGGGCTTATTATCTATTGTATGTGTGAGTAAGTGCGAGATTACCGGTTTTAAGGCCGGGTACCTAACATCCAATCCTGATCTAATAGAAAGAATTAAGGAAAAGAAAGGGTTCATAGGTTAACCGATGAATTACATCCTGCAGGTTAACGCATTTTGGGTAAGGAAAATCGATCGTCCTTTAAAAACATCATCGACAGCACTTTATTTTGCTCTACTTGACAAAAACAATAAGCTTGGATGGCGCGAAACTTTCAGTGCCCATTACGAGGCGATGATGGAGCAAGTAGGTATATCAAAAAATACTTATTACGATTGCATTAAAGAGCTTGTGGATGGAGGGTATATTCAATATTCAGCATCTAATAACCGAGTACTGACAGGGGTCATTAAAATAATTAACCTTTCCCAAATTTTGGTAAACGAGTTGGTAAACGACCAGTACCAGCCTTGTGACACGACCAGTGAACCGAGTTGTGACACGACCAGTACCCTAATTAAACCTATAAACACAAAACAATCAAAACCTGTAAACAAAATAATAGATTTTGATTTGGTTTTTAATAATCCCGAGTTTTCAGGAAGCTCTGAAGAGATGGTTACCCTCTTCAAACGGTGGTTAGATTATAAAAAATCTATAAGTGATAGCTACAAATCGGTTGATAGCGTCATCACATCCTTTAAAAATTTAAAAAAATATTCCGGCGAAAATTTTGAGCTCGCTGTGGAAATAATCGATGCAGCAATCGGTAGTGGGTACAAGGGTTTTTTCCGGCCGAAAGCTGGATCAGCTCCGCGCGCCTCTTCCCCAACTGCAAGCAAAGCCCAAAGTTTATACAGCCAAAAGATAGCAGTAAATTTTACAAACGACTAATATCATGAACACCATTACAAACCTTTCAATTGTTAATGTAAATGAAACAGGCATTATCAAGCCAGTTAATCCTTATGTGGCCGCCTTAACGCTTACCAGGCCAATGCTTGAACTTGAGATTAAGGATAGAAAATCGCATCTGCTTTCGTGTATACAGACAGCTATTTTAATTGCGGGATGGAAAGAACAGCACATTAACGATTTAGTAGCAAACGTCTATTTACTAATGCCTGAAATTAATGGCCGGTTAAAAGCCATGACCGAGGCCGAAGTAAGGGCGGCTTTTGAAAACGGAGCAAAGGGCTATTATGGCGAAAATAAGGCTGGGATGTGCGCGGCAACCTGTATCAAATGGCTTTATTCCTATTATTTGGATGCTAAGCGGATAGAGGCTAAAAAAACAATTCAGGCTCAACAAACTCAAGAGCAGCCCGTGCCCGCAGCAGAACTTCCCAACACTGAAAGGCAGGCGTTAATTCAAAGCGCTTACGGTAAATACCTGGAAACAGGATCTTACCACGATTACGGCAACCTTATTTATAACCTACTGGATAAAGAGGGTTTGTTGCCGTATTCAACACCTGAAAAGAAAGTTTTCCTCGAGAGCGCCCGTAAATCATTACACGCCAAATTACAATTCGCGAACAACCTGCAGGAACGCCGCGAAAACGACAGAAAGATAGCAGACCTTATGGAGAGTGACACAAACGCCATTACGGAGGCTAAACGAATGTCCCTGCTTGATTATTTCACAAAAACAAAGCATACGGGTGCTAAAGAAATAATATTCCGCTAAAGCCTTTAAATGCCTGAAAACAACAATTGAATAAAACAACATGGAAACCATTGAACAAAAAATTAAAACCCTTGAATCCAAGATAGCAGAAATCGAGGCCAGGGGAAAGAAACCAAACGAAGATCCTGCCGGCAAACCGGACATCGCCGCTGCTATCCGCAAGTATACTGCTGAACAAAATGCTAAAAACCTAAAAAAATAGATATGAAAAGTTTAAAAAATAAAGAACAAATGGACAAAAACTTAGCTGGCAAC
>NZ_JANYGH010000061.1 GCF_025362475.1 Mucilaginibacter sp.
GTGGATTTGAAAACCGTAATCGCCGGCTGGAAAGTTAAGCAGATTAAAAGGAAGCAGATACTTTATTATGAGGGTGATGAGTCTTCCGGTTTATATCTTTTGCTTGAAGGATGTATTAAAACTTTTAAAATAGCCGATAATGGGCGGGAACTGTTGCTGGGTTTGTTTAAACCAGAGGATTACATTGGTTTATATTCCCTACTATCGGCAGAAAATTATTCAGAAACAGCAGAGGCCGTTAGTGATTCTACAGTATGTGTGTTACCTCGGGAAATGGTAATTGACATGATCAATCGCTATCAGAATATTAATCAACAATTTATCCGGATGATGGCCAGTAATATTCGGGAGAAGGATAATCAGTTATTATTGATGGCCTACAATTCGGTTCGCAAACGTTTATCACAGGTACTTTTAAGGTTAAATACACCATTGTCAAACCCACTTCTGTTTAAAATATCACGTGAAGAATTGGCCGGCATGGCCGGCATGGCTGCAGAAACAGTGAGCAGAATACTTACAGACTTTAAATCTGAGGGCTTGATAGAACGTATTGGTACCCACATACGGATAATAGATCATGCCCGGCTGGAGAAAATGAAAGATTGAGTTTTTGCGGATGTTTAGTTCATACTAAATATAAAAAAAGGCAAATCAGCCTTTATAGCTCATTTGCCTTCATGTATTATTGATTGTTGGCTTTAAAATGGCTATTCAACATCGTTTGTATTTGTCATAATCACTTTGAGTGCCTTCTCTTTAGCTGCATGCTCAAAAGTGTCATAAGCCTCTATAACTTGGTCCAGTCTAAAATGATGGGTTATTAATTTACTGGGTTGCAATTTGTTGGCATTAACAGTTTTTAATAACATGGGCGTTGAAGTTGTATCTACAAGCCGGGTCGTAATTGTTATGTTTTTTGACCAAAGTGTTTCAAGATGAAGATTTACGCTTTTGCCATGAACACCTACGTTGGCGATATGTCCGCCCGGTCCAATGATGGCCTCACATAATTCAAAAGTTGCAGGAATGCCAACAGCCTCAATTGCTGTATCAACTCCTCTGCCCGAAGTAAGGTCCATTATTTTTTTGACAACATCTTCCGTACTGTTATTCATAAGATGTGTTGCTCCAAAGCCCTTGGCAACATTCAGCCTGTTGTCGTCAGGGTCGATCATAATAATTTCTGCAGGTGAAAAAAACTGAGCAGTTAAAAGAGCAGCTAAACCGATAGGCCCAGAACCAACAATAGCAATGGTATCACCTGGTTTAACTTGTCCGTTCAACACACCGCATTCAAAACCGGTGGGTAAAATGTCGCTCAGCATTACCAGTGCTTCCTCATCAGCCCCTGCCGGAATCGGGTATAAGCTATTGTCGGCATGAGGTATCCTTACATATTCTGCCTGGGTACCGTCAATAAGGTGGCCAAGAATCCATCCGCCGTCTTCACAGTGAGAATACATACCTTTTTTACAATAACTGCATTTACCACATGATGTAATACAAGATATAAGTACATGGTCACCAGGTTTAAAATTACTTACGGCACTCCCGGTTTCTTCTATGATGCCTACACCTTCGTGCCCTATTATTCTGCCATCTTCAACCTCGGGAACATCACCTTTCATGATATGGAGGTCGGTACCGCAAATGGTGGTTTTAAGAATTTTTACAATTACATCTGTGGCTACTTTTATCTGTGGTTTAGGTTTTTCTTCCCAGGCCTTTTTTCCTGGCCCATGATAAACCAAAGCCTTCATTGTTTTTATATTAAGATTGGCTGATTCATCTAAAGTCTCTTTTTCAGTTTTTTGTTGCATTAAAGTTTCCATGATAGTGATTTAATAGTTTTATTGATCATTAATACAAAGATGGATTGATAATGCCAGGCAGGAAATGACGGGAATCATTATAATACATGATATACATGTTAATGAAAAAACATAAACTTAGAACTGTATAAGGCGGATAATGTTTGACATCACTAATTTACTTCACACTAAATGTGAAAATATCTACACTTATTGTAAACGTATCCAAAGGCTACTTACAATTTTATGACAATTTTTTAAGTCGCTTTTCTATCGTACACCAATTAGATAAATTTGAATTATTGGCTTGCTAAATGTGACTAATTGGTGGGCTTTAGTTTTAAAATATGTTGATGAAAATGAATGTTGAAACTGTTAAAACAAGTAAAAAATTATGGTAAAGCAGGATTTGATGGTCAGTATCTGCTGTACAACTTACAACCAGGAACAATTTATTGCTCAAACTATGGAGAGTTTTTTAATGCAGATAACAAATTTCAAATTTGAAATTGTTATCGGCAATGATTGCTCTACCGACGGTACATTGGAGGTACTGAAAAAATATATTGAAAAATATCCGTCTATAGTAAAGGTAATTACTCCGGAAAAAAACATAGGCCCTCACTATAACATGATCGATACGGTTGCCATGTGCAAAGGAAAATATATTGCACTTTGCGATGGCGACGATTATTGGACAAATCCTCACAAATTGCAAAAACAAGTTGATTTTTTAGAGCAAAACCCCGATTATGTTATGTGTTGTCATTATACGCGGGTAATTGACAATGACGATAACACCTTGTATGTTGATCCCAATCCACTGCCATTAGTGCATACATACTCCGACTTGCTGGCCGGCCGGCAGGAAGAAACCAAGACAGCTACAGTTGTATACCGTAATAGCATGGCCGTACACCAATTGTTTCAAAAGCCCTGGTATTTAAAATGTTATGCGGCAGATAAATTTTTAAAAATTTTTGCCACGTTTAATACTGGTGGAAAAATTTATGTAATGCCCGAGGTGATGAGCTGTTATCGTAACCATTCCGGAGGCATCTGGAGTATGATTAAAGTTGAGGCACGTATGGAAATGGTGATAAGCGATTTTAACCTTATCATTAAGCATTTTAAATACCGCCGAATTCAGAGGCTAACGCTTTTGTTACTTTATGTAAAAAGATACATATTATTTGAATTGAAGCGACATAGGATTCGCAAAGCTTTTGATACTGTAAAGTACCTGCTTTAATCTCCCTTTGTAAATTTGATTTCAACAATAAATGACAATCGGGGCGTAGGCAGTTGCTTTTATCTCCATTGTTTTTTTAATATTTTAATGGGAATTACCTTTTTTATCGCAAATGCCCATAAGGTTTTCAATGAATCTTGTTGGGTATCCATCGCCTTTCCAAGCTGTCTTATAAACAATCTAGCCGTTCTATATCATCATTAATAACCCTAATTAAAATAACTTATGTCTTACAAATATTTTTCGATTCGAAATAACAAAGAATGGAATACTTATATCGATAGATCATTAATACATGAGGTTTTTCATACCTGGTACTATCATTCTTTAAATAAAGAAGGAGAACCAGTACTATTTGTGTACGAAGAAAATGATTTGTTCATTGCATTGCCGGTGATCAAACGAAAAATAGAAAATTCAACATTTTTTGATATGACCTCCGTTTATGGTTATTGCGGGCCTATATCCAATATAAACCTATTGGATATATCGGCTTTAGTAACTACGCGCTTTAAAAAAGCTTTTGTGAGCTTCATGAAAGAGGAAAATTCAGTTTGTATATTTTCCCGCTTGCATCCTTTTCTTAATCAGCATAATATATTGGGAAGTATTGGCGGATTGAAAGAAAATGGAACAACACTATATATGGATCTTTCAATGGCTGTAGAGGATCAAAGAAGCAGATATGATAAACGACTTTCGCGCCAAATAAGAAAAATGCGTGAAAAAGGTTATCTGATCAAGGAGCTAAACACTCTCGAGGGTATAAAAAGTTTCATTGACATGTACTACAAAAACATGGATAGGGTAAATGCCTCACCCAATTACTATTTTGATGAACAGTATTTCGCCAATCTTCTTAGTATGGAGGGGTTTGATAACAAACTTATTCTTATTTACGACGGACCGGTACTTATCTGCGGTGCATTGATTTTACTATCAGGCAGTATTATTAGAAACCACCTTTCAGCAACATCTCCAGATTACCTGAAAGAATCGCCCAGCAAACTTTTAACAGATGAGATAAGTATGATTGGGAGAAGGCTTGGCAAAAAAATCTTTCATCTTGGAGGTGGGGTAGGCGGCAAGGAAGACTCTCTTTTTATGTTTAAAAGATATTTTACAGATTTACAAGTAAAGGATCAAATTTGGTGCTACATCAATGATCATGTTGCTTATAATGAACTTGTTTTAAAGGCAGATGTGGATGCAAATGTGGAACCCAATTATTTCCCCTCATATCGTCAGCCTAAAAGAAAAACACAAGCACAAATTTCAAATATAGTAACCACCAATGTTTAAATTCACCTTAATAAATTTAAAATTATGAAAAATAAATTCACTTATTCGGAAGCTAATGACCCTGCCATCTTTGATCAGGTAATGACTGATTACGGCTGGATTGTTTATGAGGATGCACTGAAAACTGATTTTATTGATGAAATTACCACTTCGTTAGTGAAGGCATACGATGTAAGACGCGAAATTCAAATTGCCAATGGCATAGGTGCAAATATGAACGGTACACTTCACCACCTTGTAGAAAAAGATATTTTTACACTGAAGTTTCTTGAACAAAGGTACTGTGAAAATGAAATAAAGCATTTTTTAAAGGGAAACTATATCTTAAACTCATTAGGCGCGGTTATTAATTTGAGAGATGACAAGCCTTACGTTCAAAATATCCATAGAGATATCCGAAGTTTTACCGGAGATTTTAAAATAATGATCCAAATGATGATTATTTTGGATGATTTTACTATAGAAAATGGAGCGACCTATTTTCTCTCAGGCTCACATAAACACGAAGAAAAACCAGATAGCGATTATTTTTACAATAATGCAGACCGGGCGGTAGCAAAAAAAGGCAGTATTATGTTGTTTGACTCCAACCTGTGGCACGCAGCCGGAAAAAACAATACCGATGAAAAAAGAAGAACACTGACCATGGCCTTTACGCGCCCATTCTTTAAACAACAACTTGATTACCCCAGAGCTTTAGGTTATAGCTTCGGCGAGGGATTGAATGAACATTTAAGGCAAGTTTTGGGATATAATTCCAGGATACCAGAAAACCTGAATGAATATTATCAACCAGTTGAAAAAAGAATGTACCAGCCCAACCAGGGCTAATTCAATTAAAAATAATTGAAACTGATATTGGATTAAGGTTTCCTAAACATTGTTGCTATATTAACCAATGAGGCTGTATCATATATCATGAGCAGCCTTTTTTGTTTTATTTTTTTTGGGGGTGACTGTGAATTGTAAAAAAAAGCAATTCACAGTCACCCTTTTTTATTTACTAAAAAAATGAACTGCAACTTTAAAATAGTGAATTTGGGTTGATTGAAAATACAAATGGTATGATTTCATCTATACTTTAGGGCCAATTGGCTTGCGTTTCTGGATTTAGTCTGGTAATTAATGGTAAAATATTATTAGTTTTATTAATTCTAAATTGTCAGTTTTTCTTGAAAACATCTTACCTCACTATTGATGACTCACCGTCATCTAAGTTTTTGGAGCATTGTAATTATTTAAATGCGCTGCAAATTCCGGCAGTGTTTTTTTGTATAGGAAAAAATTTGGAGGAGGAGGCAGATGCGGTAATTAAAGTTATAAAGATGGGCTTTAAAATTCAAAATCATTCCTATAGTCACCCTCATTTTTCTTCAATTTCCTTAAAAGAAACTTGTGATGAAATTGGTAAAACAGATGAAATTATAACAGCGCTTTATTTAGATGCGGGATATGATTATCATGAAAAATGGTTCAGATTTCCCTATGGTGACAAGGGAGATGGAAAATTTGGGCAAAATTTTAAAATGTTCCCACTGCCTGATTTGAAAAGGGCAAGCTATATACAAGACTTTTTAAAGGAGATAGGTTACACTAAACCCAAATTTGAAAATGTTAATTATTCTTATTTAAACAGTAAAAGATTCAATAACGATATTGACCTTCTTTGGACATTCGATATCATGGAGTGGGCAATAATTAAGAAAAATATTAAGGGACTTGAAACTATTGAAAATGTTTTAGAAAGAGTAGAAAGTAAAAAGCCCAAAGACTATTTAAAAGCGTACGGCAACAGAAAAAGGTGGCTTGGAAATCATGATTCAGATGAAATTATATTACTTCATGATCATATTGAAACAAGCGCTGAGTTTAAAAACATAATAAACAAACTCATCACTTTACAAATTGAATTTAAGGCGTTGTAATTTACTTTTGGTTTGTTAAGATGTTTACTGTTGCTTTAAGTTCCTGCGACCAGGACGCTATCGGCTGGCAGTATCTTACATAATGTAGGTACTCTTTTGATATATTATCGGGATTGATATACCAATCTACATGTTTCATTGTATATGGCCGCTGTGTTCTTAAGGCAGGGTCCCTCAAACTAAAAACAGAACTGTTACGGTACATCGCAAAGGTAGAGTGGACAGCAGCAACCACCACATCAGCGTCTAACGCTTTAGCCATCGGGGGCCAAAATTGCGATTCATGTGTAATTACGTTGGTCTTTAAAGGATAGTAATCAGGAATATCATTGATCTCCAACGAAAGGCCTATATGATTATAACCCGGATATTTATCTAATAATGCTGAAAGATGTTTAATTGTATCATTGGGAGTATCCCGGTATGGGATTAGGTCGGCGTCTGTTATGATAAGCTTAGGGAACTCAGTAAGTTGTTTTGCTATATAATTTATTCCCCTGAGCCAGGAGTTATGATTCAGATAAATTACCTGGCAATTTTTAACCTGTGCTAAAGTCTTATAATATTCTATTAATGGGATATAATTTGATTTATTGTCGACAACAATAATTGACAAATTATCATTTAAAGAGTTAAGCCAGTTAATTTGTGCTTGTAACGAAAACAGGCGGTTATGATTATTAATTAAAACAGGGATTGAGTTTTTAATTAATTTATTATTATCAATAATTATTGGGTTGAAAGCTATGTGGAATTTCCACTTTATCGCTCTTTTTAAAAATTGCAGATTTTTGTACTGTCCTATTAATTTTAGCTTAAACCAACTTGTTTTCTTTTGAGAATAATCTGCAAATATCTCTCTGATCATAAATTCATTAGCTATAAAAGTTATAATCAGTAAGGATAACAGTACTAATTTCCATCCCAATTTTTATCACCAGTTGCACTTGGACTAAGGATCTTATCATATTCATAGGTTAGGCTACCTATAATTAGTAAAACAATAACACACAAGATAACAATGATAATAAATACAATTATCTTACGCTTATCCGTATCACTATCTGCTAACATATTTTTTTAATATATCGCAAATATAATTAGATAAACTCCGCAAAATAAAAAAAAATTAAACGAGCGTTCAGCAAATATGGGCATTTAGAATTCAAGGGGGATGTATTATATTATATTGCCCAAGAGAGTTTGCGGGAAAATTATTAATTCACACATAGCCAATGTACAGAAGGTATGTGACTTTGCCCGAACAATGAATCAGTTGTTTTAAGAATCGGTATCCTGCTTAATTGTTAAAATTGATGGCATAAATTATTCAAATAGTCGTGCAAAATGGTTTTCCAAATGGTTACGCATTCCATTCCGGAGCATTTCAGCAGATCCCTTTTCTATCAGGTCTATCAGCCCCGCATGTGAAACAAATTTCCTGGGTTTAACGGGCTTCTTCAGCAAGCCGCTTTGGTGTACGTAATCAAATACCGGTAGTAGCAGCTTTTGAAATTTGCGTAAGGTTTCATTGCCGGTGATATCGTACAGCTTTCCGTGAAATTTAATTTCTTGCTCCACATCAAATATGGCAGCCTGGGATTGGGCCGGTTCAATTGCAACAATCGAACGTAATTCGGCAATATCCTCTGGTGTTATGCGCTCTATAATAAAATCAGCCATACCAATCTCCAGGGCCAGGCGCATTTCAAATATCTCTTTGAGGGTAACGGTGTCCAGAATCTGCGGATTCATACTTTTTTCCAGTATGGACACCAGGTCGGGGCTGGTAAGCACCGCGCCTCGTTTCTTCCTCGAATCAATCAGTCCCATTAACCTCAGTCTGAGCAGGGCTTCCCTGATCACGGTCCGGCTCACTCCCAGTGCGGCCGACAATTCCAGCTCTTTGGGTATGGCATCGCCTACTTTAAAGTTTTTTTCAATAAAAAGCTCGATCAGGTTTTTTTCAACCCGGTCTACCAGCGAACTGGTATCTACATTTTTAATGTTCTGAATAAGGCCGTTAGTCTTCATATTTCTCCCTCTGCAAACTTACAAATAGCTGTCAATAATTATCAACAATCCTTAAGTGTATTCCTAACACACAGGTAATCAATAAAAAAATATATCCCGAATTATTTTGTGAATCTAAAATAAAAATTTCTATAATTGTATTATGTATGACATAATACATAACTAACCAAATTCAAATGAACAGAAATTTTACCCTTCACCGGGCTTTGTTTACCGTAATTGGCCTATTGCTTTTTACGTTTGTACAAGCCCAAACCAGGAAGATCAGCGGGCAGGTCATCGCTGACGATGACCATGGCGCTTTGCCTGGCGTAAGTGTTATTATCAAAGGAACAACCAAAGGCGGCCCAACTACGGCTAATGGTTCCTACTCCATTGAGGCATCGGCAAATGATGTATTGGTGTTCAGTTTTTTGGGATATACCACCCGCGAGATTAAAGTTGGCGAGCAAACGGTTATTAATGTGGTGCTTAAACCGGATAACAAAACGCTTAACGAAGTTGTTGTAGTAGGGTATGGTACCCAATCGCGTAAAAGTGTTACCAGTGCTATTGCCACTTTAGATAGTAAGGTGCTCGCCACTGCTCCCCGGGCCAATATCGGCAGCGCGTTGCAGGGTACTGTATCCGGCTTGCAGGTAGTGAACAGTAGCGGAGCGCCTGGCGCAACTCCCCTGATCGTATTGAGGGGCGGCGCATCTATCAATAGCCCCGGAGCGCCACTGGTAGTGGTTGATGGAATTATCCGGGCCTTTAATGATATCCCGGCTGATGATATTGCTTCTATCGATCTTTTAAAAGACGCGGCATCCACTGCTATATACGGCGCAAGAGCTAATAATGGTGTAATCCTGATCACTACAAAACAAGGAAAATCGGGTGTAGCACAGGTAACCTACAAATTTACAGAAGGGTTTAACCGGCAAAGGGAAGGTTATTCTTACATGAATGCCGGCGATTATATTTACTATAACCGCCTTGGCAACTTCAATTCTGGCAGGAGCCTTGCGCAAATCAACGCAACCCGTGGATATGGCTTGTTAACCGATGCGGCAAACCTCGCTTCTTTCGATATTAAAGCGGAAACACCTGCAAATGTTGGTCTTCTATCGCAGGGATGGCAGGATCTGGATGATCCGGCTAATCCGGGCAGCAAGATCATTTATAAAGATCACAGTAAAGAGGTGCAAAACCTGTTGTTCAGGAATACACGCACACAGGATCATTACCTGAGCGCTATAGGCGGTAATGACAAGGGCAAGTATTTTGCCAGCCTGGATTACTATAACGAAGATGGGGTGATCGTTGGGTCAAATTACAACCGTTATTCTGGCGATTTTAATGGCTCATACAAAGTGAAACCCAATGTGGAAGTATTTACAGGAGTAACACTTTCCACCTCGTCGCAATTAGGTGCACCTGCCGGCGATGTAAACTCCCTGTACCGGACTTTGGCTTTATGGCCAACTTTCAATCCATGGCTGGATGCCGCCAAAACGCAGCCAAACCCTGGCAATAGTATCAGCGATGGCAATCCACTATACTGGCTGGGTAAATTAAAACGCAGCAACGAGGTAGACCGCATCACCGCGAACGCGTCTGTAAAATGGGATATCATGTCCGGTTTATTTTTAAAAGTATCGGGTAGCGGTTATTTAAATCAACAGATCAACCAATCTTTCCAGCAGGCTACGCAAACGTATGCTACATTGTTTGCCACCCCGCCGGCATATAACAATACCAGCCGGGAATCAATTGCAGGCTATTCACGTACGTTTCAGCAAACTTATAACGCAATCCTTAATTATACCAAATCATTTGGTAAGCATGATCTGAGCGCTATGATTGGTGCCGAATATTATGATCAAAAAGCTTTAATTATACAGGTAGACGGTACAAACGCGCCAACTGATAATATATCTACGGCAAACGCGTCAACTTTATTCGCCGTGGGTGGCAACACCAGTTCCCAAGCCGAAAATCGCATCATTTCTACATTTACCCGTTTAAATTATGCTTATGACGATAAGTACCTGCTGACCTTTGTATTAAGGGAAGATGGTGTATCGCAACTTGCGTCTAATAAAAGGGTAGGTTATTTTCCCGGCGTATCTGCAGGTTGGAATGTTGCCAAAGAGGGTTTCTTTGAAAAATGGGGGTTAAATAAAGTATTCTCTACTTTAAAACCACGTGCGAGTTACGGTTCGAATGGTAATATAGCCGGTTTAGGTAATTATGATGTGCAGGGGATATACGCTGCTCAAACTTTATATAACGGGCAAGGCAGTTTCCTGAATACGGGTTTAACCAACGCTAATTTAAGATGGGAAAAAAGCCGCACAACAGATATTGGCGCCGACCTGGGCTTTTTTAAAGATAGGATAAGCTTTCTGTTTGATTACTACAATCGCATCACCAGCGACCTGTTAACCAGTTTGCCTTTACCAAGTTATACCGGTTTTTCCAGCATTCAAACTAACCTTGGTACATTGCAAAACAAGGGTTACGAATTTACAGTAAAGGCCAATGTGCTTAATAATCCAAGTGGATTAAGAATTGATATTGGTGCTACAGCATCCTATGTAAAAAACAAAGTACTAAAATTGCCTTACAACGGCAATGTGAATAACAGGCAGGGCGGTTTACAGGTTTATGATCCAAAATCGGGTAAAGTTATTTGGGTAGGTGGTTTCCAGGAAGGGCAGCCCTTAGGGCAGATCTATGGATACAAACAGGTTTCCATATTTAAAGATGCCGCAGATGTAGCTGCTACGGCAGGTTCAAGGGTAGATAATGTTGCAGGTATCACCGGACCAGGCCTGGCAGCCGGAAAAGGAGGCCATATTACCCCTGGTGATGTGAACTGGCAGGACGTAGACAAAAACGACACCATTGATTCGCGCGACCAGGTTTATCTGGGGAATATCTATCCTAAGTGGACCGGCGGCTTCAATGTAAACGTAGCCTACAAGGCATTCTCTTTGTACTCCAGGTTTGAATACACCTTAGGTAATACCATTTATAACGATCTTATGGCCCGCACTTTGGGTAACTACCAGGGTACTTTTAACTACATCGATCGGCAAAAACAGGCATGGTCGCCAACCAATACCAATACCAGCACACCAAAAGTTTATTATGCCGATCAGGTTGTGGGATCTAAACAAAACTATACAAGAGGCAATAACGCCAGCGGGGTCTTAAACGGCAATAATTCCAATTTGTATGAAAGTGGCAATTATTTGGCCTGCAGAGAAATAACATTATCCTATGATTTCTCTAAATCAGTGCTTGATAAAACACATTTCCTATCTAAAGTGCGGTTATATGCCAGTGCCGGAAATCTGTTCTATGTAAAGAAATTCAGCGGCCCTACACCAGAAGCCCCGGTATCCAACGGTTCATTAACCGGTATTTACCAGGGTACTTATCCAACACCCAAATCATTTGTAGTAGGTGTTCAAGCCTCATTCTAATTTTTTAAAATATTTGATATGAAAAAATATTCATTCATCATTTTATCAGGATTGTTTATCCTGGTATTAGCAAGCTCCTGCCGGAAACAGCTCGACCTTGCTCCGGTAAGTAGCGTTACAGATGGCAACTTCTGGAAAACTGCCGATCAGTTCGATTCCTTTGTGGCTGGTGTACATACCCAGTTCAGATCAAACAACGCCGCTTTCCAGATCCTGGGCGAAATGCGGGCAGACATTTTTGCAACAGACCCCGGTACCAATGGTGCATTTACCGGTGAGGCTACCCAGGGGTTGGAGCGCTTATGGACACAAAACTTAAACCTGGATAACCCTGGCGTAAGTAGTTTTGGCGGTTTTTATAACAATATAAATCAGCTTAACCTACTGATCAGTAAGTTAAACAGCACGGCTATAGTAACAGCAGCCAATAAAAACTATTACCTCGGTATAGCCTATGGTATGCGGGCTTTTTACTACTACCAGTTATACCGCAGCTGGGGCGCGGTAATCATTCAAACCGAACCAACATCTGGCACTACCCTGGATATATCTAACCTGGCCAAAGCTGCATCACCGGCAACTGATGTGATGAACCTTATTAAAGCGGATATTGATAAGTCGGTCGTCAGCTTCGGAACGGATTACTCTTTCAAAAATTTAAAATCTTACTGGTCAAAATCAGCTACGTTGATGCTCAAAGCCGATGTTTATTTATGGACAGCAAACCGCGCTGGAGGTTCAGCAGATGCAACTACTGCTAAAGCTGCCTTAACAGACATTCAAACTAATGTGCCAGCGTTGCAATTGCTGCCTAAATACAGCGATGTATTTGCTACAACTACCAAAGGCAATAACGAAATGATATTTGTGAGCCATTACCAGTTTAATGAAGCAACCATGGCCTTTGTGCAAAGTAGTTTTGTACCGCAAAGCGGACTGATCGCTAATTTCTATGACTCCCTTGCCAATCGCCAGTTTTCGCCAACTACTGATAACTGGGGTGGTTTGCTTAGGGCACCGGTAAGGATAGCTGCATTCAGGTCTTTTGACGATAAAGATAGCCGGAAGCTGGCCAGCATACAGCCGGCCTACCAAAAATTAGCCAATGGCACATTCAAAATTGCCGGTTGTTTTGCAGATAAATACCAGGGTGAGCAAAATGCAGGTTCAAGATTGATCACCAACGATTACCCGATCTATCGCTATGCTGATTTACTCCTGATGCTGGCGGAGGCCAAAGCAGTATTGGGCGAATCGCCGGCAACGGAGCTTAACCAGGTAAGGGCGAGGGCATTTGGCGCTAATTACAATGCGGCTGTACATGGGTTTCCTAACCAAACGCTGGATGCCAATCCGAAAGAAGCCGTTTTACAGGAGCGTTTCTTTGAATTTGTATTTGAAGGCAAGCGTTGGTATGACCTGCGCCGGGCGGGCGATAGCTACGTGTATGAGCATACTACGCTATTATCATCACAAGCCTATGCGCTGTTATGGCCGGTGGATCGTACTACACTTACCAATAACCGGCTGTTGGTTCAAACCACTGGCTACTCATCTTTTTAACCAATAATTATTCTTTAACCGGGAGCGCAATCTCCCGGTTAATATTCTTTATATAACACAAATATGAAAATTGAACATCTACAAGGGTTGATCAGCGCGCCTTTTTCACCTTTAAATGATAGGGGGGAACTGGATCTGGATGTTATACCCGCTTATTACGCATTTTTAAAATACAACGGAGTTACCGGTGCTTTCATCAATGGTTCAACCGGCGAGGGGGTATCATTAACCTTAAACGAAAAAAAACAGGTAGCTGAGGCCTGGGCCAAGGCATCTAATCTTGATCCCGATTTTAAGGTAATGGCTTTTTTGGGCGGCACTTGCCTGGCCGATTGTATTGACCTGGCCACGCATGCACAGGCATTGGGTTTGTACGCGGTATCCTTAACCTCTCCGTTTTATTTTAAACCGGCAAATATTCATATGCTGGCAGAAACTTGTATAGCGGTTGCATCGGCTGTACCGGGTATGCCATTTTACTACTACCATATACCAGTGCTGACTGGCGGTCATTTCTCTATGTTTGAATTGCTGAAGGCCCTGGATGGTAAAATAGATAACCTGGCAGGCGTTAAATATACCCACGAAGATTTTATGGATTTCCAGAGTTGCATCAGCTTTAAAAACGGTAAATATGATATGCTTTGGGGACGCGACGAAAACATGCTTTCGGCCCTGGCGCTGGGTACTAAAGGTGCGGTTGGCAGCACATTTAATTACGCGGCTCCATTATATCATGAGCTTATTGCTGCTTTTGATAACAACGAACTAAGCAAGGCGCAGCAACTACAGCAAAAATCAATAGATATGATTCGCTTGCTTGGAAAATACGGAGGAATTGCCACCGGGAAAGCTTATATGAAATTAGTTGGGCTTGATTGTGGTGAATTTAGGTTGCCCGTTTCCAATATGACTGCAGAACAGTTTGAAAACTTTAAATTAGACGTTTCTGAACTGGGTTTTGATGATTTTAAATCTATCGCGCCCGCTGCAAACCTTTAAAGATGAAATTCACACTCTATCTACTTTTAATGACAAGCAGTATTGCGTTAATGCCAGACCATATCATGGCCCAGGATAAAAGTTCAGAAAAAATAGTGTGGTCCGTACCCACGCAAATACCTGCAGCGCCGGGTATGGATATGCAGCGAGGACTTGCCGGTGTTTTCACCGGAACAAGCCATGGCGTTTTAATTGTAGCGGGGGGCTCAAACTTTGCTGATGGCGCTATGCCGTGGCAAGGTGGCAAGAAGCTTCACTATGATGATGTTTATGTATTACAAAAAGCTAAAGGTGATTCTTTTACCTGGCTTAAGCCTAAAACAAACCACCTGTTGCAAAAAACAGCTTATGGCGCAAGTACAACAATCGCCGATGGCGTAGTATGCGCGGGAGGCGAAACGGAAGAAGCACCAGAAAGCTCAACGGTTTTTATGATGACATGGGATCTGAAAAAACAGGACATCGTTTTTACGAATCTGCCATCGTTGCCTGTATCCGTAGCTAATGCCTGTATGAGTAGCATTGGCCGGGTAATTTATTTAATTGGTGGCGAGAGTGGGGGCAAGCCGTCGGCAAAATGCTTTACCCTTAATCTGGCTGATAAAAATCCAAAATGGAAGGCTTTGGCTGCTTTACCGGTCGCCATGTCACATTCGGTAGCGGTTACCCAATCTAACGGGAAATACCCTTGTGTTTATGTTATCGGCGGCCGAAGCAGTACAGCATCTGGCATAAGCGCTTTACATGGCTATACTTTTTGCTACGATCCATTGTATAACAAATGGATCAGGCTGGGCAATGTAAGTGATGGCAAACTGCTGACTAATATTTCGGCTGCAACCGCTGTGGCCTGCGGTGCACATAATATATTGTTGATAGGCGGAGATAAAGGAACAATTTTTCACCAGATAGAAACGTACAACTCGCTTATCGCGAAAGCTACAACCGACGAAGAAAAACAACAATTACAGGATCAGAAATTAGCGCTGTTGAATAATCACCCGGGTTTTAGTAAGGACGTTTATCAATTTAATACAGTTAATTACTCCTGGGAAAAAGTTGGTGATTTGCCTTTTTACGGCCAGGTAACCACTACCGCTGTAAAGTGGAATAATGAAATATTTATCCCGGGAGGCGAGATCAAGCCGGGCATTCGTACAACGGCAATCAGCATGGGGAAATTTAATAGCAAATGAAAAAAGGAAAAAATTATCCCTGGATCCTGGTTGGCCTGTTATGGGTAGTGGCCTTGCTTAACTACATGGACAGGCAAATGTTATCGGTTATGAAACCGGCCATGGAAATAGATATAGCCGAATTAAGGTCTGCCACCAACTTTGGATACCTGATGGCGGTATTCCTGTGGATCTACGGGCTGATGAGCCCGGTTTCAGGGATCATTGCTGATAGGTTAAACCGTAAATGGCTCATCGTTTTTAGTTTATTTGTCTGGTCGGGAGTTACATTTGCCATGGGCTATGCCACTACATTTAACCAGCTTTATATCCTGAGGGCTGTCATGGGTATCAGCGAAGCCTTATATATTCCGGCAGGTTTATCCCTTATTGCCGATTTTCATTCCGCCAGATCAAGGTCCCTTGCCATAGGTGTACATATGACGGGTTTATACGTGGGGCAGGCATTGGGAGGCTTTGGGGCAACGGCTGCCGCTGCTTTTTCATGGCAGGCAACCTTTCAATCATTTGGTGTTGTGGGGATGGTGTATTCATTAATTCTTATCCTCTTTTTAAAAGAGAAAGATAAAACACCCGATGTAGCGCTGACGGTAGTTCGGTCAGGCAAGCCAGGCGTCAACCTATTTAAGGGGCTTGCCGGTTTATTGAGTAACAGGGCCTTTTGGGTAATCTTATTTTACTTTGCGGTTTCAAGCTTGCCGGGTTGGGCCACAAAAAACTGGCTACCAACGCTCTTTGCCCAAAATTTGCATATCCCCATGTCAACCGCAGGGCCGTTATCTACTATAACCATTGCTTCATCCTCTTTTATTGGGGTGATCATCGGCGGGCTATTATCTGACAGATGGGCGCGGGTTAACAAAAAGGGCAGGGTGTTTACAAGCGCGATTGGCCTGGCGCTCACGATTCCCGCATTGTTACTAATGGGTTTCGGCCACTCGCTCATATATGTTTTGGGAGCTGGTATCTGTTTCGGACTGGGATTTGGCTTGTTTGATGCCAATAACATGCCTATCCTGTGCCAGTTTGTTTCTCCAAAATACAGGGCCACTGCCTACGGCATCATGAATATGACCGGCGTTTTTTTTGGCGCATTTATAACGGATAGTTTAGGCAAATCATCAGATGCCGGAAACCTGGGAAACGATTTTGCCATGCTGGCAGCCGTTGTACTGGTTGCGCTCATGGTGCAATTGTATTTTCTTCGACCGATACATGATGAATATGCAGATGCCTGATTTCATTCCACCCATAAAAATTAGCAAATGAAATTTAAGAACAAGCATTTGATATTACTGCTGCTTAGTTTATTGAGTACTATAAAACAGCTATATGGCCAAAATGAGGCTATTAAAGTAGCTTGTATTGGCAATTCGGTTACGTATGGTTATGGCCTGGCTAAGCCCGCACAGGAGAGTTACCCGGCTCAATTGCAAAAAATATTGGGTGCTCATTATAGTGTTTTAAACTTTGGGCACAGCGGGAGTACTTTATTGAAAAATGGGCACAATCCGTATTTTAAAACACCTGAGTTTGCAAATTTAATAGCTTCAAAACCAGATATAGCTATTATTCACCTTGGTCTTAACGATACCGACCCACGAGACTGGCCCGATTTTAAACAAAACTTTGAAGCTGATTATGCATGGTTAATTGACACCATCAGAAAGGCAAACCCTCGGGTAAAGGTATTTATATGCAAGCTAACGCCCATCTTCAGCGGGCATCCCCGGTTTAAATCGGGCACAAGGGATTGGTACGGGCAAATTCAAAACCTGATCCCGCTTATTGCTGCGGCAAACAACACCGGGCTAATTGATTTTCATGAGCCGCTTTATAACCGGCCCAACCTTTTTGCTGATAATCTGCACCCGGATAAAGAAGGGGCATTGCTATTAGCCCAAACAGTATATGGCCGGCTTACCGGGAATTATGGAGGCTTAAAATTACCTGCGGTATTTACTAATCAAATGGTATTACAGCGTGACAGGCCTATCCCGGTTTATGGAAAAGCTAATGCCGGCGATGCGATTGAAGTACGATTTAAAGGGAAAAATTTCAAGTCGAAGGCCGATGAAAATGGGGATTGGAGAGTGGTACTCCCGGCGGCAAAAGCTGGCGGCCCTTTTCAAATGAACATATCCGGTAAAGACACCAGCATTACTATCAGTAATATTTTATTAGGCGATGTATGGTTATGTGCGGGGCAATCAAACATGTATTTCCCGTTAAGCAGGTCTGCAGGTGGCGATACAGCTATGAAAAGCGCTGTTTCAAACAGAAAACTACATTTATACAAGCTCAATTTGCAGGCCGAATCTGATCTGGGCGCCTGGGATTCGGTTAGTTTGGCTAAAGTTAATGGACTGACATTTTTTTCGGGTTCCTGGAAAACTTGTGACAGCAGTTCGGCCGCTGGTTTTTCGGCGGTGGCCTACTATTTCGGTCAAAAAATATCCCGGGACGTAGGGGTACCTATCGGTTTAATTGAGGTTGCCGTTGGCGGTTCTCCAACAGAATCATGGATAGACCGATATGCTATGGAAAATGACGATCAATTGGTTGATATGCTGAGTAATTGGCGAGCTTCAGATTATGAAATGCAGTTTTGCAGGGACAGGGCAGCGGTCAATTTAAAAAACTCCACCAATTTAAAGCAGCGCCACACTTATGAGCCTTGCTATAACTATGAAGCGGCTATTGATCCTCTTACTCGTTTCCCGGTAAAGGGTGTTGTTTGGTACCAGGGCGAAAGTAATACACATAACATCGGGCTGTACAGCCATCTCTTTAAAACACTGGTTAGCAGCTGGCGGGAAAAATGGGGATATAATTTACCTTTTTATATAGTACAGTTATCGGGTATTAACCGGCCATCGTGGCCTGCATTCAGGGATGCACAGCGTAAACTGCAGCAACAGGTACCCAACACAGCAATGGCCGTGAGTTTTGATCTCGGCGATTCGTTGAACGTTCATCCAATCCGGAAAAAAGAAATAGGGGAAAGGCTGGCATTATTGGCCGGGCGCTATACTTATCATAAGCAAGTTAAAGCCAACGGGCCGGAGCCAAAAAACGCCCTGTTAAGGGGTAATGCAATCGTACTGGCCTTTGCTTTTGCACAGGAATTAAAAAGGGCAAACAACAAATCATTGATTGGTTTTGAACTCATTACTAATAAAGGACGTAGCATTGCCGCACCTGCAATTATTAAAGGTAACAAGGTGTACATAACTGTGCCCGCCGGCGAAAAGATCAAAGCTGTCAATTATGCCATGCATCCTTTTACAAGGGCAAACTTAATTAATGAAGCGGGATTGCCTGCTCCAACCTTTACCATGCATTGGCATGAAAAGGAGAATTTGTTTTATTAAATCTAAAGAAATGAGTTATTCCAATATCGAACTAAATAAGTTAAAAATATTTTATGAGCAGCAGTTGCTGCAGGATACTGTTCCATTCTGGTTCCCCCGTTCTGTTGATGAACAATACGGCGGCTACCTGCTTATGCGCGACCAGGATGGTAGCTTAATTGATGATGACAAGGCAGTATGGATCCAAGGCCGGGCGGCATGGTTACTGGCAACGCTTTACAATACTGTAGAGCCCCGGCAGGAATGGCTGGATGGTGCAAAAAGCGGTATCGATTTTTTAACCGATCATTGCTTTGACACTGATGGGCAGATGTTTTTTCATGTAACCCGCGATGGCAGCACGATACGCAAAAGGCGGTATTATTTTTCCGAGACATTCGCGGTGATTGCTATGGCCGCTTATGCCAAAGCATCCGGTGATGAAACTATTGCTCAAAGGGCCCGAGACCTGTTTGGTAAGTGCATTGAATATGCAACCGTACCGGGGTTGCTTCCCCCTAAATTTACATCAACGCGGCCGGCCAAAGGCATCGGCGTGCCCATGATCATGATGAATACCGCCCAACAGCTGCGGGAAACCATTGGTGATGAGCGTTGCGATGACTATATCACCAAATGGATAAGGGAAATTGAAACCGATTTTGTGAAGCACGATATTAAATGCGTAATGGAACAGGTGGCGCCGGATGGAAGCATTATTGACCATATTGATGGGCGTACGCTTAATCCCGGTCATGCTATTGAGGGGGCCTGGTTTATTTTGCACGAAGCCAAATACCGTAATAATGATGCACACTTAATTGAATTGGGTTGCACCATGCTTGATTATATGTGGGAACGCGGATGGGATAAGGAACATGGCGGTATTTTATATTATCGGGATGTATACGATAAGCCGGTACAGGAGTACTGGCAGGATATGAAATTCTGGTGGCCGCATAATGAAGTAATTATTGCCACCCTGCTGGCTTATACACTTACCGGTAACGAAAAATACGCCCGATGGCATAAACTGGTGCACGATTACGCCTACAGCAAATTTCATGACCCCGTAAACGGCGAATGGTTTGGTTATCTGCACCGCGATGGCACTGTGGCACAAACAGCTAAAGGTAATTTATTTAAAGGGCCATTTCATTTGCCCAGGCAGGAATGGTATTGTATGCAGTTATTAAAACAAATAATATAAATTATGAAAGTATTGACCATTTACATTGTTATAAATCTTTTTTGTGTTTCATTATGGGCACAGCAAAATGAGGTAAACGTTTTTAATTCAGGCTCCGAGGGGTACGGGTCTTTCCGGATTCCGGCTATTATCAAAGGTCCCAACGGCGATTTGTTTGCCTTTGCGGAAGGCAGGGTGAACGGAGACGACGATTTTGGCAACATTCAGATTGTACTGAAACGGAGTAGCGATGGCGGAAAGAATTGGGGTGCGTTGCAGGTTTTGGCATCTAACGATACCCTGCAAACGGGTAATGCAGCACCGGTGTGGGACCTTACAGATGCAGCTTATCCCAAAGGGAGGCTGTTTTTATTTTACAATACAGGCAATGCATCCGAAAGTAACGTGCGCAAGGGGATGGGCTTGCGGGAGGTATGGTATAAAACCTCAACCGATAATGGTTTAACATGGTCGGCTCCGGTAAACATTACATTGCAGGTACACAAGCCTAAGCAGCCACAGGTAAATAGCGCCTATAACTTTAAAGAAGACTGGCGGAGTTATGCCAATACACCAGGCCACGCCATCCAACTGATGGACGGAAAATATAAAGGACGGATTTACATAGCAGCTAACCACTCGGCAGGTGAACCGCAAAAGCATTATGCCGATGGCCGCGCCTTTGGATATTATACAGATGATCATGGCAAAACCTTTAAGTTAAGCGAAGAGGTAAATATGCCTGGTGCTAATGAAAATATGGCTGTTGAACTGGCTGGTAATAAACTGATGATGAACATTCGCAACCAACTTGGCAATGTAAAGCAGCGCATCATCGCCATAAGTAATAACGGCGGCCAGTCCTGGGATACCACTTATTTTGATGCTCACCTTCCAGACCCCATTTGCCAGGGCAGCATTTTAAATTTAGGTAAAAGAGGGAGCAAAGCTATCCTTGCTGTTTGTAATGATGCCGATACTTTGCACCGTGATAATCTTACCCTTCGCATCAGCTTTGACGAAGGTAAAACATGGAAGTATAATGTTGTCATCGCAAAATCTCCGATAGGTTATAAAGGAGCTTTTAGCGCTTATTCTGACCTGGTAGCGGTTGATAAAAAGCATATTGGCATATTATACGAAAAGGACGAATATAAACATATCGTTTTCACGACCTATAGCTGGTAGCACTGGCCGATAGACGAGCATAGTGTTTACACACAAATCAAAAGCCTCAAGTCGAAAGATTTGAGGCTTTTGATTTGGCTTCTTAGCCGGAGCAGCACCCGAATGTATTAAATTTTTGTTTGTATTGGGTTTACATACTTTAATTTTGGTTAAGCCAAAAAAGTTTTCTTAACTTAGTATATACTGTTGATCCTCAATTATTTTACCGCTTATGATCGCATTAAAAGTTAATGATAAATCGTATCAGGTAGACGCTAGTCCTGATATGCCGCTGCTGTGGGTACTCAGAGATCTGTTAGGCCTTACAGGCACCAAGTTTGGTTGTGGCGTTGCACAATGCGGCGCATGCACTGTTCATTTAAATGGCGAGGCCATACGATCCTGCGTCACGAAAGTTAGCCGGGCCCAAGGTCAAAATATAGTCACGATTGAAGGTTTATCACTCAATAACGATCATCCTTTGCAAAAAGCATGGGTTGAGTTTGATGTGCCGCAATGTGGTTATTGCCAATCCGGGCAATTGATGTCAGCCGCTGTGCTGCTCCGCGAAAATCCTAATCCTACTAATCAGGATATTGATGATGCCATGTCAGGCAATATTTGTCGCTGCGGTACTTACCCGCGAATCAGGCAGGCTATACACAAAGCTGCAGAAATGCAAAAGGAAGGGGGCAAATCATGAGCGATCAACAAACAGCGATCAGTCGTCGTAATTTCCTGAAAGCGGGTGCATTATTGAGCGGTGGATTATTGATATCCTTTACTATTCCACAGGCCAATCGTTTGCTGATACAGGATGCCACAACCGCTTTTGCACCCAACGCCTTTTTACGTATAGGCGCCGACAATAGCATCACGGTGATACTAAGCCACGTTGAAATGGGGCAGGGCATCTGGACAACGCTGCCCATGATCCTTGCAGAAGAATTGGATGCCGACTGGGACAACATTAAAGTGATGCATAGCGGAGTTGATAAAGATTATAACCACACCGTATATGGCATCCAGATTACCGGCGGATCCAGCAGCACCTGGTCGGAGTTTGACCGATACCGGAAGGCTGGAGCAACAGCGCGTGTTATGTTAACCCAGGCCGCTGCAAAACGTACCGGGGTGGCAATTGAAAACTGTACTACTAAAAATGGTTATGTAATTGCAGGTGGTAAAAAATTAAGTTATGGCGAACTGGCAACAGAAGCGTCAACATTGCCGGTACCTCAAAATGTTACCCTGAGGCCACCAGCGCAGTGGAAATTGATTGGTAAAGGAGTTAAACGTCTCGATGCTTCGGTTAAAACAAACGGGCAGGCTAAGTTTGGAATGGATATACAGTTTCCGGGCATGCTTACCGCTGTTGTAGCCCATGCGCCTGTATTTGGAGGAAAGGTGAAATCGTTTGATGCTTCCGGGGCAAAAGCCGTTCCTGGTGTTAAAGAGGTGGTAGAAATCCCTACGGGCATTGCAGTGATTGCCGATCATTTTTGGGCCGCTAACCAGGGTCGAAAAGCTTTAAAAATAATATGGGATGATGGCGCCGGTGCCAACTTGAGCACCAAAACACAAGTTGATGCTTACCAGAAACTCGCCCATACCGATGGTTTAAAGGCAGCGCAAAAGGGTAATGTTGATCAGGGTTTGGCTAAAGCGGCTAAATTACTCAAGGCCGAATACGTTTTCCCTTATCTTGCCCATGCACCTATGGAACCCTTGAATTGCACGGTGAAAATAAGCAATGATAAATGCGAGATATGGACCGGCACACAGCTGCCTGGTATTGATCTGGCCGCCGCAGCCAGGATATTAGGCATGAAGCCCGAGCAAATAACCATGAATGTAGTGTTCCTTGGTGGAGGTTTTGGTCGCCGGGCTACCATTACGTCTGATTTTGTTTCGGAAGCCGTACACATAGCCAAAGCGAGCGGTAAGTTTGTGAAAATGGTTTGGACGCGTGAAGATGACATGAAAGGCGGTTATTACCGCCCAATGTTTGTACACCGCATCAACACAGGCTTAGACGCATCTGGTATGCCCATAGCGTGGCGGCATAATATCGTCGGGCAGTCTATTATGGCCGGTACCCCTTTCGAGTCCAAAGATGGCGTTGATTCTACATCAGTGGAGGGCATTGCTGATTCGCCTTATTTTGAAACGGTGCCTGATCATTTTGTTGGCTTACACACTGCTAAAGAAGTTGTCCCGGTATTATGGTTCCGCTCGGTTGGCCATACCCATACTGCCTATGTTATGGAAACCATGGTTGATGAACTGGCTCATACAGCAGGGCAGGATCCGGTAGCTTATCGGCGCAAATTGCTGCAAAAATCACCACGACATCTGGCGGCTTTAAACCTGGTAGCACAAAAAGCTGAATGGGATAAGAAATTGCCGGAAGGCCGGTATAAAGGGATTGCTGTACACGAAGCCTTCGGCAGCTATGTAGCGCAGGTGGCAGAAATAAGCATTGATAACGGGAAGCCAAGGGTGCATAAAGTAACCTGCGCAATAGATTGTGGGCTTGCTGTTAATCCCGATGGGGTAAAAGCCCAAATGGAAAGCGGTATTATTTTTGGCCTGACAATGGCGCTGTATGGTGAATTGACCATTGAAAAAGGACAGTTGCAGCAAAGTAATTTCTACGATTACCGTATTGCCCGTATGAATGAGTCGCCTGAAATTGATGTCTACATCGTTGATAGCAATGAGAAAATGGGAGGTGCGGGCGAATGTGCCGTACCGCCAACCGCACCTGCTATTGCCAATGCCATCTTCGCGGCAACCGGTAAGCGCATCTATAATTTACCCATCATGAACACTCCTTTAAAACACATCTCATGAGCAGCAAAAAGCCATTTATTCTCATAGTATTGCTATTGGCAGCAATTGGTATTACTATAATGTCATTTAAGGGAGCACCTGTTGATCATAATACCTTGGCTACTTTACCTAAGGATAGCATAGGGTCTGTTAAGGCCTTTATGTCCGTTTATAAAGTGCTGAAGAGTGCGCGCTGTATGAATTGTCATCCCAATGGTGATGTACCTTTGCAGGGTGATGACAATCACCTTCATACTATGGGAGTAAAACGCGGTACGGATGGTAGGGGCTTATATGCGATGAAATGCAGCAACTGTCATCAGGCCGAAAATGCTCCGGGTATACATACACCTCCTGGAAATCCAAAATGGAGTTTACCGCCCGCAAATATGAGGATGGTTTTCCAGGGAAAAACGCCGAGGCAACTGGCCCTGCAACTGCTGGATCCCAAACAAAATGGCGGAAGAAGCAAACAACAGTTAATTGATCATATGGCCTCGGATGATTTAGTATCCTGGGCCTGGAATCCTGGCACGGGCAGAACTTTACCGCCGCTTAGCCATACAGCTTTTAGCGCGCAGGTGAAATTATGGATAGCCAAAGGTGCATACGCACCTGCCAGGTAATTTGGGCTTGCCCCTGGCTAAGCGTTGCGCTGACCGGTGGAGATGATCAGCTTCAGGGTTGGCAGCGCGGTTAATATTTCGCGGTTTAATGGGCTGCGTTCGCGCGTGATGCACGGTGCTTCAAAGGGCCGTAGGCGGACCACCAGCGCGGCTAAATCATTGATGTGGTCATTAAAAACGGTCAGCTGCGCGCGTTCTGCGCGGGCCGGCCAGCGGGGCATGGTTAAGGCTATGTTCTGGTAATTGTCAAGAACGGCTATTTGCATAATTCCAAATTTCTATAATTTCTTTTTTGTGTGGCTTAAGAAAATCTTGAGCAATGGGAGATGATGAGCTGTGACGGTAAAATACCAGGGGGATTTTGGCTGACCTGGAGCATTGACCTGGCTATACCGTAAAAAACATGTTGCATTTCAACTTATAGCCCGTAACAGTGTAACTTGCCTCACACTAACCCAAAATCGATAGGATGTTTTTAAAAGTTAATAAAGTGTTGATCTCAGGTATCGTCTTGTTATCATTCAGTACAGCTGGTATGGCACAGACCGGCGATCCGGTAGAAAAAAACAAGGCCAATAGCCTGTATAAACCAGCCTTTCCCGGGCAAACGCGTATGGGCAGCGTTAAAACTAAAACGCCATATACCGTTAACGTTATCAGCACCGAGCTGAAAAGCCCCTGGGGTATGCACGTTTTGCCAGACGGTCGTTTACTCATCAGCAGTAAACCGGGAACTATGCAAATACTAACAACTGACGGGAAAATTGCTAAAACCATCACAGGTTTCCCTGAGGTACAGTATGCCGGACAGGGTGGATTGCTTGATGTTAATATTGATCCTGATTTTGCCAAAAACCGTATGTTGTACTGGACCTACGCTCAACCCGGCAAAGGCTCCACACTGGCAGTGGCCAAGGGCAAACTATCGGCTGATGAAACCAGGCTGGAAAATGTAAAAGTGATCTGGGAAGCTTATCCGCGTTATCAGGGCGCCGGTCAGTTTGGTTCGCTTTTGATTTTTGATCAGCAAGGTAATATTTTCGTCAGCTCGGGCGACAGGCAATCGGACGATATCCGCGTAAAAGCACAAGACCTGGGAGCGAGCACCGGTAAGATCATCCATATCACCAAAGAGGGAAAACCTGTTGCCGATAATCCGTTTGCTGGCAAAGCCGGTGCCAAACCCGAAATATATGCCTATGGCTTCCGTAACCCGGACGGCCTTTCCATTAACCCTGTTACAGGCGGCCTTTGGGAGGCCGAATTTGGCCCACGTGGCGGTGATGAGATCAATCTGATCAAGCTCGGCGGTAACTATGGCTGGCCTTTTGTTACTTATGGTATCGAATACAGTGGAGAAAAGGTTTATGAAGGGATACAACAAAAACCAGGCACGATACAGCCTGTTTACTATTGGGACCCGGTTATTTCCCCTGGCTGCATGATGTTTTATACAGGCAATATTGCTGAATGGAAAAACAACCTTTTCGTAGGCGCTTTGAGCGGACAGCACATCATTCGCCTGGTTATCAAAAATAACAAAGTTGTGGGCGAAGAGCGTTTGCTGGCGGATAAAAACGAACGCTGGCGCTGTATAGCTACCGGTAAAGACGGTGCCATTTACGCCGCCACCGATGGAGGTAAATTATACAAGATAGCTAAGTGATCATATTAACTTTCTGAACCGCATATGGGCCTACATCTTATGCAGGCCCATATGCTTTCTTTTTAATAATATTTAAGCAAAGGATATTCCCCCAGTGGGGTGGCCAAAAATAGTGTCTCAGGGTTTTTTACTGAGCCAAATCCTGTTCAATAATAATTTTTCTTGTTCTTTTGGATGCGCCGTTAAGGTGATGTCATAAAAGCCTTCTTTAGGAAAAACGAACTCGCCGATCTGGTTATTTACAAATTCATCGGTATAACTGTCATGCGGCTCAACAACTACTTTTCCGGTTGGTTTCAATGATTGTAAGCGTTGTTGATCGCCTACACTGATTTTTACCTGCATAGCGGTTTTCGAATTATGGTGGTAGGATAGATCTGCGTTATAGGTTCCCGGGCCTGGTATGTATACCCGCCAGGTCAATACGCCGGTTTTATCTATAACCAGGTGAGAGGGGCGCAAACCGTCAAATGGCACATTTTTATACGATGACTTTTTCTCCGAAGTATTAGATCCGGTTAAAGCCGTCCCGTCGAATGTGGATTCAGCTGCTACTTTTTCATCAAGTTCTACCGGCTGCGGATATGTTAAGGCGATGACGGACACCAGATGGTCCCCTGCAGCGTTCGGCAACTGGATATGGGTGTACGGGCCTGTTTGAACAAAATTTAAGTTCACCTTGCCGGCATCAGTGATTAGTTCGGCTTTTTCGGGCTTGGATAAAATTCCTGTTAAGCGCAGTATCCTGTCAAGGGGCCAGTTGTATACCTGAAGGTAAACGATCTGTTTATGATCTAGTGTTTTTGTCGTGATCCGTCCCCAGTCGTGCTGATCAGGCCGTAAGCCAAGACCTGTACACCCGTAAACAGATTCCCCGTTTTTGTCAAGCCAGGCACCCATTTCATCCAACCTTGTCTGGTCTTCATAGGGCACCGAGCCATCGGCCCGTGGGCCGATATTTAAAGTGAATCCCCCGTTGAGACTGACATTACCTATAAGCGATTGCAGTAATTGGCTGGTGGATTTGTACTCGTTTTCCAGGGCATTATACCCCCATGAATTGGCGATGGTTCCGGATGTTTCCCAGGGGTGACTGGTGTAAACCGCTCCCAGCTGGTTATCGCCCATCGTTTCGAAATCAATGCCCGGATAATTTGCCGGTAAACCCAGCCTTGAATTGATTAGGCAAGCTGGTTGTAATTCATGGATCAGGTTGATCACCTGGTCCAGTTGCTCTTTTTTTACAATCGTTGATTTATAGTCTACCCACATATCAAACCAGATCATGGCAATGTCCCCATAGTTGGTGAGTAATTCGCGTAGTTGTGGCAAAACTTTGCCCTGCCAGTATTTATTATATTGCTCATCTGTAATACGTCCGGTTATTTCCTGGTTGTGATCCCAGCCATCCGGATGTTCCCAATCGAGCCAGTGCGAATAATAAAAGCCCAGCTTCATACCATGCTTTTTACAGGCCGCGGCCAGCTCCTTCAGCACATCCCTGTCTGTACCACTGAGTTTACTCAAGTTGTTAGCGCTTACCTTAGAATTCCAGATAGCGATCCCGTCATGATGTTTCGCGGTAATGAGGATATATTTCATGCCGGCCTTTTTAGCCAGCAGCACCCATTGTTCAGGGTCTATTTTATCCCAATCAAACCGTTTGGCTAACCGCACATATTCTGTTTCGGAGATGCGGTTGCGATAGCGGATCCATTCTGCATAATTATTACCGTTTCTCAAACGTTCGCCTTTCCATATGCCTTCAGCCGCGCTGTATAAGCCCCAGTGAATAAACATGCCGAACCGGGCATTGGTAAACCATTTGACCTTGTCCTGTTCATCTGATGTAGATTGAGCCTGAACGGCATATACGGTAAAGCATAGCAATAAAGAAAGCAGCGTACGTTTCATCATTTCTTGATGTATAGGTATTTGACAATTAAGACGTTTATAATGGTTTATAAAAATACGAATCACTTATAGTTTAAAACTTCGCAAAATTATCATTTAATTCAGCGGGATTGGCACTGCTGGGATCAGCAGGCATATCAAAACGCTCATCGCTGAATAAGCGCGGCGTAGATCTTTGCACGGTTATAGGCGGATGGGCGCTCGGCCAGTTTGGTGATCTGGTTGTAGCCCAGCGCTGTAAACAAGGTGTTAAGACTCGTGAAGGAAAGGGGATAGGGTACCCAGGGATTGGCACTGTCCGTATCGTATTCAACAATCAGAAAAGCCGGAGATTCCGAAAAATAGGCCTCGAGCTTAGCAATAATTTTTTTCTTGTCCCGCACATAATGGAGCGAATTGGCCATCATTATGCCATCGAGACCGGCTAATTTCAGGTCATCCGTTTCAAAATTGGCCATGGTAAAATTCACCGGAATATCCAGGTGCTGGATTTGCCGGTCAACAGCCCAGATCTCACTTCCCGCCGGCAAAAGGTAAAGAAGCGCCCCGGTAAACGTTCCTCCGCCGCAGCCCAAATCAGCCCAGCGTTGCGCTGAATCGGCCGTAATTCCTTTACTGATCAGCGCTATAGCGTCGGTTTGTTTCATGCTTTTAAAATTCTCGATATCAAAAATAAGCACTTAGCCAGGGATACTATCTTTGCGCTCCAATAATTTTGACGGTTTACTGTCTTTTCCCACGATCCTGTTCATCGACAAGATATATATAGTGATGTATTGGGAAATGAGTTGGACAAGGGATGGCATATCGGGTAAACCATAGCTATATTGGTTAAAATTTTAAAGGGGAAGTGGCGCTTGATGCCAGTTTACCCATGGCGGAATAACCGTTTGCTAATTACTGTTCCAGGAAATTTCTGCGGCTTATAAAAAATTTATAGATGACGGCTTTCGCATGTTCTGAAAAAAGAATAAGTGGCGATTTGTGAATAGCAGCACTTTGTAAAGCACCACCAACGCGAATAAGACGGATTAAATACAGCTGCGCCGGCTTGCGGCACAGCTGTATTTAAGTTTATTACCAGTTAGGGTTTTGCTTTAAGTTTGGATTAAGCAACAGGTCTTGGGTGGGCAGGGGAAATAAATAATCCCTGGCTTCATTGAATTTTTTAGGGGTGCTGGGGTTGATCACAATGTTGCCCCCGGCTGTTCCGTTCTCGAGGGAAACATCAGTTCCCAGTTTTAAGAACTGCGCGTTAGGAATATTGGGCTGATCGCCGGTGTAAATGACCAGATCTGTTTTGCCATCCCTGTCAAGATCATAACTGCCAGCTCCTGGAAAATAGGCGCCCTTAAACTGATCGGTAAGCAGGTGTCCTTCTTTCCATCTCATCAGGTCATTATACCTAAATCCTTCCATCACCAGTTCAATACGACGTTCACGCCGAATCTCCAGTATCACTCCCATATTTGAGCCGGTTACATTTTTATATTGTGAAGCTAAATAAGGATCAGGGGAGATGTTTGATGTGGCCATAATCATTCCGGGCATACCCACACGATCCCTTAGTTTCTTAACCGATTTATCCAGATCAGCCTGTGTTAAAGTTCCCAGTTCCGCTTTCGCTTCGGCATAGTTTAACAACACTTCGGCATATCTGAAAATGGGCAGCGGATTTGGCGATTTGCCATTGGCGTCGTTCGCCGCGGCTGTTACAAACTTGGTGAGCTGGTAACCGGTTACTGTACCTGAATAGGAAGGGGCAAGTACATTGGTGCCATCAATACGCTTATATCCGGGTGTACGTATGGTTTGGGCTAACCGGGGATCCCTGTCTTTGGTTTCGTCGGCAAACTGCATGGTTGCATATCCTGCTTTGTCTGTAAATCGGGACCCATCTTTCATAAGGTAGCTATTTACCAGGCGTTTTTCCAGTCCTGGCTTACCAAATGATGGTGAAACGGTGTAATAATTAACGTTGTGCGTTAGCTGCAGGCTGGCGCTGTAAGGCCTTGCCAGGATCACTTCCGTGGTATTTACATTCAAAGCGCTGAACAGATCGGTGTAAGCCTTATCGGCTGAACTGCTGTAAACGGTGTAAGGGCCCTGGTCTATAACTTGCGCCGCTGCATCTGCAGAGGCTTTCAGGAATTTTTCGGCGTCGGGAAGTTTAAACTCCGTGTGGTACTTGCGGAATGTGCCTTCAAATAAACCTAACCTTGATTTAAGGGCCAGTGCTGTCCACTTACTCACCTCAACGGGCGATTGTGTTACCGGTAAATGCGCTATGGCAAAATCTATATCATTCAGTACAGAGTCCATGACCAAAGTACGGGGATCCCGGGCCTTGGTTAGCGCCGTATTGTCTGTAGCATCAATAGGTTTAGAATACCAGGGCACATCGCCAAAGTGGGATACCATATTGGCATAAAAATATGCCCTGAAAAATTTGGCTACAGCTACATATTTATCAGTAATGGTTGGGCTAAGTCCTCCACGGCTGTAATTCTGGAGGAAATAGTTAACATTACGCAAGTTATCCCAGGTCCAACCACCACCTGAAACGGGTACCAGGCGATTGCCGGTAACTTTCTGGTCAAGCGAGTTTAACACTATGTTGTCGCTATTTTCTCCGTACAGACTGGTAAAACCGTTATCCTCGTAATCAGAATAAGGTAGCATTTTATCATAAAATGATAGTACGTAAAGCCGAAGCTCATTTTCTGAGTTGAAGCTTTTGTCCGGAGATATCTGGGAAAGCGGTTCCCGGTCAAGTGATTTGGAGCAGGCAGACAGCAGCAGCATGCCCGCGAAAGCCATGTATAAGATCTTTTTCATGTGTGTTTCTTTGTTAAAAGGTGACATCTAATCCCAGGGTGTAGGTCTTCATGAAAGGATACCCCCTGGCGCCAATATCCGAGGCATCAGGTGTGATCGCTTCCGGGTCGATATATTTGGATTTGAGTTTGGTTAGGGTGAACAGGTTTTGGCCGGTAAAGAAAAAACGCATGCGTTCAATTTTCCACTTTTTAATGATGTGGGAAGGCAGGTTATAGCCCAGTGTCGCGTTCTTTAATTTGATATAGGCCAGGTTCTGCAGGTACTTGTCGTTGTTGTAATATAGCTCGCCCCCTGAATATGCCGCGTAACCCCTGTTTAAAGGGAAATATGAGTTAGGGTTTTGTGGTGTCCATAATTTGCTCTCGTAATCTTTAGGGATAAAAGACGAATATGGTCTGCCTAAAGTACCCCAGAACATACCTGCCTCTGTATTAGGATACCAGTTTTGTTTGCCTATTCCCTGGAAAAATAGCGAAAGATCGAAATTGCCATAGTTGAAACCGGCATTGATGCCAAAAGAATAGCGGGGCAATGAATTGCCGATCTTTTTCAAGTCGCCATGGTCGGCCACTGTATTCTTGCCATCGTTGATCACGCCGTCGCCATTGGTATCCTTAAATTTCAGATCGCCCGCATGCAATTGCGCCCATTCTCCGGGCGAACCGGTACGCTGGCCGTCAACATAGTCCTGGTTGATCTTCCAGTTTTTAGCTTCCTCGTCTGATTTAAAAAAGCCATCAATACTGTAGCCCCACATTTCGCCGAGCTGTTGCCCTACGTAAAAGTTGTTAAGCAAACCGTTGGGGTTGTCAAACCTGGTGATCTTCGCTTTATAATCCGATAATACGATCCCGAAGTTATAGCCAAAGGGCTTATTCATGATGGTTCCATTGTCCTTCCAGTTGATGGTGATATCCCAGCCTTTGGTATCCAGGTCGCCGGCGTTTTGCTTTGGAGAATCCGCGCCGAATACCGATGGTAATGTTTTACCATTGATCAGCATATTGGTGGTTTTGCGGTCATACCAGTCAAATGATGTTTGCAGCCGGTTATTGAAGAAAGCCATATCTGTACCCAGGTTAAGGGAAGTTGATTTTTCCCAGGTGAAATCTGGCACAACCGGTTTTGGCGAGCTTAAGGTTTGTTGCTGGGTGCCATTCACAATCCATTTGGAAAGGGCAGAGGTAATAACCGGGATATAAGGGTACAGGTTACTGTTGCCTGTGCCTACATCCTGGTTACCTAATGAACCGTAGGAGGCCCGGAACTTAAACTCGGATACGGCGGGTTTAAGCACGTTGAAGAAATCTTCTTCACTAACGCGCCATCCTGCTGATACCGAAGGAAAGAAACCAAAACGGCTTTTGGTTGGGAAGCGGGAAGTACCATCATATCTGCCATTAACTTCCAGCAGGTATTTGCTTTTATAGTCATAATTGATTCTGCCGAAATAACCCAGCAAGGCCCATTCGCTGGCACTGCCGCCGGCCTGCTGTGCTCCTGTACCCAGGTCTATCTGGTTCAGGTCTTCTGACAGGAGGTTCTGGCGTTGGGTGCTGTTTGATTTGTAGTTCTGCAATTCATAATTGTATCCCCCTGTGATCTTAAAGTTATGATCTTTTATTTTTTGCTCGTAGGTTGCGTAAATATTTACGGAATGATGCTGGTTCAGCTGCGTACTTTCTTTTAACTGGTCATAACCTTCATAGTTGATCACTCCCGGGTTAATTGACCATGGGATTAGTGTTTTACGCTGAAAATCGGAGTAGGGGCTCAGCTGGAAGGAGTAAACGCCATTTAATACCAGTCCCTTGGTGATCTGCGCGTTAAAGCCAAGGGCGTTGGTGATGTCGTAACTTTTGGTACCGCCAAGGCTTTTGCCATTCTGTAAGTCGGCATATTCATTTGCACCATAGTTATTAAGGTTTGTGCGGTACGTAAAAGTTCCGTCTGGATTTTGCGGAACATAAGCGGCCATGGCATGATTATATAAACCAGGGTTATTGGAGTTGTAGCCATTGGCAGGCCAAACATAATCGTTGGCGGCAAACTGCGTATTGGAAAAGGCGGTCAGCCATTTAGATAGGTGCGCATTGACCTTGGCCCTGAAATTATAAGCATTATAAACATCTTCCCGCAGGTCCGACTGGTAGATGCCTTTTTGCTGGTAATATCTGCCCGATAGTAAAAAATCTACCTTATCATTGCCTCCGGTAATACTTAAATGATGTTCCATAGCTGGTGTGGTGTTCCTGAACAGGAAATGCCACCAGTCTGTATTGCCGTAATATACATACTGGTTCTGCCCGTTTCGGTTTTGTATAACTACCGATGGCAGGGATTTATCGGTTTGCCTTAACTTAAGCTGGGCATAATCATCGGCGGTATAACCGCTGTAACTGTTACCAACGTTGCGGGAAAATGCTTCGTCAACCAGTTTCATCTGCGTGTAACCATCGGTTATAAAATCGGTTTTGGTAGCCACCTGTTGCAGGCTGAAATTGCTTCCGAAATTGATGGATACTTTTCCGTTTTTTGCTTTTTTGGTGGTGATGAGAATCACCCCGAAAGCCGCCCTTGCGCCGTATATGGCAGATGAGGCCGCATCTTTTAAAACTGATACCGTTTCCACATCATGCGGGTTGATCATGTTCACGTCGCCCGGAACGCCATCGATCAATACCAGCGGTGATCCGCTGACGTTGGTGATAGAGGCATAACCACGCACGTTGAATTTTCCCTGGCTGCCGGGGTGACCGTCGCCGAAAGTGATGTTAAGGTTTGGGATAGCACCTTGTAAAGCCTGTGCGATACCCGCTACTGGCCGGTCGTCAAACACTTTAGAATCTACCTGGCTAACCGCTCCGGTCAGGTTCACCTTTTTTTGCGTGCCGTAACCAACAACTACAACTTCATTTAGTCCGTTTGAAGCCGGTAACAGTTGGGCATCCAGGGCGGTTGTTTCGCTGGCTTTGATGATTACATGTTCAAATCGCCTGCTTTGATAGGAGATGTAACTTATTTCCACGGAATAATCACCCGCGGGAGCTTGTAGCAGATAATTTCCGTTGTCGTCACTTTGAATCCCTTTGTTCAGCTCCAAGATCCTGATCGTAGCGCCGGGTAGGTACAGGCCTTTTTCGTCGGTGATCCTACCGCTAAGTTTGCCTGGCTGTTGTTGTTTGATCCCGGCGCTGCTGAGCATGTTGATCACCACAATGCCGTTTACCTCTTTAAACCCAAGCGAGCGTGGGGTAAGTAGCTTTTTAAGTACATTTTCCAGGGTTTCGTTCCTGAAATTGAGGCTGACGCCCGTATACCTGCTGATGAGCTGGCGGTCGTAGGCGAAGTTGATGCTGCTTTGCTCCTGTAGTTCATGGATGGCAGCTTCCATGGACGCGTTCCTGATATCGACAGAAACCCTTTTTTCGAGGATCTGCCCGCTGCTGGCATGCGCCGGAAGCAGGAGGGAAGCAGTTGTGATTACCGTAAGTAACACAAAAGTGAATCTCATTGCTTTAATGATAACTTGATTAAAATTTAATTTCATACATTGTATGGCTTTTGATTGTGAAAGATTTGAAGCATTGCCGGTGATCCGGCTTTTAAAGGAGATGGTTGTTTGCAGCAACCGTCTCTCTTTGTTTTATCGGAAAATTTCTATGGTGTCCCTCCTTTGTTTAATTTTTAAATGATGTATGGCTGTAATAACTTCAAGGGCTTTGAGCGCCGGCATAGAAGTGCTGAGTGTGGTAGTGAAGTGGTTTAAGAACACGCGTTTTTCATTGGTTGAAATATGCAGCCCGTAATTCTTCTCCATTAAAATGGCCATCTCGGCAAAGCTGGCATCGTTTAATACCATGTTGCCTTGCTGCCATGTTGAAGTTTGTTGATCAAGTGATGATACCGTAAGGCGTGCCTGTTTTTTATCGAACACCAACTGCTGATTATTGACCAGGTATTGTGTTGCTTTATTTTTAAGCATTACACCCACTTTACCATGAGTAACCCCAACTGATAATTTATTAAGCGCGCTATAGGCACGTATATTAAAAGCAGTACCCAATACCTGGGTGGTTAAGGGACCGCTCTTGATGATAAAGGGGTGATTAATGTCGTGTTTTACATCAAAAAAAGCTTCGCCGTCTTCAATAATTACATTTCTTGCTGATTTAAAGCTATTGGCTATGCGGATAGAGGAACTGCTATTTAAAGTAATAACAGTACCGTCGGGCAAATTAACCCGTTTGCGTTGACCCGTTTGGGTGCTGATGGTACTATAGCCTGTTATTGCTAAAGTTGATTTTTTTTCGGGTTGACTATGTTTCCAGAAAAGAAACCCTGCGGAACTTATCAGCAGCATGGTAGCCGCGATTTTTAACCATTGGTAGTTTATACTTTTAACAGCAGCGCCATTATTGTTAAGTTGAGGCATGACGGATAGCCAGATGTCCTCTTTAATTTGCTGCTCCTTTTCTCTGTCCAGGACAACCGGTAATTCTTCATCCAGGTTATTGTACCAGGCATCTATCTTATTATTTTCGGCCGGCGAGGTTTTGCTTGCTAAGTAGCGTTTAAATATTTCCCTTATTTTAAGGATGTCCATGAGCAGTGCTTTTGACCTATTATCTAAGCAAACAGCTTTTGGTACTATACGCGATGTGTTAAGTCTGTATTAAGTTTTCTACTTGTGGGAGGCGTAAAGCAAAAAGACAACGGGAAGTATCCAATCACCTGTCTGGTGATCGAGAACAGCCGACCGAAGCCTTTTGAGTGCCTGGGTGATCTGGTTTTTAACCGTTTGTTCAGACAGATCGAGTTGTGCAGCAATTGTAGCAATGGGCATGTCATCCTCTCTGCTCATCCTAAAGATCAGCTGCATCTTCTCGGGCATATTGTTAATGGCCGCATCCAGGAGTTTGCCTAATTCCTTATTTTCCATCAGTGTATCCGGGGCCGCTTCAAAAGCGATGTCCAGTGATTCTGCCTTTTTTATTTGAGCAGATGCATAAGTGTAAAAACTAATGGTTCTGTATTTTAGCGCGGTAAAAAGATACTTGCTTAAATCCTCTTCCTTTATAACACTGATGCGGTGTCTCCTTTTCCACAGCGATACCATGACCTCTTGCACCAGGTCTTTGGCTTCATCTTCGCCCACATTTTTGGCTGCCCGCAGGTATAATGATTTCCAGTGCCGGTCATAAATCTGACGGAAAGCATGCTGGTCGTTGGTTTGCATGGCGGCAACCAAATCAATATCATTTGTAATCTCTTCGAAGTTTGCCATGCGGCAGCAAAAATAAATGGCGAATATCGTTTTAGCGACTTCCTTGTGTTATGCTTTTATTAACAATGTAGCTGAATTATTTGCCTATTTTAAAGGTAACGGCGAGGATGGATTACACCTTGCCTATAGCGATGATGGATTTAATTAGTCGGCGTTAAAAAATGACAGTTCGTTTTCGCAAAGTTATACCATAAATTACACGCTACAATATCCATAGTTATTATAGATTATTTATCTTTACTGCATATTGATTATTAATTTGCTTAATAATTACCTTGTATCTAAGCTTCTATTACCCGTTTACTGAACAGTAGAGTAGTAATGGGCCGGATAAGATGGCCGCCATAGGAGCGAGGTGCAGATACGGTGAAACTTTTGAACTGATAATTTAATGAAACACTCCGACTCTCAGGCTATTTTAGTATTTTTTGATATTAAAAAGCCTTATGAAGAAGTGGCGGCAAAACTCAAACGGGAAGGAATTATCAGCGTCTGTTCATTTGCGCCTTACAGCACCTTGATCAGTATAACCAGCGGGCTGCCTGAAGAAAACAGTAAGGCTCATCAAGTGATTAGCCAGCTGGCCAGGTAAAAGCAGTTTGTAATTTAGTTAAATACCTTATTATGAAACATATATTTAAATTTTTTAGTGTTGTTTTTTTGTTGGCACTCAGTTGCATAGCTGTGGCACAAAATAAAATCGTTGTTTTCCAATCGGATTTCGGACTTAAGGATGGTGCCGTTTCGGCCATGAAAGGCGTAGCCAACGGCGTATCGCCCGATCTGAAATTGTATGATCTTACCCATGAAATACCCGCCTATAACATTTGGGAGGCATCCTACCGGTTGTTCCAAACAATAAACTACTGGCCGGCGGGTACTGTGTTCGTTTCGGTTGTTGACCCCGGAGTTGGTACAACCCGTAAATCGGTAGTGTTGAAAACCAATACAGGCCAGTTTATAGTTACGCCCGATAACGGCACGCTCACGCTGGTAGCCGAGACTTTTGGAATAGCGGAGATCAGGGAGATAGACGAGGCCGTTAACCGCCGCAAGGATTCTGGTAAATCCTATACTTTTCACGGCCGGGATGTGTACGCTTACACTGCTGCCCGTTTAGCTGCAGGGGTGATCAGCTTTGAGCAAGTTGGATCTGTACTGCCCAAACAGGTAGTCAATATCCCTTATCAAAAGGCTGCGTTTGAGGGAGGAAAGCTGAAAGGCACTATCGCTATTCTTGATATCCAATACGGGAACATCTGGACAAACATTGGCGATGACCTGGTTAAACAGCTTAACCCCGCATACGGCGATGCTTTGCATGTTATTATTTACCACAGCGGCAAAAAAGCCTATGAGGGCGATGCACCATACACTCAAACCTTTGGCGCCGTTGCACAGGGCAAACCTTTAAGTTACCTGAATAGCTTGCTACAGCTTTCATTTGCGCTTAACCAGGCGAGTTTCGCAGACGTACACAAAATAAGCAGCGGCAACGACTGGAGTGTAGAGGTATCGCTGGCATCAAAAAAATAAAATGTAAAATAGTTTGTTTACTGCTCCTGATTTTATCATCATGAAAACAAAATTTACTCCTGCTATTTTGTTCTTCCTGTTCATCAATACGGTTGCTAATGCACAGGATAAAGTAATTGCCGGCCACATAGCCGATAACACCGGTAAGCCTGTTCATGGCGCAACTATTATTGCCCAGCCATCAGGCAGGGGTACAGCCAGTAGTTCAGACGGATCCTTCCGCTTTTCAACTGCCAATACCGATAAAACCATTAAGGTTACTATGTTAGGTTACGATGCCTATATACAAACCATAACAGGCTCATCCAAATTTGACATTACTTTGCAGCCATCATCTGGTAACGTGCTGAACGAGGTTGTGCTGGTGGGCACCCGGAGCGCGGGCCGCACACGCTTAAATACAACCGCACCTGTTGATGTATTTGATATTGTCAAACTTCAGCAGCAAACGCCCCAAAATGATCTGAACCAACTGCTGCAATACGCGTCACCGTCATTTAACTCCAACAGGCAGTCATCATCTGACGGCACCGAACATATTGACCCGGCAAGCATCCGTGGCCTGGGGCCCGACCAATTGCTGGTGCTTATCAACGGTAAACGCCGGCATACCACATCGCTTGTAAACAACCAAGGAACTATTGGCAACGGTTCTGTTGGTACTGATCTAAACGCGATCCCGGCTTCGGCAATTGAACGGATCGAGGTATTGCGCGATGGCGCTTCGGCTCAATATGGTTCTGACGCTATTGCGGGTGTGGTAAATATCGTGCTCAAAAAAAATACCGGCGCCCTGTTTGATTCGGCCACGGGTGGTGTAAGCTCAAAAAGTGATGGGGGCTTGGGGCAGCTTAACCTCAATTACGGTACTGCTTTAGGCAAAAACGGAGGTTATATCAATATTACCGGCGAAGGTTACATCCGCGACCGCACAACCCGCGCGCAGAACAACAATCTTATTATTTTTGATCAGTCGGCGCTTAATAACTTTTTCGCTTACGATTTTACCAATGATCCTGCAGCTTCACGCAAATACGATGATGATATGCTGAAACAAAAAGGATTGAGCCGCGATAAATTTAATTTTCAAATAGGCGATGCAAAGATCAAAAATTTAGGATCGTTCATTAATCTCAGCCTGCCGTTCAGCGATGGGAAAGGTGAGTTTTATGCCTTCGGCGGGTATAGCTACCGGCAGGGCGAGGGTTACGGTTTCCGCCGTTTGCCGAGTGATTATACAGTAAATGTATACAGTATTTTTCCTGATGGTTACCAGCCTAACACTACATCTCACATCAGCGACAGATCAATAGCTTTTGGTTTTAAACACACGCTGGGCAGTTGGAAAGCCGACCTGAGCAATACCCTTGGCGATAACAGATTTGATTATTTTATAAATAATACCGTAAATGCGTCGCTTGAAGATAAGTCGCCAACCAGCTTTAAAGCAGGCGGCCACGAGTTTTTACAAAATACAACCAACTTTGATATCAGCCGTAAATTTGATGTATTACAAGGGTTAAACCTGGCCTTCGGTGCCGAGTTCAGGGTAGATAAATACCAGATCCGTGCCGGCGAGGAAGCATCATGGAAAAACTACGCATTGGTAACTGCCGCGGATGGTACGGTTTCAAACCCTTCGGGACTGGCCGGCGGCTCACAGTCGTTTCCCGGCTTTTCGCCGCAGAACGCCGTTAATAAAGCCCGTAACAACACCGGCGTTTATGTGGATGCAGAACTGGATGTAACATCCAAATGGCTTATCAGCGGTGCCACACGTTTTGAGCATTACAGTGATTTTGGATCGGCGCTGAGCGGCAAATTTGCAACGCGGTATAAGGTAGTAAGTGGTTTTAATTTGCGCGGCGCCATAAGTAATGGTTTCAGGGCACCATCGTTACAGCAGCAATACTTTAGCTACGTAAGTACAGATATTCTGCCCGATAATACTTTAGGCGCATCCGGCTTTTTTACCAATAACAGCGCAGTGGCCAAAGCACTGGGTATCCCCCAATTAAAGCAGGAAAAATCACTTAATTACAGCTTTGGGTTTACAACCCAACCAGTAAAAAACCTCAACATCTCTGCCGATAGTTACCTGATCAACATTAAAGACAGGATAGTGCTTACAGGCAGTTTCGGGTTCGATCCGGATGGAAACACGGTACAGGCTATACAGGATATTATTAACCCGCTCGGTGCAAGCTCTGCCCGGTTTTTCAGTAATGCGGTGGATACCCGTACCAAAGGCATCGATGTGGTGGCCGATTACACCATTCACAGTGGTAGCAGCAGGTTTAATGCCTCATTAGGCTTTAATATCAACACCAATAAAATAACAGGTATTCATGTACCCAGCCAGTTAAAAGGGCAGGAGCGGATCTTCTTTTCACCAAATGACAGCACACTTATAGTCAAAGGCACACCACACACCAAAACCAATTTATCGTTAGCTTATAGCTATAAAAAGTTTAGTGTGTTCCTGCGCAATGTATATTTCGGGGCGGTTGACCGTAATGATTTTCCATTTGGGGAAGAGCAGCAGTTTAAAGGTAAGGTAGTTACTGATATTTCCTTTAGCTATGCTATTAATCCTGTTACGCTAACTATCGGCGCAAATAACCTGTTTAATATCTATCCGGATAAACAGGTTTATGATAATAGTTATTTTGGCGTATTTAAATATGCGCCGGTACAAATGGGAACATTAGGCTCATTCTTTTTTGGCCGGTTAACACTTATTATTCCTGCAGGTAAGTAACATGTTTTTTTAACTGAGCCGTATAGTGCCTGGATCCCAATAATACCAGGTGGATCTCAAATAAAAAATTAAAATAATAGCTTTAATATTCTTCGCCGCGCCGGCAGGGTTTAATTGCAGCAGATGATATTGGCTACATCGGCCGATACTTTTACGGATGGGCCGTTCGACAATTGAAAAAAATCACTAACTTTCTGTCACCTGCTGCGTTCAATCCGAATATTAAAACAAACGATTAACTATTTTCCATAAAATTTATTGAATAATGGCATATGATTGCAACTGTAAATGGTATTGTCGAGATTTATCCAAATAAAACCGGGTTGTTTTACACTTAAATATGTTCATGCCTGACGGAGCCTTTAAAATCTATTATTTAAGCGAAACAGCCGTTACTGTTGAGTTTGGGCAACAAATTGCCGGGAATTTGTTGAACGCGGTTAATAGTTTAAACAATTTGCTTTACGGGCGGCCATTTCCCGGTTTCCGTACAACGGTGCCGGCGTATGCCACACTCACGGTTTTTTACGATCCTGTTTTAGTGATAAAATCTGATTTACCGGGCGCAGACTGCTTTGAAAAAGTATCGGCTTACCTCACTGATCTGAATCGTCAAAAGAAAACGGCTAAGCCAGTTGAAGGGGATATTGTTACTATCAGGTGTGTTATGGAGGCGACTTTGGCCCTGATTTAGAAGAGGTAGCGTGCCTTCATCGGATCAGCATAGCGGAGGTAGTCAGGTTGCATAGCGCAGCCATCTACAAAGTTTATATGATAGGTTTTGTACCGGGTTTTGCTTATTTAGGCGGGATGGATGAACGATTGGCCACACCACGCAAAGCAACGCCACGAAAGTCTGTACCAGCCGGAGCAGTCGGTATCGCAGGGCAGCAAACAGGTGTCTATCCATTGGAAGCACCGGGCGGTTGGCAGATCATCGGGCGAACGCCGCTTAAATTGTTTGATCAGAATCGCGGGCAGCCGTCATTATTAAAGCCCGGCGATTTGGTGATCTTTAAGGCTATCGATGCGAAAGAATTTAAGGAATTAACAGCCGGTTAATATGCAGATACGAATATTAAAACCCGGCTTCATGAGCACTATACAGGATAGGGGGCGTTACCAATACCTATCGCAGGCGGTGCCGGTATCAGGGGTAATGGATACGCTGTCGGCACGTATTGCCAACAAGGTTGTGGGTAACGGAGATGATGCCGCTGTCATCGAATTTACTTATGCCGATGTAGAATTTATTGCTGGAACCGATCTGTTGATTGCTTATGCAGGCGATGGAGCGATATTAATAGCAGGCGAACAAGAATTACCGGCTGGGCGTCCTCTTTTCATTCCATCGGGAACAACCATCAAATTAATAAATAATCCATGCGGCATCCGTACCTATTTGGCAGTCGCCGGCGGCTGGGATGTGCCGGAAATTTTGGGTAGCAAAAGCACTTTCCTGACCGCCGGTTTTGGCGGTTTGGATGGCCGGGTGCTTCAAAAAGGAGATGTCTTACAAAACCATGAGAAACTATCCATCGGCACACAAAAAATATTAAAAAGCCTTGGAAGCGGTCAGGTCAATTATCCCAAATGGAGCATTTCCCCGCAAAGTTTTTTACCAGCAAACCGTAAAACGATCAAGGTGGTACCTGGAAACGAATTTGGCTGGTTTAATGCCGGTAGTATCGCCGGTTTTTTGTCGGCACCGTATATTATTGGCCGGCAAAGTAACAGAATGGGGTACCATTTGGAAGGCGCGGCACTACATCGCTTTAAAAAAGATGAATTACTAAGTACATCAGTAACGCCGGGCACCATACAGGTTACGGGCAGTGGCAGCATGGTGCTTTTAATGGCAGATTGCCAGACAACCGGGGGATATCCTCGGATAGCACAAGTAGCAGCTGTGGATATGCCTCTATGCGCCCAGCTAAAACCGGGCGACACCATTTATTTTAAAGAAATTAGTCGGCGTGAAGCAGAAGTGCTGTATATTGAACGTGAACAACAATTACATCAGCTAACCACAGCTGTACAAAGCAAATATTTATAAATTGATATCATGCAAAGCATAGACCTGAACTGTGATATGGGGGAGGCCTTTGGCAACTACCCCATGCCAAATGATGATACCCTGATGGATTATATCACATCAGCTAATATAGCCTGCGGTTTCCATGCCGGCGACCCGGAAGTAATGCAGCATACGGTTGGCATGGCGGTAAAAAAGGGGGTGGCCATTGGCGCGCATCCGGGCCTGCCCGATTTGCAGGGCTTCGGCAGGCGGGAAATGAAGATATCGGCAAGTGAAGCCTACCAGATGACCTTGTACCAGATTGGTGCCTTGTCTGGCTTTGTTAAAGCCGCTTACGGGAAACTTCACCACGTAAAAGCACACGGCGCGTTATATAATATGGCCGCTAAGGATATTAATTTAGCTAAAGCTATTGCCGAGGCTGTGCACGATTTTGATTCCTCATTGATATTATACGGACTGGCTAACAGCGAAATGATTACCTGGGCAAAAAAAATAGGTTTGACTACGGCATCGGAAGTGTTTGCAGATCGCACTTACCAGGACGATGGCTCACTCACTCCACGCACCCAAAGCAACGCGCTGATTACCGATGAACAGCAATCTATCAGCCAGGTGCTGATGATGGTGAAACAACAACAGGTTATATCAACCAATAAAAAAACCATCAGCTTAAGGGCCGAAACGCTCTGCCTGCACGGCGATGGTGCGCATGCGGTTGAATTTGCCAAAAAAATCAGTGAAAAATTGAAAGCCGAGGGCGTAAGCATTAAAGCCCCGGTGCAATAAATGAAAAAGCAGCACAATTGGAGCGTTTTAATAGGTGCCGCTTTCCTGATGGCATCTTCAGCTATAGGTCCTGGTTTTTTAACACAAACCGCTGTATTTACTGCGCAGTTAGGTGCCAGCTTTGGTTTTGTGATATTGCTTTCGGTGGTGCTGGATGCTATTGCCCAGTTAAATATCTGGCGTATTATTACGGTAGCTGATAAGCCTGCGCAGGATATTGCTAATCAGCTTTTGCCTGGTCTGGGGTATTTTATTTCGTTCCTTGTGTTTTTGGGTGGTATGGCCTTCAATATCGGTAATATTGCCGGGGCTGGGTTGGGCCTTAATGTTTTGTTTGGTGTAAGCGTTGGGCAGGGTGCCGTGATGAGCGCTATTGTGGCCATTGGCATATTTATCTATAAAGAATCAGGCAAGGCCATGGATTTGTTTGCCAAATGCATGGGCTGCCTAAAAATTGTGTTGGCACTATATGTTGCCTATATCAGTAACCCACCATTGGCTGAAGCAGCAGCCCGAGCGGTAAATCCTTCCCAATTTAGCTTTACTGCGGTGCTCACCATTGTTGGCGGCACTGTTGGCGGCTACATTACTTTTGCCGGGGCACACCGCTTGCTGGATGCTGGGATAACCGGTCAGCAAAACCTGCCTGCAGTTAATCGGGGAGCCTTAAGCGCTATCGGGTTAGCGTCGCTCATGCGGCTGTTGTTGTTTAGCGCTGCTTTGGGTGTAATTACTGCCGGAGGCAAGCTTGATCCGGCTAATCCGGCGGCTTCTATATTTCAACTTGCCGCCGGCCAGGTTGGTTATAAACTTTTCGGGGTGATCATCTGGGCTGCGGGGATATCTTCCGTCGTGGGCTCGGCTTATACTTCAGTTTCGTTTATCAGAAGTTTTAGCCCATTGATTTTAAAATGGAACCGTAAAATCATTATAGCCTTCATTATCGTATCCTGCTGTATTTTTCTGGCGATAGGCAAACCTGTGAAAATACTACTCATAGTTGGAGCAATTAATGGCTTTATACTGCCCATTGCTTTGGGCGTGATGCTAATTGCCGCTTACCGGTCAAAGATCATAGCATCATACAAACAACCTTTATGGCTTACTATTTTAGGCGTGCTGGTTGTTGGCACCATGACCTGGATGAGCATAGGCGCCATTACACAAATGTTAGGACACTGATAAATATATGAGATTAACTAAACTAATATTATTCCTGTTGATTATAAATGCCGTTGCAATGGCCCAGCAAAAAGTTAAACCTGTGCCTGTGGAGGCCGGGGTTTCCTACCAATTGGCGCAGTACAGGCATTCGGTAATAAGCGATATCCTTTATCGCATCAGCTTAAAAGTACCGGCTGCACGAAATGAGCGGATTACCGGCGACATCGGTATTCAATTTATACTGAAATCCGTAGATCAACCGCTACAAATTGACTTTAAGCAGGATGCTGGCAATGTTAAACTGATTCAGTTGATAGATCATACCACCATTCCGATTATCGTGGAAAAGGAGCATATCATTATTGATAAAAAATACCTGCGTATTGGGGAAAACATGATTATGATTACGTTTAGTGCAGGTGATGCCTCGCTGAATCGCAACGACGATTATTTATATAGTCTTTCCGTTCCCGACCGTGCCCGTACCATATTCCCTTGCTTCGATCAGCCCAGCTTAAAGGCTAAGTTTTTACTGACACTTGGTGTGACTAAAGATTGGCAGGTGTTGGCAAATGGCATAAAGCAAACCGAGCCGGCACCCGAAGAACATGATGGCCAGGTAAAGTATTTTTTTAGTACTACGGATAAGCTACCCACCTATCTGTTCTCGTTCACTGCCGGAAAATACGCCGACGTCAAGCAAATGATAGGGAACCGTGAAGCCGAATTCCTGCATCGTGAAACTGATTCCGCCAAAATTAAATTAAATTCTGATTCCATATTCACAGCTCATCAGGATGCCATTAGCTTTTTGGAAAACTGGACGGGGATACCTTATCCATTTCAAAAGATAGGCTTTGTGGCCATACCCGATTTTCAGTTTGGCGGAATGGAACATCCAGGCGAGGTACAATATAAGGCATCCAGCTTGTTTTTAGATGAAGGCGCTACCAAAGATCAACTCATCGCGCGGTCTAATTTGATCTCGCACGAAACAGCCCATATGTGGTTTGGCGATATGGTGACCATGGAATGGTTCAACGACGTTTGGATGAAGGAAGTGTTTGCCAACTTTATGGCCGATAAGGTGACCGAAAAACTTATGGGGACCGAAACGTTTAACCTTAAATTTTTGCAGGATCATTATCCGGCAGCCTATGGGGTTGACCGGACCCCGGGGGCTAATCCAATACGGCAGCAACTGGATAATTTACAGGACGCGGGTTCGCTTTACGGCAATATTATCTATCATAAAGCACCCATTATGATGCGGCAGCTGGAAAGCCTGATGGGTAAAGATAATTTCCAAAAAGGTATACGCGAATACCTGAAAAAATACGCCTACGGTAATGCTACCTGGCCTGAACTGATCGCCATCCTGAGCAAATACAGCACTACTAACCTGTATACCTGGAACAACGTTTGGGTAAACCAGCCAGGCCGGCCGGTGTTTGATTTTAAAGTGAATTATAGCGGGAATAAAATCAGGAGTTTAATCATCAGCCAACATCCTGAAGTAGGGGCGCAACGCATATGGCCACAGGTTTTTAATATCACCCTGGTTTATCCTGATCATAGCAAAACTATTCCGGTAAACATGAATGCGCGGCAAATTGTACTGAACGCCGCTGCAGGTTTGGCAAAGCCCTCGTTCATCTTATTTAATTCCGATGGGGTGGGCTATGGTCTGTTCCCAACAGACAGGACCATGACCAGCAGCTGTTTTAATTTGGAAAGCCCCTTGCAGCGGGCATCGGCTTATATTAACGCTTTTGAGAATATGCTGGCCGGTCGTGTTTTTAAACCGGTTGAATTATTAAAACTTTACCTGCACGGCATCGGCATCGAAAAAAATGAGATGAACCTGCGCCTGCTTACCGGCTATGTTACCAGCGTTTACTGGACGTTTACTTTGCCCGAAAAGCGGACTGCTTTAAGCATGGCTGTTGAACAAGCTTTATGGACTTCTATGGAGCAACAGAAAGCGCCAAACAATAAAAAGATACTGTTTGGCGCCTACCAAAACGTTTATTTAAGTTCTGAAGCTAAAAGCCGTATCTACCAGATATGGTTAACCCAAAAGCCTCCGGCCGGCATTAAACTGGCCGAAGATGATTATACCGCTATGGCGCTTTCCATTGCCCTGAAAAGCGATACAGTTACTTCGGTATTGAAACAGCAGCAAGCCAGGATAAGTAACGCTGAGCGCAAAAACAGGCTTGCGTTCCTGATGCCCGCCCTGTCCCTGAGCGAGCAGGAGCGCGACGGTTTTTTTAGCAGCCTTGCGGATCGTAAAAATAGGGCAAAAGAAGCCTGGGTAACAACCGCGCTAAGCTATCTAAATCACCCGTTAAGGCAAAAACCATCTATAAAATACCTCCGCAAAAGCCTGGAACTGGTTGAAGAAATTCAGCGGACTGGTGACGTGTTTTTTCCGCAATCGTGGCTGGGCGCGGTCTTTGGTAACTATCAAACTAAGGAGGCTTATCAGATTGTCGGCGATTTTCTGAAACAGCATCCCGATTATAACCCTAAATTAAAAGCTAAAATACTGCAGGCTATTGATAACCTGCAGCGGGCACAACAAATGCTAAAACGCTGATCGAATTTAAAGAATTTGAACCTGGGCGGCATCAAATCGCAAATTTCAGGAACACAGGGATAGGATAAAAATATTTTATAGCTTAATACCTGCGTACTGTTTTACTACTTATCTTTAATCAAATGGAAGAAACAGGGAAAACTTTAACGGAATTTAACGCGTCATTAAATTTAGAACAGCCTATTGGTGAGTTGTCTGCGCAGTTGAAAAGTCTCTGGTATGATGGTAAAGGTGATTGGCGTAAAGCGCATGAACTGGTTGATCAGTTGAATGATCCGGCATCGGCGTGGGTTCATGCTTACCTGCACCGTAAAGAAGGTGACATAGGGAACGCTGATTACTGGTATCGCAGAGCAGGGAAAATTCGCCCAGACCAGTCTTTGAAAGCGGAATGGGAGCAATTAGTGTTACAATTTCTTTGACAGGGGGCGTTTACCGGGTAGATGCTGAAAAAAGCGATGGCGGATGGTACAGCCTGCAAGAAAGCAAACAGGCAGGCCTTTGTGCTGCAAGCCAAAATGATACCCGCTGCTTCCGACAGGGAAAACGTAAAGTGGAGACAATCAGGAAAACATAGATAAAGATTTTTGTTACCAGGTTTTATCGGGATGCTGTAATTATGGATTTAAATTTGAGACGACGGTACTATTTTTTCAAGCGAACGGTAAACGTTGAGCCTTCACGGTAAGTAGAACTAACGGTAATTGTACTATTTAAAAGATAAAGCAGGTCTTTAACGGTTGATAATCCAATACCTGAACCAGAATTGTTAAAACGATCCTTAGTTTTTAATGTGAAATTATTGGTAAATATTTTTTCCAAATATTCTTCGGGAATACCCGATCCATTGTCTTCTACTTCCAGCTGGTAAAATTCATCAGTGTCAGCGAATCGGACTTTGATCACACATTTATTTTTGTCATTATAGCGAATAGCATTACTTAATAAGTTGATCAGTATTTGCTCAAAGGCGATAATAGAAAAGTATACCTTATGCGTAGCTATAGGCAAATCGATCTGTACATTATCCGGAACAACCAATAGGCTTAACAACCTGTTCACCAAAACTTTTAACTCAAATTCTCGTTTTTTTTTCAATAGTAAAGCCGGGTTTTTAGAATAGGCCATCATCTCATCAACCAAAGTAAGCAGGTTATCTGTAGCCGAGATATTCATATTCACTAATCGCAGGCAGCCATCATTTTGTATTATTTCCTGGCGCCCTCGTAAAGCTTGTGAAGTCAGTTTAATACTGCTCAACGGATTTTTAATGTCGTGGGCAGCCATTGAAGCAAACTTTTGTATCAACACATTTGCATTCATTAATTCCTGGTTCATTTTTTCAAGCGTCGTAACTTTTCTACGCAGCTCAATTTTATCCACAACCTGTTTAGCCAGCGCTTTTAACGCATCAATTTGCGCCTCACTGAAATCATGCGTTTCTTGATCCAGCACACAAAGGGTGCCTAACGCAAATCCATCCTCATTTATTAAAGGAACGCCTGCGTAGAAGGTAACTTTGGCTTCAGACACTACAGGATTGGTAGCAAAACGCTCATCAACCGAGGCGTCGGGAACAATCAGTACATCTTCCTGGGAGGCGATGGTGTAGGTACAAAAAGATAAATCTCTGAAATTTTCTGAAAGGTCAGTACCGATATGCGATTTAAACCACTGCCGTTTATCATCAATAAAGGTAATAAGGGAAATAGGTGTGTGGCAGATCGCTGACGCTATGGAAGCAATGACATCAAAATCTTTTTCTTCACCACTATCCATGATGTGATAGGATTGTAAAGCAATTAACCTTTCAGTTTCATTCTCGGGAAGAGGTAATGTTTTTATAGCCATCGTTGGTGTAAACAAAACAAATATATGCTTTAATAAATCCTTAACGGTCACCATCAGGTAACAAGGCTGCTAATAGACAGCATCGTATTAAACTATGTAATAATAAAGGCCTTATATCTACGGACAAAGGAACACTAATCATAAATAATTTTAAACCTCATCTCGTTCTTATTGATGTTAAATTGGTTGATATGTATGGATAGTTGATTTTCAGGAAGTTAAATAAAAACGTTAAAAACCGATACATCCCAGTGATTATTGTTTCCGCAACACATGATTTAGCTTACAATAGCCCGATTTAAAGCGCAGTTTTAGTTACTTCTCTATTAATCTGGTTTAATTAATTGTATTAATCACAAGTCTGATTTCTAAATAAATTTAATTTTTTGCTATAATTTAACGTCAGTTCCGTTTCTGGCCGCTCAAAACAAATTGTAGTATTTTTCCGTTCTTAAATTTATTTTTCATTTTGAACTAGATTATGCCCGAACCATCAGATAAAAATAAACAAAGAGAACAGGCCGTTGCAGCTAGTGAAGATCGCCTGCTGGCATTGGTTGCCGCAACTTCCGACGTCATTTACACCCTGAGCCCGGATTGGGCCGTGATGCATGAGTTGGATGGTCGAGGCTTTCTAAAAGACGCCCATGAGCCGGTAAGGGATTGGAAATCCCGGAATATCTACCCGGACGATTTGGGCATGGTCAACGCTGCTATTAACGCTTCAATAGCGGGCAAAAAAATATTCGAACTGGAACATCGGGTTATTAGGGCAGACGGCACACCAGGCTGGACTTTTTCTCGTGCCGTACCCATCCTTGACAAAAAAGGCGAGATCATCGAATGGTTTGGTGTAGCCAGCGACATCACGGAGCGCAAAAAGGCGGAGGAGGCATTAGCGGTAACACGGGAGCGGTCTGAACAACAAAGAAGGACCTTTGAGACTATTACTTCCAATACACCTGACCTTATGTATGTATTCGGTTTGGATTACCGCTTTACTTATGCGAATAGTGCTTTATTAGATATGTGGGGTAAATCCTGGGAAAACTCAATTGGTAAAAGCCTGCTGGAAAATGGTTATGAGCCCTGGCATGCCCAAATGCACGAACGGGAAATAGACCAGGTCCGGGCTACCAAAAAATCTGTTCGTGGTGAGGTGTCCTTCCCTCACGCGGTACTTGGCCGCCGTGTTTACGATTATATATTAACCCCGGTACTTAATGCGCAGGGCGAGGTAGAAGCCGTAGCCGGGACAACGCGGGATGTTACGGAACGTAAGCGATCAGAAGAAATGCTTGGACAGGCCTCCGAAGAGTTACAAGCCATTAACGAAGAAATAGTAGCGGTTAATGAAGAACAAGCAGCTTCCAACGAAGAGCTAACTGCCACTAACAATGAATTGGCGCTGGTGAACGAGCAGTTACAGGAAGCCAGGCAAAAGTTCGAAGAAAGCCAGGTGGCGCTGCGCTTAGCGCTCGACGCAGCGAATTTCGGCACCTGGTTTATCCATTCCGAAACGCGGCAGTTCGTCACAGATGCCCGGCTTAAAGAACTGTTTGGTTATTATCCGGATGAAAGCCTTACTATAGAACAGGCCTTGGCGCAAATCACCGATGAATACCGCAGTGTTGTCGCCTCAAAATTGGAAAATGCAATCTATAATAATGGCGACTATGATGTTACCTACCCCGTGGTAGGCCTACACGACAATCGGTTAAGATGGCTTCGTGCTGTTGGTAATCTTAAAGTTGACCCGTCCGGAACCTTTTCCGCGTTTACGGGAGTGGTCATGGATATTACAGAACAACAGCTGGCGGCGCAAAAGATTGAAGCAAGCGAAAAACATTTTCGTTACCTGGCCGACTTGGTGCCTGCAAAGATCAGCAATGCGCTTCCCAGTGGAGAAGTTACCTTTTTTAATAAACAATGGCTTGACTATGCCGGTATGAGTTTCGAGAACCTGCGCGATTTTGGGTATCAAGCAATGATGCACCCTGACGAGATTCCAGGTTTTCAGGCACAGCTGGGTGAGGCCGCCGCTAAAGGTGTGGCGCTGGAAAGTGAAATACGCTTCAAAGACATGAACGGCAATTACCGCTGGCACCTGAATATCGCTTCACCGATATTGAACGAAAATGGCGACATTACGATGTGGGTCGTCTCAACTATAGATATCCAGCGTATTAAAGAAGAAGATCAGCGCAAAAGTGATTTCATCGGGATGGTTAGCCACGAGTTAAAAACACCGCTTACTTCACTTAACGGTTATCTTCAGATGCTGCAGCTTAAGGCCAAAAAGGCAGAAGATAGCCTTGCCAAGGGCGCACTGGAACAGTCTTTAAAACAGGTTAAGCGAATGACGACTATGATCAATGGCTTTTTAAATGTATCCAGGTTAGAATCAGGCAAGATCTATATCGAAAAGCAACAGTTTGATATGGCGGACTTAATTAAAGAAATGGCCGAAGAAACGAAACCTCTTTATATAGGTCATGAATTTATATTTTACCCGGTGGAATCAACGATGGTTAATGCCGACCGTGATAAAATAGGGCAGGTGATCAATAACTTTATCAGTAATGCTGTTAAATATTCCAGGAATGGTACCTCTATTCAGATTGCCGGTGTACAGGTGGATGGTTTTTTCCGGGTAAGCGTAAGTGATGAAGGTATGGGCATTGATAAACGGGACATGCCCCGGCTTTTTGAACGTTATTACAGGGTTAATAACAATAACAATATTTCAGGTTTTGGAATAGGTTTATACTTGAGCGCGGAAATCATCGAACGGCATCAGGGCAAGATCTGGGCGGAAAGCGAGCCCGGCAAAGGTTCTACATTTTATTTTAGCCTGCCTCTGGCACTTCGGTAGCTATCGGCACCAACAACCGGATCGAACAGGTAAAGGAGATTAATTTTCGGCATTCTATAGGCTTGCTATATTCTGCCTTTACCTACTATCTTGAATTCAAAGTCAATTGTGATGAATATAAAGTGATAGGCCTGGCGTTATGTGGCGAACCATTGTATGCCGATGTAATTTTCAAACACCTCGTGGATTTGAGTTATATTCTTTTCTTTTGGCTTTTATAGTCTCGTATCACTACCTCAATTAATGTCAGGTTGCTTTCAGCAATACAACATCAATGGTTGTAATCTCCCCCTCTTAACCCTTCTTTCAGGCCCGACGAAATAGGGGTGAAGGGAAGGGGCCCGCTCCGATAAACTGGAACCGGCGGGTGAGTTTTAACCTCGGTTAGTTTACACCATATTTTGATATGTTTATATATCTTTGGAGCTACGTGTCCAATTATTCCCTTAAACTTAAATGAGGCTCAGGTTATATCTTTTATTTTCATGGCTACTGTTGATAAACCTGGATGGGTATGCGCAAACGGCGGCTACCGATTCGTTGTTAAATAAACTCAATACCGTACTGGCTGATAAAGACCGGTATGTAAAGCAAAAAACGGACCGCATTGATGAACTTAAAAAACAGGTAGGCCAGGCCGGCAACATCAATAAAAAGTATAATATTTACCAGCAGTTGTATAACGAGTACAAAAACTTTAGCTACGATTCGGCCTACAACTACGCTAAAAAACTCCAGGCAACCGCCGCCCTGCTTAATGATCCGGGCCGAATGGCCTCTTCTAAAATGGAACTGGGTTTTACGCTCATTTCATCGGGCATGTTTAAAGAAACCCTGGAAACGCTTAACAATATCAACCTTCAATACCTTTCTGCAAATGATAAGGTGGAATACTATTTTCTTATGGCCCGAAGCTATTTCGATCTGTCGGATTTTGACCGGAACGTTGATTACTCTGCAACCTACAATCCAAAAGGAATCGCCTGTATTGATTCGGCGCTTTCATGCGCCATTCCGGACACTTACAATTATTTGGCTTTAAAAGGATTGCAGGCGCTGCGAACATCCAACAATGATGCGGGCGTAAAGTACTACAACGCCTTATTGCAGCTTAAAAATTTAACACCTAACCAATTTGCTGTCAGCGCGTGCTCGCTCAGCTATATCTGCGAGGTGCAGGGCAAGCAGGATCAATCAACCCAATTACTCATCCAGGCAGCTATTGCCGATATTCAATCGGCTACTAAAGAAACCGTAGCCATATATAAACTCGCTGATTTCCTGTACAAAAAGGGCGATCTCAACAATGCTTTCATCTACATTAAGCAGGCCATGGACGATGCAACCTTTTACGGGGCCAGGCACAGGCAGGTAGCCATTAGTAGTATTTTGCCCATTATTGAGGCGCAGCGCATTAGTACGGTAGAGCAGCAAAAACGGTCGTTGTTTATATACTCGTCCATCATTACCGTACTGGTGCTTTTTGTGGTGGTATTTGCGGTGATCATTTTTCGTCAGCTCAAAAAATTACGCATTGCCGATGATCTGATCAAGGAAGCCAATGTATCCTTGCAGGAAAGCAATGTAGCGCTGGAGGCTCTGAATCGCAATTTAAGTACCGCCAACAAGATCAAGAACGAATACATAGGCTATTACTTCAACATCAACTCCATTTATATTGATAAACTGGAAAGCTTCCAGAAATCGCTGGATAAAAAGCTAAGCAGCAAACGTTATGAAGACGCGCAGGCTGCCATTAAAAGCCTGAACCTGGAAAACGAGCGACACCAATTGTTCCATACCTTCGATAAAGTTTTCATTTCGCTTTTCCCTGATTTTATTGGCCGCTTTGATGTCTTGTTCCATACAGGCGAAAAAATTGCAGTGGCCGAGGGACAGTTGCTCAGTACCGAGCACCGTATTTTTGCCCTCATCAGGATGGGCATCCACGATACCGACAGGATAGCCAAACTGCTGGGCTACTCGGTGAATACCATTTACTCCTACAAAAATCGCATCAAAAACAAATCGTTCATTGCCAATGATGAATTTGAAGATCATATTATGGCGATAGAGGCGGTGTAATTTGGGTAGGAAATAACGCAGACTAACCAAGATAAAGGCTCGCCCGTTCTACGCTTCGCTTATCCACTCTTTAACTTAGTTGAAAAGAGATGTTTCAACTATAGCTAATCAAAACTAAAAACTTTTCAATCCTTCTTTACAGCGAAGCTGGAATGAGATATTACACCTGCAAAGTGGGGATTGGCTGGTGAGTATTTGCCAGCATAGAGAGCCGATTGCTCCGGCGGCCTATTTTATATTGTACAACATTTTCCATACTTCCGCGCCCAAAGCACATTTACATGTGATCACAAAGTTGGTAAAGTGCGCCCATGCCTTGTTTTTGCCCAATATCGACTCTTTTTAAATCTATATTGGCTTTATATTGGTTTGTAATTAAATTCCTGATAATCAATGATATATAAAGAGTATTTCTTTTGTATTTTCTATATTGAACTATCGCGCTATTGTTTTGCCAAAATTGCCTCCTTTTATTTGATCCTGATTTGCCAACCAAGGCAAGTGCTAACAAACCAATTTAAAACCAATAATTAAATGAAAAAAGTTTACTTATTCAAGTACGGCCTGACCGTGCTGCTTTTAATTTCTGCAATAGCTGTATTTGCTCAAAAAAACACTTTCAAAGGCAAGGTGGTTGATGAGCTTAATCAGCCGTTACCAGGCGCTACTGTTCATGTAAAAGGAACAGATCAGGCTACCGTTACCGATATGAACGGCGCCTTTACCCTGTCGGGCAGTCAGGTCACAGTAACCGTTCAGATCTCATTTGTAGGATACGACCTGCTGGAACCCGTGCTGAAGGTCAATGAAAACCCTGTTATTAAGTTAATTCCTAATTCGAAATCATTAACAGAGGTGGTTGTAGTGGGCTACGGAACCGTAAGGAAATCCGATCTTACAGGTTCTGTATCAAACATCGGCAGTAAAGATCTTAATCCGGGATCTGTAACTAACCCTTTGCAGCAGCTTACGGGTAAAGCTGCAGGTGTAAGCGTTACGCAGATAGGCAGCGAGCCTGGTGTTGCACCAACCGTGCGTATCCGTGGCATAACGTCATTACAGGGCGGTAACGACCCACTGGTGGTAGTTGATGGTATACAGGGCAATATGGACCTGTTAAACCAGGTGCCGCCAAGTGAAATTGCTGCAGTGGATATACTGAAAGATGCATCGGCGACAGCCATTTACGGTTCACGTGGTGCACCGGGTGTAATAGTTATTACCACCAAGAAAGGCAGTTCAGGCAAAAGCAGTGTAGAGTACACAGATAACACCTCGATGGATGTGATCGCCAAAAAACTCTCTGAATTAAATGCCGCCGAGTGGACAGCACAAGCCGAAAAGCAGGGTGTTGACGTATCGGCCAATCATGGCTCAAACACCGATTGGTTTAACTTACTTACCAGGAACGGGGTTACACAAAACCATTCCCTGGCTTTTGGCGGTGGCGCCAATGGTTTTAGTTACCGTGCCTCGGTAAGTGCTATTAACCAAACAGGTATTGTTATCAACTCAAACTATAAAAAATATATAGGCAGGATAACGGCAACCCAAAAGGCTTTGGATGATAAGCTTACCCTTACCATGAATGTAAACAGCGGCGTTAATGACGCTGTTTATAGTCCAATAGGTATTGGTCGTGCGGCATTCAATTCAAACCTCATCAGCAATACCTATGTATCAAGGCCAACGGACCCGGTATTTAATACCAATGGATCTTACTATGCCGACCCCAATGTATTTCAATACATTAATCCGTATGCCGTTTCACAAACTGTTAAAAACAATGTGAACACTAATAACCTGTTTGGCAGCTTAAGGGCCGACCTGGATATTTACAAAGGTTTATCGGCGGGATGGTTTGGCAGCTGGCGTAAATCTGATACCAACACCGGCTATTACGCGCCGGCGGCATCAACCATTGCAACGGCAATTGATAACAAAGGTATCGGCAATATCAGCAATAGTCACGTTGATGAAAAACTCATGGATATCAGCTTAAACTACAAACATGAATTTGGTTTAAGTCATTTCGACGCGTTGGCTATTTATGAGTGGCAGGCACAAACCTATAATGGCAGCTTTGCGCAGGGCAGGGGCTTTATCAATGACCTGGCCAGCTACAATGCTTTACAACTGGGTGATATTTCAAAAGTTTTGCAGGGCGATATTTCATCCTATAAAAACGACAGGAGGCTGGTATCCTACATCGGCCAGATCCACTATTCCTACGATAATAAATACCTGTTAACCGCCAGTTTCAGGCGCGATGGTTCAACTGTATTTGGGGTTAACAACAAATGGGCAAATTTCCCATCTGCAGCAATTGCATGGCGAATTGACCGGGAAGGTTTCATGAAGGATCAAAACGTTTTAAGCAGCTTAAAATTACGTGTAGGCTACGGTGTTACCGGTAACCAGCAGGGGATAGGGCCTCAAAACTCTATCGCTTTGGTTGGCCAGGCCGGCTCTGTATTCTTCGGCGGGTCAACCATACCAAATTACGCGGCTACCCAAAATTCAAATCCAAACTTAAGGTGGGAAACACGTAAGCAAACAGATATTGGTTTAGATTTTTCATCACATGACACCCGTTTTAACGGTACTGTTGATGTGTACAACGCCAATACAGAAAACCTGCTGTTTAATTACACCGTACCACTTGAAGGTCCGTTTTTAACCACCAATATACTGGCCAACGTGGGTACTTTACGTTCGCGCGGTCTGGAGCTTTCTTTAAGCTACATGGTTATTAAAAATCAAAATACCACTTTAACACTTGCAGCTAATGGCTCATTAATGCAAAGCAAGGTTACCAAACTTGGCGGCAAAATTGAAGGCTATGATATACCAACCAATTATGTTGGATGGGGCGGCGGCGGTAACGCGTACCTTGTTGTAGGCAAACCGGTGGGTACCTTCCTTATTTTAAAACACCTGGGCAAAGATGCCAACAGTGCCGAAGCTGTTGTTGATCAGGATAAAAACGGCACTATTGACCAGGGATCGCAAAGTAAGGACAGGATTGAAGAAGGCCAGGCATTACCAAAATACACTTATGCCTTTACCCCAAGCTTTACCTACAAAAACTTTGATGCATCGATGGTTTGGCGCGGATCTGGCGGTAATAAAATTTACAATGGCCTGCGCCAGGAGCTAAGTTTATTAGAAAACCTGGGGAAATCAAATGTGCTTTCAAGCGCCGTGCCACTGGGCATCCAATCATCCCAATACGGATCTGACCTTTGGTTGGAGAGCGGATCATACTTAAGATGGGAAAACCTCTCTTTAGGATACAGGTTTAACCTCACCAAAGTTAAATACATCAGCGCGCTGCGTTTATCCTTAACCGGCCAAAACCTGGCCATCATTACCAAATACAAAGGTATTGACCCCGAGTTGGATACAAGCGGCGGAAGCTCATCAGGTGCCGACTACGGAACTTACCCCCGTACCAGGACCTTTTCAATAGGCTTAAACGTTGTTTTAAAATAATCAGATCATGAAAAATATATTATTCAGTATTTTTATTATTGGCCTTGCTGCTCAAAGCTGCACCAAGGTTAATGAAAACGTATATGACAAATATGCTGCTAACCAATTTTACTCAACACCGGCTGGTGCAGATGTGGCGTTGGCAAGCGTATATGCAAAAGTTACCGGCTCATGGGGTTCTAATTATGCCGGCAGGGATAACTGCTGGTATGACCTTAACTGCTTCTCATCTGATGAGCAGGTAATACCCCACCGTAATACCGGCGACTGGCAGCTTGATTTTGCACAGTTATATACCCGCACCGCATTGCCAAGTCTTGGTATCATTAACAATACGTGGAACTGGGCTTACTCCACCATTTACACCGCCAACTTAGCAATATCCGAGCTTACCGCGGCAAAAGCAGATCCGGCAAAAATAGCTGAGGCTAAAGTTACCCGCGCCTGGCTTTATTATCTGCTGATAGATGATTTTGGTGATGTGCCTTTTTACACAGATAACAACACCGATATCTCCAAAATTCCGCAGGAAAAAAGAGCCACCATTTACAATTTTATAGTAAGTGAGCTTAAAGCCAATGTAGACCTTTTATCTGAAACAAGAGGCGGCGCTTACTATGGCAGGTTTAATAAATGGGCCGGATACACGGTATTGGCCAAAGTTTACTTAAATGCCGAAGTGTATACCGGTACCGCACATTGGGCAGAAGCGCTTGCAGCTTGTAACAAAGTAGCATCCGGCGGTTTTACCTTACACCCGGCAAGTGCGAGTACAGGCAGCGCGCTGGGCAATACCTATTATGACCTTTTTGGCGATGTATGCCCTAACGATGAAACCATTTTTGCCTTGTTTATTACGCAAAACGTAATCAGCGGTAATATCTACGCCATCAGGAGTTTAAATAGTCCGAATGGTACCGCGCTGATCGGTTTTGCCGGCTGGAATGGTACCATCATCCCGTCAGAGTATTATGATAAGTTTGATAATGCCGATATAAGGAAGAAACAATTCCTGGTTGGCGCACAGGCCGGTGGTACTACTTATACCAAAGAGGTATCATCATTAATTGATCCGGGCGCAGGGCCTAATGAGGGTATCAGGGATGTTAAATTCTTCCCGGTAAAACCATCAGACGGCAGCGGCGAATCAAATGATTTTCCAGTGTACAGGTATGCGGATGTATTGCTGATGCAAGCCGAGTGTAACTTTCGGTTAGGAAACGCAGCAGCAGCGGCCCCTTTCCTTAACCAGGTTAGGGAAAGAGCCGGCCTTAACGATATAGGCTCGCCCACCCTCGATAATATTTACGATGAAAGAGGATTTGAATTGAATATGGAAGGCCACCGCAGGCAGGATATGATCAGGTTTGATAAGTTTTTGCTGGCACATGGTTTTGTACAAACAACACCTGCCTATAGGAAATTATTCCCTATCCCAACTGCCGCGCTTAACGCAAACACCAGTTTGAAACAAAACACAGGTTATTAATTATTGAGTTATGAAAAAAATAATCAATTTAACATTAGTAGCAATGGCCTTTATGGCCGTTGCCTGCCATAAGCAGGCCGAGCTTACCACGCTAAAGCCTGTTGCTTTTACGGGTACTGTAACCGCGTCAACCACAACGGCTACGCTTACACCGGCTACAGATGATCAATCGGTGATCACATTTACCTGGCCGGCGGTGGTGTATCCTTACAAATCGCACGTAACCTATACGCTGCAGGCTGATTTGCCCACAGACACCGTGGGTGCTAACGCCTGGCAAAATGCCACATCGGTATTAATTGGTAATGATGTATTAACCAAAACCTATAAAGGCAGCGAGTTAAACACCTTGGCACTTGCCCTGGGTGTCACTCCAAATGAGGTAGGTAAAATGGTTTTCAGGATACAGGCTTACCAGGACAGGAACGCTTACACCAAAGCTATAACGCTTACCGTAAGTCCGTATAAAATAATCCTGCCGCCAAGCAATAATTACCCGGTATTATACCTGCCTGGCGATTATCAGGGCTGGTCGCCGGGTACAGCGGGCACGGTTGCGGCATCGGTACCCAACATTTATGAAGGTTACATTTATGAACCCGCCGGTGGCAGCTATCACTTTAAGTTTACCAGCGCACCAGACTGGGACCACATTAACTATGGCGATGGCGGTACAGGTTTACTAAGCACCGACGGAACCAAGGGCGATTTGGTATTGCCAGGCCCGGGTGTTTATGAACTGGTTGCCAACCCATCTGCCCTAAAGTGGTCATATACCCTGGTTACCTGGGGCATTATTGGCGATGCTACACCAGGCAGCTGGGATAAGGATACCCAAATGACCTACGATGCCACCAAAAAAGTTTGGACAGTAACAGCAGATATGCTTGCCAGTGGTTCATTCAAATTCAGGGCTAATAATCAGTGGGCTATTGATTTTGGTGTAACCGCAGATGGCAAACTTCAATATGCTGATAATCCTGCGTTACCCTACAACGGATCATTAAATAACTTAACAGTGCCGTCAAATGGTAATTATACCATTACGTTAGATCTGCATGATCCTAACAACTACAATTTTAAGTTAAAGAAAAACTAATCAATAAGGCGGCACGAAAGCGCCGCCTTATGAATATCTATTTTTAATAATTTGACTATGTTATTGAGAATTACATAGGTGCTTAGTTGATTACAGGGTGCCATACCTGGTTGGCACTCCTGTTTTTTACCTGCAATTATTTTACAGCAATAACAAACTCATTACCCAGATTAATTCATGAAATTCATTAAGATCACATTTTTGCTTGCATGTGTTTTAAACTTGCCGCGTGTTAAGGCACAATCACCTGTGGTAATGCCCGGTAATTTTGAAACTGCTACTATTGGAAAACAGGATGTTACTTTTAAAACTACCAACTCTTATGGTAAAATAACAGTTTACAGCCCATCCATTGTTCGCGTACAATTAGATAAAAGCCCGCTTGGCGGTGATTTTTCTTACGCTGTTGTTGGTAAAATGATGCCCGTAAACGCACAGATAACCCAAACAGAAGGCGAAATAAATATCACTACCGATTCGCTTAAGACTGTAATTCAAAAAAAGCCTTTCAGCATCGCCTTTTACACAATCGCTGGCAAAGTGATCAACCAGGACGAACCGGGCTTGACCACTTCATGGGTTAATCAATCGGTAACAACCTACAAAAAAATGCAGGATGATGAGCACTTTGTAGGCCTTGGTGAAAAAACCGGTAATCTTGACCGCAAGGGCAATGCCTATACCAACTGGAACTCCGACGTTTATGGTTACAGAACGGATGCCGACCCACTTTACTCCACCATTCCGTTTTACGCGGGTATTCACCACGGTTTAAACTATGGTATTTTCATGGATAACAGTTATCAAAGCGATTTTAATTTTGGTGCCAGCAACAACCGTTTTTCATCATTTGGCGCGCATGGCGGGCAAATGAACTATTATTTTATCTACCATAAAAAAATGGCAGATATTATTGCTTCTTATACCTGGTTAACCGGCCGCATGCCCTTGCCACCAAAATGGTCGTTAGGTTATCAGCAAAACCGCTACAGTTATTATCCCACCGCCGAGGTAATGCGTATAGCGCAAACGCTGCGCGAGAAACGCATCCCTGCCGATGGTATTACCTTAGATATTCATTACATGGATAGGTACCAGCTATTTACCTGGAACAGGAGTCGCTTTCCCGACCCGGTAAAGATGAGCAACGATTTAAACAAGCTTAATTTTAAACTAACGGTTATTGTTGACCCAGGCATTAAGGTTGAAAAAGGCGCTCCTGCTTATGAAAGTGGTTTAAAACAGGATGTATACATCAAATACCCCGATGGTACACCTTATACCGGGCAGGTATGGCCGGGTTGGTGTAATTTTACCGATTTTACCAGCGAAAAGGGCCGGGCCTGGTGGCGCAACCAGGTCGACTTCTTTGCTAAATCAGGTGTGAGCGGGATATGGAATGACATGAATGAGATATCCACCTGGGGTCAAAAAATGCCCGATAATGTTTTATTTGATTTTGATGGCAGGCAAACCACCCACCTGGAAGCGCATAATGTGTATGGCCTGGAGATGATTCGATCGAGCTATGAAGGTGCTTTGGAACATTTTAAAGAACGCCCCTTTATCCTGAGTCGCTCCGGTTACGCAGGTTTGCAACGCTACTCGGCCATTTGGACAGGCGATAACCGTGCCGAAGAAGATCACATGCTGTTAGGTATCAGGTTAATGAATAGCCTGGGCTTAAGTGGGGTATCTTTTACGGGGATGGACATTGGGGGCTTTACCGGTAACCCAACCACTTCGCTGTATACCCGTTGGATTGAACTGGGTGCCTTTATTCCTTATTACCGTAATCATACCGCGCTTAATAGCCGTGCTGCCGAACCCTGGGCTTTTGGCGAGGACGTACTGGATATAGCACGTAATTATATCAGTTTGCGTTACCAACTTATGCCGTATTTATATTCGTCATTTTATGAATCAACCCAAAACGGGATGCCAGTAATGCGTTCATTGGCTATCAACTATACTTTTGATCCTAAAGTATTGGATGCTGCCTACCAGAACCAGTATGAGTTTGGCAACGGATTTATGGTTGCACCGTTTGAAAGTACAGCCTCATTTGGAAAAGTTTATTTCCCCGCAGGTAACTGGTATGACCTGTATACCGGGGCAGAGCAAAAGGGCGGGCAGGAAGTAACTGTTCCGTTAACGGTGAGCAAGCTGCCGGTTTATGTTAAGGGTGGCAGCATTATACCTATGCAGTCATTAACCCAGTCAACGGCTGAATTGCCTACAGATACCCTTGCCGTGCATGTTTACAAAGGCAGCAAGGCAAACCATTTTGTTTATTACGAAGATGATGGCAAAAGCTTTAGTTATCAAAAAGGTGACTTTTACAAACGTACCATCAGCTTCGATCCAGATAAAAAAGCCATCACTTTTGAAAAGGCCGAAGGTAGTTTTAAAACCAATTTTAAATACATCAGGCTGGTGCTTCATGGCTTTGAGCAGTCAACATCAGTTAAAGTCGGCAACACCGATTTAAAACTACAGGATAGCAGCGTAGCCTTTTTGGGTGCTGCCGCCAATACCGACCCGCAAGGAAGCGTTAACGCGCCAGACAACAGCCCGGTTAAAACCATAACCATCAGCAATGCATCAACTAACATTCAAATAAATTATTAATAAAAAGGAAACGTGTGTATGAATTTGTGTAACAAAAAATCCCAAATGAATAGTTTAATACTACTTATGATGCTCGTAGGCTCATTACTGGGCTGCGGCAAAAAAACTCCTGCACCATCAGATACAGGCACAACCAACCCTCCACCGGTAAGCGGCGACCCAGCACAATACGGTACCCCCTTTAGCGGCGTTCCTGCCAGCAAGGATATTGTGATGTATGAGGTGAATTTAAAAACCTATTCGCCGGTTGGGCTTAACAGCGCGATGGCCCGCCTTGATTCTATCAAAGCGCTTGGCATCAATGTAGTTTGGTTAATGCCTACCTATCCGGTTGGTGTATTAAAGGCGTCAGGATCGCCCTACGCGGTAAAAGATTATATGGCTGTAAACGCCGACTTTGGCACCCTGGACGACCTGCGGGCTTATGTTGCCAAAGCACATACTTTGGGCATGGCGGTGATATTGGATTGGGTGGCCAACCACACTTCGTGGGATAATGCCTGGATTCAAAATAAATCATGGTACCAACAGGATGCCGGAGGGAACATCATTATTCCGCCGGGGACTAATTACAGCGATGTTGCAGCATTAAACTACAACAATGCCAATATGCGCGCGGCCATGATCAAGGCCATGAAATATTGGATCTTTAATGCCAATATTGACGGTTACCGCTGCGATTTTGCCGATAACGTGCCCAACGATTTCTGGGCGCAGGCGTTGGATACCCTAAATACTATAAAAACCCATAAGCTGATCTATTTGGCCGAAGGCACAAAAGGACCGGAAATAACAGCCGGTTTCCAGCTTAGCTATGCGTTTAGTTATTATAGTACCCTTAAAAACGTATTTGCCGGAACTCAAACACCCTCGGCTTTATTTAGTACCAATATGGCAGAAATTGCTTCGCTACCATCACCAGGCATTAAGCTAAGGTATATTACCAACCATGACAATGCATCTTCTGACGGCAGCACCATAACCGAATATAAAGCCAAGCAGGGTGCATTGGCAGCGTTTGTTTTAGCGGCTTATATGGGTGGTGTACCGCTGGTATACAGCAGCCAGGAGGTAGGATATCCTAACGCGATTAATTTTTTTAACAATGTACCTGTTGATTATAATGCCAACCCCGATATGGTTGCTGAATATAAAAAGATCATCGCCTTTCGCCAGGCTCATGAAGCTGTTAAAACCGGCGCGTTAACCGCTTATAACGACAATGACATTGCGGCGTTTGAGAAAAAAACAGGTGCCGATGATGTGTTGATACTGGTAAATACGAAAAATAGCAGTATCAATTATACTGTTCCGGCCGCGTTGCAAGGCACCACCTGGACTAACGGCTTAACTAAAATTAACACAACTTTCAATACCCAGGTTACCCTGCAACCGTACCAATACCTGGTATTTAAAAGATAAGTTTTTCTTGTTTACTTTTTATATACAGGCGGCTTGGTCTCCGCTTTTTGGATTTGGTAATCACAGCGCGATGCAGTGATTACCTTTTTTATTATAGGGCGATGGCAACGAAGTAAGTAGATCACCCAAGAGATTATCAAATTTGTTTGCACGCTATCATCATAAACTGCCATTACAAATTATTCATGACCGTATAATTGACGAAGCAAAAAGATTGTTTTTTTATATAGGCAAGTCGGCTAAAGAAATTGCCTACGAACTGGGTTTTGAGGATGCGGCACACTTTAGCCGGTTCTTTAAAAATATAACAGGCCAAAATATTTCGGAATACAAAAAAGAAGGATAACTCATTATCCCGGGCTATAATCCCAATCAAGGTATTTTCAGATCTCTCAGTTTATTTATACTACCCCTTGTTTCTAAACCCGCTAAGCCGTCTAAGCCGATCCATTACGGGAAGTAAAAATCCTGCGATTCCTGTATGATAGCAAGTCCTGTAACTTAACAGGCCGTAGTGATGGAAAGTAAATGAATCAGTAAAATGTACCGCAATCTCACTAATTATCACCGTGTCAATAATCTGACAGTCAGTACTTTTGATTAATAAAAAAAATTAAAAGATGGACAAAAAAACAGCAGCTGAGTTAATTATTCAAAGCATCAAAAACAAAAAAATAAAATTTCAAGATTTAGCAGACGCTACCGGCAGTAGTTTAATTTTTACGATACACGCCCTGCATGGCCAGGCCACTTTGGATCAGAAAGACGCTGAAAAAATTGGAGAGATATTATCGCTGGCACCAGAGCTTGTGGCATCGTTACAGGAAATTCCGCTAAGAAGTGCATTGCAAGCTATACCTACTGATCCAACTTTGTACAGGTTAGTTGAAATGATGCAGAATTATGGCCCGGATATTAAAGCGGCCATTAATGAGCTATTCGGAGACGGCGCGATGAGCGGTATTGATTTTAAGATAGACATCGAAAAGGTTGAATCACCTAACGGTGCCCGCGTGAAGCTAATTTTAGATGGCAAGTTTTTACCATTTAATAAATTCTAAGCAGGTATCAGGAGCATAAAGATAGTACAGTTGTCTTTATGCTCTCTAATAAATAAAAAAACCAATAAAATAAGATTGAGAAATCATAGAATTAAAATTAGCACAAACAGATAGTTACAAAGCTCTGCTCAAAGCCAATAGCGATTGGGCAACTAGACGCATACAGGAAGAACCTGACTTTTTCAACAAACTGGCCGCCGGCCAAAGTCCCGAGATATTATGGATAGGGTGTGCAGACAGCCGCGTTCCGGCAAATGAAGTTACAGGTACGCGGGCAGGCGAAGTATTTGTACATCGTAATATTGCAAATGTAATCGTACATTCGGATATGAACATGTTAAGTGTTCTGGATTACGCGGTAAATACTTTAAAAGTTAAGCATGTGATAGTTGCCGGCCACTACGGGTGTGGTGGCGTTACCGCTGCGTTAAGTAGAAAACAGTTTGGCCTGATAGACAATTGGTTAAGGCATATTAAAGATGTTTACCGCATACACAGCCATGAATTGGATGCCATCGAGAACCAGACCGAGAAAGTAAACCGACTTGTAGAACTAAACGTTGAAGAACAGGTTTATAATTTATGCAGAACGACAGTTGTACAAAATGCATGGAAAGAGCGCACAGATCTGGAAGTGCATGGATGGGTAATAGATTTGAAAACTGGTCTTGTAAAAGATTTGAACGTATCGCATCAAAACGCGCATAGTTTAGGATATGTTTATGAATTGAATGAAGAAACAGTGAGCCACTAACATTATATTTAAGGATGAAAAGTGAGTTTAAAGTATATGATATCTGCGAGTTTTCTTTAGATAGGCAGCAGGACGTTATTGTCAGTCGTTTTGATGTCTATTTAAAAAATCTCAAATACCTTCATTTTCCGCATCGTCACGATTTTTATCACCTGATTTTATTTACGCATGGTGGCGGTAGCTTTTCAATTGATTTTCAAAACTTTAAGATAATACCATACAGGGCCTATTTTATGGCCCCCGGTCAGGTGCACGGCTGGGACTTCGAGGGTAATATGGATGGCTATGTCATTAATTTCTCTGTTCAGTTTTTTCAATCCTTCTTATTGAAATCCGACTACCTGGATCAATTCTATTTTCTTAATGGTATCGCGGGTGATTCAGTGATTGACATTTTGGAAGAACAAAGAGCATCAATTACCGAAATCTTAGAAAATGCGGTTAGAGAGATGGAAAAACAACACCGTTTTAAAACGGATGCGATTAGAGTTTGGATTCTGCAACTTTTTTTACAGATCGGAAATATGAATGTGAGAAATGAGGTACACCCGGCAGATTCCTATAACATGACGTTGTTGCGGAATTTTGAAAAGTTGATTGAAAAAAATTACCTGAACCTGCGGTTGCCAAAGCAGTATGCCGAGCTTTTATTCATTACTCCTAATCATTTAAATGCGCTTTGCAATGAAGTACTGGGAAAGTCTGCGGGAGATTTAATCCGAAACAGGATTGCCCTCGAAGCTAAACGGATGCTGATTAATTTCAATTTGACGGTTACGGAAATCGCGTATGCGTTAAATTTTGAAGACAACTCCTATTTTTGCAAATTCTTTAAGAAACAAGCTGGGCTTTCGCCTGATGGATTCAGAAAGCACATTCATACGGATACCGAATAAATAGCGAAAAGCGCTGCCTATTCAAATACCCCTGTTAAATGCAGGTACCGGTCATTTGTAACCAATTAAGAGAAATTGATTGTTGATTGATCTTGTATTTCCCCTTTATAATTCAAGCCAGGCACGGGAGTTCTCACCATAATACTAACAAAAAACAATCCAAAGTTAAAAGTGCATTAACGAACGCATGACCGGCGACTTGATACTGAAAAATTATTGCAACCTTTATGCAATAGCCCGGTCTAATCAGTAAGTGAGCCACCAAAACGAATATCAGCATACAGATCAACAACTGGTTTCCCGCGCTTTGGGCGGCGACAGGTATGCTTTTGGTAATATTATTAAAAACACCGAGGGGCTGGTGGCTCAACTGATATTTAAAATGATACCGGTACCGGCCGATAGAAAAGACCTTGCTCAGGATGTTTACCTGAAAGTTTATAAAAATTTGCCGGGCTTTAAATTTAAGTCCAAATTATCAACCTGGATAGGGCAGATCACTTACAATACCTGCCTGCATTACCTGGAGAAAAAGAAGGTAATGCTGGTAGAAGTGCGGGATAATGAGGATGACGGGCAACAGCAAATGCTTGAGCGGCTGCAGCAAAAAGATGCCGGCCATGATGATAATGAGGTAGAGCGGTTACTTTCAGCAAAGGAATTATCTGTTATTTTAAATGCCGAAATGGATAAGCTATCGCCGGTATACAAAACGTTGTTATCCCTTTATCACCAGGAAGAAATGAGCTATGCTGAAATTTGCGAAATCAGCAACCTACCCGAAGGCACTGTTAAAAATTACCTTTTCAGGGCCCGTCAGGCTTTAAAACAAAATCTGCTAACCAACTATAAACGCGAAGATTTATGAGTAGTTATCATCCTTCAGACAATGATTTACAGCAATACGCCCTGGAGGGCACATTCGCAGGCGAAGACATTGCCGCCCATGCACAAGGCTGTGCCGCTTGCAGCGCTAAGCTGGCCAATTACCGCCTGCTTACCCAACAAATGAGCACCATGCAAAAGCCGGCTTTTGATTTTAACCTTGCCCAACTGGTGCTGGGGCAACTGCCCGCCCCAAAAGCGGAGTTTCCCTGGATCACTGTTTTAGGTGTTGCGTTAACCATGATATTTTTAGCTACAGTATCATTGGTATTCGGCAGCTACCTGGTACTGTTATTTAAAAGCCTGCCAGCGTTGTTTGTTGCCATTTTAACATCAAGCGCAGTAGCTGTATTTGGGGGTGTGCTCAATACAATAATTAAAGAACACCACGACCAAATGAAAAAACTGGATTTTAATTGATTAATTAACTGCAACATAAACACAGGCTGCCGGTCTCATCCGGTATTACAACGATAAAAACAGCAACATGAAAAAATCAGCCACCATCATATTCCTAATGTTAGCAGGTATTACTGCCAATGCCCAAACCGTATTTGATCCCTTTACAAACGAGCAGGCTTTTTTTGAGATGATGCACAGCATAGTTATCATTATCCTCGTTTTCCTGGCCTCCTCGTTCGTACTCACACTCATCAAACTATTTTTAGACGACAGGTTAAAACGCACCATTGTTGAAAAAGGCGTTGCCGAAGGTGTAATTGCCCAATTACTACCTGCAAATCAAAAAGGCAAAGAGAACTCGCTTAAATGGTTTGCCATATTAACCGCCATTGCTATCGGTCTTACAGTTGTAAGCTTTTATATGCCATCGGGACTGTATGCCGCCACCGTGATGATATTTAGCATCGCCCTGGGTTTCCTGGGATATTACTTCTTGTTAAAAAGGCTGTAAACTGCGAGAGGCAAATAGAGTCAAGAGTCAAGAGTTAAGACAGCTGCAAAATTTAAACGTCTGCACCTTGGGCACAGGGAAAGCTATGCCCTTTAATTAATCAACCCTCAAAAATTATCAATCATGAAATCGTTTTATTTTTTACTTATAGCCGGTATTATATCCCTTACTATTTGCCTGGCATTTACTATTGCCGATAACGGCGGCCGTACCGATATTAAAATAACCGAAACCCCTAAACTATTTAAACTGGAGGCTTCCTACAATCGCGGTCAGGCCAAAAAGGTAGAGGCTTATTTTAATGAGACTTTAAAGCCGGTAATCGTATTCAAAAACTCCGATGATGTGAATACGAAAATCAACCTGGCCGATAGCAGTAATTTTTGTATCAAAGCCTCTGCCGGATGGCTGCTGGTTAAAGTTGATAAAAACACCAATTCTGCGGCATCCTTATCGCGCCTCAAAAACCTTTGCCAGCAATTAAGTAAAACTGTAATTAAGCCGGAGTAGGTTTAAACCCGTAACAACCCCTTTAATCTTATCGAAATGAAAAAATTGATCATGGTTATTTTAACCATATGGATAACTATTGCCCCGATTTTTGTAAATGCCCAAACAGCAACAGGTAAAATAACAGGTAGGGTATTGGATGCCGGCCAAAAGCCCGCCAGTGGCGCTACTGTAATTTTAAGCGATGCGAGGGATTCGGTCACCCTGAAATATGAGCAGGTTGATGCCGGTGGACATTTTGTTTTTGACGGTGTTAAAGGCGGAGCTTACCGGGTACTGGTAAGTGCTATGGGGTATAATAAATATAAAAGCGACATCATAACCATCAATCAGGAACAACCGCCTATTGTATTAAAAGATATCGTATTGCAAACCGGCCAGGTGGCGCTGAAAGAAGTAAGCATCACGAGCCAAAAATCATATATTGAGCATAAGATAGACCGCACGGTTTTGAATGTCGATGCGCTTATCAGCAACGCTGGTACAACCGCGCTTGATGTATTGGAAAAATCGCCGGGGGTGCTGGTTGATCAAAACGGGACTATCAGTCTTAAAGGGCAGCAGGGAGTAGTTATCTTTATGGATGATAAGCCCACTTATTTATCGGGCGCCGCCCTTGCCGATTATTTACGTGCCCTGCCATCATCAAGCCTGCAGCAAATAGAAATCATGACCAACCCGCCGGCGAAATATGACGCGGCGGGCAATGCAGGGGTTATCAATATAAAAACCAAAAAAACACAGCTTAAAGGCTTCAACCTGGGGCTAAGCCTAAGTATTGGCCAAACCCGCTACACCCGCACCAACAATAGCCTTAACTTCAATTACCGCAAAAATAAACTGAACCTGTTTGGTAACCTGGCTTACACCGTGCGTAACAGCTATGCCGATGTAGCCATCTTTAGGCGATATAAAAATGCCAGCGGCGAAATTACAGGTATTTTCAACCAGGATACCTATAACCGCCGGCAGGGGCATGGTGGCAAGCTTACCATTGGCGCCGATTATTACGCAACACCAAATACAACCTATGGCATAGCGATGACCGGCTTGGCCCGTTATCCTTATTTGCCAAGCACAGGCACGGGCAACCTGTTAAATGCAGCTGGCCAGCTTGATTCAAGCGTTGTTTCAAAAAATATCGAAAAAGGAAGCTTTAAAAATACCGCCCTAAACCTGAATTACAGGCACGAGTTTAAAAAAGACGGTCCGGATATTACTGCCAATCTGGATTATCTTAACTATGCCACCACCAACAAACAGGATTTTGATAATGAAACCTTTTTGCCTAGTGGTGCATTGATAAGCCAAAGTAGCTTAAACGGTAGCCTGCCATCAAATATTAAAATTGTATCGGCCAAGGCAGACTACGGTCATCCCCTGGGTAATGGCATGAAACTGGAAGCCGGTTTAAAAGCCAGCTATACCCAAACTGATAACATAGCCAATTATTTTAATACCGCAAACGGCAATATCACGCCCGATTATGATAAAACCAACCATTTTAATTACAAGGAACATATTAACGCCGCTTACCTTAACCTGAACAAGGATTTTAAAAGACTGAGTATCCAGGCTGGTTTAAGGCTGGAAAATACAAGCTCAAACGGGCACCAGCTGGGCAACGTTATGAAGCCCGACTCGTCCTTTAACCGGACCTATACCAACCTGTTCCCCACAATGTTTATACAATACAAGCTGGATAGCCTGGGCGATAACCAGGTACAGCTAAATTACGGCCGCCGCATTGACAGACCGTATTACCAGGACCTGAATCCTTTTGTTACCCCGTTTGATAAGTTTACCTATTACGTGGGTAACCCATATCTACAGCCATCGTTCGCCAATAAAATTGAGTTAGCTTATATTTTTAAAAACCATATTACCGGTACCCTCAGCTATAGTGACACAAAGAATGATGCCGATGAAACTATTCAGATAGTAAACGGCATTTATTACAGCCGCCCCGGTAATATAGGCCACAAAACGGTTAGCAGTTTTTCTGTAGATGGAGACTTTGAGCCGGCAAAATGGTTGAGCGTACAAATAAATGCCGAAGTAACCCGTATCCACTCGCGCAGTAATTTTTACACCGGCGTGCTGGATACCAAAGGCACATTTGTATACGGCCAGGGTATTTTACAGTTTAAACTACAAAATGGCTTTAACCTGCAGCTGGATGGTAATTACCAAAGCAGCATTACCAATGCCCAGTTTGTTACAGGCGGCAAGGGCGCGTTAAATGCAGCGGTATCTAAGAACTTATCGCCTAAGGTAACCCTTAAATTTAGTGTGAATGATATTTTGTATACTAACATAAACCGGGGAGCCATCAACAACCTGTACCTAACAGATGCCACCTACACTAACCACGGCGATACCCGGTCGGCCTTATTAACCCTCAGTTTCCGTTTTGGCAAAGCTGTAGCCGGGCAGCGTAAAAAAGAGCAAACCGGCGCCGATGCCGAGCAGGGGAGGGTGAAGAATTAGTGCAAGCAGTAATGCGAATAAAAAAGCCGAAAAGTGTTGATTTAAAAGGAAAAATAAGAGGCAAGGTAGGGTACTATCCATTGCTTACGACGGCAGCGGGCAAAATGACACCTTGTTTTTTGGCCAGTTGCAGCAGTTTTTGTTCTGCCTCACTGTGATCTTTAGCCATCACCTGCCCAAAGGCCCTATGATTGGAATATCCCCGCCAGGTTGAATATGTTATTTAACACTTTTATGTTAAAGAGTGAATTGATTGCTATGAACCGCAATCAATTCAAAGTTCGGTATTCATTTGGTGTATAGCCCACGCGTTGTTTAAATAAACGACTGAAATGCTGAGGGTATTTAAATCCCAGTTCAAAAGCAATTTCATTAATTGTTTTGTTGGGATCAAAAATCTTGTTTTTGGCCAGGTCCATGATCTTTAATTGAATAAATTCCAATGCGGTTTTTTCGGTTTCTTTTTTAATAAGATCGCCAAAGTAGTTTGCAGATAAACCCAATTTTTCTGCGCAATAGGCTACATTCGGAAGGCCCATGTCCTGTGCCTTGCCCGATTGAAAATACTCGTTCAGTAAGCTTTCAAAACGTTCAATAATTCCTCTGTGCACGATGTCGCGGGTGAGGAACTGGCGGTCATAAAAACGAATACAATAATCAAGAAATAGTTCAATGTTCGATGCAATCAGTTTCTTGGTATGTTTGTCATAGCCATGCTTTAACTCAAATGAAATTTTTGAGAAGCAATCTAAAACAATCTGTCGTTCCTGCTCTGATATGTGGAGCGCTTCATGCACATCATATGAGAAAAAGGAATAATCGCTCATGTGGCGTCCAAGGGAAGTTCCGAGGATCAGATCAGGATGAAATACCAAGGCAAGCCCCTGCGGCTGATAAAACAGCTCGGGGTTGTTTTCTCCTATAGCCTGGCCCGGCGCCAAAAAGATAAGCGTACCTTCCTGGTAGTCATAATTTTTAAGTCCGTACCTTAGATCACCGCACCGGATCTGCTTCAAAAAAACTGTATAAAAACCATAGCACAACCTGCGGGATGCTCTGGGGGCTGCCTTTGAAAGATCGACTACACTAACAAGCGGGTTCAGCGTTTCCTGATTGTTGAAAGCATTATACTCAGCAACAGTATCAAATTTCAGCATATCATCCATATCAAAACTTTAAAACTATGAATCAAATTTACCTGATCATTAGAGTATTACCTATTGTAATCTTATAAATCGGTGAATTTGGTAGACTTTTCAGTAATCTGTATACCAAATGAGGAAAAAATCATCAGGAACTTTGTATCAGTTAAAAACATAGAAAGGTTAAATCTATTTAGATGAAAAATATAGAAGGAAAAGTGGTTGTCATCACAGGTGCAAGCAGTGGCTTAGGTGAAGCTACTGCCAAAATGTTATCCGCCGAAGGCGCGACCGTAGTACTTGGTGCACGCCGGGCCGATCGCATTGATGCCTTAGCAAATGAAATTAATAATAAGGGCGGCCGGGCTATGGCCTTAGCAACTGATGTTAAAGATGCAGCACAGGTCAAGAAACTCGTTGATACCACAGTGGAAAAATACGGACGCATTGATGTGATCATCAATAATGCTGGCCTGATGCCCCATTCTCCACTGGAACGATTGAAGATCGATGACTGGGATCAGATGATCGATGTGAATTTAAAATGCGTATTGTATGGTATCGCTGCTGCGTTGCCCTACATGAAAGCGCAAAAATCAGGACAGATCATTAACGTTTCATCTGTAGCGGGGCACAAGGTAAATCCGGGTGGTGCTGTTTATTCGGCAACAAAAACAGCGGTTCGTGTTATTTCCGAAGGCTTGCGTCAGGAAGTTAAACCTTACAATATCCGTACAACAATCATTTCACCAGGTGCCGTTGCAACGGAGTTGTCCGACAGTGTAACCGAGCCCGATGTAGCAGCAGGCATTAAACAGTTTTATGATGCTTTCGCCATTCCTGCTGATTCATTTGCAAGATGTGTTGTATTTGCTATGAGCCAGCCTGAAGAAGTGGATATCAACGAGATTCTGTTCCGACCAACCAGCCAAGCAGGTTAAGGGAGACGAAACGGATGCCATTTTCACACGAGAGCTTACGCCCCTAAACGATAGCATCAACCTAATCAATAAAACAAATCAGACTTATGAAAAAAACAATCTTGCTCCTTTTAATATTGATAAGCTTGAATAAGGTGAAAGCACAAACAAATATAATATTGAACAACAAACAGAAAAGTATCGTTGCTATCTCAGCACTTACAGCAAAGGGTAACCTCACTGGCCTGAAGAATGCCATGAATGATGGACTGGATGCCGGGATGACGGTGAATGAGATCAAAGAGATAATGATACACCTGTATGCCTATTGCGGTTTCCCGCGCAGTCTTAACGGCATCAACACATTTATTGCGGTATTGAACGAAAGGAAAGCGAAAGGCGTCAATGACCCTGAAGGAACTGCCCCTCTTATTGCGCCACCCGCTGCCGACAAATATGCATCTGGTAAAAAAATATTAGAACGGCTCACCGGTCGTCCCGAAATCGAACCCAAAAGAGGTTATGCAGCTTTTTTACCGGCTATTGATACTTTACTAAAAGAGCACCTTTTTGCAGATGTTTTTGGACGTGGCGTACTTACCGATCAGGAACGTGAATTAACTACGGTTTCTGCGCTGGTTAGCCTTGGCGGGGTCGATTCCCAGTTATCCGGGCATTTGTCAATCGCTATGCACACCGGCTTAACTGAACCGCAGCTTAAAGAAATGCTGGCTATACAGGAAATTAAAATAGGCAAAACGGAAGCCGATGCCGGTAGGGCAGTATTGACAAGCGTGACCACAAGGAGGCAATAAACCTAAATGATAAAACGATGAACGAAATATCAAGACGTCATTTTATAAAGAGCACAAGTACCCTTGGGGTGGCTTTATGGCTTGGGCTTACGGCAAAAGGTGAAACAAGTAAGGTTTCGGCAATAGCTGTAGCCAAAAACTTTACGCCTTTTATACTCATCGAACCTAATGGGCAGATTACCCTATTTAACACTAAGCCCGAAATGGGGCAGGGTACTTTTCAATCCATACCCGCGTTGATCGCTGAAGAATTTGAAGTTTCGCTTGATCAGGTCATTATAAAAAATACCGGTGGGGAAAAGGAATTTGGGAATGGCCAGCGCGCCGGGGGCAGCACTTCTGTGCGTGGCAGCTACAACGAAATGAGGAAAGTAGGCGCTGCAGCCAAAGCGGTTTTTATTGCTGCAGCGAGTACCGAATGGCAAGTAAATGAAGCTGACTGTTATGCTGAGAATGGCAAGATATTTCACCGGCTTACGCAAAGATCAACGGCTTATGGCGATTTGCTTGAAGAAGCGTCAAAGATAGAACTGCCTAAAGATCCTAAACTTAAAGACCCTAAAGATTTTAAAATTATAGGGAAACAAGCTCATCGCCCGGATGTACCTATGAAAACAAATGGCTCTGCGATATTCGGTATAGATGTTCAAGTACCGGATATGGTTTATGCAACTGTGGAGCGATGCCCCGTTATCGGTGGAACATTAAAAAGCTTCGATCCAAGCGAGGCGTTAAAAATGTCAGGCGTTATCAAAGTAGATAAAGTAGAGCGGATTGTTGGCATCTATAGTTTTATTGGTGTGGCAGTTATCGCTCATTCATACTGGACGGCGATGCAGGCACGTAAAAAACTAAAGATCGAATGGGATACCAAAGGTTTTGAAACTTATAACTCGGCCGACTACGATCAATATTTATGGAAACACGCCGATGAAGAAGGTATGATAGATAAGAATATCGGGGCAATAGACGCCGTTAAAACCTCCGCGCAAAATACGATTGATGCGAATTATGAAACACCCGTAATAGCCCACCATACGCTTGAACCCATGGTTTGCGTGGCACAGGTCACCGGAGATAAAGTAGAGATATGGTCATCCAACCAGGTTCCTAATCTAATAACGGGCTCTGGCGACAATGATGTACCTGCGCTTACCGGTTTTAAGCCAGGTAATGTAAAGTACCACAATAATAACGTCAACATGTTTATTGGTGGTGGTTATGGCAGGCGCCTGTACTACGATTATATTGTAGAAGCCGTAAACGTAGCCAAACTGGTCGATCGGCCGGTTAAAACGTTGTGGTCGCGGGAAGATTGTACAAAACAAGGTGCATGGCGAATGATGACCTTTTCCAAAATGAGTGGAACTCTTGGTGAAGATGGCAAATTGCTGGCTTTCCGGCACAAAGTGATCGGGCCTAATTTTCACGAGTCCCTATTCAAAACTTTTAATAAGACCAGGCTGGATGGGAGCATGGTGGAGGGTATAGGCGCCCAGGACTACGAGATACCTAACATCAAAACATCTTATGTCAAAACAGACTCTCATATTCCCGGAGCAGCATTTCGGTCAGTGGTCAGTTCAACGATTTGCTTTCCCCATGAGTCCTTTGTAGATGAAATGGCCTATAAGGCCGGGAAAGACCCCATGGAATTTCGTTTAAGTATGGTTGCACCCTCCTCTGATACTTATAAGCTGTTACAAAAATTAAAGGAACTATCAAATTGGGATAAGCCGTTACCCGTGGATAAAGGCAGGGGAGTGGCTCAGTGGAAATTTTTTGGCTGCCAACTGGGATATGTGGTAGAAGTTACCTATAACGCTGTAAGCAAATTAATTAAAATTGACAGGGTTATCGCCCTCATTGATCTGGGTATTGTTGTAAACCCAGACAACGTAAAAAACCAGGTGGAGGGAGCTGTGATAATGGCACTTTCTGCTGCCACTAAACCCGGTATAACTTTTAAGAATGGCGTTGTAGAGCAAAGTAATTTTTACGATAATCCGGTGCCGCGTATAAATGAAGCTCCACTTGTAGAGGTGCATATACTGGCCGATGGCGGCAGGATAAAGGGTGTTGGAGAACCTGGAATTCCTCCCTTTGCGCCTGCATTAGCTAATGCCATTTTTGCGGCAACAGGTAAGCGTCTGCGAAAAATGCCTTTTGATTTGAAGATTGGCTGATCGATGAAAGAATGCTACTTTAGATTATAATGCCAACGGCCACGGATTATCCAGATATAGACGCTTATGACTTTAAAGCCTCCAAATAGAACCATCTCCATTTAATGGGAGATGGTTTTTTATTTTCAAGTTTGGTTTCCTTAAGAATGACGATTTTCCGATGAAAAGAAAAATGTTTATGGGCCTGTTCTAATGCTGCGATGCTATTTAATCAGGTTTATTGAATTGCATTTGCAAAAAATCAACTAATTTTCAATAGACGCAATAACAACGTTTTGATAAGCCGGCTTTCGCAATTGTATTTTCAGGCTCTTGAAAAATTTTAATGGGCCTTCTGTTGCAAACATATTGACCAGCCATGCCGGCACGGAGCCTCCCGGATCTACATGTATCGTATACTCAACTTTTAACTGATCAGCCCCGGCTGGTGTAATTATCCATTTTCCGCTGGAATTAACAACCCTGACAATGCCCTTTTTTACCGGGACAAAACCCGGCACAGCGGGGCCCTCAACAGTAACCACTTTAGTATCCGGATTTTGAGTAATGATTAAATGAGCAACAAAATCCCGGTTCTCGGCGGGCCAGGGTAAACTGATTTCCGAATAATAGTAAAGTTCCGTCGACGATACTTGTTTTAGCAGCACACAAGATTTTGTATGATATTCCCAGTCAGGGCTGGTCTTCACATCCATTAATAAGGCCACCAACTGGGATGCAGTCGCTTTTAAATCGCATTCCACCCTAACAGCTTTGATCTTTGAATCAGGCACTATGCTGGTGTATACTCTTATTTCTTCCTTTTCAGTACTAAGTTTCCAATCACTCTGTCCGAATGCAAGACTCAGCTTCAATATGAGAAGAAATGATATATAGATAAATTTTTCCATTGAATGAATTATTTCACTTGTTTAATGGTCCCAAAAAGGCCGGTCTTCATAATTACTTAAAAACATAATGTCGCGCTGGTTCTTATATGCGTTTACAACATCCATTCCGGTTGTGGTTACTATTCCACTTATCAGGCAGGCAAATAACTCATCTGCTGGTTTCCTTTTAAGATGAGTAGGGGGAAATGCCGCGGGATTTGATATGATGGCTAAGCTTTCGAGAAAAAACCTCGTTATTATATCAATATCAAAATCCTTGCGATACAAACCTGTTTTTACGCCACGTTCTATATTTGCTTTAACGGTTTGATGAATGAACTGGGTTTTGTGTCCTTTAAATTTTTCATAGGCCAATTCATGATTTTTTTCGAGGTCGTAAACGATTGCCGGATTTAAAATATTGTAAAGCTCCATTGCGTATACCAGCAAGAAATACAACTCAATAATGGCGTCATCACTTTTTTCAACAAGAATTTTACAGCGAAAGATGTTTTCATCTATTGCCGTATCTACAAATGTCTCTACCAATGAATCTTTATTGGAGTAAAATTGATAAATTGTTTTTTTACTGATCCTTAGATCAGATGCAATATCATCCATACTAATGCTACGAATGCCGTAACGGCTAAAAGGAGTATGCACTTTGTCGGCTATTTTTTTTGGGATGTCCATTGGTTGGAAATGTTGGCTTTAATAAAAAACTGAATTAACATGGTTGAAAGCTGGCATAACATCATTTGACTTTAACATTCATATCATCGATAACACTTTTGGATTAATCTCCTGGTTATACCACTTAAAATGCGCCTGGCTTGCAAAAGGAAACATAGATTGTTAATGTGAGATAACCTTTCCCTGACCACGGCTTACAGCAGTTATGAAGCTATTCGAGCGCTGTAATCAATTATTTAATGCTATCTGAGAAATATAAACAACAGGTTCGAAGCCAGACGATATAAAAATATGCGGTTGATCCGGATTGATTTTACTTTCGATATCAAGCTGCTCATTATTGTACCTTCCAGATCTCCTTTATTTTCACCTACCGAAAAGTAGATGATAATGATTACGCAGATGAACATAATGCTATGTGTAAATTCAAATATTGTTTTCATGATTTTTTTGTTTAACCTGTCTATATCGCTGTAAAAAAAGATTTAACATTTCTTAAAGAAAGCGACCAAGCTGAAAGATTCAGTTAAATGTAATTTCATTCACTTTTTGGGTCGGATGATTAATCTTAAGGTGGGGTCATTTGTTATCAAACTCCAGAACCAATTGCAGGCCAGTTTAGCTTTGTTGCCGAACCCCACAATTGGGATGATATGAACAAATAACCAAACAAACCAGGCTGGCAATCCTTTAAAAAAGGTCTTCGGTAAATCAACTACAGCCTTGTATTTCGAGATAATAGCCATACTTCCTTTGTTTTTATATTTGAATGCTTTTAATGCCTGCCCGGATTGTAATAGCTTAAGATTTAAAGCGAGATGAATCCCTTGCTGAATAGCAACCTGTGCAAGTTGCGGGTGCCCGTTCGGATAATCCACATCTGTTGTTTGAAGGCATTGATCTCCGATTGCGAAAATATTTTGTGTGCCCTTTACCTTGTTGAATTCATCAACTATAATTCGCTTGCCCCGGCCCGTAGATGTGTCAGGAAGCCCGGGCGCTTGTCGCGCGATAACGCCAGATGTCCAAACCAACGTTGCGGCGGAGATGCATTCTCCTGTGGAAAGGCAAATATCTCCATCAATATAGTCCTTGACAGCGGTATTTAATTTTATCTGCACACCTAATTTATTTAATACCTTATAAGCCTCTGCCTGCGATTTTGCGCTCATCGGACCGAGCAAGGCATTTCCTGAACTAATTAAATAAATATTGGCGTTGGTGTTTTTAAGCTCAGGGTAATCTTTATTAACAAGTGAATGAATCATTTCTGCCAACATGCCGGAAACTTCCACACCTGTTGGCCCACCTCCGGAAATAACAATATTCTGCAGTTTTACCTTATCGACCGGGTCATTTGTTCTCACAGCTTTCTCGGCATTCAACAATAAATGGTTACGAAGATGAATTGCATCATCAATGGTCTTCATGGGCAAGGCATGCCTTTTTATATTCTCCAAACCAAAATAATTGGTCTCAGTTCCCATTGCAAGTATTAAACAGTCATAATATAAATCGCCATCCGACGTCTCAATTCTGTTGCTTGATGCTACAATGTTTTTCAATTCACCGAGGTGAAAACGAAGGTTTTCTTTGTATTGGAACATTCTCCTAAACGGGTAACTTATATTTGATGCTTCGATAAAAGCCGTAGACACCTGGTAAAGCAGCGGTGGAAAAAGGTGATAATTATTCTTATCGACAAGCGTAATATCAATTAATTGGTTTCCGGCAAGTTGATTTGCGAGATTGAGACCCGCAAATCCTCCTCCAATGATTATTATTTTCATATGATTTTCTTTTTTAAAACTCCTTTAGCGGAGCGTTTTCTATCTTTAGGATGATACTTTTTTATTTCGACCTATTGGCCTGTCAGGATTTGCAGATCAGAAACTGCCATCAAATAAGACAACTGTGCGGCATACCTATCAGCCTCGGATTTTGCCAGGAAAGACTTTGTATTGAGTAAATCAGTTTTTACATTAAGACCGGCAACCTGCTTGTTTTCTTGTATTTTTAGTTCCTCCTTTTGGTAGGAAACCACCTTTTGCGCCACTGTGATCAGCGCCAGTGACTGATTAATTTTCCTGTAAGCCTTTTCGATATCATTATTTACCTGCTGTTGGGTATTAAGAATACTTTCTTCAGATTGCTTTAGCCGAAATTGTCTCTGTTTTACTATCTTTTTGTTTGAAAAAATATCCTGCAGGTTCCACTTCAGATTCACCCCAATATATGGGTTACTGGAAGGTACTATAGCACTTCCGAATACATAAGAATAGCCGCCAACCAAACCGATATCCGGTATATTACTTTGCCTGGCTGCTTTTATTCCCAATAAAGCTTTCGATTTGTTCAGGTTAGCTATTTGCAGGTCGGCGTTTGAATTAGATGCTACATTCTTATACTCCTCCAAACCATTTACCTGTTGAACAGCCGGCTCAATTTCTGCAAGTTTCAATGAACCCGCATTTACACCGGTTACGTTAATCAGATCACCTATATAATCCTGAATCTGTATGTTTATCTTTAAGACGTTTTGTTCTTCGTCGGCGATATTAGCCTGCAATCCTGCTTTATCTGCATGGATTGTTTTACCGGCTAATAGAGCATTTTCAACATCTGTATATTTTGACTTAGCTAAGGCCAGCTTTGCCTCCGCTTCATCCAGTTGTTTTTGTAAAATCAACGTTCCGTAATAAAGCTTTACTATGGCCTGCTTTATTTGCAACGACGTTTTGAATTTTTCCTTTTCGGTTAATATCTCGTCCGTCTTGTCTGCTTTTAGTAACGTGCTGATTTTGGCCTGCTGGGTGATAGGCTGATAAACCGATAATCCGGCGCCATAATTTTCGTGTTTACCTACATTAAAACTTCGGTCAGTGTTAGGAAACGACGCACTATTTGTTTCCCCAAGCGTGCCTTTAGGAATCGTGATTTCTCCCAAATTGAAAACGTGTTGATAGTTACCATTCAGGGTAGGTGTAGGGTACCTCTTGATTTCATCTTCTTTAGTTTTCTCCTGCTTTTCTTTAATTTCCCACTGTTTTATTGCTAATACGTGGTTATTCTTTAATGCAGAATCTTGTAATTGTTGCAATGAATATGATTCCACGTTTTGTGCGTGCAACAAGCTGCTGCGGCATAAAAAAGTAATGGATAGCAGTAAAAGACATTTTATGTATTTTTTCATTTTACGGTGGCTTTAAATTTTTTTTAATTGATTGGTTTTGGCTTTATCCAGGAAATGTATAGTACAGGAACAGAGATTAATGCCATAACCATGCTCCATATCACGCCAAATGCCAGTACACTTGCAAGAGGCGCCCACATGGCGGATCCTGATATGATCATGGGTAATACACCAATTGCTGCTGCCATAGCAGTAAGGAAGATGGGCCTTAAGCGCCTTTTTCCTGATTCTATAGCCGCCGCTTTTAAATCAAGTCCGTGCTTCATCAGTTCATGGGTATGGTCAACCAGGATGATTGCATTACGTACTACAATTCCCGAAAGCGCTATCAAACCAATAAAGGATGTGAAACTGAAGTAGTTTCCGGTAAGATAGAGGCCCATGATGGCGCCAAACAAACTTAGCGGTATTGTAAGCATCACTATTGCCGCCTCTTTGAGATCGCGAAATTGGAAAAGAAGAATAAAAAATATCAGCACAAGGCTCACAAGCAATGCGGTAATTAATTGACCTAATGCTTCTTTTTTGTTAAAATCTTCGCCGCCATAATCAATGCGATAGCCGTTGGGCAGTTGTAGTTTAGCTATCTCAGGCTGTATAGCCGCTAATAATTCCGACGGAAGAACATCCTGTGTTGTTTCGCTTTGCACGGTGAGCGTCCTCACACCGTTGCGGTGCATAATGCGGCCGGTCTGCCAGCGAGGTGTCAAATCAGCTATTTGCCTTAGCGGAACATTAGCGCCGGTAACAGGGGATCTCAAATAAATATTCTGAAGATCATTAGTGGTCTGCCTGTTTTTTTTATCTAATCTAAATATAATATTTACCGGATTATTGCCTTCATACATTGTAGAAATAGCGGCACCGCTAAATCCGGTGTACACCGATTGAGAGATACCGGTAGTAGTATAGCCCAGGCGGCTGGCTTCTTCTTTTAATTTTATTCCTATTCCATAATAATCTTCTGCAAAGTCGCTTCTCACAAAACGACTGCTTTTTGCTTTTTTAATAATATCACTTACCTGGGTTGCAATAGATTTCAGATGATCAATATCTTCCCCTATAATTCTAACCTCTACCGGTGCTTTGAGCGATG
>NZ_JANYGH010000064.1 GCF_025362475.1 Mucilaginibacter sp.
GACCCTAAAAGAAAAGCCTGCAATCATCTGATTCGCAGGCTTTTGTATCATTTTAGTACTGTTTTCAGTGGTCCCGACGAGAATCGAACTCATATCTAGAGTTTAGGAAACTCCTATTCTATCCGTTGAACTACGGGACCGTTATAGCAGATAAGGGCGGATCCTTTATCAGCTTGCAAAGGTGCAAATTATACCTGAAAAATCACATGCCTTAACAGCAAATTTTTATCGGCCTAAAAAACGCCCATTTTAAATCCAAAATCGGCATTTCTACCTTACCACTGCTCCATTATGAAAATCATCCACCGGCGCAACGAAGCTTAGTTTGCCTTCGCTGTTCTCGGCCATCAGGATCATACCTTGCGATAATATCCCTTTAATCTCACGTGGTTCCAGGTTTACCAGTATGCTTACCTTTTGGCCAATAATAGCTTCCGGCTCATAATATTCGGCAATGCCAGATACTACCGTACGCTCATCAATGCCGGTATCAATGGTCAGCTTTAGCAGTTTCTTGGTTTTGGCTACCTTTTCTGCAGCCAGGATAGTGCCCGTACGGATATCCATGGTAGCAAAAGATTCATAGTTGATATTTTCCTTCGCGGGTTGTACATCTATGCTTTTTACCGGGGCTGCCGCAGCTTTTTTGTCGTACAGTTTTTGCAGCTGTTGATCTATTACCTCATCTTCTATCTTCTCAAATAATAAAGAAGATGGGTTTAGTTGATGTCCGTTATTAAAATAAATCTCCTGATCGTAAGGGATAACTTCATCCGGCCAGTTAAGCATGCCGATGATCTTTTTAGCAGTTGCCGGCAAAAATGGCTGCGCGGCGGCAGTTAAGTGTCCAATTATAAACAAACAGTTATGTAGCGCTTGCTTAGCATCTTCCGGATTGGTTTTAATTGTTTTCCAGGGCTCTTTTTCGGTTAAGTAACGATTACCCAGGCGGGCGATATCCATAACAGCTTGCAACGCCTGGCGATAGCGGTAAGCTTCCAGGTTTTTTTCTATTTCATCATAACAAATGCCTATTTCTGTGTTCAGGTATTCGTCGTTAAGTTCAATTTTATGGGTATTGCTTTCAATTTTACCATCGTAAAATTTATGCATCAGTATCATAACCCGGTTAACAAAGTTACCCAGTATGGCTACCAGCTCGTTATTAATACGGGCCTGGTAATCTTTCCAGGTAAATTCGCTATCACTGGTTTCAGGTAAAATAGAGGTAAGTACATAACGCAGTTCGTCCTGCTTGCCCGGAAATTCTTCCAGGTATTCGTGCAACCAAACGGCATGATTACGCGATGTGGAAAGCTTATCGCCCTCTAAATTTAAAAACTCATTGGCAGGTACATTTTGCGGCAAAATATATTCACCATGGGCATGCAATATTGATGGGAAAATAATACAATGGAACACGATGTTATCTTTACCAATAAAGTGTAGTAAACAGGCATCATCCTGCTCATCGGCCTGCTTTTTCCAGTATAGCTTCCAATCCTTATCATTATCAATAGCCCATTGTTTGGTGGCAGAGATATAGCCTATTGGCGCATCCATCCAAACGTACAGTTTCTTGCCTTGTGCTTCTTCCAGTGGTACATCAATACCCCAATCCAGGTCGCGGGTCATGGAGCGTGGCTGCAGGCCCGATTTTAGCCATGATTTACACTGGCCAAAAACGTTTGTTTTCCAGCTGTCTTCTTTGGTATCTATCCATTGCTCCAACCAGGGCTGGTATTTATCAAGCGGCAGGTACCAGTGCTTGGTCATCTTTAAAACAGGTGCCTTACCACTTAGCGTAGATACCGGGTTAATCAGATCGGTAGGATTTAACGATGTACCGCATCTTTCGCACTGATCGCCGTAAGCATTCTCATTATGGCAATTGGGGCAGGTACCGGTAATATACCGGTCGGCCAAAAACTGTCCGTAATCCTCATCGTAATATTGCTCGCTCATTTTTTCAATGAACTCATCCTTCTCATACAAATTCAGGAAAAACTCCTGCGATAGATCATGATGTATTGGCGACGACGTGCGGTGATAAATATCAAAAGCTATCCCAAACTGCTCAAAACTTTCTTTTATCTGGGTATGGTATTTATCAATGATGGCTTGCGGTGTGGTGCCTTCTTTTTTTGCTTTGATGGTAATGGCGGCGCCATGCTCATCCGAACCGCAAACATATAATACATCCTTTTTTTTGAGCCTTAAGTGTCTTACAAAAATATCGGCCGGCAGGTAAGCGCCTGCAAGGTGACCAATGTGTAGGGGTCCGTTGGCATAAGGTAAGGCCGATGTAACCGTATATCTTTTATATTTGTTGAGTTCTGACATTAAAAAGCGGCTTTATAAATAATTGGCAAAGATAAATTATTTAAGTCGGAAAAGACCGAACACAATGAAGTCCGGCAGACGGATGCCAAAAAAAATTTATTATTATTGACGATGGATAATCCAGCACCTATAGTTTCCTCTCCACTTTCATCCACACACACCGCTGGGCTTCCGCCTTACTTAAAAAAAGGTGATAAAATAGCGATCACCTGTCCGGCCAAAAAACTGCCTAACCCGATGACGGATGCCATCGCGCTTTTACAGTCATGGGGATTAGAGGTTGTTTTGGGCGAAACTGTTGATGCTTCATACCACCAGTTTGCGGGCGACGACGAATTAAGGGCAAAAGACCTGCAACGTTTTATTGATGACGATAGTATTAAGGCCATTATAGCGGCACGCGGTGGCTACGGTACCATCAGGATGATAGATAAGGTTGACTTTAGCCGGTTTGCACAAAATCCTAAATGGCTTATTGGCTTTAGCGATATTACCATACTGCATGCGCATTTGTTTGCCAATTACGGCGCGCAAACCATTCACGGGCAAATGCCCATAAATATCCCCGACGCCTCATCCCGGTCATTGGATACTTTGCGCAAAGCCTTATTTGGGGAGCAACTCAGCTATCAATTACCCCCACACGCCTCCAACCGGGCCGGTGAAGGTGCCGGAATACTGATTGGCGGAAATCTATCATTATTGATCGCCATCTCTGGCTCAGCATCTGATATAGACTATAGCGGTAAGATCCTGTTTATAGAGGATGTAGGCGAATACCTGTACAGTATTGACCGTATGCTGCGCTGCCTTGACAGGGCCGGCAAGCTTAAAAACCTTGCGGGTTTAATTGTTGGTGGCTTTACCGATATAAAGGATAACGATATTCCATTTGGGCAAACCGTACCAGATATCATTATGGATATTGTGCAGGGCTATAATTACCCGGTTTGCTTTGATTTCCCGGCCGGGCACATACCCGATAACTGCAGTTTAATATTAGGGCGCCAGGTTGCATTAAACGTACATGACCAGCAGGTAAACGTTCAGTTTGTCTGAATCAGAATATCCAATTAAAGATTTAACAAAATAAATCGAGCAATAAAAACTAAAAATATATTATTATATATGGCACTACTTAGCAAATTAGGCAATTACAAAAACACAGGACTATTAATCATCCGTGTAGGTTTAGGCATCATGTTTATTTATCATGGTTACCCCAAACTTATGGGTGGCGTAAAAGGCTGGGAACAGCTTGGCGAATCAATGAAATATGTGGGCATTCATTTTTTACCCGTAATGTGGGGATTACTGGCGGCGGTGACCGAGCTATTAGGCGGTTTCTTGCTTATCATAGGGCTTGCCTTTAGACCAGCCTGCGTGTTCTTGCTAATCAACCTTATAGTTGCAGCCCTATTGCAACTGCGTACTGCCGGCCTGGGCGACGCGGCACACGCCATTGAAGATGCTACTATGTTTGCCGGCCTTATTTTTATTGGCCCGGGGAAATATAGTGTGGATAAAAAATAATATCTACAAAGAACGCCGGTTTGTTAGCCGGCGTTCTTTATAGATATCCTTATTGATTTACATAAGCGCCAAGCTTTGCAAGAAAAACCTCATCAGTGTCCTCGCTTTTATGCTCGTTATAAAATGTAGTTACCTTATCGGCATCGGCTGCAAATGCCTGTTTAATAGCCTTACTTTTTAAGCTTATCTTTTGTGGCGCGGATGTTTTAGCATCAACAACGTAATATACGGCTTCATCAATATATTCATCATATTTATTCCCGCTTGATGAAATCCCGTCATTTTTATAATCCGATTTTACAAACCTGGTTTTAGTAAGCTTATAAACTTTATACTTACCCCCTGTTGCCAAAACCTGGCAATAATGAGTGGCATCAATGGCGGGCACATACTCAAACGCCATTGGGGCATCATTTTTATCGTAAATAACAAAACCTTTAGCGTGTTCTTTATCAACCGCTATAGCCGTTTGCTTATCCTGGCTTAACAGCAGCGCCCCTCCAATTTTATCGTAATTAAAAGTATAATTTTCGCTATTTATGGCGTTTCCCTTACTATCCGTTACATTACCTTTAGCCCAGACGTCAAAAAGGAACCTGCTACCTTTGGTATCCTCTTTATTAGTTAAATTATAAGCCATGCCGGTACCGGAGTTAATACCAGTGGCCGAGATGCTGTTTGTGCCAGTTTGAGCCTTTAACGCCCCGCCTGTTGCAAGGCATAATGCAATAGCTATTACAAATATGTTCTTCATTTTAAATCTTTATAAATACCTCTAAAACAAACGAAATAAAAATGGACCATTAGAGAAAGTCTAACGGTCCATTTTATAATATAGTCTTTAAAACTTGTTAATTCAATGAATCGGCAAGGCTCTTCAAAAAGTTTTCGTCGATGTCATCATCAGCATGTTCCTTGTAAAATGCTTTTACTTTATCAGCCTCCGCAGGAAAAGCTTGTTTTATGGTTTTTGATTTGATGGCGATTTTTTGCAGCGCGGCGGTTTTAACATCAAGTATATAATAGGTAGGCTCATCAACATATTCATCATAGTGATTACCGCTTGATGTCATTCCATCAGTTATGTAATTAGCTTTTACAAAGGTAGTTTTGGTAAACTTATAAACCTTGTACTTACTCCCGTCTGATAATACCTGGGTATAGTGTGAAGGATCAATATTTGTTATTAGTTCATAAGTTTCGGGCAAATCGAGCTTATTGTAAATAGTAAAGCTTTTTATCCGGTCCCTGTCCACATCAACAGCAGCACGTTTATCCTGTGTTAACAAAAGCGAACCATTTATTTTATCATAGTTAAAAGAATAGTTATCATTCTTAATTGGCGCTCCGGTTTTATCAACTACATATCCTTTTGCCCAGCTTTCCACCAAATACCGGCTACCTTTTGTGTCTTCCTTACGCGATATATTGTATAAGGCCCCTCCGGAGCCGGTAGTTGAAACATTAAAATAGGTAAAACCGTGGGTAATGTTCTGATCTGGAATAGTGGTAGTTATCTTATCAGGGTCATTAAGATTACGCGCCTTGAATGAAGATTTCCCGGGTGTAAGCACCACAACCAAATTTTCTTTCGGGCTTACTTTTTCATCTTTATATCCTTTAGCATAAACCACAATAGTTGCGTTGCTTTTTATCGGGATTGTAAAAAAACCTGTTGAGTCCGTATAAGTGGCTGTTTTTGCATCCTCCTCCTGTACCAAAGCAGATGCGATGACCTGTCCTTTTTCATTCTTTACGGTACCGGATGCGGTTATAGATTGAGCCATTGTTAGCTGGGCAGCTGTCAATGTAAAAATTGTTGATAAGATTAAGTTTTTCATTACAAGTATAATTAAGTATTAAAGTTAGATATAAACATATTCAAAATCAAATGTTTACTTATATTTTTTGATGCCGTTAGAAATGGATGTTCTGGTTTACTTGTCACCTGTTCAGTTCATTAAACATGCACTTCAGTATACTTTAGTTTTATAAACAATTAGCAGTTACTCAACAAAAAAAGAGACCGATTTCAATTAAGAAACCAGCCTCTCTTTTAATATTATATATGATCAATAAAATAGTCTTATATAAATATCAGATTTTAAAATTACTCCTTATACTGATCAAGGTTAACCCTAACACCAGAACCGCCTGTAACACCATAAGTTAATCCATTATCAAACAATGCCAAAGCCTGAGTGAAAGTATATTCCTTCTCTGTATAGCCTGTAATACTTGGCGCTGTAGTAACTAAAATTGGTGGGGTTACAGCTCCAAGCTTGGCAACATCATCTGTATTGATAGTTACGCTGAAATGAGAGTATGTTGCGCTGGCACCAGCACCTGTCTTAGTAAACTTAACAACATATCTGATGTCGCCAGTGTAATAAGATCCTGCAACTTCAAACTGAGTTGGTGAATCAGGTAAAAACGCTGATGTTTTCCCGGCATCATAAGTAAAGTTACCTGCAGCAGGAGTTCTTGTAAACTGATGCTTATAAGTCCCTGCAAAATCATTACCAATAAAGTGATAATATTTAATACTAAAGTTTGCGCCTAGTGGTAAGCTTGAATTTGTAATTTTTATAGGCAACATGTAGCTTTTTGAAGGATCTAATTGATTCTTATAAAAAGTTACCGGAATATTAGCCAGACGTGTTCCGGCTTTTATCGTTACAGTAGTTGTAGCGAATACAAAGGACCCTGTTGGCATTGGCAAGTAAGTAACTGCTGTATTGGCAGCATTATATGGCGCAATTATAGAGTTATCCAATGCTACTGTTACGGTTACATCCTTTGTTGGTGCATACTGCCCGGTTACGTTTATCTGTAGTGTTCTTGAAATAGTATCTTGAGCATCTGTAATAGCAGCTTCACCAAAATATGGACTACCACTGTGTACTATCTCGGCAAATGCGCCAATATTTGAAAAATCCACGTTCGGCTTGTCTTTCAAGCAAGACGTAAGCGAGACGGTCAGGACTCCTAATAGTATGATTAATTTTTTCATTTCTTTCTGTTTTATTAATTATTTATTTAACATCAGCACCAGGCTTATTTCATCCAGAATATTTTGGATGTTAACGCATCAGTACCCGAACCACCCGCAGGAACATTCGCTCCGTTAAGCGTGGTTTCATTAACCGGGTAAGGCAAACGATAAGGGATGTGAGTTGCAGTATTACCTGGGTAAATAGAAACCGGAAGATCTGATGGGATACCCAATCTTCTCCAATCGCTATATGACTCTAATGGATCAACAGAATTTAAGGCTGCCCATTTTTGGGTAATCAATGTTGTTAATTTATTTGGTGCTACAGAGTAGTTTGTTAAGGCATTTGCCTGACCGGTGTAAGTGGCGGCTGCAGCAGCAGAATTTGCAACACCAAGAAACCTAAATGATTCAGCAACAGCAGCATCGTATACAGTTGCAGCGGTAGAGTATGTTAAATAACCACGTTGAATAGCTTCAGCCTGTAAAAATAAGCTTTCAAAAGCCGGAAGCAATACCGCATCCTGGCCTGGTCCTTTAGGAGTAGTACCACCTGCATTGTAACCTGTACCTAATACAGCAGAAATTACTGTATTTGATTCTGTACCGCTTGTGCTACCATAAGCCCTGCCCTGAACCGCAGTAGGATCTGTTGCTGCACCACCTGAACCTTTAGTTGGGATATAAATATAACCTAACCGGGGATCATTATTGTTTTTGTAAAAATTAACACCGTATGAATTTGCACGCCAGTAAGTGGTATTGGTACCATTTGAAGCTTGTGCATTTCCAATTACATCTAAATAAAACGGATTTAACTGGTTATCAGCAGCATTTGAATAACCCGGGTTTACAGATGCATCTGTACCTGCAGGTAAAAAGCTATCCGCAGTGTAACCGCTAAATGCTGTTGCAGGGGCAACAGCAGGGCTGCCTTTTTCAGTTTGACGCATGTAAAGTTTAAGCTTCAACGTATTGGCAAACTTAACCCAGTTTTGCATTTCTGTTTTACCTCTTGAATCTGTAGCGGTAAAACCCTTACCAAACATTACATCATAGTTCAGCGGAAATACAGCTGTTGACAATGGGTTGCTAAGGTTAGAATTAATTATTGCAACAGCCGAATCCAATTTAGCAGTAATGCTGTTATAAATAGACTGAGGCTCATCATATTTGTATGAAAAAGTGCTGTTAATAATTAAAGCCTGTGAGTAAGGCACACTGTTATACATATCAACCAAACGTTGATAAACGTATGATTGCATGATAGTTGCAATAGCTTTATAATAAGCCAGTGTAGGATCCTTGCTTGCTGTTTTTATTAACAGGTTATAGTTTGATAAGTTTAAATAAGCGTTATCAAAGTTACCTGTAAAGTTGTTGCTGGTTAACTGGTAAAGTACATAAGTGGTACTTGAAGTAAAACCACCACTTTGAGTCCAGTAACCCATCCAGTTTTCAAAAACATCGGAATTACCACCCTGTACTAAATTGGTAGTACCTACCAATGCCGAGCTTAGCGTATATTTAGCTGGCGCCGCGGCTGGCGCGTTAGGGTTTACATCATTGATATCAAATGTTCCCTTTTTACATCCCACTATACCCGTAAATATCACAGCTGTGAAAAGCAAACCCAAGGTTACTTTTCGCTTAAATATTGTTGTCGTTTTCATTTTCATTTCAATTTCTTTGTTAAAAAGTTACAGCTAATGTACCGCTGAATATTCTGGTTGGAGGAGTTTGGTTTACTGAGCTTCTACCAACAGCGTTGCTGGTATCTTCACTAAACTCAGGATCGCTCCATTTGTTAGTTGATGGACGGAACATTAACAAGTTACGACCAGATACTGACACATTCACGTTTTTAATGAATTTAAAATCTCTTAACCATGCTTTAGGGAATGAGTAGCCCAAAGATGCTTCTCTTAATTTCCAGGCAGCCGCGCTAATTACATAGTTAGCATCAACACCTAAGTAAGTTGTTGGGAAAAAGTTGAAGTTACCATCCTGAGTAAGGATGTTGGTGTTATCAACATAGCTTCCGCTTGCATTTTTGTAAACAGAGTTCGGGAAAACAAAACGCTGACGACCAGTAAGTGTAGTAGTAATACCAACACCAGAGTGATCCAAAGTGTTACCAATTTGGCTAAATACTTTGTAACCGCTTCTGTAATCAACCGTTAAGTTTAAAGTAAAGCCTTTGTAAGTTAATGATGATGTAAAACCTAAAAGGTCTGTAGGGTTTGTGTTACCTAATATGCTTGGAGTAGCAGCTCTTGTTGGTAAACCAGTATTGGCATCAACAATTACTTTTCCTGTAGCAGGATCACGGGTCCAGTCATAACCTTTAAGTGATGGATAAGGCTGATCAACTATAGCAAATGAGGCCTGGTTTGCTGAATTTACAAGTACACCGTTTGCGTTAATGCTGCTACCGATTTGTAGTTCTTTAACACCACCTACTATACTGTTAACCTTGCTTTTTTGCTTTGTATAGTTAACACCCAAATTCCAGGTAACAGCTTGTGATTTAATCACAGTACCATGCAAATCAAGCTCAAAACCTTTATTTTCAGAATTGGCAGCATTTAACAATGCAGATACGAAACCTGATGCACGTGAAATAGATGCAGTAACGATACCATCAGTAGTATGTGATTTGTAAGCAGAAGCAGTTAAAGTTAACCTGTCTTTAAGGAAGCCCAGGTCTAAACCAACTTCATCTTCAGTAACTTTTTCTGGTTTGATGTTAGGATTAGCAATCCTGGTATTTAATGAATAACCAGAGATACCACTTGCGCTGTATGGGAAACCACCAGCCAAAGCAATGGTTGGTAAAGTTGAATAAGCACCAAAAGCGATATACTGTGATCCGTTAGCCAAAGGCGAAGCATTACCTGTTAATGAATGCGCGTAACGTATTTTAATAAAGTTAAGGTAATCGTTATCAGCTATAGATTTAAAGATCTCACTTAAAACTACCGATCCATCGATATCATAATAAGGGATGTATTTGTTAGCTTTTGATAACCTGGTATCTAAATCCGTTCTGTATGATCCGTGTAAGAACGCGTAAGTTTTATAACCTAAGGTTGCTTCACCAAAGTAACCTAATTTACGGGCCTGGGCAACTGCCTGACCGTTAACGTTTGCAACAGATGCAAAGTTTGAAGTGTTATATGGCAAGAAGTTTAACGGACCATTGTTGATTGGAGTATAAGTGATCTTATTATCTAAATAAGCAACACCTAAGGTACCATTCAATTTAAAGTCATGTGGAAGTTTGGTATTAAATGCAACAAGGAAATCAGAGCTGTATAAAATGTTGTTCAAGTTATAAGTTCCGAATTGTGGAAGGGTGTTTGTTGCGCTTGCTTTATGACCGGCATCAGCAATAGTATCAATACCACCTGAATTATTTGGATAGTAAATATTTTCGCCAACGTTACGGGTGTAATCGCTGAAAGAGATACCTGCATCATGATACTCGCCCCTTGTGCTATTGTTATCAATAGAGGTGCGGTAAGATACATTAAGCCATTTGGCTAATTTTAAATTTAACTGCAAGTTAGCCTGGATGTGATTCTCAGTGTTCAAATTTCTTTGTTGCTGAATCATCTGACCCGGGCTGATATAATAATCATTATAATAAGAATCAGGAGTACCGTATTTACTTGTAGGATCTAACAGATCTTTTATAGGAACATTAAGAGGAGACTCTAACAAGTCATTATAAACGGTACCGGTGTTGGTTTTATTGGTAGTTAAGTAAGTATAAGCAACAGAGTATTGAGTTGAAAATATACCATATTTTTTATCACCACCTATACGGAATACATCTCTGCGGCCTTCATCTTTAGGCATAACAGATTTACTTTTTACATCCTGGCCTGACATGTAGAAACTACCTGTTTCATCACCAGAGTTAAAAGAGAAGTTGTGCTGGGTTGTAATACCTGTATCAAAAAAATCTTTCTTTTGATTTTTTACAGCAGAGTAAGGAACCATTTCAACAGAACCATCTGGGAACGGACGGCCAAGCGGAACTAACTTTCCATTATATTCCGGACCATAACTTTGGTTTTCGTAAGGAATATAGTAGGAAAGGTCTGAAAAATCAAAAACCTCTTTTTCACCACCATTGGCACCAAAACGGCCTGAATACTCAGGAATGTAAGAAACTTTTTCAGCCTGCACTGTAGAAGATACCGTTAATGAAGAAGTTCCTTTAGCACCGTGTTTAGTAGTGATGATGATTACACCGTTTGATGCATCAGAACCATAAACAGCCGACGCACTTGAACCTTTCAATACGTTGGTTTCGGCAATGTCTTCCGGGTTAAGTGTGCTGATATCGCTATAGAAGATAGCACCATCAACTACATACAAAGGCTGGTTGTTACCGGTTAATGACCTGTTACCACGTAAAGTTACACGTGTTGGTGCAAATAAACCGCTGTTTACCGTGTTAACCTGCAAACCCGATACTTTACCGGTTAAGCCGTTTATAACACTGATTGGTTTTGCCTGGGTAATATCTTTACCAGAAACCTTTGATGTTGAGTAACCCAAAGATATTGCCTGCCTTTGGATACCCAATGCAGTTACAACAACTTCATTCAACTGGCTGTTAGCGCTCAATAGCACAACATCAAATGAGGATTTTGTACCAACTGAAACTTCCTGGGTGTTGTAACCAATGAAAGAGAAAGTAAGTACCGCGCTCGAAGGAACGCTTAAAGAGAATTTTCCGGCAGCGTTGGTCTGGGTACCACTGGAGGTGCCCTTTACCTTTACTGATACTCCCGGAATTGGTAGGCCGTCATCTTTGGCCGTAACCGTACCTGTTACTGTACGGTTTTGTGCATAAACCTGCGTTAGGCATAACAACAGAAAGCACAAACTTGCTAGTAGAAGTTTTTTCATTTTGTTAATAATAAGATCAGTTAATAGTTAATTAATGTTAAAAGTAATGTTACGTTATCAAAAAGTCAAGTATTTTCTTAAAAAAGATGACTTTTTTTTAAAAAAAGCATGTTTAATAATAAAATTTAATAATTCTAGTACTATGTATTGCATAATACAATCCAAAACATATATCTTTGTATTATGATCGTTGAAAACACACAAACCCAAATGAGGAAGGGCATACTGGAGTACTGCATTCTTTCCATTATAGCCAAGGGCGAAACATATGCATCAGACATAATTGCTGAACTTAAGAAAGCCCAACTGCTTGTAGTTGAGGGTACTCTGTACCCATTATTAACCCGTTTAAAAAACAATGGCCTGCTCACTTACAATTGGGTCGAGTCGATTTCAGGCCCCCCGAGAAAGTATTATGTACTATCTGAAGAGGGCAAAAACGTGCTGGAACAGCTGGATAAAACTTGGCAAGAATTAGTTTATGCCGTGCAAACGGCCATTGGAGACAGAAAATAAAAAAACCTGAAATTATTACGCATCATGAACAAAACAATCATAATTAACATAAACGGTACCGTTTTTCACATCGAAGAGGGTGCTTACGACGTACTTAAACTTTACATGACTGATGTAAAGCGTCATTTTTCTACCTCGGAAGACAGTCTGGAGATCACAACCGACATCGAAAACCGAATTGCAGAAATGTTTAACGAGATTTTAGCAAGCCAAAGCAAACAAGTTATTGTTGAGCAGGATGTTAACGTGGTTGTTGAGCAAATGGGCACCGTGGAGGACTTTGAATTTGCCGAAAACGATGCAAAAGCACCGGGCAACAATACCTACTCCTATAATACGGAACGCCGCAGGCTTTTCCGCGACCCTGATGATCATTTGGTGAGCGGCGTTGCAGCAGGTATTGCCAATTATTTTGATATACCGGCAGTTTGGGTAAGGTTGGCGTTTGCTATTTCGTTTTGTGTAGCGGGAACAGGGTTTTTCCTATATGCCATATTATGGATAGTAGTACCCAAGGCAATCACCCGTGCCGACAGGATGGCCATGAAAGGTGAAAAACAGGATTTGAAAGGCTTTAAAAAGAACTTTGAAGACGAATTGAGCACCGTAAAAGAAAACCTGCACAATTTTAAGCACGAAGCCAAACCATTTGTTTACAAAACCCGTGATTTTATAAGCGATTTTTTTTATCACCTGGGCGTATTTTTAAGAGGGGCCGGCAGTTTAATTGGTAAATTGATAGCCGGGGCAATTTTACTTGCTTGTTTCGGTATTGCTGTAGCGCTCATTGTTGCTGTTGTCGGGCTCATTGCATTTGGCAAAACAGATATATACCACATCCCCCCGTTTAACTTTGTTAACCAGGAAACCAGTGTGATGTTTATTACCGGCGGCTTTTTATTGCTGGCAATCCCTTTGTTTTCAATTATCCTGGTGATAATAGGTTTCTTATTTAAAAACTCGTCATTTAACCGCACCATTGGCACCACCCTATTGTGCGTATGGCTGGCCGCTTTGGGCGCTGTTGTTTACTACGGTGTAAGGGCTTCTGCCGATTTCAGGCAAGGCGCAAAAATGAGCAAGACCGTCAACATTAAAGCAACACCTAACAACACCTATTACCTGCAACTTAATGACGCCAAGTATTTAAGCAATGAGGATAGTACCCGCCTACGTATCAAGGAGCGTTTTAATGGCATGATCATCTTAGATGATGATTTTAATGGCAACGATGATTTTGGCACAACAGACCCGGTGAAGATCAATGTAGAAAAAAGTGATATACCACAACCTGTGCTTGTTGAATCATTTATTGCAAGGGGCCGCGATGATGAAGATGCCCTGATCAATGCGAGAAACATCAGCTACCGTTTTACTCAAAAAGATTCTGTATTAAAATTCGACCGTCGTTTGGAAAGATTGGCAGGATCAAAATGGCGCGGGCAAAAGGTTTATATCACCCTTAAAGTTCCTTTGAACGCTACCCTGGTTATTGATGGCAAGCTTGACAGAAATATGGGCTTTAACCTATATGATTGCGGGCAAAGCAATAACCCATCTAACCCCAATGGTTCGGTATTCGTGATGACGGCTAATGGCCTGGAGTGTAAAATCCCTCCTGTTCCGCAAGCAACTATTGATAGCCTCAGGAAACAAGAGCTTGTAGATAGCATCAAAAATTCCGGTCAATAGTAATCGGCTCAATTACAACCTCATGAGAACACTGATAAAATATATAAGCCTGCTATTATTTAGCGGGCTTATTATTCCTTTTTACAGCATTACATTCAACGTCGCCAATCCACCCCCTGCTAATTCAACCGCTTTAATCTCAGCCGATAGTAACCATACTTTAGGCCAGGCTGTCATTATAGATATAGCTAAAAATATCTTCCCTGCATTAAAAAGTTTAATTTCTCTGTAACCAATTACCCCTAATGTGCATCTTATACAAAAACGCACATAAATTACAGACCGGGGCCTATCAGGGCAAAACATCGCCATCGCCCCTTAAACTGATACACTATGAAACAAACCGCTTATACATTATAATTACTAACCACACCTAAGGCTAAACGCCAAAACAGCTCATACTTATTTACACATTTTTTAAAAGGAAGCATTTTCCTTAACGGCTTTTTATTGCCCAAACTTTTTAAAAACATACAAATGAAAACTAAAATCAATCATATATTATATACCCTCCTGCTTGTAGTTATCAGCTGGGGTGTATCTTTTGGCCAAACCGGCAAAACCGGGAGCGCCAAAGTATCCGGCTCCCTCGTAAATGACCAGGGTAAACCTCTTGATTTTGCCAGCGTGAGCATCATCAACGCATCAGATTCAACTATAGTTAAAGGTGCTTTAAGTAATGATAATGGTGTTTACTCTTTCGAGAAGATACCAACCGGCAAATACCTGATAAAGGCGACCGTGGTTGGCTATGCAAAAGCAATAAGCCAGCCTTTTACCGTTACCGAAAAATCGGCACACGTATCGGTACCGGTTTTAAACCTGCAACAAGGCACCAATGCTTTAAAAGCGGTTAACATCACAGCCACCAAGCCTTTGATTGAACGTAAGATTGACCGAACCGTAATGAATGTGGAAGGCAGCGTACTTGCCGCAGGCAATACCGCTATGGAGATACTGGCCAGGGCCCCGGGCGTTACTGTTGATAAAGATGATAACATCAGCCTTAAAGGCAAACAGGGTGTAACCGTAATGATTAACGACAAACTCACTTACCTAACTGCCGCGCAGTTGGCAACCTTGTTGCGCTCCACAGATGGCAATACCATTAAATCTATCGAGATCATCACCAACCCATCGGCTAAATATGATGCAGCAGGAAACTCGGGCATCATTAATATCAAACTAAAAAAGAATACGCAGTCGGGTACGAACGGTAGTATTACTGTTGGTGCTGCCAAAGGCAAGTACTGGAGAGATAACAGCAGCCTGAACCTTAATCATAAAGATGGTAATTTAAATGTGTTTGGCACTTTTAGTCGTGGGGATAGCAAGCGGGGGCATGATTTGCTGCTTGACCGTGTGGCTACTGATGCACAAGGGAATAAAACCTACATTAACCAGGATTCTCACATGCCGGGATCAAATCATTATAATAACTATCGCCTGGGTGCCGATTATGATCTTACTCCCAAACATGCCATTGGTTTTGTGATAAGCGGTTACTCCAACGGCGGTACAGACAACAACAGCACATCTACTATTTTTGGCAAACAATTTGGCGTTGCCGATTCATCATTGCGCACTACATCTTTAATAAAACAAACCTATAAAAACTTTGCCCTTAACCTTAACGACAGGATTAAGATTGATACCAGCGGACAGGAGTTAGGTATTGACCTTGACTATTCCAAGTTCAGAAACAACTCCAACGCGTTTTATTATACAAACTATTTTAAACAAGATGGAACCAAACAACATGCCCCTTTAAACCTTAGCAACCAAACGCCATCAACTATAACTATATATACAGCCAAGATTGATTATACCAAACCCTTAACCAAAACCATAAAGCTGGAAGTTGGTGCAAAATACAGTAATGTAAAAACCGATAACGACCTGCAAGCGCAAAAACAGGATAGCATTACCAATTTATATGGGCTTGATGCTTCCAGAACCAATCGCTTTATTTACGACGAAAAAATTACCGCGGGCTATATCAACCTTAATAAACAATTCAAAAAAGCATCTATCCAATTGGGCCTCCGCGCCGAGCAAACCAAATCAAACGGCAATTTATTAGGCAGCACACCGGTAACCCGCAGTTATTTAAACTTTTTTCCAAGTGTGTTTATCAACCGCACATTAAACGATAAAAACGAGATCAGCTTCTCCTATAGCCGCCGTATTGATCGCCCGGGTTATGATGATCTTAACCCCTTCATTTATTACCTTGACCCTATTACCTTTTCGCAAGGTAACGCGTTCCTTAAGCCACAATACACCCAAAACTTTGAGTTTAATTATACCTATAACCACACTGTAAACGTAAGCCTTGGTTACAGCCATACTACAGATGCCATTACCGAACTGATACTTACGGAAGGGCAAAAAACATTTGAAACCCACCAAAACCTGCAAACACAAACCGGGTATAACATTAATATAAACACCCCCTTTACCATTACTAAATGGTGGGAAGGTAACGTTAACCTTACCGGGTTTTATCTCGGTTTTAAATCAGATACGCTTGCAGGCTTCAATTTTAATGATGGCCGGGCAGCTTTCCAGGGCAGAACAACGCAAACATTTAAATTTGCCGGCTACCGTTTAGAGGTAATGGGCGATTACCAGTCGGCATTAACTTATGGCATATATAAAATAAAGCCGCGCTATTCTGTTGATTTGGGCGTAAGCAAATCATTCATGGATAAGAAACTTAATGTTAAGCTGGCCTGTGATGATGTTTTCAACATCCGCCGCAATGACCTGAGCAGCCATGCGCTCAACAACAACTTTGATATTAGACAACGGAACGATAGCCGGGTAGGTCGCCTTACGTTAACTTACAACTTCGGCAACAGCTCTATCAAATCGCGCGAACACCGCAGCGGCGCCGATGATGAAAAAGGAAGGGTGAAGGGAAATAATTAAGTTGGCAGTTGAGAGTTAGCAGTTGGCAGCTAAAAGAAAGAGCGATGGGTATGACACCCATCGCTCTTTCTTTTAACTTGTTTTTCATGGACCGGGATTAAAGTCCTGCAGGATTTGTCTAACTTGTTTGCCCCTTCAAAAACTGCAAACTGCAAACTGCAAACTGCAAACTGCAAACTGCAAACTGCAAACTGCAAACTGC
>NZ_JANYGH010000078.1 GCF_025362475.1 Mucilaginibacter sp.
ACCAATTTGGCCCTCTGCGCGTCATTGCGAGGCACGAAGCAATCTCCACGATGGCAGGGCGAATATGCAGGCTTAGCTTTTCTGTCTGCTCTGTATAGTAGGGAGATTGCTTCGTGCCTCGCAATGACGGGGTTACAAAAAAACACTTTTTGTCATACTGAACGTAGTGAAGGATCTGTTGTTCGCCATGCTTTTTTGTCCGGGACAGTCTGCGAATAGATTCTTCGTTCCTAAGTATAACAAAATTTTAAACGTCATTTTTTTCAGTGTCCCCCGATAGTAAAACTCGTGACGGTTTTGTATAAATCAGTAATTAAATAAAATCTCCACTTATTAAAATTATTTAAAAAGTTGTATATATTTACGTGTCCAATAAAATTAAACACTAAAATTATATGCGTAAAATTTTTACTACGATGCTTATCGCGGCATTTTTTATGAGTTCTGCTTTTAAAACTACGGATGCTATAAAATTTAATGCTGCCGATTTGCGCATTAGCTGGGAGGTAATGGATAATAACTACCAGGGTAAAAATGAAGCGTTGACCGCGCTGGTAATTACCAATAGCGGTAGAGAAGTATTGCCGGCAGGTGGATGGAAGTTCTACTTCAACTCGGGACGTGGCTTTACCGAGAATGCGGTAAGTGGCAACGCCAAAATAAACCAGGTAAACGGCGATCTGTACAGTATTACCCCAACAACAAGTTTTAAAGAACTGAAACCGGGTGAATCTGCCCGCGTCGAATATGTAAATGACGATCCGGTAGTAAACGTTACCGATGCCCCTGAAGGTATTTACCTGGTTTGGGATGCCCAGCCCGAAAAGGGCTATAGCATTGGTTCGTTTGATATCAAACCCTATAAGCCTACCTACGCGGGTTTAATTACTCCCGAAATTGTTTACGACAGGAATAAAACGGTAACAGATATTCCGGCAGATCAGTTGCCTAAAATTTTGCCTACGCCGGTAAGTTATAAGGAAACGGGGAGCGCTTTTACATTAACAGCTAATATTCATGTTTCATCGGTTGATAAGAGGTTCGATAAAGAATTAGCGATATTAAACAATGACATGAAGGCCTTATTCGGCAAAAGGGCGACCAATAAGTATGCTGATAATGTTATTTCGCTTGAATATAAAGAGGGCTTAAATGCAGAAGGGTATGAGCTAAGCGTTAAGACATCTGCAATAACTATCCGTGCAACTACTGCAGCTGGTATGTTTTATGGCATACAATCGTTTAAAACGCTGATACCGGTAACAGCATTAGCTAAACCAACGTCATCTATACAAATTTCTTGTGTTGAAGTTACCGATGCTCCCCGTTTCCCGCACCGTGCGGTGATGTTGGATGTAGCCCGTAATTTTCAACCCCAAAAGCAGGTGATCAAATTGCTGGAGGCTATGAGTCTTTATAAACTGAACGTTTTACACCTGCACCTAACCGATGATGAAGGCTGGAGAATAGAGATTCCATCGTTACCGGAGCTTACTTCTGTTGGTTCAAAACGTGGGCATACGTTGGATAGTAAAAACCATTTACCGGCATCGCATGGTTCGGGGCCGGATGTAAACAATCCTTATGGTACAGGTTTTTATACTAAGGCGGAGTACATCGAAATTTTGAAATACGCTACAGATCGTCATATCACGGTAATCCCCGAAATAGAAACTCCCGGCCATGCCCGTGCTTCTATCAAAGCGATGGATGCCCGGTATGATCGCCTGATGGCCGAAGGTAAAAAGGAGGAAGCCACCAAATATCTACTCCGCGATCTTGATGATAAATCCGAGTATCGGTCTGTACAGTACTGGAACGATAACGTGATCAATGTATCGGTGCCATCAACCTATACTTTTGTGGAAAGGGTTGTTGATGACCTGATCAGCATTTATAAAGAAGCAGGCGCACCACTGCCAAACATTCATTTTGGGGGCGATGAAGTACCACCGCATGTATGGGAAAAATCTCCGGCTTATATCGCTTTAAAGGCCACCCACCCGGAGATTCAAAACACCGGCGACCTGTGGTATTATTTTTACGGCCGCGTTAACCAGATATTGAAAGCTAAAGGCATTCACTTATCCGGCTGGGAAGAAATGGCCCTGCGCAAAACCAGGCTTGATGGCAACGATACTTATGTGCCTAACCCCGATTTTACAGGCGAACACCTGCAGGCAGATGTATGGAACAATGTTTTGGGTGGCGGCCAGGAAGATCTGGCTTACAAGCTGGCCAATGGCGGTTATAAGGTAGTGCTTACCTGTGTTACCAATTTGTACTTTGATATGGCCAACTACAAATCATTTGATGAGCCGGGCTATTATTGGGGCGCCTTTTTAGGGATAGATAAATTTTACTCCTTTATTCCTTATGATTATTTTAAAAATGCGGATGTAGATAAAAACGGCGCACCAATAAACAGGAGCATATTTTTAGGCAAACAACGTCTTACTGATTATGGCAAAAGCAATATAATAGGCTTACAGGGAGCGCTATGGGCCGAAACAGTAAAAGGCACCGAGCGTATGGATTATATGATTTTCCCGCGCCTGTTTGGCCTGGCCGAACGTGCATGGGCGCAAGACCCTGCCTGGGCTACAGAGAAAGATGCTATAAAAGCACAGCAGGAATACCAGCAATCATGGTCGGTATTTTTGAATGTGCTGGGTAAAAGAGAAATGCCACGTTTGAGCTATTACAATGGCGGTTACAACTACCGTGTGCCAAAACCGGGTATCAGCCTGCAGGATGGTAAATATTCAAGCAACATAGAGTTCCCTGGTTTAACTATACGCTATACTACCAACGGGAAAGATCCGGATGCAGGCAGCAAAGTTTATACCGGCCCCGTTGATTATAAAAGCGGTGTGATTAAGTTCCGCGCTTTTGATCCAAAGGGCAGGGGAGGTAATGTAGCTACCGGTGGTGAGGATGCAGAAGGAAAGAAACAGGGATCTACTTTGTAAGTAGAGAAGAACGTTAAAAACACCCGTTATTGCGAGGAACGAAGCAATCCCAGCTATGCAGAGCCGCTCTGTACTTGGGGAATTGCTTCGTTCCTACCTATGAGGTTTTGGATTTTGGGGCGTGTGGGCCTGTCAGTCTGAGCCTGTCGAAGACTCGCGCGGAGAGGCCTTTGCCCACTATCCTTCGACAGGCTCAGGATGACAGCCATTTTTTTTACGTCATTTTCTCCTTCAAAGGCCAAAACGGATAGTAAAACTTGCAATGACGTTTTAAGAGTGTTAGTTGACTAATGATTTAGGCCGTAGGATATCTTCTCCTTAAAAGAGCGTAGAACTTTTCGGCAGTTGCGGCTTTGCTATCCCAGTTGTTTTTGGCAACATAATTTGTTTTCAAAAAGCGTTCGGCTTCTTCAAAAGTGTTAAAACGGTTCACTATTTCAATGGCTTCGCTATAGGCCAGGCTGTAGCCGTTAAACAGATCTTTAATATAAAGCAGTTTATCATTCAGGTTAATGGCCGATTTAAGATCATTAACAGGCAATGCGTTTACCTGTGCCGACAAGCCATTTTCCCTTTCGGCCTTTTGGGCCGACATTTTTTGATTGAAGGTAAGTACCTGGTCGCCTTCTGTTTTTGCCGGCTCAGGCTTAGTCACCATTGGTTTAAATAGTTCTGGCTGGGCTACTGGTGTTGGTTTCTCTGCTACAGGCGGTTGTACGGCTACAGGCAGTTCAATTATTGCTACTGGTTCGGCTATCTTTTCTTTCTCTTCGGTTATTATTGGTTCATCCAATACCAACTCGTTGTTGAGAATTATGGGTTCACTATTTTCAAAAGTATATGAATCAGCTGTGCTTTCTAATCCGGAATCAATTACCACTGGTGCGGGTTCCTCTTTAATCGGGGCAGGCTCAGCTATTTCGGGTTTAACAGGATTATAAGCTGCTGGAGCTGGAATAACTGCCTCATTGCTCAGTTCGAGTTTAGCTTCAACAACTGGTTTTTGTTGTACTACCGGCTCAAAAAAGCGGCGTTCATATATCGGCTCTTGTTTTGGTAAGGGAGTGGTTGCCGGTTTTGGAGTTTCTATAACCGGCTCTGGCTTTGCAACAACTTCGGGCGCATCAGCAGGTTGTACTTTGCGCTCGTGAATTTTACGCAATATTTCGGCGTGGTCTTTTAAAAAATGTGCGTTGGCTACAAAAAGCTCCAGTTCAAGTTCATTCAGATCGCTGCTGTCAGCTTTAAGGTAATCATATTGGTCATTAAGCTCTTGTAAAATGCCGCCGATCTTTTTAAATACATCCATTTGCTTCATGGCTTCAATGTTAGGAAAATGCTTACCAAAAATAGGATAAAATTCTGATATTTGGGCCCCACAATAGTTAAGTATGGTATATCACGAGGATGTTTTTAGGCGTAAGAGTGAATTTGGCGGCAGTATTGAACTGGTCTGCGGATCAATGTTTTCGGGCAAAACCGAGGAGTTGATCAGGAGGCTTAATCGTGCGCGCATTGCCAAATTAAAGATAGAGATCTTCAGCCCTAAATCTGATACCCGTTATGGCGAGGACGCCATCATTTCACATAACGCCAATAAGTTTTCTTCAACTCCTGTTGATAGTGCTTCTGCTATATTGCTGCTGGCTAATGATGCTCATGTAATTGGTATTGATGAGGCGCAGTTTTTTGATGATCAACTACCCGAGGTTTGTACCATACTGGCCAACAGGGGTGTGCGGGTTATTGTGGCTGGGCTTGATATGGACTTTAAGGGCCGCCCATTTGGCCCGATGCCGGCAATTATGGCAATTGCCGAATCTGTTACCAAGCTGCACGCCGTATGTGTTCAATGCGGTAATCCGGCTTTATACTCTTATCGCCTGGTGCCCGATGAATCTAAAATATTATTGGGCGAAAAGGAAAGTTACGAACCACGTTGCCGTATTTGCTATAACAGCTAACAATTTAATTTTTCTGTAATATTTTCTTCATAAAGCGTACCTGCTAAAACAAAAGGTGAGCCTTTATTTGTTATGCTTGTGATTGGATATGATAACCAGTTGTGAATTATAGGTAAATTTTATAATTTTCAATTAAAATTTATTATATTCGATCCTAACTATGAGGACTTTATGGCGAAGAAAATTTTAGTGATCGAAGATGATAAAGACATTCGCGACACCATTGTTTATGTTCTGGAAGAGGAAAAATACGAAGTTATAGCTTCTGATAATGCCCGTATACTAAAAAGGCTGGTGGAGATAGATCCCGACCTGATTTTGCTGGATAACTGGCTTACCGATTGGAAGAGTGATGCCAATGGACAGCAATTGAGTAAAGGCTTAAAAAGCGATCCGGCTACAAGCGGTATCCCGGTGATCATCGTTTCGGCGGTTAATAATATTGAAGAAGTTTCAAAGGCTGGCGAGGCCGATGGCTTTTTAAAGAAACCTTTTGATCTTACCGAACTGTTACATATAGTAAAAAAGCACGTTAAATAACAGGCTTAGCCTGAAATGAAAATGGCCTCCTGGTATTATCGGGAGGCCATTTTTCGTTAAATCTTAATTCCGAAACCAATGTTAAAAGTCCGGCCGTCCGCAGGCAAAATACCGGGACCAGGGTACATATTAATGCGGCGGGTAAAGTATTGGGCATTCAGCAGGTTATTCACGTTGGCACTAATGTGGTAGTTTTTAAGGAAGCTATAATTAAAAGCCCAGTCAACCACATGGTAGGCAGGTACAACGCCGGTTGCCCCTGTTGGGTTAAATACGGTGTTATTGGCATCGCTAAAGCTTTTGCTGGTATAGCTCAATTGCAGGGTGCTGCTAAAGGCTCCGCTTAAAAATGTTAAACCAGTACGGTTTATCCATTCGGGTACATTCTCCAGGTGATTGTTCGCCAGGCTTATATTTTTACCCGATGCGTTAATGGATCCGCTGGTGTAGCGGCCATGGGTATATGCCAATGAATTGAACAAACGGATATCACTACCGGCATGTTTGTTAAATGATCTTAGTAATGATACCTCGGTATAGGCTTCAATGCCTTTGGCCACGCCGTTGCCTATATTAGTTAAAAATAAATGGTTTACATTTTGCGCGTCGGTTTGGGTTAATGTACCTGCACGGTTGCCGTAGTAAACGTAAAAGCCGTTAACATCATAATTAAAAATGGTGCCGATATGCCCGCGATAACCCATGTCGATATCATAACCACGACTATCCTTAATATTAGGATCAATAATTGTCAGCTGATCGGCAGGGGTAACAGCGGCGTACAGGTAAGGGCGGTAAGCCTGCGAAATGTTGCTATATAGCTGGCTGCCATTGCTAAACTGGTATTGTAGCCCTGTCCCAAACAACGGGAAATTCCTGTTGCCTTTATACCCAATAGGGAAGGTGGCATTATTAATAACACCCGATGTGGTGCTTTTGATCACTTCGTATCTCACACCTGGAGTTATGGTAAACTTCGGCGTTAACTGGAAAATATTTTCGGCAAAGGTGGCATAATTAAGCGAATGCAATCTCAGGTCGATACCATAAGGTTTAACCAAGGTCAAATCGAAATCGGATGCGATGGTACCTGTTCCTTTTTGCTTGCGCTTTGTAGTTTCCTCAAAAAACCTTACCCCGGTGGTAAATGTAATGTTCAGGTTGCCCAGTTTGTAGGTATGCAGTAAGCGGGCTTCGGTAGTAAAGCCGGCATAGTAATCCCTGTCAACTTGGCGCGGATTAAAGGTTTTTAAGCTGGCATTAACCGTATCCTTAATGTTGGGTGTGTTGATGAACTGCACGCTGTTACGCTGCCCAAACAATACATGCGATGTAACCTCCAGTTTTGTATTACTGCTGAACGCGTAGTTAAATAAGAGGGCGGGAATATTAATCTCCGGGTTAAAGAAATTCCTGGCCCGGAACGACTGCCGGTTATCAGCCTCAAACTGCGCGTCTGTTAATCCTCCCGCAATCTGCTGCACATAATCCGACCGGGAAAACTGCAGGGCTATACTGCCTTTGCTGCTAAACTGGTATTTGATATTGGCATAATAAGCATGATAATTAAAGGCAGCGTTTGGTCGCCAGCCATCGCCTCTGCGGGTGGAGTAAAATGCGTAATAGGTCACCTTACCTACCTTGCCACCAATAGCATTATACGAATTGAAGAAGTTGTTTGAGCCTGCGGTTTGTTCGCTTTCAATACCGAAAACCTTAGTGCTGTCGCCTTCTTTTATTTTGTAGTTAACCATGCCGCCAAACTGCGGCCCAAATTGCAAAGCAGCCGAGCCGCGCACAAACTGAATTTCGCTGATGGCCTGGAACGGTACATTGTAATGATTTTCGGGATAACCAAACGCGTCCGAATTGGTATTATACCCATTTTGGCGCATGTTCATTTCAATTGACCTGTGCGGATCGGTACCGCGTGTGCCAATATTTAGCTGCAGACCGGCTCCATCCATTTCCCAGGAGTTAACACCCGGAACTTTGGCAAAGACCATCCGTGCTGTATTGTTGGCCAGGTTTACCTTCCCCGCATCAGGGTATATTAAATGTGTGTTTTTACCGGCGAAAATATAGGTACCAACGATGTTGGGCAGATATTTAGAGCGACTTTCTTTAATAATTACACTATCGAGGTGTAAGGTATCTTTGACGCTCTTTTGTGCCAGCGCAGAACCAGACGCTGTAATGAACAGAACCGAAAAAAGTATTTTATAAAAATTAGTCATGAATAGTTTTATTTTGATAGATATGGCCGATAATTAGCTGTAAGGCAATAAATAGCCATGCATTACTACCGGCAATCTGTTGCTGTATATAATAAAAGAATGATAAGAGCTGCTTAGGCAATGTTTTCTGGCGGGCGGCCATCTATCAGAATCAGCGGTTGATTGATATCAATAAAAATAAAGGTGTTTAGTTTTTTGATTGCCGATACCCTGGATGTAAATATGTATGCTGTTATAGGATAGTTGTATTTATTATCCACTCCCGTTTTTTTTCCGGATGACTCATGCGCCTTTTTGCTTATCGGGATATCGTTGAGCTGTTTGGCGTATATCACATTATCGGTTAGCAATTTGGTGGTTTCGTAATTTGGAATGCACTGTACAAATACCGTATCGCGGGTTACCTTAAGTTTTACATAGTTATAGGCTATGCCGGCAAACTGTACCTGGCCAGATACACACACAAATGATTTCCAATCGCGTATTTGGGGCATGTGTTGAGGTATCTTTATTTCGATAAGGTTGGTAGGATCGTATTTTCCCTTGCTGATCTGTTCGGCCGCGAATTTATCAGATTGGTAAACCAGGTATTGGCTCAACACCATATATCCGCCTATATTGAAAAGGTGGGCTATAAGCAATATGGTGGCGAAGAACTTTTTCAAGAATGATTCTAAATAAGCACAATGCTAAGTATAATTTTTCTTGGTTTACTATTTTATTTAAAAATAGTGGGCGGGTGACGAGGGGTGACTGTACCGGCTGTAATTAATTTGGCAAGTTTGCGGGGCGATTTGCTAAGTTTAAACCACATACTTCCTTTATCTTCACCCTGCTTTACTTTCTCTTTACCCGCATCTTAAAGCTTGCTTCTTAAAATTGGATTATATACATTTGTAAATCTCTGATTTTCAAACTATAACCGCCAGGGCAAATACCAGGGAGATTTTATTTTGAGTATTCGGGTACTTAAATAAAAAATTCAGACTACTTTTATAGAACCAATTTTATAAACAGGTAATATATGATAATCAAAAACTTTTACTTTTTGCTGGTCGGCTTGCTGCTGATCAGTTTTACTGCATGCAAAAAAACATCTCCTTCTAAGGGCGGTTCCGGGAACGTTCCCGGAGATACGGTAGTGACTGGTGGAAAGGAATTACCCGCAGGCGCGGTAGATGGAGTTACCTATATAAACTCAGGTAAATCAGTCATTTTAAACTTATATGCTCCGTCAAAAACATCAGTAAGTGTAATAGGCGATTTTAATAGCTGGACCGCTGATGCCAAATACGCCATGAACCACACGCCGGATGGGAAGCGCTGGTGGATCCAGATAGATAACCTGGATGCGAGTACAGAATATGCTTACCAGTATTTAATTGATGGCAGCCTTAAAGTGGCCGATCCTTATACCGAAAAGGTGCTTGATCCGGACAATGATAAAAATATAACGACCGATACATATCCGGGTTTAAAGGCTTACCCAACCGGCAAAACAACCGGTAATGTAAGTGTTTTGCAGGCCAATCAACCTGCCTACAGTTGGAAAAACGCCACGTTCGCTCGCCCCGAGAAAAAGAAGCTGGTTATTTATGAGCTCCTTGTGCGCGATTTTACCGATAGTCACAACTATCAAACCCTGAAAGATACGCTTAACTATTTGGCTAATCTTGGTGTAAATGCAATTGAGCTTATGCCCATTAATGAGTTTGAGGGTAACCAGTCATGGGGATATAACCCATCATTTTACTTTGCGCCCGATAAATATTACGGTACTAAAAATGCTTTAAAGGCATTTATTGATGAGTGTCATTCGCGCGGTATCGCAGTTATCCAGGATATGGTTCTTAATCATTCATTCGGGCAATCGCCAATGGTGCAAATGTATTTTAACACAGCCGCGGGCAAACCTGCTGCCAATAATCCCTGGTATAATGTTGATCCTACACACCCTTATAATGTAGGGTACCAGTTTAACCATGAGAGTGCAGCTACCAAATATTTTGTAAAAAATGTATTGAAATTCTGGATGCAGGAATATAAAATTGATGGTTTTAGGTTTGATCTTTCCAAGGGCTTTACACAAGTTAATTATGGTACCGGCGATGCCGCTGTTGGTCCTTGGGGGCAATATGATGCCAGCCGTGTTGCTATCTGGAAAGAGTATAACAACTATATAAAAAGCATCGATAATAATAACTTCTATGTAATACTGGAGCACTTTGCCGCCAACCAGGAAGAGAAAGAACTGGCCGGAGAAGGCATGATGTTGTGGAATAATTTAAATTATAATGCCAATGAAGCTACCATGGGCTGGCTAACTAATTCAAATTTCCAGGGATTGTTTTATGATCAGCATACATTTACCCTGCCATACCAGTTGGTAGGCTATTTTGAAAGTCATGACGAGGAACGCCTGATGTTTAAGAACGAGACTTATGGAAACGTATCCGGCAGTTATAGTACAAAAGATATACCCACAGGCTTAAAACGCGAGGAGATGGCTGCCGCGTTCCTGCTATCGGTACCGGGGCCTAAAATGATATGGCAGTTTGGCGAGCTGGGTTATGATAAATCCGTTGATCTTTTTGGGCGCACCAATAATAAACCTATACTGTGGAATTACAATGCTGATCCGCAGCGCAGGCATTTATACAGCATATATTCGCAATTGATAAACCTGCATAAAAAGAACGCGGTGTTTGCCACTACAAATTATGTTTACAACCTTTCGGGAGGAATTAAAACAATCCAGTTGAAGGATGCCAGCGCCAATGTTGAAGTAGTAGGTAATTTTGATGTGGCATCGCAAACGGCCAATATCACCTTCCCAACCACTGGTACTTATACCGATGCCTTAACCGGTGCCAGCATAAATGTGGTTTCATTAACCTATTCCATAACACTTGCACCGGGCGAATACCATGTTTACAGCAGTACTACTTTGACTCGTTAGCAGCGGGGCTAACATGCTAATAATAAAGGCTCCGGGCGTATTGCGGAGCCTTTATTATTATTTAAATTTCAATTAAAAACTTAATTGCCTTATTTATAATAGATTGTTGATTAATTAACTGTACATTTGCTTAATTAAATAAAAATATAATGCAAGGAACAGTAAAATTTTTCAATGAAAGCAAAGGTTTCGGATTTATTACACCTACAAATGGTGGTGCCGAAGTTTTTGTACATGCCTCAGGCCTTATCGATACTATCCGTGAAAACGACAGTGTTACCTACGATGTAGAACAAGGTAAAAAAGGCTTAAACGCGGTAAATGTAAAAGTAGGTTAAGACTTAACTATTATATAAAGAATCGTACAAGCATCTGCTCCACAATGGGCAGATGCTTTTTTTTGTGGGTAAAATTTATTTAACCCGTTATTATTTCCACGCGTCGTTGGTTCGCTTCTACTATGACTTTTTTTGAAAAACTTTTGTCATCCTGAACGATAGTGAAGGATCTATTCGCAGACTTTACAGGGAGAAGAAGCATAGCGCATAATAGATACTTCACTATCGTTCAGGATGACAAACGCTTCAAAACATTATTTCCCTCTTTATCTCCTCTGGGATTTTATTCCTTGCAATGAAATCCCAGAGCACAAAAAAAACGCGTATGATTTTCACCATTCGCGTTTCAAATATGTGTTCGGATGCATCTGCATCCGGCTAATCTCTTAGTTCAAGTATGATTGTAAAAGATTTGATTTTGAGTTGTGACGTAAACGCATCAACGCTTTATCTTTTAACTGACGTACACGCTCGCGGGTAAGGTTAAATTTCTCACCTATTTCTTCTAAAGAATGAGCGGCATAACCACCTAAGCCAAAAAACAGGATGATAACCTCGCGGTCACGTTCGGCAAGGATACCTAATGAACGTTTGATCTCTTGTGATAATGAATCCATCATCAGTTCGGTATCAGTTGCGGCATCGGTGCTTTGCAAAACATCAAGCAAAGTATTTTCTTCACCTTGTATAAAAGGAGCGTCCATTGATACCTGTCTGCCAGCGTTGCTTAATGAATCGGCAATTTTATCAACAGATATTTCCAAATCATCCGCCAGCTCTTCTGGTGTTGGTTGTCTTTCAAATTCTTGCTCTAATTTAGATGCCGCTTTGTGAATTTTACTTAATGAACCAATCTGGTTCAAAGGTAAACGTACAATACGTGATTGCTCGGCAACGGCAGATAGTATAGATTGACGGATCCACCATACAGCGTACGAAATAAATTTAAAGCCTTTGGTTTCATCAAAACGTTTTGCAGCCTTAATCAAACCTAAGTTTCCTTCGTTTATAAGGTCACCTAAGGTAAGGCCCTGGTTTTGGTATTGCTTTGCAACCGAAACCACGAAACGCAGGTTGGTTTTTGTTAACCGTTCTAATGCAGCTTGATCACCCTCACGAATCTTCTGCGCCAGGATCACTTCTTCCTGTGCGGTTATTAAATCTACTTTACCTATCTCGTGAAGATATTTTTCAAGTGATTGAGATTCACGATTGGTAATGGATTGGGATATTTTGAGTTGTCTCATTTTTTTGAATAGATTTTTTTCAGCTAATTATTAGTCCGATAAGATTTTACACGGTTGGTTTAACCTGCAGTATAAATATATGATGAATTAAACGGTGCTCCTATGAATTTTTCTAAACCCGGAATATTTATAAAACGTGGGTTGGCTTTTGACATTATAGCATTAGGATGCGCGGTATTTACAATATTGAAATATAGTGCAGTGACCGGTAAAAGTTTAATCAAATGTGATATCTCTTAAATGGATGCACAAAGATACGCATTAAATTGCTATTATTGTGTCAAAAATACAAGTATTTGAATGCTAAAAATGAGGCATATATAAGGATTTATTGTAACTATTTTGTGCCATTTTCTTCCGGACCTTTTTCATCCTTGTCTTTTTTGTCTTTATCGTCTTTTTTATCCCTGTTTTTGTTCCACTTTATTTTTATTTTCCCGTCTTCGCCATCAGCGGCCAGTATATGAAGCACAATACCTTTCATACGTTTTTTATTGCGTTGGGTTACATCAATAATAGCGGTATCGCCTTTAGGATTACGTAAAGGAATATCCATAGCAATGTTGGTACCCTTTGATAAGGAATAAACGCCGGCAACATCCATATTTATAGCGCTTGAATTGATTTGCATGGGGTCAATATTGATCTTATCTCCATCAATATTAAACTTCATATCCAAATTAGCAAACCTGATATTTTTAAGGTCCCTGAAAGGGAAAGCAAATTTACCTACACTTGTAATAGGTGTAAAGTTAAGCAGCGCCCCTTTTTTTAGGTTAACGGTAACCAATCCTTTCAATGATCGTGGAACCAAATTACCCTGGCTGTTTATACCACCGGTTAAATGAGCCTGCGCGGATAATAAACCGCTAAGGTTTTTTGATGTGAAATTTTGCATACCAAAATTATTAAACGAGGAAAAGAAGTTGCTGGTATTCACATCATCAATTTTAGTGTTGATAGTGAAGTTATTAGTGGCTCCGTTTTGCACAAAGCTGCCATTTAGTTTTAATGAACCACCTGCGTTTTTAACACTTACATTATTTATTTTGATGACATTATCAGCCATTAAAAAATTTGCAGTGGCATCTGTAGCTAAAAAGTTTTTATAATATACTTTATCAACCCTGAGGTGTATTTCGGCCTTACCTTTTTCAAAAGCAGTGCTCAGTGCACTATTGATATTGGTTTTTTTACCGGACGATTTAATCTCCCCGGTAGACTGGCGGCTGTTTAAAAATCCCAAAAACTCTGCCAGGTGCAATTGCGGACTGCGCACCTGCCAGTTAAGCACTATTTTTTCCGGAGCTGTATAATACAAGTTAAGAAAATTGTTTACCCGGCCTTCCATAAACACAATGCTGTTGCCTGTTTGCATTCGAATGTTGCTCAGCAGCAGATCATTGCGTGAAAATTTGATGGTGATAGCCGTGTTTTTAAAATTTAGGTTACGCGGCACATAACTTACATTGGCGTTTTTAATGTTGATGGTGCCGGCAAGTTTAGGCTTGGTGATTCTATAATTAACCAGGTCGGCTTTATAGGCCAGCTTCAAATCGGCATAACCTTTGGTGAATTTAAGATCATCATCGCCAACGGCGCGGTTAAGCTTCGCAATATCAAAATGCGATTTAAAGATGCCGCTTGCAATGGGCGTATTTAAATTGTTGATGAAGGCTGTATCAATAGTAAAGGGAATCTTTTGGTAGGTGCCATTAAAGTGATAAAGTTTTATCACCGAGTTTTCATCACTCAAACCCTTCCCGTTGATGTAATTATTGGAGAATACACCGTTGAAACTACAGTTTTCAATCTTAACGCCGGGTATGGTCACCACATTATCTTTTACTTTGGCAGTAACAAAAATGGACGGATCGCCGCCTCCGCCAAAAGCGCCTGCAATATCACAGGTAACCGCGATGGGATTGTTAATATTAAACATGCTGAGGCTTTTTGTAATGTTGGGAGCAAATAGCTGGGCAGCGCTTGTCCACAAAATTTCGTCATTCTTAATATTAAGTACAAATTCCACATTGGGTTTGGCCACATTAAATTTACCTCCAATAGTAAATGCATCATCGCCAATGTTTAAAACATTGGGTGCTACAGTTATCAGCTTTGCCGGTTCATTGTAAGTTATGTCAAATATGCCATCCAGCAGTTTGTTTTTCATAAAGCTGCCTCTTTTGGTATTGAAAGAAAAATTTTTAACCAATGTTTGCAGCTTGATATAGGCATGCCAGCCGGTTGCCGGGTATTGCATCTGGCCGTTTACATCATTTACCTGAAACTTAAACAGCTTAAAGGCTTTACGGTCATCAACCACAAAATTAACGTTGCTAAGGTTAAAGCGTTTTATCTGGGTTGAAGATCCATTTTTATCTGTCGGAGCGTTTTTTTCTTTAGGTTTACCCTTAAAAACGGCTGTATTACTATAACCAGTGCTATCGGTAAACAAATCGATATTCGCCTCACTAATGGATACCTTGTTTATCTCCACGCTGCCTTTTAACAGCGCCGCTGCATTTACAGAAACATCAAAGTTTTTGGCATCCAGTAAAGTATGATGATGAGCGGGCCATCGCTGATCTTTAATAACCACATCTTTTAAACTAACAGAAATTCCCGGAAAGCCTTTAAAAAATGTAGGATCAAGCTTGCCGATAGTAAGTGTACCATCCAGGTTTTTATTTAGTTCGGTGGTGATCATTTTGAGCACCTTTTCCTTGTTGAAAATAATATACATAGAAATGCCGGCAAAGGCAATTATTATAATCCCTATTACAGCCCCCAATATTTTCAACGATGTTTTTATCCACTTCGGCATTACAACTATTTTATTATAAAAGATTTAATAAGTTTAATTGTTTGATTTATACAGATATAAACACATTGGTTATAAAATACTAAGCTGAGGTGTATTTATTTGCAGTCGTTATTATGTTGTTAGGAGAGCTATAATTATAATATTACAATTATTACGAAATAGGTTGCTGTATAGCTGAATCTGTATCCTGGAGACGCAAATATGCGTCTCTACAGAGAATTGTGAATAACCTGTTGTTAAAACAAATCATTTTTAGGCTGCTTTGCTTTTTACCATTTGTTAAGTGGGTTTGCTTTTATCATGTTGAATTTTGTGCCTACAAAAATTAAAGAATATGAAAAGTGAAACACTTGCCGGTAAAAGAGTAATATTATTAGGGGCCAGCACAGGCCTGGGATTGGCCACTGCCAAGGCGGCTGCTGTTGAAGGGGCTAAAGGGGTTATTGTATCCAGCAATCAACAACGTATTGATAAAGCGCTTGAGGAACTTCCAGAAGGGAGTGAAGGGTATGCCGTTGATCTGGGTAAGGAAGAAAACATTAAGGCATTTTTTGAAAAAACAGGCAGGTTTGATCACCTGGTGTATACTGCCGGCGAAAATTTGAGTCTGAAAAACATAAGTGATACAGTTGTTGAAGAAGCAATAGGCTTTTTTAACCTGCGCTTTTGGAGTGCATTTACCGCGGTAAAATACGGCGCACCTCATATTAACCAAGGTGGTTCTATATCGCTTACCAGTGGTACGGCCAGTGAAAGGCCTGGCGCGGGCTGGTCTGTTGCCTCTGCCATTTGCGGGGCTATGGACGGTTTTGTAAGGGCTATGGCCGTTGAGCTGGCGCCAATTCGTGTTAACTGTGTTGTGCCGGGTGTTATTAAAACAAACCTGTGGGATGCCATGACCGAAGAGCAGCGCAATGGCATGTACAATTATCTGGAAGGTAGTTTGCTGCTTAAGCGGGTAGGCGAGGCAGAGGATGTTGCTTTAGGTTTTTTATACCTCATGAAACAGCAATACGGCACAGGCCGCAGCCTAATCATTGATGGCGGTACGGTATTGGTATAACCGTATTAAATAATGAAAAGGACAGGAGATAAAGGTTAACTTCTTTTATCTCCTGTCCTTTTTTTAATGCCGGAAAAATATCCTCTTAAAAATTCAGTGCATTTTATTTGCTGGTTTCCTTACGGATAATTGGCGCCACTTTGGTGCCATATAGCTCAATGGCTTTCAGTATTTTTTGATGTGGGGTATGGCCTGTTACCAATTGAGCAACAAAGCGTGTATTTCCAAATAATTCATATTGATGCATTATTTTATCTACCGCCATTTGTACATCGCCTACAACCAAAGGTCCGCTCTGGCGCAGGTACTCAAATGAATCCCTGGTCATGGGCGACCAGCCACGATCTTTGCCTACCCGATTCATCAATGCTTCATAGGATGGGTAAAACTCATCCGCAGCATGATTGGCATCTTCGGCCACGTAAAACTGGGATGATATGGCCAGCTGCAGTTTGCTTACATCATGCCCGGCCTTCTCTGCCGATTCGCGGTAGGCCTCCACAAAGGGAACAAAATGCACCGGGTCACTACCTAATATAGCAATGATCATGGGCAGGTTTAACTTACCGGCACGTAATGCGGATGCGCGGGTACCACCAACGCCTATCCAAACCGGGATGGCCTCTTGCAGCGGGCGGGGGTAAACTCCCTGGTTTATAACCGGCGCGCGGAATTTACCTTGCCAGTTCAGGATTTCCTGTTGGTTGATCTGCAAGAACATTTCCAGCTTTTCGGTAAAAAGGGCATCGTAATCATCAAGATCGAAACCAAAAATGGGGAAGGATTCAATAAAAGAACCACGACCAGCTATCATTTCGGCCCGGCCGCCCGAGATCAGATCAACAGAGGCGAAGTTTTGAAATGTGCGGACCGGATCAACAGAGCTCAATACCGTTACCGAACTGGATAGTTTGATGTTTTTGGTAATTGATGCTGCCGCGGCCATAAATATTTCTGGTGCCGAGATCACAAAATCGGGACGATGGTGCTCGCCAAAAGCGAAAACATCCAGGCCCACCTCATCAGCCAGTTTAACCTCTGCCAATAATTCCTGTACCCGTTTGTGGGCGTTTACAGCTTTGCCGGCAGTTCCATCAGGGTGTACTTCGCCAAATGTGCTTATTCCTAATTCCATAAGTAAAATTAAGAAGTTTAAACATGTAATTTAGGTAAGGGAAGGGAAATTGACAAGAAGGTGATAAGAACTGATTAAATACAATTGTTATCTTGCAGGTAGAATTATACAAATGAAAAATATATTTGACGCATTTATCAAGGAAAAAGGATTTGTTGTTCTTGATGGTGCAATGGCCACCGAGTTAGAAGCAAGAGGGGCTAATCTTAATCATACATTATGGTCGGCCAAATTATTAAAGGAAGATCCTGAATTAATTAAGCAGGTACATTGCGATTATTTGCTTGCCGGCGCTGATGTTATTACAACGGCAAGTTACCAGGCCAGTTTTGAAGGATTTGCAAAAAATGGATACACCCACCAGGAAGCTGTTGAACTGATGCAGTTAAGTGTGCAATTGGCTTTCCAGGCACGCGAAGATGCGATGAAAGTTATATCCCGAAAAGAAAAGCCGTTGATAGCAGCGTCTGTTGGGCCTTATGGGGCATCTTTAGCCGATGGTTCAGAATATCGTGGTAATTATGGCGTGAGTATTGAAGACCTGAAGTTATTTCATCGCAGCAGAATTAAATTGCTGATTGAAACCGGTGCAGATTTATTGGCTTGCGAAACAATACCTTGTTTGGATGAAGCTATCGCGTTAAAAGAGTTATTATTGGAGTTTCCGGATGTGCAGGCCTGGATTAGTTTTAGCTGTAAAAACGATACTCAAATTAGCAGTGGCGAAGAATTTTCTGATGCTGTAAAATTAATCAGTCAATCAAATCAGGTCATAGCTGTTGGGGTTAATTGTACCGCACCGCAGCACATAACATCGCTTGTAGAAATAGCGGCAATAAATACCGGTAAGCTTATACTGGTTTACCCTAATAAAGGGGAAATTTGGGATGCGGTTAATAAATGCTGGTTGTCTTCATCTGCAAGCCACACACATTTTCTTGATGATGCAAAAGGTTGGTTTGCAGCGGGTGCAAAAATTATAGGGGGCTGTTGCAGAACAACTCCGGAGGATATAAAGCAATTACAACTGTTGATGGATTAAAACTTATTTCTTCTCTAAACTCTTTTTTACCCTAAACTTTACAATCCGGGTGATCAACGCTAAGGGCATGGGCTTATCAATCGGAAATTGAACCGAGCCCTTTGCTCCCTTGTATGCCGAGAGTTCTTCTTTAAACTCCTCGATGCCGTTGGGTGTTGGGTACAGGCCTATATGATTTTTGAAAGCTGCAAAGTGAATTAAGTTACCCTTAAGCGTGAAAGTAGGCATTCCGTAACTTATTTTTTCTCCGGCCGCGGGTGCCGCTTCTTTAATAGTTGCACGAATTTGCTGCAGGATTTGCTGAACATCGGCTGGGAAATCTGCTATATACTCGTCAATAGTGGTGGCTTTGGCTGTTATCATGGTTTTACATAGAATTTGGGCTATCTGCCTGGTTTATAATGCATAAATATACAAAACCTGCCAAATGCAAAAAATTATTTGCCAACTAATTCCCGATCCGCAAAAAGGGTACTCATTAAAATACCCTTCACGGATCTATAAAACAAGGTTTGGGTTTATGGCCATGCAAAAATAAATAATAGCTATCCTTTAGTTCCCTGGGTTACGTACAAGCACTTTGGCGGGTATTTTATTGCTAAAGAAATTCCTAATGATGGTTATTTTCCCGCTGCGGATAAGATAGCTGATGAATAAGGCGATTAACATAATTTATTATTTAACGATACCTGCAAAACGTTGATAAAAGGCAGTAGGGCTGTCGGCATTTTTGGGCTCATACTTGCCTGCAATAATGGGGATATAAATTACCCTTCTGCGGCTTTCTTCGCCAGTTACAGATGACTGGGCTACACGGTGCCATAAGCGGCCGTCATGTATGGTGAGGTCGCCAGCTGTAGGAGTAATGGCAACTTCATTTTCATCCGTGTCATGATCTAAGAAATATTTTTTACGAAAAAGCATCTGGTAAAGATTCTGTTGATGTGTTCCGGGTAAAATCCTTAATCCTCCATTCTCTGGTTTCAGCGTACTCAGGTGGATCCCCACATTAAGCATTGGATTTAATTTTTGGCCATGGAAAATATCACGCAAGCCATCTGTGTGCCAGCCCATTTTGGTAAAACTGCTTTCGGGACCGTTTACGTAGTGATTAAAAACCATTCCATCTTTTTCGTCGGTACCCAGGCGGGCGCCTTCGCCAATAAGATTAAGCAATACCTGGAACCGGGGATCTTTGGAAAATTCATCTAACGCCGCATGGTGTTTGTTAATAAAAGCGAAGCGTTGTACAATAGGCGAGCCATCAACATCTTTACCATATTTAATGGGTACACCGTTTACCTTTTCTACTTTATTAGTAATCCAGTTTTGCTGAACCTGTTCTGATGCCTGAATGATATTAGTTACTGTTTCGGGTTTAATAAAATTTGTAAAGTGTATAAAGCCGTGTTGGTTTAAAAAAGCTTGTTGTTCGGGCGTAATTGCTGAGCCTAAAGTGAATTTTTGATATGAGCCTGCCATGAAAAAGAGGAATTAAAATGCTTGGAAATGAGTGCGAAAAACCTGGGAACTGCTTTAAGCAGTTTTTAAAATAAGGAGATGATCCTTGGGGAAATTAACAACAACAGCTGCACATGACCCTTTGGGAGAAGGGCATTCGCATGGAGCATGCAAACGGTATGTGTTGTTGTTTAATCAATGTATATAATGTCTATGTATTTAATAGACTATGCAAAAGTATGTAATTTGTTGAACCAAACAAATTTTTATGAAAATATTTTTTTAACGTTTGTAAAGGCCGGCGGTAACACGCTCAATAATCCCTTTTGGGCTGTGCCTTGCAGCCGCAGCCGATAGATTATTCAAAAAGCCCGGCACAATCTCGGCCTTTTTACTGAACATGCCACTGATGCCTATGGCGGCAACATCATCGGGTGTCATATTAAATTTGGCTGCCAGATCGGCCAGCGCGTCCATACCCGCACGATGGGCAAAGCCCGTGTCGGTAGGGCCAGGGCACAGGCAGCTTACCGATACAGCAGTCTCTTTTAACTCATAGCGTAAAGCCCGGCTAAATGATAGTACAAACGATTTTGACGCCGCATAAACCGCCAGCGTAGGCACCGCCTGGTAAGCCGCAGTGCTGGCAACATTTAATATATAAGCTTGCCTTTGTGATTTTAAAACCGGGAGTAAATGATAGCATAACTCAACCACTGCATCTATATTAACCTTTATCATGCTCAGCTGCCCGGTCAGGGCCAGTTCATCAAAGTTACCCCAAAGACCATAGCCGGCATTATTTATAAGTATGGATATAGGAACCGATAAGCTCCTGCTCCACTCCGTTATCCGGGTAGTAGCACCGGCTGCTGATAGATCGGCTAAAAAATAAGAAACCTCCACATGATATTGCGCTTTGATATGAACCGATAAATCTTCCAATTCGTTTGCTGATCGGGCTACCAGCAATAAGTTGTAACCCTTTTGAGCCAGTAATAAAGCTATTGATTTGCCTATGCCTTTACTTGCACCTGTTATTAAAGCGTATTCTTTCATCTAAACAATGTCATATCAAACTAAAAAATCAGATCGATGTTGCAAGTTTAATAAATACTCTACTAAATTTGTAGACTATTTAAAATGTTATTACGTTTGTGCCATATATGAAAAAGGCTTTTCATCATTTTTACCTGGCTGGCTATAATAATTGCCCAAATTATTGTTGTTGTGGATAAACAAATTCCATGTACTGTTTGCTATTCATTTACGTTATAACATTAACCAGATAAAAACCATTTTTCATGATAACTCGTCGTATAACCCCATATTTTAAGGCGTTTATAATCATAAGTTACCTATTATATTGTTTACCCGTGTATGCCCAATTGTCAGCAGCGGTGCGTTATAAACTAAAACCGGGCGATACCACAGCCAAAGACTTTTTTGAAAACGATTTTAATATTCCTGTTTTATCGGATGTAAGCAAAGCACCGGCTGCCGCCAATAAAGCGCGAATTAACAATGAAGCTGATGTAAACCTTATTGAAGGTATGGAAACCCATTTAAGTAACCGCCAGGAAAGAAAAAAACTGATGGGCTACTTAAAAGAACTTTCGGCGAATAACAATGAGGTAAATTATAATCAATCAAAAGTTAAAGTATATTACAGGCTGGCCAATGTATTTGCCAGGTTGCGTTTGTATCCTTTGGCTATGAAATGTTTTTTTAAAACAATGCAATATGCAAAGGGCAAACAGGCAAATAACAACCCGGCGCCATTGCAGTATTCAGCTGATTCGCTGGCAGCCGATAGCGTGAATAAGGATTTTACCTTAAATACCAATTATTTATCCATTAATACAAAGGACGATTCGGTATTTATCAATGCACCAGGTCCCGTTGGGTTAAAAGACAAAACCGAAGAAAAAAGCAAAGCGATAACTTATGATCGCATCATCAATACGTTTAATGATGGTAAAAAGGCTGCCGCATATGCATTGCTTTTCCATGTAAAACAACCGGTACCGGGCAAACCCAAAGTATTTGCTTTTACCAATACAGGGCATACTTTTATTACGCTTATTAAGTATAATACCGATTCAACGTCGGTTTCTATTTCTTTTGGATTTTATCCACAAAAAGACAACCTATTTTCGGCAACGCCATTGGATCCTTCCTGCTCGGGAACCTTTAAAAATGATTGCGGGCACAGGTGGGATGAAGTGATGGGTAAATTTATTTCCAAAAAAAGATTTGAAAAGATCCTGCTGCTCACCAAACGTTATGATGGCCTGGAGTATCATCTATCCAAAAACAACTGTACCGATTTTGCTATTAAAGCAGCCTCCTATGCCGGGTTTGGCGTATCAAACAGCAAAGGCAGCTGGCCATTAGGGCATGGAAATAATCCCGCAGTAACCGGGCAAAGCATTATAGCAGGAGGTGTTTATGATGACGACAGCAAGGCCGATCTATTCATTAATTTTGACGAGGTTTTAAATAAAAGTAAATAAACCAGTGGCGTAGCCACGGCTAATATTGTAACAACGGATTTCAATCCGTTGAAAAAGAGGCAGCCTATAAAAAGAACCATAGGTTCGGACGATATACTCGGCTGGTTAACAGTCATTTAGCATCCACTAAATGAAAGCGCCGGTTCCATTTAAAAGATATGCGCCGTGCCGATGGCACTCATTTTAATTTGGCTTATAATCAACGGATTGAAATCCGTTGCTACAAGATGTTCGAGCCGATGGCTCTATAAAAATGATAATTAACCGACTCATTGAAATTTAATCACTCCTATAAATTGTAAAAATTTTAAGGAATCAGTATTATTTTACCGTTACTCTTCCTGCTTTCTAAAAAGGTATGTGCCTCCTTGCCATCAGCAAGTTTAAAAACGGTTGGCGGCGAAATGGCAATTTCATTATTGCTAATCCACGTAAAGAGCTGGCTGGCCCGCTTTATTCTTTGTTCTTTTGAGGTCAGGTAACTCCAAAGGTCGCCGCCTGTGAGTGTTTTTGAGGTATCCATCAGCATCCTTGGGTCTACAAACGCAGGGTCGCCGCCGGCCATGCCAAAAAATACTGCTTGTCCGCAGTTTTTTGTTACCTCAAAGCTGTCCTGTAAGGTGCTGCCAATACTATCGTAAACCACATCAACGCCATTGTTGCAAAAAGATAAAACTTCATTTTTCCAATCATCCTGGTACAAAAACACTTTGTCAATCCCGTTTTGTATGGCTGTTGCTGCCTTCTCTGCAGATGAGGTTAGCCCTATTGTTTTTGCGCCCAAAAGTTTACTTATCTGGGTTAGCAATTGCCCTACACCGCCGGCGCAGGCATGTATAAGCACTACTTCGCCAGCTTTGGTCTGGTGGCTGTCTGTAGCCAGGTACTGCGCGGTAAGCCCTTGTAGTAAAACCGAAGCAGCAGTTTCAAAACTAATGTTTGCTGGTAAAGGAATGGCATGATCAACAGGAACGGCCACCATTTCGGCATTTGCAAAAGGCACATCGGCAAAGCCAATTCTATCGCCAATTTTAAAATCGGGGTTGTTGTTGGCGTTGATTACCACACCAGCACCCTCATACCCGGCTATAAAAGGAGGGGTGCCCTTTAGGTGATAATTCCCTTTTCGGCGATAAACATCTGCAAAATTTAAGCCGATGGCTTTCATTTCAACCAGTAACTCTCCGGGTTGTAATACGGGTGTAAGAATGTCAATATATTCAAGTACTTCCGGGCCGCCAAAAGTTGAAAATGTTAAAGCTTTCATTTATTGCAGATGATTTTAAGATTTGGTAAAAGTAGGAAATCAACCGGGAACCTGTGTTGCCCCGGAATCAGGGTGATGTAAAAATTATGATCCTATAAGAGCTGGGCCCTTTAAATAAACAAAGCGGCAGGTAAATTACCCGCCGCTTTGTTATCGTATAAATTAAACCTGTTTAAGTTGATTATTTATAATCAGGATTTTGAACCAATACGCCACCACTTTTATCAATCTCTGTTTGTGGCAGTGGCCATTTGTAAAATTTATTTTCAAAATGGTAAGGGATCAGGCTATCCTTTACTTTATTTAACACATCATCCGCAATGTGCCACCTCATTAAATCATAATGACGTAAGCCTTCAAAAGCGAGCTCAACACGGCGCTCATGTCTTATCCTTTCGCGCATTTGCTCTTTGGTATATCCGGCCGGGTAAGCGGGCATAGTTACACGGGCGCGCAAATCTGTCATCGCTTTATAAACGGTTGCATCCGGACCGGCAATTTCGTTTTGTGCTTCGGCATACATCAGCATCACTTCTCCTAAACGTAATACAATAGCATCCTGGCCGCTAAGTGTCGAAAACCCGAATGGAAGATTGGCCGGGTCAAGAAATTTTAGGACGCCATAGCCTGTAGGGCGTGGGTTTGACGGGTTATGTACTTTACCTCCGCCAAAATCAGGATGATCAACATATACTGTTTTGGCTAATCTTGGGTCGCGGTTGTTAAACGGCTTTTTTGTATCGGTAAGGGGAGAAGTACCATAAGGTAAACCATCGGTACACTCAAACGTGTTAACAAAGTTAGGCAGCGGGCTTGCTGAGCACCAGTCGCCATAATCCCTGTCCCAGTAGGCTAAATTGTTAGGTGCTAAAAAATTAATAGAGAAGATGGTTTCTGTATTGTTTTTCTGTGTAGCATCCCTGAAATTGTCCTCAAAGTTTTTAGTTAAGGTGTATTGCGACATAACATCTTTACAAAGATCCCTTACCTGCGTTAGCATTGCCACATCAGGCGTACCAGTAGTGCCATAAGCTGCAAATAAAAGTACACGGGCTTTTAATGCCTTGGCCGATGAAGAAGCCGCATGCCCTCCGTTTGAAAAATATGGAGCGGTATTAAGGTTTGCAATACTGTAATCAAGATCGGTTGTTATTTGAGTCAGTATCTTAGCTGCGGCTACTTTAGGCTGTTTTTGGGTAGCCAGGGTAAGCGGCTCTAAAACCAAGGGAACATCACCATAAATGGTGTATAACTGGTAGTAAAAAAATGCTCTTATAAACCTTACTTCGCCCTCATAGGCCTTTCTGTCGGCATCTGCAATATCAGATCCTTTGTAGTTAGCCAGGTTTTGAATAAATAAATTTACCCTTCCAATGCCAACATAGCTGTCTTTGTAAATACCGGTTTCATAGCCACCAGTAGTAGGATTTAAGTTACCCTGATCAACATCATTAACGCTGCCCGAGTTAAACTGCGCATAACCATTATCGGTAAGGCAATCCCGAATAGGAAGCTCCTCGGCGAATTCATTGTTTTGTAAAGACGCGTAAACTGCGGCAAGGGCTTTGTCAAAGTCGCTTTTTGATTTATAAAATGTAGATGTGGATATCTGGTCCAGCGGATTCAGATCCAGTGTTTTTTTACATGCACCTAAAAACAGTGATGTAATTAATATAGTTGCTATAATTCGATTTTTCATGTGGACTGATTAAAAGGAAACGTTTACACCAAAAGAGTATATTTTATTTTGCGGGTACTGCACTAAATCACCGCTTCCATAACGTTCTGGATCAAGACCCTTAAATTTGGTTATGGTAAATAAGTTATCGCCGGCAAAGTAAACCCTTAACCTGTCAATACCTATGCTTTTGGTTACCTTAGACGGCAGTGTATAGCCAAATACTAAATTTTTAAGCCTTAAGTATGATGCATCCTGTAAAAAGAAAGTTGATGGGCGGGTAAGTTTTTGCGGAGCGCTCCATCCCCAGTAAATACGAGGCATGGTGGTTGATGGGTGTTCAGGAGTCCATCTGTTCAACCAATCGGTTGTTGGTGGTGTGCCTTGTACAAACGGAATTACTCCCCAGTTAGATACGTATGATTTACTACCGTAAACACCTTGCATCATAGCAGAAAAATCAAATCCTTTAAAGCTTGCCGATAGGTTAAACGAGTAATTTAATTTAGGGTATACGCCGCTTATAATGGTTCTGTCATCACTGTTGATCTTGCCATCGCCATTAACATCTTTATATTTCAAGTCGCCCGGTAAGGTGCTGTCATTAAATTGTTTAGGCGAGCTGTTTACCTCGGCAGTTGACTGAAAAATTCCTGCAACCTGCAGCATATAAAAAGAGCTTATAGGCTGTCCGTTTTTGTTAGTGGTATAATCAAAAATGTCTTGCTGACCGTATTTTACCAGTTTGTTATTAAAGTGATCTAAATTAACTCCTAAGCCATAGGTAAACCCGCTTAATGATCCTTCATGAATCATGTTGCTGTAGTTTAAACCAAGCTCAACTCCGGTATTATCAACAACGCCATCGTTAATAGTTGGGGCGCTTAAGCCCACAATTGCGGTAACTTGCGATTGCCTTAAGATATCAATTGTTCTTTTCTTGTACCAATCAAAAGTTACATTGAAGTTTTTGAAAAGTGCCAGATCCAGGCCAATATCTGTCATGGTAGTAGTTTCCCACTTAATATCGGGATTGTTTAATGATTGTTGGGCTACGCCGGTTGTTAAGGCGGAGTTATCAAAAGAGTAATTCCCGGTCAGGTTTAATAATGCCTGGTATGGGTAATTTTGGCCATAACCTCCTATTACAATGTTTTGATTACCTAATTTCCCCCATGAGCCTCTTAACTTAAAGTTATCCAGCCAGGTTAAATTCATGGCTTTTACAAAAGGCTCTTCAGATGCACGCCAGCCTCCGGAAAATGATGGGAATATACCCCATTTGTTATTGCCGGCAAATTTTGAGCTGCCATCATAACGGATATTGCCCTCTAACAAATAACGCTCTTTGTAGTTATAATTTACACGACCAAAGTATGACATTAGCGCCCATTGGTTTGCTGTACCGCTGGCTCTTTGAATGTCCTGTCCGCCGGCGTTTAGTTCCCTTAAGTCCTCATCAGGGAAATTCTGACGGTAACCCTGCAGGTATGAGTATTTACTTTGCTCAACACTGTAACCAGCCTGCGCTTTAATGCTGTGCCCGTTAAAGTTATGGTTGTAATTTAAGTAACTGTACAAGTTTGAGTAAACAGTTTGTTCGTCCTGGTCGGTTAATCCCTTACCCAAATCTAACGAAGTAGAAAGCGTGTTGGTTTTGAAATTATATAGATCAAGGGTTGATTTATAATCCTTGTACTTATCCATATTAACATTTACAGCTCCCTTGGTATACCATGAAAAATCTTTGGTGAACTGTACTTCAAACCAGCCTTGAGCATTAACGGCGTAATCGTTTGTATTGTGGGTGAAGCTATTGTCAAGTACAGCTATAGGGTTTTTGTTGTTGTATTCATAATCATAAGCCTTATAGGTAAAGTGCCCGCTTCCATCGGTAAGGTATGGTCCGTAGGTAGGCGCTTGTGACATGGCCGAAAGGAATAAATCTTTTGAGCCACCTGCAGCAGATTCTGTAGTGCCGGATTTTAATAAAATATTAGTTCCGAATTTGATATGATCGTTAATTTTTGAGGTTAGATTAATACGACCAGTATATTTTTTATAATTGAAACCCCTGATAATACCATTCTGATCAACGTAACCTAATGATATGTTATAAGTGGTTTTTTCATTTCCGCCGCTAAAGGTTAGGTTATGATTTTGTGTTGGAGCCGTTTTAAAAATAAGACTTAACCAATCGGTATTAGGATAATGAACACGATCTGAACTGTTACGGTAAAGATCTATCTGATCCTGCGGATAAAGACCATATAGTTTGGTTGGATCGTTAGGATCATTTAAACCAGTATTGATACGGGCCTCATTATACAATTCCATGTATTGAGCAGAGTTGGTTATCAGTTTAAAAAGCTTGGTTGGCTTGTATATGCCAACATTGCCATCGTACTGAACTTTCATTTGGCCTGCTTTGCCTTGTTTGGTGGTAATTAATACTACCCCGTTTGCAGCCCTTGAACCATATATTGATGCGGAAGCCGCATCTTTAAGAACGGATACATTATCAATATCTGTAGGATTAATATCACTAAAACTACCCGGAACACCATCTACTAAAACCAACGGTGCTGATCCGGCGCCACTAAAGGTTCCGTTTCCTCTGATCTGTATGGTTACACTTTCGTTACCCGGTTCGCCCGAGCCCTGGCTCACCTGTACGCCGGGTATAGTTCCCTGCAACATCGAAGCCGGATTTATAACCGGGCGTTTATTAAGATCTTCGCCGCTTACTGTAGAAACAGCACCAGTCAGGTTTACCTTTTTTTGCGTACCGTAACCTACAACTACAACCTCATTAAGTGCCGATGTTTGTTCCTTTAACACCACATCAATTTTAGCCTGGTTGCCAACGGTTATTTCCTGGTTAACAAAACCAATAAAACTAAATACCAAAACGGCTTTATTATCGGGTACGCTAAGAGAATATTTACCATCAAGGCCTGTTTGAGTGCCAATCTCAGAGCCTTTTATTTTAATGGTAACACCAGGCAGGGGCAACCCCTTGTTGTCTTTAACCTGGCCTGTAACCGTAATAGCCTGAACAGGGGTTGTTTCCTGTATCTTAGGTGTAACTACGATGGTTGTATTATTGATTACATAAGTAAACGGTTGGTCCTGGAAACATTGTTTTAATGCTTCTTCCAGTTCAACGTTTTGTAAATGCACGTTTACAGGCACTGCCAACTTTAGCATTTTGGCATTGTAAAGCACACTAAATCCACTCTGCTTGTGGATCTCTTTTAGTGCTGCAGCCAGGGATGCATTATTTTTGTTCATGCTGATTTTTTGTGCATAGGTAGTGGAGGCACTAACCTGCAGTATGGAAATCAAGCATAAAAAGAACGTCAATTTCATAATCAGAAATAATTTAGATTGGATACGGGGAAGCTCCCTGCATCTAATTGCAGTAGAAATTTTATACATTTGAATGTTAGGTTAAATAATTGGTTATGAGAAAAATGATCATTGGTTTTTACCTGGCAGCTTCACAGCTTAATACCAGGGGCGGTGCGAACGCTCCTGGTTATTATTTTAACAGGTTAACATTATTGGGCAGATATAACTACTTCATAATGATTACCCTCCTTCCTTCAATTTTATAGTGAATAGTACGGGTTAACTGCATATTGTTTAATAACTCATTAATGTTTTTGTACCTGGATATGGTACCGCCAAACTCGTTCTGTTGCACATTGTCGCGGTACTCTATATCAACATCGTACCACCTGCTTACCTGCTTCATCACATTTACAATGCTTTCGTCATGAAATACAAAGAAGCCATTGATCCAAGCCATGTTTTCTTCGGTATCAGCCTTGCTAACTTTAATCGCCGCGCCGTTTTCGCCTGCAGATCCCTGTTGGCCGGGAACCAGCATTACTGCCGAGCTTGCATTTGACATTCTTACAGATCCTTCTAAAAGGGTGGTGGTTATATTGTTATTATCGCTGTAGGCATTTACGTTGAAATGAGTACCCAATACCTGCACCTGAGTACCGTTAGCTTTTACAATAAATGGTTTTTCTTTATTTTTTGCCACTTCAAAATAAGCTTCGCCGGTTAGTTCAACCTGCCTGTCGGTACCGGTAAATGCCTGCGGAAACCTTAATGATGATGCGGCATTTAACCAAACTTTAGTGCCATCTACCAGTTCAACCTTGTATTGCCCGCCGCGTGGTGTGGTTATGGTATTAAACTCTGGCGCGGCACTCGCAACAGCTTCGGGTCTGGTTTTTGTAAAATGATATACAAGTACGCCATTAGCTGTTTTACTCACCTTGATGCCGGTTTTAGCGGCAATTTCACCGTTTTTAGCATCATCGAGAATAATATTTGCGCCGTTGGCCAGGGTGAGGTAGGCTTTGTTACTGCCCGGTACAATTTGTTGTTGTTTGTTTTTTGCTATGCCGGTAACTGCCTGTTGTTTTGGTTTTTCACCTTTTATAAAAAACAAGCCCGCAAATAAAGCTATCAGTAAAACAGCTGCTGCGGTAATCCAACGGTAATTGGCTTTTTTACGTGGTGTAATTTCAACTACTTTGCGGCTGTCATTTAGTTTTTGCCAAATTCTGTTGCGTACATCCTGCTCATCAACTAAATCATCGGTCCAGTCATCACCCTGCAATTTCATTTCATCGCTGTAACTATCAAGCAATTCCTTTTCCATAGGGGTGCATTGCCCGTTAATGTACTTTTGGTACAAAGCCAGAAACTCGTTTTTGGTTATCATCAGGAATATATATTACAGGTTTATACATTATATGTGTAGGTAACATTTAATCACACACACATACTTTTGTAAATTTTTATTTGCAAAAAGTAAAACATTGAAATATTTCAGGTCTTTTCATACTTTTACCCTACCAATTATGTCTAATTCCCCGCTTAGTGACGCTGAACTTTGGGCTGCTATCCGCCGCAATGACGAAGCAGCTTTTACCGCTCTTTTTGACCGGTACTGGGTAAGGCTTTACAAAACCGCGCTGGTGTACGTTAAAGATCGGGAGGAGAGTGAAGAAATTGTGCACGATGTTTTCCTGAATATCTGGAACCGCAGAAACCTGCTGGAAATTGAGTCATTCCCCAATTTTTTACTTACGGCTATCAGGTACCAGGTGTATAACAGGATGAGATCGGCAAAATCACCTGTTATTTTGGCTCCCGAGGGGCTTGAATTAGCAGAGCAGGTAGATGGTAACGCTGGTGAGCAGCATATTATGGTTCAGGAGTTTGAGCAGGAGCTGGATAAATACCTGGTGCAGTTACCCAAACGTTGCCAGGAAATATTTTACATGAGCAGGGTGAGGCAACTCTCCAACCAGGAAATTGCCGGTCAGCTGGGTATCTCAAAACGTACAGTTGAAAACCAGATAACGGTTGCACTTAAGCACCTCAGGATTTGCTTTAAACACATTTCGTCGTTTATTTTAATGATCTACCTGCTTAAATAAATTCAGCCGCTTATCGGTTTTAGCAAAGGGCCGCTCTCCGATACATTATTTGCTTTTTTACTATATTCGTTTTTTTTACAATCATCCCTGTATGTAAACAAAGGTATATTAAGGTTTTTCCCCCGTAGCGGCTTTAATCATGCCTTGCCTTATGTAATTTAAGGGTAATAAAAGCAATATTTTTTAATGGAGGTTAAATTCAGATTAGGTGAATATAAGGTTCTTATATTCAGGATTTTATTAGGTTATTTATTTTATTTCATAGGCAGGGTGCTGTTTTTTGCATTTAATGCAAATCTTTTCGCTGTTGATCACCTTTCCTCTATATTAAAACTGTGTTATTACGGGATGGCTTTTGATACAGCCGCGCTATTATATATTAACAGTTTGTTTATTGTATTAAGTATTTTGCCCTTAGCCATTAATACACGGCCCGGTTTCCAAAAAGGGTTAACAATTTTATACTTCATTACAAACCTGCTGGCTTACGCTACCAATTTTGTTGATATTATTTACTACCGTTTTAGCCAGGTTAGATCAACAAAGGCTACGCTTGATGTGCTTGCCGATGAAAATAACAAGAAAGCACTATTTAAACACTTTTCCGGAGCATACTGGTATGTAATTATCATTTTTATATTATGCAGTCTTTGCTGGATATGGTTATATAGCCGCGTAAAAATTAAACCCAACCCGGGGAGAAAACCGGCATCCTATTTTTATTCATCAGTAGCTGCATTCTTAATTGTGCTGGCTTTAGTTATTGGTGGCATACGGGGCGATTTTAGTCACAGCACCAGGCCTATAAACATGATTGATGCCTACAAACACGTAATCATCCCCAACCAGGGCGATATTGTATTAAACACACCTTTTGCCATTTTCAGAACGCTTAGCGCCAACAATTTTAAACTTGAACACTGGACAGACCAAAACTATATTAACGCGAATATTAAGCCTGTAAAACAATACAACAACACCCCCGCTGTAAAGCCTAATGTTGTAGTTATTATATTGGAAAGCATGGCAAGGGAGTATTGGGGAAGTATGAACAGGGGCGCCAATATACCCGATTTTAAATCCTACACTCCTTTTTTAGATTCATTATCTGATAACAGCTTAATATTTACCAATGCTTACGCCAACGGGCGGCAATCTATTCACGCCATGTCGTCTATTTTGGCTGGTATTCCATCGTTTCAAACCGCCTTTACTTCATCGCCTTATGCAAAGCAACAAATCCAGTCCCTGGTATCCGTTTGCGATACAATGGGTTATCAAACATCGTTTTTTCATGGGGCGGCAAACGGTTCTATGGGTTTCCAGGGCTTCGGCAATATTTTAGGATTTAAAAACTATTACGGCAGAACGGAATATAACAACGATAGAGATTTTGATGGTATTTGGGGTATTTGGGATGAGCCATTTTTTCAATTCATGGGTAAAACGCTTAACACCCAGAAACAGCCATTTATGGCTACGCTGTTTACCCTATCATCGCATGATCCCGATCAGATTCCGGAAAAATACAAGGCGAGGTTTAAAGGTGGTCCGCTTACTATTGATAAATGTGTACAATATACAGATAACTCCCTGCGGCTGTTTTTTAACTATGCAAAAACGCAGCCCTGGTTCAATAACACCATTTTTGTAATAACTGCCGATCATACCAGTCAAACTTATTATCCTGAATATAGTAAGGCTATTAACCGGTTTGCTGTTCCCATATTGTTTTACAGTGCTAATAAGGCTTATGCTTTAAAAGGTGTGAGGACAGACCTGGCCTCGCAAATGGATATATATCCTTCCATAGTTGATATGATAGGTTATAATAAGCCTTTTAGATCATGGGGCAGAAGCCTGATCACCAATTCCCCGGACGAAACGCCAAGGGTAATCAATTCGCCGGGTAATATATACCAGTTTATGCAGGGTAATTATATTTATTTGTTTGATGGAAAAGTATTTACGGGGATTTTCGCGGCTGCTGATAAAGGGCTTGAAAAGAATTTAATGGGCGGGAAAATTGATTCTGAAATGGATAAGGCAATGCTTGATTGTAAGGCCCTGATCCAGGATTATACAGATCGTATTGTAAATGGAAAGTTGAAGCGGTAAATTACTTCTTCGCCCTGTTTTGCGTGGAGCCATCTAAACGTTATTGATATTATGCTGGTGCTTTCGTTAAAAGTAACAGTAACAACGGATTAACAAAACCGCGGTTTTGGTGTTGTAGCTTATTATAAAGCTGCCTGTAGGTTGCTTAAAACTAAAATAAGAGCAATTATTATGGCGGTTTCGTTTTTAAAGCACAGGTGGCAAAAAATTGTATTGATCAGTTTGGCGGCGGTGGGTTTATTGGTGCTTGTTGTAGCATTATTCCTCAATAGTTTTTTAACCAGCAAGCTTACCGCAAAATTAAAGGATGCGGTTTTAAAAGGCTCCGATAGTTTATACCATGTAGATTTTAGTAAAGCCGAGCTGCATATTTTTGCGGGGAAGGCCACTTTGTATGATATTACCTTCGGTCCGGATACTGCTGTTTACCGTAAGATGCAGGAAAGTGGCGATGCCCCCAATCATCTTTATGAACTGCACGTAAAGCGACTGGAAATTTCGGAAGCGCACCCGCTGCAAACCTGGTTTAAAAAGAAAATGGATATTGGCCGGATTACGCTGAATAGCCCGGAAATATATATCAGTAAAAACACAGATAAGCCGCACAAAAAGGAGCAGAAGGATAAACGAACCCTCTACCAGAAAATTTCCAACAGTTTTAAAATGATCCATGTAGGTCAGATTAACCTGGATGCTATCACCTTTACTTACAGAGATAAGAGTGTCCCCAAGCCTTCGGTTTCTGTACTGAAGGAGATGAACCTGCAAGCTACCGACCTGCTGATAGATTCGACAACGCAAACAGATACCTCCAGAACATTATATTGCAGGGACATCGTTACAGAGCTGAAGCATTATACCCAAACTTCTGCCGGGGGCCTGTATAAATATAAAGTGGGATCGGTAAAACTATCCACCCGCGAAGCCCGGTTGGATATTGCAGGGATAGACATACAGCCACTAAGCGTAAAGGCATTTTTTGCCAAAAGCAAAAGCGACCGCTTTACCCTGCACCTTGATAAGGTTACCTTTCATCATTTTGATTACCGCAGCTATCGTAGAGCGCAGGATCTCCTGGTATCAAAAATTACTGTTGATAAAGGAAGTTTCGAAGTTTTTGCCAACCCCAATGGCCGGCTTCAAACTACCGATAGACTGGTAACGTTCCCCAACTGGGCTATCCGCCAGGTAAAAGCGGGGCTCAATGTGGATACGCTCGACATAAAAAAGATCGACGTTACCTACAGCGAGTATAACAAAAGCTCCGGGAAAGCCGGGGCGGTAAAGTTTGATAATACTACGGGTAGGTTTCTCAACCTCACTAATAAAAAAACTATCCTCAGTCAGCATCCTGTTTGTACGGCTAACCTCAATACTTATTTTATGGGCAAAGGCAAGCTCGACCTGGCCTTTGGTTTTAATTTAAGCGATGCTGCTTATAGCTACAGTTATAAAGGGCACCTGGGCTCTATGGATATGTTGGCTGCTAATCCGGCGGTTATGCCCCTGGGCCTGGTAAAAATAACATCGGGAAGGGTAAATAGTCTCGACTTTAATGTTCACGGCGACAAAAAAAACGCTGCCGGTAAGGTCACGTTCCTCTACAATAACCTAAAGGTGGATTTACTAAAACGCGATGAGGAAAGAGGTTACGCGAAAAAGTCGCTCCTGTCTCTGCTGGCCAATGCCGTAATACTTAAACAAGATAACCCCGATGAGGGAAAGCCTGTACCACGGTCGGCCAACGTGGTTTTTATCCGCCCGGCAAATTTTCCTTTCTTTAAAACAATATGGCTTACGTTGCTCGATGGACTCAAGTCATGCGTCGGGGTCGGCAAATCGCAGGAAAAAGAAGCCGGTAAGCCAGTTACTAAAAAGGAAAAAAAGGAGCGGGAGAAGGCTTTAAAAAAAGCAAGGGAGAAGAAAGAAAAAGAGGAAAAAAAATTCAGGGAGCAGCTTGAAAAAAAGAAGAATTAGAAAATTATACCCAGCGGATATAGCATATTGGATCTATATCCGGGAGATGCAAAATATGCGTTTTTACACCTACACGTATTGAAACTTGATCCTGTCATTAGGGAACTCATTGCTGTGCTGTATTTTCAATTGCTTTAGTTTATCATCAAAATATTTATAGATCTTTTTCGAGTTTTTTTCGGCTTTCTGTTGATTCTCAAACTCTTTTTCCAGGTACCTGGAAAGGGCAAACAGGGTTCTTGGAAATTCATAAATGGTTATGGTGCCATCGTCTTCCTTTTTTGCCCGTACCCAGTAAGGGTCATTTTTGGTCGATTCGCGAATATACACTACATCACTTTGGGCTTCTACCATATTGCAATATTTAACCAAAGCGTTTAGGGTGCCCGGTATGCCTACCTTAACGTTAACCTTGCCGGGAGGGTAAGCTACAAGATTAGTATCCGGGAAAGAAAAACTGATATCGGCCTTGCCTTTTAAAAGTTTAGCCAGCCTGCCGGTAAAATTCATAAAATAACCCATCGCCAGTATTTCGGCCAGCGACCTTCTGTAATTACGCTTGTTTTCGGCATGGAAAATTATTGCCAGTATTACAGATACTACAAATCCTGACCCAAAAGCCATCCATTTATTGGGGAACGTAATAATGCCATCAAGGAAGCCGCCATAGGTACCAATAGTTGGTATAATGGAAAATATAAAATCCTTAAACGGGAAAAATCTGAAAGTAAAGGTCATGACTATCAGGTTATTAGTTAATAGTAATAATAATGATTAATTAAGTGGTATGCAAAAAATGTTGGAATTTGATTGAATTGCCACATACAATTTGTTGAGAAACACCTCATTCACGGCAGCGATGCGGAGCGTAAGGATAATAGCGTACTGGATGCCTGGTTATTAACCTTTTAAAAAAGAAAAGCCCTTCTTTTTTAGAGAAGGGCTTTGGAGCGAAAGACGAGATTCGAACTCGCGACCCCGACCTTGGCAAGGTCGTGCTCTACCAACTGAGCTACTTTCGCGTTGGTGTTTCCTGTTTCGAGTTGCGTTGCGGTTAACCGTGTGCCTATCTCGTTTTCGGGAGCGCAAATATAAAAAGAATTGAATACTCTGCAAGTTAAAAATACACTAACCATCTGCTTAATTTAAATTATAGGCCGGCAAGCGAATAATAAGGCTCTTATTTAAGCATTGCCTTGGCTCAATTTGCGGCATGCCGGATGAAATTATTGGGAAGATATTTAAATGACAAATAAATTATATAAAGTCTATGTGTTTAGTAGAATATATTATATATTTGCTGACGAAATAAGTTCTTTAATTTTAATTATCAAGAAAGACTGAGGGAAAGGCCCTATGATGTCTTAGCAACCTGTAAGCCCATTGTTATAAAGGTGCTAATTCCTGTCCGCTATAAAAGGTGGAGAAGATAATATTCGCAAAATTATTGCACAGCCCATGGCTGATCATTATCTCCCTTTCTCTCTGAAATCCTGTTTAATTAAAATACTTAAAAATTTATGCCTGCTAAAAGCAGCATTAAAATTTACAACTATGAATATTAAACATTTACTCATTACCTGTACATTTCTGATAAGCACCATGTTCGCCGGCGCGCAAACTGCAAAACCAACTGATCCTGCATCTATTGATCGTGGCTATATTGTAAAAGTTGGCGACCAGGCACCTGCAGATTTTGAACTGCAACTTGCCGATGGTACCAAAACCTCCTTAAAAGAGCTGCGCGGCAAAGTTGTTATTCTGCAATTTACAGCCAGCTGGTGCAGTGTATGCCGCGAAGAAATGCCCCACCTTGAAAAGGACGTATGGCAGGCTTATAAAGGCAAAGGCCTGATTCTGATAGGTGTAGATCGCGATGAGCCCCTTGAAAAGGTAAAGAGATTTCACCAGGAAATGAATATCAGCTACCCGCTGGCGCTTGATCCCGGAGCCGATATTTTTGGCCGGTTCGCCAACAAAAAAAGCGGCGTAACGCGTAATGTTATTATTGATAAGGATGGTAAAATAGTTTACCTCACCCGTTTATATGATACCCAGGAATTTGCATCGATGCTAAAAGCTGTAGATGCGCTGGTTAATAATAAAACTGCATCTGTTAATTAAAAATACCGGGCAATTACGGAGTAAGTTGCTTGCAATTATTTATTCCGGTTGCTTTTTCTATAAGTCAATATCTTAATGTTATGAAAACAACAGCTACCTTTTTTCACGCCAACTATTCTTCTGATGCTACGCTGTTTACCTGCAATTCTTTCCATGGCTGTATGCAAAGCATGCGTTGTTGATGCTAACCCAACCGCAATGGTTATTTAATGAGTGTACTTGCTGCAGCTTGTTATCTTTTAAATAACCACAAAGCAAAAATTAATTCTTTACAGGTTCTATAAAGCATATCAGCGGGTATTTCATGCCAAAAAAGCTGTTAGCCAATGCTTTCATTCAGCTGTATTGATATTCAAAAACTATTCACAATCTATTTATCATGTTTAAAAATTACAAACTGTTACTGGTAATCCTGTTGCCATTTTTTCTCATCCAAACAGTTGCGGCGCAATCTGTTAAAATAAGCGGAGTGGTAACCGCAAAATCCGATGGCCTGCCATTGCCCGGTGTTAATATCTCTGTAAAAGGAACTTCCAATGGTGCGCAAACCAATGCAGATGGAAAATTCTCCCTCAGCGCCAATGTTAACGATATATTAAAGGTTACTTATATAGGTTTCGCAGCGCAGGAGATCACCGTAAAGCAAGCTGAAAACAATTTACAGATCATATTACAGGAGGCTGCCAATTCCCTTAACGAAGTGGTAATCACGGCCCTCAATATATCTAAGGATAAAAAATCATTGGGCTATGCTGTTCAGGGGTTAAAGTCGAAGGATATCTCCGAGGCTAAAGAAACCAACCTGGTGAATGCGCTGGCCGGTAAAATTGCCGGGGTGCAGGTAACCAACAGCCAGGGTGATATGGGTTCGTCCCGGATCATTATTCGCGGCGAAACCTCTATCGCGGGTAACAACCAACCGCTGTTTGTGGTGGATGGTGTTATAGTTGATAACTCCCAGTTTTTGGGTACAAACGGATCAAGGGATTTTGCCAATGCCATCGCCGATCTAAACTCCGAAGATATTGAATCTGTTAGTGTACTTAAAGGCCCTAATGCGGCGGCTCTTTACGGTTATCGTGCGGCGGCCGGTGTTATCCTCATTAAAACTAAAACAGGTAAAGGCGCAAAGGGCTTGGGTATCAACATTAATTCAAATACCAGCTTCTCAAACGTACAGCTTTTGCCAAATTATCAAAATCAGTATGGCCAGGGTTCAAACGGTAAATTTAGCTATGTTGATGGTAAAGGCGCCGGCGTTAATGATGGTGTTGACGAAAGCTGGGGGCCGGCTTTAGATGGTTCGTTGATTCCGCAGTTTAATTCAAACGGCGTTGCCGTGCCTTTTATAGCGCACCCGGATAACGTTAAAAATTTCTTTAAAACAGGAGTAACCCTTAACAATGGTATAGCATTATCAGGCGGTAGCGATAAAGCGGATTATCGCTTATCCTACAACAACCTGCACCAAACAGGTATTATCCCGAATACATCACAAGGAAGAAATTCATTTTTACTGAACTCTACCTTCAGGCTTAGCCCTAAATTAACGGTAACCACTATTGCCAATTATATTAAAGACGATGCCGATAACCTGCCGGGAGCAGGCGGCAAGCGTGCTACCAGTACCATGCTGCAATTTACCTGGTTTGGCCGCCAGGTTGATATAAGCCAGTTAAAAAACTATAAAGACGCCAATGGCAATACCTTTAACTGGAACAACAGTTACTACAGTAACCCGTACTGGCTGGCTTATGAAAATACGGTTGGGCAACATAAAAACCGTATTATAGGTAGTGTGGAATTGAACTACAAGATCATCGAAGGATTATCTGCCAATTTCCGTACAGGTACCGATTATTATAACGACAGGCGCAAGATCAAGGTAGCTTATGGCACCAATGGCACACCATTTGGCTCGTATGAGGAAGATGCCTATAGCGTGAACGAAAACAATACCGAGGGCCGTTTGCAATACACCAAAAAGCTCAATAATGATTTCTCTTTAGATGTTTTGGGTGGTGGTAACATCAGCACTATAGTAAACGAGCAAAACGACCAGGTGGCGCCAAAGCTGGCTGTTGCAGGTTTATATACGCTAAGCAACTCACGCGATCCGCTGGTGTCTTCCAATTTGTACGGCAAGCTTAAAACCTATAGCTATTTTGCATCAGCTCAAATAGGGTTCAGAAACTACGCTTTTATTAACCTTACCGGCCGTAACGACTGGTCGTCGACCCTGCCTGCTGCTAACCTATCTTATTTTTATCCATCAGTGAATGGTAGTTTGATATTATCAGAGGCGTTGGATATTAAAAGCGATGTGTTAACCTATGCAAAACTAAGAGGAGGATGGTCAAAAGTGGGTAAGGCTACAACACCATATCAACTCATCAATACATATGATTTTACCGCTCCTTTAGGTACAAACCCGCAGCAAAACGCAAACAGCGTTGATTTAAACCCGAATCTTAAACCGGAAACAACCACATCTGCCGAAGCTGGATTTGAGCTTGGTTTTTTCCAGGACAGGGTTCATTTTGATGTGAGCGTGTATAACACCAATAGCGTAAACCAAATATTAAAAGTCGACGTGAGCCCATCTACAGGGTATAGCCAGAAGCTGATCAATGGTGGTAAAATCAATAATAAAGGTTTAGAAGTTCAGTTGGGCATAACTCCTATAAAATCGAAAGAATTTACCTGGGATATCAATACTAATTATTCCCTTAACCGCAGCAAAGTGGTTTCGCTTGATGCGGAAGGCCGCCTGCAGAGCTATATACTGGGTACAGACCGTACCGTACAGGTGTTGGCCGCTATTGGACAACCTTACGGCACCTTGTTTGGCAACGCTTATTTGCGCAATGCATCGGGGCAAATAATTGTTGGTGCAGATGGTACGCCAACCATCAATCCTACCAAACAATACCTGGGCAAGTTTACCCCAAAATGGCTGGGTAGCATCAATAACAGTTTCACCTACAAAGGAATAAACTTAAGCTTTTTGGTTGATGCCCGCATTGGAGGTTCTATTTATTCAAATACAAACCGTACCGGTACTTATACCGGAGTACTGGCCTCAACATTGCCGGGCCGCGGAGCGGCAAACGGCGGCTTAAGCTATTATTATCCGGGTAATAATACCAAGCTTGCAGCTGTACAGGTGAGCGGTACTGCGCCGGCGGGAGCAACGGTTTATCAGGATGGTGTTATTTTTAAAGGTGTAAAGGCCGATGGTACGCCAAATACAACAATACTGCCTGCGCAATCATACTACAAAGGTTTTACCAATGTTGATGAGGCTTTTGTTTATGATGCTTCATATATTAAACTGCGCGAGGTTAAGCTGGGCTATACATTCCCTTCAAGGTGGGTAAAAAGCGTAGGCCTGCAGGCTGCAACGCTATCAATTGTGGGACGTAACCTTTGGATAATACATAAAAATGTGCCAAATGTAGATCCCGAAACAGCCTTCAATAATGGCAACGGACAAGGGTTGGAAGATCTTACCCTGCCGACCGTTCGTAACATTGGTTTTAACATCAACCTTAAATTCTAAAAATCATGAAACTTAAATATACATCGTTGCTATTATCAGGTGCGTTTTTGCTATCTGTAACATCGTGCAAAAAAACCTTGGTTGATATTAACCAGAATCCAAATGCTGCCCAGGTTGCACAACCAGACTACCTGCTTACCGCAGCTACCAAAACTACTGCCGATACCTACTGGGGAACAGCCAATAATATGGATGCCAGCCTGCTTTTTGTGCAATACTGGTCTAAAATTCAATATACCGACCCAGACAGGTATATATATACCAACAGTGCCTTCCAGGAACTTTGGACAGTAGGTTATTCCAAAAGCATTGTAAACCTTAACCAGATCATTAAGCTGGGCGATGCACAGGCTAATACTAATTATAAGGGGGTAGCACTGGTGCTGCGTTCATGGGTGTTTAGTTTGTTAACAGATGCCTATGGCAATGTTCCTTACAAGCAGTCTGCCAATATCGACCAATACTTAACCCCGGCTTATGACACGCAAAAGGATGTGTATTATGCCTTACTGGATGATTTGAAAGCAGCTCAGACCGCGCTTGACCCGGCAGGCAAAGCTATTTTAGGCGATGTGATCTATGGTAATGATATTGCCAAATGGAAAAAGTTTGCCAATTCACTACGTTTGCGTATTGCGCTGCGCATTGCAGATCGGGATGCTGCGAAGGCCAAACAGGTATTGGATGATATTAAGGCTGAGGGCGGGGCATATATCAGTTCGAACTCAGATATAGCCCAGTTTGTTTATTACAACTCGCCTAATCAAAACCCGATAAGCAACCTGTTTGATACCAGGGACGATTACCGTATCAGTAAAACTATTGTTGATAAGCTATTTGCGCTGAACGATCCGCGCCTGCCTGTCTACGCCAGTAAAACCAAAGATGCTACACCGCAAACCTATGTTGGCTTACCAAATGGTTTGTTGGTTGGCGATGCCAGCAGCATTGGCTTTACCAAAACATCAAAACCAGGCACTTATTTTTTAGCGCCAAACGCGCCGGCTGTGATCATCAGCTATGCCGAGGTTTTGTTTGACCGGGCCGAAGCTGCCGCACGTGGTTTCACTACCGAAAATGCTGCTGATTTATATAAGCAAGCTATACTGGCATCATTAGCTCAATATAGCATTACCGGTGGCATAGCAAGCAGCTATGCAGATCAACCTGCTGTTCAATATGATGCAAGCAACTACAAAAAATCAATTGGCGAGCAAAAATGGATAGCGCTGTTTGGGCAGGGCCTGGAAGCTTTTGCCGAATGGCGCAGGCTTGATTATCCGCAGCTGCAACCCGCAGTTGCCGGTACCCTGAATGGTAAAATACCGGTAAGGTTTATTTATCCCGGTACCGAGCAGTCACTTAATGGGGCAAGCTATAAAGCGGCCGTGGCCAACCAGGGCTCGGATGTGCTGACTACCAAATTATGGTTTGACGTGAATTAATCTTTTGTAAGCGGTCATACTTATTTTAAGTATGGCCGCTTATTGTTAAAAGGCGGAGTGGCCGAGTGGTTTAGGCGAGGGTCTGCAAAACCTTTTACGGTGGTTCGAATCCACCCTCACGCCTCATTGTTAAAATACTAAAAATATAACATTTGAAAAAGCTGGCTGTACTGTTATTAACCATAACATTTTATTTTACCGGTGACGGGTTGCAGGAAACGATGGCACAGGCTATAACCCATGGCCCGCGTGTGCTGGTGGTAATGGCTCATCCTGATGATGAAAGTACATTTTCTGTTACGCTATATAAGATTGCTAAGGAACAGCATGGCATTGTTGATCTGTTTGTGATCACCAACGGCGAGGCCGGGTACAAATATTCGACACTGGCCGAAAACTACTATGGCCTTGAACTTACAGACGAAAAAACAGCAAGGACAAATTTACCCGCTATCCGCAAAAAGGAATTGGTTAACGCAGGCCATATTTTAAGTGTGAATGGATATTATTTTATGGATCAGAAAGACGCTCGCTACACGTTAAATGAAAAGGAGCCGCTGGATACAAGTTGGAATGTTCCCGTGATAAAAAAGCGACTGAACCAAATTCTGACAAGTAACCATTATGATTTTGTGTTTACGTTATTGCCAGAAAACACGACTCATGGGCAGCACAAGGCGGCAACACTTTTAGCTTTGAATGCCATAGCTGCTTTACCTGTTGATAACAGGCCCATTATTTTAGGGGCCGTTACCCTGAACAAAACAGATTCAGTCACCCGGTTCTCTAAATATGCCCAATACCCGTTAACCCGTACTTTAACCGATACAGCCCTGTTCAGAATTGACCGTAGTGCTTCATTCAGCTATAAAAACAGGGTAAACTATAAAGTTATAGCCAACTGGGAAATAGCCGAACATAAATCACAAGGCCTTACCCAGATGACCATGAATGATGGCGACCTGGAGGGGTTTTGGTATTTCTCCATTAACGGAACACCTGGAATTAACACCTGCAAAGCACTATTTAACAGGCTTAGTTATACACCCTATGCACCCAAAACTTACCTGGATGCGCAGCCTGTATATTCTAAATCAAAATAAATTAACTATCGGGACTACATCTTCATGCCCTTATCTGTATCTCCATTTTTAAAAATGGCTTCACTGTTTAGTAAATACACACCGTTGGTAACTATCACGTCACCGGCATTTAACCCGGCAATAACAGGGACGTAAGTTTGGTTTCCCGGGCCCGGTTTGATACTTCTCGGCGAAAAACTTCCATCTTTATCTTTAACCCAAACCTTGCTGCCCCGGCCATCAGTTAAAATGGCGGATGTGGGTACAGCCAACGCGCGTTTGCTGCCATTGGTAACAGATATATAGGCCAGCATCCCCGGCCTGATAAGCCCCTGCGTATTGGCAACACTAATCCTTACCAAATCAACTTTAGAGGCATCTGATAATTCAGGATTGATAAACTCAACTTTGCCGTTAATCACCTGTCCGCCCAGGTCGGGGAATGATACCTTAACCCGGTCGGCCACTTTGTAGTTTCCGGCTTCGCCGGCATATAGCTGCGCTTCGATCCATAAACTGTTTAAGGCTTGTGTTTTTAAAATCGTCATTCCTTCCGTTACATAGTCGCCCTCGTGAACCGCTATATCACTAACTGTGCCTTCAACTTTGCTTAGTATAGTTGTTGTAGCCGATGCTTTTCCGGTGGCTGCCAGGCTCCTGATCTGTGCTGGTGATAACCCCCATAGCTGCAGTTTGCTTTCGGCGGCGGCAATCAGTTGCTTATAATCAACATCGGGGTTATGCAAAACCTTTTGCTGTTGCCGGGCCAGCAGGTATTCCTTTTCTGCTTCCTGCAAATCTTCGCTGTAAATAGAATATACAGGCTGACCGATGACTATTTTTTCGCCAACGGTTCTGATATATAATTGTTGTATTCGGCCTGCTATTCTTGCACTCAGTTCTTCGGCTTTATTTTCATCCGTAGTTACGGTTCCGGTGATTGTTTTTTCAGTGCCGGTATTTTCCTCCCGTACGGTATCTGTTACAATCCCGGCCAGCTGAATTTGCGTTGCAGTCAGTGTTATTTTATCGGGGGCAGTGCCGCCAGTACCGGTAAACTCTACTTTGATGAGTTTCATGCCACAAATAGGGCAATTACCCGGATGCTCTTCATGTACCTGCGGATGCATAGAGCAGGTATAATAAGCTTTGTTTGATGCTTTAGCTATTGGCTGTTTGGGCTTTTGCTGGCATGCGGTAAACAGCGCAGCAATCAGCATTACAAAGAATAGGATCCCGGCTGATTTTAACGCAGCAGGGTGTTTTTTTATATTATTCATTGCCTTGTGTTTTGATAAAGCTTTCGCTATCTGTTAAATATTGGGCATTTGATGCCAGGCTGTCTGTTAAGGATAAGCCTTTTATAATTTGTATATCATTGTTGTTTGTGGCACCCGTAAAAACCTGGTGAGCATGGTAGGAAGCACCTTTTTTTAGCCAGACAACTTTTGTGAATCCTAAATCAACCAATGCCGATTTTGGTATCCATAATCCGCTGGCTGTGCCGGTTTGTATGGTGGCTTTAACCACGTTATTTACTTTTAATGCATGGTCCATGTTGTTTATGTACACACGGATGCTGGTGCTTTTATCGGCTTCGCGTAAAACGGGTTCAATAAAATTGACCTTCCCATTTATTGTTTTGCCCGGTAAATCCGGTAAATTAATTTTTACCTGTTGGTTTAACTTTAAGCCAGAAACGGTCGAGGGGGCAATCTTAATAATTGCCCATAGTTGGTGAGGATTAACCACATTAAATAACGTTTGCCCTTTTTGAACATACATGCCTTCCCTGATAGATAGCGGAACATTAGCCGCAAAGCTTTGTGATGACTGTTCGGTTATGGCACCGCCCATTTGGCTGTGCTGCACATCATGCACATGACCTTCATAAGCGCTATAGACGGGCAAGCTGTAAAATGATTTACCTGTTTTGATAACCTGGTTTATTTGCGCTGATGTTAAACCAAGTAACGATAATTTTTGCCGGGCGGCATTAATCAGCCCCGTTTCCTGCGGCGAATTTTTGGATAGATAGATGAGATCCTGCTGGGCGGTCACTATATCCGGACTGTAAATATCAAAAATGCGCTGGCTGGCATGTATCTCCTGGAAAGCATATTTGATGTATAGTTTTTCTATCCGCCCAGAAAATCGTGCTGAAATATTATTGAATGTGCGGCTGTCAAAATCCAGGTATCCATCGCCATGTATTTCTGTAGCTGTTTCAATTTTCTTTGGTGTAATTGCCTCCACCGATGAAATAACATTACTATTAACCGGCTGCAAAACCGTGTTAAGGCTAATGCCCGCACCCTCACTGGCCTGTCCGGATTTTTTTACCAGTGCCATGCCACAAATTGGGCAGCTACCGGGATGATCTTCCATGATCTGCGGGTGCATAGGGCAGGTATATTTTACAACACTTTGGGCCTGTGCTATAACCGGTGGCTTTTTTTTATCGGAGCAAGCACTAAGCAACAGGGTGCTTAACAGCAGGCTTGTCCATATTATCTTAATACTTTTCATATTCCCTTTCATAAGCTACCTGTAATTGTAATACTTCCTGTAAGCGGTCTAATGCCTCCATCCTGGCCGTTTGTAAACCTTTAATGCTATCCAATACCGTGGGCAGGTCGCCGGTATTTTGTTCATAAGCCAGTAAGGATGTTTTATAGGTGTTTTGTAAAGCAGGGATGATGTTTTGCTGATAATTTTTTAACTGCCTTTTTTTACTGCCCATATCCGTTTTTAAACCGGTAAGCTGCCCTTCGGCCTGGTTGAGTATAGCTGATTTTTTTCGTTGCAATTCCTCCACTTCGTAACGGATCCCTTTTAAGTTGGCCTTGTATTCTTTTGAAGCCCAGGGAACAATGGGTATGGTAACGGAGCCCATTAAAATATATTGATTGGCATACCCACCATAGCTCAGCATGTGCGCGGCCTGGATCCCAAAATCGGGTTTGCGTTTGCTGTATTCCATTTTGGCATTTAATTGCTGTAATTCAATATTCTGGCTTATTCCTTTAATATCGCTGCGGTTTGTTGCCAGGGCCGCGGTATCGGTAATGGCCGATTCATAGTCTTTCCAAACGGTATTTGTATCCACCGTAAATACAGTTTGCTGATCCCTGTTCATGAGGGTATTCAGCAAAATTTTTCTTTGGCTTACCTCGTTGTTCAATTGTTCGCGGGTATTGTTTAGCGCATACAATTCTGCTTTGGCCTTGTAAATATTGCTCAGCTTTTCTTTACCATAAGTAAGGCGGATGTTGGCATCCTTAAGCATATACTCCAACAGGCTTTGTGTATTCTGTAATAAAGCAAGCTTCTTTTCCAGCACCACCCGTTCATAGTAATATTGTTTTGCCTGGGCAACGAGCTGATTTTTCAGGTAGTTCTTGTCTTCCGCTGTTACTTTCGACATTCCTTTCATGTAGGCCTCCTTAGCGCGCAGTTTGGCCGGGTTAGTGAAAGTTTGTTCTGCCTGGATCATAAAGGAACCCACATTGGGATTAACCTGGTAAGGCGTTTGATACTGGCCTGCACTTATCTTTGGCGCATCAAGGCTTTTTGCACCTGTTGCATAAGCATCCTGCGAGCTGATCCTGGCATCATAGGCCTGCAGGGCCGGGTTAGCAGTAATTAGTGCTATAACACTATCTAACGGTAATCGTTGTGCTTTTGCTGTTATCCCGGTAAGGCAGATCAGCAGGGTACATATAATTTGATATTTCGTTTTCATGATATTATTCCTTTACCTCCAATACTTCCAGTTTGCCATGTTTTTTTAGTTCGTATTCCTTTACCATTAAAAATATAAGCGGGGTAACCAGTAAAATATGTGTGGAAGAAGTTAATACACCGCCAATCATTGGCAGTACAATAGGCAGCATCACATCGCTGCCGGTGCCGGTTGCCCACAGCACAGGTACCAAACCAAACAGGGCTACACAAACGGTCATGAGCTTGGGCCTTAACCGTTTTACCGCGCCATTCATTACATAAACACGCAGGTCTTCACGGGTGATGGTTTCGCTGGAATTTCCCTTTAAAGCAACCAGCTGCTGCATGGCATCATTGAGATAAATAACCATGACGATACCCGTTTCCACAGCGATACCGAACAGGGCAATAAAACCAACCGCTACGGCGACTGATAAATGCACCCCAAAGAAATAAACCATATAGGCGCCGCCAATGAGCGCGAACGGAATACTGATGAGGCTAAAAAATGCTTCCCGGATAGAGTGAAATGCAAAGTACAGGCAGGCAAATATGATGACAAGCACTATAGGTAAAATCAGCTTGAGGGTATGCTCCGCGCGGATCAGATTTTCGTACTGGCCGCTCCATTCAATAAAATAACCTTTTGGCAGCGATTTAACCATCGTGTTTAACCTGTTTTGGGCCTCCTGCACGGTACTGCCCAAATCCCGTTCACGAACATTGAACAATACTGTGCCGCGCAACAAGGCATTTTCCGACTGAATCATAGCCGGGCCATCACTAATCCTGATATCCGCAACAGATGATAAGGGAACAGGACCGTAGGAGGGTGTTTGAACTAGGGTACGCCTGATCTCATCCAGGTTACTGCGGTAGTCCTGTGCCAGGCGCAGATTTACGCTGAAGCGTCTTCGCCCTTCAATGGTTGGCGTAAGGTTCATACCGCCCAGGGCGCTTTCTACAACCTGGTTCACATCATCTACGCTTAGTCCATAGCGGCCAATGGCATCTTTATTCACCTGTATATCCAGGTATTTGCCGCCGGTAATGGGGTCAACATATAAATCTTTTACGCCGTTAATGCCCTGCAAGGCCTGTTTCATTTGGTTGGATAAGGCATAAATGGTATCCAGGTTTTGTCCATATACTTTCAACCCAACATCGGTACGGATCCCTGTAGAAAGCATATTGATGCGGTTAATGATGGGCTGTGTCCAGCCGTTTACAACGCCGGGGATCTGCAACTTGGCGTTTAGCTCATTAATAATATCTTCCTTTTTAATTCCCTTGCGCCATTCGCTGGCAGGTTTTAGCAGGATAATGGTTTCCACCATACTAATGGGTGAATTATCAGTAGCCGTATTGGCACGCCCGGCTTTGCCCAGTACATTTTTTACTTCGGGGATACTTTTAATGATCCTGTCCTGCACCTGTAAAAGCTGCTTGGCCTCCGAGTTGGAAATATCCGGCAAGGTAACCGGCATAAACAGGATGATACCTTCATCAAGCGGCGGCATAAATTCGCTGCCCAAACTCAATAACAGCGGTATGCTGATGAGTAGCGCTACGATGTTAATACCTATGGTTGTTTTGCGCCAGGTAACGCACCAGTTTAATAGGGGCCTGTAAAGCTTTTCCAACCCGCGGTTCAGCGGGTTACGTTCGTCTGTTTTTAATTTTCCTTTCAGAAAAAAGGAGATCAGCACCGGGGCAAGTGTTACAGCAAGGATAGCATCAATAGCCAGGATAAAAGTCTTTGTCCAGGCCAGCGGGCCAAACAGTTTACCTTCCTGGCCTTCCAGCAAAAATACCGGGAGGAAAGAGGCGACGATGATCAGCGTAGAAAAAAATACGCCACGGCCAACCTGTTTGCAGGATGCTTCTATAATTTTAATTCGTTCTGCTGTGGTCATGATCTTTCTTTTTCTTGTGCAATGGATAAATTCCGGTGCGAGTTTTCAACCATTACAATACCGTTATCTACTATCACTCCAATAGCTAAAGCGATACCCGTTAATGACATGATATTGGAGCTGATGCCAAAAGCGTTAAGCAGGATAAAGCTGGCAGCTATGGTGATGGGAATTTGAATAATGATACTCAGGGCGCTCCGCCAGCTGAACAGGAACACGATAACGATAATTGATACCGTAATCATTTCCTCAATCAGCGTATGTTTTACGGAAGCAATGGCATTCTCAATCAACTCACTTCGGTCATAAGCGATCTTAAATTTTACTCCAGCAGGCAGGCCCCGCTGAATATCGTTCATTTTGGTTTTAACGGCATGGATCACCTTGTCTGCATTTTCGCCGTAGCGCATTACTACTATGCCGCCTACAGCTTCGCCTTGTCCGTTTTGGTCAAATATGCCCAGGCGTTCGTCGCCACCCATTTGCACGGTGGCAACATCTTTTACCTTCACCGATACAGATTTGATGGTTGCAATGGAGATATTTTCAACATCGGGTAAACTCTTAATATAACCCAGGCCACGAACGATGTAGGCGGTGCCGTTCATTTCAAACTTACGGCCCCCAACATCATTGTTATTGCTTTTTACTGCCTTGAGTACCTGCGATAAAGGGATATTGTAATAGTTGAGTTTATGTGGGTCGATATTGATCTGGTATTGCTTTTGAAAACCGCCGAATGAAGCTACTTCACTAACCCCCGATACAGTTTGCAGCCCCAGTTTTATGTACCAGTCTTGCAATGCCCGCTGTTCGCCAAGGTCGATACCTTTGGCATCCAGCGTGTACCACAAAATATGGCCAACTCCGGTTCCATCGGGCCCTAATGTTGGCGTAATACCTTCCGGGAGTAAACGCTGGGCATAGTTCAAGCGCTCCAGTACCCGGCTTCGCGCCCAATACACATCGGCTTTATCTTCAAAAACAATATAAACAAAGCTCATTCCAAACATGGAAGTAGCACGGATAGCCTTTACTTTAGGAATGCCCTGTAAATTGCTCACCAGCGGATAGGTTACCTGGTCTTCCATGATCTGCGGACTGCGGCCCTGCCACTCGGTAAATACGATCACCTGGTTATCTGACAGGTCGGGAATGGCATCAATAGGATTCTCGCTAACAGCATAAGCGCCCCATGCAAAAAGAATGGTCGCGATGAGCAGAACGATATACCTGTTTTTTAAGGACAGGGTAATAAGTTGATTAATCATCTTAATGGTTTTGATAATCCCGGTGTATGAGCACCGGGATTAAATGAATTACATTTTCATTGATGTAGCTTTCTTTTTAGCAGGCTCCTTTTTTACCAGGGTCATACCGCATTTGGGGCATTTTCCAGGTTTATCGCTCAATACTTCGGGGTGCATGGTGCATGTGTATTGTACTTTAACAGGTTTAACCTTTTTGGTTTTGGTAGTGTCGGAAACCGCGGTACTTGAGTGAGATGCAAAAACGCTTGCTGCTGAAAACAAGATTGCAATGGCCATCAGGGTTACTTTTTTCATGAAAATAAAAATTAAAAAAATGGAGAAATGGCATAAGACTATAGCAAGTCCTATACGTTGATTATAAATTAAGATGATTGATTTTAATTTAAAGCGTAGCCGGTTTACAGATAGTAAAGGCTAAATAGAAAAGGTACAGGTCAGATCCTGTAGGTACAGTTGCGGGTATAGATAGGTATATCGGGGCTTGCCGGGGGGGCGTTGCTTTGATAACCAATACCGGCATCGTAATCTTTAATAATGACTGTTGAATTCCAGGTATTGAAAGATGGCAGAATTACCGGTGATAACGTACCCAAAACAAAAGAATCGGCACTTACGTGGGTATCCTTGATCTTAAAGCTTTGTTTTTCGTTTTTGCAGCAGTCATTGTTGTTTTTAGCCGCTTTGCCTGTATTATCGGTTGAGCCATAGATGAAGGTAACCGAAGCCAGTTTCCCGCAGCAATAAAAACGGTTTACCCCAATACCCACACAGGATAAAAGGTAAACGGCTGTTAATATAATGAGTGCGCTGCGTTTCACAATTCGAAGATACTTAATAATTTAAATTTTATACAAATCAAGTTATATAATGCCGGGATTTTACTTTTTGCAGACGGGCGATTAGCAGCTACAATAATGTTGTTAAATCATTGCCGTTGACTAAAGTCAACGGAGTAATAAGTGAAAAACAAGGGGCTTTAGCCAAACTACCGCTTGCATAATTGGGCTGTTTTAAACAGCATCTTAGATATTTACATGTAATGCTTTAATATGTGTATCATTTGAGGTTCGCTCAAACCTCACCTTTGTTATGTCAAAACAAACAAGACAAAAACAAAACAACATAACAAAGGAAATCATGAAAACGCTATCAGAAAAAGTAATCTTAGTAACCGGCGCATCTAAAGGTATAGGAGCAGCAGTAGCCCAACAACTGGCTAATGCCGGTGCCAAAGTAATAATCAACTATGCAAGCGGTAAAGAAGCCGCCGATGAAACTGTTAACCTTATCAAACAAAACGGTGGTGATGCCATAGCATTACAGGCCGATGTAAGTAAATCAGCCGAAGTAGCGGCTATGTTCGATGCAGCCATCGCTCACTATGGTAAAATTGATGTGTTGGTAAACAACGCCGGCATTATGATCACCAAACTGCTAAAAGATACTACCGACGAAGATTTTACCCGCCAGTTTGATATCAATGTACGCGGCACATTCAACACCATGCGGGAAGCCGCCACAAAACTGGCCGATAAGGGCAGTATCATTAACTTTTCTACCTCTGTTAACCGGATCATGTTGCCGACCTACAGCACTTATGTGGCTACCAAAGCAGCGGTTGAGCAATTAACCCGTGTATTTAGCAAAGAAGTTGGCGCAAGGGGTATCAATGTAAACTCCGTTTCTCCTGGTCCTACCAATACCGAATTGTTCACCAAAGGCAAGCCACAGGAAGTGATTGACCGCCTGGCATCACTTTCAGCCTTCAATCGCATCGGCGAGCCTGAAGATATCGCAAGGGTTGTTGTATTCCTGGCCGGCGATGATGCCAAATGGATCAGTGCACAAAATATTGGTGTAAACGGTGGAATGGCTTAAAAGAGAGTCAAGAAATTAGAATCAAGACAGCAAAAGCACGATTAAGGGAGAGTCAAGAAGTTAGAGTCAAGAATTAAGACGGTAAAAACACAAATTGTATTTCAAATCAATCGGTGAAATCATCGAGTAATCAGTGTAATCACAAATTTTAAAAGTAAAGTCATGAACTCATTAAATAATAAAGTAGCATTAATAACAGGATCAGCACGCGGTTTAGGTAAGGCAATAGCAGAACGCTACGCTGCATTGGGTGCAGATATTGTGATCAATTATTCAAGAGATAAAGCATCAGCAGATGAAGTAGTAAGCAACATCGAGGCTATGGGCGCAAGGGTAATAGCCGTACAGGCCGATGTAAGTAAAGTTGCCGATATTGAACGCTTATTTGCGGAGGCAAAAAAAGCATTTGGCAAAATAGATATCGTAGTGGCCAATGCTGGTATCGAGCTGGTAGAAACCCCGGTAGTTGATTTTACCGAGGAGCAGTTTGATCGTGTATTCGGGATCAACACCAAAGGTACTTACTTCACCATGCAGCAGGCTGCAAAAAATGTGGAAAACAATGGCCGTATCATTTACATCGCGTCCAGCACCACCTCATTCCCCGTACCAGGAATGGCAGTGTATGGCGGCAGCAAAACCACTCCGCGTTACCTGGTTGATATCCTTTCTAAAGAGATAGGTCATAAAGGCATAACTGTAAACTCTATCATCCCCTTCGCGGTTGATCATTCAGGCATCTTTGCAGAAGCAGGCAGCTATCCCGAATTAAGGAAACAATTATTAGACAGCTGCCCCATGGGCAGACTGGCCGAAGTGGAAGATGTGGCCAACGCTGCCGAATTTTTCGCCAGCGACCTGTCGTCATTTGTAAATGGCCAACACTTATTGATCAACGGCGGCGCCACTAATTAATCAATAATTTAAATTTTGGCAACTGACAGGTTTGGTGCTAAGTGTTCAGCTGAAATAGAAGTAAAATAGATTACTGAATAAATAAAAAAAGAAGGTGCTCCCGGTAAAATGGAAGCGCCTTTATTTTTTATAGTAACATCAGGTTGGTAAAGCCTACAATGGATAAGCCGTATCGCTTTTGGTTTCTGATAAAACAAAAAAGCTTTGTACGGTGGTGATATTGGGAAGGGTTGCCAGTTTATTTCTGTAAAAATGGTGGTAGGCCTCCATATCACTTGTAGCAATGCGCAGGATAAAATCAAATGCGCCGGTCATCTGAAAGCATTCCATTACTTCAGGAAACTTGGCTACTTCCAGTTCAAAATTATTTAAGGTATTGGCCGTATGATCATTTAAAAGCACATGGCTAAAAGCGATCAGGTTTCTGTTGATCTTCTTTCGGTCGAGTATAGCTACAACCCTTTTTATATAGCCCTGTTCTTTCAACCTTCTGATTCTTTCATGAATGGTAGCGATAGATTTATGGAGCTTATAAGAAATTTCCTTATTGGTTAATGAGGCATTTTGCTGTAAAAGCTTTAAAATTTCCAGGTCGGTTAGGTCTAAATCTGTCATTGATAAAAAGATTGAAAAAACAAGCATTGAAAAAACATACAATGATAAGAACTAATGTTCTGCGAAACTGAAAAATAACACTATAAAATATGATTAAAGCATAAAATTTATGGATTTTATGGAAACCATTGTTCTTATTATAGGATATAGGGACATTTATACCATAAATTTTAAGGTATGGTTGGGGCAGCAGTATTGGATTTAGATATAGAACTGGAAAAAAGGTTTCAAAACTTATGGCATTTGGTAGGTAACACGCCAATGTTAAAGTTACAGTACACCTATAATGGCAACGCTGGAGAAATTTATGTAAAATGTGAGCATTATAACCTTACAGGCAGTGTAAAGGATAGAATGGCGCTGTACATTTTACACCAGGCTTATAAAAACGGCAATATAAACCCGTGCGATACCATTATTGAGGCCACCAGCGGTAATACAGGTATTGCCTTTGCCGCGATTGGAAAAGCGCTGGGGCATGATGTAAAGATCATTATGCCCAACTGGCTAAGCAAAGAGCGGATAGATATTATCAGAAGCATGGGGGCCGAAGTGTTATTGATCAGTAAAGAGCAAGGCGGCTTTTTGGGTAGTATAAAACTTAGTGAAGAGCTAGCAGCACAGGGAGGGGTATTTTTACCGCAGCAGTTTGAAAACAACCACAACGCCGAGGCTCATGAAATGACCACCGGGCCAGAAATATGGAAGCAATTGGCTAATATCGGTCTTAAACCCGATGCATTTGTGGCAGGCGTAGGTACCGGCGGTACAGTGATGGGAACAGGTAAATATCTGAAAGCCATGAATCCGCAAATTAAGATCCACCCTTTGGAGCCGGCCGAGTCACCTACATTAACAACGGGTTATAAAGTTGGCAGTCACCGTATCCAGGGAATTTCTGACGAGTTTATACCGGCTATTGTAAAACTCGATCAAATGGATCATGTTGTTCAGGCAAATGATGGCGATGCTATTATTATGGCACAAAAGCTATCCAGGCAATTGGGGCTTGCCGTTGGTATTTCATCGGGCGCCAACGTGATTGGAGCAATTAAGCTGAAAGAGCAATTGGGAAAGGATGCCGTTGTTGTTACCCTGCTATGCGATAGCAATAAAAAATACCTGAGCACAGACCTGGTAAAAGAAGAAATTATTAAAGAAGGCTATCTATCTACCGATACCGATTTTACCGGTTATCAGCCTATCTCCCGCTTAAACGAATTTATTATCCCATAAAAACAATCAAAAACCTCATGAAAAAAATCACAATTGTTGCAATAGCCCTTGTTCTGTTTGCGATACAAAGCAAAGCGCAAATACTACAACCCGTACGTTGGAGCTATGCCGCAAAAAAAACCAGCGCCACCGAAGCGGTAGTATTTATTAAAGCTACTATTGACGAAGGCTGGCATGTATATTCCCAGTTTGTTAAAGATGGCGGCCCTGTAAAAACCACCATCGATTTTACGCCATCAAAAGCTTTTACACTGGTAGGTAAAACTATCGAGCCTCAGCCCATAACCCGCATGGAAAAAGTTTTCGGGATGGAAGTTGGCTTCTTTGAAAAGAGCGTGATTTTTCAGCAAAAGATCAGGCTGAAAGCCAAGCAAACTACGGTAAGCGGCAAGCTGGAATACATGACCTGTAACGATCAAAAGTGCTTGCCACCAGATGATATCGAGTTCAGCATCCCGGTAAAATAAACCAACATCTATTCACATTAAAATGAATTTGGGGAATACCCCAAGGCTACGCCTTTGCCTTATTTTTTGGCGCGATACAGTATCCATGTAGTCCTGAATATTATTTATCCCGGTAATAAAAGGACTACAGATTTTAAAGAACAAAATTAATGAAGCAGACCATATTACTTATTTTACTCACAGCCGGTATCCTGTTCACCCCAAATTTGGCAAAGGCGCAGGATACCGCCTCAACAGCAGGTATTGAATTTACAGAAATAAATACGCCCCCGGCTGCAAAAACCACCGGGACAGACAAAGACGGCAGCCGGGAAAAGGTGATTAGCAAAAAAGTTGTAAAGGCACCCGCAAAAGGAGCAAATAAGGATCAAAATAAACAAACACTGCTGACCATCTTTTTAGCCGGTTTGGCAGGCGGGTTTGCAGCATTGCTCATGCCCTGCATTTTTCCGATGTTGCCCTTAACGGTAAGTTATTTCACCAAATCTGGCGATAAAAAAGGCAGCCCGGCTGGTAAAGCGGCAGTTTATGGTATCAGCATTATAGCTATATATGTGGTAATGGGGCTTGTGGTAACGGTTGTTTTTGGGGCCGATGCCTTGAATAGTTTGTCCACAAATGGGATCTTTAATTTTGGTTTCTTCCTGATGATCGTTTTGTTTGCGGCATCTTTCCTGGGCGCGTTTGAGATTACCCTGCCATCAAGCTGGGTAAATAAAATGGATCAAAACTCAGATAAAGGCGGGTTGATGGGATTGTTTTTTATGGCTGCTACATTGGCCCTGGTATCTTTTAGTTGTACCGGTCCTATTATTGGCACCTTGCTGGTACAGGCTGCTACAACAGGCGCATTGCTTGGTCCGGCTATAGGTATGTTTGGGTTCGCGCTGGCGCTGGCTATTCCTTTTGTGTTGTTTGCCATGTTCCCCAGCTGGCTGCAATCTTTGCCTAAATCGGGCGGCTGGCTTAATAGTGTTAAAGTAACATTGGGCTTCCTGGAGCTTGCCCTTTCTTTTAAATTTTTAAGCAATGTTGATCTGGCCTATCACTGGCACTGGTTTGATCGGGAAATATTCCTGGTGTTGTGGATAGTGATTTTTGCGCTGATGGGTTTTTACCTGTTAGGTAAGCTCAAATTCAGTCACGACAGCGAGTTGAAATTCATTTCGGTACCGAGGCTTTTCCTGGCCATTATCGTGCTATCGTTCACTATGTATATGGTGCCGGGCTTATGGGGAGCGCCGCTAAAATCTATCAGCGCTTTTTTGCCGCCACAATCAACCCAGGATTTTGACCTGTCTAATCCGGGAATCACTAATAACAGGAGTAACGGCCCCGCTACCGGCCCGCATAAATATGCCGATCTGTTTGATAAGCCGAAAGGCTTTGATCCGTATTTTGATTATGAGGAGGGAATAGCCTACGCCAAAAAGATGCACAAACCGGTGATGATTGATTTTACAGGCCATGCCTGTGTTAACTGCCGCAAAATGGAAGCTAACGTATGGCCGGATAAACAGGTATATCAGCGTATCACGCAAGATTATGTACTTATCCAATTGTATGTTGATGACAAAACAGATTTGGCAAAAGAGGAGCAGACAACCACTCCCGAAGGCCGGAAAATTCAAACCATAGGCAATAAATGGAGCTACCTGCAAACCTCCAAATTTGTATCCAATTCGCAGCCATTTTATGTGCTGCTTAACCCGGATACACAGGAGCCTTTGGTAACGCCGGGCGGGGCAGATTATGATCCGCTTAGTTACTTAAAATACCTTGATGCCGGGTTAAAAGCTTATGCGATACAATGAGTTGTATGAGTTGGATGGGTTACTATAAAAAGTCTTCGTTCGTTCTTTAAGCAGTTAATAGTTAATTAAAAAGCATTCTCAGAAGCGGATGCTTTTTTTGTATTAATTCACCTTAGTACAGCTTTTGGGATGATGACCGTACAATCAGTTCGGTCTCCATCCGTTCTGTGGTGAACTCTTCAACCGGCCACTTGCTTTCGATGGTTTTAATAAGCATTTCTGTAGCCTTTTGTCCTATCTGGAATGCTGGCTGGCGAACAACGGTTAATGGCGGATCAAATAGTTCAACCACATCAGAGTTGGTGAAGCCTGCCAATGCAATATCCCCCGGTATTTTGACCCCCAGTTTTTTTAATATAGATACACAACTGATGGTAAGCCGGTCGGCGGCTATAAAAATAGCTTCGGGGCTGTCGTCCATAGCTAACAGGGCTTTTACGGCAAATTCTATTTCATCATAAATCATACCCCCGTGCTCACAATGTTTCAAATAACCGGGGTTAAATGCCAGGCCATGTTTGTCCATTGCGGCTTTAAAACCATCAAATCTTTCGTGGCTTATTGATAAATTATTTGAACTGGTAAGGTGTGCTATTTTTTTAAAGCCCGAGTTTATTAAAAGTTCCGTAGCGTCAAATGCCCCCTTAAAGTTATTTGCAACCACCCTGTGGGTATTAATATCGGTTGCTACCCTGTCAAAAAATACAATTGGAAAACCTTTTTCGTGCAAATACTTGTATTGTGAAGTATCGGTTGTTTGAGTAGATAGGGAAACCAGTAAGCCATCAACATGCCTTGAAAGTAAGTGCTGTACGTTTACCGTTTCCCGGTCAAATGATTCATGGGTTTGCGTGATGATAACATGGTAGCCAAGATTGTAAGCAATGGACTCGATGCCATTAATAGCCTGTGAAAAATAATCATTAGCTACCTCGCATACCACAACACCAATAGAATGGCTTTTTTGGTCCTTAAGGCTTAATGCTATGGGGTTTGGGCGGTAGTTTACCTTTTCGGCAAACTCCTGAACCAGTCTTTTAGTTTCGGCACCTATTTCATAGCTGCCCTTTAAAGCTCTTGATACAGTTGATGTTGATACACCCAAAGCCTTTGCTATGTCCTTAATGGTATAAGATTCAAACATAATTTGGTCCTTTGAGCCTGCAAAGTACGGTTAACGCCAAACAGTTTCAAATATTAGGGATTTTTGTTACATGACTGTTTTTTGTAAAAATGGGGCATGAGCATGTTTTTGTAAACAGCTTTTAAAACTGTGCAAACGTTCCCGGAAACGTTTGCGCAGTTTTAGTTGGCCAGATACTTTTTTTTGTACTCAAGAGCGATTAATCTTGCTTAGGAATTTTAAGCCTGCATGCTATCAGCATGGCCCAAATTAATATCCATTACCAATTATAAGGAGTTGTCAAATTATCTGTAGAAAAAACATGTCGGTAAAAGCATCATTTCAAAACAATGATTAATTAAAAAATACCCCAATAAAAACAATATGATCTTATCAAAATATAACCTGAAAAGAATAAACATACCAGGGCTTGAAATACCCGGTGAGCAAATATTTGAACTGCCAGAAAAAGTGCTGCAATTTGGTACCGGAGTGCTGTTAAGAGGCCTGCCCGATTACTTTATTGACAAGGCCAACCGCACAGGGATTTTTAACGGCAGGGTGGTTGTTGTAAAATCAACAGATACAGGTACAGTTGATGATTTTGATAAGCAGGATAATTTGTACACCATTTATTCAAAGGGCATTGTAAATGGGGAGGAAGTAAGCACACAGATTATCTCATCGGCCATAAGCCGGGTTTTATCTGCCGCTAATGAATGGGAGGCAATTTTGGAAGTGGCCAGAAGCCCTGAGTTGCAGGTTGTGATATCCAACACTACAGAAGTTGGTATTAAACTGGTTAAAGAGGATGTGCGCAAGCATCCACCAGCGTCTTTCCCGGGTAAGCTACTGGCTGTTTTATATGAGCGGTATCAGGCTTTTAATGGCAGTACGGATAGCGGCCTGGTTATTATCCCTACCGAACTTATTGTTGATAACGGGAAAAAACTGGAAGCCATTGTGTTGGAACTGGCCCATCTTAATAAACTGGAGCCCGCCTTTATGGACTGGCTGGAAAATAGCAATAGTTTCTGTAATTCATTGGTGGATAGAATTGTGCCCGGTCGACCGGATAAGGCTTCGGGCGAGGAATTAGAGGCGAAAAATGGCTACACCGATAACCTTGGCATCATGGCCGAAACCTACAGTTTATGGGCTATTGAAGGTGATGATAAAATAAAGGATGTGTTATCATTTTGCCAGACAGATGAAGGCGTAGTGATAACACACGATATTGAATTGTTCAGAGAGCTGAAATTGCGCCTGCTTAACGGCACACATACGCTTTGTTGTGCTTTTGCCTATTTATCAGGATTTAAAACTGTTAAAGAAGCAATGGGTGATGAACAGTTTACAAAGTTTATTACGCAGTTAATGTTTGAGGAGATCAGGCCTTCCATTCCGTATAAAATTGATGATGTAGTTGCTGCCGATTTTGCAAATAAGGTTTTGGATAGGTTCCGCAATCCGTATATCAGGCATGAGTGGTTAAGTATCTCGGTACAGTACTCCACTAAAATTAAAATGAGGGTTATTCCGTTATTATTAAACTATTATAAATTGAAGAATGAGGTACCGGCATGTATTGCATTAGGGTTTGCTGCCTTTATCCGTTTTATGCATGTTAAAGCAGGAGATGAGGGGCTATATACCGGTACTATTAACGGAGAGGAATATAAAGTTACAGATAGCCAGGCCGCCTATTTCGCAAAGGTTTGGGAAAACGGGGATAATAGTACAGTAATTGAAAATATCCTAAAAAATAAAGACCTGTGGGATGCTGACCTGAGCGCTTTGCCTGGCTTTACAGCAGCTGTGATTGAGCAATTTAGCCAGATCAATAATGGTTAAACGGATTGCTACACTATCAAAATTAAAACAATGAAACAACGAATTATAAAAGTACATCCTGCCGATAATGTACTGGTAGCCCTGGTTGATTTGCCGGCTGGTGAAGCTGTTGAATATAAAGGTGATAGTTATACATTAACTGATTTTATCCCCGCCAAACATAAGTTTGCCATTGCGGATATTGCAGAAGGTGGGGAGATTATTATGTACGGCGTTTTGGTAGGTAAGGCAAAAAGCCCTATCCCGGTTGGTGGTTTGCTATCCACCGGCAATGTAGTGCATGCGGCCAGCAGTTTTTTAACCGGCAGCAGCCATACCGACTGGCACAAACCCGATGTAAGTAAATGGCAAAGCCAAACCTTTAACGGCTATCACCGCGAAGATGGTAGCGTAGGTACTGCCAATTACTGGCTGGTGATTCCGATGGTATTTTGCGAGAACCGCAATATTGAAGTATTGCAGGAGGCGCTGGTAAAACCCTTGGGCTATGGACGAAAGAAAACCTACGAGATAAAAGCCCAGCAACTGATAGGTATGATTAAAGCAGGAGGAGAGATCAATGAAGTGTTATATACTGAAATTGATGGCGATACTGCTCAAAGTACAGGTAATAAGCTGTTCCCTAATGTTGATGGTATTAAGTTTTTATCGCATACGGGCGGTTGCGGCGGCACACGACAGGACTCCACTACCTTATGCGGTTTACTGGCAGGTTATATTACGCATCCCAATGTGGCGGGTGCTACGGTATTGAGCCTGGGATGCCAAAATGCAGAAGTAAGAACCTTGCAGGAGGAGATCAGTAAACGCTCACCTGAATTTAATAAGCCGCTGTATATCCTGGATCAGCAGAAAACTGGTAAGGAAGCCGACCTGATGGAGTTGGCCATACGACAAACCCTGGCTGGGTTAATGCAGGCTAACAAAATTACCCGTAAACCAGCGCCATTAAGTAAGCTTGTTATTGGCCTGGAGTGCGGTGGCTCTGATGGCTTTTCCGGAATTTCGGCGAACCCTGCTATCGGTTATACTTCAGATCTGTTGGTGACTCTTGGCGGTTCGGTTATTTTATCCGAATTTCCTGAACTGTGCGGCGTTGAACAAAACCTGATAGACCGTTGCCTGGATAAAGACAAAGCCGAACGTTTTGCCAGCCTGGTGAGCAGCTATAGCCAGCGTGCCGAAGAAGCGGGATCAGGCTTTTATATGAATCCATCGCCGGGAAACATAAAGGATGGATTAATAACAGATGCCATTAAATCTGCCGGTGCTGCTAAAAAAGGCGGTACATCACCGGTGGCCGATGTGCTTGACTATCCTGAAAAAGTTACCAAACCAGGTTTGAATTTACTATGTACACCCGGTAATGATGTGGAATCAACCACGGCCGAAGTTGGCTCTGGTGCTAATGTGGTTTTGTTTACAACAGGTTTGGGTACGCCAACCGGTAACCCGATAGTCCCGGTTGTGAAGATTGCCACAAACACAACCTTGTTTAACAAGATGAGCGATATCATTGACATTAATACCGGTACCATAGTTGAAGGTGACGAAACCATTGAACAGGCAGGAGAAAGGATACTGGACTATGTTATTAAAGTAGCCAGTGGCGAAATTGAAGTAAGCGCGGTACGGCACGGCCAGGACGATTTTATCCCGTGGAAACGCGGGGTATCCTTATAAATAGATTTACAATTACTAAGAATCAAGAATCAAGAATCAAGAGTCAAGAGCCAAGACAGAAGATGGGCGCAAAAAGAACAATACAAAGTTTTCAAGCCTTTACCTTATTGAGTTTGGAATAGGGAGTAGCCATTGGCGCTTTTTCTCTTGATTCTTGATTCTTGATTCTCATTTAAAATAACATAATGAAAATACTTACCTGTATAACTCCCGGTCAACTGGAATATGGTGTTGCCGATGTTCCTGAACTTAAACCTGGCAATGCTTTGCTTAAAATAAAACGAATAGGCATCTGCGGCACTGATCTGCATGCGTTTGAAGGCACGCAGCCTTTCTTCAGCTATCCGCGCGTGTTGGGTCACGAGCTTGCCGCCGAATTGCTTGATGCAGGGGGCGAGGATGGATTTGAAAAAGGAGAAGCCGTAACATTTATACCCTATTTTAATTGCGGGCACTGCATAGCCTGCCGCTCTGGTAAGCCTAATTGCTGTGTTAGCATACAGGTTTGCGGAGTACATACCGATGGCGGCATGGTCGAATACCTGCAAGTACCCTCCCGTTTACTGGTGCATGGCGAAGGGCTTAGCTTTGATGAGCTGGCACTGGTTGAACCATTGGCTATCGGTGCGCATGGCGTACGGCGGGCCGCAGTACAACCCGGAGAGTTTGTACTGGTTATTGGCGCGGGGCCAATTGGTTTGGGTATTATGGAGTTTGCACGCATAGCAGGGGCAACGGTAATAGCTGCCGATGTAAACACGCAGCGTTTGGCTTTTTGCAAGGATAGCCTGAAGATTGCTCATACCATAAACGTAAAGGACGAAGATACCCTGGCACGATTAAATGAAATTACCAATGGCGATATGCCTACCGTGGTAATTGATGCAACCGGTAACCAAAACGCCATAAATGGCGCCTTTCAATACCTGGCACATGGTGGCAGGTATGTACTGGTAGGTTTACAGCGGGGTGATATTATAGTTAGTCACCCGGAGTTTCATAAACGCGAGGCCACCCTGATGAGCAGCCGCAATGCTACCCGGCAGGATTTTGAGCACGTGATCAGGTCTATGAAAAGCGGGCAGGTTAATCCACAAACTTATATTACCCACCGGGTATTATTTGATGAAGTAAAAGATCAGTTTAAAAGCTGGCTAAACCCGGCCAACGGAGTTATTAAAGCCATGGTTGAAGTATAGGCAATGATGAGAAGATTTACAAAATGCAATTAGAGGTATGGCACAAAAAAGCTACTTAGCGTTAGCTTAACTAAGAAGCTTTTTTGTGTTAGCCGGAGGATTTATTAATCACGTTTAGTCCTTCGGCATTTGTTTCACCGGGTCAAACGGTTGTGCTCCTTTATCAATTACAACATTTTCCGCGGCATCCATTAGCCATTTTCCGTTTTGTTTCACATATACAATGGTTGCCAGGCCATCAGTCGGACCGGGGCTTTTCCCGTCAGGTAACGGAACGGGGTGCGGGTCAGAAAAATGCCAAAATAGGTGTACTATCGCCACATCATTTGTTAAAAACCGAATGGCAACAGACGTTTTCTCGCATACCGCTGTTTTAAAAATTGTATTATGATATACCTGGTGTGCATATTGTGACTGCTTTCGTCCTTTCCACCACATGCCTACCACATTTACCCAATCGGTATTTTCTGTAGTATAATTTTTCAAATCATCATAATTATGACTGTTCCAACTATATATCATAGCATCAACCTGTTTATTGATGGCTGTTTCATCTTTGGTGCGATCTTGAGCAAATATGAGCCCACTTATCAATAAGCAGACTATTGTTGTAAGTGCTTTTTTCATAACTAAGTATTTTTCTATAAAAGTATCTCCAGAAGAAGGGAAACACATAGTACAAAAACGACGTCTTAGCAGAAGAGCCGGTTAAAAAATTTGGTGGGTGATTTTAAAAGATCCGCTTCAATTGATGAGGGGTTGACGCCTGCAAATTCATGGAAATCGCGTATGAGGTGCATCTGATCAAAATATCCGCATTCATTCGCAATGTTTATCCAGCTAATGCCAGGCTGTTGTTCTTTAATAATCCAGGCCTGGGCAAATCTTACCAAACGGGAAAAATGTTTGGGCGACAAGCCTATCCGTTGTTGAAATACCCTTTCAAATTGCCGGGTGCTTAAGCAGGCCTGGGATGCCAGCTGGTCTATTTTAAGTAATCCGCGTTCTTTTATAATCCGCGGAAATACACGATCAATGGGCAAGATCTGTTTTAGTTTTCCTGCACGCTTTAGCAGAAAGCCTTCAACAATCATTTTCATTTCGGAAAAAGAACCAGCTTCGCATAGTCTTTCGTTTATTTCGTTCATTTCATTTCCCAGCAGATCCAGCGCATCAAATGCATCATTGCATAAAAGCTCATTCATTGGGATACCTAAAAAACGGTACAAGCCACCGGGCTGGAATCCCACCTTTACCATCAAATGATGCCCTCCCGGGATGATAATTTGTCTGTTAATCTGGGGGCCAGTTATGATGGATGATGAAAGCGTTTCCCTTTTTTTTGTGGGTACGCACTCCGCCTCCACGCTATCCCTTACATAAAAGAACAAGCAGTTTTCGGGTAGCGGTGGAATAGAAAAAGCGGGCGCGTTTTTCGCCGCCTCAAACTTTACCTCATGAATCATGATGTTGTTTACAAACTCTTTTAAGGCCGGATGCGGCTCGTAGAATTGTTGAAACATAACGCTCGCAGGTTATTTACAGTTGGCAAATGACAATCCCCTAATCGCTAACGATTTATTATTGGAGTAAGGCGTGATATAATATCCAGCCGATACATAAGCTAAATTAATGAATTATTTGCTGACTTTTGATAGGCTGCTACCAATAATAGAATTTGATAGTATCTGGTAAGTATTTGGATATTAGAATTGTATGCGTTGGTTTCTTAAAAATAAACAGGTGTTTGGAGTTTCTAATAGCACTTAACGGTATAAAAAAACCTCTTAGAATTAACTAAAAAACTTTTGAAGGTGTGGTGACTCTCGTACAAATTTCGAACTATTTTCTGTCTGATTTGCGTTTAATGGCCGATTTGGATTTGTAATTTATTAGATCCAGATTTTTATGAAGAAGATATTTGAAGTTTTTGACGGTTTATTTTTATCAAAGACAATATCAATAAAGCTCAATGAGGCCCGTGCCTATGATAATTGAAAAAGCTGCATAACTGCCGGGTCACTTAGAATATGACGCGATTTAATTTCATTGTCTTTTTTGTCTTCATAAGGTTGTTGAGTAAATAAGTACAAATATGGATTTGTAATCAGGTAATCTATCTCCCGGTTCTTACTTTCAACAACAGATTCTATAGAGTCAGTAAATTGAGGGTAAAATTGTATGGTTTCAGGTGACACAATGCCATCCTGAATATATCCTTTGGTTTTCTTTTGACAGCGACAAGGAGCCGCAACATTTATTAGCCCGCACTTATCCTGCATAAATCTGAATAAATCATCCTTAGCACGTTGCAGTTGTTTCCTGAAATTCTCCGGCGTCACTTCGAGAATCTCGGCTGCTATATTGGACTTCAAATTGAAGATTGCACCAAGTATGAAAACCATGCGTTGTTGCCTATCCAGGCAAATTAGCGCCCCTGTAAGGCATTTATTACGTGTCCAGTCGATTGCCTTTCCGTTGTCCGCCTGCTCTTGCGGCGTCATATCCTCGTCGTTATACACGGTATCCAGAAAATCTCCGTACTCTTCAAAGGATACAACTGATTTTTCTATTTTCTTTCTTTTGGTATCGATAAACCGATTATAAACCATCCGGTATAGCCAGGTACGGAAGCTGCTGTTACCCTGAAATTTATCCAACTTCGATATGATGGATATTAAAACTTCCTGGGTTAAATCTGCGGCTTCATCCCGGTCCCCCACAAACTTTAAAGCGAGATTATAGATAAATTGCTGGTGACGATTGATCAGTCGATTTAGTGCAACTTTGGAGCCTTCAAAAAACTCCCTGATCAACGTGAGATCATCTTCTTCCTTATATGATATGCTGAAAGGCGTCATAAATCAAAATGTAAATGGAATAGCTTTTATTATTATTTATTTTCTAAAATTTTCGAGCCAAAACATAATTCATAGTATTCGAAAATTATGGATTCATTTTCTTTACAAATATAAATATCACACTAATTAAGGGTTAAGCAAAGTTATATTGATAACCTCTTTAAAGCGTGATATTACATTGTAGCTATTAAAGACTTAGATTCACCTGTACATTATGCAAGGGTAGCCCTTTATGCCAGCTACAAAATAATTCGGAAATTACCACTACGTAGATTTTATAACTTGCGTTCTGACTCCGCAATAGGTACATCATTAATGCTGGCAAAACGCTTCATCATTAATCCATTTTCATCAAACTCCCAATTTTCGTTTCCGTAAGCACGAAACCATTCACCTTGGATATTATGGTACTCATATTCAAAACGAATCGCGATCCGTTTATCCGTAAATGCCCATAATTCTTTTTTCAATTTATATTGATATTCGTTTGCCCATTTTTCGGTCAGAAATTTTACGATAGCTTCGCGCCCTTTTAAAAATGAGGAGCGGTTTCGCCACTCGCTATCTATCGTATAGGCTTTCGACACCTTTTCCGGATCTTGGGTATTCCAGGCATCTTCTGCCAATTGCACTTTTTGTGTTGCCGTTTCAAAATTGAAAGGAGGCAATGGAAGTTTTTGTTCCATATAGTAAGTTTAATAGTAGTTAAAATTAGACCCATAAAGTTAACATTGGTCTATTGGAAATCTATGGTAGTAATTGAAGAAAATGTGGTACTAAAATTTTACATAAATGTCAAAACCAGTAAAGCTATTGCCTTACTGGTCACACACCTGCTCCATTGTATGAAGCGGCCTGTCAATTATTTATTCAGGAAAGTATTTACCTGAAGGATAACATCTTCCTGAAACTGAAATATCGATCCATGGTTAGAATTCGGATAAATAACCAACTTAGCATCCGGAAGATGCTGCTGTAGTATGAATGCATTAACAGTAGGAAATACTAAATCATTCTTACCGCTTATTAGTAATACTGGATGAATTAATTTTTTTAGATAGTCGAAAGATCCTTCGCTTTTTTTACCCCATTCGCCAATTGCAGCGACCTGAGAAGGAATAACATGATCACCATGAGCGGAATCTTTTTCAGCTCTCGAACGGATGCGGTTCAAATAATCCCAGCCTGCTTTCTGGCTGGATGCTGTCGGAGAAAAGAAAACATCCAATAATAACTCATCGGGTGTGTTATACTGTTTGTCAAATAATGCCCAAATTTCCGGGGAGAAAGTTTCCAAACCTTCACCGCCTCTCGGCCCTGAACCCGCAAGGATGACGCGATTTACCAGTTCCGGCTGATCGATTGCTACCTGTTGCGCAATATAGCTGCCCATTGAAAATCCAAGAATGTCTATTTTTTTCAATCCTAATGCAGCGATGAAATCTCGGGCATCTTTAGCGATTTCTGCAATTGTGCCTGGCGGAACGCCCTCAGAACCAGCAACACCTTTGTTATTAAAAATAATCAAATCCCGATCCTGCGAAAGCGGGTCTAATAATGCTGAGTCCCAGTTGTCAAGATTTCCGGTAAAGTAATTGAAGAATACGAGCGGAAGGCGGCCGGTTTTACCGAAACGGCGGTAAGCGAATTTAGTACCTTTTACGTCAACGTGTTGCGTAGGTACGGTTAATGTGGAGTATTGGCTCATGATAATTTTATTTTATCCTTTGACGTAGTTTTTAAAAACTGTGACAAACAGTAAGCAGCTGAGGAAATTGGAAATCAAAATTTAAAAGGAAAAAAGCGCCGCGGAAATAAAGGATCAGATTTTAAGGTAACAGAACTGATTATACTGCTTCCAGAAAAAACTTTGTCACGGTTTTTAAAACCTGCGTCAAAGTGGAAAAAAATTTAAAAACATGAAAACTCAAAATTTAAATGGAAAAACAGCATTGGTTGTAGGTGGAACCAGTGGTATGGGCAAAGCAACGGCAGCGTTGCTTGCTGAAAGAGGCGCAAACGTTATTGTAGCCAGTAAAACAAAAGATTCAGTTATAGCAACAGTAACTGAAATATCTAACAACAATCCTGAAATCAAGGTTACAGGTAAAGTTGTTGACATTACCAATACTGAAAGTGTAAAGGGATTCATTGCCGAAATCGAAAAGGAAAACAAAATCGATTACCTGGTGAACGCTTCAGGTATCTTTAGGCCAAAACCATTTTTGGATACAACCCCGGATGAATACGCTGCGTTGCTGGATATCAATACAGGTTTTTACTTCATCTCACAAGCAGTAGCCAAGAAAATGAAAGAAAACGGTGGCGGCGCTATTGTGAACATTGGTTCTTACTGGTCAGAAAATGTTGTAAAGGGCATGCCAACTTCGGCTTATTCTGTAGCCAAAGCAGGTTTGCACGCTTTGACCAAACACCTTGCAGTTGAGTTGGCTCCTGAAAATATCAGGGTAAACGCTATAGCCCCCGGCCTTTTCGTTACCAACGTGTTAAATGACGTTGTGGGCCTTGAAAAGGTTCAAGAAACCTACAACAGTTTGTTAGGTCTGAATCCAACGGGTAGAAACGGCAAGCCTGAACAAGCGGCAAGCGCGATTGTATTCCTTTTGTCAGACGAAAGCGCATTTACAACCGGTGCAATCTTAGCTGTAGACGGTGGCATGTCAACAGGTCGCGGTTAATCATAGTTATTGAAATCAGAGCTTTTCGATTATATTTTAGCCATGCTGTAACATAGTCTGTCTTGAGAAGATGGAGATAAGCTAATATTTTCAAGAAGACATAACAGGATTCGAACCAAAACTATATTGATTTACAGTTATTTAATTTTCAATAAATTTTTATTAAAACAAAAAATGCCCTCAGAATATTCTGAGGGCGATTTTGCGTTAGTTGTCCCGAAATCTATGCTTAGAAATCTATCCCCCAAGAATTCCACTTGATCCCTGATCCTACGTTTTTAGCTTCTAATGGCACTTTTCACCATAAAAAAAGCCTCTTAGAATTAACTAAGAGACTTTTAAGGTGTGGTATCAACTGGGATCGAACCAGTGACACAAGGTTAAGTAAGGAATTTTTATTTGACACGCTTGTATATTTCTACAGATTGGCCATTTGTTGCACTATTAATCACCTGGGTATATTCGTCATGACCATTCATCGTGACTTTAACAGTAAATTTATTACCCTGAAGAAGCCGGTAATTTGATATTTGCTCTTCTTCCCTAAGCGTATCATTACTAAAAGTAAATACCCCTGTACCAAATCCATTTTTAAAGATGTTTTTTTCCTTATTCTGAAGGAACCTGTGTATGAAAATAAAATGTCCTCCCCAGAATATTTTATACTGCGTTACATCAGTTGGGATCGTGTCCTTGCCTTTTATTGTATAGGTTCTTTCCATTTTCCACAAACCATCAAGCACTGAGCTATCCGCTGGCGGGAATTTTTTATAATCTTCTTTCAATGCATATTTTACACCTTTTACTGTGGCAAAGTCGGGAATGACTTGGGTATAACCACCAGGTTTTCTTGTAATCTCAAGATTATAGGTTAGGGATGAGTCAAGCGCTCTGCTGGTATAAATACTATGTTCCTTAAGTCGGTTAGCCGAGTCAAGTGTATAAGTGCCAACACCAAACCCAACAGATGAATCAGGAACTATACTGGCGTATACATAGTTACGATCTGTATAGATTTTAACTTGAGTTCGTTTAATAGTAGAGTCTTTGCCTCCTCGATCGAGTACTTGTTTTTCAAGTTCATACGCACCCGACAGGCTTGCCTCAGGAGACTTCTCTTTTTTCTTACATCCCAAAATCAATAAGCTAAATAAAGCTGCAAAAATTAAAATCTTGTTCATAATGTTTAAGTTTTAATATGATATAGAAATTTATTTCGTCTGGTGGAGGTTCTTTTTGGCGGTTGATAACTTAATTATTTAATAAAAAAGCCAAGTAAGGACAAAATAAATGCCTAAAATTTTACCACCATAAATAATACAATTGATTACATAAACTTACAAATAATATATATGATAAGCAATTTGTTAGTAAATCATTAAAAGCTTGTTAATGATTTATTTAAAGAGAAAAAATCATCTAATTAGATACGGGGCGATGTGAATTTTCGGACTGATCTCAAAAAAGTCGTTGCATGTCAGGAAAGGCGGTTAAACGCAAAAAATCCCCTTAGCGTTAACTAAGAGGATTTCTGTTTCTGTGGTATCAGCTGGGATCGAACCAGCGACACAAGGATTTTCAGTCCTTTGCTCTACCTACT
>NZ_JANYGH010000026.1 GCF_025362475.1 Mucilaginibacter sp.
TCCTCAAATATCTTGTTTATTATAACTGGGAACGACCACATCAGGGCATCAATGGTAAAAAACCTATCGATATGGTCACCCTAAACAACAAATAAAAATACCTGATTCTGTTACCGAATTACTAAACCCTTACAGCAATGAGGGTCGATTTATTTATTTTTAAACAGCCTCTGATGAACCGGGTTTGTTACAGCTCAAACTTTACTAATTTCTGCGGATCAAAGAAATGATTTAAGGGGCCGTGCCCTTGCCCGGTTTTCACATCCCTGCCATGCTCAATAGCCTGTTGGATATATGCTTTGCTTTTAGATATCGACGTAATGAGATCATCTCCTAATGCCAGATATGATGCTATGGCCGATGAAAGGCTGCAGCCTGTTCCATGTGTATTGATGGTATTAATTGCCGATGTTCTGAAAATATGTTGCTCACCCGTTTTATCCAGGTAAACATCACAAAGGTTAGGGCCTTTTAAATGGCCGCCCTTAACCAGCACTGCGTTACAGCCATATTGCATTATTCTTTGTGCTGCTTTCTTCATATCATCAATGGTGTTGATCTCCATTTGTGCCAGTATTGCCGCTTCATCCAGGTTGGGTGTCACGAGTTTTGCAATCGGGAAAAGTTCTTTTTTTAGCGTGGTTACGGTATCGCTTTCTATTAAATGCTGACCGCTGGTTGCTACCATAACAGGGTCGAAAATAATGGGAATATCTAAATAATTCTTTAATACAGAGGCAATGGCAATGGCCAGATCTGTGCTGTGCACCATGCCTATTTTAACGGCTAATGGTTTTAAATCATCCATTACTGCTTTGATTTGTGCTTTTACTACTTCAACCGGAATTGGGTGTGTTCCACTAACCCCTAATGTGTTTTGAATTGTAACGGCAGTAATGGCCGTAGCGCCAAAGCAGCCCAATGCACTTATGGTTTTCAGGTCGGCTTGTATGCCTGCTCCGCCGCCACTGTCAGATCCGGCAATGCTTAGTACTACCGGGTACTTGTATTTACTCATATAAGCTAATGGATTAATTAAATGATGCCGTTTTTTAAACTGTACATTTCACCGTTGTAAACGGGCTTTACTATATGTATGGCTATTTTACTGCGCTGACCGGTTTGGCAGCAGAAGACCAGTTTTTTGTTTTTTGGTAATGATTCAATATGCTCCTTCAGCTCATATAAAGGGATGTTGATACCGCCTATATTATAGTCTTCAAACTCATAGCTTTCGCGTACATCGATAAGGTATATTTCATCCGGAAACTCTATTAGCTGTGCATGAAGTTCATCTATTGTAATTTCGTCATCAACGGGTAGGATAGGAGGATCTACGGCTACGGCTTCAACGCTTTGTTTTTGCTGTTTGGTTATCTTAAAAATATTGGTGGTATTGTTGAGCGAATTTATGGTCATTAATTTACCGGATAAAGTATCTCCGATGTTACAAATGATTTTGATGGCCTCGTTAGCCATATAAGTGCCGATGATGCCCGGTAACACACCCAAAACCCCGATCTCTGCACAATTGGGAACTTCATCCGCTGCTGGTGGTTCAGGAAAAATATCTCTGTAATTGGGTCCATCATTATAATTGAATACAGAAACATGACCTTCAAACTTAAATATGGAACCAAATACCAGCACTTTATTTAAAGCCAGGCAAGTATCATTAATCAGGTACCGTGTTTCAAAATTATCCGATCCATCAATCACCAGGTCATACCCCTCACAAATACTTTCTGCATTCACCAAAGTAAACCGCTCATTAAAAGCGGTTATATTAATATGTGGATTAAGCATCTCCAGCTTTTGTTTAGCGGTGATAGCTTTTGGTTTACCCACGTCGGCTGTTGAATATAATATTTGCCGTTGCAGGTTGGTTAGGTCAACTATATCATCATCCACAATCCCAATCTCGCCCACGCCAACTGCAGCCAGGTATTGTAACACCGGGCATCCCAGGCCCCCTGCACCAATCATCAGCACCTTGGCGCTCTTCAGCTTTTCTTGTCCGGGTAAACCAATTTCGGGGAGTATGATCTGCCTGCTGTACCGTTTTAATTCTTCTCCTGCTAACATCTTTTATAAGGCTAAGCTATTGTCCCAGTCTTTCCAAACCGGCTCATATCCCTGCGCGTTTATCATCCGGGCAATTTGTTGCGGACTGCGTTCATCACTGATCTCGAACTGTTCCAATGATTCCGGCTCAACCGCATAGCCTCCGGGATTGGTTTTAGATCCCGCGCTGATAGCGGTAATACCTAACCTGATGATGTTGTTCCTGAAGTTTGGAGATTCGCGGGTAGAGATGGATAGCTCCACCTCCTCATTAAATATGCGGTAAGCGCATATCAGTTGCACCAGTTCCCTATCGTTCATTTCCACCTTGGGCTCTAACCCGCCGCTAAATGGTCTTAGCCTGGGGAAGGAAAGGCTGTATTTACTTTGCCAGTACTTTTTCTCGAGGTAATTTAAATGCAAGGCCGTAAAAAACGAATCGGTGCGCCAATCTTCTAACCCAATCAACACACCTAAACCCATTTTATGGATGCCGGCCTGCCCCAGGCGGTCAGGAGTTTCAAGCCGGTATTCAAAATTTGATTTTTTCCCTTTAGGGTGATGCTTTTTATAGTCTTCCTGGTGATAGGTTTCCTGGTAAACAAGAACGGTATTTAAGCCATAAGGCGTTAGTTGCTGATAATCTTCCAGATCAAGCGGTTGCACTTCCATTGATATATGTGCAAAATGCGGGCGGATGAGATCAAGTACTTTTTTAAAGTAATCTACATGGACGGTTTGGTTGGCCTCGCCGGTAACCAGCAATATATGCTCATAGCCCATATCTTTGATCGCCGCAACCTCCTGCATAATTTCAATTGGCGAAAGTGTTTTACGCTTTACCTTATTATCAAAACTGAAACCACAATAGGTACAAATATTATTACACTCATTGGAGAGGTAAAGCGGAACATACATTTGTATTACTTTACCAAAACGTTTTAAAGTAAGCTGCTGGCTTATAAGAGCCATTTGTTCCAGGTAAGGAGCTGCTGCCGGCGAGATAAGGGCCTTGAAATCCTCCAATGATCGTTTTTTGGCCGATAAAGCCATTTCTACATCCTGGCTTGTTTTGGCATAGATACTGGCTTTAGTTTCGTTCCAATCAAATGATTTGAAAATATCTGTAAAGTTATTCATCTAAAAAAGAGGTTAAGGGACTGCTTGCTACAGCATGCATTACAGGTAAGGCCAGTTTGGCTTCATAGGCCATTCGCCCGGCTTCCACAGCCATTTTAAATGCTTTAGCCATTTGCACGGGGTTACCGGCAACCGCTATCGCAGTATTCACTAATACGGCATTGGCACCTATTTCCATTGCCCAGGCCGCATCTGATGGCGAACCTATCCCGGCATCAACAATTACGGGTACATTACTTTGGCTAATGATGATCTCTAAAAAATCAATGGTTTTGAGCCCTTTATTACTGCCGATGGGCGAACCTAAGGGCATCACGGCCGAAGTGCCTGCGTCTTCCAGTCTTTTGCATAACACCGGGTCGGCATGAATATAAGGCAAAACTATAAATCCCATTTTCGCCAATCCTTCGGTGGCTTTTAAAGTTTCGATGGGGTCTGGCATTAAATATTTTGGATCGGGGTGGATCTCCAGTTTAATCCAGTTGGTTTCCAGTGCTTCACGTGCAAGTTGAGCCGCAAAAACAGCTTCTTTCGCATTTCTGACTCCCGATGTATTGGGCAGTAAATTAATATGCGGATATTTCAGATGCGTCAACAAGTCATCCTGATCGTTGCTTTTGAAATCCACACGCTTTAGGGCAACCGTTACGAGTTCTGAGCCGGAAGCAAGTAAGGCTTCTTCCATTAATACGGAAGAACTAAACTTGCCCGTTCCTGTAAACAGGCGTGAGTTGAATGTTTTATCGGCTATTTTTAGCATGTTTTTTTATCTACAGTTTTAGATTACCTGGTTTAACAACGTGGTATTTAATTGCTGATAAATTTGTTTTACGGCTTGTTGCTGATTATCGGCAAAAGTGATAGCTCCCGATATGGCAACACCATAAAGACCGGCCTGCATAATAGAGCTTACATCTTCAGCTAAAATTCCGCCTATGGCAATTACCGGAATCCGGATACCAGCATCCTGCATTTGCTGCCTAATGATATGGTAACCCTGCAGGCCTACAATGGGACTTAAGTTTTGTTTGGTAGTAGTAAACCGGTATGGCCCAAGCCCGATATAATCAGCGCCTTCGGCAACTCTTTGTTTGATATGCTGAAAGGTATTGGCAGTGCCGCCGATAATTATTTTTTCGCCCACGATATCCCTGGCCTGGCTAACCGGCATATCCTGTAAGCCCAGGTGTACACCATAAGCGCCGGCCTTTAGTGCAATTTCGGGATAATCATTAACTATCAGTTTAGCACCATATTGATTGCATAATCTGTTAGCTTCTATCGCGTATTCCAGGACCACATCGGCAGGCTGGTTTTTAACTCTTAGCTGTACCCATTTGCATCCCGCCTCCAGCGCCTGTTTAATGGCTGTAAGGTGCGATCCGTTTTTGGGTTGTTGTGATATATAATGTAATTTATCAATCATTGTATTTTATTAAAACAGGTAGTTTTTATTTAATTCCAGGAAACGGGTTAATGATTTTTCCGGTTCATTCCATATTGTTCCTAATACGGCAGCACCATCAAAGTTCATGGCTTTGATTTTTACCAGGTTTGATTTTTCGACCCCGCCTAAAGCAATTACCCGTGGATTTGTATTAGCCTTGTTAAGCTTAAAATCCGCGGGTAACCTGCTTTGGTAACCGGGCTTTGATAAACTGTTAAAAACGGGTCCGTAAAAAACATAATCAAACCCTGTTAATGAAGGCAGTAAAGTAGTATCATGGATAGAAGTACTAAGCTTATAACCCTGATCTGTCTGTACCTGTATTTTTCGTCCGCTGGTTTCCTTCCGGGTTTGTTCTGTATAATGCAGCCTTGTAATTCCGTAATCTGGTGCAATTTTATGAAACTGGTGTAGCGAGATGCGGTCATAAAAAAGCGGTGCTATCCCATTCACCAAATCCCTTACAGTTTTGACATCGCTATCGGGTTTTCTGATATGCAGGTATTTTAAACCCGATTGAAACAGGTGGTTGATGATCATACTTTCATCAGCAACAGCAACCGGGTTTGAAATTACAATCAGCTCCATATTTACAGATAAATTTCGCTTCCCTTTTGTAAAAACTCTTTCGACTTTTCTTCCATCCCTTTTGACAAAACATCACCATCATCCAGCCCGTTCTCTTTAGCATAGTCGCGCACATCCTGTGTAATTTTCATCGAACAGAAATTCGGCCCGCACATGGAGCAGAAATGAGCGATCTTGGCGCCATCGGCAGGCAGGGTTTCATCATGAAATTCCTTTGCCGTATCGGGATCAAGAGAAAGGTTGAACTGATCCTCCCAACGGAACTCGAACCGCGCCTTACTTAAAGCATTATCCCTGTATTGTGCTCCGGGATGTCCTTTGGCCAGGTCGGCAGCATGAGCGGCAATCTTATAGGTGATTACGCCATCCTTTACATCTTTTTTATTTGGAAGGCCCAGGTGTTCTTTAGGGGTAACATAGCAAAGCATAGCTGTACCAAACCAGCCAATCATAGCCGCGCCAATGGCCGAAGTAATATGATCATAGCCCGGTGCAATATCGGTAGTAAGCGGCCCTAAGGTGTAGAATGGCGCTTCGCCACAATGCACCAGTTGCTTATCCATATTTTCTTTGATCATGTGCATAGGAATATGCCCCGGACCTTCTATAATGGTTTGCACATCATGTTTCCAGGCAATTTTGGTTAGTTCACCTAAAGTTTCCAATTCGCCAAATTGCGCTGCATCGTTAGCATCGGCAATACAGCCCGGTCTTAATCCATCGCCTAATGAAAAGGATACGTCATAAGCTTTCATGATCTCGCAGATCTCCTCAAAATGGGTGTACAAAAAGTTTTCCTTATGATGGGCAAGGCACCATTTAGCCATGATGGAGCCGCCGCGCGATACGATGCCCGTAATGCGTTTGGCTGTAAGAGGTACGTAGCGCAACAATACACCTGCATGAATGGTAAAATAATCTACACCCTGCTCGGCCTGTTCAATTAGTGTATCCCTGAACAATTCCCAGGTAAGATCTTCTGCTTTTCCGTTTACTTTTTCCAAAGCCTGGTAAATGGGCACTGTACCAATTGGTACGGGCGAATTACGGATGATCCACTCCCGCGTTTCGTGAATGTTTTTCCCGGTTGATAGGTCCATAATGGTATCTGCACCCCAGCGGCAGGCCCATACTGCTTTTTCTACTTCTTCTTCGATGCTGGAGGTAACTGCGGAGTTGCCAATGTTGGCATTAATCTTCACCAGGAAATTTCGGCCGATGATCATCGGTTCAATCTCGGGATGGTTAATATTTGATGGAATAACAGCCCTCCCCGCCGCTACTTCCTGCCGTACAAACTCTGGCGTGATGTAACCTTTAGGTGTGTTGGCGCCAAAGCTTTGACCCGGATGCTGGTGAGCCATTACCTCATACTGGCCGTTCAACTGTTCCTTCAAAGTGTCAATCCGCTGGTTTTCCCTGATGGCGATATATTCCATTTCGGGCGTAATGATCCCTTTTTTGGCATAATGCATTTGCGATATATTCATTCCCGGTTTAGCACGATAGGGCTTGCTGATATGTCCAAACCTTAAGGCGTCCAGGTTTTTATCATTGGCGCGCTGGTTTCCATAATCTGAGGAAATATCTTCCAGTTGTTCTACATCGCCGCGGTTTATAATCCATTGCTCGCGCAGGCGGGGCAGGCCAAGCTTCACGTCTATTTCGATGTTGGGGTCGGTGTAGGGGCCGCTGGTATCATAAATGGTAACGGGCGCGTTAGGCTCGGTTTCGCCAAAGCGGCCATGCAATTTGGTTTCGCTCAGGCTTACCTCGCGCATAGCTACCTCAATGTCATGAAGCTGCCCTTTTACAAACACTTTACGTGATGATGGGAACGGCGTCCGGCTGATCACTTGTTCTCCTGGAATTTTTTCAGTTTTCATATATGGTTTTTGATGTTTTATCCGCCCTGGGTTGCTTTGATGATGGTGACATGATCACCGGGCTGCAATAGGTAGGTGGCCCAATTACTTTTAGCAATGATTTCCTGGTTCACAGCAATGGCAATGCCCGTAACAGGCTGCAGCGAAACAGTGTTAAACATTTGCTGCAAAGTGCAACTTGCAGATACGGAATAGTTTTGGTGATTTACGGTGATGTCCATTCTGTTTAATTATAAACGATAGGAATGGACCCATGGGGAGGATTGGTAAACAACAACAAGGTTGTTCTACTTTTCCCTTCGGCAGTACTAACTGCATCAGGTTCAAAGGGTATTTCTCAGCACAAGGCACCCCTAAAGTTCTTTGCTAAGTAAGTAAATAATTATCAGATATTAAAACAATGATTTTTAATATGTGTGAAAGGCTGTCGAATGAAGCACATACCTACGCGCTATTGCTTCGTGCCTCGTATGACGTGTTTGTTTCATACTAGGCAATCGGCTCTGTATGCTGGCAACGACTCACCCCGGCTACGCTACGCTGGCCGACCCTCTCTTCGGCTGCGCCGGAAAGAGGGTCAAAAAGTTAATTCTGAATTTCAACTCCCTCTTTCCAACGAAGTTGAAGAGAGGGATGTCAAGCGTAGCGATGACAGGGTGAGTCTTAACCTTGGTTAGTTTACGTCATTTCACCTTCGGAGTTTCGCGAAATTTTATCATTCGCAATGGCAACCTGTTTTTTATTTTTAGACAGCCTCTGAAATAATAAGAGAAACCTAAAATTTTTGAACATTGGACTTTATTAAGAAACATGAAAAAAGGTTTATGACAAAACTTTGTTCCCTTATACTTTTTCTCACTTTATATTTGCGATGGCTATTATTTGCCTCATTTAGTTTCACGGTAAAACATGTTACAACAGCAACAACTTATTGCGGCTTCAAGCCTGGAGTTTTTAAAAACATTAAAACAAAACAACAACCGGGAGTGGTTTAATACGCATAAAGAGGAATTTGCCGAACAGCAATTGTTTATAGCAGCTTTTGCCGATCTGTTGTTAGCTGAGCTGAATGTTCATGATGTGATAGAGACTCCATCGGGCAAAAAAAGTCTTTTTCGTATCTACCGCGATTCGCGTTTCTCCCTCGATAAAACACCTTACAAAACCCATTGGAGCGGGCATTTTACCAGGGCTACCAGCAGGCGCAGGGGCGGTTACTATTTCCACATCGAATTGGGTAACAGCTATGTTGCAGGTGGTTTCAGGAACCCAAATCCGCAGGATCTGAAACGCATTCGCGACGATATAAGTTTTGACGATAAGCCATTGCGGGAGATATTAAATAGCGAGTCATTCCTGGCCACATTTGGATATTTACAAGGCGAACAGTTAAAAACGGCTCCTAAAGGTTTTAACATCAATGATAAGGCGGTAGACCTGTTATGTTACAAACAGTTTATCCTGATCAGGAGATTTTCGGATGAGCAGGTGCTATCCTCATCTTTTTTAAAGGAAGTTGGCGAAACGTTCAGGAACATGCGCCCATTTTTTGATTACATGAGTGACGTTTTAACGGCCGATGTGAACGGAGAGGCCCAGTATTAACCCCATCATTTTATTTTTCTAAAGTGATTTGTGGAGCGTAGCCTGCCCTGAATGCATTGATGGTTGATTTTGGCGTAAGTAACGTTACTGCCGAAGATGATGGCAGGGGCTGGCCTGTTTCATAACCATACGGCGTCCACATAAAAATTTGGTTATGCATCAGTAAGTACGGCTTATTATCGAGTTGTATAAAGGTTCCGTCGGGGAGGTCTTCGCCTCTGGTTTCAAAGGTAACTTTGTTGCCTTGTTTATCAATCCGCTCTGCATGCAGTACCTGGTCAATCTCCCGTATGGATGTTTTTTCGGTAAAGCCATATACAGGGTTGCCTTTGATCCAGCATAATTTAAATCGTTTGTAGTCTTCCCGCCGGCATTCAGCGCAGGGGCGGTGGCCGGCGGCAAAAGCCGTAGCCTCATCTAAAAAGAACAATTCTGTATAAAGGTTGGGTGCCATCACCTGCCTGTGCCAGCCCTTAAATTGCAACAGGCAGGTGATCCAGGCTTGTAATTTAAAGGGCCGCAGGATCTCTTTACCTTTGCCATGCAGCTGACCACGGTTACCCATCCAAGCACCCCGTGCGCTGGTCCTGATGATATTCCCTTGCGGGTCGACCCGATTTTGAAGCATAATTTAAAGATAGGGTTAAACTATTGGGCCGGCAAGGTGTTATCCCATAAAACGATGAGCAGCATTATAGGACATCAATTTTTAGTTGACTTTGGTATGGCCAAAGCAATATTGAATATACAAAGCGAAACTTCCCTAACCTTTACCATCACAGAACATGAGGGTAAACCGGTGAACAAAAGCGAAACTGTTGCTATCAAATTAACGGAACTGAGGCCGCAGCTTTGGCTGCTGACCTGGAAAGAAGTAAACGGGAATACCGTTACCCAAATACAGGACCATGAAAATGGTAAAGTTTATATGAACTGGACCCATCCGGGCGGCAAGTTTATCAATACAACCGCAAGCATCGGGCCGGTTTAAGCCTCATCAGTTTGATTTAAAAAATCAAACTGATGAGGAATGAAGTTCACATCAATCTTCCTGTAAATGTAACGCGGGTTTTATGTTCTGATTTACTCTGAACAGGTTACCGGGATCATATTTTGTTTTGATGGCAGCCAGTTTTTCATAGTTATCGCCGTAAGTTGCTTTAATCCTGTCGTCACCTTCCTCCATCATGAAGTTTACATAGGCGCCGCCTGCAGAATAAGGATGCAGCGCTTCCCAGTAATCCCTTGCCCATTTGGTGATTTTTTCATCATTGGCCGGGTCTGGATCTATACCTGCAATTACCATTGCCCATGTAGCGCCCCGATAATTCCAGGCGGTATCTTTGTTGCTTATCCTGGAAGCCGCGCCATTAATAGGGTAGAGGTGCATGGTTGAAAGTAAGGTAGGCAATTGTGTTCCATACTTTAAATGCTTAGCAATAGCCTCATCGCCTAAATCATTTACAAAATCGGCTTTCCAATACCAGCTTAATCCTGGTGGCATCAGTGCATCAAACATGCTATTCAATGCAGGTACAGGCAATGGGCCTACAAAATCAAGCGCCGGTTTCTTAAAATTGCGTATGGGTTCAAATACCTTTTCGGCCTTTTCCATATCACCGCTATAGCACCAAACCACACCGCACATGTTTTTTTTGTGCAAATGTTCTGGGAATGGAGGGCCCGGAGGCACACACAAAAAGGCGAAGAACCCGTTAAGTTCATCGGGCGCATTTTTAATCAGGTCCTGGTACCATTTTAGCACCTCCTCGGTTTCGCCTGGTTCCCACAGCATGGGGCCGCCATAAATGGTGCTTAAAGGGTGCAGCCTGAATACAAAAGATGTAACTATACCAAAATTGCCGCCGCCACCTCTAAGGGCCCAAAAAAGGTCATCGTTGGTTGTCGCATTTGCCTTTACAAAGCTTCCATCGGCCAATACTACATTGGCTTCAAGCAAATTATCAATGGCAAGGGCATAATGCCGCGTTAAGTGCCCAAGGCCCCCGCCTAAGGTTATACCGCCAATGCCGGTGGTCGAAAAAATTCCACTCGGGGTAGCCAGGCCAAAAGCATGTGTTGCATGGTCAACATCGCCTAAGGTGCAGCCTGTTTCTACCCATGCCGTTTTTGCCGAGGGATCAACATGAATGCCCTTCATTAATGATAAATCAATTACCAGGCCGTTGTCGCAAACACCCAGGCCGCCGCCATTGTGGCCGCCGCTTCGTACAGCGGTGAGCAGCTCATTTTCACGCGCAAATTTTACGGCCGTAATTACATCGGCTACATCAACACATTTGGCTATCAATAAAGGGTGTTTGTCTATCATACCATTATACACTTTGCGTGCAGTATGATAATCGCTGTCATGTGGCTGAATCAGTTTCCCGCGCAGGGATTGCTTCAGTTGTATGATCTTGTCTTCAGATATCATAACTTTCTTTTTTAGTTGATAAAAAAATATTTAAATCGTTAATAGTTTTAACATGAAAATTGGGTTGGGCTCATAATGGTACCCATAGTCTCGGCAAAAATTATCTCTTATTAATTAGTGACCTATAATGTTCCTTTATAGCCGTATATGGGCCATATTTATGCTGATCTTTTGTAAACAGATCATCGGCATATGGGCCAAACGGATAGTCATAAGGTTTGGTAACGAGGTTTGGCCAGTCTGCGCTGATATTTTTAAATGGATGAAATTGTGAATTAACGAAAGCCGCCACATCCCAGGCCTCTTCATTGGTAAGCCGCCTGTTTTGATAATCAACGCCCAAAGGCATGTTGTTTTTTACAAAGCCGGCAAATTTTGAAATGCTGTATATACTGGCGCCTATATTATAGCTATGCGCACCCCAAAGCGGTGGATAAGTATATGATACCCCTGTTGCATTTAAAACTCCTGTGCCATTTTTGCCATGGCAGGTTTGGCATTTGGATATGTATACTATTCGTCCGCCCGCTGTATCCGCTGCCCTGTTTAAAAAGGGCAACTCTTCAATCCCTGATCCGCCGGGCTTTGTGCCTTTTTTTACATTTTTGCCAATCCATTTAAGATAAGCCATAAAGGCTTTCATTTCCCGGCCATTGCTGTCGATCTTTTTACCATTCAGGCTTCGTTCAAAACAGTCTTCAACTTTTTTTACCAATGTTTCAACAGTACCGCTCCTGTCTTTGAATTTAGGATAGTCTGCTGCCGCTATTGAAAAGTTGTTTCCGAAAAGTTTTGTTCCTGCATTAAGATGGCAGTTCTGGCAATTCAATCCATTACTTTTATGGGCAATTATACCTTTTGGGCCAAAATAATAAGAGGTGTTTGTAACAAGCAAACGGCCATATTTTATCAGTTCGGCATTTTTAGCGTTTGTTAGTTCGGTAGTATCAGGAATAATCCACTGCGGATTGGCCAATCCAGCAGTTACAGCGGAAGCTGCGCTGTTGTTTGCGGTGTTATTTTTACCATTTGGCGAACACGCAACAATCACGTTCACCAAGGCTAATGCAATAGTGGCAAATATGCTATTTGAATTATAATGCATAGCTCATTTCACCTGTTAAAATTAAATGATTTAAACACAGGGAGATTTGGCAAGCCGGAGGTTTTAAAGAATAAGCTCTTATTTCCCTTAACAAGCTTCCGGCTTTATTAATTTGTAGTACGGCTTAACTGGCAAAGCAATAAGAACAGCCATGTTCCTGGGCGCGGCCCACTGCCCAAATGCCCGATGGTACCGGTTGTACTCCTGGTAATAAACCCGCCAGCCATTCCTTCTTAACAGCAGCAGCGTCTTGTTTGGTATTCTCGGCTACAACTGCGCTAAACACGGTTAAAGCCATATCGCAGGCACAAAACATTACGCCACTGGCTTGCAATTCATCTATTCCGATTTTTACTTCACCAATGCCTGGTGCCTTAAAGGTGCCCGGTTTTGGTTGCCAAAAGGGGTTCTGGGTGGCAGGAGTTTTGGAAGCCTCATCATTGATCTTAAACATTTCGCCAAATTTGTATTTTTCCCAAAGCGGATTTCCCATTGCATAAGGGATCGCATTGTGACGCAGGATCACTACCACTCCACAATCTTTTTCGGGAGAGCCTGTTGCCGCGTTTGTAAGCAGGAACACCTTGGGCCATGCAAACGGAAATATTTCATGCGGTTGCGTTACGTCAAATACCATTCTGTGTTTTCCTTTTACCTTGTTGAACCAGACATCGGCATCAGAAACATCGGGTAATGAAATGTCTGCTGCTACCGATTGTAGCGGAGAGGAGATGATACCTGCACCTAATACCGCGGCGCCGGTTGCAAATTGTTTTAAAAAAGTTCGGCGTTGATTTAACTGGGGTTGATTGTCTTTTTTCATCGCGATAAAATTTAATGTGATAAAATATCTGAGTATAGAAATCTTCTTAAATCCTTAATCAAAAATTTACTTAGGCTTCCGGCTTGAAAAAAAATGCTTATATAAAGTTATATATAACAAACTGATTTTAAAATATTTAAAAAAAATAAGATTTATATAATAGGAAAATATACCCCTTGCCTGAGTGTAATATCGTAAAGGATTTTGGACTATTCCGATAAGAGCGTTTTACAAAATTCCCAGCTGTAAATGGACCTTGTGTTTTTTTCTGCAGCAAAGGATTGTAGCATCTTTTTTACCTCATTTTACCCAAGTTAACTATTTGTTAATATCAACCAAAGGATGAGTTACTTATCAAAAGGTACTTTTGGCGCTATAAAAAAAATGACTACAGGCTACTTTATGAAAATGATTTTAAACATTAAACTTACTGATAATTACAACAAGAGGTTCAAAAATAACAGGGAAATAAATCCATTCATGAGGGTTTGTTGTACCGCGTTACTGGCCATCATGGCGGGCTGTATTAGTAACACTGCGCTGGGCCAGGCTAACCATAGCAATCCCTGGGCACCCACTGAAATCGGCGTGATGCCACCCATTGCCAGCATGACAAAAGGCGTTTGGCTCAAGGGCGAACTGCACGTACACTCCAGGCATAGTACGGAGTCATCTAACAATCCCATCGCGAAAATTATCGCTTTTTCTAAGTCGGTGGGCATGGATTATGTATGTATTACCGACCACGACAACCATGTGGATGGCGATGTAGCAAACCACACCTGGGCAGATCCCGAGTTTAAGTCAGACTCTGTTCTGCTTCTGTATGGCGCGGAATGGACAACTACCCGCGGCCACGGGAATGTGTTCTCGGCTAAACCATATGATCATCAGCGTTTATACGATGTACGCGATCAGCGCGACGTGGTGGTTGGGGCTGTGAAAAAAGGGCTTGGCATTCATTTGTCGGCCAATCACCCGAGTGGTAAAGATCATTTTGGATACTCCTATGATATGGTAGAATCGATTGAAGTATGGAATTCTGCAGTTTGGCCCAAAAATGCCAATGCGATCATGATTTGGGATGATATGCTTTCATCGGGCCGTAAGCTAACCGGTAGAGGTGGAAGCGATGCGCATCATGGCGTTCCGGATTCGCCCGATAAGGCAACTAAAAACAGTTACCAGGCAAAGGCCAACTATGTAGGTACTCCCACAACATGGGTTTTCGCTACCGCGCGGACATCGCAGGCGGTTGTTGATGCCCTTACGAACGGGCGGGTTGCCATTAGCTCAAATCCGTATGCGCCTCGCGTTGAATTTTATGCCGACCTTAATCAGGATGGTAAGATGGATATGATGATGGGCGACAATGCCAAGTCGACCGGTAAATCTGTTAAGTTTCGGGTTCAGCTCACAGGGAATACTTTACCGGCAGCAACTTATACAATCAACGTGATAAAGAACGGTAACAAGTTAGGTAGCTACCAGGCAACAGGCAAAATGCCTATGATTGAGTTTAACGATACTCCTGTTACCGTTGGCCGCACCTATTACCGTGTGGAGGTTGAGGGCCCACAAACGGACTATCCGCAGGTACCCCAATCAATGGCGCTGAGTGGAAACATGGTTGGATTATCGAATCCAATCTACTTCAATTTCGACCCGAATTTTTAATCGAGGCAGATAAAAAATATTTTTAAAACAGGTGTTGTATCATAGGCCGATAGAGCTGAGGATACAACACCTGTTTTGTTATAATTAGTTTTTTCTTGTTTATAAATTACCCGGGTCTCGTTTGTTTTACGTGGTTATTGAAGTGAACTCTTCGCCGCGTAGAAACTAAAAAGATTTCAAGGTTGAAAATGACTAATTCAGGATCAAGTTAGTCCATTTAAGGTATTTGTTGATTGATTGCAGGGCGTTGTTGGGGTACTTTTGACTTAACAAATCAAAACAATTTAAAAATAAAACAATGGACACTAACAAAATCGGAGCTACATCAGAAAATGGTACTGCTCAAGAAGTAAAAGTATTATACACAGGTAAAACACATACAACAGGTGGTCGTGACGGCGGTTCTTCCCGCAGTTCAGATGGCCATTTGGATATTAAACATTCAGTTCCGGGTTCTGAAGGTACTGGCACCAATCCTGAGCAGCTGTTTGCCGCTGGCTGGTCGGCTTGTTTTATTGGTGCAATGAAAAAAGCTGCCGGCACAATGAAGGTTAGGATACCTCAGGATGTGGCCGTTGACGCCGAAATAGACCTGCTTTTAAATGATGGTGCATATTCTCTTGGGGCTCGCCTTAATGTAAGCTTGCCAGGTTTAGAACGCGAAGTTGCCCAGGCTTTGGCAGACGCAGCACACCAAACCTGTCCGTACTCTAAAGCCACTCGTGGCAATATCGACGTTGAAATCAACGTGATCTAAGCCAAACTTTTTTACAGAACTGTCCTGCCCATGTTTACCGGGCAGGACAGTTCTTTTTTTATTTCAAAATATTCCCTGGTAAATATCCACTCCTCATCATTAAAGGGGGAGTTATAATCTGCCCGAGGACGCCCAGTTAGGTTTAATCTATTTCTTCAGGATGCTATTGCCGTAAAGTTTAACATTCGTACAATTCTTCCATATTACCAATTTATCAATACTGGCGTTTGAATGAATTACATTGTTAAAAAAGCTAATGTTTGATGCGTTTTCAGCGCTTAACAGGCTTACTGCTGTTAACAGAAAGCTGTTGTTATAAATGGCGATGTTTTTGTGCACTGCACCCTGATCAATTTTGTTTTCGGGGTGAATGCTGATAACGGGTTCCCCGGAGCTGATAAATGTGTTTTTACGTATAGTCAAATCTCTTACCATACCAGATTCATACCAGCTGCTGGCATCATCTTCTACCAGGACACTGCTTGAATTAACGTTTTTAAAAGTGCAATTTTCAATAATAGCCTTTCTACGGGTGGTAACTAAAATTCCCCTTGTCGGGATCCTGGTTATTATTGTATTTTGAATTAATAGTTTAGGGGTCCAGGAAATGTTTTCAACTACATCCCCATTAGTAACAGCTGGGACTGATTTTTGAAGAGTTAACAATATAGTTTTATCATCTATTTTCTTTTGGGCAGTGATCAGGTTGTTACCAAATGGCAGCAAGGTTGCCGGGTGTATAAAATCTACGCTATCTCCCGCTTTAAACGCGTCAAAGCCATAGGTTTGATCATGCATAAATCTTACTATGACTTGATTGGGCGACGGTTTTTCTACAATTTTTAAAAACGTTCCGTGCACGTTGACGGCATCGTCATTAGCGGCAGATAAATAGCTGTGGTTAATTTTGATGGTACCACGGCAGCCCGAGAAATGTAATATATCTGCCCAGGCAGAACAGGTTCTGCCTGAATTTGGCGCGGGTTTTACTGTTAAGGAATCTATACTGATGTTATCGCAATATTGACTCACCATGCCCATCCCATGCATAAAATAGATGTGTATGTTTTTCAGCGTTATGTTTTTGCTCCGCTGCAAAAATATGCCTGCACAATCTCTTGTTACATCCCGGGTTTGATAGATCATGCCTTTTTTAAAGCCGGGATTATGTATAAAATATGCTTTCAATACACTATCATGCTGAGCAAATTTTACATTGCCCATGCTCAAATCCACCCGGGATACGTTACCTGTTTCAGGGTTAAATTCCTGCCAGTACCAGCCTGTTTTGTAGCGCCAGCCTTCACCTTCCCACGTAAGTACGCTATCCAGTATGGTGTATTTTGAATCCGGGTGAACTTTAAGATCAACATAATTTGGAGTTACAGCCGTAACCTTAAGCTCCGAAACAGTGGGACGCTTATAATCAAAACTGATCCCCTCCATGGTGATGTTCTGGCATCTGTCAACACAGGTTTCAATCATTTTACCTCTTAAAACAAACTGCACGCCTCGGGCGGTTAACTTTATATATCTTGAATCAACAAAGTATAAAGCAATTGCCTTTAAGGCTAATGGGGTATCGTTAGTATTAGAAATATTAAAACGTGTTTTAAAAGCGCTGTCGGGGTAAAAGTCATACCTGCCCGGTGCAAAATTGATAGAAACCGGCGACGCCTGATTGCCATGGGCCATCATCACCAGGGATTGATCCAGCTTTCCGGGGGCTATAACCATTAATTTATCGCCGGCTGCAAAAATCAGTTGATTGGCTTTCCTGAAGCTTTTCCAGGGGTACTTTACAGATGTACCGCTGTTTTGGTCATTGCCCTTATTGGGATCAATAAAATAGGTGGTTTTACCCGGTGAATACCGCCGGTTGTTATAAGACGGATATAGGGCGTTAACCTGGGCATGAAGCTGGTTTGGAAAGCTTTCCAACAACAGCATTAATAACAAAAGACAAGTATATTTATTCCTGTTCATCGGCGCAAACATGCAAAAACAATTTTATAGTTGAACATGCGCGGTCTCTCCATTTTGAATAATATAGGTGTGTTTATCTTTTCCTTTATCGATGCTTATGGCTATTTTACCATTGGCTTGCCTGGAGATCTTTAAATCAAATACCGTCCCGAAAGAGTGGATATTATTTAAAGCCATATGCTGCCAGCCATTGGGCAACCTTGGGGTACAATTGAAACGGTTAAAGCCTGTTGGTCTTATCCCAAACAAACCTTCTGTAAATATCCTGCAGTATAAACCGCTTTCGGCCGATAGATGCCTTTGGTTGCCTTCCGGGTAGGCTTCCACAGGGTAGGGTACGTGCTCGCCCAAAAGCCTGCGGCGCGAGTAGTAACGCAAAAAAGTTAGTGCTTTTTCGGTTTCGCCAGCCTGCAGCACCCCGCGAAGGGCATATAAGGTTGAACGATCCCAGAAAGTATCCTGCCCTTCTGCAGTAGCCAGGCCGTCCGTCGTCCATAGCTGTGGCGAAAATAGGGCGTCAATGGTGCCTTTGCTCCGGTCGGAAATTCCCATCGTTAATGGCATACAGATCCAAGCCCGTAAAACGGTATTGGTTTCATAGTATTTGTAGGTATGGAAGCCATCAACAGTTGCTCCAAAATACTTTTCAATATTTATTTTAAGTCGCCCGGCCTCCCGGTTGTACTGATTAGTTAGCTTATCCGGAGCATGAAGTTGTTTGCCAAGTAAAGCTGCAGAAATCAAGGCATCATAATACAAGCAATTTGTGGAGAGGTTAGCCTTACCTGCCGGAAAACGGCCTTCCAGTTCATCTGCATCTGATGTTACTACACCTTGTTGGTTGATATGCCTGCGGCTGTATTCCAGGCACCAGGTTATTAATGGCCATAGCTTCCGGGCAGAGTCGGCGTTGCCATAAGTAAGCGCGTACCTTGATGCCCCATAAGCGATCATGGCCTGGTCGCCCCGGTCGCCGGCACCATTCCAGGTGGCATCACCTTCGGCAACTATGGAGCTGGGTATTGGCTTATATTGCGGATTCATGTACTGCGCAAACAACCGGTAACAATTCATTGCAGATAAATTACCTATGCTATCGCCGGAAAAAGCGAAGTATGGACTGACGTATTCGGCCTGGTCATTTGCCCAGATAGCCGCGTAATATGACAAGCCTCCCGGGCCATGCATATACCCATTCTTTGTTTTAAAGATACTTTCTGTCGCCCGTATTTTGGCAAATGCAAATTCGGTATTTAAAATACTGTCGGGCGTTTCTAATTGTAATGGCCTTAAAATGTCCGCGATGCGTTTTTCCCTGGCTTTTTCTTCTGCCGATGGATCAACCGGCTGTAAAGCACCGGGATGATCGGTTGCCAGGTAACATATTGAAAAGTAAGTAGTTTGGCGAGGCTGCAATACACGGCTACCTGCATTAACAGACTCCATAATCACCGTATGGGCTGATGACTTACTTGTAGTCGAGTCTGTTGTTATCTCCCGTTTTAATTTTTCCATTGAAACCGTTACTTGTTTATTGCTGGTGTTGGTCAGCTTAAACTTTTCAATAGCTAAAGGTTTATCTACAGAAGGGAAAAAGCTCCGTTCAATATCTACCATGCCGATGCTGCCTGCCAGGGCGGAGATGCGCATAATGCCATGCTGGCTAATGCTGCTAACCTTTAGAGGGATATCGCCGGCTTCCTGGGTATTGTTAATTTTTAGCAGTTTATGATCGATATAGATCCTGGGTAATTCATTATCCTGGTATGTATAGGCTATGTGGCTACGGGTATCATCAGGCAACATCCTAAAGGTTGGGAAAACTACGGTACGGGTAATTTTAGCTACGCCGGTTGCGTCTACACTATAGCCAACCCAAAGCGAAACCTTTTCGCCAGACATTTCGATGTGATCAGCATGCGGAAGCCTGTCAGTTATTTTCCAGGCTATGCCGCCATCCTGTTGAATGGTCCACCTGTTATTTTGTATGGGCAGGTTTTTTTGCTGTGCATGAATAGTTAAATGGGTGGATAAGATAATTAACGTTGAAAAAAAATAGTTTTTATTAGCTCTCATAAATGTTGGCGAGGTACTTGTAATGATTTGGTTTTGATAGGGTTAATGCATTTTAACATTTGCTTGTTGACCGGGCTTTACCATTGTTTCCACAAAGGATATTGTCCTGTTTTGATCATCCTTACCCTTTTTTGTGTTAACAACATTTCCGTTAATATTTGCCCGTTTAAATGTACCGTAAAACATCGCTTTCCATTTAAATGACTGCTTTCCTGTATTACTTATCATTGATTGTTGTGGGCTCAGGTGGGCCAGGTTAACTGTAGTATTTAAAAGTGAGAGCTGATCAATAGCGGCATTTCCAGTACCATTTGTTTTATAAATGGTGCCCAATGTTTTGGTCCGCGCATCGGGTGTTATACCCATCAGGCCCTGTACAACGCCTTCTATTATTCCGTAGGATACTTCGGGATATTCACGCCTTGCGGTAGATGGATCGGACAGGAATAAGATGTATTCCCTCGCTTTTTCCCATTTTCCAAATTTGTAAAGCAGGAAAGGGTAATAAGACATGTTCTCAACGTTCCATTTAGAAGCCGCAACCCGTTTCACCGTTTTATTTGTCCTTACAGTATCTTTCAACGCATCAAACCAAAGCAAGAAGGTTTCTCCCTCTTGCATACCAAATTGGTTATTGTTACTATAATAGGTATAATATTGATTGTCTTTTTCGTTCCACCAGTCGGCCTCCAGGCGTTTCCTGTATTGTTGTGCCTTTTGCGCGTAAGTTGCCGCTTCCTTATAGTTCCCTTTTCTTGTCAGGATCTCCGAATAGGTGAGCATTCCCCTGTATAAAGCGGCAACCAGGTCGGCACCGGTCTTCAGGTTATGAACACCTTCAGAGTAAGAAGGTAAGCCGCGGCATCTGTGGAAGGAATCATTTTCATTATAAGGTGTTGGCGCATTAGGGTGGGCGGGTCTTTTAAGTAAGGAATCTGCCGAAAGTACCCAGGTTTTTATGTATTCATTTACCGTTTTTTGCTGGAAGTTGACAAAAGCAGGCGCATCCACATAATGGCTATCACCGGTCCACAGGTACATCCTCCAGCTTGCATATAAAATGTCGAAGTTGGCGGGCAGGTTATACCAAAACTCCTTATCGTTCCGGTAATCGTCTGGTGCGGGCTTTGCCCATTTGTTGATCTCCCAATAAGTACACCAGTCCTTTGATGGAGAAATGTTTTCGGCAAAAAGGTTAAACATGTTGGTGTTTTCACGGCTCAGTCCCAATATTTCGGCGCCTATACACTGATGGGATACATCGCGCATACAAAATGCAGACCTGGGCGGAAGGGCGGATTCATACCATGGGCCAACAGGATCGGTGTCAGATCCTTTATAATGAAGGGCCGTTTCTTTGGCCCAGTTAAATGCCTTTTCCAATTCCGTATCAGAGGAGCTGAAAACGACGCCTTTTTTCTGCGCAACGGCAGTTGAGCACGTAAATAAAAATAGGAGTAAAGCCGCTTTGTATTTAAGCAAAATCATATGATGTAAATTAAAAATCTTAGTTATACAGGTTTATAATGAAAATTGGAATATCAGTTTGAACGTAAATGATCAGCAATTGACCATATTATAAAACTTAATCTGTTTGGGAAAAGTTCTATTCTGTTCTATTCTATAAAGTTATCAAATATTTTTTTGGTAGCAAATTTATTTTGACAGAATTAGTGGTGAGAACAAAATAAACAGCATAATCATCAGTATAAGCAGTATGCCGGTATAATAATGACGGTTTTTCCAGGGCCTTATATCTACTACATTATTTAGCTTTAGGGTATACGGAACCGGCATAGGGTATACTTTACCAATGAGGAGCATAATACCACAGGTAACCACAAATAAAATAGCCAGGATGTGCAGGAAATGGATATGCGTATCAACAACTAACTGGGTAAGGGCATAGCATGCAATAAAAAAGATTAAGCCGATTTTAGCCGCAACTGCCGGTACTTTTTTGGTAACAAAGCCCATGAACATGATGGTAAATATGGGTACATTAAAGAAACCATTAACGATTTGCACATAAGTATAGAACCCATTTTTTACAAAAATGATCAATGGTGCAATGAACATCGCGGCAAGGCATCCTGCAATTTCAAATTGCTTGGCAGTTCTTAATAGTTTCTTTTCCGTAACCTGCTTTGACTGTTTTTGTAACCAGGGCTTATAGATATTCAACATGAATAGTGTGCTGGAACTATTAAGGCCGGCGTTAAAAGTGGTAAGGGCGGCAACAAAAATTACCGCGGCAATAAAGCCCGCTATAAAAGGGGGAGATACCAGGCTATCCAGTCTCGGGAATACCTCGGCGGTATTATGCATTTTTGAAAAAATATGCACTGCGATAATGCCGGGTATATTTAAAAGCAAAGGAGATATCAATTTCCCCAAACAGGCTAACGCTAAACCTTTTTGAGATGTTTTCAGGTCTTTTGAAGCCAGCACCTGCTGAATAATATACTGTTCGGTACCCCAGTAATACAGGTTAACCAGCAGCATGCCCGTGAATAAGGTGCCAAAGGGAATAGCATCAGCAGATGAGCCTATACTATTTAAGTGCTCTTTATGCACGGTAAGTAATTGATGGAAACCCGCCTGCATACTGCCGTGGCCTATATATTTTAATCCAAAGAAGGGCAGGAGGATTCCGCCAGCAAAAAAGCCAATGCCAAGCAGGATATCGAGTACGGTTATGGCTTTCAATCCGCCAATCATAGAAAACAGGGAGCCAATGGTACCCATGATCCATACCAGGATCAGGATGACGGTCCAATACTCTATTTTCCACACATCCGAAAAATGAAACAGGCCGTTAAAGGCAATAGCCCCCGCATACAATACAGATGGAAGCAGGTTGAATATATAGCTGATTAAAAATATAACAGAAACTAATTTGCCTACGCCCGCACTGTACCTCGCGGTCAAAAAATCGGGCGTGGTTGCTATACCCATTTTAAGATACAGCGGCATAATGAACTCCGATACCAGTAACATAGCCAATACAGAGGTTACTCCCCATGCCATAACGGTCATGTTATTGGTATAGGTGAGTTCGTTTTCGCCAATGATGGAGGCTGTATTGATATTGGTGAATAGTAAGCCACCACCTACCAGTAAAAAGCCAAGGCTCCTGTTTGCAAAAAACAGCCCATTTAAGCTATTGACCTTATTTTTGCCGGATTTGTACCACAATGTACACGCTACTATCCCGGCAAAAAACAGAAAGCCAATGATCATCGTGGGATTCATAGGGAATGCCTAAAGCGTTAGCCTGTCAAATAATATCATCGGGACGGTTAGTTGTATTTTTTCTTTAGATAAAACAACTTCACCCGCTATTTTTCCCATGTTTGAAAAGTCGGCTGAAAAGGTAGTAATGCCGATGATCTCTTTAGCCGGTTCATCATTGTGCGATAAAACGCCCAGATCTTTGCCGGGTTTGAGTTTCTGAGTTTTGCAATCACGCATGATCTGCCACAGCGCAAAGTTGTCCAGCGTAAAATACACCTTCCCTTTTTCAACGGAGCCTGGCTGATATTCTTCTTCAATCCGGCCTTTGATGTTAAAATCTGTCAGGAATTTTTTGAATGATTGAACAATCTCCTTTGGATCTAAGGAGTTTTGGGAATGGTAAAATATAAACTCATCAAACTGACTTATTTTGGGTGCCAGCTTTGAAAAAATATCATAAGAGGTTTGGCCAAACTCCTGGGTAATGTGGTTAAATTCACCATCCAGTTGTTCGTAACGGTCAAACATCAGGAATTTATTACGCGGAATACTTTCTAACAGTTCTTTAGTTTTGGGGTGGGGTATAGGCGCCACCACATACATACCGTATTTGCCTTTAATCTGGAGCAGGATAGTTTCAAAAATTTCGATATTTCCATGGTGAAAATAAGTGGTTAGCTGTACATTATGGCCCAGTTCATGCCTGAAATTGCGGTAAAACTGCTCCTCAAAGGTATCGAGGTTATACATCAGCAAGGCCACGTTTAATGTTTGCCCTGTATTGCCATTGCCTACAAAATAACCCAAACGGTTCTTAGCCTCTACAATTCCGCGACTGATGAGGTCCTTATAGCCTTTAACAATGGTTTCCCTTGAAAAACCAAGCTCTTTGATTAATTTATTTACCGATGGCAGCATTTCGTCCTGACCGATTATTTTTTCGTCGATAGAATTGATAATTCCCTGAACAAACCGGTCATGCTTTGAATAAGATGGGATTTCTGCCAGCTTTCTTATTTCCTCAAAAATTCTGTCCATTAAATACGTGTAGTTTTTAGCCAAAGTAAGAAAAAAAAGGCAGCAAGGTAGCTGCCTTTTTTTATGCACCTTTTGTTTTAATTATAATTTGGATTTTGTTTCAGGTTAGGATTGATCTGGATCTCCTTACGGGGAATTGGGTAATAATAAAATGAAGGTACCCATGTCCGTTTTTGCATGGTCATTACCTTATAAGTGAACGCGGTATTGGCGGATGACGTGGGTGTAATGGTAATACCCAAACCATCTTTTGAGCCAATTTCGGCTATTCCCCAACGGCGAATATCAAAATAGCGGTGCCCTTCAAAACACAGCTCTATCCGTCGTTCATGGCGTATCGCGTCTGTTAAAGCAGTTCCTGTTGCTGTAACTGCTGGCATCCCGGCTCTGTCCCTAATCTTATTGAGGTAAAGCAATGCTTGCCCGCTATTGCCAAGCGCCTGCTGTGCCTCTGCATAATTTAAATATATCTCGGCCAAACGGAATGACACCCATTGGCAGGCGCTGTATGGCTGGATATTAAAATTATAGCTTTCGTCAACCATCTTTCTCATGGTGTAACCTGTTTTTGAAGCGTTCCATGGAGATAAGCTGCTCCCTTTGGAGTCTAGCCCTCCTTCATAAAACTGCGCGCCACGCCCCTGGAAAGGTGAACCGTTAAACAGGATATCTGCATAAAAACGGGGATCCCGGTTCTGGTAAGGGTTTGCGCCGTTATTGGCCCAGCTGAACGGGGTTCCATCTGCCATGTCAAAGTCTTCAACCATTTGCTCCAGCACGTTGTAGGCGCTATATCCATTGTATCCGTTCGGACTAAGGTCACGATAAAGCGTGTTGTACCTGTCTTCCTGAACGGTAGCATTGAATACCCGCGAGAAAATTACTTCGCTGTTAAAGAAGTCGGTAAAAATGGTATTGTAGGTAGATGAGTTTCCGTGCAGGGAGTACAAGCCAAGGTCGATAACAGCCTTAGCCGCATCGGAAGCAGCCTGCCACCGGCTTACATCATTTGTAGTGTTGTAAGTAGGACTCGCGGCATACAGCAACAGGCGCGATTTGAGCGCAAGCGCAGCACCCAGGGTTGCTTTACCATAATCGCTGTTATTTGTATAGGTTTTGGGTAAAGCCGCCGCGGCAGCGCTAATCTCGGTTAGAATGAAATCCCTTGTCTGGTCCCATGTGGCCCTTGATTCGTTAAAGGTGTTATCATTAGCCGTATAAACTTTGGTGATCAGCGGAACCCCGCCGAAACGCTTTAATAACTCAAAATAACATAGTGCCCTTAAAAAATGAACCTCACCTTTCATATTATTGAGCTGCGCGCCATGGCCAACGGTATCTGCCTGTACCACATTTTGAAAAAATTGGTTTGTTTTCTGGATGGTACTGTACAGGGTTGTCCAATAATTCAATGTAGAACTGTAATTTAAAGGGAAAGAGCTACCCTGGTTATCGGGGGTAGCCTGGCCCATGATATAGGTATTTTCGTGACACCAGTTAAAGTTGCTGTACAGCTCATCTGTTTGCGAACCCCATCCAAAGCCGCCATCTTTAAAAGCGAATACCGATTCTTTATAGATCTGGTTAACAAATACCTGTATAAGAGCCGGATCAGTCCAGACAGTGTTGGTTGAAAAGGAGCTCGTGGGCTGCAGGTCGAGCACTTTTTTACAGGATATCCCCGTAAAAAACAATAGTGTCAAACTAAAGATTGTATATATTTTTTTCATCACACAAATCATTTAAAATGTAACATTTACGCCAAGATTGATGATCCGTTGCTGCGGATACGTCCTGCCATAATTTAAGGAGGAGCCTGGGTTTAATAAAGAACTTATGTTCGAAGCACTTTCGGGATCAAAAGAGGGGCCGAATTTATCAATCGAAAACAAGTTGTTCCCGCTCACAAATATCCTCGCTGCCTTTACTTTGATCCTGCTCAACAGCTCCTTTGAAAAACTATAGCCTATTTCCACATTTTTTAAACGAAGGAAGGCATCGCTGCGCAACCAATAGGTTGAGGGGTATGCATTGGAGCCAAAGGTTCTTTCGGTTGGGCCATTAAAAGTACGGGGATAGGTATTGTCACCCTCCTTTTGCCAGCGACCTGTAAAAAACTGCTCGGCCATATTTAAACCATTGGGCATTAAAAGGGCCTGGGCCTTTGCCTGTCCCTGGAAAAATATGGTAAAGTCGAAGTTTTTGTACTTGCCACCTAAGGTAAGCCCGTAAAGTAGCTGTGGGGTATTGGATAGGGTATTCCTAACCTTGTCCAGATCATTGATCACACCATCGCCGTTCACATCCTTATATTTGATATCGCCCACGCCTGTGCCGTTTTGGTGAGGATAAGCATTCAACTGAGCAGTGTTTTGAAAAATACCATCTGCCTGGTACAAGAGATATGAATCTGTAGAATAGCCGGTCACCTTCTGATAGCCCGGAACATTCAGAGGCTCGGCACCGTAGATTACTTTATTAACCGCATAGGTCATGTTTCCGTTAACGTTGAAGGAGAAATCCTTACTAACCGTTTTACTATAGCCCAAATCAACTTCAAAGCCTTTATTATTAACCTTACCCAAATTCACATCCGGTAAGGTAAGGCCAGCGTAATCAGGTACAGCCGCGCTTGGTTTTACCAAAATGTTGTTACGTGAAGAGCGGAATACATCTACACTAACCGAAAATGCTTTAAACAATTGCGCATCAAGCCCCAGGTTGGTAGTTGTAGCCACTTCCCAGGTGATATTGGAGTTAGGGGCAGGACCCAAAGAGAAGCCTGGCACCTGCGTAGCATTTGGCCCAAAGTAGTATCCGGCTCCTAAATACTGTGAGATTTGCCCGGCCTGAAGGCCATAGGTTTGGATATACTGGAAGGCATTAACCGCGTCATTACCTGTTTTTCCCCATGATCCCCTCAGTTTCAGGTCGTCAATAACTGACGAATGAAAGAAGCCTTCCTGCGAAATTCGCCATGCTGCAGATACGGACGGGAAGAAGCCAAAGCGTTTGCCTGCCGGAAAGTTGGGAGAACCGTCATAGCGCATGTTATAATCCAGCAGGTACCTGTCGTCATAATTATATGATAACCGGCTGATAAAGTTTTGACGGGCAAACTGTGTAGTAATAGAATTATTGGTTTCGCCAACAGTACTACCTGCGAATAATTCGGTTACGTTATTACTCAGGAAACCGGTTCTGTAAGCATCCAGCTCGGTATAAGTTTGCTGCTGCTGCTCGTAGGCTACAAATGCTTCAATACCATGTTTCTGGAATTTGCGCTCGTAACCTAATTTAATATTGATCAGCCTGCTTACGGTTTGACTATTAGTTATCGATAAATTAGGCGGAATGGTAGAAGTTACCTCATCATAATTGCCTGTTGTTTTATTATAACTATAAGCAGGTGGGGGCAATGCATTGAATCCTTTATACTGGTTGGAGTTTACATCATACGCAAAGTAACCATCCAGGTGCAGCCCTGGTGTGATTTTCGGTAATGCCCAGTTAAACGATGTTTTGGTTTGTAAAAAATCATAATTGTTGTGGGTATAGCCTAAACCGCCATTTAATACATAAACCATGCTGTTTTGCGGGCCTCCACCTATGCCAACACCTACTTTACCATTGGGATAAACCGGAACCAAATATGGATAGGCTGCCCAAAGCTGATTAAATATCCCATTGGCATCATAGCCAGGAGCTTCACCATTTTTAAATTCATCACGGTACATCACATCCACGCCAATTTTAAAGTTGTCGGTAGCTGTAATGTCAATATTGGCCCGGGCATTGTCGTTTTTATAATAGTCTGCTCCGCTATTATACATGCTGTTTTGAAACAGGTGCTGACCCGAGATGTAGTATTTCACCTTATCCGAGCCGCCCCTTAAGGTAAGCACGTTATTGGTTTGCGTTGCCCAGTTTCTCATAACCGCATTCCACCAATTGGTATTAGGGTGGCCAAGCGGATCGGTACCGTCTTTGTATTTTTGAATATCATCAGCTGTATATTCATGCTGCTGACCAACCAGGTCGTCATATTCATTTGCAGATTGCGCAAACTGCCATGAACTCAGCATTTTTGGAACGCGGGTAGGCTGCGTCATAGAAAAATTGGAAGTAAATGATAAGGTGGTTTTACCTGTTGTTCCCCTTTTGGTGGTTATCAAAATTACACCATTAGCCGCCCTGGCGCCATAAATAGATCCGGTGGCGTCCTTTAAAACGGTGAAAGACTCAATATCCGCCGGATCTAAGCGATTAAAACCACGATCGGGAATTCCATCAATTACAACCAGTGGGCTGGTGTTTCCGAGGGTTCCCTTTCCCCTCACAAGGATACTGGCATCATCGGCTCCGGGTTCGCCGCTCCGGGTGTTAACGATAAGGCCCGGTACAGCGCCTGCAAGCGTATTGGATACGTTAGCAACGGGCGATTTTTCCAGTTCGGTACCTTTAATAGTACTTACGGCTCCCGTGAGGTTGGCTTTTTTCCGGGTACCGTAACCAATCACCACTACTTCGCCAAGGTTTCCCGAGGCTTTATCCGGGGCCATGGTTACATCACCATTCCAGTCTTTAGTAACCACGACTATTTTTTTCAAATATCCGATAAAGGAAAAGGAAAGTTTTACGTTGGTTTCGGGAACGCTGATCTTGTAAAATCCGTTCGCATCTGTACTTGTGCCTTGAGCGGTTCCATCAAGCAAAATACTTACTCCGGGAAGGGTCTGGCCGTGTTCATCGGTTACATGGCCCGAGATGCTTCTTTTTTGTTGGGAAAAACCCTGCTGATAACACAGCAGCAAAATAAAGCATAGTAAATACATGCCCAGTTTTTTAGGTGGTACTTTTTTTTTCATAATGATTTTTTGGTTTGAATTGGTTATTCTGTTCTGTTCTATTCTTTAATAAAGGTAATGACAAAATTGTTACCTCCAAATGTTTTTTTTAATTATTTGAAAAAAGGTGTTTGGAGGTTGTACTCAATAGGAAAAGAAGGCGATTAATATCTGCCTGAATTATATTATTAAAAAGTTGTAGCGAATTAGATAGGCCGTTCGTATAGGGTTTGTACCTAAGTGTAATTATTACATGAAGTAAATATTATATATTTGTTATTATGTCATATATCCGACGCATGTAAGGAAAAAAAACAGCTATTTTGCTGTGAAAGTAGATTAGGGCATCTACTTTTTTGTGCTCTTTAAGTAAATAATAAGGCGAGTTTTATTTTAATTAATAGCCAGATATACTTTGACGTAAACAAATACAATTTTTAATATTCTTAAATCCTATAGTCTTATCCGTGAAAAAAAAATATCTTGTAATTTGCCTCTTACTCTTTACTACTATAAGTATGAAGAGTTATTCTCAAACTATTCCGGTTGGTAATTACCTTGAAGATATTGCAAGGAGAGACCAAATTTTAGGTGAAACCGATAATCCAATTTCCTTTACCATTCGTCCTGTTAGTCGTGAATGGAATAAGAATGGGCCAGACTCTTCTTTACAGAACCTGGTGGCAAGTAAACAATATTTAAAGTTTAAGTTTATGGGGGGGCCGTCCGGAGTGCAAGTACTTCCCTTTAATTGGTTAAATGAGTATAATGTAAATAGGCCCTATGGATATAATAATGCTTCGTTATATCCTAATAAAGGTTATCAAAGCCTCATCAGCGGTGGTTTTTTAATAACAGCGGGAATATTAAAAATTCAACTGAAACCAGAATTGGTGTATGCTCAAAATAAGGCATTTAATACTTTTGCCGATTTACAGGCTAATAATAACTCACCGGCATTGATGGCTGCTTATTTTAGTACTATAAACGGGATAGATGCTCCTGAAAGGTTCGGAAATAAATCAATAACTCATTTGTATCCCGGGCAATCAAAAATCACCTTGAATTACAATAGCATTGAAGCAGGAGTTTCGACCGAAAATCTTTGGTGGGGGCCAGGCATAAAAAATTCCATTATGATGAGTAACTCCGCGCCCGGCTTTTTACACTGGACATTTAATTCTGCAAAACCGGTTAAAACAATCATCGGCTCGTTTGAATGGCAATTAATAGGCGGCAACTTAAAGCAATCAGGATACGCACCTGATGATGTAAGTAAATTAATTTACGGCACCGGCCTCTATAATCCTAAACCTAAAGTTACCAGGTATATATCGGCATTAACTGTTAACTGGCAGCCCAAATGGTTAAAGGGATTATATCTTGGTTTTACAAGCTATGATTATCTTGATAAGGATTCTACCTATCGCCAAAGAAATATTATCCGTAAAACATTTCCGGTAATCACCGGCTCATCTTTAAAAGCAAATGATATTTCAAATGCTACACATGGCGACGGACAGGATTTTGCATATGCATTTAATGTAAGGCAACTTTTACCCTTCTATAAATCAGAGATTTATTTTGAATGGGCCAGGAATGACAGATCAAGCGGCTTTAATGATTTTTTACAGGAGCCCGAACACTCAACGGCTTACACTCTTGGTGGCAGAAAACTGTTTGACCTTGGTAAGAATGATTTTTTACAAATTAAAACCGAAATAACTCAATTGCAAAGAGCACCAACGTATTTATTAAGGGATGAGCCTACCTGGTATGAACACCTTACCAATCCGAGGGATGGTTATACCAATGATGGCAGATATATAGGAGCCGGAATTGGTCCGGGAAGTTACAGCCTTATACTTGACTTTAGTTACCTGAAAAATTTAAACTCCTATGGCATAACCCTTGAAAGGCAGTTACATAACAATGATCTTTATTACAGTGCCTTTGCCGGTACCGGTATATATAATTTGCATTGGGTTGATCTTTCAGGCACCTTTTACACGAATATAAGATTGAAAAACTACCTGCTCTCTGCAGAAGTTACCCCTGTTTACTCCTTAAATTACGAGTATAGAAACGGCGCAAGCTTTAATTTACATGCAAGGCTCAATCTCACTTATTATTTTAATTAATTATCATGGCTTTTATTATAGAAGCATTAACTTTTTATATGCATCATAAATTAACCTCAAACTAAAAGAACTTACATAGTTCTTAATAAATAATTATTTGACTTACTTTTGCAAAAAATAATATCATTTATTGGAGTGTTATTTTTTATGCCCTAATGGCTTTTTTACTTATGAATAAACTTAACTTTCGGGTACTTTTGATTGTCCTCATTATTATTTGTGGCGCAATTAAAACAGTCTCGGCTCAAACTGCTCTTCAAAATATTTCTTCTATTAATGTTGATGATCTTTCTGATCAGCAAATAGCCCAATTGATTCAGCAGGCGCAAAACGCAGGATTAAGTGATGCCGAATTATTACAACAAGCCCAAAGCAGGGGAATGTCAAGCGCCCAGGTTCAAAAATTACAAACCCGTATAAAAGATCTGCGTAGTAAAAACGGAGGCCAATCATCTGGTCGTGCTGATACTGCATATACCACAACAGGCAGGCGGCTTAATTATAAGCCAGACAGCGTGGATACGTCATATACCCGAAAAGATATTTTTGAAAACCTAAAACCTAAAATTTTTGGTGCAGACATTTTTAAAAACAAGAACAGCTCATTTGAACCTAACCTGAAGCTGGCCACGCCGTTAAACTATATATTAGGCCCTAATGATCAGCTTAATATAAATGTGTATGGCAGTTCATTAGTAAACTGGAAACTGGATGTTTCACCAGAAGGTAACATTAACATTCCGGGAATAGGCATTTTAAACGTTGGGGGTAAAACCATTGAACAAGCCACCTCACTCATAAAAAATAAGCTTGCTGCAAATAACTATGCCATTGGGCGTGGTACAAGTGTGCAGGTAACACTTGGCAATATACGCAGCATACAGGTTATCATTATTGGCCAGGTTGTAAAACCGGGAACCTATACGTTGCCATCGCTTGCTACAGTTTTTAACGCGTTATATACGGCCGGCGGCCCAAATGATAATGGTAGTTTAAGGCAAATTGAAATCATCAGGAATAACCGGATAATAAGGCACCTGGATGTTTATGATTTCCTGGTAAAAGGCGATCAAAAAAATAATATCTCATTACAGGATCAGGATATTGTACGCGTACCTACCTACAGAACAAGGATTGAGCTTGCAGGGCAGATTAAAATACCGGCATTATTTGAGGTTTTACCTGGTGAGAGCCTTGAAAATATATTAAGCTATGCCGGTGGATTTACAGATAGCGCTTATACTGCACGCATAAAAGTTTCACAGATAAGTGATCAGCAAAGAAAAATTACCGATGTTTTAGAAGTCGATTACAAGAATTATATTCCTTTAAGGGGGGATAAGTATACCATTGAATCTGTTATCAATAGGTTTCAAAACAGGGTTGTAATTAATGGAGCCGTCTTTAAACCTGGGGATTATGAGCTGCAAAACGGATTGACTTTATACCAGTTAATAGAAAAAGCCGCTGGGTTAAAAGAGGATGCTTTTACAGATAGGGGTACTATTACCCGCCTAAAGCCAGATAATAGCACCGAAATGGTAGGTTTTAGTGTAAAGGATGTAATGAATAAAACAGTGAGCATCCCGTTGCAGCGCGAAGACATTATTAATATATCGTCGATTTTTGATTTACGTGATAAATATATAGTTACAATTAATGGCAGCGTAAGGAAACCCGGAAAGTTTGCTTTCTCAGAAAACATGAAGGTGGAGGATCTGATACTAAAGGCCGGCGGTTTTGCAGAAGGGGCGAGTACAAAACGTATTGAGGTAGCCAGGAGAATTTCAGATGCAGATCCATCATCCAAAAGCAGTTCCGTTGCCCAGGTATTTAGTGTTAATATAGATGGCCCTTTAAAACCGGCTGAAGCAAATTTTATATTGAACCCGTTTGATATTGTTTCGATATATAGCTTACCCGGATATGAAAAACAAAAAACAGTAAAAGTAGAAGGCGAAGTTCTATATCCCGGATCTTATACTATAAAAAACAAGAATGAAAAAATATCAGACCTTGTAGCCCGTGCCGGAGGTCTTACCGCATCGGCCGATGTTGAAGGAGGCTCTTTAAAAAGAGAAAACATTGCCATATTAGGAGTTGATAAAAACAAGGCTGATACTGTAGCCCTTGCGCTTGAAAGAACAGCTAAATTTGAAAGGCTTAAAAGAACCTATAAAGATTCAACCAATACAGGTGATGCGCAACAGCGCAACAATTATGTAGGTATTGATCTTAACAGTATATTAAAATCACCTGGTTCAAAAATTGATCTTCTTATAGAGGATGGCGATGTTTTAAGAGTCCCAAAACAGCAACAGATAGTTCGGGTTAACGGGCAGGTACTTTATCCAAGTGCCGTAGTTTACGAAAGTTCAAAATCGTTTAATGACTTTGTATACAACGCTGGTGGATATGGCCCTGACGCACTAAGAAGAGGCGCGTATGTAGTATATCCAAACGGAACGGTTAAAGGTACCCGGAAGTTCTTGTTTTTTAACAGCCATCCTTCGGTTAAACCCGGAAGCGAAATATATGTTCCTAAAAAATCTGAAAGCAAGGGTAACACAGCTCAAACCATTTTAGGGTTTACTACAGGTTTAGCTTCTTTGGGTGCTATTATTCTGGGGATTTTAAGTTTGAATAAATAGATAAAAGATTCACTCGGCCATTAGAAGACTAAATTTATGAATATAGAGGATCAGGAAAATATTGGTGGAAATTCGGATGAAGTATCTGTAAAGTTTATAGTTACTAAGACTATATCGGCAATAAAATATGTTAAAAGTAAATGGTTATTAATATTTACTATTTCTGCGATAGGGGGTATTGTCGGATTTTGCTATTCAATTTATAAAAAAAATACTTATACGGCTGTTTGCACATTTGTTTTAGAAGAATCAGGAAAAGGAAGTGGGCTTGGGCAATATGCTGGCCTGGCAAGTCTGGCCGGAATAAATCTGGGTAGTGGAGGTGGAGGCGGAATATTTGAAGGCGACAACATACTGGAATTATATAAATCCAGAACAATGATAAAAAAAACACTTTTAACTGAAGTAATTATAAATAACAAAAATCAAACGCTTATTGAAAGATATATTCATAACAATAAATTACGTGAGAGGTGGAAGAACAAAGACAATATTGATAGTATATCTTTTAAGGGCGATGCTGAAAAGTTTAATCGGAGACAGGATAGTATTATAACAGATTTGGTTGATATTTTCAATAAAAAGGTTTTGAACGTAAGTAAGCCGGATAAAAAACTAAATATTATCAAGGTAGAAGTAGTTGCAAATGATGAATTGTTTGCCAAAGAATTTACAAATAAGTTAGTTGAAAATGTCAACAACTTTTATATTCAAACTAAAACCAAAAAAGCGTATCAGGATGTTTCTATTTTGCAGAAACAAGCAGATAGCGTTAAGATAGTCTTAAATTCTTCAATAAGTGGAGTTGCATCGGCCATCGACGCTTCCCCTAATGCAAATCCTTCACTACTATCTCTTAGGGTTCCATCACAAAAAAAACAAATTGATGTACAAGCAAGCACAGCAATATATAGTGAAATTGTGAAGAATTTAGAGATTTCAAAAATTTCGTTAAGGCAGGAGATGCCACTCATACAAGTCATTGATAAGCCGGTGTTACCATTAACGGTTAATAAAGTAGGTAAGGTAAAAGGGGTAGTATCGGGAATAATTATTGCGGGTTTGTTAGCTATCATAGTTTTAGTAATAGGAAGAGCTTTCAAACGCCAGCTTAACTAATTTTTAAGTTATACCGTATCATTAATTTAGGTATAACAGGTATAAAAGAGTCATGGATAATAATCAAATAAAGCTTATAAACCTTCCTAAAATTTTAGACGAAAGAGGAAACCTTTCGTTTTTGGAAGAAAATAACCATATTCCGTTTAAAATTCAACGCGTTTATTGGATATATGATGTGCCGGGTGGTGAAGAACGGGGTGGGCACGCCTATAAAGAAAATAAAGAGTTTATCATTGCTTTATCAGGGAGTTTTGATGTGGTATTAGATGATGGAAAAGAAACTAAAAGGTACTCATTAAACAGGTCATACTATGGATTATATATTCCAAAAGGAATTTGGAGGCATATGGAAAATTTTTCAACTAATTCATTAGCTTTTATTGCTGCATCAACATTTTATCAAGAAGATGATTATATCAGAGATTATAGTGTATTTAAGCAAAATAAATCATGAGAGCTTCAGTATACAATTGTAATGTAATTGAATTTAAAAAAATTCATAATAGGGCTGGTAATATTACATCTATCAATGGCGCATTAGAAATACCATTTGATATTCAAAGAGTTTATTACTTATATGATGTGCCTGGCGGAGAAATACGAGGTGGGCATGCCCATTATGGATTAAAGCAACTAATTATAGCGGCCAGCGGGAGTTTTGATGTGGTGATTGATGATGGACATATAAAAAAAACAATTACACTTAACAGACCTAATTTTGGATTATATATAACACCTGGAATTTGGCGCGATCTGGTCAATTTTTCATCTGGAGCCGTGCTTCTGGTTTTGGCATCAAATAAATATGATGAGAAAGATTATATAAGAGATTATCAAGATTTTTTAGAATATACGTATGGATAATAACATTCATTCCTTATCAGATGTAAAAACAGATAAGATAGGGGAAAATACTTTTGTTTGGCAATTTTGCGTTATTCTTGAAGGTGCAATAATAGGTTCAAACTGTAACATTAATTGCAATTGCTTTATTGAAAACGATGTCATTCTCGGCAATAATATTACCATAAAATCTGGTGTTCAAATCTGGGATGGTATAAGTGTTGAAGATAATGTATTTATTGGACCTAATGCCACTTTTACAAATGATCTGATACCCCGTTCAAAAGTCTATCCTAAAGAATTTAAGCGAACTCTTATAAAAAGAGGCGCTTCTATCGGGGCAAATGCAACCATTGTTGCCGGTATTGAAGTAGGTGAGTTTTCATTTATTGGAGCGGGTAGTGTTGTTACTAAATCTGTTCCCCCTTATACAGTTTGGTACGGTAACCCTGCCAGGCATAAAGGATTTATTACCGAAGATGCCATAATTCTTGATTTGAATTTATTAGATAAGGAAACTAATATTCAATACATTTTAGATGAATATAAACCAATTAGAAAATAATGATTAAGTTTTTGGATCTATTAGAAATTAATAGGCGGCATAAGGAAGAATTAACAAAGGCATTTGAGCGCGTTTTAGATTCAGGCTGGTATATAATGGGTAATGAATTAAATGCATTCGAAACCGATTTTGCAGCTTATTGCGGAACTAAACACGCGATAGGTGTAGCCAACGGGCTGGATGCACTAATTTTAATTATCAGGGCATATAAAGAGTTGGGGATATTTCAGGACGGCGATGAAATTATTGTACCCGCTAATACCTATATAGCCAGTATTTTGGCCATATCCGCTAATAATTTAATTCCTGTGCTGGTTGAGCCCAATATCGATACTTACAATATTGATCCAGCTTTAATTGAACGTCAGATCACAGCAAAAACAAAAGCCATTTTGCCTGTTCATTTATACGGCCAACTCTGTGATATGCAGGCAATAAATGCTATTGCTCAAAAGCATCAGTTAAAAGTAATTGAAGATAGTGCACAGGCTCACGGCGCAACAAGTAACGGCAAACGAGCCGGGAATTTTGGTGATGCCACTGGTTTTAGCTTTTACCCTGGTAAAAACTTAGGTGCCTTAGGAGATGGAGGGGCTATTACCACCAACGATGATGTATTAAATGATTCCATACGGGCATTATTAAATTATGGTTCGCATAAAAAATACGAAAACCTGTATAAAGGTGTTAACAGCCGTTTGGATGAGTTGCAGGCTGCATTGTTAGGTGTTAAGCTTAAAACCCTTGATCAGGAAACGGCAACTAAAAGAGCAATTGCAAATCGTTACCTGCAGGAAATAAATAATTCTAAAATTATTTCACCAAAAATAGCTGAGCAAAGTGCTCATGTCTGGCATTTATTTGTTGTAAGAACGGATAACCGTGATCATTTACAGCAATATCTTACCAGTAATGGCATTCAAACTATTATACATTATCCTATACCGCCACACCAGCAACAGGCTTATAAAGAGTGGAATAATTTAAGCTATCGTATAAGCGAAACTATCCATCGCGAAGTTTTAAGTTTGCCTTTAAGCCCTGTATTAAAACCCGAAGAGGTGGATCACGTTATAAAAACCTTAAATGAATATTAAAGAAGTTTTAAAAGAATCCATCATTTAATCTGAACACTTGAAACTTATAAAGACTTCTTTTTTTTCGGCTGTAATTACTTTTATCCGCATTGCTTCCAGCTTTGTAGCGAGCAAAGTGGTGGCTTTATTTACGGGTCCTGCTGGCATAGCACTAATTGGGCAGTTTTCAAACTTTATAACTATTGCGTTAACATTTGCTAATGGTGCAATTAATACAGGTGTAATAAAATATACTGCAGAATTTGAAGGGGATGAGCAGCAATTAAAAAAGCTTTTTAGCACTTCACTCAAAATTAGTATTTATAGTTCAAGTGTATTTGGCTTAATATTACTCTGCATTGCAACCTGTATTTCACAATGGCTATTTCATTCGTCTCTTTACACCAACCCTTTAAGAGTTTTAGGTATTACCATTATTTTATACGCTCTTAATTCACTCCTGATTTCTATTTTAAATGGAAAAAAGGAAATAAAAAGGTACACCTTAGTCAATACCGTAGGCAGTATTATTGGCTTAGTTTTTACAGTTGTATTAGTTTATTTTTATAAAATAACAGGTGCGCTTTACGCTTTGGTTTTAGCTCAATCCATCGTATTTTTTGTTACTTTAATAATGGTTATAAAAAGTAGCTGGTTTGCAAGATCATATTTCAACCAGCCTTTTGATAAAGAGACAGCCCACAAATTATCAAGATTTAGTTTAATGGCAATAGTTTCGGCCTTAACTGTGCCTGTTTCACAGATCATCCTGCGTAATATGGTAATTAGTAAATTAGGGATCAATGATGCCGGTTATTGGCAAGGCATGATGCGCGTTTCTGACGGTTACCTGTTATTGGTTACTACCTCTTTAAGTACATATTATTTACCTAAACTATCTTCATTACACCATGATGATGATCTGCGTAAAGAAATATATCAGGGATATAAGATCATTCTTCCTGGCGTTTTTGTTAGCTGTTTGCTTATTTATTGGTTACGTTTTTTCATAATTCATATCTTATATACTAAAGAGTTTGAAACCATGGGCGAACTCTTTGCTTTTCAATTAATAGGCGATTTTTTTAAAATGGCAGCCTGGGTATTAGCTTATTTAATGTTAGCTAAAGCGATGACCAAAGCATTTATTATAACAGAAGTTGTATTTAGTATAAGCTATGTTTTGTTAGGATATGTTTGTATACATTTGTTTAAGCTAAATGGTATTACCATAGCATTTGCAATTAATTATTTTGCTTATTTAATAATTATGATTGTGCTTTTCAGAAAATTATTGTTCAAATGAAGTATCCTTTAGTATCTATTATCATTCCCTGTTATAATCACGAAAAATATGTTGTTGAGGCCTTAAACAGTATTCTTGATGACACCTATCCCAATAAAGAAATTGTTGTAATTAATGATGGCTCTACCGATAATTCAAATAATCTAATAAACCACTGGGTGAGCCAACATTATGCAAATCATCTATCAATAAAATATAAAAACCGGAGCAATAAAGGTCTTTGCGCAACACTTAATGAATTGTTAGAATTGGCTAAAGGCAAGTATGTGTTGCCCCTTGCCAGTGACGATGCTCTGTATGGCAACACTATAGAACAAAGAGTATCTATTTTAGAAGAAAATGAAAAACATGGCAAACTTGTATTGGTTAGTGATGCTTTAGTAATTGATGAAAATAGTAATATTACCGGACAAAGTTCAATGGCCATTAATAAAGGAGATAAACTGAAGTTTAAAACGGACATTGGAATTTTGAAAGAAATGATAACCAATCCTTCAACGGTTGGTCCAATTTCATTAATTAATAAAACTATTTATAATAAAATTGGTCTCTATCCTGAAGACCTTTTTGCAGAAGACTGGTTTTTTTATCAGAGAGCTGCTTCTATAAAAGCCATTTTATTTTATGATAAAGTGGTGTCGTTATATAGAATGCATTCAAGTAATACGTCCGGTGGAAATATTTCAATCAACCAAAATATCCGACTTACCTGTGCAATTAAAACGTCTATATATAGAAATATAAGTTGGTACCCTACATTATATTTAAAATTTCTTGGAGTAAAAAAGCTTATAAGAGTAATGTTGATTATTTTAAAACTAAGAGTAAAAAGAACATTAACCAACAATTAGACTCAGTTAAGCCGTTTCTTCATAGATTAACTGTTTTATTCGCCTTATTAAACTATAATGGATATATATACCAAACTGTTACGATTACGATCACTGTATTATAAATTAAAGACTATCATATGGTATAAATTTTTTTTAAAAAATTGTGGTTCTAATAATCGTATTATCAGGCCTTTGTTGCTCACTCCCCAATGTGTAATTTTTAAAAATAATATCTTAGTAAGGGATAACTGCAGATTAGAAGGCGTTTTTAGCTATGCAGGCGTTAATTATGAACCTTTAATTACCTTGAATGACAACATTAGTATTGAGCAAAATCTCCATTTAACCTGCGCTAACAAAATTACTATAGGCGCAAATACCGCTATTGCGGCTAATGTTACCATAACTGATATTAATCATCCTTATGCCGATATAAGCTTGCCGCCAGAAAAACAGGTGTTACAAGTTAATGAGGTAATCATCGGGGAATCCTGTAAGGTTTATAATAATGCAGTTATATTGCCAGGTACGGTTTTAGGCAAACACAACATAGTTGGGGCTAATTCTGTGGTTAGTGGAGTATTTCCCGATTACTGCGTTATAGCGGGCACCCCTGCAAGAATTATAAAACTGTATAATTGGGGGACAGGTAAGTGGGAAAAAGTTGGGGTTAAAGGAGACAAATAGTTTTGAGTTTGCCAATTTAAACTTCACGAATGTATAATTAATAATTAAAGTTAGAATGGATATTAAGAAAAACAGACTTGCATTTTTAGATTTTTTACGTTTTATTGCTGCATTTTCAGTTTTAGGAGAGCATGTGTTTGAAAGATTGTTTCCTGCATTTATACACTTTACAACACACTACTTCCAATTGGGGCTTTTTGGGGTAATTTTATTTTTTTTAACAAGTGGGTTTATCATACCCGTTTCATTAGAGAAAGGAGCATCACTTAAAACATTCTGGGTAAGCAGAATATTCCGTTTATATCCACTTTATATAGTCAGTATTATAACAGTACTGTTAGGTATTCATTTTGGATTGTATAAAGTTAGTTTTCCGAGTCTAAAAACAATTATTACTAATTTATTTATGTTCCAGCTTTTTTTGGGGCAACCCAATATATTGGGATTATACTGGACCCTATGTCTTGAATTGTTTTTCTATTTTGTTGTTTCTATTATTTTTGCTTTAGGATTTATAAAAAAAAGCGTTTTTATTGCTTCTGTTTTTTTAGGAATCTCGTTTGTAGCCGGGGTAATAGCTATTGGATATTTTCATTTGGCAAGTAATGGCTGGGGATTAATTTTTTACCTGAGCACCATGTTTATGGGAACACTTTTTTACAGACTTGTCAATAATGAAATATCGTTTTCAACCTTTATAATAATGATTATTTTGGCTGCAGCGGTATTACTGAGTAATACCTTTATAAATCTATATGGTCATGATAAGCCAGAGTTATTAGGAGCCAGAAGTTTTTTACCTGTTACTACTGCAATAATCGGAGCTTACCTGGTATTCTTTGCAGTAGTAATACGATGCCAAAAATTTAACTTCCCTAAAGTTTTTGTGTTTTTTGGTGTAATGAGCTACTCCATATATCTTGTTCAGGGAATTATTTTGACTTTAATTCCAGAATCATCTAATGCATTAGTATTCACCTTTACCAGGATTGGGCTAACTATATCAATATCACTGGTTACTTATCATTTTGTTGAAAAACCTTTTATAAGATTTGGTAAAAAGCTGAGCGAATCAATAAAGAATAATAGAGATAAAAAATTGTTAGCTGAAGAGAAAGTATTATCAAAAGAATTTTGAGGTTCAAATTTCAGAGTGCGACCATATAGGTAATTAATTGAGGCTTTCAGGCAGCGTTGTATAGAGATATTTCATAATGAAGAAGCAAATACTGATAACGCGCGGAGTTGCATTTATAATGTATAAATAAGAATTGATAATTTAAGCATGGATTCTACTTCCATAATAACTGATATATTAATATCTATTGAATGTATTGCTTTGACAATTTTATTGTTTGGGTTATATTATTTTGAAAAAATAAATGCAATTGAATTTATTTTATATGGTACCGCCTGTTCAACATTTTATATACCCTTTATAAGCATTACCGCTACTCCACTGTTTTTTATTTCAACATATTTTTTTATCTCCGAGGGAACGGCTCTTTTCAGAAGTAAGTTGAAAATGAAACTTTCACTATTGATTATTCTGTTTTTGCCGGTATTGTCCTCCATAACAATATCAGTACTTTTAACATTAGGTTATGATGTTTTTGATGGAAACAACCCTTCAGTGGGGCGTGTTTTGTATGATGGGGTATTTTTTTATGTTAAATACTTTTTACCTATAGTTTTTTTGGGAACAAGAATTTATCGCGAAAGCAAAATACATGATATCCATTACTTTTTTTCAATTATTAGAAAAGTAGCGATTTACTCTTGTTACATTGGCTTGTTTCAGCTCGTATTATCATCTATAATTAAGGATGAAACTATATTGAGAGTATTTGGAATGCGATCTAATTACCTGGCTTATGTAGCTGGTGGGCAAGATGCCGCAAATGCGCGCGTTTCGGCTTTTTTTATTGAACCTAAATTTCTGGCTGCCTTTTTGGTGGTATCGATACCATTATTCTTAAAAGAAAATAAAATCGCATCATTAATCCTGGTTTTAATAGTAGGATTATTAACCGCGTCACAAACCTTTATGGTTGGTGTATTGCTTAGTGGTATTATATTTTTTATTGTCAAAAAAATCAAAAATATCAGAGCTAACGTTGCACTGGGAATAATGATGATTGTTATGTTTTTTTATTCTATTTCGTTGCTTAAAGTAGTATTTTTGGATTTTTATGCCACGCATAGTGATAATTATGTAGTCAACCTGGTGCTATCAAGAGCTGTTGACCGGTACGATACAGATGCCGATGATGGAGAGGCCAATATGAACTTTTTAGGAATACCGCTGCAAAAAGATTCTGATTTACCGATAGCTCTTTTTTTTGCTACTAAACCATTACTCTATTTGTCTGGATATGGATTAAAAAATGGGGGCTTTGTGCCAGCCAAGTATTACATATTTGATAATGAGCGAGTGAAGGATGGCTCATTAACATATAATTTGGATATACGCTGGTTTTATTTTACGTGTGAATTTGGATTGGTTATTTTTTTGATATGGTTGCACTATTTCACAAAAAAGTTTGATTCAACCATAATTACGCCTTTTGAAAATAAGTATTATGCATTTTTGATCGTGTTTTTATTCTTTAGCGGCATAGAGTTGTATATTATTCTCCTATATGCATTTTACATGGGTAGCAGTTATTACAATAAATCCAAAATGGATTCAAATACTCAATTGATTAATTGCAACAAATAAATTTAAAGAATTTAGATATGGTAAAAATAGGTTTAGTAACGGTTTTATATAAAAGTGATGATGTACTTGAAGATTTTTTTAAGAGCTTATCCTTGCAATCATTTAAAAACCACCACTTATATCTTATTGATAACTCTCCTTCGGTCGAAACAGATGATTTAATTGAAATTTTACTAATTAAATATCCTTTAACCCGCTATACCCATGTTAAAAACGCTTCAAATAATGGTGTTGCAAAAGGGAATAACCAGGGAATAAAGCTTGCATTTAATGATAACTCAGATTTTATCCTTTTGCTAAATAACGATATCGATTTTCATCAGCCATTTTTGTTAGATGAGATGATAAATTATGCTATTGCCAATAGCGAGAACCTCGTAATTCCCAAGATATTTTACTTTGGTACAAGAAAAATATGGCTTGCCGGGGGCGAAATTCATAGATATAAAGGTTATGCAAGCCATGTAGGTTACAATAAAGACGACAGCGACGAGTTTAACGTTATTAAACATTTTGACTATGCGCCTACTTGTTTTATGTTAATCAGCAGAAAAGTTTTTGAGGTGGTTGGCCTTATGGACGAGAACTATTTTGTTTATTATGATGATACCGATTACCTTGCAAGGGCCATTCACAAAGGTTTCAAAGTATGTTATCTGCCAAAGCTGGAGGTTTTTCATAAGGTTTCGTTTAGTACCGGAGGTGGCGAATCATTGTTTTCTATTTATTACCTAAACAGAAACAGAGTTTACTTTGTAAGGAAAAACTATCCATTTTTAGTACGGCAAATTGCGCTAAGCCACACCATAATAACAAGGCTCATCAAGTATTTGATTTACAAAAAGGATGAGAAAAAAACATTGCTAAAAGGAATCAAAGACGGATTTTCCATTAAAATTGGCCAATAGCATAATAAGATTATCAAATAATTAAAAAAGCATATCAGATTTATTAGACTGGATAAATGAGTTTACAGATTTTTTTAGATAATATAGTTTTTAATATTCAAAAGTTTGGAGGGGCGTCAACATACTGGAATGAGCTTCAAAAATATTTTGTAAAACTTAATAATGTTAATATAATTATTCAAAATAAGGAGCAAAGGCAATCTGCGCTTTTTGAAAATCAAACCAAATCGTATGATACGAATTATATATTAGAGGATCTTTTACCCTCATTTCTTACCAGATACTTGCCTTTAACAGTACGTTTGCCGGCTAAATCTCTGTATCATGCAAGTTATTATCGTACATGTCTTCAAAAAGATGTTGTAAATATTTTTACCGTTCATGATTTTACCCATAAAAAAGGGTTAGCTTCAAAATTTCCCCGCAAATTAGTGCATATATCCCTAACAGGTATTGGAATTAGAAATGCTGATGGCATTATTTGTATTTCAGAAAATACTAAGAAGGATTTGATGTTTTACTACCCTCAAATACCTGAAAATAAAGTAAAAGTAATTTATCATGGTGTCAGTGAACACTTTTTCCCGATTGAAAAAACAAGTAACAATATTTTAAAAGATGTTTTGAATGTAAACGAACCTTTTATTTTGTTTATTGGAAAAAGAGAGGGGTATAAGAAATTCGATATAGTGGCTGAAGCTGTTGAAAAAGTCGCAGATTTAAACTTGGTTATAGTAGGAGGGGGAGAATTATCAGCAGAGGAGCTCATTTATTTAAATTCGAATCTTGCGGGAAGGTTTATTAAATTGGATGGATTAAACAATACAGAACTCAATACTTTATACAATTACGCTTTTGCATTGATCTACCCGTCAGTTTATGAAGGATTTGGATTTCCCGTGGTAGAAGCTATGAGAGCTGGTTGCCCGGTAATTTCCAATAATCTTTCTTCCGTGCCTGAAGTTGGGGGCGATGCTATAATGATGATCACCGAAATTTCGGCAGATGCAATTGTAGAAAAAATTAATTTATTAAGACAAAATGAAGTTCGCCTATCCATGATAAACAGGGGATTAAAGCAAAGTGTAAAATTTAACTGGGAAAAATGTTTTAAAGAAACATACAGTTTTTATAAGGAGATTTATAATCGGAGGTTTTCAGAATAAATGATTTATAAAATAAAATGGCTACTAACAACCCTTTTTGTAAGATTAAAGGTGAAAAAGATTGGCTTATTATCATATGTAGGCCGCCCGCTGTTTATATTGGGAGGGCGCCGAATTATTATTGGTAATAAAGTCCGGATATTTCCTGGTTCAAGATTAGAGACACATGATAATGGCCAGATTGTAATTGAAGACGATATATCAATCGGACAAAATTTGCATTTAATTAGTGCGAATGAGCCAATAAACATAGGAAAAGGTACCACAATTTCCGGAAATGTATTTATAACCAATTTAGATCATGATTACCAGCAGATAGGGTTACATATTTTAAAACAAAAATATATTGTAAAAACCACAAGCATTGGTGAAAATTGCTTTATTGGATATGGAGCTGTAATCCAGGCGGGAACAATTTTGGGGAAACAATGCATAATTGGATCAAACTCAGTTGTTCGTGGGGTGTTTCCCGACTACTGTGTTATTGTTGGGGCCCCGGCGCGAATTATAAAGCGCTACAATGAAAAAAGTCAACAGTGGCAAAAAACACATTCAAACGGGATTTTTAACTAGAGAAATATATATAAATGAAAAAACGCATACTGATAACTGGCGGAGCTGGATTTATAGGCTCAAATTTAGCTTTGAAACTAATTGAAAATGGACATAGTATAACTATTTTAGATAATCTCTCAAAACAAATACATGGGAATGATCCACAAAATTCTTCTCCGTTATTTCAATCTATACAGCACAAAGTAAACTTTATTGAAGGAACAGTAACATCTCGTGCCGATTTGTTAAAGGCAGTGGAAAATCAGGACATCATTGTGCATCTCGCAGCCGAGACTGGAACGGGCCAGTCCATGTATCAGATAGCACATTACACCGATGTTAATATTGGGGGGACAGCCTTATTGCTTGATATATTGGCCAACACTAAACACGCTGTGAGCAAAGTAGTGATAGCATCGTCAAGGTCAATTTATGGCGAAGGGAAATATGAAAGCGGCGAGCTCGGATTTGTTTATCCCGGCCATCGTACTGATGAATTTATGCGCGCCGGTGATTTTGAAGTTAAATACCCAGGCAGTAGTGCTGCTTTAAAATTAGTTGCAACCGACGAAGGCTCAAAAATACATCCATCCTCCGTGTATGGTATTACCAAACAAAACCAGGAGCAAATGATCATGACTGTTTGCCCAACCATTGGTATTGCGCCTGTAGCATTCCGCTATCAAAACGTTTACGGACCAGGGCAGTCACTTTCTAATCCTTATACGGGTATTTTGTCTATTTTTTCTACCTTGATAAAAAATGGTAAAGAGATTAATATTTTTGAAGATGGAAAAGAAACGCGCGATTTTGTGTTCATTGATGATGTAGTAGATGCCACCATTTTAGGAATTGAGCAGGATGCCGCAAATAACGCGGTATTTAACGTAGGCACAGGTACCCCAACTGATGTAATTACCGTAGTAAAGGAGTTGTTTTCCAATTATAGAAAAGAAGTGCCTTACCAAATTTCAGGGAACTACCGGTTGGGCGATATCAGGCATAATTATGCTGATATTAGTAAAATATCGGCGACGCTTGGTTTTAAACCTAAGGTGAGCTTTGAAGAAGGTATCAGTAAATTTGCACAGTGGGTAAATACACAGCATATTCAGGAAGATAAATATTTAAAATCTATCCAGGAGATGAGAGAAAAAGGATTATTCAAATAACCGTATGAGCAGGAAATCTATTTTATTTATTGCCCCGGCATTTTTTGGATATGAAATTTCTATTACCAATGCCCTTATTGAAAACGGCTATGATGTTGATTTTTTTGATGAAAGAACATCAAATAATTCGTTTTTAAAAGCCATTTTTAGGGTAAAAAAAAGCTTACTCAATAGTGCTATAAATAAATATTATAAAAATATCCTCACTAAGATACAGCAAAAGCAATATGCTTATTTTTTTCTGATAAAGGGCGAAGTAGTACCGGTATGGTTTATTGTTGAGTTTAAAAAATTAAACCCTCAATCTAAACTCATTTATTATACTTACGATTCATTTAATAATAACAATGCCAATTCCCTGTACATTTTAAAGCATTTTGACAGTTGCTACAGCTTTGATTTTGAAGATGTAAAACTTAATCCGGTATTTAAATTAAAACACCTGTTTTACACCGGTGAATTCATTAACAACTTAAATAAACAGGATAAAAAATATTCAATTTCTTTCGTCGGGACGCTGCATTCCAGCAGGTATAAAACAATTAAACACTTATTCAATAATATCGATAAAACTTTTGCCTTTTTTTATTCTCCTGCTAAATGGTTTTTTTTGCTCGAAAAAATAATAAAAGGAAAACATGCCAATGTAAAGTGGCATGAGGTTAGCTTCGAAAAACTTTCCAGGCAACAAGTGGCCGAAATTTTCAAGTCATCAAAAAGCGTTCTGGATATACAACGTTCAGGACAAACCGGCTTAACCATGCGAACCTTTGAGGTGTTAGCAGCGGGGGCTACACTCATTACCACTAATACTCATATAAAAGAAGCTGCCTTTTATGATCCTGCATATATTATGGTTTTGGATGATTTGAACGATACGGAAATAATTGGGATTAAAGAGCGGATTGATAAGTTAGATGCTAAAATGGAACCAATTTTTAATGAACTTAATGAGTTTTATATAAACAATTGGGTAAAGGAGTTCATAAATCAATAATCGTAATAATGCCCGTAAATAGATATCAAAGTTTAATTTGGTTATATAACTTATATACATTAAAGCCATTTTATGAATATTTCCACGCGGTAAAAACTATGTTTAAGATAGCTGTTATGTGGGGTAATTCATAGCCTTTGACTAGTCTGAAGTAAATTATATGCTATTTAATTATAACGAAATTGTTACGCATGCATCTGTATTTTCTACAGCCCGGTTCAAAAGAGAGCGGCTTATTTATATTGAGGATAAATTGGATATAGCTTGCCATATTTAATAAAAAAAATAAAATAATTAATTTTTGATTGTAGCGTTTAGAACTTATTGTTCGTATTGGTATCATGTTGTTATTTATTTCTGTTTTAATTCATATTCTAAATAGGAAATACTTACATTTGCAAACCCTTATCCATGAAAATGCGCTACTCTCGATTTCTACCGCTCGTTACTTTTGTAAGCGATTTAATAATATTAAATATCGCGCTTCAAGTAGCCCATTTAGTGATTTTTAATTACTATTCTGCCGAAATACAATCTGTAAATTTTATCCTATTAGTTAATTTGGCCTGGGTTTCTATAGCTTCAGTAACAAAAAACTATGTCATTAACAGGCCTCTTGTATTGAGTGAAAATATCAGTAAGTTTCTGTCCTCTCTTATTTACCATTTGGTTATGGTACTTGGAGTTATCTATTTTTTCAAGTTATATGAGGTTAGTCGATGGGAAATGAGTGTTACATACATCTTATTTTTTGCGCTTATAATCGTAGAACGTTCATTGATATTTTATATACTGGACTATATCAGGAAAAAAGGCTACAACAGGCGGCATGTACTTCTTGTAGGTAATCAATCTATCGCCAATAGGCTAATAAAGTCTTTCTCAAAACATCCGGAATATGGCTATTATTTTGTTGATCTGATTTCTGAAGAAATGGTTCAAGAGATGTCTGATGAGTTACTGCTTGAGAAAATGTTGGATAAAAACCCTGATGAAGTGTTTGTATGCTACAAATACCTGGATCAATCCTTGTTAAAAAAGATGGTGGATCTCGGAGATCAAAACTCTATTAAGATTAAATTGGTTTCTGACCTTGTACTGGATAATAATTTTGCCAAAATTGTTAACTATGAAAATCTTCCTGTAATACAGCTTTCATATAATCCAGAACTAAGTTTAAAGGTTGTATTTTTAAAACGAAGTTTTGATATCCTGTTTTCTTTGCTGGTTATGATAATTGGCCTCCCGCTTTTTTTGCTATTAATTATAATTACTAAGTTAACTTCAAAGGGGCCCGCGTTTTTCTGCCAGGAAAGAATTGGCAAAGATCGCCGGCCATTTAAAATTTATAAATTCAGGAGCATGTTTATAAATTCGGAGTTATTAGGTCCGCAATTATCTACTGATAATGATCCGCGTATTACTAAATGGGGAAGGGTTTTGCGCAGATCAAGGTTGGATGAACTGCCTCAGTTTTGGAATGTTTTAAAAGGCGATATGTCTGTAGTTGGCCCAAGACCCGAACGCCAGTTTTTTATAGAACAACTTATATTAAAATCGCCCAATTACAAAAAGTTATTACGCCTTAAACCGGGACTTACTTCATACGGGCAAGTGAATTATGGCTATGCAGAAAATATTGATCAAATGCGTCACCGGGTTCGTTATGATTTAATCTATCTAAGAAATATGTCATTCAATAATGATGTAGGCATTATTTTAAAAACTTTAAAGGTAATGGTACAGCTTAAGGGCAAATAACACTAAACATATTTTATGTGGGCTACTTTTTTAATCAATTAGTGGCCCATTTTTATTTTACGCCTTTTTTGCTAACCTAACTTCTTTAAATCCTATACTCCCTGTATCTCCGGGGATAAAAATGAGCTTATGCTAATTGATCTTATATTTGGGTACTTTCGTTTACTCATTTACCTGAGGTGGCTCATGATTGGTAAGCTTTAAATTCTGCCCATGGTAAAATAACTTCACTCATCCCCAAATACCCGCACTCCTGTATTTTCTCTTTATATTACCAAATAGATTTTGTTGGTTTGTTTTGTTAATCAAGCATACAGTTAAAATTGAAACCGAATAAAAACATATCGCTTTACTGGAAATGTCAATTACTTGGCTGGTCGTTGGCTGGGTTGTTCTGGGCTTTTTCTGCGTGGATGCAGGTACAGAATACCCCACAACACCGGGGCTTTAGTTTTCAATTGGCACTCCTTCATTTTATATTGGATATTGTTATTGGGATAGCAGTTACGCATGCTTATTATCTATTTGCTCACAAGCTTAATTGGGTAGGGTTGAAGTTAAAAAGTATGCCCGCAAAGCTTATTTTGGCGGTGTTTGTTATGGGGCTGGTATATATGTTCCTGGTGATAATTAAGTTGTATGTGCTTCGCAATTATTTTAGCTATAGTTTTAATGAAACTTTTTTGGGCTTTTTTGCGCAAAACTACCTCATCGTTTTGGCAAGTGGTATCAGGCTAATGGCAATTTGGGTGTTAGCATTTCACCTTTACCATTATGCCGTAATGGAAATTGATACCGCGAAAAAATATGCCCGACTGGAGGTTGTGGCGCGCGAAGCTCAATTACAGCAGCTGGCAGCACAGCTTAATCCACATTTCTTTTTCAACTCGCTCAATAGTGTTAAAGCACTCATTAGTACCAACCCGGTAAAAGCCCGGAGAGCGATAGACCTGCTGTCAGATCTGTTACGCAATTCATTGTATAGGCAAAATACCGATCTTATCTCTTTACATGATGAAATGAGTTTGGTAAACGACTATCTTGAACTGGAGAAGATCCGTTTTGAAGAACGGTTGCAGTTCACTATCACTATTGACGAATTTCCGGATACCTGTTCAATACTTCCCTTAAGCGTTCAAACTTTGGCAGAGAATGCCATAAAACACGGTATCGCTCTTCAAAAAGATGGCGGCCGAATTATTATTGCCATAAAAAGACAGGAGGGGTGTATTAGGATAAGCGTCCAAAGTCCCGGGAGGTTAAACAGTACTGTGGAAACCAATGGACTTGGGTTGAAAAATCTTAAAGAACGTTTACAGCTGCAATATTCAAACAAAGCATCGCTTAATTTAACAGAATTACCTGGCGATAGCGTTTTATCAACCATCACAATTCCGCTGTCATGAAAAAGATAAAAGTGATCATTGTGGATGATGAACGCCTGGCGCGTGATGAAATTAAACAGGCGCTGTTAAGCTACCCTGAAATAGAGGTTTTGGGTGAAGCCGGGAATGCCGACGATGCTAAACTTCTTATAGAAAAAAACAATCCGCAGCTGATATTCCTGGATGTACAAATGCCCGGAGCATCAGGGTTCGATTTGCTCGAAATGTTGGATAATGTACCGGAGGTTATTTTTACCACCGCTTTTGATCAATACGCGGTTAAAGCATTCGATACAAATGCGCTTGACTACCTGGTAAAGCCAATCCGTGAGGAGCGTTTTGCAAAGGCCATGCAAAAGGTAAAGGATAGGTTGAGCGCAGAACCGGTCAATCAGCAGATATTTATTAAAGACGGCAACAAGTGTTACTTTGTTTATCCGGCAGATATTTACCTCATTGAATCGTTGGATAATTACGCGGTGTTGTATTTTGGCAGTAACAAGGCTTTTCTGAAGCGTTCACTCAATCAGCTGGAAGATAAGCTGGACCCGGCGATGTTCTTCCGGATAAACCGCGCACAAATCATCAACACAGCATTTATCGCTCAGGTTAACAGGTTGCCCGGTGGTAAGTTAAATATAAAGTTAAAAACAGGCCAATTGCTGGAGGTGTCCGACAGGCAATCAGTAAAATTTAAAACTTTGAACAGGCTGTAGAAAAGCGGCAAGCCTAAGGCCGAAAGCTTTGTAGGTGTATAAATTAAATAAATAATCAACATAAGAATGCCAGGTAGCATGAAAGCAAATTCGTAAACTTTCTGTTTTAAGCCCTCGGCTTTAGCTAAAAAAAATATCATGAAAAAATTAATGCTGTTGCTGGCTTTTATAAGCCGGTGTGTAACTCTTTTTGCCCAAAATGTACCGCAGGCTGATAGCCAACGGTATATTATTAACGATAGCGTATTTATTAAAACGCTGCAAGGGCATACGCTTTCGGCAGTGGTGGTGCGCAAGCGCGATGTGATTGGTAAGCAGCCTGCCGCTTTGTTTGTGTTCATTTATTCGGACACTAAAAGAAGCTTGACCGAAGCCAAATATGCCGCCGACCATGGGTACGTAGGCATTGTGGCCGATGTACGCGGTAAACGCCTAAGTCCCGAAGAAGTGGCTCCCTACGAGCACGATGCCGAAGATGTTTATGAAGTAATTGACTGGGTAAGCAAACAACCCTGGAGCAATGGAAAGGTTGGCATGTATGGTGGCAGTTATTCGGGTTTTGCGCAATGGGCTGGGTTGAAATATAAAGTTCACCCCGCGCTTAAAACTATTGTGCCCTATGTTTCGGCTATACCGGGTATGGGGCTGCCGATGGAGAATAATGTGTTCCTGAATGCTAATTATGGCTGGGCGTTCTACGTTACTAATAGCAAATATCTGGATACCGCTACCTATAACAACCGGCAGCGCTGGGACGATCTGAATGATAACTGGTATAATAGTGGTGCATCATACCGTAAAATTGATAGTGTTGACCATGCACCCAACAAATGGCTGCAACGCTGGCTACGGCATCCCGGTTTTGATAAATACTGGCAATCTATGATCCCTTTTGGAAAAGAATATGCTAAGATCAACATCCCGGTGCTGGCTTTTGATGGATATTATGATGACGGGCAGACATCGGGCCTTTACTATCTGCAGCAATTGGCTAAATATAACCCCAGGGCCAATTATTATTTGGTACTGGGCCCATACGATCATTTTGGTGCGCAAAGGGGAGGGGAAGCCAATCTGCGTGATTATAAGGTTGATTCTGTGGCGCTCATCAACACCAAAGAGATCACCTTTCAATGGTTTGATTATATCATGAAAAATGGTAAAAAGCCTGCCATAATCAAAGACCGGATCAATTACGAAGTAATGGGTGCCAACCGATGGGATCATGCGCCATCGTTGGAGAAGATGCATCAAAGTATGTTGAAGCTATACCTCAGCAATGTTAAAAAGGACGATCAGTTTAAACTTTCGGCACAAAAACCGGCACAATTGGCTTGCCTTGAACAGGAAGTTGATTTTGCCGACCGCAAAAGCATGAATAGTTTCGCCTATCCATATCCCATTATCCAAAAAGATATTTACAGTAACGGATTTACATTCATAAGTGATAGTTTAAAGCAGCCTCTTATAATTAATGGTGCATTTATTGGTCAGCTCACTGTTGCTATCAATAAAAAAGACTTTGATTATAGCGTAGTACTGTATGAAATGATGCCCAACGGTGAGTATTTTGAGCTTAGCTATTATGTTGGCCGGGCAAGTTATGCCTGGGATATCACCAATCGTAAACTATTACAACCGGGAAAAATGACGGCTATCCCGTTTTCAAACACCAAGGTGCTGAGCCGCCAGTTGCGCAAAGGCAGTCGGCTATTGGTTGTTGTCAACGTAAATAAAAATCGCTTTTGCCAAATCAATTATGGTACCGGGAAAGATGTTAGTGATGAAAGCATTGCCGATGCCAAAATACCTTTAAAAGTGAAGTGGTATAACAGTAGTTATGTAGAGGTACCGGTGTCAAAGTGATAAGAAAGGAAATATAAAGCAAAGGAATTGCGATGATGTGTTAGATGTGGGGGTTAAACGATTTTGTGAAAAAATAATTGCCAATATTGTTTCCTTTTCAAAACAAGACGCCATTTACCTGTGTTCACTTACTACCTGCTTAACACATTTTATTATGGATAATTCAACACTGAAAAGTATCGCGCAGCGATTGATGGCCGATAATAAAGGCCTGCTGGCGATGGATGAAAGCATCCCCACCTGTAACAAACGATTTGCTGAATTAGGGATACCTCAAACCGAGGAATACCGGCGTAAGTACCGGGATCTTATTGTAAACACGCAGGGATTGGGCGAGTATTTAAGTGGGGCAATCCTGTTTGATGAAACCATTAAGCAAAGCACAACTGATGGTACGCTGTTTATTGATATTTTAAAACGGAACGGGATTATTCCGGGTATTAAAGTTGATGAAGGCGCCATACCAATGGCGGGTTTCCCGGGAGAAAAAATAACCGAGGGTTTGGATGGCTTGCACGAAAGGTTAAAAGCTTATTACGATATGGGGGCCCGCTTTGCTAAATGGAGGGCAGTTATTACCATAGGCGATGATATACCTTCTACGGCGTGCATTAAGGCAAATGCTTATACCCTGGCACGTTATGCAATTCTTTGCCAGGAAACTGGTTTGGTACCCATTGTTGAACCAGAGGTGGTGATGAATGGTAATCATTCATTAGCGCAATGTGCTTCTGTAACCACCGAGGTGCTGCATGCTGTTTTCAATGCATTATACCAGCAGCGTGTTGAGCTGGAAGGTATGATCCTGAAACCCAACATGATTTTGCCCGGTGAAGACAGTACCGAAAAGCCAAGCTTGGATGAGGTTGCCGAAGCTACAATAAAATGTTTTTTAAGAACCGTGCCAGCCACGGTGCCGGGTATCGCGTTTTTATCTGGCGGCCAGTCTGCCCAATTGGCTTCAGAACGGCTGAACAGGATGCACACCCATTTTGGAGATATTATGCCTTGGGCGCTTACCTTTTCATTTTCAAGGGCAATACAACAGCCCGCACTGGAGTTGTGGCAGGGTAAAGACGAAAATATTGCAGCAGCGCAGCAGGCTTTGTTGCATCGTGCGGCCTGCAATAGTGCCGCTAAAATGGGGCAATATACAGCAGCAATGGAAACGGTGAGCCAGCCCTAAATCGCTCTCATTTTATTGCCTTTGGGTTCGTGCGTAACTTCGGCAAGTCCCAAAGCCTCCATCAATGGCGGAATGTACATGCCGAAACGTCCGCGGAGGCCCTTCTTTAATCCATACCAGCCGCCCACGGGGTTTGTTTCTGAGCGGCCCCAGGCTTCTACTGTGCCTTCTTTGGCGGGCTTTTGCTCATCGGCGCTGCCAAGTTCCATCCAATCGCCATGAGATTTTAACATGGAGTGAAGGTCATGAAGGCATTGATAATCATAATGCAAAACAGTTTTGCCAACAGTACACACCAAAATTTCTTTGCCATCTTTTACATCGGTGTGCATAGTAAACGCCGATGATAAAGGAGGCGTTTTTAATGCCAGGGGATTTTCCTTTGTGCCGATTTGATCTTTCATATTTTACTGATTAACTCATTAAGCTGTTGCTATAAATATACTTTTTTTAATAAAGAAATCTTCAAATGATAAAAGGTTTTACTGGCGAATTTAAAGTGTTGTTTTAACACATAAGGAGGCTGTTAATGGACTATTCAACTATCAAAAAAAATAAAATTGTGTGATTTTGGCATAATGATATGTACAATTCTCAATTTGTAATGAATGATCACTTTTACAATTTTATTTATCTATAATAGTACTGCATATAGCTGGTAATATGTTTGTGTTTATGTATTATCCAAGTGCAAACCAATTATAAATTTATGAGTAACGGCTTTAAAAGACGAGATGGCTTTATTGGAGAAAAGCTGATAAATATTCCTTTAAAAGTATTGGATGATGCCAAGACTAAAGAGCCAGAACTTTTCCCGGTTTACATTACCCAAATTGGCTATTTCCCAAAAGCAAGTTTTCATTACCGCGAACGCCGTAAAGGATGTGAGGATAATATACTAATTTATTGCCTGCAGGGGAAAGGGCATTATATACTGGATGATAAACGGTACGAGGTAAACAGTAATCAGTTTGTTATTATTCCGGCTACGGATAAGTATATGCGCTATTGGGCTGATAATGAGGATCCATGGACAATTTATTGGGTGCATTACACCGGGGCTGGTATTGATGCTTTTAACCGGGCACTCAACCTCTGCATTACAAACGGGCCCTTATTGATCCCTTTTAATGAGAAAGCATTAGAAATTTGGCAATACATATATCAAACCCTTGAAATGGGTTACAGCATTGAAAACTTGTGTAATGCCAATTTTTGCCTCTATCATTTTATTGCTACTTTTTTGTTTCCTCATCGTAAGATTAAAAATAATACAGAAAGTGGGGAGGATGTTATTACCAAAACCATTCACCGTATGCGCAATAACATTGATAAAAAATTTACTGTGGAGGAGATGGCTGCAAGTCATAGTTTATCGGTATCGCACTTTTCAAACCTTTTTCGTAAAGCCACCGGAATGCCGCCTATTGATTATTTTATCCATATTAAAATGCAAAAAGCCTGCCAGTTGTTATACACAAATGGCGATAAGATAAGAGATATAGCTACAGGGCTGGGCTATGATGATCCGTATTACTTTTCGCGCATTTTTAAAAAATACATCGGCTCATCGCCAGAACAGTACAGGTTAAATGTTAAAAATATAAGTTGATTAACTTTATTTCAAACAATTTGTTAAGAATGGTTCTAAATAAAACATATCACTTGTAATAAACATTATTAGCTATCTGTTTTGTATTTTTGCATTTGTATTAATTTTATATAAACCGCAAATGAAAAAAAGTTCAATTTTTGGCCTTGTTGTTATAGCCATTGCTATAGCGGTTATCATTAGTGTATACTCCAATTCAAGCACTTATGGTTCTTTTGGCGATGCCACAAAAACCAACAGCGAATTGCATATTGTAGGGCACCTCAATAAATCAAAAGAGTTGTTTTACGATGCCACTAAGGATGCCAATTACTTTTCGTTTTACATGAAGGATAATAAGGGAGAGGAACGTAAAGTTATTTTTACAGGTACCAAGCCCGAAGATTTTGAACGGAGCGAGCAGCTGGTGCTTACCGGTGCCATGGTTGGCAACGAGTTTCACGCATCAAAGATCCTGATGAAATGCCCGTCAAAATACACCCAGGATAAAATAGAAGTTACAGAAGTTAAGGCCAAACAGGCCAGTATATAAAACCATTTTAATGGATACAGTTTTTAAAGGTGAACACCTTTTACCGGGCCAGATTGGTCAATTTTTTATCGTTCTTTCTTTCGGAGCCGCACTTTTATCTTGCATCAGTTATTACTTTGCTACTACCGAAGATGCCGGGAAACTGGATAGCGTTTGGAAAAAACTTGGCCGCATAGGCTTTTTTATTAATGCAGCTTCTATTTTAGGGATAGGCTCCTGCCTGTTTTTCCTTATCTACAAGCACTATTTTGAGTACCATTACTCCTGGGCTTATACCTCACGCTCATTGCCTTATTATTATATCATATCTGCCTTTTGGAATGGGCAGGAGGGTGGCTTTTTGCTTTGGTTATTTTGGCAGGCCTTTTTAGGCGTTATACTTATCTTCAGGGCCAAATCATGGGAAGGGCCGGTTATGACAGTTGTGGCGCTATCGCAGGTAATGCTGGCCACAATGATTTTGGGTGTTGAAATACTGGGCCAGCGAATAGGTAGTTCGCCATTCTTGCTGCTGAGGCAATCAATGGAAGCTCCCATTTTCTCAAACCCTAATTACCTTGAGTTTATAAAAGATGGGCAGGGCATGGTGCCATCCCTGCAAAATTACTGGATGATCATTCACCCGCCAACGTTATTCCTGGGCTTTGCATCAATGGTAGTGCCGTTTGCCTATGCAATTGCAGGATTATGGCAAAAGAAATATAAAGAATGGATTCAACCCGCTATACCTTATGCATTGTTTGCCTGTATGATACTGGGCACCGGTGTGGTAATGGGTTCGTTTTGGGCTTATGAGTCACTTAACTTTGGTGGTTTTTGGGCATGGGATCCGGTAGAGAATGCTTCTATTTTCCCCTGGATAACCCTTGTGGCCGCGGTTCACGTACTTGTTGTTTATAAAAACACAGGCCATTCCTACTTTACAGCTACGTTTTTAGTTTTGATAAGCTTTGTGCTGGTTTGGTACTCATCGTTCCTTAACCGCAGCGGTATTTTGGGCGATACATCTGTACACTCATTTACCGATCTGGGTATGTTTTGGCAATTAGTGATAGGCATTATGTTATTCCTCGTACTATCGGTAGTGTTGCTGGTGCGCAGGTGGAAGGAACTGCCTATCACCAAAAAAGACGAAGAAACCTACAGCCGTGAATTCTGGATGTTTGTTGGCGCTGTATTTTTGGGCCTTTCGTGTTTCCATCTGTTGGTGGTAACCTCGGTACCGGTTTGGAACGCTATATTCCATACCAAAATGGCGCCGCCATCAGATATCAAAAACCATTACAACGTTATCCAGTCGTCTTTTGTGTTTGTAATAACTTTGCTAACCGGCTTTACCCAGTTTTTAAAGTACAAAAAAACAGATGTTACCCGGTTTTTTATCACCACCGGTATTTACCTGTTTTTTGCAGCTTTGGTTACAGCGCTTATCGTTTACGCTTCGGGCGTTTACAAACTTAATATTGTGTTTGTATTGGTAATGTGGGGTTCGGTTTATTCGGTAATAGCTAATGCTAAAGTATTGGCAGATGCCTTTAAAGGTAAGTTTAAACTGGCCGGATCTGCGGTTGCGCATATAGGTTTTGGCTTGCTGATGGTAGGCGCGCTAATATCTGCAGGTACCAGCACCGTAATATCTATAAACAATACCGGCGAAGGTTTTTCCCAGGATTTTGCCAAAGAGCAAAACCCACGTGAAAATATAACTGTGTATCGCAATCAGCCTCAAAAAATGGGCGATTATATGGTGACCTATATCGGCGATTCCATATCATCTCCCAATCACTTTTTTAAGATCAACTATAAAAAGGTGGATGCCAGCGGTAAAGTAACTGAAGAGTTTACGTTGAAACCAAAGGTACAGGTAAATAAAGGCCAGCTGGCATCTTCGCCGGATACAAGGCACTATTTACTGCATGACATGTATACGCACATCACCATGACTAATGCCATTACGGCAACAGAGGGTGGTAGCGAGAGCGCCGACGCCGCTCATGATGCAGATAATGATGATAAGAACTATGATGCTCCTGTGGCTCATGATGTTGCACCGGGCGATACCATTAAATACCGTGACGGATATATAGTACTAAAAGCCCTTAATAAAGAAGCCAAAGTGCAAAATATACCCCTTACCGATAGTGACGTAGCTATTGGCGCCGATCTTGAAATAGTATCTAATGGTAAAAAATATAGTGCAAGGCCGGTTTATATGATTAAAAACGGTAACGTATTTGATTTTGCCCGTAAAGTTGATGATGCAGGTTTAAAACTGCGTTTCAGCAAGGTAATACCCGAAACTAAAAAGGTACAGATCATTGTTTTTCAACAGCCGGAAAGCAAGAAGAAATTTGTGGTGATGAAAGCTATACAGTTTCCTTACATCAACTTCTTTTGGGCCGGTACTATTATTATGGTGATAGGTTTCTTTTTATCCATACTTCGCAGAAACAAGGAATTGAAGACGGTTTAAGTGTTATTGGATGGATAACCGTTTAATATCGCATCATAAAAATATATTGCATGATGGTTTTACCATTATAAATAACGTTTACAACGATGCCGAACTTAGGGGCATCCTTGATGTTATAGCGTCGGCAGATCAATCAAACCCTGCATTTAGAAAAACGGAAGATTTGTTTGCCATAAGGCAGTTTTTAAAGGAATTACCACAGGTAGTTCCTTTAATTTTTAACAGCAATTTAAAAACGCTTATTCATGCGTTGTTTGATGGGAACTACTTTGTTATAAAATCCATCTACTTTGATAAGCCCGAATTAAGTAATTGGTTTGTATCCTGGCACCAAGATTTGACCATTGTGGTTGATAAAAGGGCCGATATCCTGGGCTATGGTCCCTGGACGGTAAAGCAGAACCAGTTTGGCGTGCAGCCGCCCTTAGATATTCTTAAAAATAACTTCACTATTCGTATTCATTTAGATGACACAGACCAGGATAACGGCGCTTTAAAGGTGATCCCCGGATCGCACAAAAAAGGTGTTTATCGCCCCGAAACCATCAACTGGGCTGCGGAAACAGAAACAACCTGTAATGTAAAAGCCGGCGGCGTAATGGTTATGCGTCCGCTACTCTTCCATGCATCAAACAGAACTACCAATAATAAAAAGAGGAGGGTAGTGCATATTGAATTTAGCAAGACGGAATTAGCAGAAGGATTGGGTTGGGGTGAGAAAATGGAATACTATTTTTGAAAAATACTGCGCTAACCTACGGGGAATTGAAGCGTACAATCTGAACGAAGAGCTATTGGAGTAAGCCAGTTAGCCTTTAATCTTCAAGCATGTGGCATTTGGTACCGTAATTTATTCCCACGCTTTTAAAGTATTTTCTGAGTATATCATATTTTTGGGTGCAAAACTCACCAATATCTAATTTACCGGATTTAGATGAATAATGTTTGCAACCAAAACAGATCTCCAGATAGTCATAAACTTTGCCTTGCCTATCGAAAAATATAAAAGCATTACGTGGTTCATAGCAGGAGGCTCCGCCAGTCTGACTGAACCCTATGTTTTTCCTGAAATCGGTATTATAGATAATATTTGTTAGACGATTGATCTGCATTTGATCCAATATTTTCACTTCGAGCAAATTGGAAAAATCTAAACTGTCTTTTATAACTTGCAATCCTATATTGTGTGGAGGTACAATATGTTTTGTTGAGTCCCCATCAATAATTACTTCTTCATTTGGTACTTCAAGTGCATGATACGAAATAGCCAGTATTTTGACAGCCTTTGAAAAAGGATACTTTTTTAAACGTTGTTTAACTGTGTATTGATTGGTAAAAATGCAATGATCATAAGATGGTTTCCATAGTTTCCTTAACCTCTCAAATTCCGCCAAGGTGAAAACTTTTTGTTTTTTAATTTTTTTATGGTGAATCGTTGTGTCGGTAGGTAGTTGAATATTTGCCTTTTCTGCATAACAACGCAGCCCCATCAATAAAAACAAACAAAACAATAGTTTAGGTTTCATTTGGTTAAGTTACCAAAATGAAATTATCCCTGCTTTAAAAATGAAAGTATCTTCGCGTTCACCGTATCTGGTTTCTCGAGGAAAGGCAAATGCCCGGCATCAGTAACCGGGAAAAAATCCACTTTCAGTACACTGCGGATAGAATCGCTGAAGCGGAATGGTACCGTTTTATCATCCTTGCCCCAGATTAACAATACCGATTTATTGGCACTGTTAAGGCAAGCGTTACTCTCGCGGCCACCTTCGTTATAGTCATATAGGGTTGATACCAGGGCGTTCCTAAAGCCTTTATATTTCATTTGTGGCAGATAAAGCTCTTCCCATCCCGGATGTTGTTTGGGGTATTTAAAATCGGTAACCTGCCCTCTTGCCCGCTCCTTTGAATTTACAGCCTCGTTGTATATCGTTACATATTTAGGAGCATTGGGCTTTCTGTTTTCGTAAGCCGGATCAATAAGTATAACTTTGTTGATCAAATCGGGATGTTTGCAGGTAAAGTTGGTAACAATTTTGCCACCGAAAGATACACCGGCCAAATTGATTTTGCCCTGCAGCTTTAACTGTTTAATAAGGTCAAATAACTGGGTATCGTATAGTTCTTTATTATAAATAACAGCAGGTCTGTCAGAGTAACCCCGACCGTAGGTGTCATACCGTAATACTTTATAGCCTTTATTAACAAGATATTCATAGGTGCCATCCCATATATAATAGGGAACGCTAAAGCCATGAACAAGTATAACAACTGTGCCATTTTGGGGGCCTTTAAGCTCGTAATGAGTAATGCCCTGGCTTAGTTTGATAAAGCTGCCTGCAATATTTTTACGGTCGGCATCGGTTAAAGTTTTTTCCTCTTTATTGTTATATTCATAAAAACAATATAATATCAAAAAGGCTGCACCGAACAGAAATATTACAATTATTATACTTACTTTAAGTATTTTCATAGAGTATTAGATGATGATTACTAAAATACACAAATATTTAATCGGATTTAGCTGATTAACAGTTTAATTGTAAAATTAATATGCGCATAACAATTATAGGATCGGGCAACGTGGCAACACATATGGCGGCAGCTTTTAAAAATGCCGGTCACCGTATTGTACAGGTTTATAGCCCTAATATGCACAATGCGGCGTTGTTAGCTTATCATGTAGGAGCTGCAGCCATAGATGAAATCAGTAATATCGACCCAAACACAGATATATTTATTATCGCGATTAAAGACGATGCCATAGCCCAAACTGCCGAAGCATTAGCATCATATCAAAAACTAATAGTGCACACCTCCGGTTCAACAGGTATAGATGTGCTGTTGACTCATACTAATAAGGCCGGAGTACTTTATCCCCTTCAAACTTTTAGCAAAATCCGCGAAGTTGATTTTGCCACTGTTCCGTTGTGTATTGAAGCTGCAAATGATAATATATATGCTGATTTAGAGCAACTTGCAACTACTGTAAGCAATAATATTTATAGCATTAACTCATCAGGGCGCAGAATATTGCACCTGGCAGCAGTGTTTGCCTGTAATTTTCCGAATTACTTATATGGAGTGGCGCAACAACTGCTTACTGATCATGAATTGGACTTTAATTTACTAAGGCCACTGATATTGGAGACTGCTCAAAAGGTGCAGCAACAATCACCTGTGGCCGTGCAAACTGGTCCCGCTGTTCGTAATGATCAAACAACCATGGATGAGCATCTGCAAATGCTTGTTAATAAACCCCAGTTACAGGATATATATGCTTTATTGAGTCAGGGTATTATCAAAAACAATAATGGTGAGCCCGGGGATAAGTAATTTTGTTACTTTTGCCTAAATGAACATTTTTAAAGTAAAGATAAATTTCGAGGAAAAAGGGCATGAAGCCATTGAGCTGCCAATAGCCGAGGGAGAATCTGTATTGGACGTATGCCTGGAGAATGGCATAGAACTACAGCATAATTGCGGCGGAGTTTGTGGGTGTAGTACCTGCCACGTTTACGTTAACAAAGGAATGGATAACATCCAGGAAATTTCTGATAAAGAAGAGGATTTTATTGACAGGGCAGTTAACCCACGCATCAGCTCTCGTCTGGGTTGCCAGTGTGTAATTGTTGACGGCGATATAGAGGTTACCCTGCCAGATCAATCACAATTCCTTGGCCATTAAGAAATTTTAGAACAGCCCGAAAAGCCGGAAACGGTTTTGCTCAGAACGCGCTATGCGGCAAGAACAATAATTACGGGATGCCGTTAATGTGTCATTAAAACAGAGATAAATACCAAATATAACGTATAGCTTAATATTAAGCGTATAACACAAGAAAATGAGCGAGAACAGATTTGCCCTACCAATTCACTGGAACGATTACGAGGATATTGCCATTGAACTTTACGAAAAGTTTGGTGCCGAATTTGACGAATCAAAAATATACAGGATTCGTTTTACTGAGTTATTGGAGTGGGTGCTAAGCCTGCCCAACTTTGCCGGTACAAAAGCCGAATCAAACGAAGGTCACCTGGAGCAAATTCAATCGGCCTGGGTATATGAGTGGCGGGATAATCAATAGTCCTGTTTACAGAAAATAGTTAGCAGTTATTAGTTAAAAGTTAGCGTAATCTCCCGGCTTAGTCGTTTCAGAAAATTAATCTGAATGGCCGGTGTAATTAAAATAAAATCAGTGTAATCCTCCAATGGAATCATTCCTGAATAAGTTAAAAGATATAACCACATTTATTTTTGATGTGGATGGTGTACTTACCGATGGTTCTGTTTTTGTAACAGATAGCGGCGAGCAAAGCAGGGCCTTTAATATAAAGGATGGTTATGCCCTGCAGTTGGCTGTTAAATGCGGTTATAATGTTTGCGCCATATCTGGCAGCAGATCTAAGAGTGCCATATACCGTTTAAATAGTTTAGGTATCCAGGATGTTTATATGGGTACACATACCAAATCCCAGCGGTTTAAGGTTTACCTGGAAGAGAAGGCCATTATAGCTACCAATGTTTTATACATGGGCGATGATATCCCCGATCTGGAAGTAATGAAGCTTGCCGGCTTACCTGTTTGCCCGGCCGATGCGGTGGAAGAGATAAAAGCAGTAAGTGCTTACGTATCTCCTTACGGCGGCGGCAAAGGCTGCGCCCGCGACATCATTGAAAAAGTACTAAAAGTACAGGACAGGTGGATGAGCGAAGAGGCCTACAGCTGGTAAGTTAAGTAAAAAGTAAAAAAGTAGAAGTTCAAAGTCCTTAGTCTGAAAGTCTTTGCTCCTTGCTCGAAAAAAAGTCCTTTGTCCATAAATCTTTGCTCCTTGCTCAAAAAAAATCCTTTGTCCCAAAATCCATAAATTTTTGCTCACAATGAATATTCCCAAAATCATTCTTGCATCTAAATCGCCTCGCAGGCAGGAGTTGTTGAGGTTAATGGATATGGATTTTGAGGTAGTATTAAAGGATGTGGATGAATCATATCCCGAAGGTTTAACACCCCAGGAAGTTGCAGTTTATATTGCCCGCAAAAAGGCTGAGGCTTTTGATGAAACAATAGGGGATGAGGTAGTGCTTACTGCCGATACTATTGTTTGCGTTGAAGGCCAGATATTAGGTAAGCCCGAAACAGCGGAGCACGCTATTGAAATGCTGCAAATGCTATCTGGCAAAGTGCACCTGGTTATTACCGGTGTATGTCTTTTATATAAACATAAGTATAATAATTTTTTTGATGTATCAGAAGTATTTTTTCGGAAGTTGAGCCTTGAAGAGATCACCAGTTACGTGACCGAATATAGCCCGCTTGATAAGGCCGGTTCATACGGCATACAGGAGCGTATAGGGCTTATTGGTATCGAAAAAATATATGGGTCATACACCAATGTAGTAGGCCTGCCAACCGAGAAATTATACGCCCAGTTAATTAATTTAAATAAATAATATTTAAATTAAACCTTTCATTTCTCCATAGTCTAACAACAAAAAATAAGGGAGTAAATTTATCATGAAAAGAACTATTAACATGGGACTGGTAATGTTGCTGGTATCAGCCCTGTCTGCTTGCAGCAGTTACAACTATTACACCGCAGCCCGTAACAAAACCGATCTGTCAACCTATCGCACATTTGCCTGGTTACCGCCTGATGTTCAAACTAACAAAGCCGGTGCCGTAGTGAAAAAAGAGATTGGTGATGAAGCCGTAAAAAGTGCAACCATCACCGCGTTACAAAACAAGGGCTTAAAATTACAGGAAACCGATCCCGATCTGTTGGTAAGTTATTCAACAATAACCGGCAGGGGCGTAAAAAATGAATTTTACCCATCCTATTATGGTGGCCTGTATTCTGGCTTTGGCTGGGGCGGTTTTGGCTGGGGTTACCGTTCATTTTACGGTGGGTTTGGCGGCTGGGGCTTTCCTTATTACGGAGGCTATTATGGTGGATACTATGGCGGCGGTGTTGTTGCCCGTGTACCCTATAAAGAAGGCACCCTGATCATTGATATTATTGATCGTAACAAGCGCACACTGGTGTGGCGTGGCTTTGGTGTAGGTGAGCTTCACAATCCAAAAACAACACTTAAAGAATTGCCAAAGGTTGTTAACGGCATATTGCAGCAATTGCAATTAAACCAGGTTAATCGCCAACCGGTTTTAGATACCAAAAAAGTTTAAGATATTTTATTCCTCCTGCAAGCAATAAAACAAAAATCCCTTCGGGCCCTAAGCCTGAAGGGATTTTTGTTTGCGGTGTAAATGTATGGTGGCAAATATACCTGCAATAACAACCAGTACAATTACCCAGGTATCAAGGGGGCAAGGGTCAAGCGGGTCGGTACCATCACAGGCTTCGCCCTGGGCAAAAGTTATTAACGGGATGAAAGAAATTAGTATGAAGGAAAATATCTTCTTGCACATATCGGTTCGAGAGAAATAAATTATTGTTTGATTAACTTTTTTTGCCCTAAGGTTTTCTTCGTTGAGCTATCGGTCACTTCTACTATATAAGCTCCTGGGATTAAATTGTAAGCATTTACCTTGATGTTATCTCCCGGATTTTTTGAGTTGATAACCGTGTTCCCCATCAAATCGGTAACACGCACCTGTACCTGCTTAGGAATAGTTGACGCATTAATTTTAATATTGAACTGGGTTATAACCGGGTTAGGATAGACTGAAAAGAAATCATCTGCTGTTGATAGCTGGCTGTTGAAATTTAACGATGCTGTGCTGTAAGTAATATTGCCAAAAGCATCAACCTGCTTTAACCGGTAATTATTGACGCCGGTTAAAGGACTTTTATCCAGATAAGTATAAATGCCGCTACCATCGCTTTGCACGGTGTATAGTGTAGATCCATCCTCTCTTTCTATCGTGAAGTTGGTGAAGGTCGTTTCTTTTTCAACTTTCCAGGTTAATAAAGCCCCGTTTTTAACCGCTTTGGCTGTAAAACCAAGGAGATGGTAATTGTATTCGCTGTTTTTATGAAATACCAATTCAAAGCGATCGCTGCCATAGGAGGAAGCATCATTACGATTAACATGGAATAAATACTGTTTGTATTTGCTGAAAAATATAGAATCCTTTTTATAATGATCAATTAAATATACATCAAAGCGGGGATCAAGCGAATCAAAGCCGGTAGCTGATAAAGTATCGAGTATAGTTGATGATGAGGCGGAAGCGTAAAGCTTAATTCTCATTGATTCATCAATACTGTGCATATGATTGATGGCCAATTTTTTATTGCTGTTAAAGGCGTAACTTGTTAATGATACGGCGCTTCCAATCCCCTGCAGGTAATCCGCATCCTTATCGCTTTCATATTCATTTTTGGCCTCAGGTTCAAAAGTTAAAATAATATCATCGGCATTGATTGAATCCTGCGATAGTTTAATCCTGAGCATTTGGGATACCAAAGCACTTTTAAGCAAAAGACTGGTACCCGTATTTTGGGTGTTTATTTTGGCCCCTTCGTGAAAAGTAAGTTTTGCAGCAGTAACTGTTTTGAATGAATCCACCTTAACAAAAAATCCCTGGCCGCTTACGATGATGTGACTGGAGTTACGTGTACCCAATCCGCCTGCGGTACCTTGCTGGTAAACGCCATAGTTTTTGCTCCTGT
>NZ_JANYGH010000035.1 GCF_025362475.1 Mucilaginibacter sp.
AAAATCATTTTTAGCGTTCTCGGTAAAATTCGCGTTTATTTCCATTGGGTGGTTTTAAAAAAGGCCCCAACTAAGCCAAATACATTTAAATACATATAATATACTATGTCAAAAAATGGCAAATACCAAATAAGATCTTTACCATCTAACTTTTTAAATACCTTACTATATATGATCAACTGCACAATCAACCTAAAAATGAACAACCCTAATGCCAATAAGGGCTCAAACTTTAAAACCAGGCAAAGCACGAGCAACAGGTAAAACAAAAACCCGCTCACGGCGTCAAAGCTAAGCATTTGGCGGTGCTTATTCTTGTATAATTTACCCACACCTGCATGCCTTTTCTTTTGCCTGTACCATGATGATAACGTAGTTTTTGCACTGGTATAAGTAAAGGTTTCCGGATGAATTTCTATAATAGTATTGTCTGCAGTGGCATGTTGATTTACAAAAAGGTCATCATCACCGGATATTACATGCATGTGCGATGCAAAACCCTTAGCGCTAAAAAACAACGATTTTGTGTAAGCCAGGTTACGGCCGATACCCATATACGGATCGCCGTTTAAAGCACATGACAAATAGTTCATCCCGGTTTTAACGGTTTCGAACCGGGTAAACCTATTTAAAAAATTGCTGGTTTTATAATAGGGCGAATACCCCAAAACTATCTCGGCGCCGGTACCAAAATTAGCGGCCATACGGGTTATCCAGTTTACCGAAGCCGGTTTACAATCGGCGTCAGTGAATATTAAATATTCGTTTTTTGATGCCTTTATCCCCAGCGTAAGGGCAAATTTCTTCCCGGTTTTAAACCGGTCATGCTCGGTAATGGTAACCACTTTAAGGTGTGGATACTGGCGCTGCATATCTTCCAGTACCTCATTCGATGCATCATATGAGCAATCATTTATCACCACAACTTCAAAATCGGGATAGTTTTGCGCTAATATTGATGGGAGATTTTCCTGCAGATTTTGCGCCTCGTTACGCGCGCTAATTACTACAGAAACAGGAATCAACACTTTGGGCAATTCCTCCAGGGGATGATAGCCGGCAAGGCGACTGTGGTTGCTAACCAGATAGTACAGCTGAACAATAAAACAAAGCTGAAAAAGCAGAAAGAGTATGTCTTGTATATAAGTTTCCAATGAACAGTAATAATCAGCAAAGTTGTTAAAATTACACGAATTTAAAGACCTTAATTGGCGTAAATTTAAGATTTAGAGGACATAGCATAAGGTATTTTTCCACACTTTTAGGATGAAGGGGATTTGTGTGGATAACGCTTCACTCAGATAGATTGTAACCAAAATAAAACTAAGCGTCTGCCACACCCGATTTTAGCCTGTTTTTAAATGCAAAACGCCAACAGAATCCGGGGATACACAAAGGCAAATGACGTTTTAAAAGGTTTGTCATCCTGAGGAACGAAGGATCTATTCGCAGACTGTACAGGTCGAAGAAGTATGGCGAATAACAGATCCTTCACTGCGTTCAGGATGACAAAAAGTTCCCTTGCGAACACGTCATAGGTAAGCATGGAGCAGCCCCAGCCTCGCAGAGAAGCTTTGCAAATCCGATCTACATAGTTGGGATTATTAATGATGTGTTTTGATTTTATAGGTATTAATGAGTTCCCCGCGGTCGGTTGTTTTCTTACCTCGTATAACGGTCGGTTCATTTATTTTTAAACAGCCTCTGAGATAGCATCACCGATATCCTCCTTTTAAACACCCCTGAAATATTCAGAAATCCCACCTGGTTATATAGGTTTTCTCAGCTAAAAAGCCCCTCAAACAAAAGCCTTTTTAACCCTGCTTTCCTTTTAGCAAATACTTGAACTTGCGTAACGAAATCACTCCCAATATCGGGGTTATAAACAAATAATTCAAAGGGCTCAGGCATTGTCTGGTCTGTTGAGTATTGTTTTTAGCAGCAGGTATTCGTAAGCATTTTCGACACAACAATTAATATAATCAATAAACCATATCTATTTTAAAATCAAATTTAACCTACAATTTTATGTCAAACACAAAAATCGATCTTACCCCGCGCGACCTGGCTAAAGGCACAACTTTCGCGCTATCATCCAATGAGTGGTTATCAATACAGGTATTTGTTACCGGTGCCATGTTATTGCCTACTACCACGGCGCTATTGCAGAAAACCCTGCCTGGCGTGCCATCCGGTGGAATTGAACAATTTGAGCCTCTGGTTAATGGGTACAAAAGTCTATATGATATTTGCGATAAATTCGACACCGTTACCAAACCAGACAGCGTGAAGTGCGCTTCAGATCTGATTGCTTACAATGTTTCAGTACCGATATTTTACCGGGCTATTTTGGCATTGCTGTTAAAAATTGAGGCCAACCCCGCAGATACCGTATCAATTAATCAGCTTAAACAAACGCTGCAGGTAATGATCAATAAAGCGCAGGCTTTTTCAACCCATGCTACCAATGTTGCAACGGCGATGCAAAAATTTTCTTTAGATACATCAGTTAATGAAGCTGCTATTGGAACATTATTTAAAACTTATAGCGACAAGATATCAGGAACAAGCGGAACAATTAAAACGATGCAAGCCCAACTGGCACAGGATAAGGCTGATCTTTCTGGCGCGGAAGACGAATATAAGCATGACGTTATTGTAGCTGCCACATCAGCAAGCTACGCCTGGATTTGGCCATGTGGCACTGTTGCCGCAGGCATCGTGGCTGGTATTTATGGCAAAAAAGCAACCGAGGCAAAAGCGAGAATAGAGGCGCTTGGCGAATTGGTGAACACCCTTGAGGCTAAGATTGCCGCCGACGCCACACTTGTGCTTGATTTAACCCGCATTAATACCGATATCACCGGCATTACCCAAAAAATAGATGGCGCCCTTCCCGCCATTCAGAAAATACAAGGTATGTGGAATGCGCTGAAGGATGACCTTTCCAGCATCCTGACCACTATTAATGGCGAAATTGCAGATATGCCATCATTTATTGCAGGCCTCGGAATTGAGGAGGCTATTGCATTATGGCAAAAAGTAGCTGATGAGGCTAATGATTATCGCATTAACGCCTATATTACTATTGTACCCAACCCAACAGTGGCTATCCAAGCTACAAATGAACTTAAAATAGCGCTGGACCGGAAAAACAGGGTGAGTGTACACCAACCCGAGCGTGTGTTAGCATAATAAAGAACAAGAAGCCTCATAAATACAGGCCGGGTGAAACATCCGGCCTGTAAACGTTAACCTACACTTCACTTTTTAATTCCCTCAAAATGGCAATTTCAGTAAATGACAAAAAAGACTGGGCCGATTATTATAAAAACGCCCAGAATACCTCCAATAAAATACCATGCACCACCGCTACGATACCCTTTAATGGTCAGCTTATTTTCCGCGACCTGGTTGTGGATATGGATGAAGTATTGGCAACTGCGGATAAGCACAAATCGGCTATTGTATACATCATTGCGGATATTGTAAAGATGCCCACTGCAGATATTCAGCTCTTTAACCGTGGGATATTTATCATCAGCCGCAGGCTGGTTTGCAGTTCATCTGCAGTTACCATGGATTTTAAATCAAATAATGCTGCAACTTTTATGCTGTTTGCCACAGAAATTAGCGGCGAACTAAAAATAAACACCTGCGGCCCACAGGAAGAAGCAAAGAAATTTGCCCTGACAGATTTTCCGGGCTTAGGTATTCATGTTAAACACGCGGATTTTAAAACCGAATTGGTTAACCTGAACTCAGAGCACCTTAAACTTATTACAAATAATCCGGTGCATCCCCTACCTGGTGTAGAGCTACAGCTCACGCTTTCCTCTCTTTACCAGTTTAGTACACGACTGGTAGATTCAGAACCGGCCGCGGCAAGAGCTATACTTGGCTGGGTTAAGGCTGCATCCCAAAATAATGTTGTACTTGCAGATCTTTATTATCAAAGTTCGGCCTTGTTGGGTGAACTTACTCTTGAAGAAAGTAATTTAAATTTTGTACCGCTGCTTAGTCCGGTCATTTACGAAACAGTTGCAGGAGCCTATTTAGCCGCTGTTGGTAATTATGAAACCCAATACAATCTGATAACCAGGGATTCAACCAGCAAAGCCGATCAGATAAAGGCCGGGAATCAAATACTAACTTATTTTAACAATACCGCTGCATTTACAGATAGTTTGATAGCGCAGGCTGTATCAAATCTTGATGCCGCAACAAATGCCTATGGGCAGGCGCAAGCCAATATGACCTTCACAAGCATAGCCTGTATGCGGGCTGCTACCGATTTCGAGATCGGCGTGGCGATATGGAAGCAGGACCAGGCATTAAAAGCCGCTTTTGAGATTTGTATGGCCGTTGGCACTTTTGCAGCATCTATAGGTGCTATGTGTGTTGGCGATGCAGCGGCTGCGGGTGCGGCCGCCGGCGCGGTAGCCAAAGCTGGAGCAGCCGCCAGCGCCGCCGCAGATTCCGCAACAACCGTATCAAAATTTGCAACAGCAATAGGTAACCTATCCAAGGCTATGTCAAAACTCGAAAACATAGCCAAAATGCTGGAGAACACTTTTAAATTCATGAGTGCACTCAGGGATGCTGCTAAAAAAATGGACTATACCAAGGCTGTTACAGATTTTGAGATACCGGATGCCGGCGACATTTCGGGCCAGGCTGAGTGGGATATTTTTCGCTTACAGGTGGATGATATGATGAAGGGCGCAGAAAGTGAAAACATTGCCGGCGCGGCAGACTACAGGCAACAGCTGGATATCTTATCTATATACGGAAAAGCGCAATCAACCGCGCAGGCTACTATGGTACAGGTAACGCAGGAGTTGGCAAGGCTATACATGCAAAAAAAGGTGAGCATAAATATGATCAACTCCTATAAAGATTACCTTAAAGCGCTTGAAGGAGATATCGCAATAGATAAAAACACCCTGCATAACGTTTATGTATTGCAAATGAATATGAAAACCTATATGTACATGGCCATCAGGAATTATACCCGGGCTTATAAATACTGGGCCATGAGTAAATCCTTAGTCACTCCATCGATTTTAAAATCAGCAGCGGAGCTTACAGAAGATGTGGCCACGATGAAAACCGATTATGCTGATGCCTTGAAAAAATTTGAACCAAAGCCACAGGATTTTGAAATATCAGACGAAGGTTTCAGTGTAAATATTACCGATCCGGATGCAATTAAGGCGTTTATCGAAGACGGACAAATTACTGTACTTGTTGACAAGGATACCGAGGTATTTCAGGACTTGGAACGGGTTAGGATAACTAAAGTACGGGCATGGATACATGGCATCAACGTTACTAAAATGCTTAAAGTAAGCATCCGCACTTCTGGTATATATGCCGATGAGTACCAAAAAGAGAAATATAATTTTAGCAGCAACCCTACAAAACTGACATTCGCGTACCATAATGAGGATGGCAAAATCATCATAGATACCGAAGGCGCCATAACCGAAGAACTAAAAGCCGCTTACTTTAAGCCCACTCCTTTTACAGAATGGACTATCGCAGTAGATAAAAAGGTACCCCGGAACCAGGTGAACAAAATAACGCTGTCATTTGCAGGCTCTGCCATATTTACAAAATCCTGGAAAAAAAATCACCTAAAAAAATGGGAACTACAGGAAGATCATTGATAGCGTTTAATATGGGCGCGTTGTTTACCATACCCAAAACGGATATGGACGCCATTAAAGCACGTGTAAAAACCTGCAAGCAGGGAGCAGCTATTGAGGACACCATCAAGCAGCACCTTCCTCATTTTTCTGACGCACTTGCTGCCGCTTACCTCTGGGACCTTAATATTACCCCGCAAATGAAGTTGCAATGTAATTTGCTGATGGGGTATGCCGCAAAAGCCAAAACTGATTTTTCGGCACTGGATATTGCGGTACAGCAATTAATTAACAATCAGCAGGATATAACACTTACAGTGCAGCAACAGGCAACAGTAGTGGTAGCAGCTTTAAATAAATCAACCCAGGCTCTTTCTGCTTCTTTTATCAATATTGTAAATCAGATCCAGGTCTTTAATAAAGCCAACCAAGAACTTGATAGTGATATTGCCGGTAGTGAATTTGGTTTTATGAAAGAAATAACCGCAAGCATAGCCGTGCTTGACCATGCCACCGGAAGTATCCGGGGGGCATGGTCGGCACTTGCCGATGATCTGGAAGCCATTGCAAAAACAAGCCCGGTTGATTTTACTTTCCCCTTCATTGCCGACCTAAACCTTTCTGCAGCCATAGCGGCATGGGATCAGCTTCAAACAGAGTGTGATGCGTTTTTGAGATCACAATAAATGATTATCAAGCCAGGGAAATCGCTTTTAAAAAGAAGGCACCTACAGAGCCAAAAACGAGACATTTTTTTCGCTATAAACACGTAACTCCGCTGGAGTTGAAAATGGGTTCTGTATCATTGACTCCGTAGGAGTCACGTGTTTATAGCACAATAAAACCAAAAGCCGGGCTCCGTAGGTGCCTCCTGTTTGCTTTTAATTTAAAAACTAATCAAATGGTTATCAATTTATTAAAATCGATTTCATGTTACAAAGCTGAATGCCGCTAAACTCGAAAAACTTTACTTATTACAACCACATTTCACTTTCACAAACCAATTCAATCTACAAATCATGGCCTCAATTAACTATGCTAATCCCATGCAGGGAAAACTATTTTCACTGGCACAAGGCAAAGGCAGTTTAAGTGGTTTTTTTCAGGATGCTGTTATCATTTTGCTGCCCAGGCCCGGTTACATGCCCATACCTCCCGTAGAATATGTAGATCTCAGGATAGATAGGATTACAGATATTATCAGCAATAATATAATTGGCGATTGTATACAATGGTCGTTTATCAAGCTAACTGATAATAAATTTATGCTAACCTGCAATAGCCCGCGAACAGGCAAAACCCATGTAATGACCTGTAGTGAGTACCCGAACATTTGCCAAACAGTTAAAGTAAATAACTTTGATCTTCCTGCTAATACGGAAGATGTGAACCGGGGTAATCAGTTCACTTTAACCTATGTAGAACAGAGTCCCTGCTTTTTTTATTTAAAAAATGCTGATAATTTGTACCTGGCCACTACCACAGAATCGGTTCAGATACTTGGGCTAAACGTTGGCATATTAACCTTTTTTACCGAAGATCAAAAAAATAACCCCGCTATCAACGCCAATTGCGTTTGGTTCATCGATACAGTTATTGACAAGCTTCGCCAGAAGGATGGTGAGATTATTTATATTGACGATGAGGATGTTAAACGGCCTGTTTCGTTTGCCGACATATCTAAAAAAGTGAACAAAACTATTGACATAGCTTTCCTCAATGCATTGATGGGAAGATGAGCTGACATAGATCTGTGAGTCGTTGCTGAGTATCGCACAGAGGCCTTCGCCCACTATTTTTTTTTAATTTTTTAATGTAGAAACGCATAATTGCGTCTCCCGCCTGCAAATCGACCTTGCAAATCGCATATGCAAATCGACTTGCAAATCCTGATTGTCCTACGGTAGACGCAATTATGCATCTCTACAAAATTGGCGTTTAAAATTATGCCATTACTGTTTTTTTCAGCTTGCTGGTGCTCACTCACAATAACATAAGGCATAAAACATTAAAGTATATTGATAATAAACCACTTACAACAACACCATTAAATGATACAAAGACAGCCCGACTAAAAGGAGCTCATTAATGCCTATAAAAGCGGACGTCATAACCTGCTGGTTTTCTTTTAAATGCGATTCCCTGAATGTTCAGCTTATTGATTCCGCAAAATTTAGATCTTTTGTATCTTTTTTACCTCCGTCTCCTTTGGAGAGGGCCCGGATGAGCCTTTTTTTGTTAATTTTGCCCCTTCGAAATGAAATTTAAATTAACAACACAAGATCCGCTTTCAAAAGCCCGCGCAGGTGAAATTACTACAGATCACGGCACTATACAAACCCCTATATTTATGCCTGTTGGTACCGCCGGCACAGTAAAAGCAGTACACCAACGGGAGCTTAAAAGTGATATAGAGGCGCAAATCATCTTAGGAAATACCTATCATTTATATTTAAGACCAGGCCTCAACACGCTGGAAAGCGCCGGTGGCCTGCACAAATTTAACGGTTGGGAGGGTCCTATTTTAACAGATAGCGGCGGTTACCAGGTATATTCTTTAACCGAAGTACGCAAGATAAAGGAGGAAGGCGTTACTTTCCGATCGCATATTGATGGCTCAAAACACCTGTTTACACCAGAGAACGTGATGGACATACAGCGCATTATTGGGGCCGATATTATCATGGCTTTTGATGAATGTACCCCCTATCCATGCGATTATAACTACGCGCGCCGCTCTATAGAAATGACACATCGCTGGCTTAAACGCTGCTGCGACAGGTTTGACAGCACCGAGCCAAAATACGGTTACAACCAAACGCTTTTCCCTATTGTACAGGGGTCTGTTTATAAGGATTTGCGTATGAAATCGGCAGAAGCCATCGCTTCTTTTGAGCGTGAAGGCAATGCCATAGGCGGACTTTCTGTAGGCGAACCGGCCGAAGAAATGTACGCTATGACAGAGATTGTGTGCAATATTTTGCCAGAACAAAAGCCACGTTATTTAATGGGCGTAGGCACTCCTATTAATCTATTAGAAAATATAGCATTAGGCATTGACATGTTTGACTGCGTAATGCCTACCCGCAACGCCCGTAATGGAATGCTTTTTACAAAAAACGGCATCATTAATATCAAGAACGAAAAGTGGAAAAATGACTTTTCGGCTATTGAAGATGATAGTGAATTGTTTGCAGATAGAGATTATAGCAAGGCTTATTTACGCCATTTAATCCACTCCGGCGAGATGCTGGGAGCGCAAATTGCCACCCTTCATAACCTTCATTTCTATATTTGGCTGGTAAAAGAAGCCCGTAAAAAGATCATTTCCGGTGAGTTTTATGCATGGAAAAACATGATGGTTGGCCGCCTGGGGCAACGATTATAATACTCCTGCAATCAAATAAATAAAGGATATAAGCGTTGCTTACATAATATAAACCGTGGCTTTAAAAAACAAATAATCTGCCGATGAGGACTTTTATACACCGGTACCTGATGGTTATCGACAGGTTTATTATTAAAAAATACCTGGGCACTTTTGCATTCACAATGGCAATTTTTGCGGTGATATCCGTTGTGTTTGATGTATCAGAAAAGCTGGATAATTTCACTAATAAACATGCAACTTTGCATGATATCGTATTCAGGTATTATGCCGGTTTTATTCCTTTTTACCTCAATTTACTGTCGCCGCTCATCAACTTTTTAGCGGTAATATTCTTTACGGCCAAGATGGCCAACCAAACAGAAATTGTACCTATTTTAAGTGGCAAAGCAAGTTTCAACAGATTTTTAAGACCTTATTTTATAGCCGCCTCTTTAATATTCGTCGTTTCTTTTTTCGCCAATGTGTACCTTATACCCTATACAAATCGCCTAAAAAACGATTTTGAAAACGCCAATGGTATAACAGATAATGACCCAACCAAGAGCCAGGTACACATGCAAATTGATAAGCACACCTTTGTTTACCTGTCAAATTACGACCCCACAAACCATACAGGTTATACTTTTATCATGGAGAAATTCAATGGTGATACCCTCCGCGAGAAGCTAATTGCCCAACAGGTAACCTATGATTCCGTGAAAAGAATATGGTCATTAAAGGATTATTCAGTAAAATATGTGAGGGGCTTAAAGGAGCAATTCATCCATAATCTGGGCCAAAAAGACACGGTTTTGGATATGCATCCAAGCGACTTTATTGTGTATGATAACGTATATGCAGCCATGTCATTAAAGGATCTGAACAAGAATATTGACAAGGAAAAACTGCGCCGGCCAGAGGTTTTAAACAACCTTTATTATGAAAAATTTCACCGTTTTGTGTACCCTTTGTCTGCCTATGTTTTAACTATTTTGGGGGTAGCATTGTCTTCCCGCAAGGTGCGCGGAGGCGTGGGCTTACCGTTGGGGATAGGCATTTTGCTTTGTTTTACCTATATAATTTTAGAGAAATTTTCCATTGTATTCTCTATAAAAGGAGGTGTACCTCCCTTGTTAACGGTGATGATTCCTAATACCATATTTGGTATACTCGGCTATTATTTACTTTTAAAAGCACCAAAATAATGGCTCAAAATCCCTCAAATACCTTAAATAAAAACCTGATTATACTACATTTTACGGTGTTTATTTGGGGATTTACGGGCATTTTAGGGCAATTAATCACCATTTCTGCCGTGCAATTGGTGTGGTATAGGGTACTTATTGCCTTTGTTTCGCTATTCTTATACTTCAGATTCAGCAAAACCGACTTTAAAGTTGACCGTAAAACATTGCTAAAAATGCTTTTTACAGGTGCCCTTGTAGGTGGTCACTGGATTCTTTTCTTTGCTTCTATCAAGCTTTCAACTGTTCCGGTAGCGTTGGTTTGCTTATCCAGCATCACTTTATTTACGGCAATTTTTGAGCCCATCATCAACAAAACAAAGATCTCTAAACTGGAGATCCTGGCCGGATTATTAATCATCAGTGGCATAGTTTTAATTTTCAAATTCGAAACACAATACACTAAGGGTATCATAGCCGGCCTGGTAAGCGCAGTTTGCGCCAGTCTTTTTTCTATTATCAATTCCAGGTTTGTACAGAAAAGTGAAGCCCCTATCATTGCCTTTTATGAACTAAGCGGCGCGTTTTTATGGATATCCATATACCTTTTAGCAACCCATGGATATAACGAAAAACTCATATTAAAGCCTGCCGACATTGGTTACCTGGTACTACTTGGAACTGTATGTACATCCCTTGCCTACGTTGCAGGGGTATCTGTAATGCGCGAACTTTCGGCCTTCCGTGTAGCACTCATCACCAACCTTGAACCGGTATACGGTATCATCATGGCTTTTATTTTCTTTGGCGACATGAAGAAAATGTCGGTTGGTTTCTGGGTAGGATCTGTCCTTATTCTATCTACAATTTTCCTGTATCCTGTGGCGCGCAAACAAATTTCCAGGCGCAAAAACCGGGCTTAATATTCTTCATTTTTTCTAATCTCTCTTCCTGTCGTAGATTTATCTTACCATTTACCGGTGATGGTAATTTCCCTTTATCTCATTAAATCTACCCACCATTTCATTTGTCTATTTCAAATTAAGTGCTGAATAGGGGATAAAACCCCACCTCAAAACAAACCGTTTTTAAGCCCTGTAAGCCACTTTAAATTTTAAAGGTGTCCCGATAGCTTCCCGCGCATTCGCGCCCAACACAGCCAAAATTCAATTTTTAGTTAGTGTATCAAATTAACAATTTCACAAACCACGTTAAAATACCGAACACTCTCTTAAATCCGATTTATTTTGAATAAAAAAAATCAAAAACTCAATTTATATAACAATTTTATTTACCTAAAAATCTGATATTTATAAAGATTACCAAAAGTAAAAATCAAACAAAACTGAGCTAACTAAAAACGCAAAAAACTAAAAAAATTAGTACAATTAAATAAACATAAAAATATACCTGTATAAATTACTATAATTCAGATAAATACAAGTTCTTAATTAATGCATAAATACATTTAAGCAATCTTCAGGAGCACTCAACTCAAAGTGTATCGAATTAAAAAATGAGAATTGTAATTAAATGGCGGCAACCATCGCCTTTGTATACAGGACCAAAAAAATGAGTGAAAAAATTTGATTCTCACAAAAGCAAACCCCTACATTTTTCAGCCTCAAAAACTATTCTCGAAAAAAACATGGCATCCTGATTTTTATAATTGGGTTTTAAAAATCAAATGATTTTACTTTTCAAATTTTTCGCATCAGCACCATTTCCACAAGTTTGGCAGCTGGTTTGATGAAAGGTTATTGATTTAGGAAATCGGGAAATTATAACGGAAAGAATTCACATCCACTTCCATGATTTTTATCAATCATTTTCAAAAGCAATCTGCCCTCTTTTTTGGGGCTTACAAATACTTCCATCAAAATGTATTTTTAATACACATTTAAAAACCTCATCTTGTATCAACTGTTAAATCAAATCACCATGAGCATAAAAACCATCACCATAATCGTCATCACAATTTTGCTTACCGCAGCACTCGCCCAAAATACAGACGAGGTTACGTTTGCATTTTTATTCATGAATTTCAGAGTCTCCAAACTTGCCCTCATGATCACGATGACCGTGATCGGTTTTATTTTAGGCTTTATGGTAGGCCGGCCCAAAAAGCCAAAATTTGATATTGGCGGCTATCATGACAGCATTCAAAAAAAGGAAGATAACAATACACTAAGTGACGAAGACAGAGACTACATCAGCTAACACTATGGAAAAGAAAATCGGTTTTATCGGCCTTGGCAACATGGGCATCAACATGGCCAAAAACCTCATTAGCGAAGGCTACCATTTACAAGTTTATAACCGCACCCTTTCAAAAGCCGACGAGCTTGACCCAAGCCAGATCACCAAATGCCCTACCCCGGCCGATGCCGCTGTTGGGGTATCCATTGTGGTGAGCATGCTATCAGAAGATGAGATCCTGCGAGAATCGGTTACAGGCGACCACGGAATTTTAAAAACCCTACAGCCAAATGCTGTGCACATATCCATGAGCACTATCTCGCCAGAGCTGGCTGTGGAGTTAGCTACAGCGCACCAAAAAGCGGGCAGCCATTACCTGGCCTCCCCTGTGTTTGGCAGGCCCGAGGCCGCCGCCGCTAAGAAACTTTTCATCTGCGTTTCCGGTCCGCAGCAAATAAAAGATTTAGCCAAACCAGTGCTTGAATGCCTGGGCCAAGCCATTCATGATTTTGGTGAAGAAACAGGCGCTGCCAACGTGGTGAAAATAACCGGCAACTTCATGATTATGGCTTCCATGGAAATGATGGCAGAGGCTTACACCCTTGCAGAAAAAAGTGGGCTGGACCGCGTACAGGTAGCCAACTTTTTTGGCTCGACTTTATTCAATGCGCCCATCTATCAAAACTACGGAAAGCTAATTGCCAACAAGCAATACGAGCCGGTTGGTTTCAAAGCCAAATTAGGCTACAAGGACGCGCGCCTTGCATTCAAACTATCGCAGGTGAGTGAAACACCCTTGCCCCTCGTAAACGCCGTACACAGCCGCTTATTAAGCGCCGTTGCAAAAGGAATGGGTGACAGGGACTGGGTGGAAGGTTTTGGCAGAGGAGTAAGTGAAGACGCGGGAGTTTAATCCCCATGTCCTTGCGAGGCACGAAGCAATCGCGAACTATACAGGACGGACTTGTACGGTTCGCGATTGCCTCCGTTGGCTAACGGATCGCAATGACATCAAGTTGGCACATCCGAAATTATAAATAGAAAACTTCGTTCTCCCCTTCCAAAAATCCCAGATCGGGGGTGTGATCAAAAATCCCAAACACTGATGCCCCGCTCCCGCTCATGCTGGCGTAGATAGCACCCGCCTGGTACAGGGCTGCTTTAACCCCGCGGATTTCTACATGGTTTTTGAATACCGATGTTTCAAAATCATTTTTGATATGCTTTTTCCATTCGGTTATCGGCTCGGTGATGAGCTCCAGTAAAGAGTCTTTTACCGGGGTAGGTTTTATGCCGCCGAAAGCTTCAGAAGTAGAGATATGAATATCGGGCATTACCAACACAATTTTGTAGGCCGACAGATCGAGCTTTATCGTTTCAAACTCATCCCCTCTTTCAAAAGCGAAGACAGGTTTATTTTCAATGAAGAAAGCGCAGTCGGCACCAAGGCGGCGCGCGTAGTCAGTCATATTATCGATGGAGATACCGAGTTTAAATTCTTCGTTCATCAGCCTGATAAAAAAAGCAGCGTCGGCAGAGCCGCCGCCCAGGCCCGCGCCTATCGGAATGTTTTTGTGCAGGTGGATATTTACAGGCGGGAGGTCAAAATCTTTTTTCAGCAAGTGGTAACCTTTAACGCAAAGGTTATCCTCCTCCGTCCCCGGTATGTCAAGTCCCGATGAAGTAAAGCTAAGCTTATCGCTCGCCACCACTTCCAATGCATCTTTTAAATTGATGGGATAAAAAATGGTTTCCAGATTATGATAACCATCAGGGCGGCGTTCGGTAATGTTGAGGCCAATGTTTATTTTTGCGTTCGGAAAAATGATCATATGTGATAGTGAGTAGTTGCTTGAGTTAAATTAAGTGAGTGGTTAACAAGGCGCAAAGTTACCATGTTCCCGGCGATTAAGAATAATTAACAAAATTGTATTTTTGCACAAATTAGGATACTTAAGACAGATTAATTTTCTTTGCTTTTTGAAAATGTTCGTTGGTTCGCTTGTTGAATAGTTTAATGGTCATTGATTTGCAACTCAATCAACCGCTCTCCTTATCAACCATTCACCCAATCAACAATTCACTTAATCAACCCAACAAAATGAAACAGTATCTCGATTTGATGAGACATGTATTGGAAACCGGCGCGCAAAAGCACGACAGGACAGGAACCGGTACCGTAAGTGTGTTTGGCTACCAGATGCGTTTCGACCTGAAAGAAGGGTTCCCGATGGTGACCACAAAAAAGCTGCACCTCAAATCTATCATCCACGAGCTGATATGGTTTTTAAGCGGCGATACCAACATCCGCTATCTGAAAGAAAACGGCGTACGCATCTGGGATGAGTGGGCCGATGCCGAAGGCAACCTTGGCCCGGTGTATGGTTACCAGTGGCGCTCATGGCCAAAACCAGATGGCGGGCACATTGACCAGATAACCCAGGTGGTTAATCAGATCAAAAACAACCCCGACTCGCGCCGCATGATTGTATCGGCCTGGAATGTTGCCGATGTAAACGAGATGGCCCTGCCACCCTGCCATAGCTTGTTTCAGTTTTATGTGGAGCCGGCCAACCCGGCAAAGGGAGAAACCAAAGGCAAATTATCCTGTCAGCTTTATCAGCGCAGTGCCGATATATTTTTGGGGGTCCCTTTCAACATCGCGTCCTACGCGCTGCTCACGATGATGATGGCCCAGGTTTGCGATCTGGATTACGGCGACTTTATTCACACCTTTGGCGATGCCCATCTTTACAACAACCACATGGAGCAAACCCGCCTGCAATTAAGTCGCGAGCCTCGCCCGCTGCCTACCATGAAAATTAATCCGGAGGTTAAAAATATCTTCGCGTTTAAGTTTGAAGATTTCACTTTGGAAAACTATGAACCCTGGCCGCATATTAAAGCAGCTGTGGCGGTCTGAACCAGAAATTTTCCGAAGGATTAAAATTTCACTAATCTTACAAAACAAACACCACGCGTCATTGCGAGTGATAAAACCCGGGGCACTCTGAAGGAGAGATGACGTTAAAAGGTTTGTCATCCTGAGGAACGAAGGATCTATTTGCAAACTGTACAGAGCGAAGAAGCATGGTGGAGAGTAGATCCTTCGTTCCTCAGGATGACAAAAGGGGTTTTAGCAAAACCGTCATTGCTTCGTGCCTCGCAATAACGGTTTATGAATATTTTACAGCCTGAATTCAAAAATTCATTAATTCGATGAATTCCGGTTCAGACAACTTAAAAACAATGACAACATCAATAATAGTGGCAACTGCCAAAAACCACGCCATCGGCAAAGACAACAAATTACTCTGGTACCTGCCAAATGACCTTAAGCACTTTAAAGATGTTACCAGCGGGCATACGGTAATCATGGGCCGTAAAACTTTCGATTCTGTGGGCAAACCCTTACCAAGGCGCCGCAATATTGTGATTACAAGACAAGCTATCACCATTGAGGGTTGCGAGGTAGTAAGCACCATTGAGGCCGCTTTAGCACTTTGTGCAGATGAAACAGAAGTTTTTATTGTTGGCGGTGCCGAGATTTACAGACAGGCCTTACATCTCACCGATCGCATTTATCTAACACTCATTGATCAGGATTTTGATGGCGACACCTTTTTCCCTGAATTAAACCCAGCGGAGTGGAAAGAAACAGAGCGAGAAAATTTTGAACCTGATGAAAAAAACAAGTACAGCTATTCGTTCATTACGCTTGAACGCAGCTAACATTTTTTGTCATCAATTTGTTTTAATTTAAAATTTTCTCCTTGCGAAATTTTATTAGATTTGCCGTCTTATTAAAAATAGCTTATAAACTAATTAATTACATATTACAAATTCGATGCAAGGTAAAGGGGTTATTAAATTTTTCGCCATTCTGCTGGCAGTTGTATGCTTATACCAACTGTCTTTTACATGGGTGGCCCAAAAAGTTGAGAGTGATGCCAAGGCATACGCAAAGGGAAGCACAGATAAAGAAAAGGCTTACCTGGACTCAATGTCTACACAACCGGTATATCCGTTATTAAAACACACTTATGCTTATGTAAAGCAAAGGGAACTTGCACTGGGTCTCGACCTTAAAGGTGGTATGAACGTTACCATGCAAATTCAGCTTGATGAGTTAGTGAAGAAAATCTCTAACAACAATCCGGATGTTGTGTTCAACCAGGCTTTAGCAAATGCCGACAAATTACAGGCTGATGCAAAAACCAGTCAGAAAGATTACATCGCGTTATTTGTAAGTGAGTATGAGAAACTAAATCCGGATGGTAAACTGGCCGCTATCTTTTCAACAAAAGATAACCAGGATCACTTAAAGTTCAACGCCTCAAACAGCGAAGTTGAATCTTACTTGAAAGATTTGGCCAACACTGCGGTAAAACAATCGTTCACCGTTTTAAACACCCGTATCAACCAGTTTGGTGTAACCCAGCCTAACATTCAGTTAGAGGCAAGTTCAAACCGTATCCTGGTTGAGCTTCCTGGTGTTAAAGAACCAGAACGTGTTCGTAAGTTATTATCAGGATCAGCCAAACTGGAATTTTATCAAACTTTTGATAACAGCGAAGCTTACCAATATCTTGGTAGTATTGACAACCTGTTTGCTGCTAAAAACAAAACAGCAAAAACAGATTCGTCAAAAACGACTGCCGCTGCTACTCCTGCCAAAACTGATACTGCTGCCAAAGCCGGATCATTATTGAGCAAGGTTCAAAAAAATGCAGAAAAAGATACTTCGGCTGCAGCGTTAAGCAGCAAAGCACAACAGGCATCATTACACCCGTTGTTCGCTGTATTAGAACCAAACATTGGTCGCGACCAAAGTGGTCAGCCGCAATTAGGCCAGGGCCCGGTTGTTGGTTATGCCGCATTAAAAGATACTGCTAAAGTTAATTCATACCTGCACAGTGCAATTGTAAAATCAATTATACCGCGCAACATGAAATTCCTTTGGGATGTAAAACCTTTAAAGGATGCCAAGGTTAAAGCATTTGCATTATACGCCATTAAATTGAGCGGCGCCGAAAACGGACCTGTACTTTCTGGTGATGTAATTACCGATGCCCGCGCAGACGTAAATCAAAAAGGCAGCCCAGAGGTTGTGATGATCATGAACTCAGAAGGTGCTCAAAAATGGCGTACAGTTACTGCCGAGGCAGCAGCTGCAACCAACAAAAGAGCTATCGCTATTGTTCTTGATGACAACGTATACTCTGCTCCTAACGTTCAAAACGAAATTTCTGGTGGTGTATCTTCAATTGAAGGAAGCTTTACCCAGGAAGATACAAGGGATTTAGCCAACGTGTTAAAGGCTGGTCGTTTACCTGCCCCTGCGCATATTGTGTCAGAAGAAATTGTAGGTCCATCCTTAGGAAAAGAAGCCATTAGCGCCAGCTTACTATCATGCGTGCTGGGTTTAGTAGTAGTGCTTATCTTTATGATCGCTTACTACAACCGTGCAGGTACAGTTGCGGTGGTTGCCGTTGTTATCAACATATTCTTTTTAATGGGCGTACTTACAAGCTTAGGTGCTGTACTTACAGTTCCTGGTGTTGCGGGTATCGTGCTTACGCTGGGTATTGCGGTTGATGCCAACGTATTGGTATATGAGCGCGTACGAGAAGAGCTTGCTTTAGGTAAATCATTAAAGATAGCCGTAGCCGATGGTTTTAAACACGCGCTGCCATCCATCCTCGATTCACAGATCAGTACTTTCTTAACTGGTTTAATCCTGTTCATCTTTGGATCTGGACCGATACAAGGTTTCGCAACTACGTTGATGATCGGTATCATAACTTCATTGTTCTGTTCATTGCTTATCTCAAGGGTTATATTTGAGTGGATGCTTGATAAAGGATGGGATATCAAATTCAGCAACCCATGGAGTTCACATACATTTAAAAATGCACACTACGCGTTCGTAAAAAACCGCTTTAAGTTCTACATTTTCTCTGGTTTGTTTATTACTGCCGGTATAATATCAATTGTAGTACGCGGCTTTAGTTACGGTGTTGACTTTGAAGGTGGTCGTAACTATATCGTTAAGTTCCCTAACACAACAGTAACTACCGAAGCTATCCACAATGCTATTGATGCCACTTTAGGTCGTGGTACCGAGGTTAAAACATTGGGTGCCGATAAAATCAGCATTACTACCAACTACCTGATCAGGGAGAATACTACCGCGGCTGATGCCAAGGTAAGAACCACCCTTGTTGAGGCTTTGGGTACTAAAGCAGAAACCAAAATTGCTGATAGTGATATTTTAGGTGGAGCTAAAGTAAGTGCCACTATTGCCGATGAGTTAAAGACTTCAGCAGTATATACGGTATTAATCGCCATATTAGTAATTTCGGCATACATCTTTATCCGTTTCCGTAAATGGCAATTCAGTTTAGGAGCGATGATTGCAACCGCGCATGATGCGTTATTGGTATTATCATTCTTCTCTTTATTTAACGGCATATTACCATTCTCGTTAGATATTGACCAGGCGTTCATTGCGGCTATCCTAACCGTTATCGGTTACTCTATCAATGATACTGTGGTAGTGTTTGATAGGATCCGCGAGTTCCTTGAACTGCACCATTCAAAAGATGACAAGCAGGAAGAAGTTATCAACCAGGCTATCAACAGTACATTAAGCCGTACCATTATCACAGCTTTAACCGTGATATTTGTATTGATCATATTGTTCATATTTGGTGGCGATGTAATCAAGGGCTTCTCGTTCGCGTTATTGATCGGTGTTATTTTCGGTACATATTCGTCTATCTGTGTGGCAACACCGGTGATAGTTGACTTTGGAAAAAAAGACCTCAAATAAAAAATAATCTGAATTATTAAAAGGCTCCAAAGAACATTTGGGGCCTTTTTTGTTTTACAGGCGCATTGCCCGGGAGCCTCAAAGAAAAGAGCAAAGCCGTTTTGGCAGGTCGTTAAATCCCTCAAAATCACCGACAGACGGGGTTACTGATAGATAACAATAAGGTATAATTGCATTGTAAAATAAAACAACAAACACTGCCATCGGCATAGGTATTGTGCTATGGTATACGAGTGGAGACGCTTGCTTGCGTTTCCAGTAGATAATTACGGGGGCGCAAATAGGCGTCTTTACAAAACACTAATAATCTGTATATGAATACATCAGATAGCGCGAAATTTCCATTAGTAGTTATAATAGGTGGCGGCTTTGGTGGCCTTCAGGTAGCCAAAAAGCTGAAAGATAAACCTGTTGACATTTTAATGCTTGATAAGCATAATTACCATACCTTTCAACCGCTGCTATACCAGGTAACCATGGGTAGCCTGGAATCCGAGTCGATTGCCTTTTCATTGCGAAAAAACTTTTCGGGTCAAAAAAATTTCCGTTTTAGGATTGCCGAGGTATTAAAAATAAATGCCGAAAGCAATACATTAGATACTACCATAGGCGAAATAGCGTACGATTACCTGGTGATAGCCACAGGATCAACCACCAACTTTTTCGGAAACAAAGAGATTGAGAAATTCTCAATGCCGATGAAATCCATTCCTGAGGCATTGAACCTGCGATACTCTATTTTGCAAAATATTGAAGAAGCCCTGCTTAAACCGAACAAACAAGAGCGGGAAGCCCTGCTCACCTTTGTATTGGTAGGTGCCGGACCAACCGGTGTTGAGCTTTCTGGCTCACTGGCGGAGCTACGTAATCACGTACTGACCAAAGACTATCCCGAGCTAAAAAAGGAAGAAATGAAAGTATACCTTGTGGACTTTTTGCCAAAGGTATTAGGCCCCTTTTCTGATCAGGCCTCAAAAGCCGCTAAAGATTTCCTGACTGGTATGGGAGTTGAAGTACTATTGGGCGTAAAGGTTGAAAGCTACGATGGCGATGAAATAAAATTTGAAGGAGGTAAAACCATCCGCACTAAAAATGTGATCTGGAGCGCGGGTGTAATGGGTGTAGTTCCCGAAGGTATAGAAGAAGACAACATTGAACGGGGCAACAGGATTAGAGTAGATAGTATTTGCCGGATGATTGGCAGTACCAACATCTTCGCCATTGGCGATGTTGCCGCCATGATCACCGATGAAACTCCTAAAGGCCATCCGGGCGTGGCTCAGGTAGCCATTCAAATGGGCGCACACGTTGGTAAAACAATTGTGCAGCTTATCAATCACGAGCCAACTGCCCCTTTTAAATATTTTGATAAAGGTTCATTGGCAACCATTGGCCGCAATAAGGCGGTTGCGGATTTGGGTAAGATCAAGTTCCAGGGATTTTTTGCATGGCTGGTATGGATGTTTGTACACCTTATATCTCTTTTGGGCGGGCGGAACAAAGTGATCGTATTTATAAACTGGGTATTTAGCTATGTAAACTACAACGGCGGTACAAGGCTTATTATCCGCAAGTTTGAGCGTGAAGGCATTACCGATGAGCAGCATTTGCCCGAAACGGTAAATTGATGGTTCGTGTTACCGGTTGCGAGTTGCGGGTAAAAGCTTTAATGTAAATTGATGGTTCGTGTCGCCGGTTGCGAATTGCGGGTAAAAGCTTTAATGTAAATTGATGGTTCGTGTTGCCGGTTGCGAGTTGCGGGTAAAAGCTTTAATCTTGTATGTAAATTTGCAGATGATACGGTCACCGGCAACACTAACCAAACAACACGAACCTCCAGATGGATATTAAGATAACCGAATGTCCCCGCGACGCGATGCAGGGAATTGTACATTTTATCCCCACAGCTGTAAAAGCTGCTTATATTAACCTGCTTTTACAGGTGGGTTTTGATACGATAGACTTTGGGAGTTTTGTATCGGCCAAAGCCATCCCTCAACTACAGGATACAGCTGAGGTTTTAAGTAAGCTTGATTTAAATAATACCGCTTCAAAACTGCTTGCGATAGTGGCCAATTATCGTGGGGCGGAAGAGGCCGTGAAGCATCCCGAGATAACTTATTTGGGCTATCCGTTTTCTATATCTGAAACTTTTCAGCTGCGCAACACTAATACCACCCTGCCACAGGCATTTGATAACGTGAAGCGCATGCAGGAATTGAGTATAGCCAATAATAAAAAACTGCTGGTTTATCTTTCCATGGGTTTTGGAAATCCTTATGGCGACGAATGGAACACCACCATCATTCATGAGTGGACTGATAAATTAGTAAACGAAGGCATTTATAACATAGCCCTGGCCGATACTATAGGCATTGCCAATGCAACACAGATCAGCAGTATTTACCCGGAGTTATGCCGTCAATTTCCTAAAGCAGAGTTTGGCATTCACTTGCACAGCACTCCTGATACCTGGCAGCCCAAGGTAGCGGCAGCCTATCAAAGTGGTTGCAAACGTTTTGATACGGCACTAAAAGGCTATGGCGGCTGCCCCATGGCCAAAGATGACCTTACAGGCAATATTGCCACAGAAAACCTAATAGATTATCTAAAATCCCAAAACGAGCTCCTGGGGCTTAATTTTGATAAACTACAGGAAGCTTTGGATTATTCGGGAAAGGTGTTTTTGTAGATGTGATTAGATGTGCAGACTTCAAATGTGCAGATATGCGGATGAAAAAATGGGTAATAGCTTTTTTATGACTGGAGCTCTCTGCCCCATCATTGCGAGTTTTACTATCCGGGCAACACTGAAAGGAAAATGACGCTTGAAAAGTTTGTCATCCTGAGGAACGAAGGATCTTCTTCGCCGTGCTCATCGCCGACTTTTATAGTGAAGAAGATCCTTCACTGCGTTCAGGAAGACAACCGTTTTTACAAAACGTCATAGGTAGTTGTGAAATCCAGGGACTCTGAAGGTGGAAATGAAAAGCGGCGAAAGCTTTACGAAGTTTTTAAAACTTCGTAAAGCTGGAATTCAACACCTTGTCATAGGTAGGCACGATGCAATGACGCTTAGTGGGGCACATCTTCAACCTGAAATCCGCACACCTATTTCGCAATCGCCTTTTTCGCTTTTGAAACTTTAGCTTTTACTGATTTATCAAAATTTTCCATAACCAGTACCGATGCGCCAATCAGTTCGGCATCAAAACCGAGCTCGGATACCAGCAGTTCTGTACCGGCCGAAAGCCTTGGTATGCAATATTTATGAATAGCCTGTTGTATGGGCGCCATTAATATTTTGGCAACCTTTGCGCCACGACCGCTCAATACAATGATGGCGGGGTTCATGATATGCACCAGGATGGCAAGGGCCTTCCCTATTTTATAACCTGCATCTGATAACAGTTCAATAGCAAACTGATCGCCATTGTTGGCAGCTTCCAGTATAGCATCACCCATCAATTTAGAGTGATCATTAATATTGTATTTCAAACTGGTAATGCGCCCTTGTTTAATACCGGCAACTGCCTTTTGGGCCACTACCAGCAATGATGCTTCAGCCTCCAGGCAACCACGCTTGCCACATTCGCAAAGTGCTCCATCCTCCGTTACCGGAATATGGCTTAACTCACCGGCAAAGCCATTATGGCCCCTGAACAACTTGCCATTCACGATCATCCCGAGGCCTATCCCCCAGCCCAGGTTAATAACCATCACTTCTTTTTGAGCTTTGGCAATACCAAACTTTTGTTCGGCAAGAGCTATCAGGCTCGAATCATTATCAATATAAGTATCTATCCCGGTTTGATCGGTAAAATATTCTGTAAGGCTTTGTCCACCGGCATCAAGATAGGTGTAATTGATACCTTCGGTTACGTTTACGAAGCCAGGCATTCCTATACCAATACCCGCGATTTTATCTTTTGGGATATCTGTTTGTTTAATATAAATATTGATTTGCTCAAGCAATTGTCCCAAAGCCTCGCTATTATTCAGGAGCTTCAACTCAAAAGTAAGCATATCGGCTACCGGGTTGTTAAGCAGATCAAAAAGCTGAATGCGCGCGGTAAGCTGATCAAGCGCTATTGCCAATATATACATGGCATTAGCTTTTACCGAATACATCAATGGTCTGCGGCCACCGCTTGACGGGGCGTAACCGTCTTCAACTACAAAGCCTTCGTGCATCAATTCATTTATAGCTTTAGCTATTGACGGAATGCTTTTATCAAATAACTCGCTCAGTCCGGCACATGACATTGCTTTATTAAAGTAAAGCTTTTTGATGATCATGTTTTTTAGCTGACTGCCCCTCACACCTTTATTTTCGGGTTCCATTCAATAAGTAATAGTTAATGATTTTAAAAGGCCAAGCCTAAGTAATTAAAGTTTATAAAAATATAAATAAAGTATCATAGTACAACTGTAAATATCACAGTTAGTAAAACTGATTAGCCGGCAAAAATAATCAAATGAAATAAATTGGAGATATTGGTCGCTCATAATTTACATACAAGCATGTTCGAGCTGTTCTAAGAGGCTGTCTAAATTTGATTTATTAACACGTATTTATGCGTCATTGCGAGGTACGAAGCAATCTCTAAGCTGTACAGAGGGGCTCTACAAGGTCGCTCTAACTATGTAGAGATTGCTTCGTACCTTACAAATCCTCAAGGTATATATTTTGTCCATCAGCTTATTTTTCCTTTTGCATAAACATCCACCGCTGACCCTCCAGATCGGCGGCGCGGTAGCGGGTGCCGGAGTAACCTTCTTCCAATACAGATAAAATAGTTGCACCATTGCTTTCTGCATCTTCATAATGTTGTTTTACATCATCCACATAAACCAATACACCATTAATAATGTAGGGTACGCTGTAAGCTTTAGCAGCTATAGCGCAATTTTGAATATGATGTTTCGGGCTTTGATAATCGGGAGTTGGTTCAGCCAGCATAACTATACCACCGCCCATGGCTATCTCACCATGGCCCAGCCTGCCCTTCTCGTCCACCATCCGGGTTACTTCAGTAAAACCAAAAACCTTGCATAACCATTCCATGGCGGCTATGCCATCCTCGTACGCCAGCATAGGTATTATTTGTTGGTTTGATGCGCTCATTATTACTTTAAATTAAGTCATTTTCTTCTTCTTTTAGCCGCCCCTTTTCAAATCACGAATCACTTTATAACAACTTCCTTTTTCATCACAGTGATAAAAAAGGAAGCTGCATTATTTGATGCTAAAAGTGTTTTACTTTTTACCATCTGCCCTACTCCACCTCAAATTCCTTCTTCAGCTTAATATCTTCCGATGAACTGCCTATCATCACCATAAACTTACCGGGCTCAACGGTCCAGTTCATGTTTTTATCCAGCAGGGCCAGATCATCCGGGTGCAGGGTGAATTGTACTGTCTTTTTTTCGCCGGGTTTAAGATTGATGCGCTCAAAGCCGCGCAAATCGTATTCGTAAGTGGTTACGCTGCTTATCTCATCTTTAAGATATAACTGTACCACATCATCGCCGGCGCGGGCACCGGTGTTCGTTACATCTACACTTACCTGTACATCGCCCTGCGCATTTTCTTTTTCGGGAGATACTACAAGGTTACTGTATTCAAATTTAGTGTAGCTTAAGCCATAGCCATAAGGGTACAAAGCACCGTTCACACTGGTTTTGCCCCAGCTGTTCTGGCCACCCTGCCCAGCCTGGGCATTTGGCTTAAACGGAAAATTAAACTCAATTTGCCCCGTGGTTTTAGGGAAGGTAATGGGCAGTTTACCGCCCGGATTGTTATCGCCAAAAAGGGTTTCGGCAATTACCTGCCCACTTTGCACGCTTGGAAACCAGGCCTCCAAAATAGCGGGTACATATTTATTTTCCCAGTTTATGGTAAGCGGCTGCCCGTTTATCATTACCATAACCACTGGTTTACCGGTTGCTTGTAAGGCCTGTATCAGCTTCAACTGGCGGCCCGGAAGGTTCAATCCTGTGCGCGACAGACTTTCGCCTACCCTATCTACATCCTCGCCCACAACGGCTATAATAACGTCGGATTGTTTTGCCTGGGTTACTGCCGAATCTATACTTGCCTGCTCCTGCGCGGTAAGCGGCGTTTCAATGATCTCACTTTCGGGCCAGGTGGCGTCAATCATATCGCAGCCTTTGGTATAGTTTACCTTTACCCCTGCGCCAACATAGTTTTTAATCCCATTTAATACGTTAGTTACCGGGTTGTGTGAGGGACCGTACCTGCTAATGGCATAATTAGTTTCGGTAGCCAGCGGACCGGTCACCAGTATATTTTTAAGCTTACTTTTATCCAAGGGCAACAGATCGCCTTCGTTTTTAAGCAATACCATGGACTCCCGGTTCATTTTAAGCGACATCGCCGCATCATCTGCAGTGTGTACAATTTTATCAGCAGCCTTTGGGTCTTTCACATAAGGGCTATCAAACAAACCCAACCGGAATTTTACCCGTAGCACATCCCCAACCCTGGAATCGATGATCTTCATCGAGATCTTATTTTCTTTAATCAGTTCCCGAAGAGGCAAAATAAACGTTTGCGGCATCGTGAAATTGGTGCGCACGTTGAGGCCGGCCTCAACGGCTTGCCTTACAGCTTCTTTGTAATCGACCGCTACATGGTGTTTAGAGTACAGGAACTCAACGGCCTCGCTATCACTCACCACATAGCCATTAAAGCCAAATTGCTGGCGAAGCAGCTGTGTTAAAAAGTAATAGCTGCCAGTTACAGGCACACCATCCCAATCGTTATAACTGCTCATTACGCCCATTGGATGCGCTTCCTGTATTACCCGCCGAAACGGATACAAGTATACCTGGTGCATTTCTCTCGGCGCCACATGCGGATCGGTACGGGCACTGCCATCGCGCCCTCCCTTGGGTACGCTATAAACCGCGAAATGTTTTAAGGTTGAGGCAACGCCTTCTTCCTGGATCCCCAGCACCATTTGCTTGCCCATTTCGGCAATATGGAAAGGGTCCTCTCCGTAACACTCCACCACACGGCCCCAGCGCTGATCTCGGGCAGGATCAAGTATGGGGGCGTAAACATTAGTATATCCCAAAGCTTTTGCTTCGCGACCAACCGTTTGCCCGGCCTGGCGCACCAGTTGCTTATCAAATGTGCTGCCTATGCCTATAGGCGCCGGTAATGGTGTTGCACGATCATGATTTAAGCCATGGATGCCCTCATTGGTAAAATCAACCGGAATGCCCATCCGGGTTTCTTCAACAAACCATTTCTGGATAGTATTTATAGCCGACGCATGTTTGCTGAATGGAAATGAATATTGTGTTGGCGCATCATCAGTATGCGAGGTAAGGTTATTCAACTCCTCGTCAATATTGGCTATGCCATCTTTCCAGATCTCGTTTTTCCAGTTGGGGATGGGCATTTCATCTTTAAGTACGCGCTTGTAGCCATATAAGGTAGCCATCTGGCAGGTTTTTTCCTCAACATTCATTTGGCTTAACAGATCGGCAACCCGTTTATCAATGGGTTGTGATGCATCTTCAAATAAATCCATCTTACCATTCTTATTAAAATCTATCCAACCCTTATGGTAAATATTTTTTTGTTGTGCCGATGCCGTCAGGCAAAGCCCGGCAGCCAGTGCCGATGCCATGCAGATGCGTGGCAGGTAATACTTTTTTCTCATGTAGATGAATTGCGGTTAGTATTTCAAATATAGGAGATTATAATAATGCATTGTAAAAATAACACTAAGGTGTAGAGAAAATGTAGAGGCCCCCCACCCCCCTAAAGGGGGGAGTTTTTAATTGGCGTTGTGTATAAAAGCACAATAAACTATTCGTAGACTTTTGCACCCCTTCACGGGATGGGGCGCTACAGCGTTTTTTTAAAAAAGGCCACAGCCAAACTATCTATCTTCAAATGCACGGCATGCCTATCTTTTAATCCTCTGTCTTTTGTCCATTAGTCCTTTGTCTAATAATCTTTTATCAATTTATTAAAATAAATTAAAATGTTTTCAATTCACAATCGTCTCTATCTTTAAAGGAATAATAAATTGATAACCGCCGTAATGCCCGAAGACAAAAACAGTCACATTATACATACAATAAAAGCGTATGGTAAAAGCCTGTTGAGTTTTATCCGCCGGAGGGTAAAAAATGATGCTGATGCCGAAGACATTCTGCAGGATGTATGGTACCAGTTCAGCTCGGTGATTAATTCTGAGCCTATTGAACAAACAAGCGCCTGGTTATACCGTGTTGCACGCAATAAAATAACAGATAAACATAAAAAGAAAACAGAGACGCTGTTGGATGATATGCTTGCCACTGATGAGGACGAGGAGGAAACAGAAAATTTTAAAGCTATCCTGTTTGCCGAAACCAATACCCCCGAAACAGAATACTTGCGCAACCTATTTTGGGAGGAATTATTTTTAGCACTTGATGAATTGCCTGACGAGCAGAAGCAGGTTTTTATATGGCAGGAACTGGAAGATGTTCCGTTTGAGGAGATCGCTAAACGTACCGGGCAAAACATTAATACATTAGTATCCCGGAAACGTTATGCAGTGCTTCACCTCCGTAAGCGGCTTAAGCAGCTATACCTTGAAATTACAGAATATTAAAAGATTTAAAACATTAAAAGACAATGAAAAGAACATTTTATAAATGGCGGTTCATATTTATACCCATCGGGATAGCCGCTTTCCTAACGCTCATCAGCTTTGTGGTGATGCAGTTATGGAACAATTTATTACCGGGAATTTTACATGTTGGCGCTATTACTTTTTGGCAGGCCATGGGCATATTCATTTTATGCAAAATACTATTTGGCTTTGGTAAAGGGGGCAAGCCCGGATGGGGCGGCGGCGGTGGCAACCCATGGATGCGTAAACGGATGGAAGAACGCTTTAAAAACATGAGTGCCGAAGAACAGGAAAGATTTAAAGCCAAAATGCGCGATCGTAATTGCGGTTGGGATAACCATGGCCGGTTTGGCCGCCCATGGGATAATTTTAACCCGGAGCAGGAAAGCAAAGAAAAACAGGATTAATGAGTAGTAAATGGTGAGTGGAGGGCAGCAAGCTCCTTCACTCACATTTACTTACTGATACTTGATACCAATTACTTGATACTAAAAAACTACCTATTATGGATGTACTGGTATTTACAACAAATGTTAAGGAAAAAAAGCAGGTGAGCAAGGTAACCACCCTGCTCACCAAAGTTCCGTCAATTGCCCAATGGAATTTCGACCTGGAAGATTGTGACAATATACTGCGGATAGAATCCGATGGACTCTCTCCCCGTTACATTGAATGGCTGTTAATAAGAGCCGGCATCCATTGCCGGGAGCTTGAATACTAAATTTGCGATGACTCCTGCTTTAGAACGTGCACTAATCCGCTGGGCGCTCATTATTTTATGTGTTCCGGTAATCGGATACTTTTATGGACCAATTGAAAACCGACTATACGCAACAACGCCGGTTAAATGGATATTTTTACCCATGATTGTGTTATCTGCCTTTTGGCTGTGGAAAGGGCATTGGTTAAAAAGTAAATTTAAAAACCCAATGTGCTAATCTACTTTTTAGCCGGGCTGTTAATCTCTATCCAATACCCATCCGGATCCTGAAAATATAGCTGCAACACACCGTCTTTTCGTAACGTTGGCTCTTTGCTATCGCCAATCCAGTTACTGTAAGGGATGTTTAGCTTATCTAATGTTTTAGCAAATTCTGCTACAGATGTAACCGAGAAACACAAGTGCTCTGCCTTAATATGCACACCTGCGCAATTGCCCTGTATGGCGTGTAATTTCACATGGTTACCCAAGCTATACCATTGGTGAACGGTATCGGCAAATGGATTTGATACTTTTTGCAAGTGCATAACATCGGTATAAAAGGCGGTACTCTTTTTAAGGTCTTTTACACAAATTGCAATATGATCAACCACAGGAACCACATCTGAGCCTGATTGGGCAAAGCATAAAACAGGCAATAAAAACATACTAATGGTTAACCCAAGTATAACTTTTTTGGGATTACAGTTTTGGAGATTACTAAAAAGGCTCATTTAAGTTTTTTGGTTTTAAAAACTTAAAGATATGTGTTTAAGTAACACTAAGATTAATAACACAGAAATATTACTTAGTAGGATACCTGCCGTGTTATATTAAGGTCGGGTACAAAATTAACCGTATTATTCGTGTTCCAATCGTCAATATCAATTAAGCCCGCGCGGGTTTGGTAGTGGCCATTATCATTGGGGCATTTAACAACATACAACCCGTCTGCTGCCGGCTCAATTACCGGCCGTGCCCCACATATCTTACAAAACTTGCAACAGATGGTTTTTGGTATGTTGATATAACCCCTCATATACTATTGTTTACGTGTAATATTGGCATCTGGTTGCTCTAAATACAACTTTAAATAAAGAAATATGTTCTGGCATTTATTCAGCTAATGGTTGCCTGTCAATTAACTTAAATAGGCCGGTTTGATATTAATTGTTTTTATTTACATTTATAATGATGCTACCCAATATCGAACAACTAAAAATTACTTATAAAAATTTACCTGATGATAAGCTAATGCGCCTGGCTGTTGCCGAAGCAACCAGCTTAAGGCCCGAAGCACTTGAAATATTACAAGCCGAGATTAAAAGCCGCGGTTTGGATAATGACATTGTAAACAGTGTAAATGCCCAATTGATTGATACCGGCAGTAAGGAATTTGATGATTACATTTCCCTTATCCGCAACCAGCCCTGCCCTGCTTGCAACAGTACTCATCAGCCGTTAAACGCGGCAGTAATTGGCACGGTAAAAAGCTTTATACTACTAACCCGATACAAAAAGAAGTTAATGATAGCCTGCCCTACCTGTTTACAGCAGGCAAACCAAAGCGGTACCTCTACTACAGCTTTGTTAGGATGGTGGGGATTGCCATGGGGCATTATCAGGTCAACACAGGCATTGATCAGCAACATCAAAACAGCAAAAAAAATCAAGTCGACTGAGCCAACCGATACACTGATCGCATTTGTAAAAACAAACATCGGCATTATTGAGAGCCTCCGTAAAAACAAGCAATCATTACAAGCTATGTTAGATAGTGTAAATAAGCGATAATACCCTTAAACAATGAACGTGCATAAACCAAACCAATCGGCCATTATATATACAGTTATTCTGGCCCTGATAGTTTGGTTTTCTATAATTTTGCAATTTTTTATCTCCACCCAGGCATACTTGCATGACGGCCGAACCTTTGGAGGAGCCGTTGTACAAATATTTAGCTATTTTACTATCCTGAGCAATATACTAGTTGGATTATGCCTCCTTGCTATAACACTGAAATCAACGTCGGCATTTCAAAAATTTTTCACGAGCACCAGCTTGATTACGGCAACAGCACTTTATATAACCATTGTTGGATTGGTATACAATAGTGTTTTGCGGGGATTATGGTTACCGAAAGGCATATTCAGAGTTACGGATGAGTTAACACATGCTTTTAATCCATTGGCGTTTGTAATTTTTTGGCTGTTTTTTGTAACGAAGGAAAAACTAATTGTGTTACAGGGATTAAAATGGCTTTTGTTCCCATTCTTGTACCTGGTTTACGTACTTATTCGCGGCTCCCTATATCACTTGTATCCATACCCTTTCCTGGATGTTGACAAATTGGGTTATCAAAATGTAGCAATCAACTCCGCTTTTGTAATGATTGCTTTTTTGATTTTTGGTTTGGTATTTTTTTTCCTTAATAACAGCATATCATCCAAATCGGCTGCATCAAATAACCCTGTGGCTTAATATTCCCCTAATTAAAAGACCTTCAAAACAGTATTGTAACATTTTAGTAGATGAACCTGCTCAAATTAAACTATGAGTATCAGTGCGTGTTTAATCTGTATATCTATTAAAAAGTTAAAATACAGTTTATGAAAACTAAAATATCCCACTCCATAGCATTGCTTTTATTGGCGGCAATAGGCTTTACAAGTTGTTCTGTTGAAAACCGTGAACACAGAAGGCACCGCCATCAAGAACAGGTACGAGTACACGAACGCGTAATTATCAACAACTAATTATTTTAAAAACTATATAAATCAATAAAAAATGAAAACCATAAAAGTATTAATGATAGCCATCATAGCTTTGTTCACTTTTGAAGGAGCAAAAGCGCAGGTTGTAGTAAAAACAAGGGTAAGTGCACCTGTGCATCGCCATTATTATCACCGCCCTTACCACAGAGCTGTTGTTGTAACCAGAACCATACATCGCCCGCGTTATCACAGAGCAGTTGTAGTTAGGCACAGGCCGGTTGTGGTTAGGCATGCTTATTACCATCCGCACAAACGTGTAGTTGTACGTACCGTTACCAGGTAATTTTAAAGAAGCCCATAAAAGCAAAAAGCCCCGCGTTTTAAAACGCGGGGC
>NZ_JANYGH010000057.1 GCF_025362475.1 Mucilaginibacter sp.
AGTTTGAAAACAGGAATGCCCCTTAAATTCATTTCCCTGCAATCCATCAGAAATGCCATAGGATCTGATAGCTTTGGTTTTGGGGTTAAAGCGGGCGAGGCCCTTGTTGGTGCTTAGCCAAAAATTACCTTTATGGTCTTTCAAAATGGTGTAGATCACATTATTGGGTAGGCCATTTTTTTCGGTGTATGCTGTAAATGTTTGGGTTCGCCTGTTAAAATAGTTTAGTCCTCCGCCATTTGTGCCCACCCATATGTCGCCGTTCCCGGCCTCGGCAATAGATTCTACAGTATTGCTTGATAGGCTGTGCTTGTTTTCCTCATCGTGCCTGTAATGAGTAAATCGGCCACTTTTAGGATCAAGCATATCCAGACCGCCATCTGTACCCGCCCATATATTACCCTGTTTATCCTCAAACACGGTGGTAATAATGTTGCCCCCTATGCTGTTGTTATCTGAAGGGTTATTCTGGTAGCGCGTAAATTTATCGGTTTTAACGTTATAATAATTGAGGCCGCCTTTCCAGGTGCCTATCCAAATATTGCCTTTGCTGTCCTTGTACATATTATTGATATCAGAAAGGGAAAGGCTATGAGGATCGTTTGCCTGGGGCATATGGTGCTTAAAAACACCTCTTTTTTTATCAAACACATCAAACCCGCCGTTGTGATAACCAAGCGCGATAAGGTTCTTATCAATGGGTACAATTGCCAGGATATAATTATTACTGATGGTATTGGTGTTATAGTCGTTGTGCAGGTAACGAATAAAGGTTTTTTTCTTTTTGTTAAATAGGTTAAGGCCGCCGCCATCGGTACCAATCCAAATATTTTCGTCATTTTCGTCGCCAGAGATGGAGAGTACATTGTTATTGCTTAAACTATTAGGATTGTTTGGGATTTGGCTATAGGTAGTAAATTTATCACCAAACCTGGGCAAAAAATTAACCCCGCCCGAGTATGTGCCTATCCAGGTATTCCCGGTATCATCTTTATATAAGCAATAAACAGAATTACTGCTAAGGCTGGATTGATCGTTTGCATCAAATTTGTAACAAACAAACTTATTGGCAGTATAATCAAAAACACTTATTCCACCGTTTTCCGTACCTACCCATAGCTTTCCATCGGCGCCTTCCATTATCGAAAGAATATCGTTATGGCTGATACTGTTACTGTTTAACGGGTTGTTTTTGAAATTTATAAAAGAGTCGTCTTTACTGTTATATAATGCCACTCCGCCGCCAAGCGTGCCGATCCAAATATTGCCTTTGCTATCTTTATAAACAGCTTTTACCCAACTGGAGCCAATACTTTTATTGTTTGCAGGATCATGCGCATACCGGATAAACTTATTGTTTTGGGGATTAAAATGATACAAGCCATCATCGGTGCCAATCCACAACCAGCCATTATTATCCTGGGTAATTTGGTATATAAAATCGTTAATTAAACTGTTGGCGTTTTTACCCGGATGGGTATATTTCTTAAATGAACCATTTGTTGCATTAAATAAATACAAGCCCTTGCTGGTGCCCAGCCAGATCCTGTTTTTATTATCGACGAAAATAGATCTGACAGAATATGTTATATGATTGTTGGAGTAATGGATAAACGTATTTGTTGCGCGGTCAAACCTATCGAGCCCGCTATCGGTTCCTATCCATAAATTACCGGCCCCATCCTCCATGAGGGCTAATACATAATTATCAATAATGCTGGCTTTATTATTCTGATCGTGCTTGTAGTGCGTAAACTTATAACCATCATATTTATTCAGGCCGTCTTCGGTTCCAAACCACATAAAGCCCCGGCTGCCTTTAATAATGGCACACACATGGCTTTGGGAAAGCCCTTCGTTTGTGCTAAGTTGTTTAAATTTTGGATTTTGGGTTTGCGAATAAGACAGGCCAGGATAAAGCAGGTATAGACACGAAATGAAAAGAAATATTTGCCTCATTTTATCGTGTCAATGCTTTTAATGGTGAATGTATTGTTAATCTATAGTTAAGTAAGCGCTGCCTATTATAATATTTCTGCAGTCTGTGTGGCTTTTGTTTTAAATGAATAAGTACTTATGCTGATACGTAAATAATGGAAAAATTGTTTCCATGTATTACTTTTTAGTTAAGAAAATTGATGGGTTGCCTGTTTCCCGTTTTTAGAATCAAGTCTTTAAACCAATAAACAGGTTTGTTGCTTGCTCCCCATAAGGGGAACACTATTTATCACTGCAATTCAATAATCAGGTAAGTTTAATTCCGGCATAAATTACCCGATCCCTGCTTTCGGAATTCCAGGCAAAGTTAAGCGGCGTGTTTTTTTTGCCGGTGCTTCCTAATTTTCCCCAGTAGGCCGTGGGGTATTTATGGTGGGAGCCATCTAAAGGGCCGCTTACTACTACAACCACATGGCCATGGCTTTGCGGGGGATTATTATCATGACCTTTTAAGCCACCAATCACAAGCCATCCTTCGTCGGCCTTGTTTTTTGCATCTATACCATCATTTAAGCTAACCCATTCGCCGGTTTTTATTTCATCCACTATCTCATCTGCCAGGCCGCTCAATTCAATATCGAATGTAGTGCTTACAGCTTTTGCAAAGCCGCTGCAATTGGCGCTGTTTGCGTTAAAAACAGCTTCGCATGTATTGATTACTTTTTCTGCTAATGGGTTCATAAGTAGGTTTTTAGGTTAGTATTTGTTAATGTTTCAATAAAAATACGTAATTTTTTTTGAAACATTATAGTTAGCCGGCGGAGTTTCTTGGCGCATCATATTACATGGCAGTTTAATCCTGTATACGGCAAACGTTCTTACTTAAATGTTTCTGTTTGTTACTTATAAATCATAATATTATTTTAGCCTAATATAATCACTCATGAAAAAACTTATCCTAAGCCTGTCTTTAGCTATAACCTGCCTTATAGCCTCGGCACAATCATTTGAAGGCAAAATTACTTATAGCAACACCATTAAAAGTAAATTGCCCAATGTAAGTGATGCGCAGTTTACCACTATGATGGGCAGTATTCAAAACTATTATGTAAAGGGCGGCGATTACAGGTCTGATTTGAACGGGACTTTGCTGCAATGGCAGCTGTACATTAATGCTGATAATAAGCTTTATAACAAAATGAGCAACTCCGAAGCTATTCTTTGGAATGATGGCGCCGTTAACGCCGATGAGGTTATCAGCACCGAACTGCACAAAGCGGTTGTTGATATCCTGGGCTATAAATGCGACGAGCTGGTACTTACCTGCAAAAGCGGCGTTCAGAAATATTATTTCACATCTAAAGTACCGGTTGATAGTAAATTATATGTCAACCACAAATTTGGTAACTGGTATACCATCCTATCAAAAACAAACGCGATGCCATTAAAAATGACTATCGACAACGCCCAGTTTTACATAGAAAGTACCGCAACCGAAATTAAACCCGGTAAATTGGATGCGGCATTATTTGCTTTGCCTGCTGGTGTCGCTTTGCAAAAAAGCCCTTATTAATACAAAACTACGCACAGGGAGATAGATGCACTACTGCCATCCCGAAACGGGGTGGCAGTTTATTTTTGAAAATCAAAAGCAAGATAGTTGCTGAATGAAAAGCTGTTGAGCATGTTTTGCCTGCGGGGTGAAACGCGCTTTGTATAGCCCAATTATAGGTTTGCAATTTCATCCTTAATTCAGCGTTATACATGCAATCGGGGATTTACAAATTAACCGCATACGCAATTTTAAACCATTGTATATTCTTGTTAAATTTGTATCCTTATAAAACACTACTCCCCGAAAGGTTAAATGGCACAAACCCGTAATAATTTTCACTTTGAAGATTTGCTGAACAAGCATCATTTAAAAAAAACAGCCCCAAGACTAAGGGTGTTGTCCATGATGTCGTCGCGCAGCGCGGCCACTTCCCAGCCCGATCTGGAAAGTGTGATGAATGATATAGACAGGGTTACCCTTTACCGTATCCTCAACGCGTTTGAGGAAAAGGGTATCATTCACAAAGTATTTGATTTGAACGGTACAGCCAACTATGCCCTCTGTTCATCCAATTGCAGCGAGGAGCATCATCACGACGAGCATCTGCACTTTAATTGTACCGAATGCAAAAATGTGTATTGCCTGAATGATCTGCACCTGCCGGCCATCAACCTTCCCCCCGGGTTTGAGCCCCGGTGTTTTACATTATACGCAACGGGTTTATGCCCCAAGTGCAGTAAAAAGGCTATAAAAAAATGATCCTGAATAAAAAGCTTTTACATATCATAGCTGCTAACTGCTGCTTTGTGTCCCTGATTTTTTGTCTTTGCTCTTTCACACCCGGCAGGGATACTATTCCCGTTAGTTCAGCCTTCCGGTTTAAAACGGTTATCATAGATGCCGGTCATGGCGGTAAAGACCCCGGTGCGCGGGGTTCCTATTCTGTTGAAAAGAACGTAACGCTGGCTATCGCCAAAAAACTTAAAATAGCTATAGATACAGGCATCAAAGGACTAAACACCATCATGACACGTACCGATGATACGTTTATTCCGCTTAACCAGCGATCAGCTATAGCCAACCAGAATCATGGTAACCTGTTCATTTCTATTCACTGCAATTCATCACCAGAGGGTAACGCGGCTTCGTCACATAAACGCAAGGGGGTGCTGCTGCTGGTTTATGGTTTTCACAGGCTGAAAGAGCAGGAGGAGGCCGTAAGAGAAAACTCGTCAATATTTATTGAGAAGGACTATAAGCAAAACTACGAGAGCTATGATGAAAGCGACCCTTCAAATGCCATTATCCTAAACGCCTATATTCAAAAATACCGCAAGCAAAGTATCCTGTTTGGTGACCTGGTGAACGCTGAATTTACCGATACCAATGGCCGCTCAAGCGAAGGGGTAAAAGAGCAGGGTGTATTGGTACTGGCCCATAGCGCTATGCCCGCCGTACTTGTTGAAACGGGTTTTATCAACAACCCCGAGGAGGAGGATTACCTGAACTCTCCAGATGGGCAAAACGAAATTGTGCAGTCCATTATTACCGCCATAAATAATTACCGCAAGGCTATAGGCAGCTTGTAATTTTCGGGGATAATATCATACCGTCGCTATAATCAGTTATATTCGGCTTTATAAATCTATACTGATGATAAAGCTGCTTAACTCCTGCAAGTTCCTGGTAAAAACTTTAGTCCTGGTATTGTTCATCAGCAGTGCATCGGCACAAATTAAAGAACAGGGTATAATTCCACAGCCTTACAAAGTTGAAAAAAATAATCTTGTATTTGCTTTCTCCCCGGCAACGGGAATAGCTGTTGGTGATGGTATCGATGTCAACAATCTTAGTTTTTTTAATCAGTATTTCGGTTCCCTTTCAGGGTATACGCTGTCGGTAAATAATAAATCAGTAATTCCTTCTATCAATTTAGATATCGACTCTTTGGCCATCACTGCAAAAGAAGGTTATCGGCTAATCGTCACTCAAAAAAAGATAAAAATAATTGGTCATGATGAGGCCGGTGTATTTTATGGGCTGCAGTCGCTTGTTCAATTGCTGAAACCATCAAACGGTAAAATAACCGTACAGGGCTGCACCATTAAAGATCGTCCGCGCTTTGCCTACCGTGGGATGCACCTGGATGTAAGCCGCCATTTTTTTGATGTGGAAACCATTAAAAAATGGATTGATGTGCTGGCGCTGTACAAAATCAACACCTTTCACTGGCACCTTACCGACGACCAGGGCTGGCGGATAGAAATAAAGAAATATCCATTACTGCAAAGCATCTCGGCCTATCGCGATGAAACCATCATCGGGCATAAACGGGATAGCCCGCACCAGTTTAATGGCAAACGATATGGAGGTTACTATACGCAGGACGAAGTTAAAGCGGTTGTAAAATATGCTATTGAAAGGCATATCAGTATCATCCCCGAAATTGAAATGCCCGGGCATGCATTGGCTGCACTGGCTGCTTACCCGCAGTTGGGCTGTACCGGTGGTCCGTACAAAGCGGCTACCTATTGGGGTATATTTGATGATGTGTACTGTGCCGGTAATGATGAAACTTTTACATTTTTACAAAATGTGCTGGATGAGGTGCTGCCGCTATTTCCATCAAAATATATTCATATAGGTGGCGATGAATGCCCAAAAACCAAATGGCAAACCTGCCCCAAATGCCAAAAGCGAATTAAGGATGAGCATTTAAAAGATGAGCACCAGCTGCAAAGCTATTTTATTGGTCGCATGGAGAAATACCTGAACAGTAAAGGCCGGCAAATTATTGGCTGGGATGAGATACTGGAAGGTGGCTTAACCCCCGGCGCAACCGTAATGAGCTGGACGGGCGAGGAGGGTGGCATAGCCGCAGCCAAACAACACCACGACGCAATCATGACCCCCGAGAAATATGTGTACCTTGATTATTACCAGTCACTTTACGCTGCCGAGCCAATTGCAGGCGGGGGCTACACGCCGCTAAGCAAGGTTTATAATTATGAACCCATAACCAAAGAGCTATCTGGCGATGAAGCCACCTACATTAAAGGGGTACAAGCCAATGCATGGAGCGAGTACATGACCAGCCCGGCACAGGCCGAGCGGCAACTATTCCCCCGGATGCTGGCCCTGGCCGAGGTGGGGTGGTCAGCAAAGGAGAATAAGGATTATGATGGATTTTTGAAGCGGTTAAGATATCAGCACCCAATGCTGCAAAGGCTCAACATCAATGCCGCCAACACCTTTGACGAAATAACCGGCGATATAGACACAAAAGCAAACCATCAAACATCGCTTAGTCTTAATACAACCCTGCCGGGCGGTAAAATATTTTACACAACCGATGGGTCGGCACCGGGGCTTAAAAGTAAATTATATAGTAAACTCTTAACCATCACCTCATCGGGCAACATCAAAGCCGCTTTGTTCAGTAATGGTAAACAAACAGGGCGCACATACATGCAAAGTTTTAACATGCACAAAGCGGTTGGCAAAACAGTAACGCTGGTAAATCAGCCTAAAGGCACCTATAACACCGGCGATATCTCTGGCCTGGTAAACGGCGTGTTTGGGAATAAGCTTTATAACGATGGCCAATGGTATGGTTTCAACGGCGAGGATCTGGATGCGGTGGTCGACCTTCGTTCGGTGCAAAAAGTATCACAACTGGGTATCAATATTTTAAAATACCACTGGCAAAAAATGTGGGAGCCGTCGCTGCTCACTTTTGAAGTATCCGAAGATGGGAAAACCTATACCGAAGTTTATCGCCAAACGGAATTTACCGCCAATGGCATTAATGCGGTGAGGGCGAATATAAAACCATTGCAAGCCCGGTACATCAGGGTAAAAGGTGCCAATAAAGGCGTTATTCCGCCGGGCGAGTACATTGCCGGAGCAAAAGCCTGGCTATTGGTGGATGAAATTGTTATCAAGTAGATGTGCAAATTTCAGATGTGCAGATGTGCAGATTTCAGATGTGCAGATGAAAAATAGATATGCAAATTTTAGATGTTCAGATGAAAATCATCTGAAATCTGCACATCTGTAACCTGCACATTTGAAATCTGCACATCTAAAATCTGCACATCTGAAATCTGCATATAAATTTTCATATTTTTATAACCAAACACTAATGTGTGCGTTATGTTGAGGTAACAAAGTTTAACAATTGTTATTTTAACCTTATAGCACTGCAAGTATAACTCAATGAGCAAAGTATTTACAATAACCGAAGGCTTGGAGAATATGGGGGCTTTGCGAACGGGCGGGCAAGGCTCTGTTTATAAAGGCAGGCGTTACGGCCCCATCATCACGGCGGTAAAGTTATTGCCGACCCCTATTCACACCGAAAGTACCGACGATAAGAATTTTAGAAACTTCCAGAACGAGGTTGAAAAACTAAAAAAGGTAAACGAAGAGCCTAACCCCAATGTGGTGAAGATCTTAAACTCCGGCATTACCGAGAGTGGTTCGTTCCCTTTCATCGAGATGGAGTACATTGATGGACCCGATCTGGAAGATCTGCTGAAGCCACCGCATGAGCCCATCTTTACCATTAAAGAGATCATTAAACTGGCCGATCAGCTGGCTAACGCCCTTTCACACTGCCACAAGGTTTCGGTAAAGCATGGCGATATTAAAAGTAATAACGTAAAGTTCAACGTTCATACAGGCAACTATGTGCTGCTGGATTTTGGACTTTCGGCAATGTCTGATGATCAGCGGCGTACCAGTATTCGCCATGCCGGTGCCATAGAGTTTATGGCTCCCGAGCAGAATGAAGGGCTGATGTATTTCCAGACTGATGTGTACAGCTATGGCATTATTCTGTATGAACTGATTGGAGGGCAGGTGCCTTTTCCATTGCGTGATAATGGCGAAACCGCCCGCAACGCGGTAATGCTGGCGCACATGGATAACCAGGTGCCCGATGTAATGGAGCTGCGTAAAAAGAATTTACCGGCCAGCTGGAATGATCAAAAGAAGGAACATGAAATGCTGGTGCCGGCCTGGCTGCTTAAAATTGTTTCTAAATGTTTGGAAAAAGAGCCCGAACACAGGTTCCCGAGTGGTATTGAACTGCAGGATGCCCTGGTACATAGCAGTATTTCAGCGGTAAACAGCAACCAGGTTGATGATTCATGGAACGCATCGGTATTGCTCAAGGAGAACGAACGCCTGCAGGGCTTACTGCTTTACTACCAGGAGGCCGAAAGCGCAAAGGGGGGGGATGTTATACCCAATAGTTCAGAGTCGCCGGCTGCTGTTGGCAAGCACGCGGTGCGGATCTCCAGACCGGTATTTATCAGTTTAATTGTATTATTGGTAGCACTTACCGGGTTTTCGTCTGTTATGGCTATTAAACACCGGCGGGGTATCTACAATACTTTTTTTAAATCATCGCAGCCGCCAAGAGATACTTTAAGCCACTTTGTTAAGCCGGCACAGGTTGATAAAGCGAAACCGGATAGCAACGTAAATCAACCCGTTAATAATGATAATGCATCAACCATTCCGGCCGAAGTTGATTCAATTGCAGATTCAATACTGAGGGGAGTGAGGCATAAACCCAAAAGCGATCCGCAATTTTATCGCGATAGTGTAAAGGCCGCTGATACAACAAAATTGAGTTTTTAGTTAATGATAGTTAATCTCTAAAGATCCTCGGAATGGAATCAAAATCTACATTTTGGCAAAAAATAGGTTTGCAGGACTGGTTTCTGCCAAATGGAAAAGCTGCCGCTGTTGCTGCAGTAAATAATAAATCACTTACACCCGATGATGTTTACATGTACATTATCGAAAAATTCAGGGAATCAATTGGCCAGCTTTCTTTTGCCGATCGCGTGGTGTTTTACCATGAATATATCATCAGTTTCAACGAGGAAGACTACCAGGAGTTTATCAATAACCGCTCGGGCTTGTTTGGTATTATAGTGCATGAGTCGGTAAAAAAGTTTTATGAGCTCCTGCGCGAACATCAGGAAGTTGGTAAAAAGGTAGAGCCATCCAGCTCAAAATGGGTGTTCAGGCTGGTATCACATCCGGATTATGCCAAGGGCGATAAAGGTTTTATAGGTAAACTGTTGCCCGGTAGCAATAAAAAGGAAGAGAACCTGCGGGTTACTTTTATCCCCCGCCATACGGGTGTTGCCCAAACTTTAGATATCAGTAATGATATTTTAAAAGGCTTTACTTATTACAGCGAAGGCTATTATGAGCTGCCTTACTCCAACGAACTGCATTATGATGAAAAGGATGTAGTGAAGCCCGGTCAGCAGGTTTTGGCCCGACTGGATACCATTATGCCCGATAAACAGTTTGTGGGCCGTAAGGTAGAGTTCCTGATGAAAAATGAAGATATAGTAGTATCTGGTAATGAAGAAACCCGCGAAGAAGCAGCGGTATTTAAGATCCCGAGCGATTGGGTAAATACCCCGCACCTGCGTATCCGCATGAATAAAGCCGATGGCAAGCTGTATTTATCCTCATTTGGCGAGCTCACCATGATCAACGAGCAGGAGGTTACCCGCAGTGATGTAAACTCACCACAATGGGTAGAGTTGCCTTTTAATTCAAAAATATTGCTGAATGGTATCATCGGCATCAACATATTTAAACCCGAGGCATAATGTCACAAATATTATCAATAGGCATATTGGCAATATGCGTTTTATTATTGCTGGCCCATTTTATTGACATTAAACAATCCAGTAGAAACCATGACAAATAATTTTTTCGGGATAACGGATACGGGCAGGCAGCGGGATAATAACGAGGACGCCTTTATTGCTCAAAAAACCGGTGATGGTGACTTTATCATTGCTTGTGTTATTGATGGCGTGGGTGGTTATGTAGGCGGCGAAGTAGCTGCAGAAATGGCACGGGAGTGTATCATCAAAGATCTATCGTTCATTGCAGGCAACATTCCTCCGTTGCTGGTAAACACTTTTATTAATGCCAACCGGCAGATCTATGATCGTAAATTGCAGCAAAAAGAGCTTGCAAACATGGCTTGTGTACTTACGCTGGCTGTTATTGATTTAGAGAATAACCAGTTTTACTATGCCCATGTTGGCGATACCCGTTTGTATTTGCTGCGCGATAACTCGCTTATTAAAATATCAAAAGACCATTCTTTTGTAGGTTTCCTGGAAGACTCTGGCCGGTTGAGTGAAGAGGCGGCAATGGATCATCCAAAACGTAACGAGATCAACAAGGCGCTCGGTTTCGACCCAAACATAGCCAAGGATGCCGATTTTGTAGAAACCGGTCACTCACCATTTTTACCCGGTGATACGCTGCTGATATGCAGTGACGGCCTTACCGATATGGTGGATAAAAACCTGATAAAAGGTATTTTAACCGGAAGCGGATCATTGGAAGACAAGGGCGCAAAACTAATTAATGCTGCTAATAGCAAAGGGGGCAAGGATAACGTGACTGTTGTGCTTGTGCACAATGATAAGGCTCCGCGCCAGCAAAATGCCACCCGTCCGGCAGCTGCGGCAGCAACAAGGGTTGCCGAAGAAATTATAGACCCCATACATCAACCTAAATTACCAGATCCCCCGCCAATATTGCGGGTAAAGCAAAAAAGTAACCGGGGTACGGTGATCGTGCTTGCTATTTTGTTCACGGTGTTTTTATGCGGATTTGTGTGGGAGTACTGGGTAAACCAGCAGTTAAAGCATGATGATATTAAGCCACCTGTTGCTATAAAAACAGTGAAGCCCAAAAGCGCCGGAGAGATCAAGCTGCAGGATACCCTCAATAAATTAAAAGGCAATACACTTATATTATCTGAGGCCGATTTTAAGGAGCCTATTATTTTAAGCGACTCCATTTACATAGCAAAGGATAGTTTGTACATAAAAGCAAAAGGTAAAATTGTGTTCAGGAAGGATTCTGCCTACAACGGGCCAGGTATAGTGCTATCGACCAAAAGCAAGTATGTGGTGTTGGATAGTGTGGCCTTTGATGGCTTCCGGGTGGCGGTTGCAACCCATAATGATGCACTGGTGTTAAAATATGTACAGTTTAATAACTGCGCTTTGCCCGTGCAAACCTCCTATATTTTCCCAGATAAAAAATACGTTTCGGGCAGGTTGTTTGGCGGTATGTTTAAAATAGATTCACTACCCAAAGTCATCAAAAAATAATGGATAAGGGTACACCCGCGGCTCCAGGCAGGCGAATGGAGCGACTGTTTTTATTACTTACCGGCATTGTGCTGTTGGTTTTATTTGGTAAACTGTATGCCGTTTTGCAACAGAAGTTTGTTGATGTAGATAAACGCCTGCAGGATGGTACCATTGTAAACCTCAATGCGCCAAACCCCGCCAGAAATGTAGCCGCTTTATTAAAAAAAGGGTATTATTTTGACGACCCCAGGGATGTTGATTACATCCAATCAACTATTGCGGGTAAGGCAAATGCAGCCACAGCTTTTGATAACGCCGGTGAGCTTAACAAACGGAGGTACTACGTTAATGCCGATGAGGCCATGGAGCGGGGAGGCGAATCGTTCAGGCAAAGGGTTATGGATTCGCGCGAGTTGCTGGGTTATACAGGTGATGATTCTATCCGGTTTACGCAGGAAAAAAATCATCCGCCAGAGGTGCCCGCACAAAATGACCTGGGCCTGGGAGAGTATAGCATTAGCGGTACTATTAAACATAAAGACGGGCTGGTTGCCGGGGTTTTGGTTAGGCTGAATATGATATTGCCTAAGGATAGCATTTACTCTGACGAGGAAACCGCCGCTAAAAATACAACAACCGAAAATACCGTTGCTTCAAAAAAAATATATGTTTTAAATGGCGATAAAAAACGGCAGCTGCAATCACTAACCGCTTTTGCCCGTACCGATGCTTACGGTAAATACGCGTTTAAAAACCTGCCTACCAATAAAGCCTTTGAACTGTTACCCCTGCAACCGGGCTTTGAGTTTGGCCGCTCGCAAGGGGTGGTTGAGTTAAATGACGATAAAACCATTAACTTTTCACAGTCGGCGCATAGTATAAAGCTGCTTTCAACCCGCGATTTTAATATCCTGAAAAAAGAAGGAGCATTCATTGTTCGTACTATTGATGATTTTAATACCTGGTACTGGATAATAGCAGCCAGCTTTTTTGCCGGTTTCATTCTCATCCATATCCTGCTTAGTGCCCGTTATCCACAAGCCGATCAATTGATTTTGCCATTGGTAATGATGCTCACGGGCATCTCGTTCCTTACATTACTAAGTTTGCAGGACCCTTTGCGGGATAGATTTTTAGCCAAAGATACCCTGATGTATTTAGGCATAGGCGTTGGAGGTGTATGCCTGATGATGTTCATCAATCTTCGCCGCCTTACTGCCGATTCTATGTTATACAGGCTGCTGGTTTTTAAAAATACCCGCAGCGCGGCAAACGGCTGGCCCTGGGCTATCGTGGCGATGGGCATTTTGTTCAGCACTATTTTATTTGGTACCGGCCCCGAGGGGAGCGGCGTGAAAGTTAACCTTTTGGGATTTCAGCCAAGCGAGATCGTTAAATATTTGATCGTGATTTTCCTGGCGGGATTTTTTGCGGCTAATGAAAAATTCATCAGCCAGTACGCCAGCTGGGGAAAACGCTGGTCGTTTTTTTCATTTGCTTTAACAGCTACTGTAATAACCCTGCTGCTGTTTTTAGTTTTGGGCGATTTGGGCCCGGCAATGGTAATCTGCTTCACGTTTATTATCCTGTTCTCCTTCTCCCGCGGCGATTTCCTGTCGATGGCTGGATTTGTGGTTTTGTTTGTATTGATCACCTGGTTTTTTGATAATGTTTGGCTGAGTGCCGGTATTACTTTTGGTATATTGGGTTTGGTAGGGTTTTTAAAACCGCGATTCCTGAGCGAATCGGCTATTATGGCGCTTATTGTGGTGAGCGCGTTTTTAACTATTGATAAAATTCCGGGGCTGGATAAGATCATTCCCGGCCCGGTTGAAAGGTTGGTTGAGCGTAAAGCCATTTGGCAGGACCCATGGAACAACGAAGTGTATGGCGGCGACCAGGTAGCAAATGGCCTATGGGCTATGGCCGGCGGCGGCTTAACCGGCGAAGGTGTGGGCCAGGGTTTCGCTAAAACCATACCCGAAGCGCATACCGATATGATATTGCCATCTATTGGCGAGGAGTTTGGCTGGGCCGGTATGGCAGCCGTATTTATATTGTTTTTGCTGTACCTGCACCGCTCTATTATCATTGGGCGGCAAACGGGTACGCCGCTGCTGTTTTATCTCAGCGCGGGCATAGGCGTATGTACCTTTGTGCAGTTTTTGCTCATCGCGGGTGGATCAATCGGCGCTTTGCCGTTATCGGGGGTATCCCTGCCTTTTGAAAGTTATGGTGGTTCATCACTGGTAATTAATTTATTGGCTACCGGTTTTTTACTCTCCGTATCTATGGTAAAAGGTACGCAGGTGCAAATGAGCTTTATTACCAAACAACAGGATAAAAACCTGGTGCCTGCTTTGGCAGCTGCATTGGCTGCGGTGGTTTTGTTAACTGTGAATGTATCGCGCTACAGTGCCGACAATAAAAAATGGGTAGTAAAACCCGCGCTGGTTGCCGATAAAAGTGGCCTGCGGATGTTTAGCTATAACCCACGTATAGCTATCCTGATGAACAAGCTGCAGGCTGGTTCCCTATTGGATAGAAATGGGTTGATACTGGCTACCAGCAGGCCCGAACTGATTGAAAAACAAAAGGCAAAATTGGCAACATCGGGTATAAAAAATTATGACCTCGACTCGGCCAAACATAAAAGACTGGAAAGATTTTATCCTTTTGAAGAACAAATGTTTTTTTGGACGGGAGATGTAAATACCGGTGTGTTTAACGGAAGTACCAATGGTTATTTTGCAGAGTATGAGCATGCCGCCGAGCTGCGCGGCTTTAAAATGCCTATCACCAGTTACAATGTAAAAGCATCCCGTTTCCAGGAAGACAGGTTTTTGCCCCGTGGTGTAAAGGAAATGACGGTGGCTAAAAAAGATTATAGCGCATTGGCGCCGCTGCTACTGACAGATATTAACGGGCCCGAAGTAGCCGCGTTTAAAAACCGCAATCGCGATGTAAAGCTTACCATGGATGCCGATCTGCAAACCAGCATTCAACAATCTATAGCGACAGATACTTCCCTGTATGATAATCGCGTATCTGTGGTGGTAATGGAAGCCAGTACCGGCGATGTATTGGTATCGGCACAATACCCGCTGCCGCCCGTACATAACTGGGATCAGTTAACGATGTCACAGACCGATCAGAATAAATTATCCAACTGGATGACCACTACCGATTTGGGCTTTACCTACGCCTCGCAGCCTGGTTCAACGGCAAAGGTGTTAACGGCCATGTCGGCATTTAACAAGCTTGGAATGGCTGCCGCCGAGGTTACTTATCATGTGAGCACCGCGGAGCGCATCCGTACCAAAGGTATTGAGCCGGATGAAACCGGGGTAATTACCATGGAGCGTGCGATAGCGAAATCAAACAACGTGTATTTTATTAAGCTGGCCAACCAACAGCATTTAGAGGAGTATATGGTTAATCTTTACATGAAAACAGGGATGTTTCTGCGTGGCGTGGGTGGTTACTATTATAATAAACCGACAGATAATGATACGCAGGAAGAAAAATGGCGTAACCTGTGGCGTAAAACCGAATTTAATACCAAGCCCCGGTATGATCCTAACAATATCCATAAAACCAGGGCTAAGGGTATCTCGGGTATGGCATGGGGTCAGGGCGAGCTGATAGCTACCCCGGCATCTGTGGCCCGGCTGGTATCGGGCGTGGCTAATAATGGTGTACTATTGGCCAATCGTTTTGTACTGAACATTGGCAAAACCAAAATGCCGGTAAAAGAGGGTATCAAACTGGCCGACAAGCCAGATTACGCCGCTATGTTGAAGCAGTACATGATAGCCCAAAGCGCGCCTAAAGTGCCTATATTGGGTATAGCAGTTGCCGGTAAAAGCGGTACGCCTGAGCGTATTGTAAAAAATAAAAGTGTGAACGACGGCTGGTACGTGTTTTTTGCACCCGAGGCAAACGGAAAGGGTAATATGGTTGTTTGTATCCGTGTAGAATCAACCAAAGGGTCATCAGATGCCGTGCATTTGGCTGGTAAGCATGTAATACCATTCCTGCTCAAGAAAGGTTATATGAAAAGCATAACCCCGGTAAATGTAGAAACACCAGAAGAAATGAATCAATAAAAAATATAGAACATGGCATTTAATTTTTTTAGTAAAAGCGGCGGCGAAAAGCGCTCTGTGGATGTAAAAAGCCTGCGCGATGCCTTATTGCGTTTTATAAAGGAAGCCCTGCAAAAGGTAGAAGGCGGCGAAGGAAGACATATTAAAGAGCTGCTGCTGTACGTTGCCCCCATTGCAGAAGAAAAGCATCTATATGAAGGTGCGGTTTACGTGCACGAAAAAGAAGTTTTCCGCAATGAGGTTCAAAGAATAGCAGATGATTACGCTATTGATCTGCCGGAAGACTGGACGATAGAAGTTTTATTCACCGATCAATTTCCGGCCGAAGCTTCTAAAATTCCCGGGCTCGACGCTGCTTTCCTGATGCATACCCGCAGGCAGGTTGCCCATAATGCTTCATCAGCAATAGCCTATATCCGGATATTGAATGGCGAGGCCGAACAGGAAGAATATATTGTTAAGGCTACGGATGGTAAGATCAATATTGGCCGGGATAAAAAAGCGGTTACAGATAATGGGTCGTACCGGTTAAATAAGATCATATTCCCGGCTGTAAGTGATGACGAAAGCAACAAATTCATCAGCCGCCAGCATGCGCATATCGAATGGAACAAAGATGCCGAGTGCTTTATGATTTTTGCGGATGAAGGAGGCGTACCTCCGCGTAATAAAACCAAGATCCATATTGCCGCTGATGATAAGTTGATAAAACTAAACTCTACCCAGATAGGTCATCCCATGAACGAAGGCGACCAGGTGATATTAGGAGAATCGGCAGTATTTTTATTTAGCGTTAAAGCCGAAGGATAGTAAGGGAGTTTTATTGAAATGATCAGGAAGATATTTTTATTGGCTTTAATAGTTGGCATAAGTGCTTTAGCGCACGCGCAAACTGCCGATGAGGTTTACAATACCTATATTGATTTTAACGAAGCCAGGCTGAACGCCGATGCGGACAGAGCAATGACCCTTGCTGATAAGATCCTGCCGGATACAGCCAAACTAACACAAAAGGTACGTACCAGTTTTTATAATTTCCTGGCTAAATTATATGAGGAGGATAATCAAAGTATAAAGGCCATTAAGTATTATCAATTGGTTATAGCCGCCCAGCCGAATTATTATATAGCGCACCGCGCATTAGGTTACCTGTATCTTAAAGATATGCAGGGCAAACAAACGGTGGTTGATATTGCCTACATTACCAAAGCAAAAAATGCCCTGCCCCACCTTGAAAAAGCCCAGGCCTGCGAGCCGGATGATAATACACTCACGATTATTAAGGTGCTTTACAAAAATTTACATGATGAAAAGGCCATCGATACGCTGCCCGCACGTATGGAGTCGCTAAAGAAAAATTGTATCGATCTGTTAAGTGATCAGTAGGCTGCGGATGTGCAGATTTCAGATGTGCAGATGTGCAAATTTTAGATGTGCAGATTTCAGATGATGATTTTATGCTTTAAATTAATCGGCGTGATGCCCGCTTTTTAGCTTTCGAACTCCCTCAGGCCAATGTTGCTTTGTGGACACATCTTTTCGTCCCCTCAGGGTCTCCTTGAAAAGGGACCCTGAGGGCGCTTGTTGGGCATAAATGCAATCCTAACTATATGGCTCCTCAGGATCCTCTGCGAGAGACCCTCAATGTTATTAAGTTAGGAGAGTGATGGGTTGCTCCAGAGGAGCAAAAGCTTTGTAGAAAAACATAAATAAATTGTCTTTTGCGTGCCAGAGGTACGCTACCTAAGGTTCCGTACCTCTGGCACGGAGCTTCATTTTTGCTTTTTTGCTACAAAGCTATTCCCCCGCTGGGGGAGAAACTCATTAACTTAATAGCATTG
>NZ_JANYGH010000024.1 GCF_025362475.1 Mucilaginibacter sp.
ATTCAATACTAGCGCCTTCGTCACCTTGTAACCTGTGTACAAAGATCTGCTGGTCTTTTGCAACCTTGAATTGCTGTCCGGCTATACTTACTATTGCGTACATGTTTGTTAATTATTGTTTTAAAATTCGAGGTGCAAATATAGGGATTGATTATTTAATAAACAACATACCTATACTTTATTTTTTCAGCCTATTTTCGGCTGTTGTTAAACTTTGATCTATCTCCTTGATCAATTGTTTGTTGGCATCAATTAATTTAGGGTCGCCGGCAAAATTTGAATCAAAGGTAACCTTCTTGGTTTTGGTTTTATATTTAAACTCAATAACATAACGCGTAGGTTTATCTGCAGATGTAGTATCACCTCTTTCATTTGCCGGGAAGTCCCAAAAGCCCAGATCTGCCGCTTTGTGGTGCAGGTATAACAAATCATCGTCAGTAAGTCTGATATGTACTTTCACCAACGAGTCCCTTTTGTTAAGGTATTGATAATCTCCTGTCTTTGAACTGAATTGATTGATCAAACTATCCTTAGGACCATACTTAATAGATATCGACTGAAAATCAGAATATCTGTATGGTGCGTTCTTAATCATCATACCATAATAGTAAAAACAGTATAACAGGAACGGAACTACAATTGTAAAAATTAAAAATATTTTTTTAGTACGACTGGTCATATATCAATTAGTGAATTTGCGAGTTAGTGAATTAGTGATTTTAGAATTATTTATTATATAGTTATTTATTTAAACCGTCATTGCTTCGTGTATACCTATGTCGTTTTTTGTAAAAAGAACTTTTTGTCATCCTGAACGTAGTGAAGGATCTATTATTCGCCATACTTCTTCGCCCTGTAAGGTCTGCGAATAGATCCTTCACTACGTTCAGGATGACAAACCTTTTAAAACGTCAATTCTCCTTCAGCGTCTCCGGATTTTACACCTCGCAATGACGCTTTATTATTTGCGTTGCGGGTATTATTCCAGCTCTCCCTCCCATTTACTTACCACTGCCGTTGCCATCGCATTGCCCAGCACATTTGTAGCCGATCTGCCCATATCCAATAGTGGATCAATGCCTATCAGCAGGAACAACCCAGCTTCCGGTATATTAAACATCGATAGGGTGCCCGCAATAACCACCAGCGACGCCCTGGGCACGCCAGCTACACCTTTACTGGTAAGCATGAGTACCAACAGCATAGATAATTGGTTCCCCAACGACAAGTCAATATCGTAAGACTGCGCCAAAAACAACGAGGCAAAGGTCATATACATCATTGAACCATCAAGGTTAAATGAATAACCCAATGGCAAAACAAAACTTACAATTTTATTGCTGCATCCAAAGCGCTCCAGTTCAAGCAAAACCTTGGGATAGGCAGCCTCACTGGTTGAGGTACTAAAAGCAACCAGCATGGCATCCTTAATATTATTTATCAACCTAAAAACCGGCCTGCGTAATACTACAAAGCCAGCCAATATAATGATCAGCCAAAGTAACACCAGCGAAAAATAAAATTCACCAATAAAAATACCATAGGTTGATAACACACCAAGTCCCTGTTTAGCTATTACTACCGTAATAGCACCAAATACAGCAACGGGCGCCAGCTTCATTACATAACCTGTTATTTTTAAAATAACATGGGCAATGGCATCCATGGCTTTGATCACTATTTTCCCCTGTTCGCCAATAGCAGCGGTAGCAACACCAAAAAACAGTGAGAACACTACTATTTGCAGTATTTCATTATCGGCCAAAGCTTTAATAAAACTTTGAGGAAATACGTGCCCTATAAATTCGGTTAATGACAATGCCGATTTTTTTATACCGGTAGTTAAATGACTATCGGGCAATGGCAGGTGCATGGCTTTACCGGGTTGAAACAAGTTTACCAGTAACATACCCAATAACAACGAAACCAGGGTAGCGCTAACAAACCAAAGCATGGTTTTACCGCCAATACGGCCAACCGCCTTTATATCCCCTACCTTGGCAACACCAACAACCAATGTGGTAAACACCAACGGCGCTACAACCATTTTAATAAGATTAAGGAAAATCTTACTTAAAATAGTGTACAGTTCCAGCTTGTCCTCGCGCAAGTTATTGTTATCCAGTTGTATTTTTGTCTGTGACTTTCTTTGTAGCTTTAAGCTTTTAAAAACTTCGGTTGTTGTATCTGTAGATGCAAGCAGGTTTTTATCGATGGTTTTTATAGCAGCATCTGCAGTACTGATGTTGGCATTGATGGTATTAATTACATTTGTATTGTAAATATATCCCATTACAACACCAGAAATAAGAGCTATAAAAATATAGAGCGTTAGTTTGCTTTTTTTTTGCATCGATTTTATTGAGGGTGTAAAAGTACAAAATTTACTGTTTTAAGAGTTATGAATCAGGACACAAGAATCAAAGCTTTTAAATTAAGCCGGTTTGCTCGGGAAAAACTTGTCCGTGGCTTAATTCTTGTCTCTTGATTCTAATTAGTATTTTGCCCAACTTTTAACACAGTATGACGGTTACCACTTACGGATTACAGCACATAAAAAAAGAAATTCAGCACATGCCGCTTGAGCAGTTGTCTGAGTTAATTCTTCGTTTGGCCCGTTATAAAAAAGAAAACAAAGAGTTGCTGGCTTATTTATTATTTGAGGCATATGACGAAACCGCCTTTCTTGAAAAAGTGAAAGCTGAGGCTGGGTTTATGTTTAGCCAGTTACCGGCTTTAAGTTACCATGCAGCTAAGGGCATGCGTAAAATTTTACGGTTACTCAGCAAATACACTAAATTTACAGGATCAAAAGGGGCCGAAATAGAATTGTTACTGAACTTTTGCAGCAATTACCTTGAATATGCCGATAGGCGTACATCCTACAAACCTATCCGCTTAATTTTGACAAGAACAGTAGAGAAAATAAAAACGCTGATAAACAAGTTGCATGAAGATCTTCAATTTGATTACGCTGAGAATTACAACAATTTAATCACCGATGCAGAAAAAAAACTTTCCTGGTTTAAAAAGAGTGATTACTTGTTGTAACATATTTAACCATCGTCAATCTAAACTATAAAAAATCTATTAATTGTGGCCAACAAAGAAGCAGCGTTCAAGCAAATATATGAAGCTAATTCTAAAAAGATATTCCATTTGTGCTATGGTTATACCGGCGATGATGATGCCGCGAATGATCTTTTACAGGAAACCTTTTTAAAAGTATGGCAAAACCTCGACAAATTCCGCAACCAGGCCATGATCTCCACCTGGATATATCGCATTGCTGTAAACACGTGTTTAACCTACCTGCGATCGGAAAAGCGACAGGCAAAAGACGAACTTACTGATCAAATAGCTGAAACTAAGCGAGAGGAATTTTCTGAAAAGAATGAGCAGGTTGCTTTACTATATAAGTGTATATCAAAATTAGAAGAATCAGAAAGAATAATCATAACATTGGTACTCGACGAAGTACCCTACCCCGAAATAGCAGATGTTTCGGGCATATCGGAAGGAAATTTGAGGGTGAAAATTTATCGTATAAAACAAAAGTTAACAGAATTATATAACCAGTATGAAAGACTTTGATCATTTGATGTCGGTTTGGCAGGGACAGCCAAAGCAAGATCAGCTTTCAGTGGATGAGGTGCTGAAGCAGGTAAAGAAGGGGATTCGCAGCATAACTAATAAGTTGTACTGGACTATAGTGGCTATGGTGGCTATCACCATATTTGCAGCCATTGTTACATTTTTTCTGGCATTTAAGTCGGGAGTTACTACGGCGGGTATATTAATTGTATTGGTTACCATGCTCATGTACCTTTCATTAACTGTAAGGCATTATCATATACTCAGCAAGCGCGATGCAACAATAAATCCAGCTGAGTACCTTGAAAGCTTAAAGGAATACCAAAAAAACCGGTCGAAAGTTATCGGCTGGTTCTATTACATTTATATATTGATGATAAGTGCCGGGCTTGCGCTTTACTTTATTGAAGTATTGGAAAGTTCATCGCTGATATTTAAAATAGTCACTTATGGCTCCATTATCATTTGGTTTTTATTCACTACGTTTTATTTAAAGCCAAGAATGTTTAAGAACGAGGAAGAAAAACTTAACCTGATGATAGATCGCCTGGTACGCCTGAAAGAACAATTTGATTAATTATTATTGTACCGAAATTTTCATTTTAAAATGACGGACAATTCTATTACACTTCAAAAAGTAACCGCGGCTGATGTTGACACCTTGCTGACCATTAGCAGGGATACATTCTTCTATTTTTTTGCTCCGCTGAATAAGGCTGACGATATGGAAGCCTATGCAGTTAAAGCATTTACTACAGAACGAATACGCGCCGAGATCGAAAACTCCGGCTCTCAATTTTACTTTGCGCTGTTTAACGGCCAAATAGCCGGTTACCTTAAATTGAATTTTGGCGATGCCCAAACTGAATTTAAAGAGCCCGATGCCCTTGAAGTAGAACGCATTTATGTATCAAAAGAGTTTCATGGTAAAAAGATTGGCCAGGTGCTTTTAAATTTCGCTATTAAAACGGCAGTTGATCATCATTTTAAATACATCTGGCTTGGTGTTTGGGAACACAATCATAACGCCATCGGCTTTTATGAACACCATGGCTTTAAGGTATTTAGCAATCATGAGTTTTTATTAGGAAATGATTTGCAGAACGACCTGTTAATGAAGAAGGAATTAGCCTGAAAAGCATTTTACTTCCCCTGATTGATCAACATATACATTACCTGCTCCCTTAATTGCCTGCTAATAGGGATTTGGTATTGCCCAACATTTAAAGTATTCCCCTCAATGGAGCTAACCTTATTGTAAGCAACGATATAGGATTTATGTGTTTGCAGAAACCTGCTTTGTGGCAGCTTATCGGCAAACGCTTTTAACGTACTATGGGTGATGATCTTTTTATTAAGGGTTTGTATCACCACATAATTTTCCATGCCCTGCACAAAAAACACTTCATCAAAAATAACTTTCTCCAGTTTGCCTTCGCTTTTTACAAACAGGTAACCAGCCTCGCTCCCATTACTTTTTTGGTCAAAATAATCTTTAGCCTTAAAGGCAGCCTTCATGAAGCGTTCAAAAGAAATAGGCTTAAGCAGGTAATCCAGTATATCCAGGTCGAAACCATCGGTGGCATATTCTTTAAAAGCGGTAGTAAATATCACCTTTGGCGGATTTTGAAGTGACTTTAAAAAATCCACACCCGTTAAATGCGGCATTTGGATATCCAGAAAAAGCAGGTCGACCGGTTGTTGCTTCAACACATTGCTCAGCTCCATGGCATCTTCGCATTGGGCTTTCAGATCAAAAAAGCCTGCTTTTTCTATATATCCCTGCAGGCCTTTTCTTGCAAAAGGTTCATCATCGGTTATAATACAATTAATCCGGCCCATCCTATTAAAATTTCAATTCAACTTCGGCTATAAACCTATTTTCATGCCGGTTAACAACCAGCTTATTTTTATCGGGATAAAGTAATTGCAGGCGTCTTTTCAAATTTTCCAGCCCTATACCGGTATAATTATCTTTGGCTTGTATTTGTGCCGGCACGTCATTATCAACAACAAAAATAAATACGCCATCTGTAATTTTTGCCGTGATATTAATTTCGTAGTCGCCGCCTGCATACTTAAACGCATTCTCAACCAATGGCAATAACAGCAATGGATATATTGACTGATCGGTCAGCTTCGTATCAAAACAAACATTTAAGCACAGCTTATTGCTTGCCCTTATTTTTTGAAACTCAATATAATTTTGCAGGTATTCCAATTCCTGCCTTATGGGTACCTGCTGTTGCTGATCATAAAGTTGATACCTAAGCAAACTGGAAAGCAATTCGGTACTCTTTTTGGCCGCCGGCACATCCTCATCCATCTGAAAATAAATGGTATTTAAAGCATTAAACAAAAAGTGCGGATGATATTGGGCTTTCAAAAACTTAAGTTCGGTTTCCAACTGATCGGTAGTCAACTTTTCCAGTTGTACCTTGTTGGCAATGTAGGCCTTTAACCATGTGCTGCTACGCGCTATGCCATAATAAATAATGGCATATAAGGTTGGTATCATGGTGAGGTCTGCCAGATCACCCCAGGATAGGCCGTCGTCAGTCAATGCAGCCATTGGAGTAAATATCAGGTTCACCAAAACCAGGTTAGCAAACACCAGTATAATTAATTCTCTTACTACTCCCCTATAATTAAATTGCAGTGGCCAGCGCCTGTCATAAAACCGAAAGAGCCACTCAAATATATATATGCCTGCATAGCCCACCAATACACTGCAACTCATTTCAAGAACATTTAAACCCCAGTCTCTTTTCCAAAACATTTCATCATGTTCAGTGTCATGCAGCAGCCTTACGGTAAAATATACCAGCAGGCCATACAACGCGGGGGAAATATATTTCCGAAAGAATTTCATATCATTAAATTACAAGTCACATGCAGCAAGCGTTACAACCGGTTTTACTTCTTTAAGATCCATTTTCGTTACAGAATCGGCTTTATCCTTTGGTTTCATGCCGAATAAAAAACGGGTTAAAGCATAGGGGCGTACCAATAAATGATAAATAAGAACCGTTATAAAAAAGGTGATCCCAACGGTATAAATATACTTAGATAGGATGCTTTCGTTAGGTACCTGCACAATATAATAAACTATTAAAACTATTACCGTTTGGTGCAGAATATAAAAAGGATAAACGGCCTGGTTTAAATAGTTTAATGCTTTATGCGTACGGTTAAGGTATTGCTTGCCATAGCCAACCAGTGCCAACACCCATCCCCATGCAATTATTGGCCTTAAAGCAGTAAAAGCATAGCTAAAGAGCACATTTTGAAAAGGCCAGCGGGCCTCACCGGGTTCAATTCCATTCCACCTTAAACATTCCCATAACATCAGGCTCAAAAAGCCAATGGTTAAAGCAAAGCGGCGGTTTCGTTGCAGGCTATCCATCAGTTTCGGCTGCACAATGCATATGAAACCCGCCAAAACAAAAAACAACCAGTAAACAAAATAGCAGCCATCATGTACCAGGTCATTGGTTTCGGGCAATTGCCAGCTCAATAAGGTAAACCAGACTACACCGGGCAGCATTAAAAGGTAAACCCATTTTCCGTTGGCTAATACAGCAAGCTTTTGTTTAAAACCATCACTTTTAGCTGATACCATCCAGGCAAATAGAGGGGCAAACATTAAATCGTAAATAAGCAGATATGCGATAAACCACAGGTGATGCCAGCTAAAACTGCCTTTAGGATAAGGTATAAAATTAAATACCGTTGGATAAAAATCCAAAAAGCTTCCTTTGTATCCATGCGCCAGCCGCTCCATATAGATCTGGGGTGGCACAATGATAAACATGCCCACCAAAAGCGGTATGAACAGCCTGCGGAAGCGTAAACCGATGAAGTTTAAAGTAGATCGCCGCTGCATCATGTAGTAACTCACAGTACCAGAAATAAAAAAGAGCAGCGGCATGCGAAAAAGGTGCAAAAAATGATTTGATTCCATCAGTAAGTTACTGGTCTCCGCATTTTTAATATGCCATCCATCTTCGGCAACATAAGGCATGGCCGAGTGAAAAAATAATACCCCCAGTATGGATAAGATCCTTAACCAATCCAGGTAAGTTTGACGTTGTGTGGTTTCCATAAAGTTTTTCTTTTTTTATCAAAAGAAACAACTCAAACTGCCGCTATAAAATTAGTTTGACCAATGGTATTAATGCTTTGACCAATGGTAAAAATTCCACTGAGGCAACCAATCGCAAAGCCGGCCTCCTCCCGCTTTCTCTATCAAAACAACAGCGGAGGCAGGTTAGTATTCAGTCTTTCAAAAACGGATTGAAATTCCTTGTGCCAATTTCCATTCCGGCTGCCCGGCAAACTGTTTTATCGCCAAACTTAAAGTTGATATTATCCATAGCCTGGTAAAGCCTGATGCGCTCTTCATTATCCTCAAACAGGTTAATCTGGTATTTCCCGGTACATAAATCACTTAATTTAATCCCTATCAACCTGATGGGCCGGTGTTGATTCCAGGCTTTTTTAAGTAGATTTTTTACGCCGGGCAGTAATATATGCTCGGCTGCAGTAAAGGCTATTTTTTGTTGTTGCGTGTGTGTTTCAAAATTAGCATAACGGATCTTGATGGCTACGCACGAAGCGAGCTTATCCTCCCGGCGCAGTTTGGATGATAATTCTTCTGTCATAGATACCAGGATGGTTTCTAACGTACGCAGGTCATTCACATTTACATCAAATGTGTGCTCGATAGATATAGATTTACGATCGCTATGCGGAATGATCTCACTGTGATCAATACCATGGGCCTTTTCCCACAGATAAGTGCCCGCTTTACCAAAAACCGTTTCCAGGAAACGAATATTGGTACGTTGCAGGTCGCCAATTTTTTCAATGCCGTACTGATACAATTTTTGGCTGGTGCTTTCACCCAGGCCGGGGATTTTGCCGATTGGCAGCGGGGCCAGAAATTGTATTTCTTCCCCGTGTTTAATATAAAGCTGGCCGTTAGGTTTAGAGGCATTAGTAGCCATTTTAGCTACCGTTTTGCCAGATGCCATACCAAATGAGATAGGTAACCCTGTTTCCCTGATCACCCTTTGGCGCAGATTACACGCTATCTGGTAACAATCATAAAAACGATCCATCCCGGTGAGGTCGATATAAAACTCATCAACGGACGACTTTTGGTAAAGCGGCACCGAGTCCCGGATAATCTCCGTTACCTCACGTGATGCCTCTGAATAGCGCCCATGCGTACCATGAACTATAATAGCATGCGGACAAAGCTTCATAGCCTGTTTCATAGGCATGGCAGAGTGAATACCAAATTTACGCGCCTCATAACTGCATGAAGCCACTACTCCCCTTTCTGCCGAGCCGCCAATAAGCACAGGCTTGCCAATGAGCGCCGGATTAAATTTGCGCTCCACAGATACAAAAAATGAATCTAGATCGATATGTACGATATGCCGCTTTTGATCCATGAAACAAAAATGCTAATAAATTTTGCATTTTACTAATTTAATTAGCATTTTTGAAAACACAAAAACACATGATTATGCGGATGTATGAGGACTATCTGATGCTGCTATCACCGCCCGAAACGGTGAAACAGGAAATTGCCCGCTACAAAAAAGCATCGGCAAAACTTATAGGTGATTTCAAGAGCATGGATTCGCCGGCACATATCTCTATTATGCACATGGAACGCCAGAAGCCGTTTATGGAAGATAGAAGTATGCAGATGATGGAAAGCAGCTTAGCGGCACTCCCTCCTGTGCTGCTGCATGTAGATGGGTTTAACTATTTCCCTCACCTGCATAACAAAATGACCATTTACGCCCATATCCGTTCTACACCATCGGTTGAGCAGTGGTTCAGGCATTTAAAGGCCGTTCTGAAGATTAAAAAAACACTTTTGCCCCATATTACTATTGCCAGGAATATCCCGGAGGATGACTTTAATATCCTTTGGCCAAACTTTAGGCAAAGGCACATGGTAGAACCATTTTGGATCAACGAATTAAAAGTTAAAAAACGCGAAACTTTTGGCTATTCGCCCAAATGGGAAGATTTTAAAACATTCCGATTTAAAAACCCCATTGGGTTTGAGCATCAAATTGATACACTTATTAAAAAACATATTCAACCGGGAAATCAAAATCAAATCAATCTTTTTTAAACCTAAACCTTATTACTACCATTTAAACCTTATCCCTACCATTATTTATTTTATTACTTAACCCTAAAATCACAAAATGAAAAAAGTTCACTTAACACTGATGTTATTAGCCGGCCTTACAACATCAGTACTGGCCCAAAAATTAGAGAAACCTGAAATTGACAAGATCAAAGGCGATACAACCTGGAGAACTTCAGATGAGCGTATCTATACCCAGCTTGGCCTTGTTACGGGGCGCTTGCTTTACGTGTACACACAAAAAATAGGCAAAAGCTATGTGCTTGCATTCAGATTAGATAATGTGAACGGCCCGCGTGTATTTTCGATAGGTCCGGCTGACATAACCAACATTAAATTTACCGATAACAGCGTTCTTGACCTTTCACCAACTGTTGGCGGCGATCCTCATGTAAGTTATAATACGGAGGCCAACCGGGTTATTACCCTGATATATTACGATCTGGCAAAAGAAGATATAGAGACTTTAAAAACAAAGTCGATATCAATTATCCGGATTGCGACCGAAGGCGCCGGAAACTTCGATTATGAGATAAAACCTAAAAATTCAAATCTGGTAAAAAAAGATCTGGAGTTAATATTGACAAAGTAAAGCAATCAGCCACAATGATGGCTTTGAAATCGTAGGTGTTTGGAAGATATAAAAAGGCGGGGCAATGTGCGATTCCTTCCTCGGGGGAAGGAGGAGGTAGGGGTTAAATCAGGCGTTCAAGCACCGTTGTATGAGGCATGTCGCCCCCCTCCCTACCATTGTGCACTTTTTAACCCCACCCTGCCATTTGGAGAGAATTAAAGGACTGTTAACAAACCTTACGAACACTGATGATTTGAAATCCATCCTTATGAAAAATATTGCCCTCGTATTTTAAAACGTTTTCACATATATACAATAACAAATGCGGCTGAAATAAGCCGCATTTGTTATCATCTTTTCTCTTTGTTCACACCGGATTCTCTCCAAGTAAATCATCCTAATCATACAAAGGCTCCTAAATAATCCCAGAAATGGAGTTTAAGGAAATAATAAAACATGATACACTTTCATCAAATGGTATTTTATTGGCGCAATTGAAAAACTATCAGCTTCACTATCAGTAGCTAAGCTTTTTTTAACAATTTATTAACCAAAAACGTATCATTTTTCTATATTTGCGCCGGGGTAAGTCTTTTACGGCCAGCTCCTCTTGAACTCCCCCAGGGTGGGAACACAGCAAGGGTAGAGAGTTGAGCGGCGCGATAAAAGTAGCTTACCCTTTTTTATTTTTCTATTTTTGCCAATTGGCAACAGGCTTAAAACCTTTCCACAGGTTTTGCATTCTATCAAAGTCTTAATATAAATTAAATGCTCGATATACTCATCATAGGTGGTGGCCCTATAGGCTTAGCTTGCGGACTTGCAGCACAAAAAGAAGGTTTAAGTTTTGTTATTATTGAAAAAGGCTGCCTGGTCAACTCACTGTACAATTACCCTTCAACCATGACATTCTTCTCCACATCAGAAAAACTGGAGATTGGCGGAGTGCCATTTGTAACTGTACATAATAAACCAACCCGTAATGATGCACTTGAATATTATCGCAGGGTGGCCCTATCAAACCACTTACCCCTTAATTTATTTGAAGAAGTTACCAATGTAAAAGCCGAAGACAGCGGTTATACCATCACCACCAGCAAAGCAACTTACCATGCAAAAAAAGTGATTGTATCAACCGGCTTTTATGATATCCCTGTTAAGCTCAACATTACAGGTGAAGACCTGCCCAAAGTGAAACATTATTACTACGATCCGCATTATTACACATCGCAAAAAGTAGTGGTTGTGGGTTCAAGCAATTCAGCAATAGATGTGGCTTTAGAAACCTACCGCAAGGGTGCCGAAGTAACGCTTGTAGTGCGTGGCCCGGAGATCAGCAGCAGGGTTAAATACTGGGTAAGGCCAGATATCATTAACCGGATAAAGGAAGGTAGCATCAAAGCATACTTTCACTCCAACCTGGAAGCGGTACGGGAGCACGAGGTGGATATAAATACACCCGATGGCCTGATCACCATTCCTAATGATTTTGTGATGGCCATGACAGGTTATAAACCCAATTTTGATTTCCTAAAAAAGTTGGGCATCATTTTATCCGAAGACAAGTGCATCCCACAATATAATCACCAAACTATGGAAACCAATTTACCGGGCCTATACCTTGCCGGTGTAGTTTGTGGTGGAATGGATACTCATTTATGGTTTATTGAAAACTCGCGCATTCATGCGGATATGATCCTGAATGATATTGTGCAAAAAGTGAATAGTTGATTAAGTGAAGCTTATTTCAGTTGTTTGCAGTTGCATTTGCAGCATTAAAGAGTCTTCTTAAAATGCCGTAATTAATCTTCAAACTTTCAAATTCTCAAACCTTCAAATTAACTTCCATCAACTAAATCATTTTTTTCTTGTATAAGTAAAAATTTATGCGATAATTTGCACCCAAATTAAAAACACAGTAATACAATCGAAAAAATGAATCAACCAAGCTTAAATAAGCCCGCAATAAGAGCAACATTTGCTCCGGTTGCCGCTGCTTTGGGTTCAACTGTTTTTTTATGCTGCCCTCCCCGACGAAGGCCCTATATGCCACGGGTTTGAATTAATTTCTCGCACTAAGCCCTCACAAAAGAGTTATTAAACTTCTTTTAAGAAAAGCCATCTAATTATTAAGGCCTTTAAAAGCCAATTAATTTAACGGTAATCATCTATTTAAATGACCATACAAGATTTTGATATTCAGGTTGCTACAGCACAGCATGTAGATTTTGCCCCAATGATATGTGATGAAATGGCCGAATCGGCCAAAGCGCGCGGAACGGGTATTGCACAACGTTCACCAGAATATGTTGCCAATAAAATGCTGGAAGGCAAAGCAGTTATTGCCTTACATAAAGACGGTACCTGGGCCGGTTTCTGTTATATAGAAACCTGGAGCCATGGCGACTTTGTGGCCAATTCCGGTCTTATTGTAAACCCGCAGTTTCGTAAAGTAGGTTTGGCGAAAGCCATTAAACATGCCATTTTCCAGCTTTCACGCAAAAAATATCCCAACGCTAAAATATTTGGATTGACCACAGGTTTGGCGGTAATGCGTATCAACTCAGAAATTGGGTATGAACCTGTTACCTATTCTGAACTTACCCAGGATGAAAATTTTTGGGCCGGCTGCAAAAGCTGCGTTAACTACGATATCCTGATGAGCAAAGATCGTAAGAATTGCATGTGCACCGCCATGCTGTTTGATCCCGCCGAAAAACAAAAACAGGACGAGGAGAAAATGAAAAGAATTACGCACAAAGCTACCTTGCTTGAGCGAATTGAAAATGCCATTAAAAAGCGGATGGGGCAAGATTAGGTGAAAGGGCGATAAGCCAGGTTGATAAATAAACTAATAAAAAGCACATACAAATTGAAAACATAAAAAGCTTTAAGCCTTTCGCTTTTAGCTTTAAGCCCACAAAAAATGAAAAAGAAAGTAGTATTAGCATACAGCGGCGGATTAGACACCTCATTTTGCTGTATATATTTAACACAGGACCTTGGTTACGAAGTTCACTCGGTAATTGTTAACACGGGCGGCTTTAGCGACGAAGAGTTAAAAGGGGTTGAAGAACGCGCTTACCAAATGGGCGTTACATCGCACCACGTAGTAGATGAAACTACTAATTTTTACAATACCTGTGTTCGTTTTTTGATTTATGGCAATGTTTTAAAGAACAACACTTACCCACTTTCTGTAAGTGCCGAGCGTGTGAGCCAGGCAACCGCAATTGCCAACTACGCAAAAGAAATTGGTGCTGAATTTGTAGCACACGGCAGTACCGGCGCCGGTAACGACCAGGTGCGTTTTGATATGATCTTTAATATCCTGGTTCCGGAAGTAAAGATCATCACCCCTATCCGCGACTTGAAATTAAGCCGCGAAGCGGAGATCCAATACCTGAAAGATCATGGTGTGGAGATGAACTTCGAAAAAGCAAAATACTCTATCAATAAAGGAATCTGGGGTACGTCAGTTGGTGGTAAAGAAACGCTTACTTCAAACTTAGGTTTACCGGAAGAAGCATGGCCTACACAAGTTACCGAATCGGAAGTTAAAAACCTGGAATTGGTGTTTGAAAAAGGCGAGCTGGTTGGCATTGATAATGAAAAATATGATCATCCAACCAAGGCAATCCAGGCATTACAGGCTATTGCGCAGCCTTATGGTATTGGTCGTGATATTCATGTTGGCGATACTATTATAGGCATTAAAGGCAGGGTTGGTTTTGAGGCAGCCGCGCCGATGCTTATTATCAAAGCCCATCATACTTTAGAGAAACATGTGCTTACCAAATGGCAGCTTTCATGGAAAGACCAGCTATCTGCATTTTATGGCAACTGGTTGCATGAAGGTCAGTTTCATGACCCAATTATGCGCAACATAGAAGCATTCCTGAGCGATACTCAGCTAAATGTAACTGGCAAAGTGTTTGTACAATTGCACCCTTATCGCTTTCAGGTAATCGGTATTGAGTCTACTCATGACCTGATGTCGAATAAATTTGGCAGCTATGGCGAAATGAACAATTCATGGTCTGGTGAAGATGTTAAAGGTTTCTCTAAAATATTTGGCAACCAGGTGATGATCTATCACAAGGTTAATCAAGATGCGAAATGATAAACACCATCTTTTCAAAAGGCGAATGTTTAAAGCATTATAAATGGGGCGACGACTGCTACGGGTGGACATTTATTGATACCGAAGAGCTATCTGTAAAACAGGAGTTGATGCCGCCTGATACTGCCGAGCAATTGCACTACCATGAAAAGGCTAAGCAGGTATTTTTCATTTTAAAGGGACGAGCGACGCTCCATATCAACGGGGAAACAACCGTTTTAAAGCCAGAGCAAGGCATCGAAATATTACCGGGTCAAAAACACTTCATCAGTAATAACGACAGAAGTGACCTGGAATTTATTCTATATTCTTATCCATCAACAAATAATGACAGGATCAACATTAAATAAAGTACGGGCAGGTATCATTGGCGGGGCAGGTTATACTGGTGGCGAAATGCTGCGCATTCTTATCAACCATCCCAATGTAGATATTGCTTTTATTCATAGTAACAGCAATGCAGGCAATTACGTTTACGAGGTACATACCGATCTTTTTGGTGATACCGACTTAAAATTCGCGGCTGAGTTTTTTACCGATGTTGATGTGCTTTTTCTTTGCGTTGGTCATGGTGATGCTAAAAAGTTTTTAGAAGCGAATGACATCCCCGATGCAGTTAAGATCATTGACTTAAGCCAGGACTTTAGGTTAAGTCAAAATTCAAAATTTAAAACTAAAAACTTTGTATATGGCTTGCCCGAATTAAATCGGGAGGCGATTAAAACAGCTGATAACATTGCCAATCCGGGTTGTTTTGCTACCTGCTTACAATTAGGATTGCTTCCTTTAGCATCTAAAGGATTGCTGAATAACGAAGTTCATATCACAGCAACAACGGGCTCAACTGGTGCCGGCCAAAGTTTGGCCGCTACCTCGCATTTTACATGGAGAAACGATAACCTTTCTGTTTACAAGGCCTTTAGTCACCAGCATTTAAATGAGATTGGGCAGTCATTAAAACAATTACAACCTGATTTTGGTAAAGCGATTAATTTTATTCCATATCGGGGCGATTTTACCCGTGGAATCATAGCTTCCATGTATACAGAAAGTGATTTGAGCGAAGAAGAAGCTTTATCACTTTACCAGGGTTATTACGACGGGCATCCATTTACACATGTTACTAACCGCAATATTGATTTAAAGCAAATTGTAAATACCAATAAATGCTTTATTCAAGTTAAAAAACACGATAATAAAATATTTATTATCAGCATAATGGACAACTTACTTAAAGGCGCTTCGGGCCAGGCTGTACAGAACATGAATTTATTGTTCGGTTTGGACGAGCGCACAGGACTACGACTTAAGGCGACCGCTTTTTAGCTAAAAGCCGAAGGCTGAAAGCAAAAAGCTGTTGCCCTGAAAAATAACTATGAGGGATTACAAAAAGTATGAAGTATGGAAAAAAGCACATGAACTTAATATGTTCATTTACCTAACAGTACTTCCAAAATTCCCTAAAAGTGAACAATATGATTTAATGAGTCAAACAAAACGAGCTTCGTATTCAATTCCCTTAAATATAGTTGAAGGGTGCGGAAGAAATACAGAGCGTGATTTTGCTCATTTTTTAGATCAGTCGTTAGGTTCGGCACATGAACTTGAATATTGCTGTTTAATGTGCAAAGATCTCTCGTACATCACTGAAGATTTGTTTCAGCAAACAAATAAGTCAATAAACGAAGTTAAGGCAATGCTGATAGGCCTGATTAAAATACTTAGAAAATAAAGCTTTATGCCTTTGGCCTTTAGCTTTCAGCTTAAATGATATGAAACTATTTGACGTATATCCAATCAATCCAATAAATATAGTAAGAGGGCTGGGCAGCCTTGTTTATGATGCCCAGGATAATGAATATCTTGATATGTATGGCGGTCATGCCGTTATATCTATCGGCCATACCCATCCTCATTATGTAAAACGACTGGAAGATCAATTACATCAATTAGGGTTTTATTCAAACTCCATTGAGATCCCTATTCAAAAAGAGCTGGCGCAGAAACTGGGTAAGGTATCCGGTAAAGAAGATTACCAGTTATTTTTATGTAACTCAGGTGCAGAAGCTAATGAGAATGCTTTAAAACTGGCGTCTTTTTACAACGGCAAAAAGAAAGTTATCGCGTTTACAAAAGCCTTCCATGGCCGTACATCGTTAGCTGTGGCCGTTACAGACAATCCCAAGATTGTTGCGCCCATCAACCAAACCGACAACGTAATCTTTTTACCATGGGCCGATGAAGCCGCTTTAGCGCAGGCTTTTGCCGATAACGAAATTTCGTCTGTAATTATCGAAGGTATCCAGGGCGTTGGTGGTATCCAGGTAGCCCCTGAAAGCTTCCTGCAAAAGATCCGTTCGCTTTGTGACGAATGTAATGCTGTTTTTATTGCCGACTCTGTGCAATGCGGTTACGGGCGTACCGGTAAATTCTTTTCCCAGGATTTTGCAGGTATTGATGCTGATATTTACAGTATGGCAAAGGGAATGGGTAATGGCTTTCCGGTTGGTGGTATCATTATTTCGCCAAAAATACAACCTGCTTATGGCATGTTGGGCACCACTTTTGGTGGCAACCATTTGGCTTGTGCAGCTGGTTTAGCGGTGCTTGAGGTAATGGAGCAGGATAACCTGATGCAAAATGCTGCAACCGTTGGCGAATACCTGATAAAAGAGCTTAAAAAGCTGGAACAAGTTAAGGAAGTTAGGGGTCGTGGTTTGATGATAGGTATTGAATTGCCGGAAGAATTGGCGCATGCACGTAAAGAACTCTTATTTAAACATCATATTTTTACCGGTGAGGCCAAGCCAAATGTGGTAAGATTACTGCCGGCACTTAACCTGACTAAAGCACATGCCGATAGGTTCCTGGAAGCATTTGTAAATGTTTTAAATCAATAAGCTCTTTCTAAATCATCCCCTGTTGGCGGCGACTTTTAAATAAATATTAATTTGCTAAATCATTATTAAATAAGGCTCATGAAATTATTTTCTTCTGTAAATGATGTTACTGATATCAACGCACTTGTAAAAGAGGCGTTGGCTCTTAAACAGAATCCTTATGCTCATCAGCAATTGGGTAAAAATAAAACACTGGCTTTAGTGTTTTTAAACCCAAGTTTGCGTACACGTATGAGTACTCAAAAAGCAGCGCTTAATTTGGGTATGAATGTGATGGTGCTTAATATAGATAAGGAAGGCTGGGCATTAGAGCTACGCGACGGCGTGATCATGGACGGATCAACAGTAGAGCATATCCGTGAAGCAGCCGGTGTTATGGGGCAGTATGCAGACATTATAGGCGTGCGTTCATTCCCCGGCCTGCGCAACCGCGAGGAAGATTACAGCGAAATGATTTTTAATAAGTTTGTGGAGTTTTGCAAAGTGCCCGTGGTGAGCCTGGAATCGGCCACCCGCCACCCCTTGCAAAGCTTGGCAGATTTAGTCACCATAACAGAATTAAAAACTACTGAGCGCCCTAAGGTTGTATTAACCTGGGCGCCTCATATAAAACCATTGCCACAGGCTGTTCCTAATTCATTTGCTGAGTGGATGTGTAAAGCCGATGTTGATTTTACTATAGTTCAACCTAAAGGATATGAGCTTTGTGCCGATTTTACACAAGGTGCCAAAATAACCTATGATCAGGACGAAGCTTTAGCTGGCGCTGATTTTATCTATGTCAAAAACTGGTCGGCATATGAGCCTTACGGTAATATACTGGGTAAAAATGAAGAGTGGATGCTAACTACCGAAAAGCTGAAGGCAACCAATGATGCCAAAGTAATGCATTGCCTGCCTGTACGCCGTAACTTGGAGCTATCAGATGAAATATTAGATGGCCCAAATTCCATTGTTGTACATGAAGCCGGAAACCGCGTTTGGGCTGCACAAGCTGTGTTAAAGCAGATGTTGGAAAGTTTGTAATATCCTGTGCTGATTTTATGAGTAAAGTTTATGATATCTTACTTGACAATATTAAAATCGGCACAACTGTATTTGAAAATGCGGATCCAACTATGGGAGTCGTTTTTGGTAGGATTAACTTTTTAAATATTGGATATGACTTTAATTTTTTTAGAGCGTATTGCTTATTAAATGGCGTTGATTTTCAGAAATACATTGAAGATAAACTGATAACAACCAGTACAATTCCCGGTTTACGTGTATATAACCGAAGCGGGGATGAGGTTAAAGGAGATGCCTGTTCAATATCAGGGATGGACGGCGATTTTTTTGATGTAACTATCTCAGGAATACCATACCCGTTTTACGAAGAAGAGTTTCCTCAACATCCCAAAGCAAAAGAGTAAATTTAAGGATTGGCATTTTGTAAATCCTAAAATCAACTTCATAAAATGTATATTCCGTCTTTCAATAAATTCCCCAACCAGCAGGAAGCCATCAGCTTTATGCAACGGTACAGTTTTGCAGCCATAGTTACGGCAGAAGATGATGTGCCGGTAGCCTCACACCTCCCCTTTTTGGTTGAGCTTCGTGAAGATAAAATAGTTTTGCTCTCGCATTTTGCAAAAGCAAATCCCCAGGCTGGTCAAATTGTAGGTAAATCTATTTTGGTAATATTTACCGAGCCTCACGCCTATATATCACCCACAAATTACGAGAAAGAAACCAATGTACCTACCTGGAATTATTTAGCAGTACACGCCTATGGTAAAGCAACACTGATACCAGAGGGTGAAGAAACAGCTACCCTGCTTGCCAAAATGATAAGCAACTACGAGCCGGGCTACCTTCAACAATGGAATAGTTTGCCTGATGAGTACAAACAAAAGATGATGAAAGGCATAGTAGCTTTTGAAATTGTTGTTGATGACCTGCAGGGCAAACAAAAGCTAAGTCAAAATCGCTCGGCGATAGAGAGAGATAATATCATTAATTCTTTAGATAAAAGTCCAGACACTAATGAGAGCGAGATCGCTAAATATATGTCAAAATTAAAATAGGCTTAACCTATAAATTTGGCGGACCTGTTAATCATGGCATTAAGCGTTAATCCCTGCACAATTACCGAAAATATCACAATAAAATAACTGCCGGATAATATCAAATGGCGGTAAGGCGTATCGGGCAATGTTAAAGCCAGCGCAATGGAGATCCCTCCTCTTAGTCCGGCCCAGGTCATTACATTGATATTGCTATAGTTTACCTTTAAAGAGTGGCGCAAAAAGGTAAGCGGCAGCATAATGCTTAACCAGCGCGCCAATAATATAAATACAATAGATATACTGCCCGTTACCCAATAATTATTTACAAATGGTAAGTTGATAAGCTGCAGGCCTATCATTACAAACAGGATGGTATTCAGCATTTCATCCACCAATTGCCAGAATTTCTCCAGCGACTCGTGTGATTTTTCTTTATTATCCTGGTTTATGGAGTGGCTGCCGGCAAACAGGCCCGCGGTTACTATCGCTAAAGGTATCGAGAAACTAAAAATAGTTGCCAATACCGATAGGCCCATAACCAGTGCCAATGAGATTAATACGATGGTTTGAAAATCTTTAACCGATTTCATTAATCGCTGGGCAACGTAACCCAGGAATGCACCGGCCAATATCCCCCCCAAAACTTCTTTAACGATGAGCAACAAAACTTGTGATGCCTCGATATTGCTCTCTCCAACTTTTGTTATCTCCAAAATAATTACAAACAGGATCAATCCTATACCATCATTAAACAGTGATTCGCCCGAGATAATGGTTTCGAGGTGAGCCGGAAGTTTGGAGTTTTTTATGATTGCCGATACCGCCACCGGATCTGTTGGTGAAACCAATGCCCCAAATAACAAGCAATACATAAGGGGCATATGAATATGAAAAAAAGGCGCCAGGAAATACAGAAGAAACCCAAAAACAGCAGTTGATATGATTACACCCAAAGTACTTAATACAAATACAGGGCGCATCTCTTTTTTCAGCTTTTTACCATCAAGGTTAAAAGCGCTTGAAAAAAGCAGGAAACCCAACATAACATTAAGTACTACTTTGGAGAAATCGATGTTCTTGGCGAGTGTAGTTAAATATTTAGCAGTATGAGGATCTAACTTATCAACAACCAATATAACTATCGAAACAATGGTTGCTATCAAAACGGTTCCAATAGTACCTGGAAGTTTAACAAAGCGCGCATTTATATACGAGAAAAAGGCACTTACAATAACCAACAAAGTAATTACAACAAACAGATCCATAGGCGTTTACTTATTCAGTAAGAAAACAAAAGCCATAATGTTTTAAAAAATAATGCCTTTTTACTTCGACTCGGGATCTGTCATGCGGGTTTCTAAATTAAAATACCGCACTATCAACCTGTTATCGCTGTTCTTGGTGAAATAATTGATAGCCCAGCTAAAAAATACAGTTCCCTTATTGGTAAAACCGGCTAAGGACATTAAATGCACAAATCCCCAAAGTAGCCATGCAAAAAATCCCTGGAAATGAAGCCTCCCCAGATCGGCCACGGCCTTGTTACGGCCTATGGTAGCCAGCGAGCCTTTGTCTTTATATTTAAACGGAACAGTGGGTTCATTTTTTAAAATTCGAACCAGATTTTTGGAAAGCCATTCGCCTTGTTGCATAGCCGTTGGTGCTACACCCGGATGCCCGTTTGGCGTTTCTGGAGTTATCATGGCGGAAACATCACCTATGGCAAAAATATTGGCATAACCATTTACCTTGTTTATTTCATCTACTTGTATCCGGTTTCCCCTCACAATACTTTGTTCTGGCAAACCTGCAGGCACCTCACCCTTTACCCCGGCAGCCCATAAAACGTTGCGGGTAAGTATGGTGGTGCCATCGTCTATTTTAAGCAGCGCACCATCGTAACTCTCTACGTGTACGTTGTTAAAAATAGTTACATCCATATCCTTCAGGAACTTTTTGGCTTTGGCAGATGCCGCGGGCGAGAAAGCAGCAAGTAACTCCGCCTTACCTTCTACAAGGTAAACCTTCATGCTATGTTTTCTTAAACCATGGTAATCCTTCATCAGTATCAGCTGCCGCATTTCTGCCAGTGCACCAGAAAGCTCAACACCTGTGGGGCCTCCTCCTACTACTACAAAGGTCATTAGCGCCGCCTTTTCTTCCGGATCTTTGGTTATTAATGACATTTCCAGGTTTTGAAGAATCAGGCTGCGTAAGTTTAGCGCCTCGGGTATATTCTTCATGGGCATGGCAAAATGTTCAATTTCCTTATTGCCGAAAAAGTTGGTATTTGATCCGGTAGCTAAAACCAGGTAATCATAATATACAGTGCCCACATCGGTTGTAAGGGTATTGCTCTCAGGATGAATTTCCTGAACCTCAGTTAGCGCAAAACGAAAATTATCCTGTTTGGTAAAGATCCTGCGAATAGGGAAGCCGATAGAATCGGCAGCAATTGAACCTGCAGCCACCTGGTAAAGCAAAGGCTGAAAAGTATGGTAATTATGTTTATCCAGCAATAAAACATCTACTGGCGCATTTTTCAAATTTTTAGCTAATTCAAGTCCGCCAAATCCACCGCCAACAATTACTACACGGGGCTTGGCACTTTTCTTTTTATCCATAAGTAAATTTTACAACAAGTTTAATGCCTTAATTTCAAGTTTACTAATTATTTCATAATCAAATTGTAAACTTATAATACTGTAAGTAAATAATCATTTTTTAGTCATTTCAGTAAAAAATACACGATAATTTCCTATTTTTAACAGATTTCTATTTAAAATGGTAGTAAATTGGCAAAGCTGGTGTTAAATTAATGTGAAGAATGAACAAAAGTGTGACAGATCCTATAAAATCGACTAAAATAACAACTAAAGAAAGCCTGTACGTTATAAAAATAGGCGGAAACGTTATAGATAACTCAGAAAACCTATATCATTTTTTAAAGGACTTTGAAAAGTTAGATGGTTTTAAAATATTGGTACATGGCGGCGGTAAAGTTGCTACCCAAGTTGCTGAGGATTTGGGCATTGAGGCACGACTGGTTGATGGCCGGAGAATAACTGATATTGAAACGTTAAGAGTGGTAACCATGGTTTATGGTGGCCTGATTAATAAGAATATAGTAGCTCAGTTACAACGCTTCGGCAATAACGCCATAGGTTTAACCGGGGCCGACGGTAATTTTATACGTGCCAAAAAACGCCCGGTAAAAACTATAGATTATGGTTTTGTAGGAGATATCGACGAAAACTCCATCAATCCGGATAATATAAGTCGTTTGATGGAAGCAGGATTTACCCCTGTTTTTTGCGCGATAACACATGATGGCGAAGGCCAGCTATTAAATACCAATGCTGATACAATAGCATCAGCGTTGGCGGTTAACCTATCATCATTATATGAAACAACCTTAATTTATTGTTTCGAAAAAAGAGGGGTTTTACAGGATATTGATGACGATGATTCGCTGATCAGGGAAATTAACCCCGCGCATTATGAAGAATTAAAAACACAACGGATTATACATAGTGGAATGTTGCCAAAACTGGATAATGCTTTTACCGCTATCGCATGCGGTGTACAGGCAGTTATCATTGGCAAAAGCGACGAATTAGGAAATTTAAAGAATAACAAACCATTTGGAACACGTTTAAGTAAAAACGCATGAATGCATCACAGCAAATAGCCATTTTAGGCTCTGGAAATATAGGGCTGTCATTAGCCAAAGGGTTGGTAAAAGCTGGCATCTGCAAGCCCCAGCAAATTACGCTTACACGCAGAAATGTGGCAGCACTGGCAGAATATGCACAAGAAGGCTATGCTACAACTGATAACAACTTAAAAGCGGTTAAAAAATCAGATATCATCGTATTGGCAGTACTTCCGCAACAACTTAACAAATTATTAGATGAAATAAGGCCATCTATAAAGCCCGAAAAACAATTGTTGATATCTGTTATTTCGGGTGTGAGCTGTAATGATATCCGCCAGCAGCTTGATCTTAACGTACAGGTAATTCGCGCTATGCCAAATACAGCTATAGCCATAGGGCATTCCATGACTTGTATTGCTACTGATAACGGCACCAATAAAAACATCAACCTGGTTAAATCACTTTTTGATACAGTTGGTGTAAGCATCCAGATCAATGAGGAACTGATGACATCAGCCACTGCGCTTTGTGCCTGCGGCATCGCTTTTTTCCTGCGCTCCATTCGCGCCGCATCACAGGGAGGTACCGAAATTGGTTTCCACGCGGGTGATGCCTTAAAAATGGCTGCTCAAACAGCCAAGGGTGCCGCCGACCTGCTGCTACAATTGTCATCACACCCCGAGCAGGAAATTGATAAAGTTACTTCGCCAAGCGGATGTACCATTGCAGGCTTAAATGAGATGGAACATAACGGTTTTAGCTCGGCAATGATAAAGGGTATTAAATTATCCGCCGAAAAAGCCGGTGATCTTTACAAGAAGGACGTTCATTGATTTTGATAACCAGTCTATCAATTTGATAACCCTCTTAAAATACTAACCAATTATAAAAATCTAATATTCAATTTCTTAAAAGTGCCTATACCAATGCTATCGCATTGGTATAGTTTTTAGCACATACACTTATACAGTGTTTATTTTTTAGCATGTTAACAGTAGAAAAAATCGGCGGCACATCAATGACCGCATTGGGCGATGTTATTAAAAACATCGTTCTGTTTGAACGCAGCGGGCAGCAATTGTACAACCGCATATTTGTAGTATCTGCATTTTCGGGAGTGACCAACCTCCTGTTGGAGAATAAGAAAACCGGTGCTCCGGGGGTTTATCACCGCCTGGCAACCTATAAGGATTTTCATAAGCCCTTAAATGCGCTTATTGTTAAGCTAAAACAGATCAATAAAAGTTATGAAAGCCTTGGCCTAAACATTGCCGAAGCCGATGCGTTTATTGAGCAACGCCTTAAAGATGCACAAACCTATCTTGAAAATATAGCTAATATCCTGGCATCGGGTTATGTAAACAAGGATGATATTTTACTGGCGGCACGGGAAATCCTGGCATCAATAGGCGAAAGTCATTCGGCTTTTAACTTTGCCAATATTTTGCAAAACATGGGCATCAATGCCACATTTGTGGATTTAAGCGGTTTTCATGACCACCGGTCTTTTACCATAGATCAACGGATCAAAAAAGACTTACAAAACATTAATTTTGAGGATACTATCTCCATCGTCACCGGTTACGCCAAGGGCACAGAAGGTATCATGCGCGAGTTTGACCGCGGCTACTCTGAGGTTACCTTTAGCAAAATCGCTGTAGCTGTAAAACCGCAGGAAGCCATCATCCACAAAGAATATCATTTATGCACTGCCGATCCTAACCTGGTTGGTGTTGAAAACTGTTTTCCGGTAGGCAACACTAATTATGATGTAGCTGATCAATTAGCCGACGTAGGCATGGAAGCTATCCATCCAAAGGCGTCAAAGCCACTGGAGATTAATGATATAGACCTGCGTATCAAAAACACTTTCCAGCCAGAGCACCCCGGCACACTGATAACCCGCGAATACATTTGCGATAAAAAGCGTGTTGAGGTAATTACAGGTACCGAAAGAGTAATGATGATAGATATTTACGACCCATCAATGGTGGGCAATGTAGGTACCGACTTTCATATCATGCAGCTGTTTTATAAATATGGCGTTAGCTACACCTTTAAGGCCACCAGTGCCAATAGTATCTCCATTGTGATATGGGATAAGGACTATAACAAAAAACTGATACAGGAACTGGAAGATGATTACGAAAAGGTAACCGTTGAGAAGATGGCCATGGTTTGCCTAATAGGCTCCAACATGGATCAACCGGGCTTACTGGCCAAATCAGCAACAGCCTTGGCCAAGCATGGCATCAATATAAAAAGCTGTGGCTTTGCCCTGCGTAAAGTAAATATCCAATTCCTGGTAGCCCGTGAAGATTTTGCGGAGGCCATTAAAGCGTTAAATAAGGCGATGATATAAGGCGTTGAAAGGCAAAGGGTAAAAGGCGAAAGGTAAAAGGTTGTTTAACATAATGCCTTTCACCTTTCACCTTTCACCTTTCACCTTTCACCTTTCACCTTTCACCTTTCACCTTTCACCTTTTACCTTTTACCTTTCACCTTTCTCCTTTCTCCTTTCTCCTTTCACCTTTCTCCTCTCACCTTTCTCCTTTCTCCTTTCTCCTTTCTCCTTTCTCCTCTCACTTTCTCCTTTCTCCTTTCACCTTTCTCCTTTCTCCTTTCACCTTTCTCCTCTCACCTTTCTCCTTGTTTGTAACTTTCCCGTGGCTAATTTTAATAAACCGGCTATTTTGAGCATATTTAATGCTTAACAAGGTTGATATGGGTAGAATTTTACTAATTATTTGTTTATCAGCAATCTGCTTTAATGCATCTGCCCAAAAGACCTCTAAAAAACCATTAGATCATTCTGTATTCGACGGATGGCAAAGCATTAGCGATCAGCGCATCAGCAATGATGGTAAATGGATTTTATATGTGATAAAACCGCAGGAGGGCGATGCCGAACTGGTGATCACCAGCTCAAAAAACACCGGCAATGTTCATATCCCAAGGGCTGATACTGCACGTTTTACCAGCGATGGCAAATTTGCAGTATTCCGCGTGAGGCCGTTTTATAAAGATACCCGCCAGGCTAAAATCAAAAAGAAAAAACAGGCAGAATTCCCCAAGGATACCCTGGGGTTTATCTCGCTGGCAACCAAAACCATTACAAAAATCCCCGCTGTGAGGAGTTTTAAAATTGCCGAGAATGCTGATGTTATCGCCTACCTCGCTGTAGGCGATACGTTAAAAAAGCCGTCATCAAATGATACTTCAAAAAAAGCGATAAGTACAACAATTACGCCGCCTACCCGCGAGGGTACTGATCTCACCGTAAAACAATTAACGGGCAACATAATCCATACGTTTAAATATGTTACCGACTACCAAGTAAGTAAAAATGGCAAACTGGTAGTATTTGCCATTACTGCTCCGGTAAAACAAAAGGAAATTATCTCGGGATTATATGTGTTTGACATTGATAAAAACAAAGTTAAAGCCATCAGCACAGGCAGGGGCAATTATCATAGTATCGCTATTGATGATGCCAGCCGGCAGGTAGCTTTTGCGGCAGAGAAAAATCCAGAGAAAGCCCTGGTGAAACCATTTAAACTATATTACTATAACTTAACCAGGGACAGCGCTACGGTGATTGCCGCTGAAGGCCTGGAAACTATGCCCGCCAAATGGGCGGTGAGCGGAGACGGAAAGGTTTATTTTAGTAAAAGCGGTGCCAATTTATTCTTCGGCACTGCCCCTATCCCCAAACCTGCGGATACCACCATTGTTGATTTTGAAGTGGCCAAACTTGATATCTGGAATTACAAGGATGATTACCTGCAGCCGCAACAGCTTAAAAACCTCCAAACCGAACTGAAGAGAAGTTACCTGGCAGTTATCCGTCCCGAAGATCCGGAATCTAAACAAGTGCAATTAGGCAGTAAGGCCATACAGGAAGTTTTTGTAGCCGAAAATAAAAACGCCCGGTATGTTTTAGGAGTAACCGATACCGGCGCACGTGTACAATCGCAATGGGAAGGCGATACCAAACAACAGGCCATTTTAATAGATACAAAAAGCGGCAATAAGAGATTAATCAGTTCGGGGGTAAAGGCCCGATACAGAATCTCCCCGGATGGCCGGTATGTAATCTGGTTCAATTTTAATGACCAGCAATGGTACAGTTATACCATCAGTACCGGTACCAAAACCAACCTTACAAGTTCAATCGCCACCAAACTGGGCGATGAATTGAATGATGTTCCCAATTATGCCTCTGATTATGGTTTGGCCGGATGGACAAAGGACGACAAAGCGGTACTGATATATGACAGGTATGATATCTGGAGTATTGACCCTGCGACTGGTGTTGCAACCAATTTCACAAATGGCATCGGTCGTAAAAATAAATTGATCATCAGGTATAACATGACCGATCCAGAACAAAAATTCATTCCCTCAAAACAGGTAATGTGGTTATTGGCCCAGGATGAGGAAACCAAACAATGGGGATATTTTGTAAAAACTCCCGAAAGCAAAAGTGCCTCCGAAAAGGTGAACATGGGTAAATTAAGCTATAGCGATTTAACCCGGGCTAAAAATGCAGCCATTTACATCTACACTAAAAGCAACTATGAGTTGCCTCCCGATCTTTATGTATCAACCGACTTAAAAAAGGAGATAAAGCTAAGTGACATCAACCCCCAACAGGCCCAATACAACTGGGGTACAGCAGAGCTGGTAACGTGGACTACTCCAAAGGGCTATAAATCAAAAGGCATTTTATATAAACCAGAGGATTTCGACCCAAATAAAAAGTACCCGATGATCGTTTATTTTTATGAAAAACTATCTGAGGGCCTTTATAATTATATAGCTCCTGCCCCAACCCCTTCGCGTTTACCTATTTCTTTTTTTGTGAGTAACGGGTATTTAGTTTTCGCACCGGATATCAGCTATGAAAACGGCCATCCAGGCGCGTCAGCGGTTGAATTTATTAACTCGGGTGTTGAATCATTAAAGAAAAATGCATGGGTTGATGGCGCCCATATTGGCCTTCAGGGACAAAGCTGGGGAGGTTACCAGGTGGCATACCTTATCACCCAAACCAATATGTACGCCGCGGCATGGGCAGGTGCACCAGTGGTAAACATGACATCAGCATATGGGGGCATCAGGTGGGAATCGGGCGTTAACCGGCAGTTCCAGTACGAAAAAACACAAAGCCGCATAGGTGCTACACTTTGGGAAAAACCAGAACTATATATTGAAAACTCACCGTTGTTTCAGTTACCCAAAGTGCAAACCCCGGTCATGATTATGAGCAATGATGCCGATGGCGCAGTTCCGTGGTACCAGGGAATAGAAATGTTTACTGCCTTGCGCCGCCTTAATAAGCCTGTTTGGCTATTGCAATACAATGGCGAAGCCCATAACCTGGTACAACGCCAAAATCGTAAGGATATCACTATTCGCGAGCAGCAGTTTTTTGATCATTACTTAAAAGGCGCGCCTATGCCGGTTTGGATGGCTAAAGGTGTGCCCGCCGTGGATAAAGGGAAAGATTGGGGATTTGAGTTAGTGAAATAGTATGGCAAATAGAGTGTTGCGGACACTTTTAACAAAAGCTCTATAATGCAAAAAACAGGCTGATTTAGCCTGTTTTTTGCATTATAGATAGTGATGAATTATATCTCTCTGTTCAAATCCCATTTCTCAAGGTAATCGGCAACTCTGCGAACAAATGACCCGCCCAATGCACCGTCAACTACACGATGATCGTAGGATAACGACAGGAACATCATATGCCTTATTGCGATAACATCACCCTCGGGAGTTTCAATTACAGCCGGTTTTTTCTTGATGGCGCCAACAGCCAGGATAGCTACCTGCGGCTGATTGATAATTGGGGTACCCATCACATTACCAAACGAACCTACGTTTGTAATAGTAAAGGTTCCGTCTCTTACATCATCCGGTAACAGCTTCCCGATCCGGGCCCTGTTTGCAAGGTCATTAACCGCTTTGGTTATTCCAAGCAGGTTTAATTGGTCGGCCTTTTTTATTACAGGCACAATAAGGTTACCACTTGGCAAGGCCGTTGCCATGCTGATATTGATATTAGCCTTTTTTATGATCTGCGTACCACTTACCGTAATATTGATCATCGGAAAATCCTTGATCGCTTTAACAACAGCTTCAATAAATATCGGGGTAAATGTTATTTTTTCGCCCTCCCGCTTTTCAAAGCTGTTCTTTACTTTTTCGCGCCACAACACCAGGCTGGTTACATCAGCCTCAACAAAAGAGGTAACATGCGGCGAGGTTTGCTTACTCATTACCATATGATCGGCAATAAGGCGGCGCATCCTATCCATTTCAATTATTTCATCACCACCCGAAACCGAAGTTGCCGGCAATGACTGGGCTATACCAGCTTTTTCTGTTTCAGGTTCGGCAGCTTTTTGCGGCGTTGCAACTGGTGCCGGTTCATTTACAGGCAAAGTTTCCCTTTTGGGTTCAACAGAACCATTGGCACTGATGCCTTGAATTAATTCCGCAGGCCGTTCTGTATTTTTAGCTGTTGCAAATACATCTGGCTGTATCACAGTTTGCGCAGCAGGCGATTGCTTATGTTGAATATAACTTAACAGATCATCTTTAGTTAACCGGCCTTCCGAACCAGTTCCGGGTATACGATCAAGTTCATGAACGCTAATACCTTCCTGGCTGGCAATATTGCGTACCAGTGGCGAATAAAATCTGCCTTCGCTTTTGAACGTTTGCTCCTGGGCCGAAGTGCTTAATTGCTCCAACTGAGCAATACCAGGTATATCAATAGGTGTATTGGATTCTTGTTCTGGTGCTACAGCCTCTTGAACTTCAACAATCGGAGTTACGGGAGCTTGCTCAGTTACTGTAACAGATGGGGCTAAAGGGGCTTCATGAACCGGCGGCGCAGGAGCTATTTCAGGCTCAGCGGCCACTTCTTTTTCTTCAGTTTCTATAATTGCAATTACCGCACCTACCTGCACTACATCATCAACCTGGTAAAATTGTTGAACCAATTTACCAGATACCGGGGAGGGCACATCTGAATCAACTTTATCAGTTGCAATTTCCATTACTGCTTCGTCGGCATCAACATGATCTCCTGGGCTTTTATTCCATTTAATTACGGTTGCTTCCGCAACGCTTTCACCCATTTTTGGCAATAACAGTTGGTATTTGGCCATTTTTACAGTTTATACTTTTGCTCAAAATTATGAATTTTGAGCCTTAATCTGCAACTTCTGTTAGTAAAGTATTCAACATTGATAAAGCCATTACAGCACTCCGTTCAATGTTTTGTTGCCTTTTATTGCCGAATGTGTATTTCTTTATTAACATTTTACCCATGCCAGAAACCGCAATCCACACTGTACCAACGGGTTTATCAACAGTACCTCCATCCGGCCCCGCCACTCCTGTTACGGATATGGCAAAATCCGACTTGAAATTTAATAGCGCGCCGTCTACCATTTCTTTCACGGTTTGTTCACTTACGGCCCCAAATTGCTCAATCGTTTGGTGTTTTACCCCCAGTATATGTTCTTTTAATCCGTTGGAGTAAGTAACTCCACCGCCCAAAAACACTTTTGACGAGCCTGGGTGCTGTGTAAATAAATGCGAAATATATCCGCCGGTACAACTTTCGGCAATGGATAAGGTGAGGCCTCTTTCGGTCATCTTATCAAGGATAGCTTTTTCTAAGGCAATATCCTTATCAACCACAAAAACAGCACCTATCCGTTCAATGATCTTACCGGCAAAAATATCAACTTGCTTTTGAAGTGATTCCTCATCTTCGCCAAAAGCGCTTAAACGCAGTCTAACCTGACCTAATTTAGGCAGATAAGCCAATTTAATATAAGGGGGGAGCTCGTTTTCGATATCGGCAATCCGTTCGGCTAAAAATGATTCCCCCTCGCCCACTGTTAAAAGTGTTGTATGAATGATGGATGGCAGCTTAAAATTAGCCATTATTTTAGGTAACACCTCACCTTCCATCATGTACATCATCTCGAAGGGTACGCCGGGCATTGAAATATAAATAACACCTTCATGGTTAAACCACATACCCGGTGCTGTGCCGTTCTTGTTTAATATGATCTCGCAATTAGCAGGAACCTGAGCCTGCAGCCTGTTAACATCAAGTAAAGGGCGGTTGTATTTAGCAAATATGCGCTCCACATTTTCAAGCGCCTCCTTGTTTTCAACAAAACCAACACCAAAATATTCGGCCAGTGTTTTCTTGGTGATATCATCCTTTGTTGGCCCTAAACCACCGGTAATAAATATGATTTTTGCACGTGTGGCAGCTTCGGCCAGGGCTTTCAGTATATGATCTTTATCGTCAGATACCGATGAAATTTGTTTAACCCTGATACCTATTTTATTCAACTCCCTGGCCATCCAGGCCGAGTTGGTATCAACAATTTGCCCAATAAGTATTTCGTCGCCAATGGTTATAATCTCTGCCAGCATATTTATTAATAAAAATTCCTGCTACTTGAATAATCGTTTCGTTTGCTCAGTTTTAAATCCTGTAAAATAGTTGATTTAACCTTTAAGGTAACATTATATGATTTTAAGTAACCAAATGGCACCCATTGAAACGAAAGATCCCAGCAATGCAAATCGCGATAAATAGAAAATGATGTTGCGCTGCTTAATTTGGCCGCCTTAAAATCATAGTTAGTAGAGTACTGTATTTTCCATTTTTGCGTGATACTTACATCACCGCTAATCATAAGCGTATTACTTGTTGATACCTGGTTAAGAAAATTACTATAGCTGTAGCTATAATTTAAGGAGATATTCCATGGCACATTAAAATCCACATAGGAGTTAGGATCGCTGTTAATCAATGCTAACCGTTGAGCTTGTTGCGCGCCTATATTTTGCAAGGTGTTAACATTAGGCGTTCCCGGAGCTTTTGCCGAAGTGGAATTTAAACTGCCGCTCATAGAAATACTAAGCGCGTTTAATTGCGGAAACTGACCGTTAGACCATCTGTACTTATTAACAAGAGTGCTGGTACGTACTATAGTATTATTTGAAATAGAATCACGAACGTTAACCACATAGGGGTTAAATGAACCGCTGAAACTAACATTCACCTTTTGTTTAAACAATGCGGTGTGACCAGAAAATTGAATATTTGACAGTTTAAGTGAATCCGCAGCGAAGTTATAAAAGGTTGAAAAAGACAAACCCTGCAGCAGCGTTATCTTCCTATCTGTACCTGATGTATCGGTACTTTTAGCTTTTAATTTGGCCTCAATGGTGTTATCCAATGCAAAGCTGATACCAGCCTGCTTACCGCTTGATGGATAGCCGTAAACCCCGTTTTCAAAAATAGAGTATTTTTGATAGGTGTAAGGATAAGGGATACTTGCCGTACTTACAGCGGTTTTATAATATCCATAACTTGGGTCCGAAAAATCGGGCGTATAGCCAAACCCGAGGGATGGCGTCATTACGTGCCTGATAGCTTTTAAATTACCATGCTTAAAATTCATGGTTCCGTATAACTTGGTTGATAAGCCGGTGCTCAGGCTGTAATTCCCGGCACGTTTAAACCCTTGCAAGGTATCAACAAGCAGCACATCTGAGCTGGAAATACTGCCACGCTCAAATCTTTTGTTAACTGATTGAAAATACCAGCGTTCGGTATAATTTACACTACTGTTAAACTGAAAATATTTAAGCACATTTAAACCCAAACTTACCGGGATCTGATGTTGAAAGCCATTTTGCAAACGCTTGGTAACCGTGCTTTTAAACAACTCCGATTCGGGAATATCATTTACTTTATTGGTAGCATTTAAATTATAGCTAACGGTTATTTTTTGATACCATTTTTGTTCTCCCACCCTATCTTTTGAATCGAACGGGTTGATTGACGACATACCAAAGGCTATTGTAGGTAACTCAATGGTAATTGTTTTACGGGCAATATCCTGGCTGTGCCCGATACCTACACTTAAGTTAAAAGGCGTACCGGCCCATGTTTTCCCGTAAGATATACTTGAACGCAAACTGCTTTGCGCGGCAGTCACCACGTTATAATTTGAGGTTGACGGGTTGCGGGAAAAATAACCCGAAGTACCTGCATTTACCGATGCGCTGAATGTTGAACCGGGATTGGCATTAGGATCCTGTGAATGGGTCCAGTCAATATGAATATCCTTCACCGGGGGATCGCCGGGCAACTGGTAGTTATGCGAGCCATAACTCAATGATAAATTACCAGTATATTTATAACGTACCAGGTATCTTGCAGTGGAGTTTACTTCATATGACCCTTTGGAGTAAATTGTACCCGTTGTGGTTAAATCCATATAATCGCTAAGGCCCAGGTAATAACCAAAACCCGCCAGTTTAAAGCCCAGCTTGGCATCTTCGCCAAAAGTAGGTAATATAACCCCGGATGTTCGCTGGTTGGGCTTTGGAAAAAAACCGAAGGGGATGGCCAAAGGCAGGGGTACTCCCTCGATCTCCAGGTAAGCCGGACCGGATATGATCTTGTTTTTTTCGCCAATACCCTTGGTTATCACAATACCAAAGTGTGTATCGGGATAAGGCAAATCGCAGGTACTGAAAATCACATTGCGATAAGCAACCTCGGTTTCATTTAATTTTTTTGCCTGCCCGCCAGATATAAAGTTACCTTCCTGCTCTGATGCGGGATTATAAAGTTTCCCTTTTTTGGTTGTGTAATTAAATAACAACGAATCTGATGCTATAGGCTTTTCGTTTTTTGATTTGGATAATGGCCTGCCAACGTAACGCTTGGTGCGGGGATCAATACTCCCGCTTGCAAAAATCAGGTGATTTTTCTGATCAACCCTTATATAATCTGCATCCAGCTCAAAATCTTCATAGGTTACCCTGGCCCGGCCATACAGGTATAAAATATCATGCTCGTTGTCAACAACGGTTGAATCCTCGGCTACAGCCTTAACTTCTGATTGTATGCCCCCACTTTTTTTAGTGGTATCATTTGCCGGCAACGCGCCTTTGCCTACAGGTGCAAGTTGCTTTCCATCTGCCTTTTTAATTTTAGGCGTATCTGCTTTACGAACGGTATCACCCGCGGGGGTTATATTGAAGGTATTGTTTAAGCCCTGGCCGTCGGCATTTTGAGTTGCCTTACTTTGCTTAGATTTCTTAACTTTAAGAAGTTTCCTATCTCTTGCCTTATTAGTGTCAAGTTTGATAATAGTATCTGCTACAGATTTGTGGCTATACCTGTTATATGTACCTTTGCTTTCAGCAACAAGTACATTTACCGTCAAAATAATTGCAAGCAGAAAAAAAAGAGATATGAATTTCAAAATTGATTATGAATAGTATTTTTGCAGATATAGTTAACAGCGTTCAAAAATAATGAAAAATAGGGCATTGAAAAGATTCATTTATAGTTTATCGGTTTTGCTGGCACTTGTTTCATGTTTTCCGGTTACATCTTATGGTTTTATAAAAGCAGATACTGTTATTAATAGCGGTTTTAAAATAAAAACTATTGTTATTGATGCGGGGCACGGTGGCAAACCTTCAAGCACAGAAGGTCATTTCTCTCATGGTGCATCCGGCTCTTTTTCTTCAGAAAGAAATGTAACGCTTGCCATTGCCTTAAAATTGCAAAATGCCATAGAAAAAGATATGACGGGCGTAAAAGCAGTTTTAACCCGTACAACAGAAGATGACGTTTCTTTTGAAAGACGCGCGGAAATTGCCAACGAAAACAAGGGAAATATTTTCATATCCATACACTGCAATTCATTATCTGACAGGCGCGTAAGGGAACAGGTGGGCACCAAACATCATAAACCAGTTTACCGAACGGTTAGCTTACCAGACCGTTCTGGCAAAGGGGTTTTATTATTGGTGTACGGATTGCACCGTTCTAAAGAGGAAGAAAAGACGATTATACACAACCAGGTTGAAGAAGACTCTGGAATGGATGCCGGCTTAGACCCCGATGACCCTATCACCATCATTTTAACCAATGAGTATAAAAGAAAATTCAGGCAGCAAAGCATAAAGCTGGCCACGTTAATTAACAACGAGTTTGTGCAAACAGACGGCCGCCCAAGTGAAGGCTTAAGGGAGCAGGGTATATATGTGTTATGCCATACCGCAATGCCCTCGGTTTTAGTAGAAACCGGTTATATAAATAACCCTAAAGACGAAGAATACTTAAACTCGGAAGATGGACAAAATGAAATTGTAAGTTCAATAGTACGCGCTTTATTAAACTATAAAAACGAAGTTGAAAAGGTATCGCAATAATAAAAGCATTTACTTTGCGTTTTCTGCCAAACTTAAGTAGCAGGTTAAACGTATATTAAAAGTTAACAAATATTGCTCCTGGTACAAGCAAGTGCCCTCAAAGAATTTAAACAACATCACAATCTTACTTAATGAAAATTTCAAACGAAACAAAAATTGGAGCACTTACGGTAATTTCCATTACTATACTTATTTTAGGATATAGTTTTTTAAAGGGTAACGATGTTTTTTCGGGATCAAATAAATTTTATGCAGTTTATAACAGTGTTGAAGGCTTAGGCGTATCAAAACCTGTGCTGGTTAATGGATTCCAGATTGGTAGGATCTCTAAAATGGAACTTCAACCAGATGGCCGCACCATCGTAGAATTTAAAATTGAAGAAAAATACGATGTACCAAACAACACCCTTGCAAAGCTGGAAAGCACCGACCTGTTGGGGAGTAAAGCTATAGTTTTTGAACTGGGCAACAGTAAAATACTTGCCGAAAACAAAGACACCTTGAAGGCTGATATACAGGGAAGCCTGGCCGAAAGCCTGCAGCCAATTCAAAAAAAGGCCGAACAGTTAATGACAAAGCTGGATTCATCCCTGGCAGCTATCAACAAAATATTGAATCCAAACTTTCAAAAAAATGTTGACCGCAGCTTCATGAGTATTGCAAACTCATTGCAAACATTAGAAGGTGTTACCAAAAAGATCGATAATTTGGTGGGTACGCAAACAACCCACATTGATGCCATACTTTCAAATGCCGAAGTTGTATCTGCTAATTTAAAAACCAGCACGATACACGTAAACGGCATCACATCCAATTTTGAAAAGGTTAGTAATGATGTTGCCGCATCAAACATTAAAAACACACTGGATAACGCTAACAAAGCCATGGCCGATTTGCAGGCTGCTATTGCAAGGATAAATACCAACCAGGGTACACTTGGTTTGTTAATGAATGATGATAAGGTTTATAAAAACCTGGCTGATGCATCAAACAACCTGAATAACCTGTTCATTGACTTGAAAGCGCATCCAAAACGCTATGTAAGTTTCTCTGTTTTTGGTGGTAAAAAGGACTAAAAACAATATCGCGATATAAGATAAAAAGCTGAACAGACGATATCTGCTCAGCTTTTTATTTTTTAGTTATAGGCTGTATGGGCCTCTTTTACAAACAACTTTATAAAAGAAGGCTCTGGGACTTTGCAGGGTCAGGATTGTTAGCAAGAGTCAAGATTGCTTTTTTAATAAATCAGTGGCGTAGCCACGGCTCATATTGTAACAACGGATTTTAATCCGTTGAAAAAGAAGCAGCACATAAAAAGAACCATAGCTTCGGCCCATATACTCTGCTGTTAACTGTTATTTAGCATATAATCAATGGGAAATTCCGGTATCTACTTAAATATGCACCGTGCCTACGGCACTCATTTTTATTTGGTTTATAAGCAACGGATTAAAATCCGTTGTTACAATATCTTTGAGCCAATGGCTCTTTAAAAAAGATAATTAACCGGGCATTCGAATCTTAGAGGCTGTCTAAAAACAAATAAATAGATCGTCATTACTGTAAGGTACGAAGCAATCTCTACATAGGCAGATTGGCCCTGTAGAGCCCCTCTGTACAGCTTAGAGATTGCTTCGTGCCTCAGCAATGACGTGTAGATATGTGCTTCATTAGAAGTATAAAAACATTAATAAATCAAATTTAAACAGCTTCTTAGAGCCCGTTAAAGAATGACTTTTAATGTCCAACTTTCAAACAGTTGAAAAGGGCGGATTAAAGTTTAATTTTTAGATTTCCCTGATTGTGCGAGAGCCGTTTCAGGTCTGTTATATATTAAATATTCTTCCTTCAATGGCCAGTTCAGTTTCGGGGAAAACGCTCTTAGCTTCATCCAATAACTCATTCAGGGTTTTATACCGGGCAGAGAAGTGGCCAATCACCAATCTTTTGGCATTTGTTTTTAATGCAACTTCACCGGCCTGTAATGCGGTAGTATGATGGGTATCATTTGCCCTATCCAACATATCATTTAAAAAGGTAGCCTCATGGTATAGCAGTGTAGCGTTCGCTATCTGTTTAAAATATTGCTCACCGTACAAAGTATCTGAACAATAAGCATAAGATTTAGGCTCGTCAGAATCAATGGTTAGGTCCTCATTCTTATAAACCTTCCCGGATGGTGAAGTATAATCGGCACCTTTTTTTAGGGCAGTAAAATACGGCACCGGGATCTTTATTTCTTCTATTACCTCCTTACGCAGCTTCCTTAACCGTTTCTTCTCTCTGAAGACAAAACCGGTGCAATCGATGCGGTGATTTAGCGGAATTGTTTCTACAACGATATCATTATTATCTACAATAACTTCGGCTTTTTGAGCGTTGGTTTGTGTAAACACCAAAGGGAAATGCAATGTAGTTTCTGAATATTTTAATTGCAGATCAATGATCTCCATTAAATGCGGAGGGCCAAAAAGATAAAGATTTTTTTTTCGTCCGTTTAGATGCATGGACGACAGTAGTCCTACCAGGCCCAGGTAATGGTCGCCATGCAGGTGGCTTATAAATATATAATCGATACGGCTTGCTTTGATATCAAAACGCAGCATTTGCTGTTGAGTACCTTCGCCGCAATCAACTAAGTACAAGTGCTCATTAATATTGAGCACTTGTGCTGAAGGATTTCTGTTAAAAATGGGAGTGGCCGAACTGCTTCCAAGTATTGTTAACTCAAATTTCATACCCGGGAAACAATCATTGGATTATCTTGATTCTTTTTTTAGTTCCTTTTCAATCTCTTCCATAAAAATAAGGTCGATGCCTTCTTCAGAAGTTGGAACTATAGTGAGTACGTTATCCAGTTGAGATATAGTTATTAAACGCGAAACAGCGTCATTTAAACCAGCGAGTATAAAAACGCCGCTGGCGTTTTTACATAAACGATGACCTACCAACAAGCTGCTTAAGCCGGATGAATCCGCAAATTTTACTTGTGAAAGATCAAGAATTATATTTCTTTGTCCTTCCGTATTGATCAATATCAACTCGGATTTCAACTGAGGAGTTACTAATGAATTCAATTTTGATTCATTGAGTTTCACCAAAATGTATTTCTCGTGTTTATCGACAGCAAATTTCATTCTTCCTGGGATTATTAAGCTAAGATAAGATTATTTTACGTGGAAATAAAAATTACATATTATTAAGCGCGAGCTTTATAGCCCCTTCAACCCTGGCTAAAACATTCTCCGTGTCTGATTTTATGAAGGCCTCGCCTGTAATTTGCTCGTATAGCTCAATGTACCGTTCAGATATAGACTCTACAATTTCTTCCGTCATAACAGGAACAACCTGCCCGTCTTTACCCTGAAAACCGTTTTCTATAAGCCACTTCCTTACAAACTCTTTTGAAAGTTGTTTTTGCGGCTCTCCTTTTTGCTGCCGCTCCTCATACCCTTCCTTGTAAAAATACCTCGAAGAATCGGGCGTGTGGATCTCATCAATCAGATAGATATCATCACCAATCTTACCAAATTCATATTTGGTATCAACCAGGATCAATCCTTGCTTCGCTGCTATTTCGGTTCCGCGTTTAAACAGCGCTTTGGTATAGGCTTCCAGCTTTTCGTAATCATCTGCGGCTACAATATGCTGAGCCAGTATTTGCTCTTTTGAAATATCCTCATCATGCCCTACTGATGCTTTAGTGGTTGGGGTGATGATAGGCTCAGGAAGAATATCATTTTCCTTTAAGCCTTCTGGCAATGCCTCACCACAAACCTGCCTGCGGCCGGCAGCATATTCGCGCGCGGCATGGCCGGCCAAATATCCACGAATTACCATCTCTACCTTAAAAGGCTCGCAAATACGACCGATGGTAACACTTGGGTCTGGAACGGATATAACCCAATTGGGTACAATATCACTTGTTGCCTCTAAAAAACGGGCTGCTATCTGGTTAAGCACTTGTCCTTTATAAGGAATAGCTTCTGGCAGTACAACATCAAATGCCGATATCCTGTCAGATACCACCATAGCCAGGTACTTATTATCAATAGTATAAACATCCCGTACCTTGCCTTTATAGTAGCCGGTTTGCCCGGGGAAATTAAAATGTGTTTCTTTTATTGCGTTCATATGAGAGTCAAGAATTTAGAATCAAGAATCAAGACAGGAAATTGCAGCTTCTTGATTCTTGACTCTTGATTCTTATCTCTTTATTTTATTGGATATCCCTTTTATTGTATATCTCCGTAAGCTGCTAATATTTTACGTACCAGTTTATGGCGAACTACGTCTTCGCCGCTTAGGTATACTATTTCTATTCCACTTATATCCGTTAGTATGCGTAACGCGGTATGTAAGCCCGATTGTTGTTTTTTTGGTAAATCTATCTGGGTAACATCGCCTGTTACTATAAACTTAGCCGATGGCCCCATACGTGTCAGGAACATCTTGAGCTGCATATCGGTAGCATTTTGGGCTTCATCCAATATCACAAAACAATTATCAAGTGTACGGCCACGCATAAATGCCAGTGGTGCTATTTCAATGGTTCGGTTCTCCAGGTAAAACTTCAATTTCTCCGCCGGAATCATATCATCCAAGGCATCGTACAGCGGCCTTAAATACGGATCAATCTTTTCTTTAAGGTCGCCGGGTAAAAAGCCGAGGTTCTCCCCTGCCTCAACAGCCGGCCGGGTTAAAATAATTCGTTTTATCTCTTTGTTTTTTAGTGCGCGCACGGCTAAAGCTACCGCGGTATAGGTTTTACCGGTACCTGCGGGCCCAATGGCAAAAAGAATATCGCTCGTATTAATACTATCAACCATTTTGCGCTGATTGGCTGTACGGGCTTTCACCATTACGCCATTCGGGCCAAAAACAATTACCTCGCCACTGGCAAATTTATCGGCTACCTGGTCTGTAGATGGCCCGGTATTAACTTTTGATCCTAAAATACGTTCAAGATCGGTAATGTTCAGGTTCTCGAATTTTTCTACATGTTGCAGCAGATGCGAGAATTTTTCCTGGAAAACATTTAGTTCGTGATCATCACCCAAAACTTTTATTTCATTGCCTCGTGCAACTAATTTAAGCTTGGGATATTGTTTCTTAATGATCTCAAAATGATCATTATTAGGCCCCCACAATACGGCTGGATTTACGTTTTCAATTGATAGCTTAAGTTCGTTCAATACTAATTGATTTTTTAGTTACAGATTTTTATGAATTAAAAATTGAATATTTGTAGCTTCAAATGCTATTACAAGATTAGCAATAAATATTATAAAATTAATGGCAATAATAACATTAACTACTGATTTGGGCGATAAGGACATTTATCAAGCTACTTTAAAAGGAAGCATCTATAAATTATTGCCTACAGTGAATATTGTTGATATTACCAACAGTGTAGCGGCATTTAACGTACAACAGGCTGCGTTTATATTAAAAAATAGTTTTTATTACTTCCCCGAGGATACTGTGCATCTTATTGGTATTGATACTGTTTATAGTGATCATACAAAGTACCTGGCAGTAAGGTACAAAAAACATTATTTTGTAGGGGCCGATAATGGAATTTTCTCGCTGATGTTTGATACCGACCCTGAAGAGATTGTAGAGATCAACATTATGCAGGACCTTAAATTTCTTCATTTTCCGTTGGCTGATATTTTTGTTAAGGCGGCGTGTCACCTGGCAAAAGGTGGAAAACTTAACGAGATTGGCATACCTACACACGAAATTGAAAACAAAATGAACCTACAGCCTGTTATCGAGAAAAACCTGATAAAAGGCGTGGTTATTTATATCGATTCGTTCCAAAATGTGATCACCAATATTACCAAGGAATTTTTTAATAATGTGCAACAAGGCCGGCGTTTTGTACTCAATTTTAAGCGGAACGAAACCATTAACCACCTCAGCTGGCATTATAATGAAGTCCCTATCGGTGAAAAATTATGCCTTTTTGGCATCAGCGATCATTTAGAAATTGCTATAAACAAAGGCAACGCGAGTGGTTTATTAGGTTTAAACCTTAATGACAAAGTGATCATTGAATTTCAGTAAAGTATAATATATGAAGAAACTAATACTGCTTGGCTTGCTGTGTTTTTTTGCAGTGGGCGATCTTTTAGCGCAATCTCAGTTTAATGCAGATTCAATTGCATACCAGCTTCAGCGCAAAAAAATTAATTCCATGCTGGCCGTACGCAAACAAAAATTTGGGCAGTACAGCCAAAGTTTAAGTCAGCATACCGGAATCTTCGGTTTACAAACCAAAGATGATATCCGCCGGTCAAACAGTATTTTGATGGACATCGTAAAAACGGACGATAACATTTATAAAGAGCTAAAGATATTACTGGAGTACCGCGCTTTTCAGCAAAGGCAGATTCAAAGCCACAGCAAAGAGGCAGAAACCATAAACCAGGGTTTTATAGCTACCATAAAAAAACTTAGCGCGCAAAATGCGCAGCTTAAAGCCGCTGCAGAGCAAAAGGGAACCTCAAACTTTATCTATATAACTATAATTGCGCTCATGCTTGCGTCAATTTTATATCTTATTTACAAAAAAAATAAAGTTTAGGTGTAATTTCGCGCTCGTAACTATAAAACTATAAATGGCAAGAGGACGACTGAACAGTGGCGCTAAGACCGAGACCGAATTACCTAAAGCAAAAATAAACAGGCAAAGCATCCAAAACATACGGAAACTGCTCACCTACATAAAACCTTACCGGGGTAAATTTATAGCCGGTATGCTATTCTTATTTATATCAAGCCTGGTTGGCCTCGCATTCCCCGCTATACTGGGTGCTTTGATTGATGCAGCACAGGGCAAATTTAAATACCCTTATTTACCGCACAGCTTAAATGCAATTGCCATTGCCGGTTTTATCATATTGTTTGGGCAGGCATTTATATCTTTTTTTAGAGTGGTATGGTTTGTACAGGTTGCCGAGCGCTCACTGGCCGATATCAGGCGGGATACCTATTTTAAGCTGATCACCCTGCCTATGAACTTTTTTGCCAACCGCCGCGTTGGTGAATTGAACAGCCGTATATCTGCCGATCTTTCACAAATACAGGATACCTTAACAACTACCATTGCCGAGATCATCAGGCAATTAGTGATCATGGTGGGCAGTGTTATTTTACTGGCAATAGTATCTATTAAATTGACCCTTGCCCTGCTGGCTATTTTGCCATTCCTGGTAGCATTTGCAGTATTTTTCGGAAAATTTATTCGTAAACTTTCTCGCCAGGCCCAGGACAAGCTCGCCGAATCAAACACCATTGTGGAGGAAACACTTCAGGGTATTGCCAATGTAAAGGCATTTGTAAATGAGGCGTATGAAGCCACGCGCTATGATAAAATTTTGCGAAACGTTGTTGACATAGCTGTAAAAGGGGCCAAATTCCGCGGAATTTTTGCCTCATTTATTGTATTTTGTTTGTTTGGTACATTTGTGGGCGTTATTTGGTATGGCTCGGTATTGGTTAGTCATGGCGAAATTCTGGTAGGTGATTTAACCACGTTTATCATGTACTCCATATTTGTAGGTGCAGCCATGGGTAGTTTCCCTGATCTTTATGCCAACCTGCAAAAGGCCGTAGGCGCAAGTGAGCGTGTGCTGGAGATATTGGCCGAACATGGCGAAGATATCTCAATGGTTGAAAACAACAACCAGGTTGATCAACTAATCAAAGGCGATCTATCTTTCAACAATGTGGTGTTTGCCTACCCTTCCAGGTCAGAACTTACTATTTTAAAAGGTATTTCTTTTGATGCCTCTGCCGGACAAAAAGTGGCTATTGTTGGTCCAAGCGGCTCGGGAAAATCAACTATGGCTTCGTTGATCCTGCAGTTTTATCATCCGCAAAACGGCACAATTTTATTTGATGGCCGGCCGGCAGCAGATTATTCTATTACCGATATCCGTAACCAGGTGGCCATTGTTCCGCAGGATGTATTGTTATTTGGCGGATCGATAATGGAAAACATCGCCTACGGAAGGCTCAATGCTTCAAAAGAAGATATTATACAGGCTGCTAAACGTGCAAACGCGCATCAGTTCATTACATCTTTTCCGGAAGGCTATGAAACCATTGTTGGCGAGCGTGGTGTAAAACTTTCTGGCGGTCAGCGCCAGCGGATTGCCATAGCGAGGGCATTATTAAAAAACCCATCAATATTGATTTTGGATGAGGCCACGTCATCATTAGATTCTGAATCAGAACGCCTGGTTCAGGAAGCTCTTGAGGAATTGATGAAAGACCGAACTTCCATTATCATTGCCCACCGCCTGTCAACCATCCGCGAAGCTGATAAGATCATTGTGCTGGAAAAAGGCGAAATCATCGAGAGCGGCAGCCACCAGGAACTGATTGGCAACGAGCAGGGACTTTACCGGTATTTAAGCCAGCTGCAATTTGAATCGCAGAGTAACTAATTCGTAATTATCTTTCACGGATTATCATTATTTAAATAAAAGTTCGGATATTAAACCGAAAACCCAAAAAGGTATTTAGAGGCTATGGTATAATGATCATTGCCCATGGACTTATAAAATGAAATTAACCATACACGGGGCAGCCCAACAGGTAACCGGAAGCATGCATTTGCTGGAGGTTGACCAATATAAAATATTAATAGATTGCGGGCTGGATTATGAGAAGGACCGCAGCATACAATCAAACGAGAACTTCCCTTTTCGCGCCGAAGAGATTGACGTTGTAATACTTACACATGCACATATCGATCACTCCGGAAATTTGCCTACCCTGGTAAGGTTAGGATTTAACGGACAGATCCTTTGCACCCCTCCTACTGCCGATCTTACCGAATTGCTTTTACTTGATTCTGTAAGTATCTTCATGAACAAGGCTAAAGGTAACCGGAAACGTGGTAAAGGGAAATTTAACTCCGGCAACGGCCAGCAACCCCTATACCTGCAAAAACACGTAATGGATACGGTTGACCGCTTTGTTACCATAGGCTTTAACCGCCCTTTCAGGATAAACGGCAATATCGAACTTACTTTTATCCCGGTTGGGCACCTGTTGGGTGCAGCAGCAGCAGTTTTAAAAGTGATCGAGAATGGCGAAGAAAAATCTATTGCCTTTACCGGCGATATTGGCAGGAAAAACTACCCGGTATTAAATGATCCGCAGGAATTACCTCCTGTTGATTTCCTGGTATCAGAATCAACCTATGGCGGTCGTTACCACACCAAAGGTAAATCGGTAGAGGAAACATTGATAGAGGTTATTGATAAAGCCTGTGTAAGAGAGCAAGGACGTTTAATTATCCCGGCTTTTAGCATAGGGCGCACCCAATCATTAGTATACTCTTTAAACAAGATCTTTAGCGAAGGCTTGTTGCCCCAGGTTAAGGTTTTTGTTGATAGCCCTATGGCTACCATAGCAACCGGCATCTTCAGAAAATATCATAGCCTGGTAAACCAGGAAGCTCAGGATTTTTATAAGGATAAAGGCGATGAGTTTGAATTTGATAATCTTACCTACGTTGAAAACCTGAAAGATAGCCGGCAGATCTCGAACTACTACGAACCCTGTATCATCATCTCATCAGCTGGAATGCTGGAAGGTGGCCGTATCCAGGATCACCTGTTTTATAACATCCAGAATTATTACTGTACTATCCTCTTCATTGGCTATTGCGCCAAGGGAACTTTAGGCCACCGTTTATTGCGCGGCGATCCCATAGTTCACATTAAAGACCGCGAACTGGCCGTTTACGCCACCATTAAACAAACGGATGTACTAAGCGCCCACGGTGATCACCAGGACCTGTTAGACAACGTAAAACAGCAGAATAAAGCCAAATTGAAGAATGTATTCCTTGTCCATGGCGAAGGCGAAAGCATGAAACTACTGGCTAACTCATTGGAAGAAGAAGGATATACGGTTACGATACCTGAGAAGGATTTGACTTACGTCCTCTAATACACTATGTCGTTGCTGTAAGTTTTACTATCCGGGGACACTGAAAGGAAAATGACGTTTGAAAAGTTTGTCATCCTGAGGAACAAAGGATCTATTTGCAGACTGTACAGGGCGAAAAAGTATAGCGAATAATAGATCCTTCACTATCGTTCAGGATGACAAAAAGTTTTTTTAGACATTCTGTTTAACACAAATGGCACGAACTCTTTAGGAATTCGTGCCATTCGTTTTTATTCGTGAAATTCGTGCCCGAATCAATTCGGGCTATTCGTGTCAATTATTTCTTAAAGTGATCTATGATCAGATTAGCCAATTCAACACCTATTCTTTCCTGGGCCTCGTTGGTGGCAGCACCAATGTGAGGAGTTAAAGAAATTTTAGGGTGCTTTAATATTTCTTCACGGGGAGTTGGCTCGTTATCAAATACATCTAAAGCAGCAAACGAAACCTGACCGCTGTTTAAGGCGTCGATCAAAGCAAGCTCGTCAATTAAACCACCACGTGAAATATTTACCAGGCCAACACCTTTTTTAGTTTGAGCCAATTCTTCGGCGCCAAAAAGAGCTTTGTCGATAAATGGAGTATGCAGAGTAATAAAATCAGCGGTTTTGATGATCTCATCTAAGGTTGAAGTTTTAACAGCTACTTTTACTGTTGTACCACCACCTAAAACAATATCCAACTCAGGGTTAAAAGGGAACAAATCGTAAGCCAAAACTTCCATACCTACGCCAATAGCTATTTTAGCTACTTCTTTGCCAATACGGCCAAAGCCAACAATACCTAAAGTTTTACCACGCAGTTCAATACCTTTTGCATAAGCTTTCTTCAGATCGTTAAATTTGGCACCACCTTCAACAGGCATTTTACGGTTGCTATCTGGCAAAAATCTTACCGCGCTAAATAAACTTGCAAAAACAAGTTCGGCTACTGATAATGATGAAGATGCAGGCGTGTTATAAACGCTAAGGCCTTTTTCCCTTGCGTATTCAACATCAATGTTATCCATACCAACACCACCACGACCGATTACCTTAAGATTAGGGCAAGCGTCAATTAATGCTTTACGCACTTTGGTAGCACTACGCACGGTAATGGCATCGTACTCTTGTAATTTAACAGATAGTTCATCCTGTGGGATGTTATTAGTATCAACAAAGAAACCAGCTTCTTCTAAAAGTTGTTTCCCAATTGGGTCGATACCGTCATTAGCTAATATTTTGATCATCTTGTTAGTTCATTGGTTCATTAGTTCATTGGTTCATTGGTATGTTGCGTTAAATATTTAACAACCTGATGAACGAACGGGGAACTAATAAACGATTTAGAGTTAATTTATTTAGTTTAATAGTTCACCGGCCTTATTCATCAAGTCCTAATGAACTAATGAACCAGTGAACTAATGAACGACGACTACTTATTTAATTCAGCAAACTCCTGCATTACATCAATCAGCGCGTAAACGCTGGTTATTGGCAATGCGTTATATATTGATGCTCTGAAACCACCAACACTTCTGTGGCCTTTAATACCAACTATCCCTCTTTCGTCGCATAGTTTAAGGAATGGTTTTTCCAATTCTGGATTTTCCATTACAAAGGTAACGTTCATGTGTGAGCGGTCTTCAACAGCACAAACAGGTTTAAATATAGGGTTGCGCTCAATTTCTTCATACAACACCCTTGCTTTGGTAATGTTTTCCTGCTCAATAGCTTCAACACCACCTTTGGCCTTTAACCAGTTTAAGGTAAGCATAGAAACATAGATAGCAAATACCGGTGGAGTATTGTACATAGAACCACCTTCAATTTGTGTTTGGTAATTCAACATAGCCGGGATCTTACGATCAACTTTGCCCAGGATCTCATCCTTAACAATTACCAAAGTAACACCTGCAGGGCCCATATTTTTTTGAGCACCGGCATAAATCAAACCGAAATCGGCAACGTTGATTTTGCGGCTAAATATATCTGACGACATATCGCAAACAACCGGGATTGGTGATTTAGGGAACTCCTGTAACTGTGTACCATAAATGGTATTGTTTGATGTAATGTGGAAGTAAGCCGCATCAGCAGGGATAGTATAATCTTTAGGGATGTAAGTAAAGTTGCTTGCTTTTGATGAGGCAACAATCTCCACTTCGCCAAAATATTTAGCTTCTTTTAAAGCTTTGTTTGCCCATACGCCTGTTTCAAGGTAAGCAGCTTTGCCATTCGATGGCAGCAGGTTATAAGGAGCCATTGCAAATTGTGTACTTGCGCCGCCCTGTAAAAATAATACCGAATAACCTTCTGGTACACTGAATAATTCTTTTACCAATGCAACAGCTTCATCCAAAACTGCTTCAAATTCTTTTGATCTGTGAGAGATCTCCAGCAATGATAATCCTGTACCATTAAAATCAATAACCGCCTCTGAAGCTTGTTTTAAAACTTCGTGAGGTAAAATGCCTGGTCCGGCACCAAAATTATGTTTCATATAATTAACGAATTGTAGGTTCTGAATACTTGATTAGGAACTTTGTATTTAGTTGGGCCGAAGTTAATTAATTTGACAAAATATATAGAGATTATTTACATTTTTTGAAAAAATATACAATTAATCAACAAAAGCCTTTTTGATTGCAAATTTTAAATTAATCCTATTGGGTTAGTAGTAATTATTACAATTGTAATAACTTTTCGGGGTATTTAAGGTTTGATATAGCACCCAGCTGATTGGCCGAGGAGAACACAGAATTGCCTGCAACCAGCACATTTGCACCAGCATCTAACAATTTTGTTACATTATGCTCACCAACTCCGCCATCAACTTCTATCAGTAAACCTGGATTTTTCTTTTGGCTAAGTTGTTTTAAGTCGTTGAGTTTCTTGTAGGTATTATCAATAAATTTCTGTCCGCCAAAGCCTGGGTTTACAGACATGATAAGCACCATATCCAGGTCGGCGATGATATCCTCAAGCAAGGCAACCGGAGTATGCGGGTTAAGGGCCACTCCTGCCCTGCAGCCAAGTTCTTTGATGGCTTGTATAGTACGGTGCAAATGAGGGCATGCTTCATAGTGAACGGTCATACCATCCGCGCCGGCATCCTTAAAAGCCTTCAAATAACGGTCGGGATCAACAATCATTAAATGTACATCCAGCGGTTTGGTGGCGTGCTTTTTAGTGGCTGCAACAACCGGGAAACCAAAGGAGATGTTTGGCACAAACATGCCATCCATAACATCAACGTGCACCCAATCGGCATCGCTTTTATTGATCATTTCAATATCACGTTGCAAGTTGGCAAAATCGGCAGCTAAAATTGATGGTGCTATTAGGTGGTTCATATGCAAATATATAAAACCCAAGGTCGGCAAAAAGTAATTATTTGTAAAGTTTTTGGCAGCCCGTCCGCCTCAACTTGTTTCAGGATCACACAGGGCTAGTGTCAGCATGAAATATACCTTACAAGGGGGGATGCCGAAATAAATCGGCATGATTGATCTTTATGAAAGAAATATGCTTATCATTCCCCCTTTAGGGGGTTAGGGGGCAACTTAATCACAGTTAAGCAACAGATCATAGTATTTTTTCATCAGTACCGTATCGTAATTAACTAAGGAGCCATAAGCCTCTGCTACCAGCTCATTCAAAATTGACGAGCCAAGCTGACCACCTCCATTGGGAATGGAATCGTAGTACAGTATTAATTCTTTAACGCGGATGATCTCATATAATAATTGCTGGACCAGATCGGTATGTGCACCTGACTGCTTTCCATGCGGATTATTGTTGAGAAAATCTAAAGGATCGTTAGTAGCAGGAGTCATGTTTTTTACAAGCAGGATCGAACTTTAAGGTTTTATCAACTATTTATTAACTGATATAAAGTTTAAATAAATGCCTTTTGTTTTAATTTATTTAAAAAAAGTGTAAAAAACACAAGTTAAATAACAAAACCCTCATAAAGAGGGTTTTGTTATTTATTTAAAACTGGAATTATTTATCTGTTTTTGGAGCTTCTGGTCTTGGCAATAATGCCTTACGGGATAACTTTAATTTACCTTGTTTATCAACATCAAGTAACTTAACCCTTACCTCATCACCTACTTCAAATATACCATCCATTTTCTCAATCCTGCGGTGATCTATTTCAGAGATGTGCAACAAACCATCTTTACCTGGCATGATTTCAACAAATGCACCAAACGGCATAATTGATTTCACTTTACCTTCGTATATCTCGCCAACTTCTGGTTTAGAAGCAATATTGCGGATACGTGATAAAGCCTGATCGATAGATGCTTTGTTATCGGCAAAAATTTGAACGATACCCTGGTTATCTTTTTCTTCGATAGAAATAGTTGCACCGGTTTCACGTTGCATTTCCTGGATAATTTTACCACCGGGCCCGATAACAGCACCAATAAATTCTTTATCAATTTTGATGGTAACGATACGCGGAGCATGTGGTTTTAAATCAACACGTGGCGCAGTAAGGGTCTTAGACATTTCGCCTAAGATATGTAAACGACCATCTTTTGCCTGGTTTAAAGCGTTAGTTAACACTTCGTATGAAAGGCCATTGATTTTCAAATCCATCTGTACGGCAACAATACCATTAACAGTACCTGTTACTTTAAAGTCCATATCACCTAAGTGATCTTCATCACCAAGGATATCAGACAGGATAGCGTATTTAGTACCCATTTCATTGGTGATCAATCCCATCGCGATACCTGATACCGGCGATTTGATCTTTATACCCGCATCCATCAAAGCCAATGTACCGGCGCAAACCGTAGCCATTGATGATGAACCGTTTGATTCTAAAATATCAGAAACGATACGGATTGTGTATGGGTTTTCATCCTCAGATGGCAATACTTGTTTTAATGAACGCATGGCCAGGTTACCGTGACCAATTTCGCGGCGACCAGCACCCCTGTTTGGACGAACCTCGCCGGTTGAGAAACCTGGGAAGTTATAGTGCAACAGGAATTTTTGGTAACCGTTGATGAACGCGCCATCAATCATTTGCTCATCATCCTTAGCACCTAATGTTACGGTGGTTAATGCCTGAGTTTCACCACGGGTGAATACTGCAGAACCGTGAGCAGATGGTAAATAACTAACTTCGCTCCATATAGGGCGAATCTGGGTAGTTGTACGACCATCTAAACGTTTGCCTTCATCTAATACAAGGTTACGGATAGCATCATACTCTACATCATGATAGTATTTTTTAGCAAGGAATTTAGTGATATCATCAATCTCGCCTAAAGTAGCGATATAAGCATCACGAACTTCTTTGAACTTGGCAGAACGCTCATCTTTTGCAGATGCAGAAGATGCGATAGCGTAAACCTGGTCATAAGTAGCAGCGTAGATAGCTTTTTTCAAATCTTCATTGCTGTGCTCATGGCTGTAAACACGTTTTTCGGTTTTGCCAACTTCAATGGTTAATTCTTTTTGAGCTAAACACTGTAATTTAATAGCAGTGTGTGCAAATTTAATGGCTTCAACCAATTCAGCTTCCTGAATCTCTTTTGATTCACCTTCAACCATGTTGATGTCATGCTCGCTACCTGCTACAATAAATTCTAAAGTAGCACGCTCAAGCTGGCTTAACGTTGGGTTGATCACTAACTCGCCATCAATTTTAGCAACACGTACTTCAGAGATAGGGCCATTAAATGGAATATCAGATACAGCCAATGCTGCTGATGCTGCCAAACCGGCAAGGCAATCAGGCATGATGTCCTTATCTGCCGAAATTAAAGAAATCATCACCTGTGTATCAGCGTGATAATCTGAAGGGAACAACGGACGTAAAGCACGGTCAACCAAACGCGAGATTAAAACCTCATAGTCTGATAAACGCGCCTCACGGCGTAAAAAACCACCCGGGATACGTCCGGTGGCAGCGTATTTTTCCTGGTAATCAACAGAAAGAGGTAAAAAATCAACTCCTTCTTTTGCTTCCCGTGATGATACTACAGTAGCCAATAACATGGTATCACCCATTTTAATAACTACAGAGCCATCTGCCTGTTTAGCCAGTTTACCTGTTTCGATCTCAATGGTGCGGCCGTCACCTAAATCAATAACTTTTTTAATTACGTTTAAACTCATCTTCTTTTGTTTGTGGTGCACTTTTCATCTTTCGGAGCACACCGGTTTTTTATGTGTGTAATATTAGTTTCAGTATATAATTGCCTGTTACCGGCAATGATTTATAAGCTTTTTAACAGGTGGCCTATAATGTATGCAAAAGTAAAAAAGCCATCCCCAAACTTGGGATGGCTTTTAAATAAAAAAGGAGAGAATTACTTAATGATATCCCTTAGCTGTAAAGCTTTGATGATAGCACGATATCTTTCAATGTCTTTTTTGAATAAGTATGCCAGCAATGCACGGCGTTTACCTACTAATTTTTGTAGTGACAACTGGGTTGAAAAATCATGTTTGTTCTTTTTCAGGTGACCAGTTAAATGTGCAATACGGGTGGTGAATAATGCTACTTGTCCTTCTGCAGATCCTGTGTCTGTAGCACCTTTACCGTGTTTTGCAAAGATCTCAGCCTTTGCTTCTTTACCTAAATACATTACTTGAATAATATTAAAGCGTTAAATATTCTGTTAATTGTGGGTGCAAAGATAGCGTGAATGTTTCATATATGCAAGGGAAATGACAAGATGCTTTTAGGATAAAACCATAATATTTAGCCTGCCTTTTGATAAGGGATATTGAAGTAAAAACAGCTACCTTTTCCTGCGTCACTCTCCACGCCGATGTTTCCTTGTTGCAACACAAGAAGCTGGTGGCAAATATAAAGACCAAGGCCGGTACCCGGTTTACCCATTGAACGATCGGCCTGGTAATATCTTGTAAATAACTTGGCTTGTTTTTCTTTAGGGATGCCTGTTCCGGTATCTATTATACGCACTAACAGTTTTTGCTGCTGTTCGTCAATCGACCGCAAACTAACCTTAACGGTTACGCCTCCGCTTTCTGTGTATTTAATGGCGTTACCCAATAAATTAATCATCACCTGTTTTAGCCGGAAAACATCTCCAAGAACCAATACTTCTTCATTCCCATCAAATTCTGCAGTTAAATAAATTTGTTTATTCTCTGCAAGAAAGCTCATGGCCGCTATCGCCTGGCTAATTTCCAGGCAGGGGTTAAACTCAGATAAGTTAAGTACTTCATCTTTCTGATGATCTATCTTACTGGCATCCAAAATATTATTAATGGTTTCCATCAGCATTTGCGCCGCGTGATTCATGGAAGCCAATCGTTTTTGCTGATCAGGTGCGCGAATGGTCTTGTTTAAAATATAAATTGTTCCTGTAATGGTTGTGAGCGGATTACGGATTTCATGACTCATAATGGCCAGCAACTCAGATTTTTGCTCGGCAAGAGCAACGGCTCTTTCATTTTCTGAAAGATAAAGATCTTCTGCCCTTCCTGCTTTGCGGATGTAAATAAGCAACAGGATGATAAAAACAAGGACCATAATAATGGCCACACCTGTAAAATTATTAAGCTCGCCCGTTGCCATCTGGTATTGCGCCAGTGCTTCATTCCGGCTTATATCCCAGGCGTTAATGTGCATATCCTTCAATTCCTGTATGAGCTGATGAAGCTGGATAACCAGGTCAAGATTAGCACCAATCAGCTGTTTGTTTGATTGGGTAAGATGATTGTTTTCTTCATTGAGTTCCTTCACCAGTTGTTCAACCGATAAATTCTGCTTTTTAACCAATGATCGCGTCACAGAATCGCTGATCTGTTTTACCCGGTTAACTGTAATCACCCTAACGGTATTACCCGCCTGGTTTTTATTGCTAAAGGCATCCCTAAGCCGCTTAAAGAACCCTTTTTTACTGCCGGGCGCTTTTATATCTTTTACCAATGTATCAGCTTTGGCTTTTGTTATATTAGTATGGTGCCGGTGTTGATAAGCAGCCACAATAGTTTTATTGCTCTCCCCTTGTATGCCCCTAATGGTTGTTACCGTTAAAAGAGAATCAAACCGGTGTTTAAGTTCTAATACCTCTTTTGATATTTGTAATTTACGGTTAAATGCTTTTTCAAGCTGCCCCTTACCCTGTGGAAAATATTGAGGGATATTAGATTTATACTTATCGAGTATGATATTGATCTGGCTAAAAACATTGGTGAGTTTTGTTTTATAGGTTTCCAGTTTATCGCTGCCACCATATAAACTTGCCTTCTGAAAATCATTTTCTGCGCTGTTTAAATCCAACAGAATATTATTGATTTCCTGTGCCTGCAGCGGGTCTTTGTAGTGCTGGCCTACGTATTGCAGTTTTTCTGAAATGGAGTTTCTCAAAAACAGCGAGCCAGAAGTGAGGAGGAAAATAAATACCAGGAATATAATAAATATCCTACGGAGATAATGTGTTGATCCCGCTTTTGTAATTCCCGTATTTATCAGCATCGTTTAATCATTATAATAAGGAAAAATTAATTGGTTTAGGAGCTTATTAGTAACAGATTACCTACAGATGCCTTGCCATTTTAAATAGCCAATAAAATTTTCCAAATATAGGAATTTCATCCTTATTCATTTTTTAAAATAAGTTCAAATAAAAGTAAAATCAATTACAAACGATTGCGTTGTGTGATAAACAATTGAAAATAAATAACATATACCTACATCACAAAATAAGCGCTGCCGGTCATAAACACTTTTACACGCAGTTTAAAGAATGAACTGAAGTATTTTTATAGATAATGGTATAAGGGAAATACTTTTATAAATGTACAGGATAAGCGGTTTCCTGCTTTGTTTCCGACAATACAAAAAAGCTTTGCATATTCAATACATCAGGCAACCCTGTTAGCTTTGTCATGAGCAATACATTATATTCGTTCATATCACTTATGGCTATCCGGAGTAAAAAATCAAAGTTCCCGGTCATATGGTAGCATTCCATAATTTCGGGCAACTTAACCACCTCCAGCTGAAAGGCCAGCAAAGCATCCCGGGAGTGCTCTTTTAACTGTACGTGGGTATAAGCGATAAGCCCGCGGCCAACCTTTTTAGGATCAACAATGGCCACATAGCGCTTGATGTATCCTTCATCCTCCAGGCGCTTTATCCGCAGATGGATGGGCGTAACACTTTTGTGCAGCAGGTAGCCTATTTCTTTATGCGTTATTTGCGCATCCTTCTGCAATAATTCTATAATAGCAACATCTGTATCGTCAAGTTGATTGTTCTGCATGGAAATATAAGCTATACTTTAATTAAAAATGGTTCAGCTTCATTAAAAGAAAGTACACCCGCTTCCAGCATAAAGTGCTCGGCCTGTTTTACCATATTTACCGAACCAATAAAAATTGGTGAACGCTGGTGTAGTTCCATTACATCAAGCTCCAAAATCCTGTAGTTGCCATTAGTTGCCCTACCCCCAGCCTGTTCTATAATAAATGCCATTGGGTTACACTCATAAACCAGCCGTAGTTTGCCATTGGGAGCGGCGGCGGTAACCGGGTAAATAAAGATGCCTCCCTTAATGAGGTTACGGTGCAGATCGGCCACCATGGAACCGATGTACCTTGAGGTGTAGGGCCGTTTAGTACTTTTATCCTCCACCTGGCAGTACTTAATGTATTGCTTTACCCCTTTAGGAAAATGCACATAATTCCCTTCGTTAATGGAGTAAATGAAACCATCTTCGGGGATCTGCAAGTTGGGGTGCGATAAGCAAAACTCACCAATGGATGGATCAAGGGTAAAGCCATTAACGCCTTTTCCCGTAGTGTAAACCAACATGGTTGATGAGCCGTAAATTACATAGCCTGCCGCCACCTGGGCCGTACCCGACTGCAGTACATCAGCCAGCGTGGCAGGCCCCTCCTGCGATAATCTGCGGTAAATTGAAAAAATAGTACCTATGGGCACATTTACATCAATATTAGAAGAACCATCCAAAGGATCAATGGCCACAATATATTTGGCGTTATTTGCCACCGCCGCATCTATCCTGATGATATCTTCATTTTCTTCTGATGCTACTATGCAACATTCGCCACCGCTCGCCAGTGCAGATATGAATTGCTCATTGGCAAAAACATCCAGTTTCTGCTGACTTTCTCCCTGGATATTTATGCTCCCGGCTTGCCCCAGGATATCCATCAGGCCCGCTTTGTTCACCTCTCTGTTGACAATCTTAGCCGCGATTCCAATGTCGCGCAGCAGCCTGGAAAGCTCTCCTTTGGCGTACGGAAAATCGGCCTGTTTTTCAATAATAAACTGGCCCAAAGTTTTAACTATCGGCATATACTTAGTGTAAAGTTTACGTTTTAAATAATAATAATTGGTGCTTCCAAGTTAAGTACTTAAATCCTTAAAAAACAACATTTAAGTATAATTTTTTTATAAATCGTCAAAATATGCGCATTATGCAAAAGATACTAAGTGTAAAATAGGCCAATTTTCAAACCTGTTATTTTGACATTAAACAGCGGGCAATAGCCGTTTTTTTTAAAAGCGATACAAATTGCCCCTTCTTTTAATCTTATCAATCACCAATTGCTGCATTTTTAGTTCTTTTTTCTAAATACTGCCAATCCTATAGTTTCAGAAACTAAATACACCAACCTTTACAGTATTCAGGATGACCAACATCCTCAGCTAACCAATTATAACAATTATAAACCAATGAAGCCTGTAAAAATCCTGGTGATTGGTGCCTGCGGACAGATCGGCACCGAACTGACCCGTGCCTTAAGATTAAGATATGGCAGTAACAATGTCATTGCGGCCGACCGTTTTTTCCGTAGTACGGATGATGGTCTTTACCGGCAACTGGATGTTTTAAATATTGACGCATTAACGCATCTCATCCGCGAGGAGCATATAACGCAGATATACCTATTGGCTGCCATGCTCTCGGCAAGCAGTGAGCAACATATCCATACCGCGTGGGAGCTTAACATGAATGGCCTGCTAAATGTGCTTAAAGTAGCGGCTTCCCAAAAGCTGGACAAAGTTTTCTGGCCAAGCAGCATTGCCGTATTTGGCCCCGGATCTCCTAAACACCTTTGCCCGCAGGAACCAACTACAGAACCAAACACGGTTTATGGGATCAGTAAACGGGCGGGCGAGTACTGGTGCCAGTATTATTTTGATAAATACGGACTTGATGTACGCAGTCTCCGCTATCCCGGTCTTATCTCTTACTCATCGCCTCCGGGCGGCGGCACCACCGATTACGCGGTTGATATATTTTACCAGGCCGTTGAAAAAGGCCATTATACCTGTTTCCTGCAGGAGGACGCCTGCCTGCCGATGATGTACATGCCCGATGCTGTGCGCGCCGCGATAGAGTTGATGGAAGCTCCCGCCGAACAGATTAAAATACGCACCTCCTATAATCTTTCCGCATTAAGCTTTTCACCATGCGATTTAGCCGCAGCAATTCAAAAATACATACCGGCTTTAGAGGTTACGTACCAGCCCGATAGCCGGCAGGCTATTGCAAGTAGCTGGCCGGCCAGTGTTAATGACCAATGCGCCCGCACCGATTGGGCCTGGCAGTCACGGTTTGATCTTAATATGATGGTAAGAGATATGCTAAAAAACCTGAAACACAAAAAAAAGGCAACTGAAGCAGCGCAGATCTGGCTCAACGATGATAATTGTGTTTTTACAAGAATAGATGAAGCATGAGAGAACTGCAAATAACCCAAACCATTACCAACCGGGAAACCCGCGCGGTAGAAACCTATCTTCAGGAACTTGGCAAAGTGAACCTCATCAGCTCTGAGGAAGAGGTAACGCTAGCCAAACAAGTGAGGCAGGGAGATAAGGCAGCACTTGACAGGTTGGTTAAAACCAACCTGCGTTTCGTAGTTTCTGTAGCCAAAAAGTACCAGCATCAGGGTATGCCCCTATGCGACCTGATTAGCGAGGGCAACCTTGGCCTAACCAAAGCGGCCAAAAAGTTCGACGAAACCAGGGGCTTTAAATTCATCTCTTTCGCGGTATGGTGGATAAGGCAGAGTATCCTTGCGGCCCTTACAGAAAACTCACGCATGATAAGGTTACCGATGAACAAGATTCACGATATATCAAAAATCAACAAAGCGATGGCCGTGGTTGAACAGGAAACCTTACGCAAACCTTCTGCAGAACAGATTGCCGAATACCTGGATATATCACCCGAAAAAGTTAATGAAGCTTTGTCTGTAGCGCCGTGGATAACCTCACTGGATAAGCCATTTGGGGATGACGATGACTATTCGCCTTATGAGCGGCTTTACGAAAAAGACAACAGAACTGATGCGACCCTTATGGCAGAGGATGCGTCATTGGAGATAACCATGCTCCTATCCCGTTTAAGCGAACGGGAACGTTCCGTAATCGATATGTCTTTTGGGCTTTCGGGAGATGGAGAAGTGCCCGCAGCAGAAATAGCCCGGTGTTTGGGACTCAGCAGGGAACGGGTAAGGCAAATCCTGAATGAAGCCCTTTATAAACTACGCAACATAAAATCCACATGAAAAAGGTAAATGATATTGTTCAGAACCTATCACTGAAAAACAGGATTAATTACCAGTTGCCAACTGCAAAATTGGTGGAACAATGCCTGCAAAGGCAGGAAGGCGTATTAAATGATACAGGGGCCCTGGTGATATGTACCGGTGAGTTTACCGGCCGCAGTCCGGCTGATAAGTTCATTGTGAAAGATACACTGACGGATAAAACGGTTAACTGGAATAAATTCAACAATCCAATATCTGAGGCATCTTTTCTAATTCTCCGCCGGGATATGACTGCCTACCTCAACCAGCAAGCCGAGGTATGGGTAAGGGACGGCTACGCCTGCGCCAACCCTGCATTTCAAATCAGCATCCGGATAGTAAATGAATGCCCTTCATCAAACCACTTTGCAGCTAACATGTTTATTGCGCCGGTTGCTGATGAGCTGAAAACCCTGCAACCCGACTGGACCATCATCCAGGCTGCCGGCTTTAAAGCAAACCCTGCAAAGCATGGCACCAGGCAAGGCAATTTCACCATTGTTTCCTTTACCCATAAAACCATCCTTATAGGCGGTACCGGGTATACCGGCGAAATCAAAAAAGCTGTATTTACCGTGCTTAATTTTATTTTACCTGTTAATCACCGGGTGTTAAGCATGCACTGCAGCGCCAATGAAGGGCCGGAAGGCGACACCGCCCTGTTTTTCGGCTTAAGCGGAACCGGTAAAACAACGCTAAGTTCAGACCCATCCCGCAGACTGATAGGTGATGACGAACATGGCTGGGATGATACGGGTATTTTTAATTTTGAAGGGGGCTGCTATGCAAAAGTCATTAACCTTTCCGAAGAGCATGAGCCGGATATTTACCGGGCTATCCGCAAAGGGGCATTGGTTGAGAATACCTGTTTTACCAGCGATACTAACCGGATTGATTTTGCAAACAAAACGATCACTGAAAATACAAGGGTAAGTTATCCATTAAATTTTATACCAAATACCAAAGCTCCTGCCCTATCCGGCATCCCCCAAAACGTGTTCTTTCTTACCTGCGATGCCTATGGTGTATTCCCGCCGGTGAGCAGACTAACCCATGAGCAGGCCATGTATTATTTTATCAGTGGATACACAGCCAAAGTTGCCGGTACAGAAGAAGGAGTAAAAGAACCGCAGGTTACTTTTAGCACCTGTTTTGGCGCACCTTTTTTGCCACTGCACCCTAACCTTTATGCCTCACTGCTGCAGGAGAAACTCGAAAAACATCAAACCAAAGTATGGATGATAAACACCGGCTGGTCTGGCGGACCTTATGGAACCGGTAGCAGGATAAGCCTGGCATACACCCGGGCAATGATCTCTGCCGTTCTCGCTGGGCAACTGGAGAAGGTAGCTTACCGCTCGCACCAGGTTTTTGGTGTTTTTATTCCTGAAAGCTGTCCCGGCGTTCCTTCTGCTATTTTGAACCCAAGAGATACCTGGGCAAACAAACAGGATTACGATTTTATTGCGGGCAGATTGGCCGATAAGTTCAGGGAGAATTTTAAACCATACCAGGATCAGTTACCCTCATCATTGGCGCATGCTATGTAAAGCATATACAAATTAACTGCGGCCCGGCCGTTGTTTACTAATTGATAATGATTTTAAAATGTCCGTCTTGGACGTTTTTTCTTTACAGAACCGTCTGGCTTCTCCACTTTGTGATAACCGGGTGATTCAAAAGAGGGTTTGCTTGCAACAGGCGATGGCTTTTGCGCAGACGCTCTTTTATCCTCGGCTATCCTCACACTGAGCTGCCTGGTTTCTATCTCCATACCGTCAAAAGCGGCGATAGCCCTGTCTGCACCCGCCTGATCGGTCATATGAACAAAGGCATAGCCCTTGCTTTCACCTGTATCTATATCCGTAACAATCTTCACCATTTCTACCTGGCCTTCAGCCATAAACAACTCCAGCAGTGCAATTTCCTGCATAGTTCGTGGTATACCCACAACAAATAATTTTACCATATTATAATTTTAGGTATTTTACCATATAAATCTACTCAAATAACGGAGAATAGTTTCCGGCAGTCAGAAATTGTGCAACGTGCACACCCCTTTTGCCTTTTAGCACATGTATACCAAAACATGTTTTTAAAAAAATTCACCGTTCAAATTGTTTGCCCGTTGATGGTTTTTACAAAATTTTTGCCGCCATCATCCAAAACCAACATCCAGTCTTATCCGTACCCGTTTGTCGGCGGTATAACCTTTTTAGTTACGTTTGGCATGTTGCCAATAACTGTTGTTTAACCATCGCGCGGGTTATACCAGTAAGCGTATAAATTACCTAACCATATAATGTTAGTTCTGCTTTTATAACGCCTGGCTAACCATGCGGCAAATATAGCAGCATTATTATCATTAAAAACCTCCGGACCAGCGCCCCAGGTATTTTTATATAATTTATCGCCCCATGTTGGCAAAACAGCAATATTCAAGTGATACTTTTCTGCCCGGTTAATAAAAACACATTTCCGCATGAACGAAGATAGGTAAAACGCTAATTACTAAGCCTTTATTTATTCAACCAACAGCGTAGCTTAAACCCCCATAAAAATACTTATAGTCAATAAAATAATAACCAATCACCTCATCAGTATACTCCCTAACAATTAATTGAAAGAAACCGTCGCCAACCTAAAAATACCTCTGCCATATAGGGGCAATTGACTGTGGCCCTGGCCTGATGTTTGCCTAAAGCAGAAAAATTTAAGAATGCAATCTCATGCCTAAAAAAGAAACTTCCACTACTAATAAATAAATTTATTTATTAAGAAATATGAAATGACTTAATAGTATACAAATTATAAATTTGGCAATTTTTCATCCATAACGATGGCCGTATTTTGATTTTTACAATTTGATTTTATATACTTACAAAATCTATTAGGTAAGCATCCTGCTTACCATTGTGATAAGGTTTAGGTTTAAAGTCCCCGGCGGCGAGCGCTTAGGGGACTTTTATTTTGATTTCGAATATTCTGCAATATGGTGTTGCCACAAAACCTTGTATTATTACACTTACTTTCAACAGAAATAATAAATACTGATCACATAAATTACCCGGTTGTTTTCGTAATTATTTTTTTTAAAAAAATTCGCTTTCCTGCCAGCAATAAAAAGTAATTTCGCCATCTGTTCATTCAGGATACTACTTAATTAATTTATGTCTGCAGATAATTCCATTTCACCCGTTCAAGCTGACCTTGTCCAAATTATTTCTAAATATATTTTACTTGAAGAAAGCCGCAAACACTTAAAAGGGCGGTGCCCCTTTCATAAGGACCTGGCAACCTCATTAATGGTTTCTCCTGATAAAAATATTTTTCAATGCTTTGGCTGCGGCAAAGGTGGTGGCCCCGTTGAGTTTGTAATGGCAATAGAAAATAAAACACGCGAAGAAGCGATACATCTTATCGCCACACAAAAACCTTTTTAAAGGCGGCGGGTAGCTAAATATCATCCATATTTCCAGCCCACGTTCTCCGGCCATCCGAGAACTCCCCCTTTTTAATGAAATAAAAAAAGAGGCTGTATCAATTTTACATGATACAGCCTCGTTAATTAAAGGCTTTAAAAAGCAGCTATCGGGCCCTGCTATCAGGGGAATTTAACACTGTTATATGAAGATATATCAGCCGAAGGAATATTAGCATTGTATTGTTTATTAATAGCGCTTATAAACTGATTAGCCACAACGGCATAACCCCTTGGCGTTAAATGTATCCCATCCAACGAAAAAATGCCCCCGCTAATATAATTGGAGTTTAAACTTACTCCATTAATAAGCAAGCCCGATTGTTTTATGTTATTCAGGAAAGTAAAAGCATCAAAAACAGCCAGGCCTTTTGCGGCCGCAACAGATTTAATGGTTCCGTTATAAGAATTAACATAATCAAGCGTCATAGCGGCTTCTGCTTGATCAAGTACATATTTATTATCTATAGGGGTATAAGGCGTTAGTCCGTAAGGCAGGTTGCCAAATGGCGTTGATACAGGTGTCCCAATCATACTTGTTGGAAAAGTAAGTATGATTAAATCAGACGCTGTAGCGGCCCGCGGCGCATAAGTGGTACCAGACACCAGCGCGTTTATATAAATTGCTGTAACAGCCGGATTAACCTTCTTAACCCCCGCCAAAATTGCATTCACGGTTATTGTGGTAAAGTAAGGTACCGAAGTAACATCTGGTATAGTAGCCACCACACCTTTTGCGCCACCTGCGGTAAGCTTACCAATAAGCAGGTTATATAGTTGTGCAAAGGTATTTTTATCTGTCAAAACATCACCTACACCACCGGCTGTTGCATATCCAAGGGCATCGTTATTACCAAGCCAGTTGGAGAAAAAGGTAAAAGGCTTCGCGGTAACAAAATCAAGATACGTAGTATTGTTAGTAGGCGCGTTACCGGGCAGCAAACGTTCAAAGTACCCATTTAGATTACCGTATGGGGCATAGGTGATGTGAAATAATTTTATGCCCGGTACTCCATAATTATTAAGTTCGCCGGCATATTTGGTATATAAAGTAACGTTACCGAAACCAGGTACCGTTAAAAAACCTCTTATAGCCAGGTTTGTTGTTACCGGCGTAGTCATAGGAGTTCCATCTGCATTAAACCCGCCCAGTTTCAAATAACCAGAGCCATTTGCCTGCTCTGGGGTAAAAAGTGGTTGCGTAAATGCCCCTCCTCCTACGCTTAACATTTGTTTGGCAATGATACTTGGATACGAGTTTAATTGTCCTTCGCGGTAAAGGCCACCATCAGCATAACCGGCGGTTAATGAATTACCCACGGATATATAGCGCGTAAAATCTGCGGATCCTTTGGATGGTTTAAAGGTATTAATCTCTGGCTTACAGGCTGCAAAGCCCAATACACCAAGGATAAATAAGTAGCGATAGCAATATTGTTTAAAAGTCTTCATCTGTTTTGTTGTTTAGGATTTACCAGTGGTAAGCAAGAGAAATGCCGGGGATGTATACGTCGGTTTTAAATGTGCCTGATAGTTGCGATTGAGTATTGGTTTGCGTGCGCGACATCAGGTGCTCATATTCAAAACTAAAGTCAATATCAATGTGTCTGGTGGCATGATAGCCTAAACCTGTTGTTAAAAAAATACGATTAGCATCGGGCGCTTCCGGGGTAACATAGCCATCACGAACGGCGGTGCTGGCATAACCGCCGCCGGCGCGGATATCAAATTTGTTATTTGCCTTGTATTGTGCCCCTGCCCTTAAAGAAACCGCATTTTTATAGTTACGCTGAGAATAAGTATCCTGCAATTGGGCAGTGTTGGTTGCATAATTAAAAGCAAGTTGCTTGTAAACACTCCAGTTTACATAATTAACGTCAAATGCCAGCATCAGCTTTTTGTTGGGATATATACCAAAACCGATTGATGCTGTTGCAGGCAGAGGTAAAGAGGAACTAAAAGTATTAGGCTGAGGGAAACTGCTCTGAAGGGAAGCAGGAACGGTAAATATTGCGTCTCCTTTTTTAATGGTGGTATTTATTTTTGAACGATAAGATAAGCCCACGGTAAACATCTCCGATGGTTTATAATAAATACCCGCGTTCCATCCGTATCCGTTACCACTTCCTTTTATCTCGGCTTGTCCGTCCTGCCCGTTTTGATTTGATATTGGGATGGCCTGGGTTAAATCAACCGTGCTACGGTTATAAACAAACCCTGCACCTATGCTTAAATTATTAGCCAGTTTAACGCTCAATGTAGGCTGAAAATAAAAGGCTTTAAGATTAAGGCTTTCCAGCGAATATCTCCCAGCCCAATCATGGCCCCAATCGGTTAGCCCGCCAAAAGGCGTATAAACGGCCAGTCCAAGTTTCCACCAGGATGATTTGGGGCCTACTGCAGCGTAAACGCTAAATGGAGTGGCAACCTTGTTGGTGGTGTGGTACTGAGCCGATGTACCATTTGGGTTAAAAACGGATTTAAATACAAGCGGGCTTATTCCGGCCTGGATGTAATTACCGGGCAACATAACAACCGCGCCGGGGTTAAAAAATACAGAAGCTCCATCCTGCACCACCCCGGTGCCGGTGTGCCCCATCCCGATCTGTTTCTGACCTTCAAGGTTAACCTGAAATCCCTGGGCGAACGCCAGAACCGGTAATAACGCGAACGCTAAGAGTAATAGTTTTCTCATAATATAATTGGTATAATTTAGGCCGCAGTTTGGGATTGCGCCTATTGTTTATTAAAAATTAAAATTACTTCGTTAAACAATCAAAAAAAGGGCTATAATGCGGAGATATTAGTCAAAAAGTCGGTTATGAAATATTTAAACCTTTTTAAGCTTTAAAATGAAGAAGATAGGACAACTCAGTTTATCAAAGTTTGCGGACCTATATGCGGACAAGCTGGTAGGCCCTGATTTTTTTATTACAGACGAAAAACAACTCCTCTCCCTTAGTGAATACCCTTACCGCTCAGATGGTTATATTATAGGTATCTGTACGCGCGGAACCGCGTTAGTAGAAGTAAACCTGCAGGTTTACGAAGCTAAGCCTGATGCCATGCTGCTGGCTACCCCTTTTCATGTATTAAGGATATACCAAAGCAGCCCCGATTTTTTGTGCAGGTTTATTGTTTTTTCGAAAGCCTTCCTCATTGAGAATAATGTAAATAGTCATTTCCTTGAATCTTTCAGTTATTTTAAAAGTGCATCCTTGCCGGTAATCTATCCCGATCATGAGGACGCTAAAATGCTGCTTGAAATTTATGTCCTGCTTCAGCAAAAACTCGACAGGCAGGATCACCCCTACCGCATGGAAATTTCCAGGAGTATCCTTATTACACTATTATATGAAGTAGGATCTATTTATGAAAAGCAGCATGTGATGGTTAAAGGAAAACTAAACCGCAAGCAGGAGCTGAATGTACTTTTCCAGGATTTAGTGTTTCATCATTATAAAGAGCACCGTAATGTGCAATATTATGCCGATGCTTTATGCGTATCATCAAAACACCTTACCGAAACCATAAAAGATGTAACCGGCCGAACTGCCGGCGAATGGATAGATGACGCCGTGATTCTTGAAGCCAAAGTTTTGTTAAGGAACCAGGAGATCAGTATAGCTAATATCGCGTATGTAATTCATTTTCCAGACCAATCATCTTTTGGCAAGTATTTCAAAAAACAAACAGGCTTATCACCTTCAGATTACCGGATGGCTATTCCCCGTTAGTTAAAGCCCTACTTTAGCCAATATTCTTCTTTCCGACTTTTTGACTAATATCTCCGTACTGCCGCCCTTTGCGGCAGTAGCCTTCACTTCTAATTTTACCCCCTGATTATATAACCGGATGGCGCTTGCTATCAAAACAAATGGGGGCCGGTAAAGCCTTGTAAATTTTACCAGATTTAACATAATAACCTATATGAAGATATTAGTATGCATTAGCCAGGTGCCAGATACTACCACCAAAATAATATTAAAAGATAATGACACGGCCATTAATAGCCAGGGTACTACCTATATAATTAATCCCTATGATGAGTGGTACGCACTGGTTCGTGCTATTGAATTAAAGGAAAGCGGGATTGCTACTGAGATCCACCTGGTAACTGTTGGCAAAGCTGATATTGAGCCAGTAATACGCAAAGCACTCGCATTGGGAGGTGATGAGGCTATCAGGATTGATGCCGAAAGTATCGACCCATACCAAACCGCAGTTTATATTGCTGATTACACTAAAAGTGCGGGGTACGACCTGGTATTGTGCGGTAAAGAGTCAATAGACTATAACAACGGCACTACAGGCGTTTTGCTTGCCGAACTGCTTGACATGGATTATATAGGTTTTGCCACAAGTGTAAAAATTGAAGGTAATGTGGCCATAGTAAATCGTGAAATTGAGGGTGGTGAAGAAACCGATAGCTGCAACCTCCCGGTTGTAATTGCCTGCCAGAAAGGAGTAGCCGAAGCACGCATACCCAATATGAGGGGCATCATGGCCGCACGCACACGCCCGTTAAAAGTAATTGCTCCATCAGCCATAACTCCTCTCACTGCTATCCTATCATACGAGTTACCACCTGCCAAAGCAGGGGTAAAATTGGTAAGCGCAGATAATATGGATGAACTGGTAGCCTTACTGCATACCGAAGCCAAGTCGATTTAAATAGTTATTAGTACTGTAAAAACATCAAACTAAATTAAAACACATGTCTGTAATTGTATTGGTAGAACATACCGGAGGAAATATAAAAAAGAAAAGCTTTGAAGCCGTGCAGTATGCAGCCCAAATTGCACAACAAACGGCAACTACCGTAACGGCGGTTGTTTTAGGAAGCATAGCCGATGCAGAAATGGAGGCGTTAGGAAACTATGGAGCCAGCAAGGTAATTCATATTGCCGATAACCGCCTTGATGAGCTTCACGCCCGTGCTTATACTACCGCTTTGGTAAATATTGCCCGCGCAGAGGATAGCAAGATCATTATAACACTTTATGATATTAATGGCCGTGCGGTTGCGCCAAGGGTAGCGGCGCAACTAAAGGCAGGCATAGTAGCCGGAGCGCTCTCCTACCCCAACCTGGAGAAAGGGTTCGCTATCAAAAAGTCCGTTTTTTCGGGTAAGGCCTTTGCCTGGGTTAATGTACTAAGCGATGTAAAAGTAATTATGCTGATGCCGAATACCTTCCAGCTTAGTAAAACTGATGGTAAGGCGACGATAGAGAAACAGGATATCAGCTTTAGCGAAAAGGATTTTGGAATTAAGGTAACCGCCGTAAATAAAGTTACAGGCGAAATAGCGCTTACTGATGCTACCCTTGTAGTATCTGGTGGCCGAGGCATGAAAGGCCCCGAAAACTGGGGGCTGATAGAGGACCTCGCAAAAGAACTTGGTGCTGCAACAGCATGCTCACGCCCGGTAGCCGATACACATTGGCGTCCTCACCATGAGCATGTGGGGCAAACCGGGGGAACTATACGCCCTGATCTTTATATAGCAGTAGGTATATCTGGCGCTATTCAACACCTGGCAGGCGTTAATGGTTCAAAAACTATTGTTGTAATTAACTCAGATCCCGAAGCTCCGTTTTTTAAAGCGGCCAATTATGGTGTCGTAGGCGATGCTATGGCGGTTTTGCCAAAACTGACAGCAGCAGTAAAAAAGTTTAAAGAACAACATCATTAATAATAGTATGCACGTTTTTTATGAAGGCCAGGTACTATGGTCACAAATAGATGCCAACCAGCACATGAGGCATTCGGCCTATGCCGATCTTGCCGCACAGGCCAGGTTGAATATGCTCGAAAAAGTAGGCTTAAATCCCATAAAACTTTTTGGATATAAAATAGGCCCGGTGCTTTTCAGGGAGGAACTATTTTACCTGCGCGAAATAGCGTTGGGCGATTATGTTACTGTAAGCTGTGAAATTACCCGCTCAAGGGCAGATGGATCTCGCTGGACCATCAGGCATGACCTGTATCGTGGTGATGGCATCAAAGCTGCGGTAATTATTACCGAAGGAGCCTGGATTGATATGGAGAAACGAAAGTTAACCATATTACCTGTTGAGTTAAGCAGCTTGTTTATGCACTCGCCCCGGAGCAGCGATTATGTTGAAGATTTCCCCAAACCAAAAGAATAATACCCCTAAATTAACTAACCATAAAATTACAACCATGAGTTTGAAAGAAAACTTTGAAACAGCCGTTAAAGAAAGTAAGGAACTAACCAAACGCCCGGATAATGAAACGCTGCTTAAATTATATAGCTTATACAAGCAGGCTACCGACGGTGACATAAGCCCCGATACACCTGTACCAAACATGTTTGATTTTGTAAATAAGGCCAAGTATGAAGCATGGAAAAGTTTAACAGGAATAACGCCCGATACCGCGATGGCTGATTACATTGATCTAATTGAACAGTTAAAACGCCCGGCCTAAACTGCAATTAAAACAACCGAAATTTTGACAAATGTTTCCGCCATATGGCCCTATAGAATCCCTTACTTAATAGGATATTTGTTAACATAAACCAATTATAAATTATTCACCGCTCAGGTGGTTAAGTTTTTCTATTAAGAAGCATTTGACTACTGCCTTGTTGCATAGAGCTTCATGCAGGTGCTTTTTAGAATTATTTAATCACATGGCTATAACCCTAAAACAATGTTAGTTTGTAAAAAACATCTCACCAGGTTAGTATTAATAATGCTCACCGTAGTATCCGCGGGGTTTGTAACCAAAGCACAGAGCGAAAAAGACAAAATTGAAGGCTTGTGGTATAATGATGTTAAAAGTGCCAAAATACAGATAACGAAAGAAAAGGATGGCAAGTTTTATGGCAAGGTGGTTTGGCTTAAAGAACCATTAAAAAATGGCAAGCCCAAAGTTGATGAGCTTAACAGCGACGAAAAATTACGCACCCGACCCAGGCTTGGCCTGCCTGTATTATCTGGCTTTGAAAAAGATGGTGATAATAAATACACAAACGGTAAAATTTATGATCCTAACAACGGTAAAACTTATAGCTGCAAAATTACCCATAAAGGTAAAACGCTTGATATAAGGGGTTATATCGGCATCTCGCTATTTGGGCGTACCACTACCTGGGAGAGAGCAGAATAAATATTATAAAAAGATCTATCTACATTAATACAAGCATAAACACATGAGTGCTAAACGAATTATAAAAAAAGTAGCTGTATTGGGTTCGGGTGTGATGGGCAGCCGTATAGCTTGCCATTTTGCAAACATTGGCCTGGAAGTACTGCTATTGGATATTGTACCAAAAGATGCCGATGCCAAATCAAGAAATAAGCTGGTAAATGATGCGCTGACAGCGGCTTTAAAATCAAACCCCTCTCCTGTTTATTCAAAGGCCGTGGCTAAAAATATCAGCACCGGAAATTTTGATGATGATATGCCCAAAATCGCCGGTTGCGACTGGGTAATTGAGGTGGTAGTTGAACGACTTGATATTAAGCAAAAAGTATTCGAAAATGTAGAGAAATACCGTAAACCCGGTACCCTCATCACTTCCAACACATCTGGCATACCTATTCACCTAATGGCCGAAGGACGAAGTGACGATTTTAAAAAGCATTTTTGCGGCAGCCATTTCTTTAACCCACCCAGGTATTTGAAACTGCTGGAGGTGATTCCTACCAGTGATACCTTGCCCGAAGTGGTTGATTTTTTATTGCACTACGGCGAAAAATACTTAGGTAAAACAACAGTATTAGCAAAAGATACGCCTGCATTTATCGGCAATCGTATTGGAGTGTTCAGCATCATGAGCATCTTGCATTATGCAGAAAAAACCGGCATCTCCATTGAAGAAGTTGATAAACTTACCGGGCCGGTAATAGGTCATCCTAAATCGGCTACCTTCCGTACCAGCGATGTGGTAGGTTTAGATACCATGGTGCACGTGGCAAACGGCTTAAGCCAGGGCGTTCCCAATGATGAGGCTAAAGATCAGTTCCAGATCCCGGAGTTTGTAACCAAAATGGTGGCCAACAACTGGCTGGGCAGCAAAAGCGGACAAGGTTTTTATAAAAAAGAAAAAATTAACGGCGCAAACGTATTTTACACGCTCAACCTAAAATCGCTTGAATACGAGCCATCTAAAAAGGTAAAATTCCCATCGCTTGAAACAACCAAAACGGTTGATAATTTAAAAGAGCGGATGAAGATACTGTTTGCAGCTAAAGACAAAGCCGGAGATTTTTACCGTGCTATATTTTACCAGCTGTTTGCCTATTCCAGTAATCGTATCCCCGAAATTTCTGATGAACTATATAAAATAGATGCCGCCATGAATGCCGGCTTCGGCTGGGAAACAGGTCCGTTTGAAAAATGGGATGCACTGGGTGTTGAAGCCACTGTTAAAGCGATGGAAGCCGGGGGCCATAAACCCGCGCAATGGGTTTATGCTATGCTGCAAAGCGGCATAGCAAGCTTTTATAAAATACAGGACGGCAAACGCCTTTATTATGATATCAAATCCAAAGCATACCAGGTGATCCCAGGTACCGAAGATTTCATCCTGCTGGATAACATCCGCGCGGCAAACACCATCTGGAAAAACAGCGGTACTACTATAACCGATCTTGGCGATGGTATCATTAACCTGGAATTTCATACTAAGATGAATACTATTGGCGGCGAGGTGATAGAAGGCATCAATAAGGCCATTACCCTTGCCGAACAAAGTTATAAAGGGCTGGTTATCTCCAACGAAGGTGGAAATTTCAGTGCAGGCGCCAACGTAGGGATGATATTTATGATGGCCGTTGAGCAGGAATTTGATGAATTGAATATGGTGATCAAAGCATTTCAAAACACAATGATGCGTATCCGGTATTCTTCTATCCCTGTTGTTGCCGCTCCCCATCAAATGGCCTTAGGTGGCAGCTGTGAGCTGTGTTTACATGCCGATAAGGTAGTGGCGCATGCCGAACTTTATATGGGTTTGGTTGAATTTGGCGTTGGCCTGATCCCCGGCGGTGGTGGCACCAAAGAGTTTGCCCTGCGTTTAAGTGACGAGTTACAGGATGGCGACATCGAGTTAAATAATTTCCGCGACAGGTTCCTGACCATTGGCCAGGCTAAAGTATCCACCTCGGCACAGGAAGCCTTTGAGCTGGGTTATTTGAAAAAAGGACGGGACATAGTTGTTGTATCCCGCAACAGGCTGTTATCCGAAGCTAAAAAGCAATGCCTGTTAATGGCCAATGAAGGCTATGTGCAGCCTGTTCAGCGCAAGGATATCAGGGTATTGGGTAAACAGGCGCTTGGGCTGGCTTATGTAGGCGCCAATACCATGTTTAGCGGTAATTATATCAGCGAGCATGATGTTAAAATATCACAAAAACTGGCATACGTACTTGCAGGTGCTGATCTATCGCAGCCAACATTGGTAAGTGAAGAGTATTTATTGAACCTGGAACGCGAGGCCTTTTTGTCACTCTGTACCGAACGCAAAACATTAGAGCGGATACAATCCATTTTAACCGGCGGAAAAGCATTAAGAAACTAATCTAAACACAACAAAATGAACGCATATATAGTAGCAGCATCCCGCAGTGCAGTTGGAAAAGCAAGCCGTGGCGGTTTTAGGTTTACCCGACCGGATACCCTTGCTGCCGAAGTAATTAAGCAATTAGTGGCATCTGTACCCAATGTGGATAAAGAGCAAATTGAAGATGTGATTGTAGGCAACGCCACCCCCGAGGCCGAGCAAGGTTTAAATGTGGCGCGACTGATCTCGTTGATGGCTCTGGATACCGATAAAGTTCCAGGGATGACAGTGAACCGGTACTGTGCTTCGGGCTTAGAAACTATTGCCATCGCATCGGCAAAAATACATGCTGGCATAGCCGATTGCATTATAGCCGGTGGTGTAGAAAGCATGAGCCTGTTACCCATGGGTGGATGGCGCATTGTACCCAACGCCGATGTTGCCATAGCACATCCCGATTATTACTGGGGTATGGGATTAACCGCCGAAGCTGTCGCCAGGGAATACAATATTAACCGCGATGAGCAGGACCAGTTTTCCTACCAATCGCATCAAAAGGCTATCAGTGCTATTGCAGGGGGGAAATTTAAAAATCAGATTGTTCCGGTTAATGTATCTGAAAACTATGTTGACGAAACTGGAAAAAGAAAAACAAGATCATTTATAATAGATACAGACGAAGGGCCGCGTGCCGATACCTCTATAGAAGCATTAGCAAAACTTAAACCTGTGTTTGACGCCAAAGGGCTGGTAACTGCGGGTAATTCATCACAAACCAGCGATGGTGCCGCCTTTGTAATGGTAGTAAGTGAGCGTTTTATGAAAGCAAACAACCTTACCCCTATTGCCCGTTTGGTAAACTATGCCGTTGTTGGTGTTCCACCACGAATTATGGGTATTGGCCCTTTGTATGCAATTCCCGAAGTATTAAAAAAGGCGGGCCTAAAACAAGATGAAATAGACCTTTTTGAACTGAATGAAGCTTTTGCATCGCAATCATTAGCAGTAATAAAGGGACTGGGCTTAAACCCCGATATCGTAAATGTTAACGGTGGCGCTATTGCATTGGGTCATCCGCTGGGATGCAGCGGTGCCAAACTTTCTGTACAGCTTTTTGATGAGCTGAAACAAAGGGATAAAAAATACGGCATGGTTACCATGTGCGTTGGTACTGGACAAGGTGCCGCAGGGATATTTGAATTATTAAATTAAGATAAAAAACATTAAATACATACAATTATGAGCACAGCAACAGAAAACAAGCATTTAAAGGGTGGTGAGTTCCTGGTAAGAGAAACAAATGCTGAAGATGTGTTTATTCCTGAAAACTGGGATGAAGAGCAGCTGATGATAGCCCAAACCTGCCAGGACTTTGTGGAACAAAAAGTTGTTCCGGTGCTTGATCGTATAGATTTACAGGAAGAAGGGCTGATGATTCGTTTAGTTAACGAAGCGGGCGATTTGGGCATCCTGGGTGTTTCCATCCCCGAAGAATATGGCGGTTTTGGTAAGGATTTTACCACAGCAATGCTTATCAGCGAAAAAACCGGTCCGGGGGCATCATTTTCGGTAGCGGTTATGGCCCATACGGGTATTGGTACATTGCCTATACTATATTACGGTAACGACGAACAAAAAAATAAGTACATTCCTAAACTGGCTACCGGCGAATGGAAAGGCGCCTATTGCCTTACCGAACCGGGTGCGGGTTCAGATGCAAACTCGGGCAAAACGCGCGCTACACTATCTGCCGATGGTAAACATTACCTCATCAACGGGCAAAAAATGTGGATCACCAATGCGGGCTTTGCAGATGTATTCACCGTTTTTGCCAAAATTGACAATGACGAAAATTTGAGCGCCTTTATTGTTGAAAAAGGTTTTGAGGGCTTATCCCTTAACCCCGAAGAGCACAAAATGGGCATTAAGGGCAGCTCAACCCGCCAGGTATTTTTTAATGATTGTAAAGTACCGGTAGAAAACTTGCTTTCGGAACGGGGTAACGGTTTTAAAATAGCGGTAAATATTCTTAACCTTGGCCGCATAAAATTAGGCGGGGCTGCATTGGGGGCTTCCAAATCTGTTATAACAAGTTCTGTTAAGTATGCCAACGAGCGTGAGCAGTTTGGCCGCCCTATTGCAAAATATGGCGCAATCCGTTATAAATTAGGCGAGCAGGTTATCCGCGCATACGCCGCCGAATCTGCCATGTACCGGGCAAGCCAGAACATTGAAGATGCCACACATAACTTAATTGAACATGGCATGGATGCATCACAAGCCAAACTTAAAGGCACCGAACTATTTGCTATTGAAGCGGCAATTATAAAGGTACATGCATCAGAAGCGCTCGATTATATTGTGGATGAAGGCGTACAGATTTATGGTGGCATGGGGTACAGTGCAGAAGCACCAATGGACAGGGCTTATCGCGATAGCCGCATTAACCGCATATTTGAGGGTACTAACGAAATTAACCGTATCTTAACAGTAGATATGATATTGAAGCGCGCTATGAAAGGCGAGCTTGATTTAATGGGACCGGCGCAAACAGTTGCTACCGAATTAATGAGCATTCCTGATTTTAATATTGTTGAGGAAGATCTTTTCACCAAAGAAAAAAAGTATGTATCAAACTTTAAAAAAGCTATTTTACTGGTAGCAGGTGCAGCCGTTCAAAAACTGATGGCCAACCTTGCTAAAGAGCAGGAAGTTTTGATGAATATTGCCGATATGGTTATTGAAACCTATGCCAGTGAATCAATCCAGCTGAGGGTAGAAAAATTAGCCGGCCAGCGTGGTGAAGATGCTGTTAAGGATCAGATTGATATGATGCAGGTTTATATAAGGGATGCCGGTGATAAAATATTTAAAGCAGGTAAAGAAGCATTGAATGCTTTTGCCGAAGGCGATGAACGAAGGATGATGATGACCGGCCTAAAACGCTTTACCAAAACGGAGGATATCAACACCACCGCTGCCCGCAGAAGAATTGCGGCAAAACTGATTGAACAAAATAAATATTGCTTCTAACCGGGCTCATTTAATATTTTAAAACAGGTTATATGAAGAATGTAGCAAGATTGTTTGATTGTATAAGCACACAGGCCCAAAATCCTAAAGCCGACCTGTTAAACGCCAAGGAAAACGGTGTATGGGTTTCCTACAGTACAACCGAGGTACATGAAAAAATCTATCAATTAGCTGTGGCTCTTCTCGGGATGGGCATATCAGCCGGTGATGGTACCACGGTAGGCAGGGATAAGGTTGGCCTGATCAGTAACGGCAGACCCGAGTGGGTCATAGTTGATTTGGCGGTTCAGTTAATAGGCGCCATACTGGTTCCTCTTTATCCCAACAGCAGCTTAAAGGAAATTGAGCTAATTTTAATTGAAGCAGAGGTTAAGTGCATTTTTGTAAGTGATGCCGACCTTTGCGGCAAGGTAAATACCGTAATTGATCATGTGCCATCCTTAAAATCCATTTTTTCTTTTAATGATTTAAAAGACTGTAAAAGCTGGAAACAGCTGCTTAAACCTATTACGAACGCCGACAAAGAAAAAGTAAATGCAATAAGCGCCACCATTAAGGAAGATGATGTAACTACCATCATTTTCACCTCGGGCACCACTGGGCGCCCCAAAGGCGTAATGCTTAGCCACAAAAACATTGTAAATAATGTAACCGGATCGGGCGATGTACTGGATCAAATTCCTTTAGAAAATAAACGCGCGTTAAGCTTTTTACCGCTTAACCATATTTTCGAAAAAATGTGTACCTATATTTATCTCTTTTACGGTTTCTCTATTTATTATGCCGAAAGTATGGAGACTATTGGTTTTAATATGAAGGAGGTAAAGCCTTATATTTTTACAGCAGTACCCCGCTTATTGGAAAAAGTATTTGAAAAAATCATCATTGAAGGGCAAAAACTTACAGGCATAAAAAGGAGAATCTTTTTATGGTCAATTGTAATTGCAGAGGGGTTTGAGCTTACCGGTAAAAGCCCCTGGTATAAACTGCAATTAGCTATTGCCGATAAGCTTGTTTACAGTAAATGGCGCAAAGCAATAGGCGGCAATATAAAGGCGATAGTTGTAGGTAGTTCAGCATGCCCCGTTAGATTGGAGCGAATATTTACCGCCGCTAACATGGTTATTTTAGAGGGCTACGGCCTTACAGAAACCTCCCCGGTAATTTCCGTTAACCGATATGACCTTGCGCACAGAAAATTTGGTACAGTTGGGCCCTTGATAAAAGATGTGCAGGTTAAAATTGCCAGCGATGGAGAAATACTCACTAAAGGACCAAGTGTAATGGTGGGCTATTACAAAAACCCCGAACTTACTGCCGAGGTGCTGGAAGATGGCTGGTTCCATACCGGGGATATTGGCGTACTGGATAAAGATGGTTTCCTGAAAATTACCGACAGGAAGAAAGAGATCTTTAAAACATCAGGTGGTAAATATGTTGCACCGGGCCCCATTGAAAACCGCATGAAGGAGAGTCCGTTTATTGAGCAAATGATGGTTATTGGCGCAGACAGAAAATTCACATCGGCATTAATTGTACCCTCCTTTCCTAATCTTAAATTATGGTGCACTCAAAACAAGCTCGATATTTCTTCCAATAATGAAATTGTGACTAATGCCACCGTAATTGCATTATTTCAATCAATTATAGAATCATTAAACACAGAGTTCAACCATGTTGAACAAGTTAAAAAATTCACTTTGATTCAACACGAATGGACCATTGACGGCGGGGAACTTACCCCTACCGGTAAAATGAAGCGCCGCGCTATTTTAGAAAAATACGATAAAGAAATAGAAAAAATGTATACCAGCGACATTGACAATCCGGCTGTTACTCATTAATTTTCACTTCCTTATTCTTTTTATAACCCATGTAAATGAATACACTTCAGTTAACTATTCGGGATAACCTTGCCATCATCACGTTAGATAGGGGCCGATCCAACCCCATAAATACAGAAATGATCACAGAACTGATATCATCAGTAAAGGATATTGAAGCAAACGATAACATAGCAGGACTAATCATCACCGGCAAAGAAGGTTTCTTTTCTGCCGGTATCGATTTAATGGAGGTATACAACTACAACGAAGAACAAAGCAAAGATTTCTGGACCAGTTTCATGTTGTTGCAAACGATTTTGATAAACTTTAAAAAGCCCTTTGTAACCGCAATAACAGGGCATAGCCCCGCAGGCGGCTGTATCATAGCCCTATGCAGCGATTACCGGGTTATGGCCTCCGGCCAATACATTATTGGTTTAAATGAGATTCCCGTAGGCATCATAGTACCTGATACCGTATTTCACCTTTATGCATTCTGGTTAGGTAGCCGCAAGGCTTACCAGTACCTGTTGGAGGGAAAATTGCTGACCGTTGAAGACGCTCTTAAAGATGGATTAATTGACGAGGTTTGTGCCGCTGAAGATGTATTAGCATCGGCAGAAAAAAAAGTACGGGCATATATGAAATTGAACCCCGCTACCTGGAGCCAAAGCAAAATGAATTTCAGGAAAGAGCTTTCTGAAAAGCTACAGGTTGATCAAAGCGCTGCCTTAAACAGGATGCTACAGCAATGGTGGGCGCCAGAAACACGCTTAACGCTGCAAAAAATAATTGATAAATTGATGAACCCTGTTAAAAGCAAATAATTATATGCAAGCACCTGGCAATAATGACTTTTTGAACCATCCCGATGAAGAAGAAGGGATGTTGAAGGCAAATGCATTTAAAAACAAAACCATTATTATAACGGGTGGCGGTACGGGGCTTGGTAAAGCTATGGGTACTTACTTTTTAAAGTTGGGGGCCAATTTGATAATTACAAGCCGCAAGTTGGATGTGCTGCAACAAACAGCTAAAGAAATGGAGGCCGAAACCGGCGGCAAGGTATTGGCATTAGCCTGCGACGTACGCAACTATGATGAAGTAGAAAATATGCTTACACAGGCTATTGAAAGCTTTGGTAGTGTTAACGCGCTGGTAAACAATGCTGCAGGCAACTTTATATCACCTACAGAACGGCTATCCGCCAACGCGTTTTCAACCATTATTGATATTGTACTTAAAGGCTCTGTTAACTGTTCACTGGCCCTGGGTAAGTATTGGATAAAAGAAAAAATGGCAGGCAATATTCTCAATATCATTACCACCTATGCCTTTACAGGTTCTGCTTACGTAGTGCCATCTGCCTGTGCAAAGGGCGGCGTATTGGCCATGACCAGGTCATTAGCAGCAGAATGGGGACGGCACCAGATCCGTACAAATGCCATTGCCCCCGGCCCATTCCCTACCAAGGGCGCATGGGAACGCCTGTTGCCCGGCGAAATGGCACAAAAATTTGATTTTAAAAACAGGGTACCACTTAAAAGAGTAGGGAAACACCAGGAAATTGCAAATCTTGCCGCATATTTGATCTCAGATTTTTCTGGCTATATTAACGGCGACGTAATAACCATTGATGGCGGCGAATGGCTACAGGGTGCCGGTCAGTTTAATGGCCTGGAAATGGTAACTAACGATATGTGGGATAGCATTGAACAATTAACAAGGCATCCCAAAAGCAGCTAATCTGTCAATAAACTTTTAGTAATGATTGCACAAATAATATTTATTATCATTCTTGCTGCCGCTGTTTACCTGTTCACAAAAAACGCGGGTAAAATAAGGCGCAATATCCTGTTGGGCCGCGATACCGACCGCAATGACAACCCGGCCATACGCTGGAAAACTATGGCCAAGGTGGCCCTTGGGCAAAGCAAAATGGTGAAACGCCCCTTAGCCGCGGTAATGCATATATTTATTTATGTAGGCTTCGTGATCATTAATATCGAGGTATTGGAGATTATGATTGATGGTCTCTTTGGTTCGCATAGGATATTTTCAAAACCGTTGGGAAGTTTGTATGGTTTCCTGATTGGTGGATTTGAAGTGCTGGCTGTGTTAGTACTTGTTGCCTGCGTTGTTTTTTTAGCCAGAAGAAATATTGTGCACCTAAAGCGTTTCAGCGGTAAAGAAATGACCGCATGGCCAAAATCGGATGCCAACTATATCCTCATCATAGAAATATCGCTCATGGTTGCTTTTTTAACCATGAACGCTGCCGATTACAAATTACAGGCCCTTCACGTTGGCCACTATCTAAAAGCGGGCAGTTTCCCGGCAAGCAGTTTTATAGCCCCATTGTTGCCCAACCAGGCAACACCGTTGGAAATGATTGAACGCGGGTGCTGGTGGTTTCATATCACGGGCATTTTGGCATTTTTAAATTACCTGCCCTATTCCAAGCATTTTCATATCCTGCTGGCATTTCCAAATACGTACTATTCAAAACTTACGCCTAAAGGGCAATTCAGCAATATGGCTTCTGTTACCAACGAGGTAAAAGCCATGCTTGACCCGTCTTTTGTTCCGGAGGCTACGGCTCCCGGTCGCTTTGGTGCTAAGGATGTAACCGACCTTACCTGGAAAAACCTGATGGATGCTTACACCTGCACCGAGTGCGGCAGATGCACAAGTGTTTGCCCGGCTAATATCACCGGCAAATTGCTATCGCCCCGTAAAATCATGATGGATACCCGCGATCGTATCACAGAGGTGGGTAATAATATTGATAAGTTTGGCAAAGATCATAATGACAACAAATCATTGCTTGATGATTACATCAGCAGGGAAGAATTATGGGCATGCACTACTTGCAATGCCTGTACAGATGCTTGCCCGGTAAACATCGACCCACTGAACATTATTACCGAAATGAGGCGTTACATTGTGATGGAAGAATCACAGGCGCCAGCCAGCCTGAATGGTATGTTTGGCAATGTTGAAAATAACGGCGCTCCCTGGAAATATAGCCAGGCCGATAGATTGAATTGGGCAGAGAAATAGCAGGCGGTTTTAAGCTTGCCTTAATGAAATAAATCCAAGGTTTATATGCCCTGGGAAAATAATAAATCCGAAATGGAAGATCCGAAATCCGAACTAAAGATACCTACAATGGCGCAAATGGCTGCCGAAGGCAAAGAACCTGAATTATTATTCTGGGTTGGCTGTGCCGGAAGCTTTGATGAGCGGGCGCAAAAAATAACACGCGATATCTGTAAGATTCTGCAACATGTAGGCATCAGCTATGCCGTGTTGGGTACCGAAGAAAGCTGCACCGGCGATCCCGCTAAGCGTGCCGGTAATGAGTTCCTGTTCCAGATGCAGGCCATGACCAATATTGAGGTATTGAATGCCTACGCCGTAAAAAAGATAGTAACAGGTTGCCCTCATTGTTTTAACACCATTAAAAATGAATATCCCGGCCTGGGTGGTAGTTATGAAGTAATTCATCATACACAGCTTATTCAGCAGCTGATTGATGAGGGAAAACTAAAAGCCGAAGGCGGCGAAAGCTTTAAAGGCAAAAAGATCACCTTTCATGATCCTTGCTATTTGGGCCGGGCTAATAATGTGTATGAGGCCCCACGTGCAGCCCTGGAGATGCTGGATGCTGAACTGGTTGAAATGAAACGCTGCAAAAGCAACGGCCTATGCTGTGGTGCAGGCGGCGCCCAGATGTTTAAAGAGCCAGAAAAAGGAAACAAAGAAATAAATGCCGAAAGAATTGAGGATGCAATAAATGCCAATGCACAAATTGTTGCCTCGGCCTGCCCTTTCTGTATGACCATGCTTAGCGACGGCGTTAAACTCAAAGAAAAAGAACAGGCAATACAGGTACTTGATGTTGCCGAATTAACCGTTAGGGCGAATGGCTTGTAAGGCTTCAACACTATACTCAAAGCAATAAGTATCTTTCATATACAAAGTCAGTCTTCGGGGCTGCCTAAAATTACTTAACTTGTAATGAATCACATACAACCACGGTCATTGCGAGGCACGAAGCAATCTCCACATAGGTAGATCGACCTTGTAGGTCCACTCTTTACAGCTTGGATATTGCTTCGTACCTACCCATGGCGTATTTACTAAAAAAACTTTTGTCATCCTGAACGATTTGAAGGATCTATTCTCCGCTATACTTCTTCGACCTGTACAAGTCTGCGAATAGATCCTTCTCCTCAGGATGACAAACTTTTCAAACGTCATTTTCCTTTCAGTGTCCTCCGGATAGTAAAACTCACAACGATGGTTCTATAAATCACGTCATAGCTGTTATGCAGGCCTAAAAATTCCCCGGCAGGTTTATTTTTAATAAGGATTTGATGTTATTGATTTACAACGTAATCTTGCAGGCATAAATCGACTATTAAAACCAAAAACATGAAACAAGGACTTTTAATTGATATGGATGGCGTGATCTACAGCGGTGAAGAGCTGATTTCAGGAGCCGATAAATTCATTAAGCACCTTATAGATAATAATATACCATTTGCTTTTATGACCAATAACAGCCAGCGTACAAGCCTGGAAGTGGTGCGTAAATTAAAAAGAATGGGCATAACTGTAGAAACCAAACATGTATATACCAGCGCTATGGCAACCGGAAAGTTTCTTGGCGACCAAAGCCCAAATGGTACAGCTTACGTATTGGGCGAAGGCGGTTTATTAACCAGCCTGCATGAAAACGGCATCACTCTTGTCGACTCGGATCCTGAATTTGTGGTTTTGGGCGAGGGCCGTAATTTCACGCTTGAAATGGTGCAGCGGGCTGTTGATATGATACTTGCCGGTGCAAAGTTTATCACAACCAACAGAGACCCTTCTCCTAAAAAACCGGGATGGAACAATTTAGGTATCGCGGCAACAACCGCCATGATTGAAGAAGCAACCGGCCGAAAAGCATTTGTAACCGGTAAACCAAGCCCGGTAATGATGAGATCGGCCCGCAAATTCCTGGGTTTGGAAACCGCAGAAACAACGGTGATTGGTGATACCATGGAAACGGATATACAGGGTGGTGTTCAAATGGGCTATAAAACTATTTTAGTACTATCTGGCATATCAAGTAAAGAAACGTTGGGCAACTATGCCTTTAAACCCGATATGATTGCGAGTTCGGTTGATAAGATAGTTTTCCCTTTAAAATGGTGGTAAACTAAAATTGCCAAAATTCAATCCATTAAGATAAGCTCTGATAACCCTACTCGGAATACCCTTAATGGATTCATTTTGATTAGTTTAAAACAATCAAATAATTAATGAGGGCAATCCCTTTACACGTTTATCTGCAAAAAATAACAGATAGTCGTAGGTTCATCTATTTTGATTGATCCTCTATTATCATTTTATCGGTATGTAATAATTTCTTTACATTTACTGCGTGCCTCGAGGTAATGCATTACAAGAAATTGTTTTTAATTGGCTGTCACTTTGAATATACATGAGCTTGTTCACTTAATCCGATTTAATAATGATGAGTCGGCATTTAACGAGCTTTACAAAGCACAAGTAGTTAAGCTTTGCCAGTTCGCTAATTCTTTTCTGGACGATAATGAAGCCAGCGAGGAAATTGTGAACGACGTGTTCGTGAAGATCTGGCTCAACCGCAGCACCCTGGATAAGATCAGGAACCCACAGGTATATTTATATGTTGTTGTAAAAAATGCCTGCCTTAATCATATCCGCAGCAATTCGTCCAGGACGGTCAGGGAACTAAATATCGCCGAATCTTTTTACTTTCATCTCAATGCAGATCCGGCACAATTACTTATCAGTAAGGAACTTCATGCAGAAATCATCAATGCTGTTAACTGCCTCCCCCCCCGCTGCAAACTCATCTTTAAAATGGTAAAAGAAGATGGGCTTAGCTGCAACGAAGTAGCATCTATTCTTGACCTATCAAACAAAACGGTATTTGCCCAATTATCCATCGCGCTTAAAAAACTCGAAAGCGTCCTTAGCTAAGTTTCTTCCAAATTTACCGTGCACAAACCCAGGTAAAACAAATTTTAATTTTATTTCAAAATCTTTTAGGAAAATCTTAATTGTTTGGTGTCTTTATATCAGATTAACTAAACTATGGGAAAATCAAGGTTTATTGAGCTGATGGCCAAAAGCATGGATGGGTCGGCCAGTAAAGATGAATTAAAAGAACTCGAACTATTTTTAAAACAGTATCCGGGATATAAAAAGATACAGCATGTAACGGATGCTTTAACCAGCACAATTAATAAGGATGATGCTATTTTAGAGGTAACGGCGATAAACAACAAGCTTGATGAGCTGTGGGTTAAAATCAAAAGTGCAGAAGGATCAGCAACTGAAACATTAAATGATAATATAAGATCGTTCAATTATTGGAAATGGATAGGTTCGGCAGCGGCGGTAACGGTGTTTGCTTTGCTAAGCTTTTTGTTTTATTACAAGCAGCAGGCGGGTCGGCAAATTACCGAAGTTACTATAAAAAGAGTTGATGTACCTTTTGGTAAGATGATGCAGGTTACCCTATCAGATGGCACCAAAGTTAAACTTAATGCCGGCAGCCATTTTACCTATCCATCTGTTTTTTCAAATGCGCAACGGGAAGTAAATTTAGAAGGAGAAGGTTTTTTTGAAGTGACCAAAAATGCTAAGAAACCATTTTTAGTACACACCGCCGGGTTTACTGTAAAGGTTTTAGGCACTGTGTTTAATGTAAAAGCTTACCGGGATGATAAATCAACCGAAACTACCTTATTGAAAGGTAAGGTGCAGGTAGAGTTAACAGACGACCCTGAAAAGAAGATCATTTTATCGCCTCATGAAAAGCTCACTATAAATAACCCGTTACCAATGGCTAATCACCCGGCAATTAAGGTGGATGTGGCAAAAATAAAATATGAAGTGGCTACACTGCCCAATATTAGTAATGACATTTACCAGGAAAATGCCTGGACAGAGAACAAAATCATGTTTGTTAATAATGATTTTGAAGATGTTGCCCGGCAAATGGAACGCAAATATGATGTGCACATCGTATTTGAAGATGAAGCACTTAAAAAGGAACAGATCAGCGGTGTGCTGAAAAACGAAACCCTGGAAAGTGCTCTATTGATCCTAAAACAGATTATGCCATTTCAATCAAAAATTGAAGGTAATACTGTTTACCTGGCCTATAAGCTTAAAAAATAAATACCCCAACTAATACTAACTTAATTACGAAACATGAAGAGAAACATTTACTTATCAGATTCCTGAAAACCCATAAATAAACAAGGGAAGAGTTGCACCTCTTCCCCGCAAAAATCTGGGATTTATTATTAAGAGTAAGTGTGTTATGAAGGCGCTTACTCTATCCATTAATTTTCAAAACAAATGTAATGAAAAAAACAAGAAGGGCATTTGCAAGTCCATTTGCCCCCGTATGCCTTAAAGTTATTTTGCTAATGAAAGCAGTATTCTTTCTAATTCTGGTTACATGTATGCAGGTTTCGGCCAATGTATATTCGCAACAGAAATTCACACTCAGCATTAAGCAAACAGATGTAAGTAGTATACTTACCAAAATTCAAAAACAAAGCGATTACCGCTTTTTTTACAACTACGCGTCCCTTAAAAAATTGGGCAAGGTTGATCTTGATGTGCAAAATGCAACAATTGAGCAGGTATTAGGTGCGCTTATTGATAATAAACTACCCTACAAAATGACCGATGGCCATGTAGTTATTATCTCAACTCCCGAAGACGGCAACATCCAGCTTATTGTTAAGGGAAAAGTTGTCGATAACAAAGGCGAACCGCTAATTGGTGTAAACATTAGGCTGCAGGGTACCAACCTGGGCACCACTACCGATATTAACGGTAATTTTGTGATTAACGCCCCCGACAAAGGTGTGCTGGAGATCAGCTATATCGGCTATGAAAAAAAGATTGTAACTATAAACGGAGATCAGCCGCTGAACATTGTGATGACAGCTTTACCATCTGCACTGGGCGAAGTGGTAGTAGTTGGTTATGGTACCAGCAAAAAAGTTGATATTACAGGTTCTGTTGCCAGCGTTAAAGGCGGTGATATTCAAAATCTGCCGGTAACCTCTGCTGCACAGGCTTTGGATGGCCGTGCCAGCGGTGTAAATATTGTGCGTAATGATGGCTCACCAGGTGCAGCACCAAGTATCAGGATTCGTGGTACCGGTACTGTAAATGATGCAAACCCACTTGTAGTTATTGATGGAGTGCCTACCAATAGCCCTGATGCCCTAAGCGATATCAATCCAAACGATATAGCCTCGGTAGATATTTTGAAAGATGCTTCCGCCGCAGCTATTTACGGTACACGTGCCGCCAATGGTGTGGTGTTAGTGACTACAAGGAAGGGTACTTACAATCAAAAATTAGCCACCAATGTTAACTTTTACAGCGGTTTTTCTAATACAACCAAATATTTGGACCTGCTTACCGCGCCCGACCTGTACAAATTGAAAAGGGAGCGTTATACCAATGATGGTGCAACTATTGATGCACCATGGAATGATTCCTACTATGCTACTCAGAGAACAGATTGGCAGCGGGCCATCATGAAAACCGGTCATGTAACCAATGGTGATGTAAATATTACGGGGGGTAATGATGTATCCAATTATTATTTCTCCACCTCTATTTATAATGAGGATGGTATCATCGACAAAACCAACTATAAACGTTTCAGTACCCGCATCAATTCAGAACATAAGGTAACTAATTGGTTAAAGCTGGGCGAAAATATCCAGTTGAATTATGCTAATAATAACGGTTTTGATAATAATAATTCACAAACAGGTCTTATCTTCTCCGCACTGCGCTTTAACCCGGCCATACCTTTGGTTAATGCCGATGGTTCTTACGGCACATCAAAAGCTTTTGCCAACCAGTTGGGCGATATAAACAGCCCTTATGCAACCATACAGGAGGCAGACAGGTTTAATAAAAAATACCGCGCGCTGGCTAATGCTTTTGCCGAGATTTCGTTTTTAAAAGAATTAAAACTGCGTGTAAACTATGCGTATGATGGTACCTTGAACCGGTCATACAATTTTAATATAGCGGATGTTAACCAGGCAAGGCAAAATACCACATCATCGTTAACACAAACCGAGGGCGAATTATCGTCGCAATTGCTTGAGTCATTCCTTACTTATGATAAAGTGTTTGGCAAAAGCCACGTAACGTTTACGGGTGGTTATTCCTACCAAAACTTCAAAACATACGGTTTTAATGCATCCAGATTAGGATATGATGACACTTCGCAAGATCAACGAGTGCTTGGCCAGGGCAATAGCCAGTTCAATTCAAGCGTGATACCTGATGAGTCGTCGTTACAATCTGGTTTTGGCAGGTTGTTTTATGATTATGACGGTCGTTTCCTAGCTACATTAACCTTCCGTGCAGATGGATCTTCGAGATTTGCGCCAACTAAAAGATGGGGGTATTTCCCGGCATTCTCTTTGGGCTGGAGACTATCAAATGAAGCTTTTATTAAAAATATAACATGGATAAGCAACCTGAAATTATCAGGTGGTTATGGCGAGTTGGGCAACCAAAATATAGGCACATTTCAATATGCAAGTTTAATCAGGCTTGGCAGTACTTATGAAAACAATGGTTACACGTTTGGTGGTGTCGGCTACACAGGTGCTGCGGTTTACAGCCTTGCCAACCCGGAGATTGCCTGGGAACGCACAGCCATGACCAATATTAGTTTAGATGCGGGATTTTTGAATAACCAATTAACCACAACGCTAACCTGGTTCAATAAAAACACCAAGGATATGCTTTTAGCTCCACCTGTTGTTGGATCGGCTGGATCGGTATCTATCCCTTTCCAGAATATCGGTACCATGAACAATCATGGCGTTGAGGTTGAATTGAACTACCAGGGCGGCAGCAAGGTAAAATATTCCTTTGGCGCTAACGCTTCATTTATCAAAAACAAGGTAACCAAGCTAAACGGCGAAGGAACATTTGTTGGTTCTACTGTATATGGTCGCTCGAGCCAGGAAATTGCCAGAACTTACCAGGGACAGCCAATAGCTTCATTTTATGGATGGAAAACTAATGGTTTATACCAAACCCAGGCTGATATTGATAATGACCCGGCACTTAAAAATGATTCCCGTAAGGGCAATATTAAACCAGGAGATGTACGTTTCCTTGATTTAAATGGTGATGGCCAGATTGATGGCAATGACCGTACCACCCTTGGCAACCCCAACCCCAATGTTACTGCCGGTTTACAAGGCAGCATATCATACATGGGTTTTGATTTCTCGGCAAACTTTACCGGTGTATTTGGTGTGAGCCTGTACAATGCCGATAGGATGCAGGGCATTGATCCAACCTATCCGTTTAACCTGTATGCCGAAGACTTAGGCCGATGGACAGGGCCGGGTACCAGCAATACTATCCCAAGATTATCGCTTGATCGTGCGAATGATAACTACCGTACATCAGACCTTTTTGTAGAAAGCGGAAGTTATGTAAGTCTTAAAAACGCCACTTTAGGTTATACCCTACCGGGTAATTGGGCTAAAAAGGCTGCTTTAAAAAGCATAAGGGTATACGCATCTGGTCAGAACCTGTTCTTTATAACCAAATACAAAGGCTACACGCCAGAGTTAGGTTATACCAACGGAAACTTCCAAAGAGGGGTTGATGTAGCCCAGTATCCATCAGTAAGGACAATTACATTCGGTTTAACAGTTAAATTATAAGATCATGAAATCGAACAAAATATTATATACGCTTACATTGCTTGCCTTGTTTAGCAGTGGCTGTAAAAAGGCACTTGATTTGAAGCAACAAGGTGTTTACAGCTCCACAAACTATTTTCGTAATGAGGTTGACGCTGTTAACGCAGTAACAGGTATCTACTCCATTTTACCGGAAGAAGATTATATAGGCCACGCGGAATCAACATTTGATACCCCGTCCGATGATTACTGGCGTTCTGGTGACCACGGTGAAGACGAGGGTATCGAGAATCTTACTTATGATGCCTCAAACGCCGCTATCAGGTACCCATGGAGATGGAGATATGAGGAAATTAACCGCGCTACCAATTGCATCATCAATATCCCTAAGATCACAGCTATTTCTGCCGATGTTAAGAATCGCAGTATGGGCGAAGCGTATTTTTTAAGGGCTTTTGGTTACTGGCGTTTAATGATCATTCATGGCGATGTGCCTATCATTACCGAAGATGATTACACCAAACTAAACTTTAATGTTCCAAAATCGCCAATAGAAGAGGTACGCAAACAAATTGAATCTGATTTATTAAAAGCGGTTGATCTGCTGCCTGAAAGCTATGGCGCTTCAGACCGTGGCCGTGTAAGCAAAGGCACTGCACTTGGGTTTTTAACCAAGCTGTATATGTATTGGGACAAACTACCCCAGGCAATTACAACAGGGCAAAAAGTAATTTCAAATTCAAATTATGCACTGGCTGCCAAATACCAGGACAATTTTACACGTGCAAATGAGAATAGTACAGAACTGCTTTTCTCTATCCAGGCGGTACAAAATGTGGTTCAAAACGATTTTACGGTTTACTACATTCCAAGGCCATGGGGTGGTTACGGCTTTAGCCAACCATTGCAAGGTTTGGCTAACGAGTTTGAAGCTAATGACCCACGTAAAGCAGCGACTTTATTAACTGTAGGTGACAAGGTTGACCTTGGCGATGGGAATGGTTTAACCACCTTTACTGCCGATCTTTCGGCAACAGGCTTTGCTTTTAAAAAGTATGCTGTATTTAACACCGCTGCAGATGGTGGTGGTGTTGATCATACCTTCGCGGTACCTTTAATGCGGTCTGCAGATATTTACTTGTTGGTAGCAGAAGCCCTTATCCGTACACAAGGCGCCGGTGCCGGTGATGCATTAATCAACCAGGTTAGGCGTCGGGCATCAACATTATTGCCGCCGGTTGTAGGTGCAGGAATGACACAATTGATCCACGAGCGCCGCGTAGAACTTGCCGGCGAAGGTGAGCGCCACCAGGACTTAATGCGCTGGGACAAAGCTAAAATTGTTGATATCGCAGCTATATACAACAGGGCAGTTTCAAAAGCGCCTCTTGATCAGTCTAAAACGGTGACGTTTGTTCGTCCTAAAAATTATTATTTCCCATTACCACAGGTAGAAATTGATAAGAGTAAAGGAGTTTTAGTCCAAAATCCAAACTTTTAAGTAATGATCAATTAAAGGCCGGTAGCCAGCAATAATTTATTAAGTTAATTTGCGCTGGCTACCGGCATTTTTATTTAAATAATACCCTAAAAAAAAGAACCCGCTTAAATAATGAAAAAAGGTTTATTGATATTTATTGTTACCGCATTTAGTTTAAATACCTACGCACAGGTTGATCAAAAAGCTTCCTATGATTTTATTGAACGGGTTATTCCGGGCAAATCAGCTGCCTTTTTAATTGAACCCATAGCCCAGGACAATGGCAAAGATGCATTTGAGCTTGATAACCGCGATGGTAAAATAGTTTTACGTGGCAGCAACGGTCTATCTGTAGCGGCAGCTTTAAATTATTACCTTAAAACGTATTGCTTTTGCGATATCGGCTGGAACGGTACCAATTTAAAACTCCCGGCCAATTTGCCTGCGGTTAACAGTAAAATCCATAAATCAACGCCATACCAATATCGCTATTACCTTAACTATTGCACCTTTAATTATACCATGGCCTGGTGGGATTGGGAACGCTGGCAAAAAGAAATTGACTGGATGGCACTCAACGGCATCAACATGCCGCTGGCCATTACCGGCGAAGAAGCGGTTTGGCAGGATGTATATAAAAGCATGGGCTTTACAGATAAAGAATTGGACGCATTTTTTAGCGGACCAGCCTATTTTTCCTGGTTTTGGATGGGTAATATCGATGCCTGGGGCGGCCCACTGCCACAGCACTGGATGGATAGCCACAAGGCATTGCAAAAAAAGATCCTGGAACGTGAACGTTTGTTCGGGATGAAACCGGTGTTGTCATCATTTACCGGGCACGTGCCTCCTTCTTTTAAGGATAGGTTCCCGAAAGCAAAAGTTAAGAAAACCAATTGGGATGCCGGCTTCCCCGATGTTTACATTCTTGATCCTGATGATGAGTTATTTGAATCTATCGGCAAAAAATATATCGAGGCACAAACCAAAGAGTTTGGAACAGACCATCTTTACTCGGCCGATACTTTTAATGAAAACGTCCCTCCTACCAATGATTCTACTTACCTGGATGGAATGAGTAAAAAAGTTTTCAGATCTATGACCGCCGCCGATCCCAAAGCGGTATGGGTAATGCAAGGCTGGATGTTTCATTACAACAACAAATTTTGGCAGCCACAGCAGATCAAGGCATTGTTAAATGCCGTACCTGATGATCAGATGATCGTTCTGGATTTGTATAGCGACGCCCACCCGGTTTGGAACCGTACCGAAGCCTATTACGGTAAACCATGGATCTGGAGTATGCTGCAAAACTTTGGTGGTAACATTAGTTTGTTTGGCCGCATGCGTCACGTGGCCGCCGATCCTGCTATTGCCCTGCATGATCCCGAATCAAAAAACATGACCGGTATAGGTGTAACACCAGAAGGAATTGAGCAAAACCCGGCATTATTTGCCCTGATGCTTGAAAACGTTTGGCGCGATACGCCTATTGACGCGGATGCATGGGTAAGCAATTATGCCCGCAGGCGTTATGGACAAACAAATACCAATGCCGACAACGCCTGGCACATATTATTGAACACCGTTTACAGCGGCGGCCTTACCGAAGGTGGCCCGGAATCCATCATTGTGGCCCGGCCAACTATGCAAAAAACTATCGATAGGGTGTTAACTAAACTCAACTATGACCCTAAGCAATTGGCTAAGGCATGGGAGCTATTAGTAAACGCGGCCGATAGCCTAAAACAAAGTGATGGTTTTCAGTATGATGTGATTGATGTAACGCGCCAGGTATTGGCTAATTATGCAACGCCATTACAGCAAAAAATGGCATCGGCCTATAAAAGCGGTGATAAGGAAGCATTTAAACAATACAGCACCGCGTTTTTACAGTTGATGGATGATATGGATGCCCTGCTAAGTACCCGTAAAGATTTTTTACTGGGTAAATGGATCAACGAGGCAAGGGCAAACGGCGTTACCGAAAAAGAAAAGAACCTTTACGAATTTAACGCGCGCGACCTGGTTACCCTTTGGGGCGACAAAGAAAGCGGTCTGCGCGAGTATTCAAACCGGCAATGGGCTGGTTTAATAAAAGGCTATTATAAACCCCGCTGGGAATTATATTTTTCGCAGCTTAATAAATCATTGGCAACAGGCACCGCTTTTGATGACAAAGCATTTGATGCACAGGTAAAAAACTGGGAATGGCAATGGGTTAACAAGCACGATAATACATATCCCGATGCCGGCAAAGGCGATGGCGTAGAAAAATCAAAAGCTTTGTTTGCAAAGTATAATAGCTTGGTATTGCAGGCAGCGTATTAACCAATACCTGTTTTTTGTAGAGACGCATAATTGCGTCTCCCGCAGGACATTCCGAATTTGCAAAGTCGATTTGCACGCGGGAGACGCAATTATGCGTCTCTACATTTGAAAAACAAAACGAACCCTACGCTACTATAACAAAAAACATTGAATCATAAAACACATGATCAAAAGCACATACTTATTTGTAACAATTCTCATTTGCCTGGCATATAGCACAACCATAAAGGCCCAGTCAAACAACGACCACATTTTTCCTCCATCGGCGGTAGCCAAACCTTATATTGATTTTGATAGTAAAGGTTTTTTGATAGATGGCAAGCGTACCTTTTTGGCATCGGCAGGGTTAGAATATGCAAGGATCCCGCACCAGCTTTGGCATGATAGATTGCTGCGCATTAAACGGGCCGGCTTTAATTGTATCGAGATCTATACCATCTGGAATTTCCACGAAGCCCGGGAAGGTAAATTTGATTTTACCGGCGACCGTGACCTCAATTTATTTTTAAAAGAGGTTAAAGACCTTGGTATGTATTCCATCGTACGCGTAGGCCCCTACTATTGTGCCGAATGGGATAATGGCGGCTACCCTATCTGGCTCAAATTTAAAAAAGGAGTGCGGGTTCGGGAAGACAATCCACCGTTTGAAAAATATGTTGATCGTTTTTTCGATCACCTTTTACCCATCGTATTTAATAACCAGGTAAACAAAGGTGGTTCTGTCATATTGGTTCAGTTGGAGAACGAGCATCCTAAAGGATGGGGTACCATCATGCCCGATGGCTATTTTAAGCATTTGCAAACCAAGGCGCTAAGTATGGGCTTGCAGGTGCCTTACTTTTTCAGCGGCCTGCATCATTACAGCGATCCGGCTGGTAATGGTAAACTGGATGATGAAGCAAGACCCAACCCATGGTTCTCCACGGAGTTTTGGAGCGTATGGTATTCGCAATATGGCGCTAAGCCGGGCGATGCAGCGCTGTATGACAGACGCACCTGGAAAATTATCGCCAATGGCGGCAATGGCTATAACTATTATATGGCTCATGGTGGATCGAACTTTGGCTATACTAATAATGATGAAGATGCGGCATCTTATGATTATGGTGCAGCTATCGGGCAAACTGGTGATCTGCGACCTATATATTATACATTTAAACGCGCGGCATGGTTTGCCCGCAGTTTCCAGGATGTTTTGGAAAACAGTGTAAATGATTCTGTATCCTATAACAAAATAATAACAGCTCCATCATTAAGGCTAACCGCACGGAAAAGCCCTGCCGGAGAAATTATCTTCCTTGATAATCCGGGTAAAGAAGCTATCACCACGCAGCTGCATTTAGGCGATGCTAAAGTTTTAGGCGATAAAAAGGTGACCATTTTACCGGGTGAAATTTATCCCCTGGTTCATAATTACAAGGTTAACGATAGGGTTACGCTCAATTGGGCTTTAACCAGGATCTTTGCCATTGTAAAGCAGGATAATACCACCACCATTATTACTGATGCTGAAGCAGGTATGCCAGTATCCATGTATTTTAACACAAAAGACAAAGCCTCAACGGAAAATTCTGATGTAAAAATAGATGGCGAAAATGTGCTTATCAATGAAACGATGCCTGCCAGTAACAAGCCCTTGGAATATACTTTTAAAGCTGGCACGCAAACCGTCCGTATTTTAGCTATGAACAGGCAGGAGACTGATAAAACCTGGATAACCAACATGGCAGATAAAAACTACATCGTTACCGGTACCGCTTATTTAGGTAAAGCAGATATTAAAAACGGTCTGTTTATTGGAGAAATAGAGCGTCCATTGTTGGCAGATAAACCCGGGCAGGTATGGATCTATATAGATAAAAAAGCTAAAGTTTTAAACCAGGCTCCATCCCCCAATACAAAACAAACGCAAACCATTGCTTTAAATAATTGGCAGTTTAAAAATGCATCCGGCTTTGCTACTGCAAATTATAACACCAGCCAATGGCTATCCTCAAAAGCCCCCTTACCCATGGGTACCGATGGCGATATCACTGCTGATGCATGGTACAAAACATCGCTGAATATTCCTACTGCCGGGAAATACACGCTGCAGGTTAATGGCAACGGCCGCGGCCAGGCTTTTATTGATGGAGAGCCAGCTGCAAATTGGAAACTGAGCAATGCCGAAGTTTCACTTAACTTAAAAAAAGGTAAACATACCCTTGCCGTTTTTACCGCCCATGACGGCCGCGACAAACTGGCTGCCTACCTTGGCCCAATTGATGAGGTTGATAGTAAAGGTATTTTTGGCAACGCCGTTATTAAAAAAGGCGGTCCGTTTATTAGTGAATTAAATAACTGGTATTTTGTTAAAGCAGCGCACCGTGATGATGCCAAACAAGGCCCGCCGCCATTTGATACTACGCTATATAAAAAATATAAAATAGGAGCTGATGCTTTTAATTTAAAAGAAGGGTACGGCTGGTTTACCACAATTATACCGCAACAACCCGCGGGCACATCAAAAATAACCCTGTTATTTAAAAGTGTTGATGAAAACGCCACGGTATTCATAAATGGTAAACAGGTATTAAGCCATGAAGGCTGGAACCAGCCTTTTGAAGTTAATATTGCAGAAGCCGGTATTTTAAAAGGACCTGTTACACTTAGTGTGTTTATCGAAAATTATTCAAACGAAGGTGGTATTGATCAGCCGGTAAAAATAAACGCCATTGGTAACGCCGATGCCGTAACCGGCTGGCAGTTAAAGGGCGGTCCGGGTGATCCGCAAGCGCTAAAGGGTTGGCAAACGTTATCATCTGGTAATAAAATAAACAGCCCTTGCTTTTACCGCAGCTCATTTACTGTTCCGCACATAAAGGGACAAACTTTCATATGGCGTTTTGAGCCTAAAGAATTAGGGCATGGCTCGGTATGGATTAACGGGCACAATATTGGCCGCTATCCCGAAAAAATAGCGATATCCAGTTTATACATCCCCGAATGCTGGCTCAATAAGGGTATAAACCAATTGGTGATCTATGATGAAGATGGTAAACGTCCGACCCAAACATTAATCATAGCCGAGCCGGAAGCTGGGCGTACAATAACTCAAACAAGTGCTGATCTTAATTAAAAAATAAAAATGGCTTTAACTACTGAAAGATTTACAGCGCTCGATATCTTCCGCGGAATGACCATCTGCTTCATGATCATTGTGAATGCACCCGGTTCGGGCGCAAACGTATGGACACCGCTTGATCATGCCCCATGGATAGGTTTTACTCCAACCGATCTTGTTTTTCCATCTTTCTTATTCGCTGTTGGTAACGCGCTCAGCTTCTCTAAAAAGAAGTTTGAGAGTGATGCGGCTTTTATAAGTAAGATCTTTAAAAGAACGGTTATTATATTTTTACTCGGTTACCTCATGTATTGGTTCCCGTTCTTCCATCGTGTAAATGATGGCTGGGCCTTTAACTCATTAAGTCATACCCGTATTATGGGCGTATTACAACGCATTGCCCTGTGTTATTTTTTCGGCGCTTTGATAGTTCATTATTGTTCTCAAAAAACAGCTGTAATTATCTCAGTATTACTTTTAGTTGGCTACTGGGCATTTTTAGTCCTGTTTGGCGAAGCCGGTAAGGAGTTCACGATGCTGGGCAATGCCGGTACAAAGCTTGATATTGTATTATTGGGCAACGATCATTTATACCACGATAAAGGCGGCCCCATTGCCTTTGATCCCGAAGGCTTATTAAGTACGTTAACGGGCATCGTGAATGTAATTGGTGGCTTTTTAGCGGGTGCGTTTATCCAGCGTAAAGGAAAAAACTATGAAACAGTGGCTAAACTGTTCTTGTATGGCGGCTTACTGATAGTTGCCGCTTTATTCCTGGGTCAGTTTTTCCCCATAGCCAAAAAATTATGGACAAGCACCTTTACCTTACTCACCATAGGTATCGACCTGGCCATTTTAGGTCTATTGATATTTATCATCGAGATTGAAAAGATAAAGCGCGGCACCAATTTCTTCCTTATCCTTGGTCGTAACTCGCTGGCCATCTACCTGCTATCGGAGTTATTACTCACTGTACTGCAAACCATATGGGTACGCCCCCAATTAAGCTTTTACGATTGGATAAACCAGGTATTTTACCAGCGCTTATTCCCCGGAGCCCTGGGTACACTGGTATTTGCCATTTGTTATATGATGCTTTGCTGGCTGGTGGCTTATATCCTCGATAAAAGAAAAATTTATATTAAAATATAGTGGAGGGCTGAAAGAGTTGAAATCTTATTTTTTGAGAATGTTACAAACTGGTAATTTGAGAATGTTACAAGCGGGTAAAATACCTACTCAACCGTCATTGCGAGGCACGAAGCAATCCCAAACTGTACAGGGTGGATTTGCAAAGTTACTCTGTAAGGAGGGGATTGCTTCGTGCCTCGCAATGACGGGTATGTTATTAATGTACTTGTATAAAAAAAGCCCTGTCATCCTGAACATAGTGAAGGATCTATTCGCAGACTTTACAGGGCGAAGAAGCATGGCGGACAATAGATCCTTCACTACGTTCAGGATGACAAATCTTTCAAAGCGTTATTTCGCTTTCGGTGTCCCCCGGATTTCCCCGCTCTCAATAACCACCTGTTTATTCATTTCAAAACAGCTCTTCAAACAGTTTTTTGCTTTAACCGCAGTGTTGACACTGTTGTTAAACTATGATGTTTCTGCCCAACAGGCAGATCACCTGCCTTATGTAAACCCATTTATTGGCACTGCAAAAAGCGATGTCTTTACCAAATGGGGAAGCGAAGGTGGTACGTATCCGGGAGCAGTCGCGCCATCGGGCTTTATCCAGTTAAGTCCCGAAACAAGGGTTGCAAAGGGATATAACTACAACGATAGCAGCATTTACTACTTCAGCTGTTTTAGGCACATGAGTGGTTTTCCCGAAGGCTCTGCGGGCCGGTTTTATGTTATGCCTGTCGGCAAGAGTGCCACATTTGAAGCCGGTAAATACAGCAGGAAGTTTTCGCATGCCAATGAAACCGCAAGCCCTGGCTATTATAAAGTAATATTTGATGACGACCGCACCATAGTCGAAGCCACAACCACGGCGAGGACAGGTATTTTTAAATTCACCTTTACGGCAGATAATATCCCGCAGCTATTCATCGCTGATGCCGGCGAGATCAGTGTAATCTCCTCAAAAACACTACATGCTGCGAACGGTAACACCGTCATCAACTTTTCTGAAAACTCTACATCAAAAAAGCAGGTTGAAGGCGGTTGGATCTTCACTTTTCCATCAACAGTAAAGCAAAATAAAGTTATTGAGGTTAAATTAAGCACGTCTTCGGTTAGTTATGCAAGCGCTCAAAACAATATCAATAAAGAAATTGGAGCTTTAACATTTAACCAGGTACGCCAACAAACGAGGGATAAATGGCTTAAAAAGCTGGCCGTTGTTGATGTAACAGATAGTAATGAACAACATAAAACTGTTTTTTATACCGCACTTTATCATTCACTTTTAATACCATGGGTTATTAATGATGTGGATGGCCGTTATAAAGGTTTCGATGGTAAAATCCACCAAAAAGCAGGCGCCGATCAATACGGGGCTTTCTCGCCCTGGGATACTTTCCGTTCCCTGCACCCCCTGCTTACCCTGCTTTACCCGGATAAACAAAAAGATGTTGTTTTATCTATGCTGGATATTTATAAGCAAACCGGCCACCTGCCTACCGAATCAATGACCGGTAACCATGCTATCCCCATCATTGTGGATACCTACCTGAAAGGTATTACCGGTTTTGATAAACAACTGGCTTATACAGCCATGAAAAAGAGTATTGTTGAGCCGCCATTTATACAGCCGGATATGGAGATCTATCAGCAACATGGGTACATTCCATTTACCCGTTCAGAATCGGTAACCCGCACAGTTGAATACGCTTATGATGATTGGGCCTTATCGCAGTTTGCCAAAAATATCATCCGCAACGATAAAGACTACCAGCTTTTATTAAACCGGAGTTACAATTACAGGAACCTCCTGAACAATGATGAATTGTTGCTATTGCCCCGTAACAACCATGAGTTTAAGTTGCAGCCGGGGATGTCGGGCTATAAAGAGGGAGACAAATGGGTATACTCCTACTTTGTTCCACATAACGCGAAAGACTTGATCAACCTTACCGGTGGCAATGAACAATTTGCCAGCGGGCTTGATTCGGCGCTGACTAACAATGTAATCCCCTTTGATAACGAAACCGTATTTCATTTGCCTTACCTGTTTAACGAGGCTGGTAAACCTGCATTAACACAAAGATGGGTACGGCAGATCATGCTTAACCGTTACAGTGCTAAACCAGGAGGCTTACCTGGTAATGACGACCTTGGCTCAACATCCAGCTGGTATATTTTTAGCGCTATGGGCATTTACCCTGCCTGCCCGGGCCGGCCCTATTACGCCATAGGCGCACCTTTATTTCAATCGGTAACACTCCACCTTTCAAACGGCAAAAATTTCACCATTAACAGCGCCAATACCGCCTTAAAAAATAACTATGTGCAATCGTTAAGTGTAAACGGAAACGCCTGGCAGCAGCTAACAATACCACATTCAATTTTAACAAAGGGCGGCTCCATGACGTTTGCTATGGGTAGCCAGGAAAGCAAGTGGCCGGTGAATAAAGATCAGGCCCTGTTATCAGAAACGAAACAAAACCCGGATTTTAAGATCCTGAATTATACGGTTTCAAAAAATAGTGTGGAGCCAAACGAGCCGGTTACCATACATTTTTCTATCGCCAACAGTGGCAGCACCGGTGTAAAAATTGTTACCCTGTTTGTAAACGGAAAGCCTTATGGCTACAAAAACTGCATGGTGGTTTCCGGAGGCGTTAAAAATGATTCTCTCATATGCCGGCTTTATCCCGAAGGTAAAACCGAACTTCAATTGCAAGGCATGGCACCCGTAACGGTTAATGTAAAACTACCCGCAACGCCATCTGCCCATCCGTTTAAAATTACAGATTTGGCTGCAAAGCCAATGGTTAAGCTTAACCAGGAGCAACAGGTTACCTATATCATTCAAAATATTGATGGTTTAAACCGAACTTTTAATATCCCGGTGATGATGAATGACTCCTTGCTTTTTACCGATACCATAATGCTTGCAGCAGGCGAAAGAAAAAGTATTGCACACACTTTGCCCTGCACTGTAAAAGGATTCAAGCACATCAGGGTTGATGATACCAGGGTAGACTATAAAGTATACTATGATCATAAAGAATCGCTTCTGCTTGACCTTTCCGCTATTGGCTATAATTCAGATAAGCTGGTAACAGATAATTCGGGATACCATAATAATGGACATATTATGCTTACAAATAATTTCGTTGAAGATAAGAAAGCTGTAAAATTAAGATTTGAGGAAAATATTTTTGTTGAAGTTCCCAATTCGGCAAGTCTGGATAATATGGGCGAAACCATCACGATGATGGGATGGATTTACCCAACAGGAAATGAAGACGGACTGGTTGATATGATAACCAAAGGTGATAGCCACGTTTTGCAGGTAACTGACCATAAAACCCTCACCTTTTTTGCCGGCGGCTGGGGACGCGGAGATTGTACAGTTAACCTGCCCGCAAACTGGAAAAACAACTGGCACCATATAGCAGGAGTATGCACCGGTAAAACACTTTACTTATACATTGACGGTGCATTGGCATGTAAAACGATAGTAGAAAATGATGCCGACCTATCCAACGGTAACAAGTGGACACTGGGCAGGAATGAGGAATTCCCCGCTGAAAGAATATTTCATGGATACCTGGATAAGGTAAAAGTATTTAAAGAACCCTTAACTCCCGAAGAAATTAGCGCGATTGTCAACAGTGAGCGTGGTAGTTTTAAATAGCGGGAGCAAATCATATGTACTATGCCTTTAGCCACCAGGAACATTTCCCGAATAATGCAGGTTGTATTATTCGGGAAATGTAAAATGGAATGATGGCAACAAACGCAGGAGTAATCTTGAAAGATCGTTTTTGTTGTTTAAAGACGGCAAGACTACCCATTTATTTGCGGCTACCAGTGCAAGCGGCAAGCCTTATCAACCGAAAAGATCATGGAATATGGTTATCCAAAGCAAATAATAAACAATAACTGCAACTATAACAAAACAAATTACCGATTTTAACCTTTAATTAAAATACATTCAAGTCGCATTAATTATATATTTATATCGTATATAATTAAAACGTTACGTATTAATCTCTAACTAATTATTGTTTACGCTATGCCTAAAACAATCTTATTTATTGAAGACAATAAAGAGATCAGGGAAAGCACGGTGGAACTTCTTGAATTGGAAGGCTATAACGTATTGGTAGTTGACAATGGCTATGATGGAATTAATATCGCTAAGAATAATCTCCCTGACTTAGTTATAAGTGATGTTATAATGCCGGGCATTACCGGTTACCAGGTTTTTGAATCACTGCTACAGGATGAAAGCACCCGGCTCATCCCCTTTATTTTTACATCAGCGATGTCTGAAAAATCTGATGTAAAAAAAGCGTTCGCTATTGGGATGTGTCATTACCTGATCAAACCCTATGATGACAAGGAGCTTTTTAAGATAATTGAAAAAATACTGACACCCGTTTTATAGTCTCCCTTTTGCATTAATATATACTTCATTCTTTCTTTGGATCTAAAAAATGTGCTGTAGATCAATTTACAGTATGATGAATATCACCTACGCTATATGATGGAATAGTCATATTTGTTCTGTCCCCCAGCTACTTTACATAACCTAAAGTATACGCTTTAATCTAATAGACCTATCATGAAAAAGATACTTGTACTAACCAATTTTAGTGATAATTCCAGTCATGCAGCAGCTGCTGCTGTTCCGCTTTGCGCTAAACTAAATTCAAACATCATTCTGTTTAATACTTTTATTAGTCAGCCGGTTTTATCCGAGTTTGGCGGCTCGCCATATGTCATTGAGCGGATGTTATGGGAAGATGAAAGCGAGCAAAAAATGGATTTTTTGAAAGAAGATCTGCAACTACTTATTGAAGCACTACTCCCAAACCAGCACCGCCCCACTATTGACTGCCAGCGAGAGGAAGGAAGCCTTAAATTCCTGTTAGATTCTTTTAAAGAAAGAAAGGATATAGAATTGATTATAATGGGTGCCCGTACAGGCAGCACGATGGAACATTTGCTTATTGGCAGCGATACAAGCTTAGTGATAAACCGTACTAACCGGCCTGTTATCGTTATACCGGAAAATACAGACCTGGGAGCATTAAAAAAAGTAACCATTGCCTGTGATTTTGACGATAGCGATATCAATGCAGTACATTACTTAATCCAATTAGGTCGTATTTTTCATTTTCAGCTCGAAATTGTGCATGTATCACTATGGGGGCACAACGATGGCAACAACATAGAAAAGAAACGCAAATTTATCGATCAGGTGTCCAGGTTCGGGTATGAGTATGTCACTTATCAAATTCTTGCCGGCAAGGAGTTAATTAATCGCCTTAACCGCCATTGCAAAGAAAGCAAAACAGATTTGTTGGTACTGGTGCACGACAAGCATAGCCTTTTGAACAGGATATTTAAAAGCACTAACACTGATGAGTTGTTAAAGCAACAACAGGTGCCCGTAATGATTATTCCTTCGGTGATGAAAGATTAAATGAATGTTGTTAAATAAAAAGATGCCTATTTTTTCGGAAAATCAAAATCCTATTCTTTACGAAATTAATTTAAACCTACCCCTATCGGATTAAACAAAAGTGGCGTTGATAACCGGGACCGGCCCTGGCATAGGCAAATTGCCTCCTTTATTTGCGGCTACCGGTGCAGCCAGCATTCCTTACGATTGGTCAAAATCATGGAATATGATTATTAAATCAAATAAAAAATAATAATTTCAATTATAACAAAACAAATTGCCGGCTTTAACCTTTAATTAAATACATTCTATTTATAAAAATACTAGAAACAAATTAGGTAGCATATAATATTAGAATATTTGGGGGAAAATGCCAAAACCTGCCTTATAATTCTCTTTTAAAATCCTTTTCTAAAAATATACTTCTTTCGCTTCCCCAGCCGTCTGCTCAAAAATACGTTCAGATCCATTATTTAGTATGATGATTATAGCCTTCGCACGGGTATTAATTGGACATATTTACTTCACAGCCAGAAATATAACTATTAATTAATAATATTTCTTTTAAAAAACACCTTGAGAAAGATACTTGTGCTAACCAATTTTACCGAAAATGCCAATCATGCAGCAACAGTTGCCGTTTCATTTTGTGCTCAGCTATATTCAAACATCATACTGTTAAACACATTCATCAGCCGGCCTGTTCTGGCCGGATTTGGAAGCATACCATGTGCCGTTGATGAGATGTTGTGGGAAAATGAAAGCCATAAAAAACTAAATTTCCTGAAAGAAGATTTAGAAGAGCTTATTAAAACACTCCCTGCAGATCATCATCACCCCAGTATTGATTGCCGGTACGAGGAAGGGAGCCTTAGGTATCAGTTAGAGTTTTTTAAGAACAAAAAGGATATCGAATTTATTATCATGGGCGCCCGGGCGGGCAGTACGATGGAACATTTGTTGATTGGCAATGATACCAGTGTTGTGCTCAATCGTGCCAGCCGCCCCGTTATCATCATCCCCGGAGGTACCAACCTGGGACAATTTAAAAAAGTAACCTTTGCCTGCGATTTTAACGACACCGATCTGGATGCAGTGCATTACCTTGTTCAATTGGGCCGCATCTTTCATTTTCAAATCGAAATTGTGTATGTATCCCTCTGGGAACATAATAACGAGCAGAATATAGAGAAGAAAACAACCTTTATTAGCCAGGTTGCCCGATTTGGGTATCCGGGTATCACTTATCGAACCATCGTTGGCGAAGAATTGATTAATCGTCTTAACCGCCTTTGCAAAGAAAACAAAACCGACTTGCTTGTGCTGATACACGACAGGTTTAGCCTTTTGAACCGAATATTTAAAAGCACAAACGCCAATGAACTGTTAAAGCGACAACAGGTTCCGGTTATGATCATTCCCTCCATGATGAGAGATTAATAAATGTTCTTAAACACCCCGGGCGTCAGTTATCAACCCGCAGGCTTAATTAATAGAAGTGTTATAATGCAGATAACTGTTGGGGCGGCCTATTAATGCCCCTTAAATTATTATATAGCATAAAACAGGGCTGTACTTTAATTGGCTACAGTCCTATTTTGGCAGGTACTTACGGAAAGGATTACCATCTGCGAATTATAACCACTTAGCGGCAAAATGGTTAAACTCATGCCGCAATTCGTTGATCATTTTTTCCTCCGTTACATAATCATCCGAAAGCTGATTATAAACGGTGAGTTCCCTGTCGTCAATAAATTCCGGGGAGGCGCTGATTTCATTTTCCAATACCCCCTGATTTCCACGGATCCTGTGTTTTAGCCCATCCAGGTAATCACGGTGGATAATCAACTGGTTCTGAAAATGTTCAACATTTTCGCCAACCTCCCGGCCGGTATTGCCGCCGGCGACTTCTTCCAGTCGTTCCCGCAAAAAATTTAGTTCCAGCTCGTAAAAACCGAGCCCTCTCATCCACGCATTATGCGCAAATTTTAAATGTTTTGTACTGATCTGTTTCATAATACAAGATACCTGAATTTGGTTATATAAAAAATAACTTACTGATTAACAGCAGCTGCAATCCTATTTTTTTGGACGAAAATACGGTCTGCCACCTTACTTCATCACCAATACCGCTGCTCCATTAATCTTACCGGTTCTTAACCTGTTAATTGCCTCATTTGCCTCTGATAATTGGAATACCTCCGTTTGTGTATGTACCGATACCGATTTAAGGATGTTAAAGAAATCCAATCCATCCTGCCGGGTAAGGTTGGCAACAGATTTAATCATTCTTTCGCCCCATAAAAGATCATATGAAAAGGCGGGAATATCGCTCATATGTATGCCGCCGCAAATTACCTGCCCTGCTTTATCTATATTTTTTAACGCCATTGGCACCAGTTCGCCTACAGGTGCAAAAATGATAGCGGCATCCAATCGCTCTGGCGGCACTTCTGAGCTGTTACCAGCCCACCCGGCTCCCAGGCTTTTAGCAAAGCGCTGGGCTTGTTCATCAGCATCGCGGGTAAAGGCGAATACTTTTTTCCCCTGTGCAATCGCAATTTGAATAAGGATATGCGCCGCCGCGCCGAAGCCGTAAATGCCCAGGTTAATTGCGGCAGGATCTATCATTTGGTATGATCTGAAACCAATAAGCCCCGCGCAAAATAAAGGTGCTGATGAGTATTTAGCATACGCCTCATCCAACCGAAAACAAAAACGGGCATCTGCTACAGTGTATTCGGCATACCCGCCATCAATGGTATAGCCGGTGAATAAAGGATTATCGCACAGGTTTTCTTTTCCCTGTTTACAAAACTTACAATGGCCGCAGGTGTAACCCAGCCATGGAACACCCACCACCTCGTTTACTTTCAGCTCTATTACCCCATCTCCCACTTTAACAATCCGACCGACAATCTCATGGCCAGGAATCAGCGGCAATTTGGGCTGACTGAGCTCCCCATCCAGAATATGAAGATCGGTGCGGCATATGCCACAGGCAATAACTTTAAGCAATACCTGGTCATTAGCCGGCTGCGGAACCGGTAGCTGCCTGAGTACAAGTGGCTGCCCGGCCTTCTCAAAAACCATGGCCTCCATTAAGGTAGGTATTTCCAAATTGAATAAATTTATACGCTTAATTAAAATACAATTAACCGCTTATAGCTGTTTTATAATGACATATTATAATCGGGCGGAAAAACCAATAGTGGGATCTTGATATGCCGGGCCATGTGATGGGTGTGGCAGCCAGTTAAAACCCTGTACAACAAACTATGCGGCCGGTGCACCATGGCCAATAAATCAATTTGTCCATGTTCGCAAAGCCACTCGAGGCCATCATTAATGTTCATGCCCCTGAAGTGATGATAGGATATATTTGAATAATGCTCTTCCCCGGTCAATTTTTCCATAAAGGTATCTGCCTGGTTACGTTTCACATTCCTTTCATACTTTTCGCCGGTGATATGATAAACACGGATCTCGGCCTTAAATACTTTGGCCATACCGGCAATCGATTTAATGACATCTATGTCGCCCTCGCTTAAATCTGTTGCAAAAATAATTGTTTTAATACCTTTAAAAACTGCAGAGACCGGAATCAGCAAGACCGGAAAATCTGCCTTATCAACCAGATCCTTGCTTTTGCTTCCCATAATTAACCGACCGAACCCGCCCGTCCCGGAGATCCCCATAACCACTAATGATGAGTTTTCATCGTCCATAAAATTCACTACAACATCGGTTACCGGCCCTATCTCATTATCAAAGCTAATGGCTGGTTTATGGGGTGATGCAGGACCTTTCGCGGCATCATCAATGGTATCTTCCAATTCCACGGCTAAGCTTTCCAGTTGTTTTGCGGCGGCGTCTTTCAAAAAAGCATAATCCTCCAAAGGCCATAAACCGGGATCGGCCATAGGTAATTCTATCGGCACAAATAAAGCATGACACAACTTAACATCTCTTTTCATTTCCCTGGCTATACCGATGGCATAACGGGCGGCATTATCGGCCCGTGCAGTAAAATCGGTGGGTACTATAATGGTTTTCATGACTGCAATATTCTTTGAAGGTTAGGGTAAACAAAGTTTGCAATTATAAGCCGCAAAATAAATGACGCTTATCATAAAGAACTATGTTATAGGGCAAAAATTATACCAACGCGTACTCCTATTGTTCTCAAAATTTCAAAAATATCAGCAACGGAGTTTTGGCAGTTTTTTCGTCAGCAGAACAGCTTCGGGCGAAAACGGGTAAAACAATGTAGGGTTGTGCGGCTGTAGGGCATAGGAAGTTTTTGCATGTAGGAGACAGGCGGGCAAGGGCAAAATAATTCCAGCCCAGGTTTTGCCCGTTTTGCAGGGCAGAGGCCTTGTGCGGCAAAGAAGCATTTCTGCTGACTTGAATTTTGGTTCTTTGTTTCAAGACAAAGAACTAGGCCCTCCCGCGGCCATCAGCGGGACAATGCCCTTTCATTATGACAAAGTAAATTTAGTACCTAAATCATCCTCTCCCCGCCCATTTTATCAACACCCGTTGCACAGCCATCAGTATTTCAATACATTCGGCCAGGGTAAATGAATGATGCTGCTGAAGGCTATTTTACTTAATACAAGAACTTTATGAAAGTCATTATAGCCGAAAAACCATCCGTTGCGCGCGAAATTGCCAAAGTATTTGGTGCTACCACTAAAAAAGATGGCTATATGGAAGGCAAAGGGTACACATTTACCTGGGCTTTTGGGCACCTGCTGCAGTTAGCCGCCCCGCAGGAATATGGCTATTATGGCTGGAACGTTCAAAACCTGCCCATGCTGCCGCCCAAGTTTAAACTCTCCATCCGCAAGGTAAAAACAAAGGCCGGAATGGTCGACGACCCATCGGTTAAAAAACAACTGGACATTATAAAAGGCCTGTTTGATGAAGCTACCGAAATCATCGTAGCAACGGATGCCGGGCGCGAAGGTGAACTCATCTTCCGCTATATATACTATTACCTTAAATGCAAAAAGCCCTTTAAAAGGCTATGGATCTCGTCACAAACAGACGAAGCTATTAAAGAAGGGTTTCGCAATTTAAAGCCGGGTACCGATTATGATACCCTGTTCAATTCGGCCCATTGCCGGTCACAGTCGGATTGGTTGGTGGGGATGAACGCTACGCAGGCGCTTAGCCTATCGTCGGGTAATCGGGCGGTGTTGTCGCTGGGCAGGGTGCAAACTCCTACCCTGGCCATGATCTGCTCGCGCTACCTCGAAAATAAAAACTTTGTACCCCAGCTGTACTACCAGGTAAGCATCCAGCCCGATAAAGATGGACAGGTATTTAAAGCTATTTCTGTACAAAGCTATAAAACCAAAGAGGAAGCCCAGGCCATTGTCGACCTGGTGCAGGATGTAAACAGCGGTTTTACCAATGGTGGCCATATCGCAAATGTAGAGGCCAAGCCACGTAAAGAACCGCCACCGCTCCTGCATGATTTGAGCAGTCTGCAACAGGAAGCCAATAAACGCAAAGGCTTCACCGCCGATCAAACGCTTACCATACTGCAAAACCTGTACGAGAGCAAGCTGGTAACCTACCCGCGTACCGGCAGCAGGTATATAGGCGATGATGTATTTGCCGGCGTACCCAATTTAATTGAGAAGCTGAAAGAGCATCCCGACTTTGGCAAACAGGCCACCGTATTATCAACAGCCAAATTAAATAAGCGCAGTGTGAACGCCAAAAAGGTGACCGATCACCATGCCGTACTGCCCACCGGCGAAACACCCTACCAGTTAACGCCCGATAAACAGGCCGTTTATGACATGGTTGCCGGCCGTATGCTGGAAGCCTTTCATCAGGACTGTATCAAGGAGATCACCAAGATCACCGTCGAATCCGGTTCCACGTTTATGGCTAGCGGAACAGTGATCCAAACCCCGGGCTGGCGCGCCGTATTTAACGATACCGACGAGGAAAAGAAAGAGGAAGAAAACCCCACCCTGCCCAAAGTGCAGCAAGGCGAAAACCTGCCCATCACCGATAAGGCCCTGTTAGAGAAGCAAACTAAACCCAAGCCCCTGTACAACGAAGCCAGCTTACTCAAAGCGCTGGAAACCGCGGGCAAAGAGATTGACGACGAAGAACTGCGCTACGCCATGAAAGAAAGCGGACTGGGTACCCCCGCCACCCGTGCATCCATCATCGAAACCCTGCTGAAGCGCAACTATATCTCGCGCGAAAAAAAGAACCTCGTACCTACCGAAACCGGCCTCTCGGTATACCAGGTAGTAAAAAACCAGCAGATAGCACAAGCCGAACTTACCGGTACCTGGGAAAAACGACTGGAAGAGATCCGCACCGGCGCTTCGGTGGCCGATTTCCAGGAAGAGATCAAAACCTACACCCGCGCCATCACCCAGGAATTATTACGCGAAGGCAAGTCGCTGAAGATAGCGCAGCCGGTTGCGGCGGTGGCTAAATAAAAGGTGAAATGACATTTTAAAAAGTTTGTCATCCTGAGTTTTACTATCCGGAGGACACTGAAAGGAAAATGACGTCTGAAAAGTTTGTCATCCTGAGGAACGAAGGATCTATTCGCAGACTCTACAGGTCGAAGAAGCATAGCGGAGAATAGATCCTTCACTATCGTTCAGGATGACAAAAGCTTTTTTAACATAACGCCGAGTCAACTCACCCCGACATCGCTGCGCTTGTCCCCCCTCTCTCCGCTTCGCGCATAGAGGGGGCGCTGCAAAATCCAAAAAACTTTCGTCCCCTCAGGGTCTCTCCAACGGAGGACCCTGAGGCACCATGCGGGTCAAATATGCATGGTGTATACTTTGCAAGCAGCCTCAGGGTCCCTTTTCAAGGAGACCCTGAGGGGACAGAAGTTCAGGATGACTTCATTTTTTATAATTTGTCATAGGTAGCGATTTTAACCGAATGTCATGCTGAACTTGTTTCAGCACCCCACTTGCTAAGTATGTTACATGTGGGCTACCTGTCCTGTGGGGTCCTGAAACAAGTTCAGGATGACTTCATTTTTATAACTTTTCGTCCCCTCAGGGTGGAAAAAACTTTCCAAACCCTCTTTCCACCGCAGGTGAAGAGAGGGTCGGCCAGCGGAGCGTAGCCGGGGTGAGTCGTTGCCACTTATTTTGCAATTTTTATTTTAATTTATAACTACCTTTATATCAATACACTTGCGCCACCTGTCCGGCTTCCGTAAACCAATAAATCTTTGCTTATGAAACGCAATAAATTTATCACCTCCATTTTAACCTTTGCGGCTCTCCCCTTAACACCTTTTGCCAATGGCATCAAAAAATACGTGCAGTACCGTGCCAATAACGGCTTTAAAATACAGGCGGGCGAAGGCAGGATCCATGGGCACATTAAACTAAAAGGGTTAAATGAAAATATAATGGATGTAAAAATATCGGGGAAAGATACCGATGGCGACCTGGCTATTTTCGAACAGACCAGTTTATCGCAAGGGCGGGGTACTCCCCTGCACATTCACCCAAAGCAGGACGAAATTTTTTACGTTTTACAGGGATCTTATTTTTTTAAAGCAGGCGATGATACATTTCATCTAAGCGCCGGCGATAGTATCTTTTTGCCCAGGGCCGTGCCGCACGCGTGGACCCAGGTAAGCGAAAAAGGAAAAATGACCGTTATTTTTCAGCCGGCGGGTAAATTGGAAGAGTTTTTTTTAACCATGCAAGCATTAGACCACGACCCATCACACGCTGAACTTGAAAAAATTTTCGCCGATCATGAAATGCAGCTGGTAGGTCCGCCTTTAAAATTGGAGTAAGCGAGTTAACTCGCCCGATTTGTCAATCCTGAGCATAGCGAAGGATCTGCACGTCATGCCTCTTCGCCGGGTAGAGCACGCGGGCAGATGCTTCGTCCCTACCTATGGACAAGTTATAAAACTGAAGTCGTCCTGTCCGTTCGCTAACGATCAGGATCCCACAGCATCGGTGGACCGCATGAAGTACACTTAGCATTGGGGTGCTGATCCGTTAGCCAACGGACAACATCACATTGGGTTTAAATCGCTTTGTCATTTCTCCTTCAGCGTCCTTCGATTTTACAACTCAACATTGACAAGCTATTTTTTGGGTAAACGCCCCCTTTTTGAATTTTGAATTAAACAATGGCGTTCCCTGCGGGCCGTGCTGTACGTTCATACGCGCACAAGGCATTAGGCGCGGGGCCGGTATCCACTTCCATCACTAACGCGAACTTACGGGTAACAGTAGGCTTAAGGCTTTACAACAACACAATGATTTGCATGCGGGCACACAGACCTGGAGGGCTTCGGCAATGGGATTGCTTGCGTTAGTTCGGGCAAAACAAACATGTCATTGCGAGCGCAGCGCGGCAATCGCGAACTATACAAGTTCACGATTTTATTTAGGTACGATGGGGTTGTGCTTGCTAAAAAGAGATTAATCGAAAATCCTGATTTTCCTTTTTTTAGCGCAGCTCTTGTGTGTTGGCCTTTGAGCGATGGCTGATCTGTGTTCCACAATAGATTTCGTCAATAAAGCCACATTGACCTAACTCGCATGCAGCCACACAACACTTGCGCTAAGAAGGGTTTCACAATGGCATTAACCAGTATACTTGCAACAACTGTCAAGGTTAATCAGAGGTCATTACCTCATCAATAATCTGCCTTATTTTTTTATTATGTAATTGAGTTTTAAATTCTACTTTATAACCATCAATTGTTAATTGCTTAAAGAATACCTCAGCACAAGATATTTTTGCCTGCTCTATTCCTCTGAGCGTATTTTGATTTTCGACATCCTTAGTTTCTACAATTACGTTTAAAACTTTTTCTCCATTGTCTTTCTTCACTACGTACATAAAATCCGGGCTATAGGACTGACCTGTAATAGTAGGGATAGCGATACTATTTCTTGGTATTTTACCATAAACAACTATTTCTTGGATCCCATCTACTAACAAGTTTTCTTTTTCTAAAGGCGAATCAAATGCGTAAACATCATAAAGATATTTTTCTGCAGGTTCGCCTTCTATAAATTTAGGGCCAATGATACCCTGTGTAATTTCGGCTTTCGGACTACCGTCTGCATAGGTAAGTGAAGTGCTTTTTAATTGAAGGTTGGCTTTTGAATAACTAAATCTGCCATTGAGTTTCTCCATCTTCCAATCCTGAAAAGCTCTTACAAAGTTTGCAACACTTTGCTCATTAAACTTTTTGTCAGATAATTTATTTTCTTTGGCAAATTCAACAATTATTTGATGCAAAAACTGGATAGATAAATTGGTTTGTCTATTAATTCGCTTCAGGAAATCAGCATAAGAGATAGGCCGGCTGATTTTGTATTGTACGCCAGTATCTTCATTTAATGTGGCTGTACTTCCCTTGGTATTTAATTCAGACCGTTTGCTGCTGATGTATAGATCAGAAAACACACCCCGTCTAAACAAGCCTAAAACTTCATTAAACAAATAGTTCTTGTCTTCAATCTTTTGGTAATGTAAAATATATTTGCTGTTGATGGCCATCCATAGTGTTTTCAACTCATCATATACAGCCGGGCGGATTTTGATTTTCTTGTCGGATTTTTTATTCCGGTCTTCTACCTTGCCTTGTTTCAGCCCTATCGCAAATTCAGGATACTCCTCAAAAAGCTTATCGGTATGCTCAACTTTTATATTTTTATTACGATCTATGTACTTTTTGGTTAATAGCTCAATAAAAAGGTCGTCCGCATCTATTTTCCGTGAATTCGCTACACGAGAAATATCCTCGTCAGATAATACAAAGCCGTTAGGCAAATCTGCATTTATTTCCTTAACAAGCCTTTCAGCAAAATCAGCTTCTGTGAAATCGATGATATAGTTGAGCTTGAACTGCTCGTTAGATATCCGGTTGCCAAACTCATCTACAGGTAGGCGTAAGCCCCTACCCACTTCCTGAATTTTGCTATTTTCACTGCCGCTGCTTCTTAACTTGGCAATTGTAAACACATTAGGGTTATCCCAGCCCTCTTTTAACGTCCATTTTGAGAAAAGGAAACGGCGTGTATTAAATTGGCCATTTGCATCTTTTATTGACAGCAACTTCTTTTTCTCGTACAATATCTCTTGTACTTCTCGGCCTATAGCTTCGTCCGAGCTACTGTTGTCTTGTGAAAAATAACCTGCATGGCTGGCTTCAACATCAGTTCTGGTTGCTAACAAATAGTGTTTGTACTCTTGTTCTTGTTCTTCAAGATCAACCAAAAGGCTATCAATTTTTTCTATCAGTAAACGCTCAAATGTCTCCTTAAGATAGGGCATCTTTCCCTGCTGCCCGTTTACACGATAAGAATAAATATCATCAATAAAAAACAGCGCCAGGGTCTTGATTTTGTTGTTACGTGAAAAGTTAATACGTTCTGTTTCAAAGTGACGTTCCAGCGCCAGACGTAACATCGATTCCTGGTAAGAGGAAGAATATATATCGGTGCTAAACTCTTCTCCTGTGCTCTTTATCTGTCCATTAGAAAGTTCTACCGTACTGTTTGTAATTGCATCTATTACAATTCCTTCTAATTCGGTCGAAATAACACCCAGGCTATCTCCCTTTGCTAACTCGAAAGATTTTATCGGCGCATCCTTTTGTATCAGGTTAAACTTTGCCGTGCTTTTGCTGGCAATGCTCATGATCCTTACCTTATCTTGTTTTTGACTGATAGGTTCAAAATGCTCCTTGGCTATGCCTTTTACCAAATCCTGGTTAAAAGCGTCAAAGGCATTCAAATCATAAAGCAGGTTGGTATAATCGCGCCTTTTCACTTTGTTTTTCCCTTTGCCCACTTCTTCTTCAGGAAAGGTTGCCCCTAAGCGTATAATTGCCTGTGGCTTTAGTTCTTTTTCGATAAATTGAAAAGCTTTTTGATTTTTGCTAAAACGATGCGGCTCGTCAATAATTACAAAAGGCCTGGTACCTTTAATGGCTGCCGATGGCTTGTAAAAACCTTCTACACTGTAATCGTAGCTGTCGGTCAGGAGTTTAGAATTACAGCCTAATAAAGACATATTGGTAAGCAGCACATAAATTTTATTGGTATTTTGGCTACTGCCGACAACAAACTCACGTACTACACCCGGGAAATAATTTTTCCCCTTCTTCTTTTTGGAGGCTTCAAGCACCAATACATCCAGTTCGGTTCCGTAACCGCATTGATCTTTAAAATGACGTTGGGTGTAGCCATCTTTCATAAACTGTTCGGCCCCTGCTTTGATGGCCAAAGTAGGTACTACTACAATAAACTTATTAATGCCATGACGTTTATGCAGCTCATGCATTGCGGCCGTATAAACGTAGGTTTTGCCTGTGCCGGTTTCCATCTTAATGTCCAGATTGAGGTAGGCACCAACTTCATTTTGCGCTTTGTACCCGGCAGGTATTTTATTGTCCTTTTGCGCCTGGGCAATGTTAGCCGCCAAAGCATGACGATCCAACACCAGCGTAGGGTTCTGGTAGTACAGTGTGTTTTTTTGTATCAGGTCATCGCTAAATACGTTGGCTATGGCGCTGTACCCTTTTACCTGGTGGGGCAGGTCGTTTTTGAGTATAAGTTCCATAACTTTAGTATCTAACAGTATAGTTGATCTTTAAATTCTTTTCGTTGTCATTAAGCACACGCAGGTTTTTCTCTACCATTTCGTTGATGCTCCAATCAGGGAAACTGTAGCCAAAAAGTATTAGGTTTTCGGGATTAAAATGGCCTTCATTATCGTATTTAGCCAGTAAAGCCTTCATACTCTCCAGGTTAAAATTTGAGTCGATAAGGTACAGGTGCTTATCATAATAATAAGCAGTATAACCTGCCAAATCTATGGGCGTTGCTTGTACCGTTAGTCCGTACCCATCAGCATTGAGCCAGGTTGCCAAAATGGTAGGTTTACCAAAGTCATCTATAATATTGGTATCTGCTATTAAAACCGCTTTATCGAAGCTTTCCAATTTATCTAAAGTATTTTGATTGGGCTCGACCAGTGTGTAATGCTTGAACCCTAAATCCAAATATTTATCGGCGTGTTCTGCTTTTATCTTAATGGCTGCACGTTTGATGCGCTCTATACCCACATAATCTAAGGTAATAGGCGATTTACTTTTTTGTTAATACTCATAGGCAGCCTTTTGAGCGGTGTTTTCTTTACTCAGCATTTCCGGTAATTGCACGGCAATAAATTTACGTTTGCCACCATCCGCATTTAGCTTCATTAATGCGTGTACTGTAGATGCGGAGCCAGAAAAAAAATCAAGGACAAAAGAATACTTACAGTCGGTCAGACTTATTAAATGCTGAAGAAGGTTTATATTTTTGGGATTGCTAAATACCGCTTCTGCCTCTAATATTTCAGACAATTGAGCAGCACCATCATTACTTGAAAATTCAGCTATACTTTTAACGTTTTTTCTATCGGTATAAGTTATAAAGTAACGTTCATTCTCCAAGACAACATCCTTAGAAGTTACAAATGTTCTCTTTTTAATTGAATAGCCATTCTTGTTTTGTTTTATTAAAATTTCATCTTTTGAATCATTAAAGTTTTTTAACTCCCATGTCCAAGCACCTAATTGGCTCCTGACTCTTGGGGGCCTTATCTTAACATATCCTTTATTAACTAATTCAATGTTATCTGAATATACTTCTTCTTCATTATTAGAAACCAAAGCTAGCTCTAAGTCGTAATCTTGAACACCAAGAAAGTCTTTCGTCTTCGGATTATAATAAATAGTATAGCCTAAATTTTTTCGATTATTTAATGTCCCGCCATCTCCTCGGGTAGTAATCGAATCATTTATGATATAAAAGCGATCTCCTTCTTTAAAGACCTCCTTAGTAACCGAAGTTTCATTTTCTAACGAAGGTAAAATTTGCGTTGAAGTACTGCAGGTACCTTTTCTTCTATAGCATGTAATATAATCGTGATTTTTTTGAATATTGATTTGGTCATTTTTCGAATTGAGTTTATTGTGTATAATTTGACCTAAAAAATTCTCTTCTCCGAATACATCATCACAAATCAATTTAAGATTGGACTGTTCATTATCGTCTAAGGATATGAATATTACACCGTCATCGGTAAGTAGATCGCGTGCTAATAACAAGCGACTGTACATAAACATCAGCCAGGCCGAATGAGAAGCCGACCCGCGACGGGTTAGTTCGAGTATACGTTCAGCCTCGTCTTCGCTAACACTTAGTTTTTCCTGTAAATTTTCTTTGGTGTAATTAAACTTATCCTGGTATACAAAGCCATCCGAGCCGGTATTGTACGGCGGGTCTATATAAATACATTTGATTTTGCGCTGGTAGCTTTTAAGCAAATGTTTTAATCCATCCAAATTATCGCCGCTGATGTAAACGTTTTCGCTAAAGGCGTTTTCGGGCCTGGCATTATGTTCTTCATCCGGCTGTATCACGGTGGTGGTATCGGTACTTGCCAATAACTTTGCATAACTTTTACCAAGAAATTTTAACTCATAGCCTTCATTTACTACCTCGGTTTTATCGGATATTTCTGCCTTAAACCGTTCTATATCAAATGAACCATCTACTTTAAAACAAGCCGGAAAATATTCTTTAAGTATGCTTAGTTGTTTATCATTGGCTTGCTGTTCGTCATTCCGGTCGCGTATATCTATTATCATTTATGGGTAGCTTTCTTGTTTTTTATATTTTCATTTAGTTTTTTCCCTGCTTTGAGACGATCATATTAGAAAAGCACAGCAGGGAATATGGCCGTCCTCCAATGATGAAGAGCCGAAATTATTATCATTAAACAATCACTTCAAGCTTCGCAACAAGCAACGATAAAACGACGCTGTGTCGAAAGCAAATTTGCAAAAACAAAATGACTTCAGTGGTCAGTATTTATGGCAAACTTAACGCTCACAAGATATCTACCACTTCCGCATGCATTTTCGTTGCATTGTATTGTGCCCGCATGCAGACGTTCGTTGCATAAAGACAATCGGTCGCTTGAATAATGACACACGCGACATGCATGGCCAGCAATCGGATTACCTTATTTATATTATATTGCATGATAATTATTAAAATAAATGATACTATACTCAAACCAGGCGGGTAAATTAGAAGAGGTTAAAGAAAAACCTTTTAAACTTGAAAAAGATATTCAAAAAATTTTCGACTCAAATTTATTTGCGATAACTGGCCTCCAATTTATTAAATCAGAGTTCATAATAAAAAGTAACCGCATTGACACTTTGGCCTTTGATACAGAAAACAAATCATTTATAATAATTGAATATAAACGAGACAGGAATTACAGTGTAATTGACCAAGGTGTATCATATCTAAACTTAATGTTGGATTATAAAGCTGATTTTATAATAGAATATAATGAAAGCCAAACGAAGAGTTTAAAACGGGATGAGATAGATTGGAGCCAAACTAAAGTATTTTTTGTTTCTTCCTCTTTTACTGACTTTCAAAAGCAATCCACCAACTTCAAAGATTTATCGATAGAACTGTGGGAAATTAAACAATTTGAAAATGATGTAATTTTGATAAATCCTTTAAAAAAATCCTCAGCTGCGCCAAGCATAAAACCAATAGTAAAACAAAATGATGAGCTGCAAAAAGTTGTAAGAGAAATTAAAACTTATACAGAAGAGGAACATTTACACAACAAATCCGAGGAAACAAAAGAGTTGTACAACAACTACAAGAACGCAATACTCAACTTAAGCCCAGATATTGAATTGGTGCCCAAGAAAACATATATAGCATTTAAAAAGAAAACCAACATAGTTGATATTGAAATCCAAACTAATTCACTGAAGTTGTGGATCAATCTAAAAAAAGAAAAATTGAATGATTCATTAGGATTAATGCGAGACGTATCAACACTCAAGGGGCATAACGGAAATGGGGATTACGAATTAATAATCAGTGATGATCTTAAACTCGAATATATAATGAGTTTGATAAAACAAGCCATTTAAGTTGCATGGACGAACAGACAAAAAAAGAATATAAACGTTTACTTAATATCGTTTATAGTGCCATTGAGAGATGTAATAATGACATACCCTTAATTAAAAATTCAATTTCTAAGGCTCATAAAAAATGGCCTGAAAACGCTGAAGGTTATTTTGTCGGAAATATTCCTCTTAGGCTGCGATTATCTGTTGTAGACATGTCAACCTTGTTTATTACTGTTCTTGGCTCCGACTCAGAGTCGGTACGAAATCTAACTTCTAGATTAGTTTGTGGACAATTGTATGAATTTTTAGAAGACGTGCCAAAAATGTTTGGTAAAAGATATAGAAAGCAACATTCGCACGCTCCAAAGTGGATGAAATTAGATGAGCAGATTAGTACCATGATGAGATCATTTAATGAAACGAAAACAAAATATCATACTTATTTAAAAGAAATACGCAATAATGTGGCATCGCATCGTGATGATGACGGAATGAAGCAAGCTGACATTATAGATTCCATCGATCCAATATATATCGCATCTATATTCGTAAAAATAACAGGTTGGTATTTCACTGATTATTTGCCTTATGAATTACGAGTAATAAATATGGCAGAAAAACTCGGATTTGGACCTGAGCTTAACAGATAGTCCACTTCCGTCGCTGGCGCACGCGTGTCGCGTGTGTCCCGCTGATAGGTCTGCAACATTTTTCTATCGTTTATAGTTTAAGACCTAGGTTAACGAACAGGACACACGCGACACGCGACACGCGTGCGCCAGCAATCCGTATTTAAAAACATCGTCACCTACTAAAAGCCTGTTTATTTACCAGTGTTCGCGTTAGGGATTGAAATGGGTACCGGCCCACGAGCGTAATGCCTGCAGGCGTATGAATGTAAAGCCCGGCCCCGTTTCTATCAACGGGGAAACGCCATTGGGGAAGAATCAAGAGGTTAGAGTCAAGAATCAAGACAGGGGGATTTGGGGGTAAAGTATTATTGGGTTGGGGGCTTAGGGCGTTGCCGGAGCAGTGAATTTTGGAATGAAGGAGTTTGAGCAATAAGAATTAGGACAAAGGACCTTTAGCTAAAGGATTTAGGGAATAAGGACTATTTAAACGCCAAATTTTGAAATCAAATTAATCCGAAACCATCTGCCCATTGATGTATTTTCGGCTCAGCACATCCGTCCCCCCGCCCCGCCCGGGGATTATGATGGGTGCAGATCTTGATCATCAGGCTTCTTAAAAAAAGGGCTGTCAATGCTGAGCCCGTCGAAGCACGTGGGCAAAGGCCTCTGCGCGCGACATTTCGATAAGCCCAGGGTGACCGTTTTTTTTTAGAATGCACATACGTTAATAACAAAAACCTGATGGGTAGGTATAAAATTCCGCGGGCGCTGAAGGAGGGAATGATGTAAAAAAATGGCTGTCATCCTGAGCCTGTCGAAGGATAGCGGGCAAAGGCCTCTTCGCGCGAGTCTTCGACAGGCTCAGACTGACAGGCCCACACGCCTCAAAACCCAACATGTAATAGGGAGGAAAGACGGATTTATTAGCAAACTGAACTTATTTCGGCATCCCGATGCTAAATATATTACATGTGGGCTACCTGTCCTGTGAGGTCCTGATCCGTTAGCCAACGGGACAGGATGACTTCATTTTTATAACTTATTATAGGTAAGTACGCAGGAGCCATTCGCAGACTGTGCAGGGCGAAGATGCATGGCGAATAATAGATCCTTCAAATCGTTCAGGATGACAAAAGGGAAAATCTGCACATCTCAAATCAAAAATTTCCAAATCCGAAATCCCAAATCCGAATTCCGAAATCTAATTCCCTTTCGCCCAATTTACCATTTTATTCACCGTGGCCAGGCCGAGTTTGAGTTTGGCAGCTATCTGCCGCTGACTGAGGCCCTGGGCATGGAGCTCGGCAACCTGCCCTGCGTGGCGGTCGCGCAGTTGCTGGGTATTGCTGAGCAGGTGGTCGAGTTCGTGGCAGTTACCCTGGAATATGAATTGTAAAAAGCTGTTGCGGCGTTCGAGGCAGCAGAGGCAAACATTATCGGCCCCGTAGGTTTCTTCGGTACTGCGTTGTTTGATCTGTTTGAGGTAGCGGTAGCCGGGCATGGCATGACTTTCGCCAATGGCAAAGGCGCTATCGCAAAAGTTGATGAGCATTTTACTGCCCTGCAAATCGTTGCGGCTAAGCGGCAGAACGGGGTTGCGCTTGGGTGTATGCGCCAGCACCAGGATACTGAGGCCATGGCGGGTTTTAAGGTACTTGAGCTGTTTCATGAGCGGCAGGGCCTCGTTGGCACGTTCAGTTCCCTTGCGCATACAGGTAATATTATCAATAATGAGCACCGTGGCGCCGGTGGCCTTGATGCCGCGGGTAAGGCTGGCAATTACCTCATCGTTAAATTTATTGATTTCGCTATAGTGCTTGTAGAGCTGGTTGTATTCGCCCCGTAAAAAGTTGTCGTTAAATTTAAAGGTGCCCCGCTCGTCGGTATACCGTTGTTCAAATTGTTTACCGGCCAGCTCAAAGTCGATATACAGCACGGTAGCCGGCATTGCATTCAGCTGGAACCCCTGAATAGCCTTGCCCGCGGCAATGCTGTTACCCAGTTGCACGGCCAGGATGCTTTTACCCATATTGGTATCGGCAAACAGGATGCACAGCTCGCCCTCCAGCCAAAACCGGCCAAACAGCATTTGCGGCGTGGCACATTCGCGCTCCATGGCCATCCATTGGTTGGCCCGGTAAATGTGGAACAAGCTATTGGCTTCGTACAGGTCGGGTTCCACATGGTCAAAATCCATCTGGTCGGTAGTGCGGGTTTGAGTTTTTTGCGGCTGATTTTTGTAGGAGATGTCGATGTTGTAGGTATTCATTGGGTTCGTGTTGCGAGGGTCGGGTGGCGTGTTGCGAGGTTCGGGTTGCGGGGTTCGGGGGATATGTGATTCTGTTAATTCCCCGTTCGGCAACCTGAACCATACAAATTTACAACCCGTCGTTTAAAAAAATGGTGACATAGCTTTGTCAGTACCCTAAACGAGGAGTTTGGGAGCATGGCAAGCAGTTCAGATAGCGGTTAAAGGGACTGGAGGGGATAGCCGAAAAAACATTGCCAAAAACCTTCACTTTTTTGCATTTTATACAACAGGAATATTCGATAAACTCCCCGTTTTTGGCACCTGATTGCGCAAATATCGATGTATTTAAAACCCCTTCATTTGCTGACTTCCCCAGGTGTTCGGGTCAGGAGACTGCGGGTGTTCGGGGGTGTTCGGGCTGGGGTATAGTAAAAACGTAAGTTATTGGTTTACAGCTTGGTCTGTTTTTAGGTGAAATACAGCGAACAGTTAAGCTATTGCATATCAGTGTATTGATATTTTAAAAGTACAGTTTAATGTGGGTACTTCGTTAAAAGCGAACACCTGTTTGGGATAGGGGATTTATTGAAAACGCAAAAACCCCTCATCAAATAGATGAAGGGTTTCACGATTCAGCCTTTTAGGGCTTTTAAGATTGGGCACCGACCTACTCTCCCACGTTTTACCGCAGTACCATCGGCTCTGGCGGGCTTGACTTCTCTGTTCGGAATGGGAAGAGGTAGACACCGCCGATATAGGCACCTGAATATTTTTAATGTTGGTTAGGAGTAAGGATTTGGGGACTAAGGAGCAAGGACTTCTTCATCCTTATTCTTTGTTCCATTCATCCTTGTTCTTAACAAACAATGACATATTATTGAAAGAAGTTCTTGATCAAAGAAAACAACAGTATTAGTTTTTGTTCGGGATGGATACGAATACCCATCCCATTATTACCTGCTATGAGAAAGCTTCGGGCAATTAGTATCACTCGGCTATGA
>NZ_JANYGH010000008.1 GCF_025362475.1 Mucilaginibacter sp.
ACGGGTATAACGGGTTATGAATTTCATTATGCCCTTTATGAGAAAGGAAGCTTTTACAAACGGCACCTGGATAATTTTAAGCAAAACGGAACAAGGACCTACTCCATGATCATGTACCTGAATAACGAGGTGGATGGTGGCGATCTCCGTATTTACCAGGGAACGGAATGGCAGGATATATCGCCCAATGCCGGTAAAAGCGTGTTCTTTAAAAGTAACGAACTGGAGCATGAAGTTTTAGTAACCCACTTGCCAAGAATGAGTATTACCGGGTGGTTAAAGGTTGCCCGATAATACTCACCCAAAAATAAGTTTACAATTTTTTATCCTGATAAGATCGGATCACAATCGGCCCTAACAAGCCCGACGGCATTAAACAGGAGTATTCCGTACACGGTCCGGCAGACTTGCCGCATTAAAAAGAAACGTGCACGTTGGTAATCTGCACGACGGTCACCAAAAATAAGCTTCCAAACAAACACCTGCACTTCGTCGATGATGGTCCGATCCTTTGCTAAATAAACATCAGTGCGCTAAACCCAGGCCAAATTGTAGACAACCATAAAGCCTAAAAACAAAAAGAGCCTTCAAGTTTGAACTTAAAGGCTCTAAAAGCTGCTCCTGAGCCTGGACTCGAACCAGGGACCCTCTGATTAACAGTCAGATGCTCTAACCAGCTGAGCTACTCAGGAATAATTTTCCGGTTTGGAGTGTGCAAAAGTATGATTTCTGATGTAATTTCCCAATATTTTTTTTAAAAAAATATAAATGGTTAAAGATGAGATTGTTTAAATTATTAATTGGGTTAATAGTTATTGTAAATAATTGGCGATATTGAAAAGTATAGTCTCAATAAATTGTCGTCTTATTATCATGTGTGGGTTAAAAATGGCATATTTGCAAAAAAAATATAAATATTTAAATGAGTTTATTAGTTATTGGTACTGTGGCATTTGACGCTATTGAAACTCCCTTTGGGAAGACAGAAAAAATCGTGGGAGGGTCTGCAACCTTCGCAAGTTTGGGCGCATCTTACTTTTTTGATGATATAAATATCGTTGCTGTGGTGGGTGATGACTTTCCGCAAAGCGAGATTGAAGACCTGAATAATCACAATATTGATACAGAAGGACTGCAAATTAAAGAAGGAGAAAAGTCTTTTTTCTGGAGCGGCAAGTATCACAATGATATGAACACCAGGGATACGCTGGTTACCGAACTTAATGTTTTGGCCGATTTTGACCCAATCATCCCCAATACATACCAGGATTGCGAATTCCTGATGTTGGGTAATCTTTCTCCCCAGGTACAGCAAAGCGTTATCAACAGGCTAACCAAGCGCCCAAAACTTATTGTAATGGATACGATGAACTTTTGGATGGACATTGCCCTTGATGAACTTTTAAAGACCATCAGCATGGTTGATGTTTTAACAATTAATGATGCCGAGGCCCGTCAGCTTTCTGGCGAGTACTCATTGGTTAAAGCTGCCCGCAAAATATTAACCATGGGCCCCAAATATCTGATCATCAAAAAAGGCGAACACGGAGCTCTGCTTTTTCATGAAGATAAAATATTCAGCGCACCTGCCTTACCACTGGCCGAAGTATTTGACCCTACAGGCGCTGGCGATACTTTTGCCGGGGGATTTATAGGCTATATGGCCAAAGTTGGCACAGTGAGCTTTAATAACATCAAAAACGGAATCATCTTTGGGTCTGCACTGGCTTCGTTTTGTGTTGAAAAGTTTGGATCTGAAAGATTGAGGAATTTAACACAGGAAGAAATAGTCGCCCGCATACAGGAATTTATAAGCCTGGCAAAATTTGAGATATAAGAAACTCAACTAAATCCTCTGGTAGAGGAGGTTGTTTACTTATTTTAAATTTAGCACAATTGAAACTTACGAAGTTTTAAAACTTCGTAAGTTTTTCTTTTTAAAACACCTGCTTAGTGAGCCGGAGAGCTTAGTCTGCCTACTTTTTCAAATTTTTCAAACACAGTTTCTGTATGCGGAGCATCCACAAGCTCGGGTGTCAGATCCTGGCCGGCCCAGTGCTCGTAATGTTTCCCGTTTCTCCAAAGGCGGCTTTCAGTCACATCATATATAATACCCTTATAGGCCACCCAGATCTGCGGCTTATCCTGCCCGTTACGAAGGGCCAGCTGTGACTTTGTATATTCAGGCAGATTTGCCATTTATTTTTCTTTTAGCTCTAAAATATTCAAAAAAACCAATATTCATCAGCAACAGGGCCATTAAATAAAAATGATCTTCTACGGGGATCGTCCCTACCCTTCTGCCCAAATTCTGGTTGTTATTATAAAGCACTATGGGTATTGCAGTTAAAAACCCATTCACTATGTAAAACGGAATAAGCGCAACCAAATAGGTTATATAAAATTGGTTAAGCCAGTTTACCTTCATGCCAAATTGCAGCACCGCCATCAATAATACTAAAAGGCCAAAAGTAACGGCAGTATAAATCCTGTTGTAATAAAACACCAGCGCCAATATGCTGATCAATACAATCAACCCGCTAATGATGGCGCTAAGCTGTAACCTCATCCTCCACTTCACATAATAGTTTAAGCAAGCATGTATAAACAGGCACGCAAAGGGCACGGTTAAAAAAAACAACATCTCCTCCAATGGCAAGCCCCAAAAAGCTATGCCAATAATGTAATGCGGGTTGAAGGACCATACGCCTTTCATGGTGAACAATACATCCCAAAACAAAAAGAAAATTCCTGTTACCAACATTCCGGGCCACATGAACTTCCAGCTTTTATAAAAATGCACCTTTTTATCAAACGATAAAACAACTGGAAAAAACACCGTGAGGATATTTATAAGCAGGTAAGTGTATTTCACTTTAATTCAACTAAATATTTATTCAGCTCATCATTTTGGGCGGGTGTGCAGCGTTTGGAATGGATCAAAAATTTAATAATGGCTACAGTAAGCTCCTTATCGGCAGTGCCATAATTTTTTTTATCTAACTGAGCTATAATATCTTCTCTATCAGCAACCAAATCTTTATTAAAACCTAAAAAACCGGGCACATTGTGCTCAATAGAGAAACGCAAAAACCTGATCTCGATATTATGCGGATCGGCATTTACGGCTGTTTGAAAAACTTTTTCCGAATTATTTAAAAACTTGACCTTCATGTATGGATTCCAGGCGTGTTTAGCTTTACAGGATAGTAAAGCCCCCATATATCCACTGATTAACCCTGTCCGGTTTTTTACGGAGGCAAGGCTCTTGTATAAGGAATCGGTGGTTTTACTGTTATCAATAGCTAATACCAATTGCTTGCGTATACTTTTTAGGTTGATGTCATCGGCCTCTACATTCTGTACTATCAGCAATAAAAAAAACGAGGCTACTATAAATACGCGATGAATCATCAAATTACATTTAGTTTTTGTTGTAATACAGCTTTAACGTACAAACCTATTTTGCAGGTATCAGAAACACGGATTCTTTTTTGCATTATAACGTTTGCCGGTGTATTCTTTATTTTTTTAAACAGTTGCAGATAGTAAGTATAGGCAATATAAACCCCTAACCGTGCACCAACTGGCAGCCGTTTTATGCCTGCAAAAGCGGCATCAAAATCACTTTGAATATTGGCCTGTATATTCAATTTAACCTGCTCTGTAAAATTATTAAAATCAACACCAGGAAAATAAGTTCTGCCACGTTCTTCAAAATCCGACCTTATATCCCGCAAAAAATTCACTTTTTGAAAAGCTGCCCCAAGGCTGCGGGCCTGCGGCAAAAGTGCATGGTAAAGATCATCATCGTTATTGGCAAAAACACGCAGGCACATCAACCCTATTGCTTCTGCCGATCCATAAATGTAGGCATTATATTCGTCCCCATCATACACTTTTTGATCAAGGTCCATTTCCATTGACCGTAAAAAGGCGTCAATGAGCTGATGATCTATACCATACCTGTTAACCACCTGCTGAAAAGAATGAATAACCGGGTTAAGACTTATACCCTCTTCAATAGCCTTAAAGGTTTCTCTTCTGAAATTGCAAATCAGCCTTACTTTATCATATTCATGAAACGTATCCACAATTTCATCGGCAAACCTTACAAAGCCATAAATAGCATAAATAGGATACCTGTAATCCGCATCAAATGCCTTTATCCCCAAACTAAAGGAGGTACTATATTTTTGAGTGATCAGCTTACTGCACTCAAAACAGGTTTCATCATACAGATTCATCTACTTTAATTCAATATTGTTCCAAAAATACATTTTTATAACCATATTGTTTTTTATTTCACCCATAAAACAATTTGCATAACTTGGGCCTAATATAAATATATGGTCAGCAACAAACATATTATTGTTATAGGAGCCGGTTTTGCAGGCTTATCAGCCGCTTGTGTTTTAGCCAAAGAGGGGCTTAAAGTGACTGTACTTGAAAAGAACGACCAACCGGGTGGCAGGGCCAGAGTTTGGGAACAGGATGGTTTTAAGTTTGATATGGGCCCAAGCTGGTATTGGATGCCGGATGTGTTTGAAAACTTTTTCGCCCTGTTTGGTAAAAAAACTGCTGATTATTATAAACTGGAACGACTGGATCCTGGTTACCGTATTTATTTTGGAAAGGCCGATACGATGGATGTGCCGGCAGGAATGCCAGAGTTGGAGGCCCTCTTTGAGGAAACAGAACCGGGCAGCAGCTTAAAATTAAGGGAATTTTTAAAACAGGCCGAATACAAATACAAAGTTGGCATGGGCGAATACGTATTTCGTCCGTCGCATTCCATAACAGAGTTTATAGATCTCAACCTGATCAAAAAAAGTTTCAGTCTGCAATTATTGGGCAGCATGAGTAAGCATGTGCGCAAGTATTTCAAAAATCCCAAACTGATAAAACTACTGGAATTCCCCGTGTTATTTCTTGGCGCTACACCTCAAAAAACACCTGCCATGTATAGCATGATGAACTATGCCGATCTTACCCTCGGAACCTGGTACCCACATGGAGGCATGAACCAGATTGTGAAAGCCATGGTAAGCCTGGCCCAGGAACTTGGCGTGGAGATAAAGCTAAATACGGAAGTTACCAGGATCAATATAGAAAACAAAACAGTAAGTAGCATCGATACCAACCAGGGAGTTTACCATGCTGATTTTGTAATTGCCGGGGCCGATTATGAGCATATTGATCAACACTTATTAGATAAGCAACATCAAAATTATACAGCCAGGTACTGGGACAGCCGTAGTATGTCGCCATCGAGCCTGTTGTTTTATATAGGCACCAACAAAAAGATAGCGGGAATAAAACACCATAATTTATTTTTTGATGAGGACTTTGAGCTTCATGCCAAAGAAATTTATACTACGCCCACCTGGCCAACAAACCCTTTATTTTATGTTTGCTGCGCCTCAAAAACAGATAGCACCGTAGCGCCGCCGGGCGGCGAAAACCTTTTCTTCCTGATGCCTGTTGCCCCGGGCTTGCATGATGATGAAAGTATCCGTGAAAAATACTTAGACTTAATGCTTGATCGCTTTAAACAGATCACAGGCCAGGATATCCGCGATTCGATAGTTGTTAAGCGGAGTTATGCCCTAAACGATTTTAAAGCCGATTACCACTCATTTAAAGGCAATGCCTACGGACTTGCCAACACCTTATCGCAAACAGCATTCTTTAAACCTGCCATGCGGGCAAAGCATATCAAAAACATGCTGTATACCGGGCAGTTAACCGTACCGGGGCCCGGTGTTCCGCCGGCTATCATTTCAGGGCAGGTGGTGGCTATGGAGGCGATAAAGAGCCTTACCTAAATAGCCGGACTTTCACAAAACGAGAAAACCCGCCTGATCAGCGGGTTTTCCTATATATATAAATATTATATTGAGTTTATGATATTAGTTCTCTGCGTAAACAGGTTTGGCAATACCGTTATCATAAGCTTTTAAGTTTTTCTTTAATAGCTTACGTGCCACGTGTATCCGGGTTTTTACCGTGCCGATAGGAATCTCTAAATGATCGGCTATCTCATGGTATTTATGACCTTCAAAATACATGGTAAATGGTATATAATAATCTCCAGGCAGTCTGTCTAAAGCTCTTTTAATATCATCCATCACAAATTTGGCTTCCCCCTGGTTTTTTGTTGAACTGAATACCAGGTTTGGCGATGAAATCTCGTCACTCTTGGTAACAAATGTGCTCATTTTAACAAAACGGCGGTAGTTATTAATAAATGTATTTTTCATGATGGTGTATAACCATCCTTTTAAATTTGTTCCTTCTTTAAACTTATTATAATAAGTTATGGCCTTCAACATTGTATCCTGAACAAGGTCGTTAGCATCGTCTGCGTCATGCGTGAAATGTAAGGCGTATGACCTTAATGATGTTGCCTGACGTAGTACTAGGGTGTTAAACTCAATCTTTGTCATTTTGTTAAAGTTTTGTGTTAACAGTTAGGCAAGCATGATGCCATTTACCAACCCATTAAAAACAAATCCTTCCAATAAATACAAAAACAGCGTGTTTACCTAATCGTGTACACATTACACTGCAATTACAATTAAAATACTAATATACAGCCGATTAAAACCACCAAAAAGCAAATAAAAACAGTCTGTAAAGGCCACAATTGTACCGTAAATATTATTTACAATTGATGAAAACAAAATGAAAAATTTAGTTGAAATTTAATTTTTTAACTAATAATATTGACCTCGCGTTGTAGCATAACGCCAAATTTAGTGTACACACTGTCTATGATTTGCGACGAAAAGCTGTACACTTCCTGTCCTGTGGCCCCCCCATGGTTCACTAATACCAGGGCTTGATTTTTCCAGGTTCCTGTGTGGCCAACTGTTTTTCCCTTCCATCCGCACTGCTCAATAAGCCATCCGGCAGCTAATTTTACCTGTTCATCGGCGGCTGGATAATTTACAACATCGGGGTACTTAGTGTGTACTGCTTCAAATTCCTGCTTGCTTATCACCGGATTTTTAAAGAAACTACCGGCATTGCCTATGGTTGAAGGATCGGGCAGTTTGGATACCCTGATATGTGATACTACCTGCGAAATATCTCTTATTGTAGGCGATGTAATGCCCCGGTTTGCCAGCTCCTGCCCTATTGCGCCATATTGCGTGTTGATGTTTGGGATAAGCGACAAATGAAACTTTACCGATACAATAATGTACTGGCCCTTTAGCTCGCTTTTAAATACACTTTCCCGGTAACCAAATTTGCAATCGGCCTTGCTAAACGTTTTAAAAGTACTGGTTGCAATTTCAAAAGCTTTGCAGCTCACAAAAGCATCTTTAAGCTCAACCCCATAAGCGCCAATATTTTGAATGGGAGATGCCCCCACCGAGCCAGGGATGAGGCTCAGGTTTTCAATCCCGGCATATTCACGGGCTACGCAAAAGTTTACCAGGTCGTTCCATACCTCGCCGCCGCCAACTTCAACAAATACATCGTTATGGCTTATGCGATGCTCAATACCGCGGATGTTCATACGGATAACCAGGCCATCAAAATTGGTAACCAATAGCAAATTGCTGCCTCCACCTATTACTAACCTTTCAGTTTGCAGCCATAACGGATCGGCAAACAATTCAACAAGGTCATCTTCATGGGCTATCTCTACAAAATACCGGGCATGGGCATCAATACCAAAAGTGTTAAAGTTTTTAAGTGATACGTTTTCCTGTATTTGCAGCATAGTATTTTGATTTCGGAATTACGGCGAATTTCGGAATTTTTATTTTGCGATGCCTCCTATCCTTACCAAAAAGAAATGATTAAGTGCAGTTAACCTTTTTGATTCGATGATGAACGGTAAGGTTATATTTTCATTAGGATAATTATCAAATGATTGAATCAATTGAAATGGCGTGTTATTTTTTTGCAGATCGGCCTTTTGCCCCTCATTAATTAATATTAGCGCGTTGCTATGCTTAAGGGCATCTGCCATATCCATAAAAGTAACTGGCTGATGGGTATAAAACTCAAAAGCATTTGGCACATTGAACGCTGATATGATTTCTTCTTTTGGATGATATTGATTGATAAACGCTGCCGCCTGTACATCCCCTTTTAAATCAACGAGTGTTGGGTACACTAAAGTTACCATGTAACTGTTAACAAAAAGGCTAACGCAGCAAGTAAATAAAAACAAAGCCCTCATCTTTGTTTCGCTATAATTATAGATATACCAGGTAATTAATGCCAAAGCAATGCCCAGCATTAAAAATACCGGCCAGCGCCCGGGTGCAAAAATGAAGTTCAACACCACAACCGCCATAATCAACAGCACACTTATGGTATACTGCGAGATACTAAAAAAAAGATTTTTATTACTGCCGATAACCTCCTTTATAAATACCGCCGTTATAATAGCAAAGAAGGGAAACAGGATATTGGTATAAAAAGGAAGCTGAAATTTGGAGATTGAAAAAACCAGTAACATGATCAGCGCGCCGCTAATGGTAATATACTCCGGCAGTACTATCTTTTTAATTATTTTATGGATAACGCGAAACAGAGCAAAATAAAACAACAATGCCCAGGGAGCAAAAGCCCAAAGCAGGGTATGCACAAAAAAGAAGACGTTACCATGCGTGTTCCTGATAAAGCTGTTATTATTGAAGCGCCCAAATTGGCTATCCCACAAAAACCAATGAATACCCGATATACCCGACTTGCCAAAAACTATCTTTTCGGGATGCGTATCGAATTGAATATATAGGGTATAAATTTCCGGAAGTACAAAGACCGCTACCAAAACAAAGGATAGTAGCCATTTCCATTGAAAAAGCCCCTTAATATCTTTCCGGAACAGGTAGTCACCTACAATTCCACTCCCGATAGGGATTAGCAGGTAGATCCCTTTCGTCATTACCGCACAGGCTGTAAACAGAGTGGCCAGTAAAATATCTGCCCATGTAAACCGGTCTTTTACTTTACAAAAATGATAAACAGCGCCCATTAACAAACCCATAATATAAGGTTCGGCGCGTACATCCGTATTTGACATCACCACGTGCTGAGCGGTAAGTAATATCAGTACAGCAATCAGCGCCGTTTCAACATCATAAAACTTTTTGGCGAGCTTGTAAGTATAGATAGCCGACAGGAAGAAAAACAGCAAAGCAGGCAATTTATAAGCTATGGTATTGATGCCCAAAATTTTGAAACTAATAGCTGTCATCCAAAACGGAAAATGCGGTTTATCCAACCAATCCTTACCATGATACATCAGATCGGTAAAGTTGAAGCTTTGAGCCATGTTACGTGCCAGTACACTGTACAAAGCAGGATCGTCTGTAAAATATTTTACACCAATGCCAGCCAGGTTTACCAATATGGCTATAACGAGTACTAATAAATATGGCTTTTTTTGCGCGTAAAGTATGGAGAAGGCAAATCTATTCACAAGAATATTTAGGGTTATGTAGCAGATTTCATCAAAAGCGTGGCAGATGTAAAGTGTCTGATTATTTCAAATGGCGCATTCCTTTCGTTTTGCAAAAATAAGCTACCGATGTTTCCTTAACTTAACGGTATTGATATATAATGGTGAAATAGTACAGCTGTTACCTATTCCAGGGCAGGTATTTTACTGTATTAGCTGCTTGTAAAGTTGGCGCTCCTGCATTCAGTTTTTCGCCATTCATAACCCGTTCATAAAGCTGCAGGTACTTTTGCGCCATTTTTTGCACGGTAAAATTTTCCATAGCATAATCATGGCATAGCTGGTTGCTAAAATCCGCAACAGATTTAAGGCCTTCTGCAAGTACCGAACTGCTATTACTGAGTATACCTACTTCGGGTGCAACCAACTCGGGCAATGACCCATAAGGCGTCCCAAACACCGGGCATCCATAATATAAGCTTTCAATAATAGCTAAGCCAAATGGCTCGTGCCAAAGCACCGGGAACAACAGCGCCTTTGAACTGTTGAGCACTACTGCCTTTTTATCATTATCAACCATCCCTTTAAACCTCACATTTAAGTTGAATGTAAACCGGAAGCCCATTGTTAAATTTAAACGAGTACCGCCCAATACAATCAGTTTATTACCGCTTTGGGTAGCTACATCAATTGCACCTTTAACGTTTTTAACCTTCCAGGCCGCCTTTGCCAAAAAATGGGTATGAATGCGCTTTTTTGACAGATCGGGTTTAGGGTAATCATCAGGGTCAAGGCCGTGATGGACAAAGGCTGTGCCCCCATACCGGGCCGCATGATTGGCCGAAACAAATACCGAATTTTGATCTAACAGATCTCCGTATGCAGGATTGTTATGTACATTAACCAGGTAGGGCTTTTTAGTAAAGTTATTTACCTGGAAATGAAAATGTACCACGTCAATATCATCAGGCACCTGCTTACTTATATCAACGGTGGGATTATAAACCAAAATTTTAGCAAAAGGACAGGAAGAACCAGCCGCTACGAGGTAAGTAATTTGATGCCCTAAACGCTGAAGCGCTGCACCCAGCCACCAGATCATTCTTTCAGTTCCGCCGTATTTTGCTGCGGGTATTTGGGTATTGTTTACTATTAAAATCTTCATTCAAAAATGTAATCGCCCGAATTTCGCAATTTAAATTGGATTGCTATAAAGGAATACCCGTGTGGCCCCCGCAATCATTCCTCTAAATTGCCTATTTTAGAATTTTCATGTCAACAATATAATTTATCAACTTTTTTAATTATTTTAGGAACTTGATTAACTTATTAACGATTTAACTAAAAGAAATGACATCAATTAGCAATCCTGTAATATCTGTACAAAAAAAATCAGCGATAAACCCTATCATTATCATAGGCGCCTTATTTTTCATCTTCGGCTTTGTAACCTGGTTAAATTCGGTATTGATACCTTATTTAAAAATTGCATGTCAGTTAAATAACTTTGAATCGTACCTGGTAACCAGCGCGTTTTATATAGCTTACCTGTTAATGGCCAAACCATCCGCCTGGGTGCTTAAACTATTTGGGTTTAAAAATGGAATGGCAGTTGGGCTAATAGTTATCGCACTTGGCGCTCTTATATTTATTCCCGCAGCACTCACCAGGGTTTATTCTGTTTTCTTAATCGGCTTATTTGTACAGGGCACAGGGTTGGCTATTTTACAGTCGGCATCAAATCCGTATATCACCATTATTGGGCCACCAGAAGGCGCCGCCAAACGCATGAGTATCATGGGTATCTTTAATAAATGCGCAGGCGTGCTGGCCCCTATAGCCCTGGGTGCATTGGTATTAAACAATATAGATGGCTTTAGCGCCAACCTGATAAAGCTTACCCCCGCAGAAAAAATAATACAGCTTAACGAGTTAGCAGCAAGGGTAATTCTTCCCTATATCATTATAGTTGTTGTCCTTTCGGTTTTAGCAGTGCTGATCTATTTTTCGGGCTTACCCGAAATTGATACCGAGCACGAGGACGAAGCTGTTGCAGCAGCCAACTCTGGCAAAAGCAGCATTTTCCAGTTCCCGCATTTAATATTAGGTGTAATCGCCTTGTTTTTTTATGTAGGTGCCGAAGTAATTGCCGGCGATTCAATCATCGGCTATGGTACGGCAAATCATATCCCGTTATCAGTTGCTAAGTATTTCGCCTCGGGTACGCTGATATGTATGGTTATTGGTTATTGTGCGGGCATCCTGTTTATTCCCCGTTACATCAGCCAGCAAAAAGCATTGGTTTATTCGGCTATATTAGGTGCTGTGTTAACCATTTTAGCATTAGTTACTCCTAAATATATCTCGATAGGATGTATAGCGCTCTTAGGCTTAGCAAACGCCTTAATGTGGCCTGCCATATGGCCATTAGCCCTATCAGGATTAGGCAGATTTACCAAAATTGGGTCATCGCTTTTGGTAATGGGTATAGCCGGCGCCGCCGTTTTCCCACCATTGTATGGCTTATTGGTTGATAAGCTATCGGCCCAGGAAGCTTATATGATACTGATCCCCATTTACCTGTTCATCTTTTATTTTGCAACCATTGGTTACAAAAAGGGGAAACATGTGATAGCGGTGTAAGCGGACACGCGGTGTTTAAATTCTCACAGGCAGCAAGATTCTAAGAAAATCAACCAAATATTCTGACGCTTTTGTGTACTTAATAAATAAAGCATCCTTTTAGTGCCCATATTAAGGCGACAAATATCCGCAACAGTATCAGATTATTATTTATATTTCGGGTATAAATTCACGTGAGTTAATGCCCGAAAATAAATTACATCCTAAAAGTAAATGGGATTCAAATTATATATTTCTAATTGTAGCTACTTGTGCGTCATTCCCTGTATTCACTTACCTTATCTATAAAAACTATGCATCTGGAAAGACACTAATACATGCAAGTTACTTTATAACGTTAGCAGGCGCCTTGTCTGAATATAAACGCGTTGTAACCTGGTCAACATTATTATTTACAGTTTTAGGATCATTCGCAATAAGTTTAATTGTATTTATACCCGCTTTTGCCGAACATTCCCGTCCCGAACAATTGGCAAATGGGTTTACAATTCTTTTCTATTGCCTTTTTATAATGATAGTAGTTTGTACAAAACTAAAAGAGCTTTCTCCTAAAATAAATGAGACTATAATTTTACTGCAAACCATAGCTATAATTTACTGGACTATGAATACTGATACATTGGATTTTAGTAGCTGGGTAGTAGATTTGATTATTCTTATAGGCTTCTTTTTGGGCCTATTTGCTTTATTCCAGGCATTCAGTTACAAGCCATATACAAAAACCGACAAACTATTATTGAGTATTTGGAGTAGTATGGTGATTTTTTTAATTGGATTTGACAATGCCAATAAAGTACTTGGAATTGGACAAATTGAGAATGCAAAAAACACCCTTCATATTACTATCCTTACGGCGCAATATTTTGTGCTTGGCATATCAAGCATATACATATGTAGTAATTTAGTGATGGTATTTTCTCTCTTTGCAGGTAGGGGCAAAATGACAACAAAAGAATATCGTAAAGGGATCAATGAATTAAAAGAGATGCACGCCTCAAGAGTTGAAACCCGCCAGCTAAAAAGAATAAACGCCTTCACTGTACTGCTATTTACAACAGCTATTTTTACAATCAATTATTACTTTAAATTACTGCCTGTCAACTTTTTAATATGGTTAGTCTTCATCCTGTTTTCTGTTATTGTTTTTTTTTACGACAAGAAGCTATATAAAGAAAATGAAGATGAAGGCCGCTCTGGTTATTACAGGAATTATAAACGATTTAGGTAATTTAGTTTGATATGACTACACTTTAAAGTCAATATTTCAAATCTCTATCGTGAATAACTCTAAAAATGCATTCGAGCATTTATTTGAAGCCTACGTTGTTGTCAGACAACTTTACCGCCTAAACCACTTCTTCCCAACAACCAGCAACCCAAACTCTTCAGCCGGATTCTTTTCCATTGATTTGTGGTGAATTTTATGCGCGCGGCGGATAGCCTTCAGATAATGATTATTACTTTTAAAAGCCTTGAACCGGTTATGGATAAACCAATCGTGAAATATGAAATAGATGGTGCCGTAAATACTGATCCCGGTACCTATCCAAAAAAGGTAATCTAAACTGAGGTGCCCTATCCACATCAGCCATAAAGCCAATGCAGCAAAGCCGATGCTGAATATATCGTTCAACTCCAAAAAGCTGTGCCTTTCCTGGTGATGGGTTTTATGAATAAACCACAGCGGCCCATGGAACAAATATTTGTGCATCACCCAGGAGATGAGTTCCATGCACATCACAGTCGCCACTATTAAAGCTATATTTATGAAGAAATTCATTGTTTAGTTGGCAGTTTTCTTTTTGCAGTTAGCATTATTTAACTAAACGGATGGCTTTAAAATAAGTTTGCAGTTTTAAGGCGTGATATTTCCGCTTAAAACTGCAAACTCAAAACTGCTTACTGAGAACTATATATGTATCGCTCTATTCTCCGTAGCTGCTAAACATGCTTCGCGCATGGCTTCAGTATAGGTTGGGTGAGCGTGGCTGATACGTGCAATATCTTCTGCACTTGCGCGGAATTCCATGGCAACTACCGCCTCGGCAATCATATCCGCAGCACGCGGACCAATCATGTGTACGCCTAAAATTTCGTCGGTAACGGCATCAGCCAATACTTTCACAAAACCATCCAAATCACCACTTGCACGGGCACGGCCGCTGGCTTTGAATGGGAACGAACCTGTTTTATATTTTACACCGGCGGCTTTCAATTGCTCTTCGGTTTGGCCAACAGCAGCAACCTCTGGCCAGGTATATACTACACCGGGGATCAGGTTATAATCAATGTGTGGTTTCTGGCCGGCAATGATCTCGGCAACTAATGTACCTTCATCTTCGGCTTTGTGGGCAAGCATAGCGCCTTTTATCACGTCGCCAATAGCGTAAACACCTTTAACGCTGGTTTCCAGGTGATCGTTAACGGTAATTTTACGGCCACGTTCTTCAACAGTGATACCTATTTTATCCAGACCTAAACCATCGGTGTAGGCAATCCTGCCAACAGCTACCAGGCAATAATCGCCTTTTAGTTCTTTCTTTTCGCCTTTAGGGGTATCAAAATTCACGGTCACTTCGTCACCGTTTACAGTAGCGCCGGTTACTTTATGACCCAGGTAAAACTCCATACCCAGTTTGGTTAATACTTTTTGCAACTCGCGGCCCAAACCCTTATCCATAGTTGGGATAATACCATCCATAAATTCAATTACAGAAACCTTGGAACCTAAACGTGCATAAACAGAACCCAGCTCCAAACCTATAACACCACCGCCAATCAATACCAGGTGCTTAGGTATTTCGGTAAGTGATAAAGCTTCTGTTGATGTGATGACGCGTTTTTTATCAATCGGCAAAAATGGCAATGCCGATGGTTTTGAGCCTGTAGCAATAATCACATTTTTACCGGTGATCTCGGTTTCGGTACCATCGGCTTTTTTAACGGTGATGGTATTTTTATCTTTAAAAGATCCTGTACCAAAATGAGTATCGATCTTGTTTTTCTTCATCAGGTAGCTAATACCGCTGGTATTGGCATCCACCACTTCCTGTTTGCGTTTTACCATCTGGCCAAAATCAACACCCAGATTATCCAGCTTAATACCATGTGTGGTAAAAGCGTGGGCAGCGTTATGGTAATGTTCGGATGAATCTAACAACGCCTTTGAAGGGATACAGCCAACGTTAAGGCAGGTACCGCCAAGGGTGTTATATTTTTCGACGATAGCGGTTTTTAAACCCAGCTGGGCACAACGTATAGCGGCAACATAGCCACCTGGGCCCGAACCGATAACGATAACATCATATTGCATAGTAGTGTTTTTTTGTGGATGGCAAAGTTAAGTAATATCAAAAGCAATAAAGATATATTTTATAGGTACAAGGTCAAAATTCGCAATACTTGTTTACCCAGGCACGGATAAGGGCCACGCGATCCTTGATAAACCTTGTACCAAAAAACAAATTCGACCAGTCATCAAAGTGTTCATGCTGAAATCCCAAATAGAAAATCCAGAACCCTACCCCAAGGTAAGGGATCGCTTTTAGCTCATCTTCGGTAACAGATCGGTTTTCACGATAACCTTTAACAAAAACAGCAAACATCCGCTCTGCTTCCGCATCGCTGAGTTTGCCGGTATAAACATGCATAAAAAAATGCACGAAGAATGACATCAGATCATTGGCAAGGTAACCCTTCCCGGCAAAATCAAAATCGAAAAAGGTTAAATTCCCAGTTTCATCAAAGTGAAAATTCTTAGGCAAAAAATCATACTGGCAATATCCGTAGCTAAATTTTGTGGCATCAAATGATGCTATTTTTTGAGCCACCTTGGCGGCAGTTTCAGTTAAATAAGCGTACTCATCCGGCAGCTCCTTAAACGCAGGCTCGAAACTTTTTAGGGGCTGGCTAAGTGTTGTTTCAACGGTATATTCTCTGCGGGGATGCTGGAGCTGGATAGCCGATGTTAAATTATGTACGGTAGCCATCTCCCTGCCAACCGTTTTTAGCTGCTCATCATTCAAATCAAGAACCGGGGCACCCTCGGCAAATGAAAACAAGATCCCATGGCGCATGCCTTCGGGGGCATTAAATTGTTGTAGCTGTTTGCCTTGTATATCCTTGATGGGATACGCTACCCTTCCGCCGCCATCTTTAAGCAGGTTTAACAACTCAATTTCGCCTTTTATCTCCTCAACCGAACGGTGCTGTTCACGGTAGATCTTTAAAACATATTTGGCATCGGTAGCCTCTATAATATAAGTATCACTCACTCCGCGTAATAAAAATTTGCAGGTTATCAGCCTTAAATTATAAGCATCTTCAATATACTTTTTTAAAGCAATGGCCGATAAGGTGGAATATTGTGCCGGGAAGTGCGTCATAGGTTTTAAAAATTAAAATGGGCCTGCAATGATACAAAATTGAATAAACTTAACACTGGGCTTATCCTTATTTTAGCCAATATTAGCCACTTATTACCACCTTAATGTAACAGTGTTGTATTAAATTATTTGTTCGCGATTATGTTGTTAAATTCGGCAGATATTTTGACTGACATTATGAATAAAACTATTTCGCTGTAAATGAAACAGGGCTTTTTATTGATCCTATTGTTTTTTTTGTGCTTAGGTACAAACTCTCAAGTATTAACGAACGGTCATCTGGTTTATTCCAACTTATCACACAACCATATCTACAGTGTGACCATCATAAAAAAGCTGAACGATCATACCCTTGCCTCAAATTCCAAATTAACTTTACTAGTATTGAATCAAGATAAAAAAATCCAACAGCGTATCAGTTTTAATACGGGGCTTTTGTTTGAAGATGCCTATACCAGCAATAAAAACGCCCGCTCCTATGTTACCGGCGTAAATAAGGATACCGAAGTTTCAGATTATGATTTTGGAGATCTTATTATTGCCGACCTTAATTTTGATGAAAAAGAAGACATCGCCATAAAATATGATTCGGGTGGCAACGGGGGCCCAGTTTATAATTTCTATTTGCAAGACAAAACAGGTAATTTTAAGTTGAGCAAATATCTTACAAATCGTGTTTGTTCGTTTCCGTTCTACATAGACAACAGACATAAAACAATTGCAACACAAATACACGCTAACGTATCCCAGGAAGGCAGAAAAACCTTTAAATATAATCCACTGACTAAAAAGTGGCGATTAGTAAAATGGGAAATGATCGGTACAAAAGAATAAAACAAATAATTTAATCTTAATTAATAAATGAAAGTCCGGATACTCGTATTCATAATTCTGTTTGGTGCTATTAAAACCCACGCTCAACTCCTGCAAGAAAAGGAAACCTTTACCCATGCCGATAGCTTGCGCGGTAACTTAACGCCATTACGCACGTGTTACGATATCAACTATTACCATCTTGATGTTAAATTTGATATCGCCCAAAAATCCATCAGCGGCAGTAACCTTTTTAAGTTTACCGCCACGCAAGATTTTACCCAGCTGCAGTTTGATTTGTTTGCTAACCTTAAAGTAGATAAGATACTTTACAAAGGCAAAATACTACCCTTTAAACGCGATGCCAACGCCGTGTTTGTGACCTTCCCTAAAGCTATTGCTAAAGGTAGTAAGGACCAGTTTACGGTATATTATTCTGGCAAACCAACCGTTGCCTTAAATGCACCTTGGGACGGCGGATTGGTATTTAAAAAAGATTCGTTAGGTAAACCATGGGTAGCTACTGCTTGCGAGGGCGTAGGTGCCAGTATCTGGTGGCCCAATAAAGATCACCTGAGCGACGAGGTTGATAGCATGCTTATCAGCATCAGTGTACCTAAGGGACTCAAAGATGTGTCTAACGGTCGCCTGCGTAAGGCAACCACATTAAAAGATGGTTACACCCGGTTCGATTGGTTTGTGGCAAACCCCATTAACAATTATGATGTAGTAGCCAACATTGGCGATTATGTTCATTTCAGCGACAGCTATATGGGCGAAAAAGGCAAGCTTACCATGGATTATTGGGTGCTGCCTGCAAGTCTTGAAAAAGCAAAAAAACATTTTAGTGCCAATGCAAAACCTATGCTTAAAGCTTTTGAACACTGGTTTGGCCCTTACCCTTTTTATGAGGATGGCTATAAACTGGTAGAAACCCCGCATTTAGGCATGGAACACCAGAGCGCTACCGCCTATGGTAACCACTTTTTAAATGGTTATATGGGCTACGATATGTCGGGCACGGGCTGGGGACTAAAATGGGATTACATCATCATTCACGAAAGCGGGCACGAATGGTTCGGCAACAACATTACCGGGAAAGATCTGGGCGATATGTGGGTCCATGAAAGCTTTACCTGCTATTCCGAATCCATGTTCATTGAAGATAACTGGGGCAAAAAAGCCGGACAGGAGTATAACTTTGGTTTAAGGGATGGTATTAATAACGACAGTCCATTGGTAGGCCCCTACAACGTGAACAAAGAAGGTTCGGGCGATATGTACCCTAAAGGTGCGGTTGTGCTCAACATGGTACGTACCATCATTAATGACGACGAAAAATGGCGGGATATTCTGCGAGGCCTAAACAAAACATTCTATCATCAAACGGTAACTTACGCGCAGGTTGTTGATTATATTAACGGGCAGTCGGGCAAAAACCTGTTACCGGTATTTGATCAATACATGCATTACAAAAACCTGCCAACGCTGGAGTTTGCTACAAAAGGCGGTAAATTTTGCAGCAGGTGGATAGCAGATGTAAAAGATTTTACCATGCCGGTTTTGGTACGGGTAAAAGGCGGCGAATATAAATTCATCACACCAACAACCCGTTTTACCCCCGTTGATTTGGAGGGCGCAGCCAAAGATAATATTGAGGTAGATACCTTTAACTTTTATATTGGGGTATTGGTTGATTAAATTGAGTGAGAGGTTGATTAAGTGAGTGGTTGACTGGAGCAAAAAAAATTAGAAACGATTTACATAAACACGAATGCAAAATAAAAACCTATACAAATGCGCACTTAGCTTATTGATGGCGGGTGCAAGCTTACTTCCGGCTAAGGCGCAACTGGGCGTTGCAAAAGAAACTTTTACACGTGCCGATACTTTACGCGGATCATTAACCACACCGCTGCGTACCTGTTATGATATTAACTACTATCACTTGGATGTGAAGTTTGATATCGATAAAAAATTCATCAGTGGTAATGTATTATTCAAGTTTACGGCTGTTAATGATTTTAATAAGTTGCAATTTGATCTTTGGAATAACCTGCAGATAGCAAAAGTGGTTTACAAAGGTCAGGAATTGAAATACACCCGTGAATTTAACGCCGTGTTTGTAACCTTCCCTAAAAACATTACTAAAGGCAGTAAGGATGAATTTACAGTGTACTACTCGGGCAATCCTACCATAGCCAAACGTGCTCCCTGGGATGGAGGCGTTGAGTACAATACCGATTCATTAGGTCATGCATGGGTATCCACCGCCTGCCAGGGCATGGGAGCCAGCGTTTGGTGGCCTACTAAAGATCAGCAGGCCGATGAAGTGGATAGCGCGCTCATCAGCATCAGCGTACCAAAAGGTTTAAAAGATGTGTCAAATGGTCGTTTACGTAAAGTTACCGATCTGAAAGATGGGTATACCCGGTTCGATTGGTTTGTAAGTAACCCCATCAATAATTATGATATTGAAGCCAACATTGGCGATTACACCCATTACGAGGGTATTTACAATGGCGAAAAAGGTAAACTTACCATGGATTTTTGGCCATTAAGCTACAACCTTGACAAAGCTAAAGCCCAATGGGGCCTTGATGCGCCGCGGATGCTGAAAGCTTTTGAAAACTGGTTTGGCCCTTATCCTTTTTATGAGGATGGCTACAAACTGGTAGAAAGTCATCACCTGGGTATGGAGCACCAGAGCGGAACGGCCTATGGTAATCATTATAAAAACGGCTACCTCGGTCGCGACCTTTCGGGTACAGGCTGGGGACTTAAATGGGATTTTATAGTTGTGCACGAAAGCGGGCACGAGTGGTTCGGCAATAACATTACCTCAAAAGACCTCGGTGATATGTGGATCCACGAAAGTTTCACCAATTATTCTGAATCGCTATTTGTAGAAACTTTTTATGGCAAACAAGCCGGCCAGGAATATGTATACGGCACCCGCGCAAGCATCGTAAACGACAGGCCTATAGTTGGTCCGTATAACGTGAACAAAGAAGGCTCGGGCGATATGTATTACAAAGGCGGCAATATGCTAAACATGATCCGCACCATTATTAACGACGATGAAAAATGGCGTAGTGTACTGCGCGGACTTAACAAAACGTTCTACCATCAAACCGTTACCTATGATCAGGTTGTGGATTATATCAACAAGCAATCGGGGATGGATCTGTCGCCGATATTTGACCAATACCTGCACTACAAAACCCTGCCTATACTGGAGCTGATGGTAAAAGATGGCAAAACCCTCGCCCGCTGGACCAGCGCAGATGCTAAAGGCTTCAATATGCCGGTAAAAGTTAGGGTTAAAGGTGGCGACTATAAATTTATTACCCCAACAACCCGCTTTAAACCTATTGAACTCGACGGCGCAACAAAGGATAATATTGAGATTGATACGTTCAATTTTTATATTGGAGTGCTGGTAGAGTAAAAGTAAGTTTGTTTTGCTAAGTGATGAATTTCGCGAAACGCTGAAGGAGAAATGACAAATCGATTTAAACCCAATGTTATGCTGAACTTGTTTCAGCACCCCACTTGCTAAGTGTACTTCATGCGGTCCACCTGTCCTGTGGGATCCTGAAACAAGTTCAGGACGACTTCAGTTTTATAACTTGTAATAGGTAGTGATGAAACTTAAGGAAACGCTGAAGGAGAAATAACAAACGGCGAAAGACTTACGAAGTTTTAAAACGGCGAAGCCCTCAACGAGGCCAAAAACAATATTATCGAGTTAAACTTCGTAAGTCTGGGATTCAACAACTTGCCATGGTTAGTAATGAGACATCTGCTTACTCAATAGAAATGACCTATTTTTAACTTTATTTCTGCCTCCGTGCAACCTCGTCAAAAAACTTGCGTCATATAGACACAAAACATACAGTTAACATGAAATTATTAAGCAAAATATTACTGGTTACCGTTTTGGTAACGGGTACTGCAGGTTATACAATAGCAAAAACTTATTCAACAGAAGTAACTCAAAATACAGAAGATCGCCATATTACCGGTTTCAGTTCGGTAAATGTTGCAGGTTCATTCGATGTAGTTATTACACAGGGATCTACCGAGTCGGTTAAGGTACAGGCCCCGTCTGATATTATTAGTCGGATCATCACCGAAGTTGAAGGCGGTGTACTTAAAATATATACTAAAAGTGATAATGACTGGCACTGGTTTAATGGAGGTCATAAAAAAATAATGATCTATGTATCGGCTAAAGAGCTTAATGGCGTCATCCTTTCAGGATCTGGCGATGTATCTTTTAAAGGGGGCATCCGCGCCAATTCCTTTAAACTGAAACTTACAGGATCTGGTGATGTAACTGGCAGATTGGATGTAAAATCACTGGACGCTGTTTTGGCCGGATCCGGAGATATTACTATAAGTGGTAGTGCCGATAACTCCAATATCAGCGTTGCCGGCTCTGGCGATTATTCTGCCAGAGACCTTGTTACAAATACGGCATCAGTACGTGTTGCAGGCTCTGGCGATGTCAGAATAAACGTTAGTCAGAAACTTGATGCATCGGTTATAGGTTCGGGCGATGTACACTACACAGGTAGTGTTAAAAACATCAACAGCTCCAAAGTGGGTAGTGGCGATATTAGCAGAATGTAAAAACCTCGCCTAAACAGCGAAGCTATTCTCCGAAAGAGGAAACATTAAGATAAAAATGAAAAAAAGCGATGAGAAACTCATCGCTTTTTTCGTTTAAACTATTTTCACGTCCTCTTCATTGAAGAGAGCCGGCTGATTCTAAAATCTGGTATAAAAAGCCAGCTGAGCCACGTGATTAAGCGTATAGCTTTCTGCTTGTTTAATGTATTGATTAAGGTAACCTGTCTCCACATCTATCATCTTGTTGATACGATACCCTACCGCAACGTAGGCCCTGTTCTGATCAAAAAAGTGCTTATTCCCCTTGTTTTTATTTTGGATGTTTACAAACACTTCGTTTTGCAAGGCAACAAACGGCCCTTTGTTAAATGCTCCCGAATCTTTTTTCAGTGGGATAACTCCTCTCGCAAAATATCTTAAGCGCTGCGCAAAATACTGATCGTTCTTATTTGCCGCGGTGTGGCCCAGGAAACGCTGCTCTAAGCGGAAACGGTGTGCTACTGCAATGTTTTTATTTACTTTGTGCGAATAGGTATACTGCTCCCATATACGGTGTTCCGGGCGGAAGGTTTGGTCGCCCGCTGTATTGCGGCCATAAGTGGCTATATATGCATATCCCAAGGCTCCTACCTTATTTTTAGCGAAGTAATAATTAGCCGATGGACGCAGCAATATGTGCTTTAGATAGCTAAGCTCATCATGTGAACGGAGCTGCCCATCAAACGAATACCCCCAGTGCTCAGATAATTTTTGGCTATGGAACAAAGCCGCCCATGCCGAAAACTGGTTATCCTGCGCAAATAGCTTCGCAGGTACTATAAACAATAAAACTATTAAAACTGCTAATTTTTGCTTCAACTTCATAGATGTATATATTATTTAATAAAATCGTACTAACCAATTTTTAATCCTTCAACCTGATTAAGGTCCTTCTGCCCAGGTCAACAGTTACCCTGAAAGCTTCCTGGTTACTTGTTTTAAAGCCAGGTGTTTGGTGAAAACTTAAAATAAACTGCCCTTTTATCCTATTGTACAGGAAAGGCGTCCATATAATATCCATACGGTTGTACGTTTTCTTTTCATAAAACGCATCACCGTACATGATATGATGTCCTTGCCCTTTATAAAATTCATCAAACAATGCAAAACGGTGATAGCCAAAATAAACATTTGCCACAAAGCCCGCTGGCTTTTGGAAACCATCAACCCCACGGGTTCGTTCAAATGACATCATACCTCCTGCTTCTATTGATAAGGAATCAAGAAAGGTTTTGTGGCCAAAATCGAGCCCTAACCTTATCTGCCCCGCCCCGTTATCTTGTATATTATCATTAGGGACCGCTATAATTGCACCGGCATCGTGCTCCAGCATAAAATTGTGCGATACATAAAACATACCTGTAACCGATGGCTTGTACCTGCCCGAAAATCCAAATAAAAACTGCTCTCTATCTGTATTGGTTTGGCGGCTTACCCAATCTATCCAGCCGGTTTCTACAAAATGATCGTTATGCACACGTGCTAAAAGCCCCTGGATATTGGGACGATAATAGCGCAAGGTATCATTAAGTATTGCCCGTGGATAATCATCAAGTAAACCCTCACGAGGGAAAGCCCCGGCATTAAAAAGCCAGCTTTTACCTGTAAAGCTATAATAGGCAATTGGGTCTACTTTTAAAAAATAAGGTTTGGCGCCAAACTCATGAATACCATTGGCACCCACAATAAAGTGATTTAAACTATCAAGGTTCCATCCCACATCAAGAGCGGTACGCACACCATTGTAGGTGCGAGATCGTAATACAAACGGCTTATACTCGCGGTTGTCCATAAAGCCCATCGCGTTAAAATGAATATCAATGGTTTGCTGTGCCAGCGCGGCAGTACCGGTAATTATTGTAAAAACTGCAAGTAAGTATATTCTTTTAAACATAGGTGTAATTATTATTTAACTGTAAAACTAATACCATCGCTGTTCCTGCCTCCCTGGAACGGCTCTGTACGCAAGGAGAAGAACAGCAGATAATTTGCCTTTTTCTCAGGAGCAGTAAGGGTAAAGGCATAGTCGGTTTGTTCGCCTGGTTTCAGAGATATATTATTAAAGTCATCTCCCGAAGCTTGTGTCTTCACTATGTCCTCACCGATTAGTATACAGGCTTCTAAGGTAAGCGGATGCGTTTGGTTTTTGTTGCTGAGGTTAATGGTATATGAATATGGATTAGTTATCCTCATATTGATTACATGCTTTTGTCCGGGTGCAAATGCAAAATTAGGAGATAAAATTTTACATTTCACTTTTTGGTAAGTGCGGGTATCCTCTACCCAGCTGCCATACCATTTCCCCCTGATGGTCATACTATCGGTAGTAACATTGGGTATCTTATCATGAGTAAGATAATAAACTCTTTTATGCTGAAATTGCTCCTCAAACGGCCACATATCAAACTGGGTGGTTCGGTAATACCGGGAATCATAGGCAAACCCTTTTAAAGAGTTGGTGTAATAAGAATATCTTGATGGATCCTGGTACTCATTTTTCATGACCAAATAGCTATCGCCAATTTTGGCATGAATAGCATCCGCCCATTTATGATGACCAAAGTATGCCTCTAACTGTTCATTCCCTTTTAAAATATCAAAGCCTGAAACTACACACAACCTAAACGCCACAAACAACGCGATATTGGTAATGCTTAAACGATACAACCATTTAGGGTTCAATCCCCTTTCCTTAAGATTAATGAGTGCAAGCATTACCAAAGGCACAAAGCCAATGAGGGCATAATGTAACTGCACAGTAGCCTTTAATGAGCTCAGGATAAAAAAGGCGAATGTGCATACCATGTTCACCTGCAGGGCCCTCATAAATTTATCCTGAATCCGGGTAGTAAAGGATGCATAAAACAAGTACCAGGATGTGAGCGCGCCACCCAAAAGCAATTGACCAAAAAAGAAATCAGATCCGGCATTGAAGTGAAAACCGCCGCCTTCCCGCTCAAACAGGCTAATATTTATAGCCGGGAAGTTATGGTGATACTGCCATAAAATATGAGGCACATACAAACCCAGAGCCAAAAACACAATAAAATAAAAAGAAGGACGCCTTAAAAGTTTAAGATTTGATAGCAGGGTAAAACTAACCACCAATATACCATGGTACTTACTGTACATAAGGCAAGCCACTACTATGCCCAATATCAGGGCCAGTTTCCAGCTGTTGTTATCAATGTATTGCTGGTAAAAACAGTAAAACAGCACTGTAAAGAAAAGCAGTGGCGCATCGGGTGTGGCGGTAAAGCCATAGATATGGAACACCCATACGCCCGACATCAGCAAAATAAACCATTTGGTACTTACTTCATACCTTTTAAGCATCAGCCAGATGATGTAGATAGAGAGCGTGCTCGATATAACCATCGCCAGCCGTGTTCCCAGTTCGTTATGCATCAGCATATCACCCATGCGGATAAATACAGCCACCATAGGCGGGTGGTAGTAGAAACCCCAATCCATCATGCGCGAGAAGATCCAGTAGTAGGCTTCATCGGCATGCACCTCTAAAGTGGAAGCCTGCAGGATGTTTAGCGCCGTCCACAGCAATAAAAAATAAATAATGGGCTTGTTGTATTTTGTTTGGGCCGGCGTATTAATTATGGCGGTATCCTGCATTAATGAACTATTGAAATTGAGTTTGTAAAGGTATAATAAAACACCAAACACATAAAACTATCCCTATCATGAATAAGTAATTTGATGAAATAATAACCTAAATCTTCCTACTTTAGCCCTCCAATAACTAAACAATTATCTATAATGCTCAAATCAATAGAACTAATCAGAGGACCAAGGGAATTGGCGCTCAACCAGGTGAAGGACCTTACGCTGGAACAGCTTAACCACGTACCTCAGGGTTTTAACAACAATATCATCTGGAATATAGCACACATGATATCGGGTCAACAGGGTATTTTTTATACCCGTGCAGGTTTACCGGTAATAGTGGACGACAAATACTATACCCCCTACCGCCCGGAAACTAAACCAACTACTTTTGTGGGGGCCGAAGATGTAGCCATCATCAAAGAACTATTCCTTTCAACTATCGATCAGCTGGAAACAGATGTTAACAACAACCTGTTTGTAAACTACCCAACCTGGAGCACCCGGTATGGCACTACTGTAAATTCTGTTGAAACCGCGCTGGCATTTTTGCCTTTTCATGAAGGTTTACACTTCGGGTACATGATGGCATTGAAAAGAGTATTATAAGGTAATATAGTGTGTTCGATTTTGCGTGTGGATTTCCGGCAAACCCTGTTGACGAAGTGTACCCGATCATCGACCCAACAACGGCCGAATAAATAATATTACTTTTCCTTTTCTATAAATTCATTTATACCCTTTTTACGCTTTTTTTTTACAAAAAAACTTCTGAATTGTACGTTATTTGGTAATATGAATCCCACTACAACTCCGATTCTCTTCTTGATTTTCAATCGTCCGAGCCATACCAAAAAAGTTTTTGATGCTATCAAGATCCAAAAACCCAAAACTCTCTTTATAGCCGCAGATGGGCCGAGAAAAGACCGACCTGGTGAATTTGAAAAATGTGAACTTGTCAAAAAAAACGTTTTGGATGCGATTGATTGGGATTGTGATGTTAAACTTTTATTTAGAACAGAAAACTTAGGTTGCGGAAAAGCAGTATATGGAGCAATAAACTGGTTTTTTGAAAACGTGGAAGAAGGAATAATATTGGAAGACGATTGTGTGCCCGGAAATAGCTTTTTTTATTTTTGTGAGGAGCTATTAAACAGGTACAGAGATACTGAACAGATTATGCATATCAATGGCACACGGTTTCAGCATACAAGCAATTTCGGAAACAAAAGCTATTATTTCAGCAACTATATACATCCTTATGGATGGGCTACCTGGCGGCGCGCATGGCAAAAATATCAGTTTGATATTCCTGTAGAAACAAGCGAAGAGTTTAAAATCATACTAAAACAAAAATTTCCGGATGTTCTTGAAAGGCATCTTTGGGAAACATCCTTTTTAGGCATGGCTCAGAATAAAATAGATACATGGGACACACAATGGAATTACAGCATTTATAAGTCTTCGGGTTTTGCAATTACGCCAGTATTAAACCTTGTTTCAAACATAGGCTTTGACGATGAAGCAACGCACACCAATGAATATACCGTGGGCATTGCAGATTTATCAATAAATACAATAGATACAATTGTGCATCCTCAAAAAATAGCTGTATCAAAGGCGGCTGACAGGCATACTTATAAAAAGCATTACGAACTTAAGATCACTCTTTTTAATAAATTAAAATTTAAAATTGGCAAGGTCCTTCCTTTTGTAAAAACCGCCTATTTAAGATTATTTTTAAAAAAGGACTTCTAAAAACAAAAACGATACCTGATCTAAAGCTTTATAAAAATTTAAAATAAGTCCACTAACTGACCTCAAGACTTTCAAATTTCAATTATTTAAAGACCGATTTTGCGGCTCGTCTATTAATTAAAATCCAGTCGTTTTTTTCTACTTTTATAGAAAAACCTGAACGCGATGATTTTTACCATCATTAGCATTTTAACATGTTTTATAAACGTAGCATCCGTCACCTACCTCATTGTCGGCCTAAAAAAAATTAAACAAATAAGCAAGCTACCTGTAATTGACGATGAACCTGCAGTAGTCATAATTATAGCTGTACGCAACGAAGAACAAGACCTTGAAAAAGCGTTGTTAAGCGTTTGCCGTATCAATTATTGTAACTACAGGATTATTGTAGTTAATGACCGATCTACCGACGGCACTGCTGAGATATTAAAGGGATTCATTACAAATTATCCAAAACTAAGTGTTACCACCATTGACAGCCTGCCTTCTGGATGGCTGGGTAAAAACAATGCATTATACCAGGGCTATAAAAGCAGTAATGAAGAATGGATGCTTTTTGCTGATGCCGATATTGTTTTTCACCCGGATGCGTTAAGTAAGGCCGTAGGCTACGCGGTAAAACAAAAGCTTGATCATTTAACCATATTGCCGCAATTGGTATCACCATCGCCTATTTTAAACAGTGTGCTGGCCACATTTAGCATCATGCTCATGATGCATATGCGGCCCTGGGATGCCAAAAACCACAAATCAAACGCGTTTGCAAGTATTGGTGCATTTAATTTGTTAAGGCGCAGTGCCTATGAAAAAGTTGGCACCCATGCCCGCATAAAATTAAGACCTGATGATGATCTGCAGCTTGGTCATATTATCAAGTCGGCAGGGTTAAACCAGGATGTATTGGCGGGCAATAACTACATCTGCCTGGAATGGTACAAAAACCTGCGCCAGTTTGGCCACGGAATATTGAAAAACTCTTTTGCCATAGCCGAATATAAACTCGGCAGAGCTCTTGTAAATGCACTTTCCATGTTGCTAAGTTTTACGTTGCCATTGCCCATCTTTTTTATTTTTGGTTCCACACAGATCCGTTTAATAGCATGCGTGATTTTGCTATTTCTGCTGATATACATGACTGTAGTATTACCCAATAAATGGTGGTATGCATTTATGGTTCCGTTTGCCGGTGCGTATATAGCCTACTTTACAATAAAATCGGCATTGATAACGCTTAAACAAGGCGGTATTTATTGGCGGGAAAGTTTTTATTCGCTGGCTATGCTTAAAGGCAAAGATTAAGCTTTACACAATGCCCATCCATTGCACAAAATGCGTACAATATTTAATTATAATTTCAATAACAACTGACTATCAGTATATTGTATAACATTTGAAAAAACACCTAACTAAACCAAATACTATTTTAACCGGGCCTATCTGCAGGACTGAACAAATCCAAGCCCTTCATTTAGGCCATGCGTTATCAACCGGGCTGTCACAACCTAAATACCTTAATCAGTACTAAATAAACCTATTGCTAACACGTATATTTTAAGTTGCATATAATAAACGATACAATTTTTTAAATCTTTAAAATTTTGGTATGCTTCCTAAACCCTATATTTTATTCCAATTTATATCCTTCTGTAGCCTTTTATCACATTTAAGCGCTGGCATTCATTATTGCTTTATTTCTTCCAGGCTTATAAAAATTCCTTTTTACATTTTAAATTTAAATGGCAAAAGCCAGCTATATAAAAATCTTAATCAAATCTGGTATACCCGGCTTGTTAGGAGAATAGTTTCGTTATCTGTACGAAGCCCGCTTAGGCTCATTACGCTCCGTTTAGTAAATTTCAATATTACTATTCCTTCCAATTCTGGTTGCGTAATAGCTATTTGCCATACACCATGGAAAAGACTATTGGTGCAATGGTGCCTTCAAAATAATTTTTCGCTGATTATAGCCGGTGGCAGATGGACCAAACAAAGAGGCACAATTCAACGGCAGGCCCTCGGAATTACAGATCTGCGCTGCATAGTAAACTATTTGAAACAGAATGGCCGGATAGTTATTACCTGCGATATTTTCAACAATTTAAACAATTGTCCTGTAAGCTTTTTAGGCAAACATCAAAATGTATCGCTACTTCCTGCGCGCCTGGCACGAATAGCCGGCGTACCTTTAATTACCGCTATACCGGTACTCAGAAAAGGGAAGATCCATTTTGACGGAGGCCCTCAATTTGATTTAAATAAGCTGAACTCCGATTCAACAGACGTAATGCAGCAAATTGTTTCGTTTTTAGAAACCGAGATAAAAAACGACCCCAGCATATGGCTCACTACCTACCACCAAAATTTTGCCTGATCAAATAACGGCCATCTCAAAGTTAGGCTACTTAAAACACAGCATTTTATCTTTACCTCATTTTTTCATAGAGCCATCGGCTCGAAGATATTGTAACAACGGATTTCAATCCGTTGACCCTAACCCAAATAAAAATGAGTGCCGTAGGCACGGCGCATCTTTTAAGCACATACCGACATTTCCATTTATTGCATGTTAATAACAGTTAACCAGCTGAGCACATGGGCCGAATCTATGGTTCTTTTTTACCTGCTGCTTCTTTTTCAACGGATTAAAATCCGTTGTTACAATATTAGCCGGGGCTACGCCACTAATTTATAACTACCTATGCAACAGACACTTTATAAAGAAAAAAAAAAGAGAATCCCATTTGCTTTAGCCAAATCACAGCCATACTAACAAACTTGTGTACACATAGTAGCCCCTTGGGAAGGGATTAAAAACCTTAATAGCCTGCACCGTTAGGTGCTACCTGTTTGTAGCAAACACAGCATATTATCTTTGCCTCGTAGAGGGCTACCCTTCAACAACAATTATTTACCTCGTTTATTGGGGTTGCACCTACGGCGTTCATAAGAATAATAAAAAGCAGGGGCCATGTGCGATTCCTCCCTCGGGGAAGGGGAGGTAGGGGTTTAATCAGGCGTACAAGTACCGCTGCAGATCGCATGTCGGCGAAACCCCTCCCTGCCATCGCGCACTTTTCAACCGCACCCCTCCCGTTGGGAGGGAACAAAAAAAACTTTAGAATACCTTTGGTGTCTCCGCAAAACGCAATTACAACACACCACTTTGTACCGCCTCGTCCTGCCACACCAACAAAACCCTGCCGCACAAAAAAAGCCTCCTTTTTCAAGGAGGCCCGGTATAAATATTTGATGAATAAGCTTAGCCAGCTAATGCTGCAGCACCGCTCACAATTTCGGTAAGCTCGGTAGTGATCGCAGCCTGGCGGGCCTGGTTGTATGAAAGTTTTAAAGCTTTCAACAAGTCGCCAGCATTTTCGGTAGCCTTATCCATAGCCGTCATACGTGCGCCATGCTCAGATGCGTTTGAATCTAATACCGCGCGGTATAACTGTATTTTAATATTTTTAGGGATCAGTTGCTCTACAATTTCCTCTTGCGATGGCTCCAGGATGTAATCAACATTAGCAGTTTTCACCGCATCCTTTTTATCGGGTTTTGGAACAGGTAATAACTGCTCGGCAACAAGGTATTGTACAGCCGCGTTTCTGAAATGGTTATACACCAGTTCAACACGGTCATACTTGCCATGAACAAAACCTTCCATAATGCTTTCAGTAATTTTTGAAGCATTTTCAAAGTTAAGGTCAAGGTACAAATCGTTATTGTTACCAATTACATTGTACTTGCGTCTTTCGTAAAACTCCTGACTTTTTTTACCGATCGCTACAATCGAAACATTACCGGCCGCTAATTGCTTGCTGTATTTTTCGGCAATAAGGTTGTTGGCCGTTTTAATTACGTTGGCGTTAAATGCACCTGCCAAACCACGGTTTGATGATACTACAACAACCAAAATACGCACGGGCTCGCGCTCCTGCAAATAAGGTGATGAGCCGTCCTCTAAACTTTGAGAAAGGTTTGCCAGCAGCTCTTTAAGCTTATTAGCATAAGGGCGCAATTGAACGATAGCATTTGTAGCGCGCTTTAACTTAGCAGCCGAAACCATTTTCATGGCCTTGGTGATCTGCTGTGTTGACGATACAGACTTTATCCTGTTTCTTACTTCTTTTAAATTAGCCATCTTTTTTGAGTATCAAGTAGTTAGTATCAAGTATCAAGACTTGTATGACCACTCGACTAATGCTATATTTTTTTGAATACAAGTAGTTAGTTTCATAATACCAGGCGCTTAAATACTTGCTACTTGATACTAACTACTTGCTACTAAAATTAATACTTTCCTGCCAGTTCTTTAGCTACTGTTTCCAGTACGCCTGTTATCTGATCATCAAACTTACCTGCTTTAAGGGCAGCTAATACTTCTGGATGACGAGCTTCTAACTGGCTTGTGTATTCCGCCTCAAACTTCCTGATATCCTTTACAGGTACAGTACGCATCAGGTTTTTTGTACCTAAGTAAATGATGGCAACTTGTTTTTCAACAGATACCGGTGAGTACTGGCCTTGTTTCAACACTTCCACGTTACGTACACCTTTATCAAGCACGTTTTTGGTTGATGCATCAAGATCAGATCCGAATTTAGAGAAAGCCTCTAATTCGCGGTATTGAGCCTGGTCAAGTTTCAAAGTACCTGCTACTTTCTTCATTGATTTAATCTGCGCGTTACCACCTACACGTGATACCGAGATACCTACGTTAATAGCCGGACGAACACCCGCGTTAAATAAGTTTGACTCAAGGAAGATCTGGCCATCGGTGATCGAAATCACGTTGGTAGGGATGTATGCAGATACGTCACCAGCCTGAGTTTCGATAATAGGCAAAGCGGTTAATGAACCACCACCCTTAACTATACCCCTGATAGACTCTGGCAAATCATTCATCGCCTGGGCGATAGAATCATTGGAGTTGATCTTGGCGGCACGCTCTAATAAACGGCTGTGCAGGTAAAATACGTCACCCGGATAAGCCTCACGGCCCGGTGGACGACGAAGTAACAATGATACTTCGCGGTAAGCAACAGCTTGTTTAGATAGATCATCATAAACGATCAACGCCGGACGGCCTGTATCACGGAAGTACTCGCCAATTGCAGCACCTGCAAAAGGAGCAAAGAACTGCATGGTAGCAGAGTCAGCAGCACTTGCAGCCACAACGATAGAGAAAGGCATAGCGCCGTTTTCTTCCAGTGTGCGTACAATGTTTGCTACTGTTGATGCTTTTTGACCGCAGGCAACATATATACAGATAACCGGTTTACCGGCATCATAAAATTCTTTTTGGTTGATAATGGTATCGATACAAACAGCAGTTTTACCTGTCTGGCGATCGCCAATAACCAACTCACGCTGGCCACGGCCAATCGGGATCATTGCGTCAATAGCTTTGATACCTGTTTGCAGAGGCTCGGTAACCGGCTGACGGTAGATAACACCTGGCGCTTTACGCTCCAATGGCATTTCGTAAGTTGTGCCAACTATCGGTCCTTTACCATCAATTGGTGTACCTAAAGTATCAACAACACGGCCAAGCATCCCTTCGCCAACGTTGATTGATGCAATACGGTTAGTACGTTTTACAGTATCACCTTCTTTAATATCGTCAGATTTACCTAACAATACCACACCCACGTTATCTTCTTCAAGGTTAAGTACGATACCTTGCAATCCTGTGCCAAATTCTACAAGCTCACCTGATTGTACTTTTGTTAATCCATAAACGCGTGCAATACCATCACCCACCTGGAGTACAGTACCCACTTCTTCTAATTCAGATTCTGACTTAAAGCCTGCCAATTGCTGACGCAAAATTGCCGATACTTCGTCTGGTCTTACCTCTACCATTGTTTAAATTTATTTAGAGTTTTGTTTTTACTATTATTGAATCACCTTCACGGCAAATTCTTTTTTCAATTTTTTCAAGCTTGCTGCAATGCTGGTATCAACCTGCCTATCGCCCACGGTTAATACAAAACCACCAATTAATGATGGATCAACCTTGGTTTCCAATACTACAGTACCACCTACCGCGCTTTGTACTTCGGCTATAATGGTTTTTTTATTAGCTGCTGACAATTCAGTAGCCGATGTAACCTTAGCCTTGGTAATATGCCTTTTGATGTTAAACAGGTTTACATACTCAAATGCTGTAGTATATAAAACCTCGCCGCGACCTTTATCAACCATCAGTTTAAAAAAACCGATAGTTGCCTTGTTCACCTTATTCAGGAAAACGGCATCAAGTATCTTGGTTTTTTTGGTGTGCGCTACAATGGGGTTGCTCAAAACAGCTTTAAGCTCCGGGCTCGCCTTCAAAGTATGTATAAACAGATCCATATCAGCTTTGATCACATCAACAATGTTTTGTTCCTGTGCAAGGTCAATAAGGGATTTTGCGTACCTGGATCCTACCGTTAATTCTGACATATTCTTTTTATTTCGGATTTCGAATTTTCGATTTCGGAATTTTTTATTTTGAAACTAGGACATTTAAACTCGGACCCCAATACGGAAAATAAATCCGAAATTGAACATCCCAAATCCGAAATCCCTATAATTTCACTTCTTTTAATAATTGGCTTACCAGCTCATCTTGTTTCTGATGATCTTCAAATTGCTTACGCAATACTTTTTCGGCAATATCTAATGAGAGGGTAGCTACCTGGTTTTTAACATCAGCCATCGCGATAGCTTTTTGATTGTTAATTTCCACGCGGGCCAGTTCAATCATACGGGCACCTTCTTTATGAGCAAGTTCTTTTGCATCAACAATCATTTGCTCTTTAACCTTGCGGGCGTCAGTAAGTATCTGATCGCGCTCGGCACGGGCTTGTTTTAATAACGATTCGTTTTCGTTAGTTAAACGGGACATTTCTTCTTTGGCAGCTTCGGCTTTCTGAAGCGAGTCTTCAATAAAACGTTCACGATCGCTCAGCGCGCCTAAGATTGGTTTCCAGGCAAATTTTCCTAATATAAACAACAGTATCCCAAATGATATCGTTGTCCAGAAAACTAAACCTAATGCGGGTGTAACTAAATCCATAATTCTGTATTGCTATTACTTGTATGTTATTCTTTTAATGGGATTAAAACAAGCCCGGAGCCAATCGCCCCGGGTTGTTCTTTTCTTTTTGCCTAAAACTAATTAGAGCAAAGCTACTACCACGGCAAACAAAGCAACACCTTCAACAAGGGCTGCAGCGATGATCATGTTAGTTTGAATTTTTGAGGCAGCTTCTGGCTGACGAGCAATACCTTCAACGGCTTTACCACCGATTTGTCCGATACCGATACCTGCGCCAATTACAGCTAAACCTGCGCCAATTGCACCAAGTTTTTGAAGACTAACAACACCAGTTGCAGCTGCTTGAGCAATTGTTCCAATCATTCCAATCATTGTTTGATAATTTAAAACGTGTATATATAATTATAATTAATTCAAGATTAATGGTGATGCTCCTCAACAGCCATCCCAATGAACAGCGATGTAAGCATCGTAAAAATGAACGCCTGCAAAAATGCTACAAGCAATTCTATCATATCCATAAATACCACAAACGGAACAGAAACTGTTGACATCCATGCGGTTTTAAAGATAAATATTAATGATATTAAACTAAGCACAATAATGTGACCTGCGGTAATGTTCGCAAACAAACGTATCATTAACGCAAAAGGTTTAGATATGATACCAATAAGCTCCACCGGAACCATGATAGGGTATAACCAAAAAGGAATATCAGGAGTAAAGATGTGTTTCCAATAATATTTATTACCGCTAAAGTTAATAACGACAAGCACAATTACCGACAACACCATGGTTACCGCTATATTACCTGTTAAATTAAAGCCTCCCGGAAAAAACGGAACCAAACCCAACAGATTGTTGATTAATATAAAGAAGAATATAGTAAGCAACAAAGGCATGTATTTAACGTGCTTGATGCCAATATTAGGAATAGCTACATCATCACGCACAAACAGGATAACAGGCTCCAATAATGCCTGAATACCTTTTGGAGCTTTACCCGCGCGTTTCTTATAGCCCGCTGTAACGGCAAAAAACACAATAAGCAAAACAATCATACCCAGCCACATACTGGCCACATTGCGGGTGATTGAAAAATCATAAACCTTGGCGGCTTTATCTACCTCCCCGGCTTCGTTTACCGCGTGTATTTTACCTTCTTCCAGTTTATAGCTATAATGTGTACCCTTATAAACCGGTTCTTCTTTTACACCTTCTTCCTTTAATAAATGGCCCGACCAGAAAGTTTCCAGCCCCTTATCGGTATAAAGTATTACCGGCAAAGAAAGAAAGTGTTCGCCCATCAACGGAATTGATACGGGCCAAAAGTGAGAATCGCCGATATGTTCAAATACCACCTCTTTTGGATCAAAGGGTTTTTCAGCGCCTTCAGCAGCTTTTTCTTGCGCAATTGATAGCTTAGGCATTACACCTAACAACAAAAAAAGCGCGGAAATCAGGAATGTGTTAAATATTTTTGAATTCAAAATCGAGCTGTTATACATCTAAATGAAGTTTTCTACCTTAATTTTTGGTTGCGCAAGTTACGTAACAAACCATAAATTTCAAAGGCCATATTTAAGAAATATACGTAAAAAAAATCGCCGGCAAAAACATACCTGTCTACGCTGTTTTTCTTAATTAAAATGAGGACGAAAAACAAGCAGGCCAATATTTTAACAGTAGTAGCAGCCAAAAAGGCTTGCGCGTACAATTCAGGGTTTATTTTCCCTATAAATACAATGGATATTACGGTTAAAAAAGTAAGTCCACTAATAAATGAAAACAGCAACCAGAACGTTGGTGTAACCAATTTGGCATAAGTTGTATAACTCAACACCACCGGTGGTAACGAAATGATAACAATAAAAATAAGGAATGATAATACAGTAGGAAATAGTTTCAACTTTTTACAGATCTGATAATAATGTACAATGAAATAAATACCCCAACGAGCGACAAGCCCGCGGTTGCCCATTTGGTTTGATGATTACCGGCCTGGTCTATTTTATAACCGGCAAAAGCAAACACACCAATAACAGCGATCATCTGGAAAGCCATGCCCGAAAACTTAGCATAGTTATTAACCTCCTTGCCACCATTGTCCTTATTATCACTTTTTTCATTTTGGGCCATGCGCAAATTTATTAAACCTATTGTATTATCTTTAGTATTTTAGCAATGCTTTTATAACATGATCATATTTTGAGGCGAGTGAGCATATTTTCCATATCCAAAACGTACAAATCTATTCTGCTCGCGCTAATGATCTTCATAGCAGGCTGCTCCCTTGAAAAGGAAAGCGGCTTAAACCGTAATCTGCAAAACCTTACTGCTCATTATAATATACTGTTTAATGCCAATGAATTACTGCGCCTTAAACAGGAAAGCTATGCCGCCGGCTTTGTTGATTCCTACAACGACCTATTGAATGTTTACCCAGATACCACTATCCAAACCAGCACTCCGGATAAAGACCTGGAGCTGGCCATCAGTAAAGCCAATAAGATCATTAATATAAAAGAGCAAAGTCATTACCTGGGCGATGCCTACCTGGTTATGGGTAAAGCGCGTTTTTTAGAAGGCAATTACTTTGATGCAGTAGAGTATTTTAACTATGTGATCCTCTCATACGGCAAACAGGCTGCTTTAAAACAGGAAGCTTTTATATGGAAAGGCCGGGCTTTGTTATACCTCAATAACACGCCTGAAGCAAAAATTGCTATTGATAGCGCTATAAACAGTATCAATCCTAAAAAAAGCATTCCTGCCGGCATTTATGCTGCCAGGCTGCAATATGATATCAATGTAGAAGATTATCCCGCCGCCGAAGAGAGCGCTAAAATAGCCCTTCAGCATTGTCATGAAACAAGTCTTAAACTCCGCTGGACATTTATTTTGGCCCAGCTACAGGAACTTAACCAAAAACCGGAGCAAGCCATTATCAATTATACCAGCATTGTTAAAAGTAACGCCTCGTTCGAGATGGCCTTTAATGCCAACCTGAACCGTATCCGCATACAGGATCATGAAAATGGCATCAAACAAAACAAAATTGAGCGTCTGCGTAAATTGCTTAAAAACCAAAACAACATCGAGTTTACCGATCAGATCTATTACCAGGTAGCCCAACAGCTGTATGCCACTGGTGATATTGAGGGCGCCCTCAAAAACTATAAATTATCAGTACGGGGCAGTGTCAAAAACCAAAATCAAAAAGGGCTCTCTTACCTGCGCATTGCCGATATCAATTTTAAGAACAAAGCCGATTACGAAAGTGCCCGTTTATATTATGATAGCACACTCACTTATCTTGCACCTACCTATCCAGGCTACCAGATCATTCGCAAGAAAGCCAATAACCTGCAAATTTTAACCGGTTTGCTGCAAACCATCTCGCGCGAGGATACTCTGCAAATGCTTGCCGGTCTGGATGAGAGTACCCGTACTGCCCGCATCGATGCGATGGTTAACCGCAAAATATTGCAGGATAAAGTAACCAAAGAAACGGTTACCAACAACAATGGCCAATTTGAAAACAGCAGGAACACTAATAATTTAAACAATCAGCAGGCCAGCAAAAGTGGTGGAAGTATATTTTACTTCTACAATCCGGCCGCGTTAAGCCTTGGGGCAAATGACTTTAAAAGGCAGTGGGGTAACCGCAAACTGGAAGATAACTGGCGCCGCAGCAAGCGCTCAAGTACCAATATAGCTGTTAACACAAACAGCGTAATGGCATCTCCGGATATCGATCCTTTCGCACCCTCAACGCAGGACCAGGCCAATATTACCCGGGGTGATATTGGAGCCTACCGGCAGGACATTATTAAAAACCTGCCTTTAACGCCCGATTTGCTTAACCGATCAAACATTCGGGTTTATAGTGCCTATATGGAAATGGCCAATTTTTACCGCGACATTCTGGGCGATAAAAAAGAAGCTATTGCTACTTATGAAACTTTGCTTACCCGTTTCACAACCAGTGCGGATAAGGCTGCTGTGTATTATAACCTGTACCGGCTGTATGCTGATATAGATGCCTCCCGGTCTGAATTGTATAAAAGCCGTATCTTAAAGGAATTTCCTGAAAGCGTATTTGCCAAAGTAATACTTGATCCCGATTACAGCAAACACCTGGATGATGCCAATGCCGAATTCAACGGATTTTACAATAAAGTATTTGACCTGTACACGCAAAAAAAGTATACCGAAGTTATTACACGGTCTGGTGAATTACTGACCAAATACCCCGATAACCGTTTCGCCGCTCAGCTATCATATTTACGCACAATAGCCGCCGGTCACCAGGAAAAGCTGGCGCCCTTTATGGCCGATCTGCAGCAAATAACTTCAAAATATCCCGATGATAAACTGGTAACCCCATTGGCCAACCAGCACCTGGCCTATATCAACGCAAATAAAGCCGAAGTAGAAACCCGTCCGGTAGTGTTAACAGGCGATGATATAAACGGAATCCCTTTCACCCCACCCGTGGCCTACCAAAAACAAACAGAATACCGGCCGGTTTACCACCCATCGGCCCAGGTACAGGTAGCACAGGTAAGGCAGGAACCGAAAGTAAGTCCGCCCCTGGCAGTGCAGGCAAAACCAACTGTACCTGTTGAGGTACCCAAGCCGGTTGAACAAAGCAAGCCAAAGGTGAGCGCGCCGGTTATTACCCCTCCTGTTGAACAAAGCAAGCCAAAGGTAGCTAAAGTGACTACGCCACCCGCTGACTCTGTTAGCAAACCGGCAGACCAATTAGCAGTAGCATCACAAAACCAACAACTCCAGCAACAAGCTACAGAAGCTCCTACCATAAAACCGCTTCCGGCTGTAACCTACATTTTCTCCACGCGTGAGAGCACCAATTACTATTTTGTGGTAAATGTGAGCAGCGGTACAACTAACCTGGCTTCATCGCGTTTTGGTATAGGGCAGTTTAACCGTACCAGGTTTTCTGGCAGTTCCATTAAGCATGATTTAAAACCTATTGGCGCAGACGACCAGCTGATATTTGTTGGTCGGTTTTATAGCCTCGAGGACGTAAAAAAATACGCAAGGGGTATAATCCCACTGATACCCGAGATTATGAAGGTGCCAAAGGATAAATACAGTTTTTTTATCATTACCAAGGAAAATCTGGATAAATTAGCCGACCAAAAAACATTGGATAGTTATATTGATTACTATCAAAAATATTATTGAAATGAAAACCTATAACAAAAAACCTGCGCTTGGCTCACAGGATATAAGACGATATAACTGGTACATATGGCGCGCTGTAATAGCAGGCTTTGTATTTGTGGTAATTATGATAACCCTTACCGTTTTTGGTGTGTTTGGTCAGTTACCTGCCTTCCGCGATCTGGAGAACCCAAAAAGCAACCTGGCATCGGAGGTGATATCATCAGATAAGCAGGTTTTAGGTACTTACTATATCCAAAACAGATCTAACGTTACTTTCGCGGGCCTTTCGCCAAACGTAATTAACGCGTTGGTAGCTACCGAAGATAAACGCTTTTACGATCACTCGGGGATTGATTTTGGCCGCAGCTTTACTATTTTCCTGCACCTGCTTGTGGGGCAAAAACAAGGTGGCAGTACCATTACCCAACAGCTGGCCAAAAACCTTTTCACCGAAAAATCAAACAATCCTTTTGTTCGTATCACCCAAAAATTACAGGAGTGGATAACGGCTGTTAAGCTGGAGCGCCATTACACCAAACAGGAAATATTGACCATGTATTTAAACACGGTTGATTTTGGCGCTTATAATACTTACGGTATCAAATCGGCAGCACACACCTATTTTAATACCACACCCGATAAATTAACACCAGACCAGGCCGCGCTATTAATAGGTATGGTAAACGGGCCGGGCATTTACTCGCCCATAAGGCACCCCCAGAATGCTATTAACCGCCGTAACCTGGTACTAAACCGCATGCAGGAACAAGGCTTTTTAAGTGATGGCCAGGTAGATGAGTATAAAAAGAAACCTTTGGGGTTAAATTTCCACCAGAATAACCATTTTGATGGACCGGCTCCATACTTCAGATCGGTATTAAAGAAAGAGATCCAAAAGATATTTAAAGAGCAAAACTTAAACCGCCCCGATGGCACTCCCTATGACCTTGACCGAGACGGTTTAAAGATATATACCACCATTGATGCCACCATGCAGCAATATGCCGAAGAAGCACAGCAGGAGTACATGCGCAACTTACAGGGGCAGTTTAATGATCACTGGCGCGGGCAAAATTTATCCAAAAGCATCCACAACTTTAAATTCCTGATTAACCAGGGTATGCTTAAAAGCGACAGGTATAAGCAATTGAAGATGCAGGGCATGAGTGACGAGGATATTAAAACTAACTTTAACACTAAAGATACCCTCAACCTGTTTACCTGGCACGGCGATATTGATACGCTGATGAAGCCTGTTGATTCTATCGTTTACTGTAAAATGCTGCTTCGGAACGCGCTTATGAGCATGGACCCCACAACCGGCTACGTTAAAGCCTGGGTTGGAGGCACCAACTTTGAGCACTTTAAGTATGATCAGGTTAAAAACGGAACAAGGCAGGTTGGCTCAACAGCAAAACCGTTTACATACGCGGTGGCTATTGATAACGGCTATTCGCCCTGTATGAAGATCAATAACGTACCGGATACGATAAGGGGCTACGGCGAACCATGGTGCCCGCGCTCGTCGCCATCAGAAACCCTGCCTGGCTTTATTACCTTGCGCCAGGCACTGGCACACTCGCAAAACTGGGTAACCGCCCACGTAATGAGCGAAGTGAAACCCGAACCGGTTGTAGAGCTGATTAAAAAAATGGGGATCACCAGCGCGGTTCCGCCCTACCCTTCTATTTGCCTGGGTACATTTGATGCTTCGGTATTTGAAATGACAGCCGCATACTCGGTATTTGCCAATCATGGTTTGTGGACCGAGCCTACTTATATATTACGTATCGAAGATAAAAACGGTAACGTGCTGTATACGCATACGCCAAAAGTGGTACAGGCTATGAACCCTCAAACAGCCTACGTAATGACTTATATGCTGAAAGGCGTTATAGAGGACGGTACGGGCTCAAGACTGAGTTACAAATACGGCCTGCGCAATCCTATAGGCGGCAAAACAGGTACAACCCAAAACAATTCTGATGGCTGGTTCATTGGTATCACCCCACAACTGGTTACCGGCTTATGGACAGGCTGTGAAGACAGGGATATTGCCTTCCAGTCTACCAGGCTTGGCGAGGGAGCCAACAGCGCATTGCCTATATTTGCCTTGTACATGAAAAAGGTATACGCCAATGCTGCGCTGGGTATCAAAAAAACAGTTGATTTTGACGCCCCTAAAACCGGCGTGAGCATCATCCTGGATTGCGGCCAGTATACCCAACAGCAGCAAGGAACTAATGAGGTTGATAAGAAGTTGGATTTTTAAGAGTATTTAACAAACGGTCGCGTCGTCCTCAAAACGACCAGATATGTCATTGCGTGGTACGAAGCAATCGCGAACGATGCAAATCGGATTTGCATCGTTCGCGATTGCCGCGCTGCGCTCGCAATGACATATCCCGCCTAATTTGGCCAAAACAATCATTGACGATTGAGCTATGAGTGAGAAATTTGATTATAAGGCAGCATTACAGAATATTCCTCATAAACCCGGTGTATATCAGTATTGGGATAGTGAGAAAGAACTGATCTACATCGGCAAAGCCAAAGATCTGCGCAACCGCGTGAGCTCCTATTTTAATAAGGATGCGCACATCAATGCCAAAACAAGGGTTTTAGTATCCAAGATCCGCAACATTACATTTACTATTGTTGATACCGAGGTTGATGCCTGGCTGCTTGAAAACAGCATGATCAAGAAGCATCAGCCGCGTTATAACGTAATGCTCAAGGATGATAAAACTTATCCCTGGATCATTATCAAGAACGAGAACTACCCGCGCATTTTCTGGACCAGGCGTATTGTTAAAGATGGATCCAAATACCTGGGGCCCTACGCATCTATCAGCATGATGCATAATATCCTTGGACTTATCAAAGAAACCTATCCCCTGCGTACCTGCAACCTGGCGCTTACCCGCGAAAATATTGATAAAGGCAAGTTTAAGGTTTGTTTGGAATATCAGCTGGGCAACTGCAAAGGGCCCTGCCAAAACTACCAGACAGAGGATGATTATGATAACAGCATCGGGGAGATAACCGATATCCTGAATGGCAAGATAGGCGCTATATTACGCCGCCTTAAAGGCGAAATGGACGCTGCTGTTGCCGAGTACAATTACGAGCTGGCTCACCGCCTTAAACGTAAGTTTGATTTGCTGGAGAATTACCAAAGCAAATCAACCATTGTAAACTCATCTATTACTGATGTGGATGTGTTCAACATCGCATCCGAAGAGAAACTGGCCTTTGTGAATTACTTAAAGGTAATGAACGGTACCATCATCCAAACCCAAACCATCGAACTTAAAAAACGGCTGGATGAAAGTGATGAAGAATTGTTAACACTGGCTATCGTTGAGTTCAGGAGCCGTTACAACAGCGATTCTAAAGAGGTAATTGTTCCTTTTGATATCGACCTGGAAGATTCATCCATTAAATTTACAGTACCCAAACTGGGCGAAAAAAAGAAACTGCTGGATCTGTCGCAAAAAAATGTTCAGTATTTTAAAAAGGAAAAGATAGATCAGTACGAAAAGCTGAACCCAGAGATCCGCACCGAACGTTTGCTAACGCAGATGATGAAGGATCTGCGCATGAATCAGCTGCCCCGCCATATAGAGTGTTTTGATAACTCCAACTTCCAGGGTAAATATCCTGTATCCGCTATCGTGGTGTTCAGGGATGGCAAGCCGTTTAAAAAGGATTACCGTCATTTCCACGTAAAAACGGTAGAAGGACCCAATGATTTTGCCACTATGGAAGAAGCCGTACACCGCCGCTACCGCCGCATGCTTGATGAAGGTACCGAACTACCCCAGCTCATCGTTATTGATGGAGGTAAAGGTCAGCTATCATCGGCTATGCATAGTTTAAAACTATTGGGTATTGATAAGCAGGTAACGGTAATAGGCATTGCCAAACGCCTGGAAGAGTTATATTACCCCAACGACCAGTACCCGATGTACCTGGATAAAAAATCGGAAACGCTGAAAGTGATCCAGCACCTGCGCGATGAGGCACACCGCTTTGGGATCACTTTTCACCGTAAAATACGCGATAAGGGCACGTTGGCTACTGAACTTGAACTGATAGAAGGCATTGGCAAAACCACTGCCGAAAAGCTGCTTAAATACTTTAAATCGGTAAAGAAGATTCGCGAAGCCAATGAAGAATTACTGCTCGAGGTAGTGAATTTAAAACAGGCAAAAGCAATACGGGGATATTTTGATCAAAGTCAAAATTAAAAAATCATTTCTCCTATAAAACTGATCAATGCGACTGGCGCTCTCCTTCGACAAGTTAACAGATGACTGTTTTTTTGAATGCACATACTTTAATAAAAACGCGTTATCGCGAGTTTTACTATCCCGGGGACACTGAGAGGAGAATGTCGTTTGAAAAGCTTGTCATCCTGAGTTGTAAAATTTCGCGAAACTCTGAAGGAGAAATGACGTTTTAAAAGGTTTGTCATCCTGAGGAACGAAGGATCTATTCGCCGACTGTACAGGGCGACGAAGCACGCTGGAGAGTAGATCCTTCACTATCGTTCAGGATGACAAAAAGTTTATTTTATGTAGTAGATTCTAAAACGGCCTGTCACCCTGAGCCTGTCGAAGGGTCGCGCGCAGAGGCCTTTGCCCACATGCTTCGACAGGCTCAGCAGGACAACCCTTTTTTAAACGTCATTTCGTTCTTCAGAGTTCCGTTATTTATTCCCACAGTGACGGATCTTTATACGTCACAGATACCCTTAAACGCAAAAAAGGTCAAAACCATAACAGTTTTGACCTTTGAATTTTAACTTTTGATTTCCTTTAGTATTGCCAAAGGTTAAGTTCCCAATCCATAAGCGTTTTCTTGACCTTTTCAGATTCGTAAAGCTTATCTATACCCTGGGCATAATCTTTAATACGTTCGTCTTTATCGTTGCTTTGTTTAACAATGTAACTGGCAAATATCCTTTTCATGAAAACATCATCAAAACTTAAACCAGATCCGTCGTTGCTTCGGCTTACCACCTCTTTAGTAGCTAATATTGGGCGGGCTTCGGGGAAGTAGATCCAGAAAGCGGGCTGATAATCAACCGCATCACCAGCAACACCTAATCCTTTTGGCTTAATAAGCGGAGCGATACCAATAATGCGCGGTTCAAATATAGAGCGTTGCTTGTCAAACACCCAATCTTCCTTAATGCGGAACTTTAAAACACTATCCGGGTTAAATTCACCGGCTACCATTGTTGATGAAATTACGTTGTTATCCTTATCCCGTTTTTCAACCACGCTGCTATCTGATGATAAACGGCCGCGGGCCTGGGCACTTGTTAAAGGCGTGCTAAAGCTATCGCCGTTCACATCATCCTTTTTACCGGGTGTTGGATCATACGCTGTTAATTCACCTGCAGCTATCGCATCCAGCAAAACATCAATCAAGCGGCGTTTTGGTGATGCCAGGTAAGTATTCATTTTATCACGAACATCAATTTCGCGCCATACCCTTTTTGCAAAGGCAACATCACTTTCGCGAAGGTTAGGGTAAGGCGTTACCCTGGCATTTAAAATATTGTTCTTTTTAAAATACCCGTCAAGTGGCCTTTCAAAAGGCTTCATTGGCTTTTTGTGAGTTGTATCAACGGGTGCTCCAGCCTGGCTTACTACGCTGTTTTGCTGTGGTTTTACCTGTTGTTGTGTAGTACCGGCTGTTTTTTTTGCCGGAGCGCGTTTAGCGCGCTTTTTTGTTTGCCCGTAAGAAGCAACACAGGCTAAACAAAGTACAACTACCAAAATTCTCTTTTTCATACGCGTTTAATTTGCGGATAATACAATTGGATCAAGTGACCGTGGTGACCTGTCTGGACCTACTGCAACAATATCCTTAAATATAACAGTAGTTCCGGGCGTTACGGTGTTTAATGCCGAACGCATAGCACCTGTAAGTTCTGCACCACTTCCTGAATATATAATGGCATCCTGGCGTGGCTTTACAACCAACAGCGTAAAATGCGTTACATTAAATTTAGCATCAAAATCAAACCCATCTAACTGGGCAAACAACCTGTCCTGGGCACGAATATTGGCCGAGCTGGTATTGCCGCCGCTTTTACCGGCAAACTGTGGTTTAGGATCGGGGATACGTTTAATACGAAACTCTGTTGCACCTAATACCATCCCTTTTTCGCCGGTAACAGTAATGTGCGCTTTGCCTATAGCGCTTACAGAAGCGGTATAATGCCCCGCTGAACCGCTTATAGAACCACCGCTCATGTTTACTCCTAAACTTGCTGTAGGTACACCTGGCGCCGATACTGAAACCGGGTTGGGTACGCCTATATATAATACGTTCATTTTATCGGGCGATACTACTGCAGATGGTTTTGCAACCATGTAAGTAGTATTTATCTGGTATGTTTTAGGCGCGCCGCCGTCAACAGACTTTACCGATAATGACCCGGTTACAGTGTGCAGGCCTTCGCCGCTTGCTGTAACCGTGTAGGTGCCCACACCATCTTTTGTTGGCACAGACGAACCGCCAATAGTAATAGTGGGGTTTGAATGTGAATCATAAGCAGTTAAATAAATATCCGCTTTGTATTGCTGGCCTGCTAAAACATAACTGCTTGGCGCAACCGCTACCGCTTTAAATGCATTAAGCGTCACCTCTGCCTGGTCTATTTTACTATATAATTTTTTAACAACTTCGTTCTCGGCATTTTTGTTATCAGCCTCTATTTTTGCTAGTGTGGTTAAAGTAGCTCCCAATGGGATACCTTCGCCAAAGTAGGCATTTTGCCAGGTTTTTGATTGAATTCCCGGGCGCTTCGGCGGAGCATCAGCGTTCAATGAAAAATTAACACCTGCGCCATCCTTACCCAGCAACTGTAATAATTTAGCCTTTGTTGCTTCAATCTTTTCTTTTAAAACATCGGCTCTTTTACCGTTGATCATCACTTCTGATGATATATCTAAATTTTCCCTTGCACTAACATCATCAATCTCAGGATTAATGCCTCCGCCTTCCTTTATCAAGGTTCTTTTTAATTCCTCGATGTAGCTGCCCAGATCATCAGTCACCTTTTTTGCCTCATTAGCTGCAGCCAGGTACTTCGCTTTATCGGGCTGAGCTTTTACTTTGGTTGCAATGGCACCGTAAGTAGCTTGCAGGCTGTTGTCAACATTTTTTGTTGACGCATCTAAACTCCTCGTAATATTTTTAAAAGCATCCAGCAGATTTTCGGGCACGTTCAGGGCAATTAAGCCTAAAAGCACCAGGTATAAAATACCTATCATCCGCTGTCTTGGGGTTTCCTTACCTCCGGCCATGTATTATAAATCTTAGCTTGTAAAAAATCTATTTATTATTAGTTAACACGTGGCTATGGTTCATAGCTGTAAGCATATTACCATAGATAGCATTTAATGCCCCAAGATTTTTAGCTAAACGGCCAACCTCATCTTTAAACTGTTTTGAATCATCCAATGATTCGTTAAAGTTGTTCATGGTTAATGACAGGTTTTGGTAAAACTTGTTCATTGATTTTAAATGCGCGCTTGAATCCTGTAACTCCAGTTCGTAAACCGCGTTTAATGAACCTAAGTTTTTAGCAAGCTTGTTAATTTGTTCATGGTAGGCTTTTGCGTCAACATTTGAATTGGCCAGCTCAGATAAATTTGCTGATGCCTTATCAAATGAAACACTTAAGTTATCATAACTTGCAGTAGCAGCTTTTATTTTAGAAGTAAAAGCAATGGTAGCTTCGCCTGCATCGGTAACCCTTGATATAGCGGCTACTTTATCACCAAATGTCCTTAATCCGTCGCCTAAGCTACGAACCAGCTCGGGGCCTATCTTGGCATCATCAAGCATTTTATCCAATGCAGCCGTACTGCTTGATCCTGCACCAATAACTGCCGGGCGTGATGATGATTTCGGCAATTCGCCCTCAAAGGTTTCACTAAGTTCGGGGTAAACACGTACCCAGTCAACCTCTTTATCCTCGCGCTGTAAACCCAGTATAAAGAAAAGCACAGCCTCGGTACCTAAACCTGCGGTAATGAATTCTGACGCGAATTTCCAGTGTTGTATTTTAAATAACAAACCGATGATAACTACCGTTGCACCAATTGAAATAATGTTTCCTATTCCGAATGGTTTTTTCTTTCCAGCTCCTGCCATAATAATCAGAAATAACTTTGTTTGAAGTTTAGTTTAAATTGTTTAGTTTATCGTTTGTCTTTGATATCCCGGCCCAGGTAGCTTGTTACACAGCGGAAACCGATATATGATTTTGCTGTATCCTGGTATTCGTAGGTACGGGTTGCATTTTGCAAAAAGTAACCGATATCTTTCCATGATCCACCGCGCACTACTTTACGTTTAAGCACTTCGGGATCAGTAGATTTTGCCTCTACGGCAAATGTTGGCGCCAGGTCATGCACAAATGTTGAGGCCGACTCATCAAAGGCTGATGATGTCCATTCCGCCACGTTACCGGCCATATTGTACAAGCCAAAATCATTAGGGAAGTATGAGCGAACATTTACTGTATAGGCACCACCATCATCTGTATAGTTACCGCGGCCCGGTTTAAAGTTGGCCAGTAAACATCCTTTAGCATTTTTTATATAAGGGCCACCCCATGGGTAATCATTGCCAATACGGCCACCGCGGGCTGCATATTCAAACTCCGCTTCGGTAGGCAATCTGTAATCGGCACGGTGTGGTAAGTGCCTCTGATCTTTATAAGCTTCGTTATAACGTGTACGCCATACGGTAAAAGCGCGCGCCTGCCTCCAGGTTACGCCAACTACCGGGTAGTTACGGAAAGCCGGATGCGAAAAATATCCCTCAACCATTGGCTCGTTGGCAGCGTATGAAAAATCGCTAAGCCAAACCAAAGTATCCGGATAAACATTTACGGTATCGCGCAAAATGAAATCAGAACGTCTTGATTTAGGATCGTTCCTGTGGTTAGCGGCATCGCGCAGAACCATTAGCGCGTAATTATATTTCAGGATACGTACATCAAGCTCATCACGATCAAACACGCGGTCTTCATTCTGGTAATACATACCCTGAAGTTTTGACTTGTTACTTGCCGCTCCTTTTTTATTGTTCCAGATGGGATTCTTTTTTACATAAGCCCAATTGATATATTTTTTACCGCTGGTGTTGGCTGCGCCTTTTATTTGCAGGTAATATTTATTATCGTTTACATAGTTGGTGATGGCGATTGAATCACGTACCCAGAATACAAATTTCTTGTATTCACTGTTGGTGATCTCGGTCTGATCCATAAAAAATGGAGCTTCTGTAACCTGTTTTGGCTGAGCTATTTGACCAAAAGTAACGTCCTGATCGGTTTGCCCCATCATAAATGAACCACCTGGAATATAAACCATGCCGTAAGGCACCTCGGCCTTAAATGACCTTTGTGGTACGCCGGTTAATTCCCCCCTGTCACCGCCGCCGCCGCAACCGCTTAATAATCCACCAGCCAAAACAACTATTAAAAAGTATATCTGCTTCATTTTAAAAATCAAAAATCAGTTATAAAAATATAACATTATGAGACCCCCGAATATATCAAATTTGCGTTACCGCTCCAAAAAACATTTAATTTAAGCAATAAAATGCCCATTAAATGCCGGTGGCATTGTTTCACTAAGATATAATTTTGTAAAAAACAATAAAACAACTAACTACAATAGTGTAAAATTAGTTGTCATTACTACGCTATTATTCCAATAAAAGTTGCAATTGAGTTAAATAAATTTCTTTTTTTATTTATTTACTTGCTTGCAATACTGCTCAATGGCCATTGTCATGGATGGAGCAGCCGGGGTTGGGGCCGGAATATCCAGGATCAAACCAGCCTCAAGCACTGCTTTATGGGTTGTTGCTCCAAACGCAGCTATGCGTGTATTATTTTGTTTAAAATCGGGAAAGTTTTTGTACAGAGATTGTATACTTGATGGACTAAAGAAGGCAATAACATCATAAAACACCTCAGCCAGATCAGAAAGATCGCTGCAAACGGTGCGGAAAAGCACAGCCGGTGTAAAGTTATACCCATTTTCGAGCAGGAATCGTTGCGTTTCTTCGGCCGCTACATCTGAGCATGGATAAAGAAATTTTTCAGCGGCATGTTTTTTCAACACCTCGGCCAAATCAGCAGCGGTTTGTTTGCCAAAGAATATTTTGCGCTTACGGTATTGAATATATTTTTGCAGGTAAAGCGCAATAGTTTCCGAAAGACAGAAATACTTCATCTCAACAGGCACTTCAAAACGCATTTCTTCGCAAATACGGAAAAAATGATCAGCAGAATTGCGGCTGGTAAAAATAACCGCGGTAAAATCAGCCAGATTAATCTTTTCTTTTCTGAAATCCTTAGCAGGCACACCTTCAACATGAATAAATGATCTGAAATCAATTTTCAGGTTTAGCTTCTTAGCCAACTCAGCGTACGGATTCTTGTCATTCTCAGGCTTTGCTAAAGTAACTAATATACTTTTAACCTTTTTTTTTCTATCTTCCAAGTCAATTATTTTAACTACCTAAATTTTAATTTCCAATGCCTTTATTAAGATTAAAATAGGGCAAATTTCGAGGGCACAAAGATACGTAAATAAATAAAACTTATGAAATCTGAAAGTAGAAATTATATTTACGCTACTTCTGAGGTATTGCCATATAAAAATCACTATGATAACAACGAGTGTAACACTCAGTAATACAGGTATATACTGCACACCAAGCAAACTAAAGCATATTACTACCGGTAAAAAGACAAATGCTATATTAAAATAAGTGAGGTGTAATATATTCAGGTACTCGCTCACCAGGCGGTTCATATCAAACACAAAGCCAAGGAACTTTAATACGATAAATTTCAAGGCAAATAAAGCGATTACGATGATAGTAAGTAACACAAAAAGCCTGCTGCCACTTACCCGGTAATACACCCCTTTGTATGCTGCCAACTGGTATAAAAACAAGCTAAAAGTTGAACAGAACAATAAAAAGAGGCCCAAAAAAGCCCATGAACTTACCAGGGCATCTTCTTTACCTGCCTGCGAAAGTACCCGCTTACTAAAAAACGAATGCAGTACAAAACCCACATCATTATTCAGGGTGATGTTGAGTATAGCTGTATACAATAACATGCCGATAATTAATGCGATAATCCAGGGATCACGTGATGTGCGGGGAATACCATCTTTTACCCTGCCCTTGTTTTGTAAATGGCTATCCAAAAAACCATACCCCTTATACAAAGCGTGTGCAAATAAGCTATCGGTAAATTCACTGCGGGTACTTGAATCGGGGATGCGGATATAACGCATGTTAATAGAATCGGCAACAAAAAGCTTACGGTTCTGCATGGCATTGGCAACAGAATCAAGCAGGGAATTACCGCCAGCCCTGATATGCCTGTATGCGGGTGCTTCGGCACTTGCCGCGGTAGTATCCTGCTGAGCGAATGCTGCAGAAAAACTCCATAAAATCAACAGAAAGCAGCCAGCAAAAAATCGCATCTAAAAAATCAATCCTTTAAATTCGCTGCAAAATTACAGTAATAATTGATTGTTTTATAATGCCAACAGATTAAAGATTAGGCTATCAAAAATTCAGCATAGGATAGCAGGCATATTTAATTAAAAATTAGCTCAAGCCCCATAACCGTTTAATTTACCACTCCGGCAGCCGCCCAAAAAACAAGAAAACCACCTTTAGCTTTTTTAATCCCAATATAATTCAATACCCTTTTAGGATCGGGGTGAATGTTTAATACATCTATATTATGATGGTTATTTTCTGTCATTACATCGTTTTTGCCCCATTTGGCCAGGTCATGCAATAGGTAACCCTGGTTAGGATCACCTGCAGCGATGTCGTTATAATAATCGGGAATTTTAAAAACCTTAACCTCGATACCATCCCAATAGCTTAATTCAACCTCCAATTCTGATGGCCCTTCGGCACTGGTGAAGCATAAATAAATATCACTGTACTTTTTACCAGGTATTTTAAAACCAAATTCCCCCTCGCCTGCAACATAGCGTGCCTGGTAATTAACACTATCCTTATTATCATAGTGCAACAAAATTGGCGGATGCATACTGGTAGCAGCAATAAGCGGATCATCGGGCAAAGCATGCGGACTTTTATCACCATGAAATATGGATGCCGACATGGTGAGATAGCCGTCACCATCGCCATTGCCGTCGATGCCTTTCGTCCAGCTTGTTAATTTGCCGTTTGTAACGGTGGTTACCGGCCGGGCGTTTAACAAGGCATCAATATTAAACTGCACTACCCTGTTGGCCTGCTGAGCATGCGCAGCAATTGAAAGCAAGACAAGGGAAACAAACAATGACGCTGGTTTAAGGTTCATACTTTTAATGGTGGATATAAATAAAGGAAAGGCAAAACCTGGAAGGCGTTTTATCCAGATCATATTTTTAGCAACTGTTATTGATCAATAAATTTATCACTAATTTTTTTTACTAACGAATATGTGCCCAAAATTCAAAACATAAAGTAACCAACTTATCCATACTTTTGTATCATTGGGTACAGAGAAATTAAAACTAAAATGCATTGATACTTCTGAGTTAGTTTTGCGGTTATAAGCCAGCAAACCTAACTCAAAACTAAAGTTTTAAAACGGCATTTTTTTTATGCCGAACCTATCAGGCAAGCCCTATCATAGTTGATTGTATAGATTTCAGTATCTTTACACAGGCAAATATGATGTATTGTAAATTACATTAACATGGCAGCAAATAATAAAATCACGGTACTTTATGTAGACGATGAAGAAAACAATCTTTTTTCGTTTAAAGCTACCTTCCGAATGAAATATGAGGTACTAACTGCAATTAGCGCTAAAGATGCTTTAACTGTTTTATCAACAAAACAAGTTCATGTTATACTTAGTGATCAGCGGATGCCGGAGATGACCGGTGTTGAATTCTTTGAGATAATATTAGAGAAATTTCCTGATCCGATGAGGATCCTGCTAACAGGCTATGCAGATATGAGCGCGGTGGTTGACGCTGTTAATAAAGGTAAAATATTTCATTACCTCGATAAACCATGGAACGAAGAGGAATTGGACCAGACAATAAACAGGGCCTATGAAAAATACCTTGAACACGTTCAATTAAAAATAATGAATGAAAAACTGGCAGACTCTAATGAACAATTGGAGTTTTTGCTAAGGCAGAAACTACTTTCGTAACCTCCGTTATTTCTATTGAAAACACTACGCTAACCGGGTAATTAACGCCTGTAAATCTGCTTTATAAAGAGGTTTCTCTATCAAACTAACAACAGTTTTATGTGCCATTATCCGGGAAATATCACTCGCATTCCGGGTACATGACAATACGCATATTTTATATTTATTTCTGATTTCAGCGGGGAGCTTTTCAAATTCTTCCACAAACTGAAAGCCATCCATCACCGGCATTTGTAAATCAAGCAAAATTATTGTCGTAAAACCTCCGCTTATACGGTTTTCACGGATGCTATCCAATCCATGTTGCGCGCTCTGAAAAACATAAACAATTAAATTCTCATCCACCTGCTGTATAACCTTTCGCGCAATGAAACAATCAAGCTCGCTTTCGTCAATAACAATGAATGCCAAATCCATATTAATTATATTGAAGGGATGGTTACTTTAAAAGTTGTTCCTTCGTGCATCACGGAGTTAACTTCTATCTGACCGTTTAATTTCAACAATGCACTTTTTACGTTATATAACCCAAAACCCGACCCAACCTCCTGGGAGTTTGCCCGGTAAAAAAGGTTAAATATCTCGCCGATATGGTTTCCTAAAATACCAATACCGGTATCCTTTATAAGAATTGTTGCTACGTTTTTATGTACATCAACAATTATTTCGACTGATTTATCTTTTTTGCTTTTATCCTGGTACTTAAACGCATTTGATAAAAGGTTGTTCAGGATAAGTTTTACCGGCACCCTGTCATTTCTAAAAACCTCGTCCTGGTTAACCGTTATTTTAAACTCTACATTATTTATTTTTGAAAGCACCATATATATGGCCTTCATTTCATCAATAATTTCGTTAAAATCAATCTCTTGTATTTTTAGTTCGCCTCTTTGTAAGCTATAATAATCATGCATACTTATGATGTAAGTATCCAATTTTTTTAATGACTTCTCCATCAGGAACAGCATCTCTTTCATCTCCTCTACATCATCAATTTCGCGTGCTAAATTAATGGCACCCAAAATTCCGGATATAGGCCCCCTGATATCGTGACTTACGCTATAAGCAAACTTATTAAGTTCATTATATGCCTTTTGCAATTCATCATTTTTAATTAATAACATTGAATTGGCCATATAAAACTTATTGGCTTCTTCAATAGCCGAAATGATATCAGCCTCGAGCCATGGCTTCTTTACATATCTAAATATATTACCCTTATTAATGGCATCAATTATGGATTCAATATCTGTATAGGCGGTTAATAAAATACGTACAGGTAAAGGGTAACTGATTCGGATTTCTTCAAAAAACTCAACCCCGCTCTTACCTGGCATCCGCTGGTCGCAAAAAACAACTTTAATATCCGGGTGGTTACTTAGATAATTTAATGCCTGTGGTATATTTACAGCGGTAAAAATCTGATATTCAAGCCTTAACGATGCTTTAAAACCTACCAGGTTTTCCTGCTCATCGTCAACATATAGCACTTTTATTTTCTCTGACATTTTCTTAGGTATTAGGTGGCAACAATTGTAATGTGATGCAACCTAAAAATAGGTTATATCATACATTACCAATCCTTTATACATATCTATTTAAAATTATGTTGACTTTAAATTAAATATTATTGGTATTTGCAAAATTAATTCGGTTCCTTCGCCCGGTTTACTGTTCACGAATATCTTCCCGTTGTGCTTTTTAACGGTATTATATGCAATAGACATCCCCAGGCCTGTGCCTTCTCCAACTTCTTTTGTTGTAAAAAATGGTTCAAACACCTTTTTTTGCGTTTCAGGCTCCATACCAATTCCATTATCCTTTATCGCTATTATTATATTATCCTTATCGTGGGTTGTTGTGATAACTATTATACCACCCTCCGCATCACCAAAACGCTTCTGCACCGCGTAAATGGCATTTGAGATAATATTTAAAAACACCTGGTTCAGCTTACCGGGGTAACATTCTATAGAAGGTAAATCACCATAAGCTTTAGTTACTACTATTTTTTTAAGCAAATTGTTTGCAATAACCATAGTTGATTCTAAACCTTCGTTAATATTCGCGCTCTTCAGTCCATCTTCATCCAGGCGTGAGAAAATTTTAAGTCCTTTAACAATTTCAGCTGTTCTGCTGGCCCCTTCATTAATCCCTCTTATCAAATGATTAATTTCAACGGTGAGGTAATCAAAATCCAACTCCTCCTTATATTCCCTGATCTGTTTTTCCTTTTCGGCCACCGACAAGTTGGATACGCCAACATTTTCAATAACGGCCAGGGCATCAAATATTAAACCTATATCCCGTTTTAAAGGCTTAATGTTTGAGGTGACAAAGTTTATGGGGTTATTAATTTCATGCGCTATGCCTGCCGTCAGCTGACCTAATGAAGCCATTTTCTCCGACTCCACCAATTGCGATTGCGCCTGTTTTAAATCTTCAAGCGTTTTGTTCAGCTCCTGGTTTGATGCACTTAACGCAACAGTGCGCTCGTTTACCTTTGTTTCCAACAGCACGTTTTGCTCCCTAACAATCCGTTCATTTTCTTTTAAGGCTATTACCGTTTCTTCCTGCGATTTTTCTTTCTCTGCTTTGAAAATATTTATTTTATCGGCAAGTGCCAGCGAAAGCAGGGTAACTTCAAAGGCCGTACCTGCCTGCATAGTATAGTTTGTGAAATTATTATAGGGCAATACTCCCAAATTACGCAGTACAAATAAGATGATGCCGGTTAAAAATAATGTCCAGGCTAACAAAAAAAACCTTGCCGGCCTATATCCATCAATAGAAAGTTTAATGATTACTATATATACACTAACCGTTAAGCACAACGCGCAAATATCAATCAACCGGTAGCTTACATGGGCATAACCAAGCAGCCTCACTACAATAGTTGTAGCATATAATATGATTATTGATTTAAGCACACGGCTCATAACAGGCAGCCTTTTCTTGATACCTAAAAACGATTCGGCAAACAACAAAAGAGATATACCCGCCATAGCCGGGAATAAAATAATGCCAATACTGAACAAGTATGGAGAATTGGCAAAAATAAACCGGTAAGTATAACCTGATAGTGAGGTTTGAGTAAGCCCTATTAACAACGTATAGGAAACGTAATATAAATAACTGATATCCCTGGTTGAGATAAATACAAAGCAATTGTAAAGCATCATCACCAATAATGTGCCTATAAGCCCTCCCCAAAGCAAATCATGAACAAGTTTTGATTCGGCTATTTTTTGTGGTGTACCAATTACTATGGGCAAAACCATCTGCTCGCCACTCTCCACCTTAAGATAAAAAGTGGCCGTACTATCTTTGGGAAGTTTGATATCGAAAAGAAAATCCTGGTGCTTATACTTTCTTTTTAAAAAGGGATTAGTATCGCTCAGCGTCTCTTTTTCAAAAACACCATTAACAGGATAATAAAATTGGCATAAATCTAATGTGGGATATTCAAGATTAAGAATAAGATCACTTTCGGGGTTTTCATTTTTAATTGTAAACCGCAGCCAAAAAGCCGAATTACTCAACTGCAGGTTAGGGACCTGGGTATGCGATTGTACAAACCCGGTGGCCGTACGTACTGATTGTATATCAAGCCGTTTAGTAGCATCTTCCAAAACAGCCACGTTTTGACCAATAACTATATTATCACCCTTAAAAAGAATCGCCTTTTGGGCAAACCCTTTTGTTAAACAAAGTATTTGAAGGAATAAAAGGCTTAAATAGATTTTTTTCATATTAACAGGTACGTGACTTACACAATCGCGCTATTGGTTTATGCAGGTTTGTATTTAATACTAAAAAACTAATGTAATACTAATCCAAAACTAATACCTGGTTTAGCGGCAATCTATAGGCCTTTAAAACAGGTTCTTCGGCTACAGCTATTTTTGTGAAAAATACCTCGGCACGGTTATTACCCAATTGAGCAATCTCATCAAACCTTTTTCTTAAGCCTGTAAGTTCCTTAATTGTTTTAGGGCTTAACCCTTCGCCGTTACCGTGTAATATTCTTGAAAATAAATAAAAAGGAGATATAACCGGGTGCACTGCCAGGTTAAGATTAGTAGCCTCCAGCCAAAAACGCTCCATTGCACGCCCACCTTCAAAAAAGTTCTTTAAATTATATTCGGGCAAAGTGATCATGCACAGTGCGGATGCTGTTTTTACTATCTTTTTGGAAAGCGAATCAAAACCGTAACCACCCTCAAGCTTGTTGATGGTGCTGATCACTTTCTCATTTCTGATGATGCTTAAAGCTGCCAGTTGCGAGTTTGTGAAACCCAGCGTTTTTACATCAATCCCATCTTTTTTGATCAGGGCTTCTTCGGATGTCCAACGCATTTCATGATTGATAAAATCATTATGACCGGCAGGATTTAAAAGACGGGCCCTATCGCAGGCGCCAATAATATCTCCCAGTTCTTTTATGACGTCCTCATCAGTAAAGTATTGAAAAGCAGCCCCGGGGATAGATTCCGTAATAGCCGACAACTGTTCAAAAACACTTGGAGCAAGTTCTGTTTTTGGCGATGGATTTCTGTTGGTATGGCGTTTAAAAATAACGGCATCAAGGTTAATCAATTCCTGATTTACCTTACAATCGGCTTTTTTGAACCGGATTGCAGCTACTAATCTTTCATTCGGCACCGGCAAAAACTCATAAAAAGCTTCTATTCCTTTAGTAAGCGCATGGATGTACAGGTTTTCATAGGCCGCGCCAAAAGAAATAAATGAGGCAGTTTTTTGAAAATCGCCGAAAGAAAATGAACGGTATTCATCATGGTAAAGAAACAACGTTTCCTGCTGATACAACCATTTCCAAGGCTGGTCGTTCCCGGTTGATGGTGCGGCGCAGGCAGCTTTAACCAACTCCTGGATTAAATCATTATCAACATTTATGGTGTCTGCTTTAGCCTCAGGATTATAGTCCTGTACCAATAACCGCAGATCATTTTCCTGTAGCGGCAAAAACGGATTAGCCGGTACTTGTGAAATAAAAGGCTCCGGTATTTTATCTGCAATAATTTCGTCCAGGTCAACATAATACCTTCCCGAATCATGAAACTGATCAAGCAGGATCCGCCGGCATACATCGGCGCCTACAGCACCGCCCAACACAACAGAACTGGCCAGCTGAGGCCATGTATTAATGGTTTGCTCTACCTCAATCATAGATGCTTTTATACGTAATGAAACGTTTTCGATGCCCAGCATTTGCAAAACAATGGGTATTTTTTCTTCATTAGTTAAGCCTTTTATGGTGGTAGTATCTACATCCTCAACCGTTCCGTGGAGTATTGGCCTTAGTGGTGCCAGGTCAAACCGTTCCACATCCAGCATACCGCGGTCACTGGTATCCATTACTACCGGTATTTGAAGTTCCCTGGCTTTAAAACGCGATATTATTTTCATATCAAGCCCGTCGCATTCATCCACCAAAAGATCAAGCTTTCCATCTTTCAGGAAAAAATCGTCCATATTCTCCTCTGTCAAACCCTCAAAAAAGCAGGTCACATTTAAAAAGGGATCTATTTCAGCAATCTCACGGGCTGTAATCACCACTTTAGGAATACCCAGGTTATGCACCCCGGCCCTAATGCGGTTTAAATTACTCAGTTCCAATTCATCAAAATCGGCAAGGCGAAGCTCACCAAATCCACGCTCCATGGCTAAAGTTAAGGCAATGGACTGCCCTACTGAAAGACCAATAATTCCAATCCTCTTTGTGCTTAATATATTCCGTTCGGCCTTAGTTATCTTATATTGATTTCTGTTTGTACGCACCTCCGTAAACTCCTCTTTATCGAGCAAGTGCACCAAACGCTGGTTCCATGGATAATAAACCCATACGCCGTATTCCCGGATATCTTTCCCGGCTAAGTGCTTCTCAATAAGTTGCGGATATTCATCCTGCTTAATTTTAATTGATGGATTATAACACTTAATAAGTTCCTGCAACTGACCATAAATTTCATCACAAACGAATGTTATTTTTGAATCTTCAAATAGTTTTTGAAAGGTTGCTTTATCCGCCTCATTATTCAATCTAAGTATGATTGGTTCATGAACGTTTTTTGTTTCTTTAAAACTTGCCAGAAAATCTGCTATATTATTATCCATTGGTTAAGATTATAAACCTCTATACGAAGTGAAGTGAAAATAGTTAATCTTTTAGTAAAACTCAGGATCTTTTCTTTCCGCCTTTGCTTTTAAAAAATTTTCCTGGGCTGATGCTATAGTTGCCGATAAATCCCATTGGTCAAGATGCGGGATCTGCAGTTCAAAATGTATGGTTATTTCCTTTTGCTTTAATTCGTCAATCTTTAACGAATTGGGATGAGATCTCATGGCAAGCATAGAAAGTTTATCCTCTTCGCCGGCTTTTTCTAAAGAGGAAACATCTTTTAAAATCATAGCTGTAGCTACAAGGTCAATCTTTGGATAGTAAAAGGTTCCCTGATTACCAATGCTTGCTACCAATTCCATACCGCAATTAACTACTGGTTTTACGGTATACGGAGCGCATAATGCAAAAAGCGATTTTAACCCTATTTGAGATGAAATGGCGATACCGGTGCGTATCAATAACGGGGTTCCTATCCCATATCCAGAAAGTTCCTGCGAGTTCCACAAACCGCATATCTCGCCGGTACCATATTGTGCAAAATCATTAACCAGTGCAAACACCCTTGAGTCCATTGCCCCGGTAGCCTGTTCAATAGGTAATAGCTGCGATCCGCCGGCTACATGAACCCGGGCGCCACCATAAACCTTTTTGCCATCCAGTGATTCCACAATGATTACAAAAGCGGCGGGGTTAGTTGTCCATTCATTTTTGGACGATGTTACTTTTGTAACCCCAATGCTGGTTAACACATTGGTATGCCCTTCAATAAATAGTTCGCAGGTTTCAGGTTCGTTAATTGCCCTGAACGCTCTAAGTCTTACGTTCGGTACTTCTTTAGTTACACTATGCTCCATTAATAGCTTTTTTCACAATCAATAAATTTAATCTGATAAGATTATCATTTAATTAGGGGTGGATTGACGGGCGCAAATTTAGATAAATTATCGGTCGGTTTGACGTTTTTAGCTAAAGGCCTTAACTAAAAAGCTAACAAAATGACAGGGATGGGGTTCAATCATCGTAAAACAAATCGCGAACTAATTAATAGGAGAATATAATAACTCATACATTATCCCTGTCCATAACTGCCCTTTCGGTTAAGTTAAAATACACCCAATAACAAGAAGGCTTTACAGATTCTATATCCCAAAAAAGACCTTGAAATTTTAAACCAACACAGCGGGTAAACTGTTGCCGCCAATACAACCTATTACTGGCGGATAGTTACTATAGATGCAAACGGCAATATATCAGATTTGGGCACGTATAACTTTTTCGTAAAATAGCCCCGGAAGCTTTTGGCCTGGGCTGCGGCAACAAATTTTTCGTTAATTGACTAAAATAATCCTTTATAGTAATCATAATTAGCCTAAATGAACAACCTCTGGTTTTATCAAAATAACTAAAAGTTAATTTAATAAAGTTATTTTTAAGTTTCTTTAAAAAGCATTTTACTGCTTAAACATGCCTTTACGGCATTTGCAGAGGATATAAAATTAAAACCTCCACACATGCTTTTTATTTGAATTTGTTTTTACTGACTAAAAAAACATACAGGCACTTGCTTTGCAACTGGCAGGTACGATGAACCTCTTTATAAAAAACATGGTTAGCATCCGTTGCAAACGGATTGTTGAATCAGAACTTGCAAAAGTTGGAATTAAATGCACAATGATAGATTTGGGTCGGGTTCAGATAACCGGGAGCATTACACAACTGCAAACTCAAGAAATCGCGATAGCTTTACTTGACTACGGATTGGAGCTTTTAGATAACAAGAAAAGCATCTTAATTGAAAGAATTAAGCAGGTGATAGTTGATATGATCCATCATTCAGAAATCCCCCTGAAAACAAACTTCTCTGATTACCTGAGCAATAAACTAAACCTTGATTACACTTACCTGGCCAATATATTTTCAGATGTGCAGGGTATAACTATAGAACAGTTTATCATCCTGCATAAAATTCAATTTGTAAAGCAATTGATACGGCAGGATGAACTAAACCTTACCGAAATTTCCTGGAAAATGCACTACAGCAGTGTAGCGCACTTATCTACCCAATTCAAAAAAGTTACGGGCTTAACCCCCTCGCAGTTTAAACACTTTACTTTTCAAAACCAAACCGCGCTGGTAAATGTGTGAATTATATAATTTATAAAAAAAGTTATGTAACATACGGGCTACAATCTTGCACCACATTTGTACCATCCTGAAATCTGACCCAATAGGACCCCGGGAATAACAATAAATATTTCAAATACATATTCATGAAAAAAACTTTTACTATGCCTATGGATGTCACCGGTATGCGTCAAAGCAGCGGTTATTCCAAAACATTTAAGGCCATTTGGTCGCTCATATTGCTCATTACGGTTTTAGCCTCCGGTTGTAAAAAAGACGATTATAAAGGAGAGATCAAAGGCGTATGCCCGGTTGTTGTTTCAACCGATCCGGCTGATAAGGCTGCAGACATTGTTTTAAACAAAGCGATATCTGCAACTTTTAATACTAGTATGGCCCCATCAACCATCAATGCAAAAACATTTATTATAAAACAAGGTGCCACAGCTATAGCAGGAACTATAACTACTGCCAATAACGGTACTGTATTTACATTTACACCAACCCAGCCATTATTGCCTTTTGTAACCTATACGGGTACCATTACGGCTGCAGTAACTGATACCTTACGCACTGCCATGGTGAGCGATTATTCATGGACCTTTACAACCATTCCGCAGGTTACATTAACATCAACCCCTACCCTGGGCGGTGTAACTGATGGTGCAGGAACATTTGCACAGGCATCTGTAGTAACCGTAACAGCAACACCTAACGCAGGTTATATATTTACTAACTGGACAGATAATGGAGTTATTGTTTCAACAAGCTCAAGTTATCAGTTTACCATGGCCGGTAACAGAGCATTAGTCGCCAACTTTAAAGTTATACCTGTATCACAATTTGCAGTGGTACTTTTATCAAGCCCTATTGCAGGCGGCTCAACAGATGGTTCCGGAGCTTATAATGCCGGCACCAAAGTAACTGTAACCGCCGACCCTAACGCCGGTTATACTTTTGTTAACTGGACAGATAATGGCAACATAGCATCTACAAGTTCAAGCTACCAGTTTACTTTGGCCGCCAACCGCAAATTAGTGGCCAACTTTAAAGCAATACCTGCATCGCAATTTGCATTGATATTGTCTTCAAGTCCGGCAGCAGGTGGCACAACAACAGGGTCTGGCGCGTACAGTGCAGGTTCATCTGCAAGTGCAACAGCAACTGCAAATCCTGGTTATACATTTACATCATGGAGTGGCGATGCAACGGGCACCAACAACCCGCTAACCATTACCATGAATGGAAATAAGCGTGTTACCGCAAACTTTACGCTTAACGTAGTTATAATACCTCCTATTTTGGGTAATGCCGCAAAATTTGGCGCCTTTGGTGGCAATGCGGGTGTAACCAACCAGGGCTTAAACACCGTAATTAATAACGGAAGCATTGGTACAACGGCTGCATCAACCTTAGTTACAGGGTTTCATGATGGCTTAACTGCCGATATTTATACAGAAACACCGCTTAATAAGGGTAATGTAACCGGTGGAATATTTACAGCCCCTCCGGCTCCCGGCACTGCTACCTCTTTTGCAGTAGCTTCGCAGGGACTGCTTGATGCAACCATTGCCTATAACAGCATTTCTCCGGCTTCTAAACCAGGTGGTATTGACCCGGGTGCAGGTGAATTAGGTGGATTAACTTTAGCCGCCGGCGTTTATAAAGCGGCAAGCGGTACATTTAAAGTAACCAATGGCGATTTGACCCTTGACGCCAAAGGCGACCCTAACGCAGTATGGATTTTCCAAACAGCTGCCGGCCTTACAGTAGGCACCGCCGGACCAGCCGGAGCCAGGAATGTGGTATTGAAAAATGGCGCTCTTGCTAAAAATGTTTACTGGTATGTAGGAAGCTCGGCCGTAATTAACGGCGCAGGCGGCGGTATCATGACCGGTACTATCATATCATCTGCAGGCATCACCTTCTCTACAGCCGGCAACGCGGTACAAACGGTATTAAATGGCCGGGCAATTTCGTTGGTAGCTTCTGTTACCATGGTAAACACAACTGTTAACGTACCTCAATAAGCACAAATCGTATTACATCCCCTTCGGGGGATTTTACTACCGTGTATCACCTAAAATATTAAAGAAACATCTTATGTTACCAATCAATAAAATATTTCAAAAAGTCATCATCTGTTGTTTGATGATCATCATGGCCGGCACAACGGTTAAAGCGCAAACTACAATACCAACCTGGTGGTTCGGTGTATCTGGCGCCGCAAATTTTAACTTTAATGATGGCACAACCCAAAGGTTAAATAATTCACTAATTGCCCCCACTGCTTTCCATAAAGGCCATGATGTGCGCCCTTATGCATCCATACTTACTGAATATCGCCCGGCGGGTATTTGGGGCGTTTCATTAAATATAGCCTATGATGGCCGCGGCGGTAAATTTAAAGAAGTGGAAGCGCCTTGTAATTGCCCCGCTACTTTAGAAACCAACACCAGTTACATTGCTATTGAGCCAAGTTTACGCTTAACAGTGCCCTCAACAGGCCTCTACTTTTTTGCCGGCCCAAGGGTTGCTTTCAATATAAATAAGGATTTTGAATATACGCAGCTTAAACAACCTAACACCAATGGCGAGCTAAGCGCTATGCGCAAAACGCTTGTTTCGGGTCAGGTTGGCGCTGGTTATGATATTATGGTATCATCAGCAAACAGCACTACCAAGGTTAGTATTTCGCCATTTGTTTCTTTTCACCCATACTTTGGGCAGGAGCCACGTAGTATTGAAAGCTGGTCGGTTACTACAGTGCGCGCAGGTATAGCGCTTAAATTTGGTAAGGCATCAAAGGTTGCCCCTAAAGAAGTAACCACCACACCTGTACCAATGCATGATTTTGTATTTAACGTAACCGCGCCAAAAGCAGTGCCGGCAAAACGCCAGGTAAGCGAAGCCTTACCATTACGTAATTCTGTATTTTTTGATGAAGGATCAAACCAAATTCCGGGCAGGTATATAACGCTTTCAAAAGATGCGTCGGCAACTTTCAGGGAAGACCAGTTACAAAACGAGCAATCTGATAACATGACAGGTCGCTCTGCAAGGCAGTTGAGTGTTTACCATAATATACTTAACATTTTGGGCGATAGATTAAGATCAAACCCAGGTGCTACTATCTTACTTACCGGTGCTGCTGCTAAAGGCCCGGGCGAAGGTAAAGCACTGGCAGAAGCAGTAAAACAATACCTGGTTACTGAATTTGCAATTGATGCATCAAGGATAGCTATTGCAGGCCGTACCAGGCCGCTTATCCCATCTGAACAACCGGGTGGTACAAAAGAGCTTGTATTGCTGCGTGCCGGCGATCGCAGGGTAGATATTTCAAGTAGTTCGCCAGAATTATTAACAGAAGTAGGCGGCGATATGATGAAGCCTGTTCAAATAAACGCAACACAGGCCGATCCACTTGATAGCCATGTAATTTTTAATATCGACAGTGCCAAGCAACTGCTTAAATCATGGTCGGTTGATATTACTGATGAAAAAGGAACAGCTCAACATTTTGGACCATTTATAAACGACCAGGAAAGTATATCAGGAGCCACTATCTTAGGTAACAATCCCGGCGGAGATTATAAAGTTGTAATGACCGGCGAAACCAGGAAAGGCTTGCCTATCAGAAAAGAAAGCACCGTGCACCTGATACGCCAGGACGAAACAGTTAGCAAAGGATTGCGCTATAGTATCCTGTATGATTTTGACAAATCAAACTCTATTGCATCTTATGATAAGTTTTTAACAGATGTTGTATCAGCTTCAATTACCGATGGATCAACAGTCATTATCCACGGCCATACTGATAATATTGGCGATGAGGAGCATAACATGAAATTATCAACAGAACGTGCACATGATGTTCAGCATACTTTAGAACTTGCTTTAGCTAAAGCAGGTAAAACCAATGTTAAGTTTGAAACAATAGGCTTTGGCGAAGATTTGAGCAAAGCCCCTTTCGAAAATAATTTTGTGGAAGAGCGTTTTTATAACCGTACCGTTATAATAGATATTATCCCCGTTAAGTAGTAAATTTTAATTCAAGTGTAAAGGAAAAGGCGGGAGAGATCTCGCCTTTTTCATTTTACCCCCCTTAGCTTTTTAAATGATGGAGGCCAAAACCAATTTCACATTGCGGATTTATAACAATGCGTGGAAGATTCCGTTAAGTAAGTTATAACATTATAAAGCTTCAGGGTCGACGAAAATCTTTTATTTTTTTTGGAACAATGTTTATAGTTTTTTGTTATCTATAATTGCATGTTACTAAATAGGGTGCATTCTTTAGGAATATCCTAAGGAGCTCTTTTTTTATTCTTTTGTACTAATCCGGTTTTTTTAAGCTTAGCAACTCAAAATCAGCTTACGATAATTGTGTAGATCTGCCGTTCGGACGGTTATGATATACCCACTTAAAAATGATAATTGTCAAGCCGTATTATGGACAAAATGAATCTATCAGACCAATTAATTATTGCAAATAGAGAGTTGGTTATTCAAAATCAGGAAAAAGAAAAGCTTGCTGCCCAATTAAGCCATGCTAACAGCCTGCTGTTAATTCAAAATAAAGAAAAGGGAAAGCGCGAAGCGGAGTTAATTGTTGCCAACATCGAGCTTGATTTCCAAAACGAAGAAAAACTTAAACGTGCGGCAGAATTAATTAAGGCAAACGGGGAGCTGGATTTTCAAAACGAAGAGAAAGAAAAACGCGCCGCTGAATTGATTATCGCCTATGCTCAACTCAGTCTACAAAACGAGGAAAGGGAAAAACGTGCTGCCGAACTGATATTGGCCAACACCGAGCTGATATTCCAAAACCAGGAGAAAGAAAAACGCGCCGCCGAGTTAATAATAGCAAACACCGAACTCATTTTTCAAAATTTAGAAAAAGAGAAACGGGCTGCCGAGTTGGTAATAGCCAATGCGGAACTCATTTTTCAAAATTTAGAAAAAGAGAAACGGGCTGCCGAGCTGGTAATAGCCAATGGGGAACTCATTTTTCAAAACCAGGAAAAAGAAAAAAGGGCCGCAGAACTGGCAATAGCCAATGCAGAACTCATTTTTCAAAATCAGGAAAAAGAAAAAAGGGCCGCAGAATTAGGCATTGCAAACAAGGAGCTCGTATTTCAAACCCAGGAAAAAGGGAAGCGCGCGGCCGAGTTGATATTGGCTAATATTGAGCTTGATTTTCAGGATGAAGAAAAAGAAAAACGGGCTGCCGAATTAATCATAGCACTTAAAGAACTGGGCTTCCAGGATGAAGAAAAAGGGAAACGTGCGGCAGAGTTAATTATAGCCAATAGAGAAGTACAAATTCAGAAACAGGAAAAAGAACAACAGGCCGCGGCCGAAGCAAAGAAAAATGAGTTCTTTAACATGGTAAGTCATGAATTTAAAACGCCATTGACTAATATAAAAGCCATTAATCAACTACTGGAAAAAACCGCCGACAAAACCGACAAAACGTATGCCTTTATTTTAAACGCCAACAATAGCATTAAACGCCTGGAAAGATTAATAGAAGATTTGCTGGATGTAACCCGGATAAACGCGGGGAAAATAGAACTGGACATTTCTAAGTTTAATTTTTCTGACGCGCTTACCAATAGTATTTCCAAGGTACAACAGATGGTTTCCACAAACCATGAAATCCTCCTTGAAAACTCGGTTGATATGCCTTATACCGGCGATCAATTTAAAATAGAACAGGTTTTGATCAATCTCCTTAAAAATGCAATAAAATATTCGCCGGAGGCTAATAAGGTAATTGTAACAGCTAAAATTACTGCTGGGCACATTGTGGTTACTGTAAAAGACTTTGGAATAGGAATTGCAAAAGAGGATATGGGGCAATTATTTCAGCGTTTTTACCGGGTAAGTAAAATATCAATGCTTTACCAGGGCGTTGGCCTTGGGCTGTACATCGCATCTGAGATTATAAAAAAACACCAGGGAAGTTTCGCCGTAGAAAGCGAAACAGGGAAAGGAAGCAGCTTCAGTTTTAGTTTACCCCTAATTTCGTAATCATCAATTGATAAAACACTGTTTGCCCCAGGGGCTTAAAATTATGACAATCAATACAACAGTAATTACGTACCTTGTTTTCCAAACTTCCTCTTTCTCCAATTTCCGATACCTATGCCTTTAGCTTTAGCCTACCAGGAACACTCCATTCAAGTAACCCAGGATCATTTTAAGATAGCGCTTGATCAGGTACAGTTAGGTTTTTGGGAGCTTAACCTCAGTAACTATGCATTAAACTGCACTTCAAAATGTAAAACCAATATTGGTATTTCCATAAACGATGTATTGGACTATGATAAACTGCTGGAATGCATATTGCCCGAAGACAGACCTTTAATGCCCGACGAAATTATAAAAGCCACACAATCAACAGATGGTATTTATAGTTTACAGTACCGTGTTAGACATGCCGACCAAAGTATCCATTGGATTGATGCCAAAGGCACTGTTCTTTTTGAAGGAGCGGTACCTGTCCGCATTATTGGAACCATGGTTGATATTACCGAAAAGAAGGATTTGGAGTTGTTAAGGGACGAATTGTTTAACGTAACCACACACGAGCTTAAAACGCCACTTTCGGCAGTTAAGGGTTACTTGCAACTGTTGGATCGGTTTATTGCCAGCGTTGGTAACGAAAAGATAAGCCAGGTAGCTAAAAGAGCCTTAGGTTCCGTTGAGCGCATTACAAGGTTATTAAATGAAATGGCCGACCCGATTAACCTGTATTCCAATCAAATCCGTTTAGCCAAAGATTATTTTGATTTAAACGCGCTTGGTGAGGAAATAGCAGGAAACACCATGCTCATTAATCCTGACTACAGGATACAGGTACTAACTACCAATATTGATAGCCTGGTATTTGCCGATAGATACCGCATTGGGCAAGTTTTAACCAACCTTATTAATAATGCCGTTAAATATTCTCCGGAGTGTAAAGATGTAGAAGTATCCATAGGAACCTACAACAACGAGATTAAAGTGCAGGTTAAAGATTACGGCATTGGTTTACCCAAAAGCGAACATCATAAAGTATTTAAAAAATTTTACCGGGCCTCCTCCACGCCAAAAAACATCCCAGGATTTGGCATCGGCTTATTTTTAAGCGCCGAAATCATCATCAGGCACGGCGGACTTATCGGGGTAGAAGAAAATGAAAACGAAACTGAAAATGGAACTTGTTTTTATTTCACTCTTCCAATATATCCGTTCAGGTAACCCTGGCGTTAATAACTTATTTAATTAACAGCACAGCCAACCATTTGCAAAGTGGATGGTTTAATTTTTTTATAGCAAAGCTAAATGCATTCATTAATTTAGCTTTATCAACAACTAACACACCCAATAACGGATGCGAAATATATTTAAAGTCATTTGTATTTTTTTGATTTTAATACAAGCCTCAACCCTAACCCAGGATTGTTCTGCCCAGGTCAAAAAGAAAAAGGGCCATTTATCAATAAGAGACTCTTTACGACAAAAGGTTTTGCACAGGGATTCCGTGATCCGTTCCTTTAAAAACGCCAATGGCTCAGTAAATATCCTGCTTGGTAAAATTGAGGATTATACCACCGCATATGTAGAAACCAATTCCGATCTGTCTCGCGGTTTTGATACTTTAGATATCAGCGAACGCTTACCATCCTTAGAAAAGAGGATGGCTTTAATGCGCAATACCATAAACTCCTCCAGTACGCTGGGCAACCTGGTAACTATCCGCAGTATGATTGATCACCTAAAAGACCAATTGGGTGATTGGGAAGATCAGCTCACGATATACAATGACCAACTTGATAAAATGCGCGATCAGATATCTGAATTTAAAACAGATACGGCGCTGCGCACGGCTCCTGCCGATAGTAGTTTACGGGACAAGTTTTTTAGCCAGGTACAGATTTTAGATGCTAAATGGAAAACCCTGGACAAGGCCACGCAAAAATCAGTTATCAGGATAGGGCTTTTACAAAACAGGGTATCTTCACTGTCGGTATTAGTGATTGACCTTGATGACCGGATCGACCTGAAAATACACGAGTTTACCATTAAAGCCATGGATAATGAATATGGTTTTATATGGGAGATGAATGAACACGGCAAAACTGCCAGGTTAGATACCGCGGTTGTTAAAACCTACAAATTAAATTCACGGCTATACAAGTATTTTTTCACCAGTAAATCAAATTATTGGGCACATTTTGCAAGCGTGTTGCTACTCATTGCCTTTTTTACATGGATATATACCAGCAAAAGAAAAATCGCCCGGCTTAATGAAGGGCATGCAAGCATATTTGAGCAAACGCATTACATCATAAAGCACCCATATCTATCTGCCTTAACAGTTTTCAGCATACTATCGCCATACTTTTATGATCATCCGGCACAAGTGTTTGCAAATACAATGCTTTTGATCATGATGGGCAGCATTGGTCTTTTAATAAAAGACAACTGGCCTAAACCTTTATTCAACTTTTGGCAGATACTGTTTATTGCCGCTTTATTTTTCTGTTTAAGTAGCTTACTGATATTGATAACCTATGTTGACAGGATCGTTTTGCTGTTGATATCCGGATTTATCATTTATTACTCGTTTAAATTTTTAAAAACCTTAAAAAACGCTGCCGATAAATACCCTCCTTACATGGCAGTTATTTTAAAAGTATTTATTGGCTTGCACGGACTTTCTGTTTTATTAAACATATTAGGAAGGTTTAGTCTGGCTAAAATAGTGGGTACTACCGCAACCTTAAACCTTTGTTTAGCAATGGGATTTTATCTGCTTGTGCAGATATTGATGGAAAGTTTGTTTTTACAATTAGAAGCCAATAAAAACAAGGATAATAATACCGACATCACTTCATTTATTGATTTTAAGGTATTGCAAAAGAAATCCAAAAGCATCCTGGTTAAAATCACCGCTATATTGTGGTTGGTTGCTTTAACTAAAAACCTGGCGATCGACGATTATTTATATGATCAGGTTAATGATTTTTTAAATCATCCTTATAAATTTAGCAGTACTGCTTTCACCTTCCGTAGTGTGCTGGTATTTATTATTGTGATCTGGATCTCGGGTCTTTTAGCACGAATCATTAGTTATTTTTATGATTTTGCCGGCCAGCAAACTAAACTTACCCCGCAGGCTAAAAAAACAAGATCATCTATATTACTCATCAGGCTAACTGTTTTTGTTGTAGGTTTTTTTGTAGCCATAACTGCAGCAGGCATACCTATGGATAGGGTAACCATTATTATTGGCGCATTAGGAGTAGGTATTGGTTTTGGCTTGCAAAACATAGTAAATAACCTGGTATCGGGCATTATACTGGCGTTTGAAAAACCGGTGCAGGTGGGTGATATTATTGAAGTAAGCGGTAAATCTGGTACCATTAAGGAAATAGGTATCCGGTCAAGTAAAATAGAGTGTGGCGATGGATCGGAGCTTATTGTACCCAATGGCGACTTGATATCGCACCACGTGGTAAACTGGACCTTAACCAATAATAACCGCCGTGTAGAGCTTATTATTCGTGTTACTTACGGATCAGATGTGGTGAAGGTTGAAAATATACTTAAAACCATTATCCAGAGCCATGACGATATCATGAGCACTCCCGCGGCATCGGTTTTTCTATATAATTTTAGTGATACCGCCGTTGAATTCAGAGTATGGTTCTGGGCTGCGGAAATTACAAAATGGCTAAGTTTAAAAAGCAACGTAATGCGTGCTATATACATTGAATTTGCTAAAGAAGGCATAGAAATACCACAGGGCAAAAATGAGTTCCTTTTAAATTTCCCGGGTAATACTCCGCAGGAAGATAAACCCAGGGAGCCTTTAATTCCGGGCGATACGCCTGCTACAGAGAAGTAACGGCTCAAATGAAGTAAGTACCTGGTTATTGCATTTAGGGTTTGGCTCCGTTTGAAATTTAATTTTCATTCGTTGCCTCAACCCCATAGCGTATGGCCGCTTCAAGTATATCAATGTTTATATCTTTTAGCGTTTTAAACTTAATGCAATACCCGGTTACGCTCGCCTTGCCTATTGCTTTTCCATATGTTTGGGGTAAGTACGTCTTATCTTTGATACCCATGATATAGACAGAGATCCCGACGGTGTTTGCGCTCAAACCAATTTGAAAAAAATCCCTGGTCTTTCCGTCAGCATATTTTATGGTGTATAATCCATAGCCTATATTGGGGTTACTAACAGTTTTACCTTCGCTGTTTTTACCGTTATCGAACCATAATTTACAACCTGGTATTACTTGAAGTGTGCGATGGTGCAACTCTTGCATTTCATTGCGCTTTGGTTCAGGTTGGCTGGTAATATACTCGTTGATTTGTTCCTGTACGTTCATATGAAATATTGAATTAAGGATCATTTACTTTGGCTTTTCAAATTTCGCTTTATTTTTAGTCATCCACCAATTCTTCGAAAGTACTTTTTCTTGTTTTCAATGGTTCATCATTCAAACTTAGAGACTATAGCATTTAGTAACGATGTACTTATATTAAAGCCTGTTACCTATAGCAATATCATCTTTATCTATATATATCTTCAGAAACCCGCAATTGCACTTACCTTTGCCATTTAAGCTATCATAATATAATGGCAGGAATTGAATTTACAACTGTATTACAATTAGTTACATTCAAAAAGTAACAAATAAGTAACACTACTATAGAAGATTTATCGCGTGGGCTTTAAAATGAAGAATTAAATTTTAACTCGATACTATGGCATTCCTCCTTATTTTTACAACATGCCATTACACGTCAATATTGAAGATTTATCAAACGTCCGTTCTGTTGAATCAGAACGGCTCGAATTTAAAGAGGGATGGAATCCTGATGCCATATACCGTTCAATTTGTGCTATTGCGAATGATTTTCGGGAAGCAAGCGTGCCCAACCGGTTCTTTTTAAACTATTGCACATTTGGGTATACCATGCACTGGTGGAAATGGGAGGACTGGGAACATTTGATCGACTGGATGGCGCTTAAGGGTGTAACAATGCCATTGTCTATTACAGACCAGGAAGCGCAGCGCCAAAATCTATAGTAATTTGATGTGGTACTGTAGTTGAATCAGCACACCGGTAAATCTGGTTGTCGGCATAAAAAGCCATCGTTTTTGTATGGGTATCTATTTCGCTATCTGCATCTAATAATTTCCAATCTTTTTTACAATACCGAATGTTTCTTTTGCAACCGGCCCCTTTTCTTTTTTAGCGATAGCTACGTCTTTTACCTCCCCTGTAGCAATCTGTACAGAGCCTGTATATTTTTTTGATGTGGCATCAGGCTCAGTTCCATATGTTATATAATAAACTTCGGTTCCTCTGTTCAAGTTTGCCGTAGCACCTTGTCCGCGTTGTTTCGAATCAAACTCCTCTTTTTTGGCGATATGGTTACTGAACCGTTAATATCTCCGGCAAACTCCAGCTGAGGCGGTCTTGTGCGGTAATAATAAGCCCCTATGGTAGCAATGGTAGCTTTGCTATCAGTTGGTGCTACTGCAATTGTATTTTGCGGTTTTATAGCATCGCTCTGCACATTTGCATTCACATAAAGCAGGGCCATTAATGCTGATAGAATAATTATTTTTTTCATTTTGCTCTGTTAGAAATTAATTTGTGTTATTACAATGCCATGTCAACGATATACAATATGAGTAAAATGACATTTTACCTTATTTTGAACCAGATTAATGTGTTGATTAAACATCCGTTTAAAAATCAATAAGCGTATTCTGTCTACAGCCATTTCTATAAAAACGTGACCTTCTCCTTCCTTCATCTCTAATTAATTCCGGTTTGATAAAAAAGCAAATTTTTTTTAATATGCCTGATTAGGTGTGTAATGCGGAAAATTATCTCCCATCAAAATAGATTTTTTCTGAATTTGCAGCTTGCCATCTTTTACCCAGTTTTCTCCACGAACTATAAGTTCTGACGCAAGCGCGTCATACAGGTTTTTATAAATAGTAGTTACCGACGGATCGGATACAATATTATTCAATTCATAAGTGTCCTGTTGCAAATCGTATAGTTGCTCAAGACCTGTCAATGTATAATATATATATTTGTAACGGAAGTCCCTTATGGCTACCCACGCATTATCCGGCTCATAACACAGGCTATGCTCTAAGCACAAAGTTGTTCTCCAATTGCCAGTTCCGTTCAATATTTTCAAAATGCTTTCGCCGTCTATTTTGGATGGAAGGGTAAAATTGCAAACATCCGCAAATGTGGGGAATATGTCTCTTAACTCTACCAACTCGTTCTTTGTTTGCCCGCGTTTGTAATGAAAGTTGCCAATACCGGCAGGCCACCTAACCACCAACGGAACCTTGGCCGAAGGCTCGTAAGGTCTGGTTTTGCGCCACATATATTGGTCGCCCAACATTTCTCCGTGATCCGAGCAAAAAAGTATGAATGTATTTTCATATTGCCCTGTTTCTTTCAATGTTTTTATTACCCTTCCTATTTGTTCGTCCACAAAAGAAATAGAGCCTGCATAGGCAGCACGCGACGACTTTATTTCTTTCTCGGGAAAAATAGCCGAAGATGCCTCAGGCATTTGCTCCATCGAGACAGTTTTATCTTTATATTTTTCTTTAGCCCATTGGCTTACATGTGGCACAGGAATATCAATACTTTCGTAATAATCCATCCAGCGCTTTGGCGGATCGAACGGTGGATGCGGACGTTGAAAAGAAAGTTTTAATAGCCACGGGCTTTCTGATACACTTTTCTTTAAAAAATCAATAGCTCTGTTGGCCGTCCAGTGTGTAGCATGCAGTTCATCGGGATACGGAAAAGGGATACCCCCACGGTTATCATTATAGCTTAAATGTGTTGCATTGATGTCTTTCTCGGGAGCAACTCTTTTAAACCATGCTTCATAATCGCAGATAAAGCCATTTTTATTTTTGGAATACCACCCTTCTTCCAAATTAATGGTTTTATAGCCCTGGGTATTTCGCGGCGGCCCGAAATGGTTTTTTCCCGTTACAATAGTTTCGTAACCCATTTCCGAAAAAAACTGCGGCATGGTAAGCTTATAGTATTGCGCAATATTATTCATATACCCCAGCATGCCGTGGTTCCATGGGCTAAGGCCTGTAAGCAAACTGGTACGCGCAGGCGTACACGACGGAACTGCACAGTAAAAATTGGCAAATCTTGCGCCCTCTTTTGCCAACGCATCAATGTTGGGTGTCTTGATCCAGGACGCTCCGGCGCAACCCAGATAATCGCCCCGATGCTGGTCGTCCATGATAAACAGTATATTCGGGCTTTTTATACCTTTATTTGATTTTCGTACAGATGCAGTTACAGGGTTTTCATCCCAATCATCTTTGAAATTCCCTATCGGAGATATGGCTAACGGAAACATTGCAAAAGCTCCAAGCCGCCTGACCGCATCTTTGCGGGAGATTTTATTTTTATCGTCTTCTGGTTTCATAATTTGTTTTAATGCATTCTATTTGACCGGATTTTGTTTTAGGTTAATATTGATAAGAAGTTCCTGTAGGGGTAGCGGCTCTAAATAATATTTATCGTTCAGCCTGTAGCAGGATCGTTAAAGTATTTAACATAACCGGTAGCCAAACCTCCATCAAGGGTAAGTTCATTGCCATAATCAGCATTTTTAACAAAACGCCTAACGGGTAATTGTTAAGATAAGTTCCTTTATTCCATCGCTTTAAATCATTAAGGCGGAAACTATCGGCAAATAACCCGATCCTTCGTTCTCGTCGTCTCTCCCAAATAACTTGGGCAACAGATGGGTCATTGGCCGGATCAATTATTGTTAACATCCCGAATACATAAATCTACCCTACTCATCATCAAAAGTTTGAATTTACTGCTATATATAGCTTTTTTCTACATAGTTATCTTACACGAATATCAGCGGCATTTGTGGTGAAAGAAATACATCCCCCTGGTTTTGCGGTAATCTCCATAGTTCGGGGCTTACCAAAGCTTCTACCTGGGCGGGTAACCTATCGAAAGTTTTCTTTAATCCTTTTGCCAATACCTTCCATGCACTACCGGGGATGCTGGCTCGGCAGGGTTGTGCCACTGATAGGTTTGGGTGAAACAAAAAATGCTCAAACAGCTAAAAAAAATCGCTATGCCTAAATAAATTTCCATGCTTTTAGTGTTTTTAAAAAGTCCTGTCTTACTCATTGGTTATCTTTTAAAAGTTTTTTTATAATGGGCGCAATGGCACTTGCCCAAGCTTTATAACCTTCTGGTAGTAAGTGAATGCCATCTGTACCATATTTAGTTGAATCCAACTTGCCATCCGGTAATATGAAACCATCAGTCAGATTTAAATAAATAACAGATTTCAGGTGGCTTTTGGCCAGCAGTTGGTGTATCTCCTCATAGCTTTTCCTTTTGGGGTCATCTTTTTTTAACCCGGTAGGCAAGGGACCTAACAGGAGTAATTTGGTATGAGGCATATTTCTTTTTGCCCATTTTGTAATCAACAAAATCCCTTCTGTAATTTCCTGCGGACTATCGCCCGCTATAATATTGTTTACCCCAACTGTTACTACCATTACCTTGGGTTGAGCTTTAGCATAATTCCCATTTTGCAGGCGCCAAAGCAGGTTTTGGGTTCTATCACCAGAAATACCTGCACATTCCCATCTCAGATTTACAAATACGCTGTCAAAAGATTTTAGACCCGGTTTGTAGGTTACATAAGTTCTGTGTCCCCCGATTCCTTGTGTAATCGAATTGCCCAAAAATAAAATATCAAGTTTTCTCTCTACAAGCTGTAGGCTATCAATGTTTTCAAACTGTGCCCACCAGTCTTTTTCGGGTGTCCAGCCAGCGCCATCGCGATACTCGTTGCCGGCGGCAGGTATGGCCGCAAAATTGACTTTATAGCCGGTGTTTGACAGTATAAAATTGGTGATAGGCGTTGGGTTTGGTAAACTGTGCGGATGATGGTTTACACCGGGTTTATGTATAACTGTTATGTTTCCGCCTGCTGCTTTTACACGCTGTTCGAACAGCGTGGTATTTTCTGCAATAGGTACCACATCATCGGCATCGCCCACTACATGCAACATCGGGAAACCCAATTTTGCAATATCTTCGGCATGATCTAAGGGGCTATCCTTAAAGTTTATCGACTGCTCTTCCGTTAGGTTGTAGTCTCTTTTAAAGATCTCCCAATCCTCTTTACTACCTGCACTTTTTCCTTTACCTCCGGGCCAACTTTTCAGATCTAATACCGGGGCATCGGCATATACGCAGGCTACATTACCGGGATTGGCTAATGCCCAGTTGTACACATAAACCCCTCCCCGGCTCATGCCTTCTAAGGCAGCCTTTTTGGCAAGGCCGCATTGCTGCGTCAACGTGTAAAACTTGTTCCATAAGTCTATAGCGTCTGCATTGCCAAACAACTCGGCCACATCACAATACACTACATGAAAGCCTCTTTCTAACAAGGAGATATCTGTTTGAGGCTCATGCCCCCAAAACCTTGCCCGCCAAACCCAGGGCTTACCGGGAGCAGCTATTTTGGGCTTAACAACTTTGCACTCTCTGCCTTTAAACGTAAAGCTTGCACATTCAAAACCATAAAAACTACTGATGCGTTTTTCTTCCTTTATTTTTGAAAAAATATCGAATTTCTTATCACCCTTTTGAGTGATTGCTTCATATATACGCGATGCGATAATACCTGCACCGATAGAAGTGGGGTGTACTCCATCGGGCAGCAAGTCTGGTTTATCGATAAACAAAGGAAATAGGTTAATTACCTCCAATTTTTGCTCAAAAGCCACATGTTGGGTCATGGGGATAATGTTTTTTATCAACACCGGGTTGTAAATTTGGTTACTGTCAGTAAAAAATGAGGGCAATGGCAATAACACGATAACCCGCGGCTTGGTAGGCAAAGTGCTAAATGAATTAATCAATTCTTTATAAGTGCTTTCAAACTCATTGTACATAGGACGGGTGGGTGCTTTGCTATCATTGGTGCCCAGTTTTATAAGCACAATATTTGGACGGCTGGCCAATGCTTCGACGTACTCTTTCGTTTTCCAATAGGGATTAGTAGTATTTTTTAACAATGTGGCTCCACTATGGCCAAAATTCATTACTTCGTAATCATCACCCAGCATATTTTGTAATTGTGCCGGGTATGAATTTTTTTCCCGGTTCGCAATACCCAATCCGTAAGTTATGCTATTACCTACGCAAACTACTCTGATCTTTTGGGCTGACAGTGATAATGATATAATGCTAAATAGTAGAAAGATTACACTAATCCTGGTTTTCATATGCTGTTTTCATAGTTATTGATTTTTGAACGCTATTTATTTCAACCTGATCACCATTTGATATTTTTATCTATAAAAGAAATAAGATCCTTCGCCATGGTTTGTTGTTCGATGCGGTTTGGGTGTCCGGGTGTGTTTTTAAAAGGGAAAAAAAGTGTATGTATATTTTGGTCATTCAGATTTTTGACTGCCTGAGAAATATAACCAGGCCAATTTGAGCCGGCTTCTGTTGCATTCATATTACCCAGCACACAAATAATGGAGGCATGAGGGTATTTGCTACGGATGGTTGATATGAAGTTTTGATACGACTTAATTATAAACTCATCAGTGGGCGGGGTAGTACCAAATCTTATTTTAAACTGGGCCTTCTCGGGAAGTTTAACCAACCAATAGTCATACTGAAAAAGATTTACCACAACAATGTCCGGCGTGTAATTCGAAAAGTTCCATTTGCTTTGAGGATTTGTTGGGTCCAAGCGGTCGTATATGTCTGGCATGATCTCAGGAAAACCGCTTATCATAACACCAATACCGCTCCGGGCAATGCAGGAACACTGAGCACCGAAATGCCTCGCTGTTAACGCATCGTAAGTATAGTAATTGTTAAAATATTCTGGTGCGCCCGGATTCTGGACACCTGCCGGCGCATCCACACCATTCCCGGCAGTAATAGAATTACCATAGAACTCAATTTTACGGACCTGAGCTTTTGACCGGGGTAAAATCTTTCCTTTTCCTTCGATCTCAAATCCGTAGAACCTCGTTTCGGAGGTATTATTGGTCAATTTATAAATTTCGACCGAATGGATTGCATCAGTTAATCCGGATGCCACGATGAACCTCTTTTTAGTACTGTCGGAACTTATCTTTATAATTTTAGTTTGATCTCGGTCAACTATTGCATAGAAATAGTCTTTCTCCCGAAAAGATTGCATGGTCGTATTTAATCCAGTTCCCTTAAAATTAATGGTGACGGCAGAACCCGGCCAGTAAAGAGATACGGAATCTTCCGCTACCTTGGTACGTCCGGCATAAGATATATTGATATTAGAAACCTTGATCTGAACCTGACCATAACTTTTGACAGCAATCGTCAAGCTACTTATTAAAACTAATCTTAAATATCGTTTCATTTATTATTGCTTCTGGTATAATTTTTTTTCAGATTGTAGGTGATGTGGTTTAAAGGGCTGTGTTCTATCCAAAGGGTGACGACGTATCTCGTCAGTTCAAATTATCAGCCCCCAATAATTCTGGGCCGCTGGCTTTGCGCTTTTGCATTGAAACAGTCATTTGTACAGCACCTAAAAACCTTCACTTTTTTGTTTTCTCATCTGTTATATCATAATGTTAGAGCTCTTGCTGTGTGGCGATGTAACCGTTTGGCCTTACAACTGTTATGACTGCTTTACCTGTATAGTTTTTCTCCAATTGAAGGTTTAGCTTTTCTCCCGGGTGCAACGTTGGAAGCTCCTGTGGCTTTTGCATTGCGTAATTACTTGTACTGCTGGACATATATATTTTATAGCCCCGGCAAATGTGTTCTGGTAAGCCCACGCTACCAAAAATAGTTACCGGGATAGGTGCCATTTTGGTGGGGTTTATGACATTGGCCACTTGTACTTCAACCGGCGAAGAAAGTTCGCGGAGCACTTTCATAGACGGTTTTGGATTGCCATACATGTCATAAACACCATGTATTCTTCTTTTAAATTTGGTAGTATCACTGGTGCCTGGGTAATGGGTGCGGTAGTCGGTTAAATCAAAATAAATGGCCCCTTGTACAAATGGCTTGCTTTCAAAAACCGCCATATGATAAACCATGTCCCTGATCCGTCGTTCGTCACCTCCTGTAAAATTAGGCTCGCATAAACCAAACTCCGAAATAATAAGGGTTTTGTTAGGATAGCTAACGTGGATACTATCAAGGTAACTGCTAATCTTGGCTACTGGTACTTGCCACCAGCTACCGCCATATTCATTCATCATCAAATAATCGCCCTGGCTGGCGCCATCTGGTACAAAATTTGGCTGGTTTGAAAAACTGCTGGTTAAAGTGTTGCTAACATATGCCTTCATGCGTGTATGATCAAGCTCACTGGTACGTTTCATCAGGCTATCAATCATCGCCTTCACTTCATTATCGCGCCCACGCAATTCGTTGCCCACAGCCCAGGAAAAAATGCTGGTATGATTATAAAGATTATTAACCATGCGCTCCAGCTGTTTGGTGGCGATATTAAGAATGTCTTTATTGGCCGGTGTTTCAGGCCCCCAAAGGGGTATTTCCTGTTGTATTAAAATGCCGTTACGGTCGCAAAAATCGTAGAACACCTCATCTTGCTGAAAGTGCATTCGGGTGAAAATGGTATTCACCTCTTTTAGTAATTTGCAATGGCGAATGATCTCCGAATCGGGTTCGGCAAAGCCGTAGTTTGGGTTGGAGCCAGCTGTCCATTCTGTACCCATCAGTTTTACAGGCTCGCCATTTAAAATTATCTGGCCATTTTGCATTTTCAGGTCTTTAAAGCCAACAGTGGTAGTAACAACATCAACAGCTTTGTTGTTCAGCATCACTTTTACCCGCACTTTGTAAAGGTTTGGAAAATCAAAGTGCCACGGGTTTACTTTGGTAAGGTCAATATCGGTTACGGCTTCGGTGCCCTTCCAAATTGGGTTGTTTATTTTTGAATATACTGTATTATGCGTAGGTTGATTTTCTTCGGAGACGTCAACAGCGTAGCGTAAATTGTTCGACTGCTGATCGAAACCCAATTTTATTTTCAGGTGCCCGCTATCATTTGTTAAATCTAATTTAGGTTCTACATGAATATAATTCGCAGCGGGTTTGCCACTTACAATCAAAGCAACTTTTCTGATAATCCCCCCGTCATTCGGCCAATCGAAAGATGTGCCAAACGGAACCTTGTTTTTTGTATAGGCGTTATTAACCGCTACCGTGATCTTATTTTCAGCCCCATATTTAAGCTTATTATTAAGATTGATGCTGAACCTGTTAAATCCATCTCCTATGTTTTCAAAAACTTTTTTGCCGTTAATATAAATTTTTGAGGTATGGTTTACAGCGCCAAATTGTAATACTACGTTTTTGTTTTTCCAATTAACCGGCACTTTCAAGGTATAACTGTACCAGCCCCAGCCGTAATGATTTTGGGTTGCTTCATCTATATTCCAGGTGTGGGGCAGGTTTACGGTTTTGGCATTGGTCAGTTCTTTACTGAACCAATGCTTATCTATGCCTTCTCCCTTTATATCAATAGCAAATTTCCAATTACTATTGATGGGTATGGTATCACGTTGGGCAAAAAGGGTATTACTAAGTAGCAAGGAGTAAAATAGTGTAATCAGGCTGATTTTTTTTTTCATTTTAACTCAGTTCTTGTTGTTAACAATCTTTCGGTTCCTTATTTGTGGGACAATTTCTTTGCCGGGAACTCCCATTGTTTCATCAACATAATTTAATTGTTCTGGCGATTGACCTACCCAATTGCTGTTTCGCGCATCGATATGTATCATGCCGGATGCAGGACTAATGGTTAGGGTGGTAAATAAGGCATCCTGATATGGACACGTATAACATATATAGGGATGAGATTGATGAATTTCTTCTGAATAACTGTAGTGTTTGTGCTTATCCCCAACCCAGTAATAGGAGGCGGAATTGATATGAACGTAATTGATGTTTTTTATAAAAAGTTGGCTATCAATGTGTGAATGGCCGTTCATGGCCACTAATACCTTATCAGAATATGCACTTAATATTTCCTGAATTTCTTCTGCATTATCTATAGCTATAGCCCCGGCAAGTGGCTGGTGACTAAAAACAACTACGGGTTTGTTAACTTGTTTTAATTGTTGTTGTAACCATACTTTTTGCTCGTCGTTAATATAAGAAGGATACCCCCCTTTGCGCGTGGGAGATCCTTTATCGTTGCCATCCAAAACTATAAAGCACACGCCATTGATTTCTTTGGTGTAATATCTTGCCGGCATTTTCCATGAATTAACACATTGTTCTTTAGTATATCCAGCGTCGGTATCGTGGTTACCTATCATATGTAAAGCTATCTGATGCGCGTTATTAAAATCATCAACAAGTTCTTTGTTCTTATCATTGGGATAGGCAAAGTCGCCCATTTGCATGATAAAATCAGGCTTGATTTTTTTCATGTAACTTAAAAATGACTGTAACCGGTCTTTACCGTTATGTATTACGTCATGATGCAAATCGGTAATAAGCCCTGCTTTAATCTGCTTCGCTTTTGGCGGAAACATGGCGAGTGCTGTACGCGGGATTTGCAGTGCAACGCCAGTAGTTAGCATCCCGGTTATAAATTTTCGTCTGTTTATCATTTTTATATCTTATAGTATAGTTTAAAAAAGCAGGACTTTTTAAAAATTTGGGTATTTGTTTGCATTGATTTCTAAATACCTATAATTATTTCATCATTGAAAATATCGTTATTGATAAACCTTCACCCAATCTACGGTCATTTGTACAGGTAATTGACCTGGGTCTATTTCCCCAACCCAATTACCACCTAATTGCTGATCAATCATAATATAAAAGGGCTGGTCGTATGGCCACTGAATGGTGCCTGAATCCTGTTTGCGCGGATAAGTAAATGTTTCTTTTCCGTTTAATGTAAATATTAATTTATCCGGGTACCATTCCAGTCCAAATACATTAAAATCATTTATATTCAGTTTGGCTGTTCCAAAATGGGGAGGATTCTTGTCCTGCTTTAAATTAAGCGTATAGTAGGAATGAGTGGTTTGATAGATAATAGAATCTCTATTAAGATGCTCCATGATATCGATCTCCCCGTTCATTGGATATTTGCCATACTTGTTTTTTTCAGCAAGCATCCAGATAGCCGGCCATGCACCCTGTGCGCATTCCAGCTTTGCGCGAATTTCAATTTTACCATATTGAAAGGCAAACTTGCCTTTAGTATAAACGCCCCCAGTAAGGTATGGCCTATGATCGGCTAAAGTATCCGGGTTTTTAATGCCTTTTAGGTACAGCTTTCCGTCCGATTGTTGATAACAATCAGTATAACTACTCATGTGTTTATTCCAGTCGGCCGCCCCTGGCGCAATTTTGCTCCATTTATTACTGTCCAGAACGTCCCCGTTAAACTCATCTTTCCATACCAATTCCCATTTTTTGTTTACCCTTCCTTCTTTTTGCAAATAGATGTAATGACCATCTCTTCCCCGATGCAATATTTTACAAGAAGAAAATAAAATAGCGCCGAAAGCGATTGTCCACCTCAATTTATTCATAATAATCCTGTTTCACTGATTTGTTTTACATGCCGTTTTTTACATTTCACTTGCTTTAAACGGGCATCAAACCAATACTTAGAGAGCCGGGGTAAAGGGGAAGCCCTCAATGCTTCCCCTTGTATCCCGGAGATATGGTTCAGGTGAAGGTCTTCGACTAAATTTTTATCATTATTTAAATTTTGTTACAGATTACGTTCCAACTCAATCTGTTGAGTTCTTTGCGAAAACTTAACAGACTGGCAGAGAACCATGTCATTTTATTGACCAGTAATTCCTATTTTTTGGCAAATGATTAGGCGCGCACTATGTGGGAGCAGTGATTTGATGACATATTCTTTTTCAAAAACGCCTAACTTTTCTCCCGTCCATTTGTTGATGAGCTTATATTTACCTTCAGGCAGTTTTATCCGCCGTTCTACGGGCATATCGCCCCAATTAAAAACAGAATAGACTGTTTGATTTCGTAAACGGGTTATACCAATTTCAAATTTTTCATTTTTAAACCTTGCCGCAGTTCCGGTTGGAGGCATAAGTTTTTTTAATATTTTCAATCTTGCCGGTGTAATCTTAGTTAAATCATCACCACTTAATAACATGCCTCCAGATGCATATACTGTGGTCGCATGAAACAGATATTCATTTTCGCTTAATTTCGGAGTTTGATTTTTAACATCCGCAGCTTTCCCTGCCTGATCCATTATATCGGTAGCGCCACCATCTGTTAATAAGATACAATCAGGATCATTCCACCATAATCTTCCATTTTGCCATCCTCTGAGCAAATTTTCACGACCTATATTCCTAAATGATTCCCATTTACGCCAAGTATCCATAGAACTCCGTGAACCATGAATTAAACCTAAAGAAGCCCAAACCGGATGATTACAGCCTACTATAAATGCATCACCGGCCCCCTTTAGTATTGCCTGCATACCTCGACGATAAGCCTCAATACGGGTAGCCTTTTTATCGTAATGAACGCCGCCATGTATTGCTCCCCAATAGTTTGCATCCAGTTTAAAGTAGGTGCAGCCCCATTTTTGCCGCATCGTTTGGAAAAGTTCTGTAAAATACTTTTGTACCTCCGGATGTGTCCCATCCAGAACGTACCAGGGACCTAAACGCCAGCCTCCAAAACCCACTTTATCTGAACGAAGAGGTTTCCCAGCTTCATCTTTGACAAACCAATCCGGATGATTTTTAAATAACGCCGATTCTGGGCTGGCTACAAATGGAGCAACCCAAATAGCTGGCTCCAGCCCTTTGGCTTTAATTCCTTTTAGTACTTCTTCCACATCGCCACCGAATGCTTTACCTTTTTCCAGCCAATCTCCCATCCAGGGCTGATACCCATCATCAATTTGTATATATTTTAGTTGAGGCAGGTTACCGGCGATCCAATTTGTGTTATCGGCAACATTTTTTGCCGTAACCCCGGGACCGAAACAATACCAGGAACACCAACCCATAGGTACAGGATCATGCTTTAAGCGCGGGTGATGCTTGGCGATAGCTGCAGTCAATCTGTCATAAAGTATTTCCCGGTCATTTCCCGATATAGCCATAAACTCTTCAAGATTCCAGGATTCACCTGGCTGTAACTTAAGGTTTTCGCAATCTAAAGAAATGCGAAGACGTTTTGCATCGAAAGAAAATCTGGAAATAAATTTATTGCAGGAAGTGGTGGCCAGTAACACCCTGTTGTTATTTTGCAACTGTAGCGTAAACATGCCATAGGCGGTACGCATATCTTCTGGCTCCGGAATTTTGTAATGGTTGCGGTCCGTATATGTACCCCAATCTTCTGGTTTGCCAAGCGTTCCTCCCATTTGCCCAAGTTTCTGGAACCCTTCGCCATACAACTTAGTAGTATCTGGGAGCTGATGTTGAAAATCGAAAACAACAACTTCCCGAATAGTCACCGGCGACGTTGAATTGTTTTTAACGGATAGTTCACATAAATCGCCTTGCCATTTACGTTCAATAGCAATTAACGACGAAGCACTGGAACCATCAGACAAAATAACCTTGGCCGGCGCCTTTCTTAAAGCGGTCAAAAAACTATTATCTTTTTTTTGACCGTAACCAGATTTGTAAAAAAATAAGCAAGTTAACAACAGCAATGCGGCAAAAACGCCCGGAGAATATTTCCTTTTCAATATAAATGAATTATTTAACAACATGAGTCACGTGAACTTAAATATTAAAAAAACTAAAGAGAGTTTTAAGTGCAAAACTCTCTTTAGTAACAAGTTTTATAGTTTTTCCAATACCCATTGCTGGTTATAAGAACCATTTGCCGGATTTTGAACAACAGATGCACCAATCGCGGTAGAACTACCTAATATTTCGATAGCCTTGCCGCTATTTACACTGGTTATTACATAATTACCTAAATCATTCGGCGATAAGGTATACATTTGATTTAAACCTGAACCATAAGGCCATTGCGCCAGAGGGGCGTTATTAGCAGTTGAGGCACCGGTAACATCAAGTGCCTTACCGCTGTTCACATTCAGAATACTAAAGTTAGCACCGCTCACAAAGTTGATATTCCACATGTTTGCATTTGCAGGGCTGGCTGAACCTTGTACAACGGCAGCTCCATTTGTTAAAGAACCTCCCGAAACAGAAATGATATTACCACTGTTGGTATTGGCAAGTATATATTTGTCAGCCGGATTAAAACCATTAGGGTTAGCAAAACAATAGCTGATAAGTTTCAGTAAAGAAGTGCGGTCATCTTTTGTATCGCAGGTAAGATGAAAAAACATAACTCCTCCCAGGTTTTTAGATAACGCATATGCTATTTTCTTCCTGATAACAGGATGCCCGTCATAAAACCATTGTTCAGTAGCGGAAATTGTTGCATGGTTCACAAAGGCCAGATTAACATTAACTGCCACAGCAGAATTAAATCCAACCTGGTTTGTCGGCTGATTGTTTACATAGGTCCATGCATAGGCCGGGATACCGGCATTCATTTTGGCCGCGGGCACTTTGGTAAGAAAGAAATCCACATCGGATTGAAACTCGGCTAAAGTAGCATGAGATTGAGGGCTTCCCGGATGCGTATAATCATAAATCATAGGATTTAGGAAATCAACCCGTCCGTAGGCAGCGGTAGAGATCGAATTACCTTGGTAGCTGGCAATTGCCATCGATAACAACTTTGAGTGCACCTGAAGCGAATCAGATAACTGCACCACGAAGTCGTTATAGTTTGAGGTGATCTGGCTTCCCTCATAGTCAAGGTCTATTCCGTCAAAATTATTACTTACAAGATAGGTAACTAAATTATGAATATAATTAGGCCTGTTTGCCGGTTGCAGCAATGTAGCTCCATAAGTATAAGCACCGCCTATAGCTATAAAAGTACGAAGGCCTTTTAGGTGCGCCTTTGTAATAAACGTGGTAATACTTGGGGTTGTAGGTAACACGCCCTGGCTGTCATAAAGCTCGCCAATAATGCAAATATCGGTGATCAAATCCGTATGTGTAGAATCTATCCATTTACCATAATCATGATCGTTCTCGGCAAAGTAGGCAAAAACCCTTTTGCCGCCGGGTAGGGATGATAGCTTTAGGTTGCTTCCTTTTTTTGCGATCGTCAGCGACTCATTAAGGGCCTGGATAGATTTGTCTTTCTTGCATGCGCCAGAAAGAAGTACAGCAATAGCCATGCAGCTAAATACTGCGCAATTGAAAAGTTTGTTTGTTCTCATTTTATTTTGATTTTAATGGTTTCTTAAAACAGTTCTGGCAATCCTATTGACATTTTTTTGAATCAAAGAAATTAAATCGGCGCATATCTCTTAAGGAGAAAACGACCTGGTTACCTCTTTATTCAACTAATAGCCAAGTATTGCCGTTTGCAGGTATGGAAACCTGCAACGTAACATTACCTTGATTATCAAGTTTAAAAAGCTTCGGACTATCACCCTCAACCGCTATGCTGGCGTTATTTTTTAAACCAGTGTAATAAAGTGGTAGCTTTACTTCCCTGGTAATAGCAGTATCCAGCGGATTAAAAAACATTGCATAAGCTTTCTGTTTAAGCTGTGGATCTACATGTATAAATCCATCCCAGTCCCTTCCCGTTGGGCGTTGCAAATGAACAATGTCTGCATTCAAAATGTCACGGTATTTCTTGTAGTGCGTAATTTGAGCTGTTACCAGGTTGCGGGTGGCATCGGTGTCATATAACCTGTTACCGCGGTAACAAGCCTGTATACCCGCACCATAATTCTGAACCATATGTGCCTTATAGGTATCCAGGTGTTCAGAGAGCGGCTCAAGCGTAGCGGCTTTGCCCCCGCCATGGTATTCAACCAACGGTACAAATGTCCAGTTCATACTTGGCGTGCGGGTCCAAGTGCCATCATAATTATTTTGACGTCCTAAAACCAGTTGTTGTTCGCGCGGAAGTGACCAGTTAACTTCTTTGTAGCCAATACCAGTTTTGTTACTTCCTGAAAGAAAATAAAAATCAGGAAGGTTCATATAAATCCCCTTAGCTCGAAGAGATTCATAAAATATTATGCTTTGTTTCCACTGATTCCATTGCGAATCGCCGTAACCTTTATGACCCGGATGGTTTATAGAAGCACAAAAATCACCAGGATAGGGACCATCGTGCTCTAACATATCAAAGCCTGTATAAGAAAAGAAGTGGTTGAGTTTTTTGAGATAATCTATCCCCCATTTACTGCCTAAACAAGGCGCATTGCCAAATTTGGTACCGCCGGGCTTACCAGTATTAATGTTAATTGCATCGTTGTCCGCATCTATACTACGGCTGGAAAAAAGTGAATATCCGCCTACTTCAATTCCTTTTGAATGCGCATAATTGGTCAGTTCTTTAAATTTGTTGAGGTTGGCTGTTGTGGTGTCTTCCATATTTAAGCCACTCCCGAAACTAAAGATCACCATTTCATAACCGGTTGCCTTGCATTGATCTATAGCCTGCTTTACTACCTTGGGATCTGTTGAAGTAAGATGCAGGAATATAGGATTTTCGGTAGCCCATGGCGCAAGCGTGCGATACATTTTACGTTGACTAAGCCCATTTCTTTCCCGGTCGGTTCCATCAAGTGCAAGCACATATGTACGAAATGTATTTAGCGTTTCATTTTGGGCTAATTGTTGCTGAGGGCCAATTTTAGGCATACTTTTCACTACACATGGTGTTCTCATGCTATAATCAGCCTGTGAAGTATAGGTTTTATCGGTTTGCCAGAAAATAGATTGATCTGAGCTTTCATATGTAAATCCTCCAAAGGCGTATTCATTTTCAATATAAAAATTTGGTTTAAGCCATTCACCCTCTGCCATAGGGGAGTTCAAAGGTTCATGATAAGCTATGATTTCACTTTCGAAATGATTTACAGTAATTTTCGCCGCGCCCTTATTGGTTATTTCGAGCCATTTAGCTATTAGCGGTAACCCATCAAAAAGCTGGTAGTGAACACTTACTGAAATATTTTTCAGCGCAGGGTGTGTATAATGAAATATTACTTCTTTACCTGTAGAATGCCATTGGCTACTTGCCTCCCATCTTTTTACCGGAGAATACAGCTGTGGTTTTAAATCAATTGTTTCAAATGAGGTTAACACAAACGCATTTGGTATCGGACGCATCTTAGGAAGCCATTTCGGCAATAAGTAAGCCTTATCTACCTGCCCTGTAAGCCCACCAACCGGATAATTTATACTATCAATAAGCAAATTAGCCTCAGGCTCCACGTCCCGGAGATATTCCTCACCGCTTACTAAATTCTTTATGCTGGTACACGCCAAATTTCCCGAAAGGTAAAATGTACGGCTCACCAGCCCGTTGCTCATCACAATCTGGTTTTCATCAAAACGCGAAATTTGAGCTTTTTCGGCAGGTGGTTTAAGCAGCCAGTCTGTTTTTGTTACTGCCGGATGGTAAACAGGTAGCTTTAACAAAGCTGACGTTAGTTGTTTGCTTGCCATAGGCACGCTTTTGGTGTTACCTGCATAATTTTCATCTACCAGCGTAGGTTTAAAGTATTGTTTAACAGTAACTGATGCATTTGCCCAGTTCGCTACATCACCGCTAATACCATCACCAGCATCGGATACCGAAAAACCAAGTGTTTGTACACCCGATATATCAACATCAACATGTACGGCTTTTTGACCTTGTTTTATTACCCCGCTATTCCATATTTCCTTTCCATCTGCTTTAAGGATAAAAACTACACTGCCAGGTGAAATTTCTTTTAATGAGGTACCGATGCCTACCAATATTTTTTTATCGCCGGCTTTTTGCAGTAAATAATAGGTTTGTGTTCCATCGCTATTGGCAATTGATTGAATGTTTTTAGCGCTCAGGTTACGGTTTTCTTTATCATCTACCCCAACATCGGCCACAAACCTCAGCCCTTTTCCACCCAGATAAAGAAATCCGGAGAAAGGAGCATGCACGCTTATTCCATCATTGAAAACCTTACCGCCAATTTTCATTCCCTGGCCCGTCATGGATTGGTTAACAGCAGGCGAAAATACTTGTTGTGTAAGCACATCTGTATTTAATGCCGATAGTGGGAAATTTTGCCCTTGTGCCTTCGCTAAGTTTTCACTTATGAGCACGATAAACAATAGCAAAGCGTATTTTTTGATCATATAGATAATTTTCCAGGATAGATACCGGCAGCACCTGAAATTTCAGGCACTACCGGTATAAAAAATTTATTATTGAAGAGGATCAAAAGTTCCCCCATCCCAGCCATTGGTTTGCTGAAGATTCTTGTTTTGTTGCAGATGCGCTAAAGGGATAGCATAGAAATAATACTCATCTTTAAAATTGATTGCAAGGCTTTGATCAAGTAGCTTTGGTGTTTCGCTGAAGTAATCAAAATAATTGGTACTGAGATTAATCCCCCCAGCCGCATAGGCCGCAATAAAATCTGCAGCTTTACCATTATATTTGATCAAATTCACATCTATACCAGTACGTCTTTTTCCATTCAGTAACGATGCATACAATCTGCGTCTTCTCAAATCCTGATCTCTTTTACCTTCGAAAGCCAGCTCCAACCTGCGTTCTAACAGGACGGCCTCTCTCATTTCTGCCTGCGACATACCAGATTTAAGACCATATAGCCCGTTTGCCCCGGCATCTATCCCGGCACGCTTTCTGATCGCTTCAAGCATTGTATAGCTCAGCTGAGTGTTATTTACTTCATTGGCAGTTTCGGCGTAATTCAGCATTACTTCGGCCAGGCGTATTTCAATCCAGTCAGTTCCACTATGTTCGGCATCATACGGTTTGTATCCTTCAAATATTGTTTTACGGGTATAATAACCGGTAAAAGTTCCACCTACGGCCTCTCCTCCCTTAAATGTCCATTGTATTCTGCCGGTTTTTCCAGACAGTGCCCATGTATCACCATTATGTACAACAGTAGTTGCAAACCTTGGATCGCGGTTTAACCAGTATGCAGAAGCATTATATCCGGAACTTGGATCAGTAATAGATAACCCATTTTTCATAGGAAATGCGTTGACAAGTTCTGTAGATGGCTGATCTCCGCCAACAAAATTTTGCGATTCTTCCAGCGGTCGAACGGTAGCATCGTGGGTTTGTACACGACCGGGATTGTTGAAACGGGTAACTAAAATGGCCTCGGTATTGGCGCTACCCTCTACAAACCAAAGATTTCTGAAATCGGGCATCAGCGCATTGCCGTACTTTGTAAGTGAATCCATGGCTGCTTTGTTTGCATCAAAAGCAGTCTGCCACCTCGCTTGCTGCTGCGATGGATTGAATTGTTCAGATGCATAGTGCAGTAACACCCTGCCTTTAAAAGCTAAAGCTGCACCGCGGGTTATTCTGCCCGCGTTATCTGCATTCCAGGTGGTGGGTAGTAAAGTTATAGATTGGTCCAGATCTTTAAGGATCTGAGCAATACACTCTGAAGTTTTGTTCCGCTTTACATTCAAGTCGTCGGTAAGACTTTGAGGGGTAAGTACAAGAGGCACCCCACCATAGCGGCTAACCATTTGAAAATAAGTCCACGCCCTTAAAAAAAGCGCTTGTCCCTGAAGTGAGTTTTTATCACTTTGAGGATATGGGGCTCCGGGGACTTTTTGTAACAGCAGATTTATGCTTCTGATATTGGCATAAGGCCAATAATCTATAGAATTTACCGTCAGGTCGCCATACATTCCGGTGCCGCCAACGCCTTCCTCAGAAGCGTGGTTGGTAGCATCCGGCCATCCTGGCAGTGTATTAACATACAAAGCATTTAAAAAATTGGTGCTCAGGTTAACATCGGTCCAAACTAAATCTTCGGGTATGGCATTCAAATCGGGTTTATCCAATACCTTTTTACACCCTTGCAATCCGATAAAAGCCATCAGTATACACGATAGTATGGCAATTATATTTTTTTTATTATATATTATTTTGTTCATAACAGTTTTTGTTAAGAAATTTAAAGTGTAAAATTAACTCCAAAAGTGTAATTGCGGTTCAGTGGATAAGCCACTATAGAGGCTGCCTCAGGGTCATAATCCTTAATATTTCTCTTGAAAAAGAAAAGGTTAGAGCTGTTTAAAAACACCCGAACTTGTTTAAATCCGGATTTGCCAAGCAAGTGGGCAGGAATGGACCAGCCTAAATTGACATTTTTCAGACGTATAAATGAGGCATCCTGTAACCAAAAGGTAGATGTACTACCATCGGCATAGATAGGGTATTTACCATTTGGGGTTTCTGGTGTCCAATGATCTGCCCAAAATGCAGCGCTACCGGCTTCAGGTACTGCATACTGTGCAAAATTAAGCAAATTGGGCATTTTATAAAATTTACCTACTCCCTGTACAAGCACATCAATACTAAAAGATTTCCACACCGCGCCAAGGGTTAGTCCATAGGTAGACCGGGGTACTGAATTACCGATAAATTGCTGATCGTTGCCATCAATTTTTCCGTCCGGGGCATCGCTGGTGGCACCACGTACATCCTTATAATTAATCATACCAAGTTTCGGAATGGCGCCGTTGATGGTATATCCGGCTGGTAAAGCATTAAGTTCGGCTTGTGTACGAATGATACCTGTAGATACAAGGCCTAAGAAATCTCCTACAGGCCTGCCTACCTGATTAAGGTATGACCTGATGTTGGAAGCCTGGTTAATACTAAGTTGCTTGTTTATAGCATAACTATAGTTTACGCCAGCACTAATGGTAAGGTTATCATTCAATATTTTTCTGTAATTTACAGCAGCCTCATACCCATGCGATTCGACTGCCCCAAAGTTGACGAGCGGATAGATCCCTCCCCATGTATCTGGTACATTAGCGCCTATATTTCCTAAAATATCCGTTCTTTTGTTCATATAACGGGTGGCTGATACCGTTAAGGCATTATTTAGCAAACTGGCGTCAAAGCCGATATCAATTGATCGCTTTTTGGCCCAGGTAATATCTGCATTTGGATAGGTACCCACTGCTACGCCGTTTGTTACGCCTCCAAAAATTGCACCGGCAGCTGCACGATAGTATTGATTCCATTGTATTGCACCGCCATCCGGTTCTTCACCAGTAAAACCTAACGAAGCCTTGAATTTAAAATCATTGATAAACTTAATGTTGTCTTTAAAAAAGGATTCATCGCTGATGCGCCAGCCTGCAGATACCGCCGGAAAAGAAGCATATCTTTTATTGGGAATAAAATATCTCGAGCCTTCATAACGTAGTGAGGCCTCTAAAAGGTATTTGCCGTCGTAGTTATAATTTACACGGCCGAAACCTGCAAGCCGGCCGTCATCAAATTCACTTCCGCCTATACTATAATTTGTTGGGTCGCTGCTGGCCAGGCCAATTTGATCAAGCTGTGGCGACAACACGAACTGATTCTGCGCATTAAAGCTTTGGTTCTTTGTTTCGCTCTGTTCATATACCGCTGTTGCAGAAATATTATGCTTACCAAAAGACTTGTCATAGTTAATGGAAAAATTGAGCTGGTAAAAATTACTTGCCGTGTAGCTTTCACCAATCGTATTACCGTCGTTACGAATCTTCGTTTTAGTAAAATCGATCTGATCGCCTACTATATGATTGTTACCACCTGTCCTGTTAGAAACATAAAGGCTATACGGCAGGTTAAGAGCCTTTCTGAAATCGTGGCGGGAATAGTTTGCAAATGATCCATGCAATTTCAATCCATCGACCAAGGATGAAAGATTGTAATTTACATCTACCAAAGCCTGGTAATTGCTCCAGTTCTTACGGTTGTAACCATTGTCGCCATTAATAACCTCTCCCGGATTCCAAGCCAATAATGTGCCTGAAGGATATTCTTTACCATTATAATTGATATATGCCGGGGCCATTTTCCCTCGCGTGAGTAAACCTTGATAAAGGTTGGGCACATCGTCGTTATCATAATCGTACAACCAAAAAGGTTTTTGATCATTCCTGATATCGGTGGTTAGCTTAAGCGAAACATCTAAATTGTTAGTGATCTTTGCATCCACATTTGCCCTGATATTGTATTTTTTATAATCGATATTGTCGAATGATCCGGTACCTTTATAATAGGAGCCACTTACAAAATAATTAATTTTTTCGCTACCCCCTGAAACGTTTGCGGTTGTGCGGTATTCGGTTGGCGTTTTATAAAACTCCTTAAGTATATTATAATTAGTTGTTTTAAAGTAGGCCAGTTCATCGTCCGTATATCTCCTGGAATCTGTCAGGTAACCTGTAGGATTAGTTTGTTTTAAAATATCATTCGTAAATGTGGCCTCATCATAAGCACTAAGTGATTGGGGCTGTATAGTAGCCTTATCCGTACTATAACTGGATATAATATTGATTTTAGGCAATCCGTTTTGACCTTTTTTAGTAGTCACTACAATCACCCCATTAGCTCCGCGTACACCATAGGCCGCCGCAGATGCGCCATCTTTAAGCACAGAAATATTTTCTACTTCCGAAGCGTCGAGGCCATCAAATGCAAATTGATCCGAAATAATACCATCAATAACAAAAAGGGGGGGCTTGGCAGTACCAAATCCGTCATAGGCTCTCACCGTAATGGTTGATGATTTGCCTGGCTTTCCGCCAGATTGGGAGATTACCAAACCCGGAACACGCCCGGCCAGACCTTGAGACAAGGTAGCTGCCGGTATCTCTACAATATCCTTTGCCTTTACCGTACTAACGCTTTGTAAAATATTTCTTTTGGTGTTACTACCATAGCCAACAACTACAACCTCATTTAGGGCTGAATTTGATTCAAGCTGTACGATCAAAGAAGATTGTTCTGCTTGTTTAAGAATAAAATTATCAATGTTTTTGGTTTTGTACCCTACGTAAGATATTGTAATCAGATAAGGGGTTTGCGCATTCAAACCTGCAAAGAAAAATTTCCCCGCTTCATTTGTTAGCATCGCTTTTTTTTGATCGGGGTTTTTAGCTGTAACCACGACGGTGGCACCCACCATTGGCGCCCCCTTTTCATCTTTTACGATCCCGGTGATTTCTGCATTTTGCGCTTTTAATGTACTCCATGTACATAGTAGCAAAATGAAAAATAACATTCGTTGTGTAATTTTTTTTAACATAACTTGTTGTTTTAGTTGGTTTTTTTTGCAAATAGAGTCCCATACCAGTATTTACAGACTGGTTTAAAAAATAGTGGGTTGTCTTATTTTTTTATCAAGTACCCCTTGCGTGATTTAATTGTTGTGAGTTTGTTTAGTTCTGTAATTTCTGCCAATAGTGTATCAAGCGGCGTCTGTAAGTAAAGTGTTCCCGTAAAAAACTTGCCTTTAATGTCCTCGTCTTTAAAACTGATCTTTTCGCCATAATGCTTTTCGAGTTTCTTGAAAACTTTATCAAGAGAAACCTGAACAAGGTTTATGGATAATGCCGTTTCTTCAAAAGCATGCCTTTTACTGTCGGATATATTTAATGTATTATTAAGCTTATTTACCGTTAGTACATCCCCAGGCTTAAGGATGCTGCTGAATACAGGGGTTTCTCTATCAGAGGATATATTCCTTACCCACACTTTTCCGGTATGCAGCGCAACCTTTACCAAAGAACTGCCTTTTGTTGCGGTGATTGTAAAAGATGTCCCGAGCGCCGTGGTAGAAACCCCGTTTGCATATACAACAAAAGGATGTTTTTTATCTTTTGTTACATGGAAGTAGCTTTTACCATTTAAGAAAACTTCTCTTTTTTCTTTAATAAAGGGCTGTGCGTAGTATATTTCTGCCCCAGGATACACTTTTACTTCCGAACCGTCGGGTAAAACTATTTTTTCATAATTGTTGGCATAATTAACTGTCGACTTCCACTGGATTACGGGGGAGGGTGCATTTTGTTTCTTCTCATTTAGCGTAAAATTAGGTTTTGAATTGTTGGTGGTTAAGGCAAAATACCCTAACCCTACCGCCATGACAATAACCGCTGCCGCTGCAATATTTCTAACCCAATGTGTAAACGGGAATTTTGCAAAAGTTTTTGATTTTATCTTTCCAAAAAGTTGATCACTCTTTATTTGAGATAAATCTTCCTCCACTACGCTGTCCCACTCATTTTGCGTCAGTAAATGATCCGGAAACTCATCTATCTGGCTCAAAAAAATATTTACAGCGTTTTGCTCTTCCGGGGTACACTGGCTTTTAAAATATTTATCCAGCAACTCGTCGGTTATATTCATACTACTAATACGATTTGATTTGATGATAACCCGTAATCACTGAAAAATATTTTTTTAAGACAGCTGGTGAACTAAGCAAATGATGATTGCAGCACCGGAATACCCTCCCAATTGCTTTAATGCCAGCGAGATATGTTTCTCTACAGTTCTGGGCGAAATAGATAACTGTTCACCAATTTCACTATAAGTGTAGCCTTCAATTCTACTCAGGACAAATACTTTTTTACGGATGGGTGGTAAATGATCTAAAATTGTTACCAACTGCTGGTTTGTTTCGTAGGCAGAGGACAAGGCAACTTCATTTGAAACAGTTTCCTGATAAAAAGACCTTAAATTTCTTTCTTCTATAGCTACCTTTTTAAAATGATCCAGTAAAGTGGTTTTTGCAATCCTGAACAATTGTGTATGCAAACTATGCTGCAAGGCCAGTGTATGCCTAAAGCGCCACAATTTTATAAAAGCAAGCTGTGTTAGCTCATCAGCCAATTCTGTGGAGGCAGTTTTCTTTTTAAAATAAGCATAAACCTTTTTGTGACTTAGGTTAAATACTATTTCAAAAGCTACCTGATCACCCTCATTTATATTTTTAACGTAGTCCTCCATTTCCATTACAGGAGTTTTTATTTAGCTGATATTTATTATATATTGTCCGTTTGCAAAAGAAGTGTAAATTATTCGACTTGGCTAAACTTCTGTAATCTATTTCGCAGATAGACAATATATTAAAGGAAATTTAGCATCATATTTACCTTCTTTTAGCCCTTTTGACTTATACTTATTTGTAAACATCTATTTTCCATTCCATTGATCGGCGAGCCAAAAAGGATCAGCAAAAGAAATTTTCAAAACTGGTTTAAATAATAATTGGTTTCTGATTATAAAGTTATCTAAGGTAAGGATCAAACTTCTTTGTGCAATGGATTACAATCTTTTTTTAATGGATTATTCTATCATTGCCATTTTGAAACAATAAGTCATTTGATGTTAAAATGAGCACCTAATAAAGGTATATTTTAATAATCGGGTTTCTGAGTTGGTTTTATAAAGCTTATCACAATTACAGACAAAATACAAATGCCGCAAATCACCAAAAAGATACTGTCGGTGTGGTGTGTATGATCAATTACAAAACCTAATAAGGGCTCACCTAAGGCGGCAAAAACATAGCCGCACATATTCATAAAACCGATTCCAGTTCCCGTTAATTTGTTACCCAGCAATTCAGGACTAAGTGGCCAAAAACAGGCTTGTGGCCCGTAAACAAAAAAGCCAGCAGCAAACATTAAAGCACTAGCCAGTATCATATTTCCCGGTGGGGAAAAATAGACAACGATGGCGATGATGGCGCTAACCAGCATCCCGGAAACGATGGGTTTGACCCGGTTGTTATTGAACAGGCGCTGGGACAAGGTGCCAAAACAAAGCGCTCCTACAGCCATGCCGACGGGCAGCAGAAAGGTAACCCATATACTATTTGGGCTGTTTTTCCAGTTATTGCCCAAGTAGTGCACGGGCACCCAAAAGATCAACCCATAGCGCGCCATGCTCTCGAAGCCAAAGCTTAGGGAGATGAGCAGGAAATCTTTATTTTTAAATACCTGCCGGTAACGGGATTGCCAGGTTTCTTTTTCGGCTTCCATCACATCATTCCCGGTGTTTTGATAACCGATATCTTTGGGATGATCCCTGGCTACGATCAGGAAAACGGTTGCGCTGATCAATAAAAACAGCACCGGTACCCGAAATAACCATTGCCAGCTCAAACCTTGTTGTGTCAATACTATAGATATCAGATAGGTAGCGGCAGATGAAAGACCTGCGGCCATGGTATAAAAGCCGAATGCCTTACCGTTTTCTTCGCCCTTCCACCAGTTATTGATCAGCTTGCCGCCGGGGGCCCAGGCCATGGACTGAAAATACCCGTTCAGTCCCCAAAGTATCATGATTACCTGGGCGGTATGCGCATAACTGATGGCAAAATTGGTCAGTATGGATAAATAAGCCCCGGTGCTAACCATGATTCGGGCGCTGAAGCGGTCGGCCAGATTACCGTTGACCAGTTGCCCGATGGCGTAACCCACCAGCATGGCAAAACTGATCCAGCCAATGGTGGTATAAGGTATATGCAGGTCTTTGGCCATGGCTGTTGATGCCCAGCCAAAATTATGACGGCCGGTATAGAAGAAGAGGTAGCAGAACATCGTGACCAGTAACATTTTCCATTGCTGGAACCGGAATGATTTTTTCATGATTTTTAGGCTATGCGTATACCAACTCTCAGCGGCAAATGCGCCTTTGCGTATTCAAAGGCTTTTTGGGTATCGTTAAATGAAAATTCAGGACCAATCAATTCCTTAAACGGAAAGCTGTGATGGTGCTGGCTAATAAAATCAACTGCGGCCAGCAAATCCTCATGATTGTAATTGTGCAAGCCTTTAATGGTGATCATCCGGCGGATGACCTGCTCGGCATCAATGTTTACTTTTCGGTTGCTGAACACAGCACCTATCCAAACGGCGGTACCTCCGGTGGCCAGGCTTTCCAGCCCGGTTTCCATGGCGGCAGGCGCGCCGCTCATATCAAAAACAATATCGATGTTTTGTTCAGGCTGCGCTTTTGAAAGTAAAATTGAGGTATCCGCACCAAATAATAACGCTTCATCCAGCCGCTGCTGGTTGATATCGGCCGCGTTAACGGCTTGTGCTCCGGCCACCTTACACATGGCCGCGCAAACAATACCCAATAAACCCATGCCGGTGATCAGAATATTTTTACCGCTGATATCACCTGCAAGCCTGAGCGCACCGGCCACCGTAGCAACCGCGCAGTTAATGGTGGCCGCAACAGGCAGTGGTACATCTAAAGGGATTTTTAATAAAGTAGTATTCTCCTTTAAAATGCAGTACTCGCCCAAGCCGCCGTGAAAAGGGTTTGCTTCTGTAATTTGCGCGTGGCCGTACTTAAAAAGCTGATCTGATTTTTGCGGCATGCCTCTCTTAGCCAGCTCAGACAGCGGATTAGAAGAAAAAACACTCCAGGTGATACGGTCGCCGATCTTAAGATCGTTACCAGCATAATCATTACCCGGATGCGCTTCGCCGATGGCTATAATCTCACCCACAATTTCATGTCCCAATACGGTAGGTGTTTTTTCAGTGCGCAGGCCGCAGTAAGTATGCATATCGCTGCCGCATATCGTGGTATACAGATTTTTAACCAGTACTTCTCCCGGTTTAAGTGCGGGCACTTTCATATTCAGCAGCTGGAATTGCTGCCCGGCCCCGTTAAATGCAAATAATTTTCCTGTAGGTTCCATTAGTTCTTTTTGATAGTAAAGTTGGCTGCATTGATATCAAATGTCGCAGCCTTATGTTTAGTTGCTGTGCTACTCCGCAAGTTATCGACAAAACAATAAGCGTCCGTGAATTTGATTGGGGATACGGTTGCAATGTAATAACAGTTGCTTTTGATCTCCGTAAACCAGTCGCGGGTTAATATCTTCGCGGTAAAGCGCATATCTTCCTGGGCTTTGATCTCCGCAGCGGAAAGCCGGTCGCCGTTCTTGGAGGTGATATTGGGTGTAAGCAATTCCCAGGCTACAGGTTTGGTGCCGATTTGATTATTTTCCCCTTTTTCGATAACAATAGGGATATCTAAATTGGGGTAACCTACCATCGAAAATGTAATTCTTTGCGAACCTTCAGGCGGGAGCAGTGTAAAGGTGCAGTCCTGTCCGGTAGCTGCCTGTATTTTAACAGCGGCATCGCTGATGGTTGCATAAGGCAATGTTGAACTGCCATCGGTCACCGTTTCGCCAAGTAAGCCTTGAGCAAAAGCAATGATGCTTAAAAATAACAGTGCTGCTATCACGTAAAATTGTTTCATTATAACAGGAGGTTTTAATGATGGTTTGTTTAATACTCAAATTGAATATGCAATATTAGTAAACATTTGTTTATAAATATTAAACTTTTTTATACTTTTGTTAAGTATTTGTAAACAATTGTTCAATATTGTTTACTCTTCTATATTTGTATGATGGAAAGTAATATGCAGGGTGCATTTGTCATCGAGGTGAGTAAAAGGATCAAACTTAAGCGAATAGAAAAGCGGCTTACCTTACAGGAACTGGCTAACAAAAGCGGTGTGTCAAAGGGATTGATCTCGCAGATAGAGAATGGCCGGAGTATTCCTTCGCTGCCAGTCATGTTCAGTATCATCCAATCATTAGATACTGCGCTCAGTGATTTTTTTGTGGGTTTGGAATTAAATGAGCCAATGGTGATTATTGAGCGCGCCGGTGATTATGACAGCTTTGAAAAAGAGAACGCCACGGGCTTTTATTACAAGCGTATGCTGACACGTACCCTTAGTGCAAGTACAGTGGACTTCGTGCTGCTGGATCTGCACCCAAACTCACACCGCGAACAAGTGAGTACGGATGCATTTGAATATAAATATGTACTCAGCGGCAAGGTAGATTATCTGATCAACGGTGAAAATTATGCACTGCAAAAAGGCGACAGTTTGTTTTTTGATGGCCGCCTCACTCATGTACCGAAAAACAATACCAGCGAGATCTGCAGTATGCTGATCGTTTACTTCTTCGATCAAAAATTATAATTAGAAAAAAAAACTCTTACATCTTATACCCGAAAAATAATGTCTGATAAAATAAAAATGGTCGTGTTTGATATGGCCGGTACTACAGTTAATGAAGATAATATTGTTTATAAAACATTAAGAAGCGCTATCAATGAAGCTGGCTTTGCCTTTACTTTGAATGAAGTATTAGCAGAAGGTGCCGGTAAAGAAAAAAAGCAAGCCATCAGATCCATCTTAAAAGTATACGCAGGTGTGAAAGATGAAAAACTGATCAATATAATTTTCAATAATTTTTTACAAATGCTAACTCAGGCTTACCTAATTGCCGATATATTCCCTCAACCTAACGCGTTTAAGCTTTTTATTAAGTTAAAAGCGCAGCATATTATTACTGTATTAAATACAGGATATGATAGAGGAACGGCCCATTCTATTATTCGTAAATTGAAATGGCAAGAAGGCATTGATTTTGATTGCCTTGTTACGGCAACCGATGTAGATAAAAACAGACCCAACCCGGATATGATTTATTTTGCTATGAAGAAATTTGGCATATCTGATGGCGCAGAAGTGGTAAAAGTGGGTGATTCAATCATTGATATACAAGAAGGGCAAAATGCAGGTTGTAGGCTAAGTATAGGTATAACAACTGGCGCACATACTTTAGCGCAGTTAAGAACTGCAAATCCAGATCATATTATTGAAGATCTGGAAGACCTTTTATCATTTATTAACTAAAATATATTCCTGCATATTTCCCCCAAATAATAAAGACCGCTCCAATAGATGTAAGTTATTAATAATTTTACGGTATACCTCACGGCTATATAACTAAATCATTCGTTCTAAGCTCCATTTGCCTGTTTCATTTTTCCCTACTGCTCATATATTCTTCGTAATCTCCTTTGGAAGGTATACGTTTTAACTACCGCGCCACAGTTAAATGCCCGTGACTTCCGATGGATTTGTAGGGTTGCCTTGCAAAATGATATTACATGTCCGTTTATACTGTACGCAATCGTTTGATCTTAATATTAAAATTGTTTTTAATATTATTTTGATAAGTTTGGGTAATGAATATAATTATAGCCCTAATTTTAACTGTCATATGCTTCTCGTCGGTAAAAGCGCAAAATAAACTGGCACAAACAATCAGGGACGATAAAAGACTCGATACTGTGTATACCGAGGCAACATTATTACTTGGTAAAGGCTTTAATGCCGGCGATGGCTATCCGCAGGTTTGGATACGCGATTTTAACACCTTCATTGAAACTTCCTGCAAGGTTTACAGCAAGGATAGTATCCGTAAAAACCTGCTAACGTTTTTGAAATTGCAGCAGCCCAACGGCGAAATTGTAGATGGATATGTTTTAAAAGGGCACGTTACCTGGGATGATCCTAATATTTACACATCCGTAAACGACACCACACATGTTGGTTTTAAAAATACAGTTGAAACAGATCAGGAAACTTCGCTGATACAGGCTTTTTCAAAATACATAAAAATTACAGGAGATAAATCGATATTAAACGAACGTATTGCCGGACAAACGGCTCGTCAACGCCTTGAGCTATCTATACAATATCTGCTGAAAAGCAGGTATTCAAAAAAATACCAGCTTTTAACCGGTGCTACCACGCAAGATTGGGGCGATGTACAAATAGAAGGGGGCGCGGTTGTGGATATAGATGCTAACACACATTGGGCAATTGATATTTATGATAATGCCATGTTTGTGATAGCGCTTAAAAACATGGCCGGGTTTTATGAAGATAATGCATCAAGGCAAAAATGGCTCAGCTTAAAAAGCCTGACGGTTAAAAAGATACGGCAACATCTTTGGGATTCAAAAAAATATAAGTTTATACCGCATGTATATTTAGCTTCATCTCCGTTTCCGGCATTGTTTAATGAAAATGATATCTGTTTTCATGGAGGTACAGCTGTAGCTATCGAAGCTGGTTTGCTTAGCCGACAAGAAATAAAGTTAGTCAACCTACGCATGGTTAAAGATGTAAAGTTATCTGGCGCGCCATCGGTAGGATTAACACTTTACCCTATTTATCCTGAAAATATCTATAAAAACTCCACTGTATCAAAGCCATATATTTATCAAAACGGCGGCGATTGGGCCTGGTTTGGCGCAAGGATGATAACGCAGCTTACCGAAAACGGTTATATTGAAGAAGCATACGATGAACTGCAACCCATGATAACCAGAACATTGCGTGATAAACACTTTTACGAGTGGTACAGCAGGGACAATAAGCCCAACGGCTCATCAAACTTTAAAGGCTCGGCAGGGCAGCTTGCGCAGGCAATTCAAGCATTAAAAAGCTGGGCGCGGGCGCATTAAATTTGTAGCTACCTGCCTTGTGTTTGCTCTATTATACTTTTAACTGTTTCTTATATTCTGACGGGCTTTTGCATGTGATTGATCTGAAGAATTTATTAAAATTGCCGAGGTTATTATAGCCGCACTGATAACACACATCAGCTATAGAATACTCTTCATTTCGCAGCAATTTACAAGCATGCCCTATCCTTATTTCATTTAAAAATTGCGTTAGTGATTTTTGCGTACGTGCTTTGAAAAATCTGCAAAACGAATTTGTGGTCATATTACACAAATCAGCGACTTCTTTAAGCGTAACGTCGCGATGAAAGTTTTCCATCAAAAATTTATATACCCTGTTAATTCTATTGGTATCCTTTTCATCATAGGAGTTTTTAAAATTGAAACTGGCTAAATAATTATACTCCGTTGATGTTGACAAAATTTCAATCACCTGGAGGAAATGGATTATTTTTTTGAACCCTCCTTTTTCCGATATATTCGACAAGATCTTGATAACCTTCTTATTTGCTTCGCCGTAAAATCTCATCCCCCTTGCCGAGCGCGTGATCAGATCCTCTGTGGGGTTTAATATATTCTGTTCATCAGTTAAGCTTAAAAGGAAATCGGCAGGGAAATAGATCACCGTAGATTTAACAGGATTATGCGCCAATTCCTGTTGAAAAAGCTTGTCATTTAACCATATATGAGGTAGATTTGGCCCCATCAAAACAAGATCGTCTTCTTCAAAATTATCTATATAATCACCCACAATACGCTTGCCATGGCTTTTCTCTATCCATACCAACTCACAAAGATTATGAAAATGGAAAGGGCTAATCAAGTTAAACGTTTCCAGCTTCTTGATTTGAATTGTTTTCCGACCCGATAAATTGACATCTATTAGTTGTGGTTTCAATTCAATCTTCCTTTAAATGTGGATACAAAAATCTTCATGCTTAATCGAGCAACTAAATTAACCACCTTTTCAAAATAAACAGTTGTTTTATGGTAAAATAGTTTAAATACACGTTAAGTAGCTTTTAGAAAATAACTTCCATACCGTGTACCTTTAGCTATTGCAAACACACAACAGATGAAAGAAGATAATAATACAAAGGATTTACCAAAGCTCTGGGATACTGACGATGAGCTTTTCCATCTTGTTCGCAAAGAGCTGTACACCGCAGTAGTAGGCGATATCATGGATAAGCTGGGTCTTTTTAACCAGTTTTTACCCCCGCAAATAGTTCCGCTACAGGAAAATACATTTATTGTTGGCCGGGCCATGACGGTGTTGGAAGCTGATGTAAATTCAGTTTCAAGCAATTTTAACCCTATCTTAAATAAGCCTTTTGGATTGATGCTGGAAGCGTTGGATAATTTAAAGGAAAACGAGATATACGTATGTACCGGCTCCTCGCCAGATTACGCCCTTTGGGGAGAATTGATGAGCGTAAGGGCTCAAAAATTGGGCGCAGCCGGGGCCGTTGTTGATGGCTACTCGAGGGATACCATAGGCATCCGTAATATTGGCTTTCCGGTATTCTCACACGGTCGCTACGCCCAGGATCAGGCACCACGCGGGAAAGTGATAGATTACCGTGTACCCATAAAAATCAGGGCGGTAAGTATTAACCCCGGCGATATTGTTTTAGGTGATATTGATGGAGTTTGTATCATCCCCAAAGAGGTTGAAGAAAAAGTTTTTTCATTAGCGATTGAAAAAGCAAGGGGCGAAAAAATGGTAATGAAAAAAATAGAAGAAGGCATGAGCGCTAAAGACGCATTTGAAAAGTATGGGATCATGTAATTGTTTGTTCATCGGGAGCTAAAAAACGCAAATGAAAAATTTTTATAAAACACTTATAGGTTTACTGATTTTGAATTGCACTGCAAAGGCGCAAATTCAAAAGATCGATTATACCACTGCCGACAAGCAGGTTTTAAAACTTAACCGGGTATCGCCGGCCGGTTCATCACAACCCAACAAGCTATCGTTAGATGGTACCTGGCTTTTTTCTGAAAATATCAATACATCGCCCTGCGCCAAGAATATACAAGTGCCGGGCGAGTGGGTAATGCAGGGCTTCACGGTTGATAACGAGGCTTATGCTGGTTATCAAAAAAACTTCACCCTGCCTGAAAACTGGAAAGGCAAACGTTTAAAATTGCGTTTTGATGCGGTGTACAGCGAATCAGAAATCTGGCTTAATGATAAGAAAATCGCCAGCCATTTGGGTGGTTTCACCCCATTTGAAGTTGACGTAACCAATTTCGTTAAACAAAGTGGCGATAACCAATTATTGGTAAAGGTAAAATCAAGCAGCAAGGCTGATTCATTGGCAAGCGCCTCGCAATACGCGGTACATCCATTAGGCGGCATTTCCAGAAAGGTATATTTGATGGCTGTTGCTCCGGTGAATTTTGCCTATGTTGATATAAAGACCAACTTAGATAAAAACTATGAAAACGCCGTTTTAAATACGGATGTAATTATTGCCAACGAGCAGGATGCCAAAGCAGAAAAACTAAGCCTGAAAGCCGAGTTATTTAAAGCCGATGGCACTACCAAAGTTGGCGAGAAGCTGGTTTCCGTCGATGGCATTAACAAAGGCGGTTTTTTGCAGCAAAACATCAGTTTCGATGTATCAAAACCCCAGAAATGGGACCCGGAACATCCTAACCTTTACGTTGTAAAACTGAGTATTTTAGATGGGGCCAATGTTCAGGATGGGATTACCAAAAGCATCGGTTTCCGGCAGATAGAAGTTAGGGGGAATCGTGTATTTGTAAATAATATGCCTATTAAGCTGCGTGGCGTTTGCCATCATGAAACTATGCCTTTGCGTGGCCGTTCGGTAAATGATAACATGTGGGAAAAAGATGTGCAGCTGTTTCGCGAGGCCAACGTGAATTATATGCGCACATCACATTATCCGCCAGCCGAAGAGTTGATAGACGCCTGCAACCGCCTGGGTATGTTTTTAGAAGTGGAAGCGCCCTTTTGCTGGGCCGAAAATACCCAGGTAACTTTAGGTACCCCCATTTACCAAACCCTGATGGTTGATCAAACATTGGATATGGTAAACTATTTCAGATCCAACCCATCGGTGCTTACATGGTCAATAGGTAATGAATCTGAGAATTATAAAAACTATTTCAAGGAAACCGCCAAATTGATTAAACAATTTGACCCCACCCGACCGCGTAATTTTAGCCAATACGGGCCTGAAGCTGATGAAGGCGACCTGGAAATATGTAATCACCACTATCCCGGGCCTGGCGGACCAGAAGAATACCGCAATTATAAGCGCCCTATTGTTTTTGATGAATATGTGCACTTAAACGCCTATAACCGTTTAGAATTGGTTACCGATCCCGGTGTACGCGACGCCTGGGGAATTGGATTTGAAGCCATGTGGGAAAAAATGTATAAAACAGATGCCGTTTTAGGCGGTGCAATTTGGGCAGGTATCGATGATACTTTCTTTTTGCCGGATGGAAAAACAGTAGGCTACGGCACCTGGGGCCCTCTTGACGGCTGGCGCAGGGAAAAACCGGAATACTGGCATATGAAAAAAATATATTCGCCGGTTAAAATAAAATTGGTCAGCAATTGGCTAAATGGCAAGATTGCTCTTGAACTGGAAAACAGGTTGCTTTTCAGTAACCTTAACGAATGTAAAATAGAATGGAGCATAGCCGGCGAAACCGGTTTAATAAAAGCCGATTTAAAAAGAGATGCCAAAACAACAGCAGATATTGCCATCAGCAAAAAACCATCATCTTCTGATAAACTAACCATTAAAGTTTATGACCCGCGTGGCGTATTAATTGATATTTATCAGTTTTCGGTAGTGCCGGCTGTTTCGATTGTAACATCTTCCAAAACAAATGTGGATCCGTGGAGCTACCAGCAAAACCAAAATACCCTTATTGCCAAAACAGCAAACATGCAGGTTAACTTCAATTTAGCAAATGGTGATATTGAACAGGTTACCAACGAAGGAAAAAACGTTTGGACTACCGGAACAAGATTAATGGTTTTACCTTTAAATGGTGATGGCAACGGCGTACAAATGACGGGCGACAACAAAAAATTTGAGCCTTTTACTGATGTATGCAAAAACCGTGTGGTAAAAGAAATTAAGCTGGATAAAGCGCAAAATGGTTTTACTGTGAGCATTGCCGATACTTATAGTGAAGCTACCGGTGTAACCACTTATCATTTCCTGGCCGGTGGAACGGTAAAAATAGATTATAGATATACCATCAAAAAAGATGTGAACCCACGCCAATGGGGATTGGTTTTTGGCTTGCCTGGCACTTTCCAGGTATTGGATTGGGATAGAAATGCCCAATGGAATTACTACCCGGCAGACCATATCGGACGCCCTAATGGTAAGGCAATGCTGATGTCGGATACGAAAGTAGTAGGCCCGGCAGGCCCATCTGTTTTGCCAATGACACCCTGGAGTTTGGATAGGAATGATTTAGGGACCAATGATTTCAGGTCGACCAAAATGTATATTAACCGGGCAGCATTGACCAATGGCATCTCCTCATTTAATGTAATAGCTAACGGACAGCAACATATCAGGGCATGGAAAGACCAGCAAAATATTAAAACCTTAGTTGCCGGATATAGCAACATGGGCTCCGAAAGATTTTTCAGAGGCCACGCCGAAAAAATGGACAGACCTTTAAAATCCGGAGATGTGATACAGGACAGTATCAATCTTCTGTTAAAATAATAGCGCAAGCAATGCAGTATATCAATAGGTTCTTTTTTCTTTTTCTCATTTTTTTTAACATAAATTCCTTTGGGCAAAACAGCATTAACGGCTTTAAAACCCCTCGTTTATCCCCCTTGCCTGCTGGTGTTGCCGGCGTTAAGCAACCGCAAATTCCCTTAAATGGCACATGGAATTTCCAGGTAACAGGTTATAATAAAAAGCACACCATACTTGTACCCGGCGAATGGGAAATGCAAGGTTTTACCGTAAATGAAGGAGAAACCGCAGTTTATAGCAAAGCATTAGACATACCCGCCGACTGGCAAGGCAAAAGAATAAAACTACGTTTTGATGGTGTAAGCTCACATGCCGTAATTAAGGTTAACGGTACCGAAGTTTGCACACATGAAGGCAGCTTTGTGCAATTTGAGGCTGATATTACCGATGCGCTGAAAAGCGGCAGTAACCTGCTGCAGGTTGAGGTGCAGGCCAATACCATCAGCGATAAATTAGCCTGCACCTCGCAGTATGCTGCACATACGGTGGGCGGTATATTACGTAAGGTTGTTTTGTTTGTGTTACCCCAAACCAATATCGCCTCAACCACAAACACCGTTGTTTTTGACCGGCAATTCAAAAATGCTGATCTGAATATCCAAACGAACGTGGCCAATGAATCTGCTGATGCAGCGGTAACGCAAGTTCAGCATGTGCTCACAGATGAGGCAGGCAAAGTAGTTTTTGATAAGCTATCTGACAAGTCAAAAAATGGCGGTGATGTATCTACAAAGATCAATGTTGCCAAACCCCAGCAATGGAACCCCGAGCATCCATATCTGTATCACCTGAAAAGCACGTTACTGGTAAATGGCAAACCGGTTCAATCGGTTGAGCAACATGTGGGTTTCAGGCAGGTTGAAGTTAAGGGGAATGAGGTTTTTGTAAATGGGAAATCGATAAAGTTGCGCGGCGTTAACCGCCATTCCGTATACCCGCTTACCGGCCGCAGCATCAGCCCCGAGCTTGATCGCAAAGATGCAGAATTATTTCGCGATGCCAACTGTAACTATATCCGCACATCACATTATCCCCCGTCAGAAGAGTTTTTAAATGCAGCGGACGAACTGGGCTTATTTGTTGAAAGTGAAGCTTCCTTATGTTGGATTCAGCATGGCGCCTCACCCATCTGGCAAAAGTGGGATTATCAAGATGAAAAGTTTTTGCCTTACATGATTAATGCCGATGTTGAGAATGTACTGGCCGGACGCAACCACCCATCCATCATCATCTGGTCATTAGGTAATGAATCACGCTGGAGCCCGCTTTGGGAAAAGGTGTTATCTGTAGTAAAAACGCTTGACCCTTCACGGCCCACAACGTTTCATGATCAGTGCTGGGGCGGTTTCAATAATGCCCATAGCTCAGCCGATATTGCTGTTTATCATTATCCCGGCACCAACGGTCCTGCGGCTACCGATACCATGAAACGCCCGGTTCTGTTTGGTGAATACGCCCACATATCCTGTTACAATCGCAAAGAATTACTGGCCGATCCTGGTGTACGCAGCAGTTACGGGAAACCACTGGAAACCATGTATGATTCCATGTATTACCACAAGGGCTGCCTTGGCGGTGCTATTTGGAGCGGCATTGACGATATTTTTCACATGCCCGATGGCAGGCTTGTGGGTTATGGCCCCTGGGGATTAATAGATGGCTGGCGCAGACCAAAGCCGGAATATTGGGGCGTTAAAAAAGCATATTCGCCCATTAAAGTAACAGGTATAAAATGGCCTTCTATCGGTAAAAAGTACATGGAGCTTACCATCGAAAACAGGTATGACTTTACATCTTTAAAAGACATCAATATCACGGCGGTTATCAACGGTATCGCTCAAAATATTAAGGCTGATATTGCCCCCCGCAGCAAAGGAATAGTAAAGTTCCCGGCAAATGGTGTAAAAACGCTGGAGTTGACATTTAAGGATCCGAGAGGTTTTATTGCCGATGAGGAGCATTATGAAACATCAGAAAGCTTACCCGCAGTACCATCACCAGCAACCTCCGTTTCATTAACAGATAATGAAGCAGCTTACGTGGTAACCCAGGGCGAAGTAAAATACACCATCAGCAAAACAACCGGTATTATTATTTCGGTACACAAGGGTGATACGGAGATATTAAAGCAGGGCCCTGTTTTTAGCGTGGTGCCCATGAATGAGGACGACGGCGGCAAGCCTAACGTAGCGGGCGAAACTTATCAGAATGATATTTATCCGGTTAAAAACTATCCGCTTTATACCTTGTTTGCCAGCAACATTACTGTACAAAAAGTTGATGTGGGCTTAAAGTTTTCCATGGATATTACCTACCTTGAATGCAAAGGCAAACAAAGCTATTTATTTACCAACGACGGAAAACTGGTAACAGAATACGAGGTGCAATATTCAAAAGCCGATATATCGCCATACCAATACGGGCTAATGCTGCAGTTACCCAAAAGCTTTGATAAGCTTAATTGGAAACGTAAAGGAGAATTTACAACCTACCCGGCAAATGATGTTGCAAGAACGCAGGGAACAGCAATGCTTAGCGCCAAACACATTAAAAGTGTAGAAGAATGGGGGGTGGTGCCCAAAACCGATTGGAAAGATGATACCAATGACTTGGGCAGTACAGATTTCAGGGCGACCAAGCGTTATATTCAGCAGGCATCCCTTCAGGATGATCAAAAGAACACGGTAATTGTAGTTTCAGATGCAAGCCAGGCATCACGCAGCTGGCTGCAGGATGAACATATAAACTGGCTGATCGCAGATTATTGCAATAACGGTTCAGAGCCATATTACGGCTCTCCGCATACCGAGGGGCGAATCAAAATAAAAGATAACCTTTTAAAGGGGAAATTAACTTTAGTAATACAGTAGATTTGAGGATGAAGTCGCTTTTTAAGTAAGCCTGAAAGAATAAATAATAAAAGCATTGTTTGAATAATTAAGTATGAAAATAACAGATGTAAAGGTTTGGCTGGTAGAAGGAGTTAAATACAACTGGACACTTTTAAAAATATATACCGATACAGGGCATACAGGCGTAGGCGAAGCTACTAACTGGCCGGGCAGCCCTATAGTTTACAATGCCGCCAAACACGTTGGCGAACGCATCATCGGGCTTGATCCTATGCGTACAGATTTTATCTGGACAAAACTATACCGCGATCTTAACTGGATAGGCCCCTTTGGCGCAAGTATGTGCGCCATAAGCGGTATTGATATGGCATTGCTTGATCTGAAAGGTAAAGTGCTTGGTACGCCCTGTTATGAACTATTGGGCGGTGCTTTTCGTAAAGATATTTTATTGTATGCCAATTATTGGTTTACTGGCGGCGGTCACAATGCCGAAGATTATGCTGTGCAGGCAAAAAAAGTAAAGGAAGCCGGGTTTACAGGCTTAAAGTTTGATCCATTTGCGCACACCAATTATTTATATGGTGAAGACCTATCAAGCAATCTTACACTTACTGCCGGGCAACAGGATCTGGCATTTGAGGTAAGCAAAGCAGTAAGAGATACCGTTGGGCCCGATTTTGATATCATGATTGAAACCCATGCCATGCTCAATTACCGCGTGGCAGTAAAAATGGCCCAGCGCCTGGCTACACTGGATATAACCTGGTACGAAGAACCTGCCGGGCCCGAAAGTGCCGATACATTACGAGCCATGCGTGAGCGCATACCATCAAACGTATCCATCTGTGTCGGCGAGCGCCATTATACCCGTCATGGTATCCGACCGGTACTGGAAAAAAATATTTGCGATATTATGATGCCTGATATCACCCGCTGCGGTGGCCCTTCAGAAATGAAGCGCATGGCTACCATGATGGAAGCTTACAATGTGCTATTGGCTCCGCATAATCCAAACGGACCATTGTCTACCCTGGCATCTGCCCATGTTTGCGCATCTGTACCTAACTTTTTCAGGCAGGAGTTTATGTTTAATGATGTGGCCTGGCGCGATACCGTGATTACTCACCCTATTAAAGATATGATTACAAACGGTCACCTGCGTTTAAGCGACAGGCCGGGCTTAGGCGTTGATCTGGTTGAGGAAGAAATGGAGAAGCATCCAGGCATACTACAACCAAGGGCGGGTTTTTACGTTTAAAATTATGTTTCAGATAAATTTTTCAGGAAAAACAGTTTTAATAACCGGGGCGGCAACCGGCATTGGCCTGGGTATCGCAAAAATATTTACCCAAGCCGGTGCTAATATTGCAGGGTGCGGATTGGAGGAAAGTGCGCAAGAATTTATAAATGTTGCACAGGAAAATAATGTAAAAGCATTTTATGAAACCTGTGATGTTACCAATAAACATGACTTGGGTAGATTTGTTAAAAACACCGTCGACCAATTGGGTGGCATTGATATTTTAGTGACAAATGCAGGGCGTAATGTATTTGAAGGAGCCGAAAACTGTACCGATGAACAATGGTTTCAGAATATACAACTAAATCTTGAATCGCACTGGCAAACGGCAAAGCTGTGTAAGCCATATCTTGAAAAAAAAGGTGGTGTTATTATTGTTATTACATCCAATCATGCCTATAGTACAATTCCGGGTTGTTTCCCATACAATGTCACTAAAACTGCTTTAACCGGTCTGGTAAAAACTTTGGCAATAGAATGGGCACCACATATCCGCACTGTGGGCATAGCTCCAGGCTTTATAGACACCTCCGGTAACCAGCAATGGTTTAATTCATTTCCCGACCCTGCCGCCGAGCGGGCTAAAACAATTGGCAGCCACCCGGTAAAAAAGATAGGTACTACCGAAGAAATTGGCGGCTGGTGCGTTTTCCTGTCGAGTGATTACGCCGCGTTTGCATCGGGCGCTACCTATTTAATTGATGGCGGCAGAAACGCGTTGATGCAAGAGTAATTATACAAGATTGATATACACCGCTATTTAATGTTGTTTTATGCAAACGTGGACTGCAGAATTATTGTATGAATCAGACCTTATTTTGGGCGAGGGAGCCCACTGGCATTCACAATGGAAAAAATTTTTGTATATAGATATAGACGGGGGGAAAGTTGGCCGTATTGACACGGTAACAAAAATAACCGAAGAAATAGCTATAAATGAAAAGGTAGGTACGGTTGTACCTGCAAATGATAACAAACTGATAGTTGCTTTAAAGAGCACTATTGAAGAAATAGACTTTGAAACGGGCCAACGAAGGATACTTGAATCCATTGAAAGCGATATACAAGATAACCGCTGTAATGATGGTAAATGTGACGCCGCAGGCCGGTTGTGGATAGGCACAACTAACATGCCAGGCGGTTTAAATCAAGCTGCTTTGTATTGTTTTGATGGATCACTTCAAATGAAACTGGATAACGTGAGTGTATCAAATGGGATCTGTTGGTCAAAGGATAATACTATCATGTACTATATTGATTCTTTTGCCTATAACATCAAAGCATTTGATTTTGAAATTAGTACCGGCACTATCTCCAATGAACGTGTACTTATAAAAATAAATGAGCCAGGTTACATTCCGGATGGTATGACGATTGATGACGAAGGCATGTTATGGGTAGCTATATGGGGCGGGGCTTGTGTGAACAGATATGATCCGGGCAGTGGCAAACTTATCGGCAAAATAAAGGTAGCAGCACCAAATGTTACAGCTTGCGCGTTTGGCGGCGATGATATGAAAACAATGTTTATTACCACTGCAAGAGCAGGTTTGGAAGAGGACCAATTACAACGGTTCCCGCTGTCCGGCTCCCTATTTTATATTACAATTAACATAAAAGGAGCTGAAATGAATGATTTTTCATTGAAGTAAAATTGATATAGCCGAATTTAATCAAAATAAAAGTATAATGCTTTATAACGGAGTAAGTAAAATATTATCTTTCGGAGAACTTCTTTTGAGAATTTGTCCGGATAAAGAAAGTGACTGGCTTAATAAAAACACATTGCCTTTTTATATCGGCGCTGCAGAGCTAAACGTTGCAACTGCCATGGCGCGTTGGAAACTACCATCCAAATATTGTACTGTTCTTCCCGGCAATGGAATATCTTCTCAGTTAGTTAATCACTTAAAGAAGCTTCATATTGATACCTCTTCAATCCTTTATCTTCAATGACAGATTCATATTCGTTGCTCATTAAATATAGCTCGTTGGTAGTTCAATATTTTACCTAAGTCTTTTTGTTGTACCTCATCCCATTTTTCATTCGTTACTTTCGCAAGGTTGTCCTTTTGTTTTGACGAAAGGTTGGACAATTCCTGGTCTAAGAAGATGACATGTTGATAGAAGTAATTGCCTATTAGCGGCTCAAGCATACCGGCTTGATATGACTATGTTTTAACTGTGCGATTTGTTCGCATAAAATGCATGATTCCATAATTGGAGTAAGATATGTAATAATTATTTTGCCCGGTAAAATGAGTATTTTCTAAGTGCGGATTATTTTTTCTGATTTTTTTATTAGTAAAGTATAACTGAACATTATCATAATCAATTGGAAAGCTTATCAAAATATTAATATTTCACTTTGAGAAAATTAAGCTTTTATCTTAAAATCGTTGGTGTTTTTTTTCAATAATTTTCTTCGCAGCTACGATTGCCTCCATATCACGATGAAAGTTAGAACTTTTGCCGCTTCCCTCTACCAAACAGGCGAAAGCGGCAAAATCCAGATTTAATTCTGGTATGCCGCTTTTTTCATTGCTTATAAGTTGCTTAAAATAAGCAATATACAAAAACAGAAGATTTATTCGTTGGGTTCGAACTTCTTCTTTTTTCTTGCTAAAAGTAATACCATCTGGAAACACTAATGACTGGATCTTTTGCTTAACCACCTATACGGCCTGATCAATTTTTAAAAAGGAGAAATATAATGGCAAAAAATGAAGAAGTAAAAAACGGAACCATCTTCCCGATTGGTAATGAAAATGATGCCTATGCGAAGTATTTTGTAGGGCAGAGTTACCTTAAATCACTGATCGCTGATCCTGAAGTAAACGTCGGTGTTGGGCAGGTAACATTTGAACCAGGATGTAGAAACAACTGGCATATTCATCGTGGGGGCTTTCAATTATTATTGGTGACAGGAGGTGAAGGCTGGTACCAAGAAGATGGTAAGCCAGCTCAACATTTAAAAGTTGGAAACACCGTGGTTACACATGATGGCGTAAAACACTGGCATGGTGCTACAAAAGACAGCTGGTTCGCGCATATTGCGATCACTGCAGGTACGCCGAAATGGCTGGAACCAGTGGATGATCAGCAATTTCAATCTGCCGAATCATAAGACCCAGTGGAGTACTATTTGTGAAGGAAATGTAAATATGTTTTCCAGCCAAATTATAGAATATTTGAAGTCTTATAGTTCAGCAATGCTTTAGAGCTGGATCATATTTTATTGATGAATATAAAATATTACCTTAGTGGCATGGTCTGATAAGCATATTATTGAACCATTAACATTTAATATGAAAGTATTAGAAAATTGGAGCTTCATGTTGTTTATCTTATTAATGGTTACGACGTCCTGTAAAGAAAAAAGTGCCCACCAAGAATTAAGCGTTGTAGATTCTATTTCTGGCAAAGAATTAGAAGTGCCGGCGAAGGCACTTAGAGAAAAGGTATTGACTGCAGAAGAGCAGGCCGCCTTGACACCTGACCAGGTAATAGACAGTCTCAGATCAGGTAACCGGCGTTTTGTTCATAACGACCTGACGTTAAGAAACCATACCGAAATGGTACGAAAGTCAGCCTCAGGGCAGTATCCTAAAGCAGTAGTCTTATCCTGTATGGATAGCCGAGTGCCTGTGGCAGACATGTTTGATAAAGGAATTGGCGATATGTTTGTACTGCGTGTTGCCGGAAATTTTGCCAATACGGATATGTTAGGAAGCATGGAATATGGTTGCAAAGTTTCAGGTGCAAAGGTCATATTGGTGCTGGGGCATCAGTCATGTGGTGCTATTAAAGCAGCAATTGGTAACTATCAATTAGGGAATATTACGGCGATGTTAAAGAATATCAAGCCATCTGTTGACCTTTCAAAAAAATTTGAAGGTGACAAGACTGATAAAAATAAGGCCTATGTTGAACTGGTGACGAGGAACAACGTTCTGAATACAATTCAGGAGATCAGGAAAAGAAGCCCTATTTTAGATCAAATGGAAAAAAACGGCCAGATTAAAATTATTGGCGGCTATTACAACACAGAAACGGGGGTAGTTACCATTTTATAACGAAAAAGGCGATTAATATCGCCCTCTTCGTTATAGAATGTTTCGCTTTTAGTATTTTCTATTTTTGTTGAACTGAACACGATAGGCGGCATGTATACTAATAAAAGAAATATTTGTACCATCATTAACGTCCGAACTTTGATACTTTAAGGCCAGGTCTAATTTATCGATCGAGTGGCCTGCGGTTAGCGCGTCAGCAAAGTAAGTTTTTGTTTGTCCAGCCAGTTGAAAATTATTAAAGGCATATATCGTATTGATAGCTACACCAGCCTGTGATTCCAAATAGAAATTGGAGAAACGGTAACTGTAGCCGATGTATATTAGCCAGCTACGGTATTGTGCATGTATTTTTGCCGGTAACAGATCCTTTTTCACCCCGAAATGATTATAACCAACTTCAAAAGTAACTTACTGCGGCGCTTGACCGAACCCAAATAGCGTCTTTGCTGAAAATCCATAACCAAGCATAGCCAGATCGGATAATTGTCCTACAGGTATGGATAATTGTGCGCCAACTTGTAGCTCCTTATTGCTTTTTTGTGCATAAGCGGTTCTACAGAAGATACAAGCGGCTAATGGAAATAAAAATATTGCTTTCATAAGTAAAAATATTTAATGGGAGTCGGGAGAATTTTTGTCGTGGATATAGATATCGTGCTGCTGAAATGGAATTTGGATTTGGTTTACGCGGAACGCTTCGGTAAGGATCATGATCAAATCACTTTTTACAGCATTCGATTCTGAAAGGATCTTAACCCAGAAATAGATGTGCAGGTCGATCGCGCTTGAACTGAACTGATCATACTGGATAAGATAAGCCGGATGTTTGGCCAAGCGTTCTTCGGCCTCTAAGATATCGGTAACCACCTGCCGCACTTTTTGCAGGTCGGCATCGTAAGCAATGCCCACAACAATAACACTTCGTTTGTGGCCGCCAGCCAAGGTCCAGTTAGTCAAATGCGTGCTTAACAGGTCACCATTGGGCATGATCAGGTCTGCCCCATCCCAAGTGGAAATTATGCTGCTGCGGAAACCGATCGACTTCATGGTGCCGCCCTGCCCGCCAATATCAACCACGTCGCCGACGTTTACCGGTTTTTCGAAAGCAATGATCAAACCGCTGACCAGGTTATTCACCAAAGTCTGCAAGCCAAAACCAATACCAACGCCCAGGGCTCCCAATACAATGGTCAGCTTATCTATCGGTATGCCTGACGCTGCCAGCGCCAGGAACAACCCAATGCTTAAGATGGATATACGGATCAATAGCAGCCAGCTGCCCACCCGTTGTATACCTGTTTTTTCCATATGATCGGTTTTTTGTCCGTGGTCAGCAGCAAAAAAAGATACGATATGAGAGATGATCACCGCAGTTCCCATGATGGCGACAAATAAGGTCAGGTTGATGATGGTAAAGGTATAATCACCTAAGGTACGCTCGGCACTGAAAAAATCCCGTAGCGGCCCGGCAAATGACTCAAAGGCAAGAAAGTTTCGCCCAAAAAGTACCAGCCAGCCTATCACCATCAATACATAGAGTAAAGTGGGCGCCCTTTGCCCTACCTTCTCAAAATTGAGGTAGAATAGTTTTTTATCTTGTTTGGTATAGACATTATAAGCCAAGAAAAGCCCTTCGTTAATCAGTCTGACGATCCAAAGAAAAATGATGGCGATAACCACATTCATATACCCGCCGATCATCATTGACTTGGCCAAGTTATACCTGCCGAAAATGTTTGCCAGTATCGACCCAAATTCCAGGGCGGCCCCCAAGCCGATCGCATAAATGATCCATTTTTCGCGAAGCTTTTCTTTTTGCCCTGTGCGGAGTATGTTCACACTATAAACAAAACCTACTGCTGCCGTTAACAGCAGGAACCATCGCTCAGAACGGGATGCCTGTAAGATTAAGTTATCCAGGGAGGATAGAACAAAAAGCACCAGCATGACCAGCCACACTTTCATCCAGTAAGCGTTGATATATCCACGGAACAAGACCGTTAAAAACACCCCGGAAATGATATAAAATATGACACCCGCGATGAAAGGCTCCGAATAAAAGAAAAACTGATAAAGGTTGGTAACGATAAGTATAGCTGAAATGATGGGATAGCGTAATACTAACTGACCGTTAAAATCCGGGGTGATCAATCCATTTTCCAGATATATATTCTTTAACGAATTGAGATAAATAAAAGAAGTGAAGATCAACAGGAGCAGTAAACTCAATTTGCCTTTGTTGTTTTCTACGAAGAAAACGAAGGTTAGGGACGCTTTTCGTCCCGCTTGTTTTAAGATATCCTTGAAAGGGCGGGAAGAAACATCTGTTGTCCAGATATTTGGAAATTCGCGATCGAAGGTATTTTCAGCCAATTCTTTTTGACTGTGCGCGATCTCGTCAAGGTTTGATTGCAATTTAAATATGGTAAGATTAACATCATTGAGTAAAACAAGCACATTACCGCTCGCTTGCTTCAACACGCTATCTACCGGGTGCGCTTCATAAGCGACCACTACCAGTTGTCGCATATATTTTGATATTCCTACCGAGTCTTTAGGGAATTTAAAAATAGATGGTGCGCCAAGTAACGAATCCAGTTCATAGCGATAAGTATTTAACTGGTATTGGTATAGGTCCAATTTCGCCTTACGAGCAAGTGCCTTGTTCAATAACTCATTTAATATATTACCTGTTGCGGTCAGGTTCCGGAAGGTCTGCGCTGTTCCCTTATTGGTAAAAACGCCATCGCCGGCAGTTTTAAAATCTTCATCGATTAGTTTCAAGTCAGCCAACACCCCGGCAGTATCTACACCATGTTTAAGAAAGATCTTAGCTTTCTGCGTGTTTTTCTTTATTTCTTCAAGCGCTTTTTTTTGATCAAGCGTGGCCTTATCTGCATTGAAGTCGTTGACGCTTTCCTGCGCTTCGCGTTTTGCAAAAGCCTGCATCCGGGCTACATAGTCCAATTTTACGCTATCAGGTTTTCGTTTGGGGATATCTGGTTGCTGGGCACGTAAAGATAAACCTGACAGGCAGCATAAGGATATCAGGTAAAAAGGTAAAAACTTCAGTTCAGTCATAGCGTGATGTTCGTTATAAAGGTAATGATCAAATATTAAAAACAATAATCAAAGCAACTAGCCTTGTTCACCGTTCATCTAAATATTTCTAAATTGCGTAAAACTTAACTCGCACACTTATGAAACGTGTTTCTTTGATCATAATCACCCTGTTTATCGCGATTAACAACATCAGCGCTCAAACAAAAACGGCACCCAAACTCGATGTCATTATCAAAACGAACGGCGATGAGATGAAAGGTAAGATTACCAAGATCAATGATGACGGCCTCCAATTCATTTATGCAGGTGAAACTTTGGAGTATTCGGTAAAAAAATCAGATATCTTACGCATTATCCATTCCAGCGGAAGAGTGGAGATATTCAATCAACCCGTACAACCTGCCCCGGAACGGAAGAAAGACGAGGTGACCATGGCGGCTTCACCGGTTGATCATCATAACAAGATCGCCATATTACCATTCGGGTTTCTGATGGACCGCCAACCCGGCTCAGAGGAAGTGGGTTTCAAAGCGCAGGACGATACATATGCTTACTTAGTGCAGCATTCAGCTGGCTATAACATACTGGATACGCGTACCACCAATGCGCTGTTGATCAAAAACGGGATGACCGGTGAAAAAATGCGAAGCTTTACCATGAAGGAAATTTGTGATGTATTGGGTGTAGAATATTTGGTTAGTGGCACCGTGATCCAAAATAAAGGCGCGCAAACAAGTTCTTCAAGCGGCTATGGTGATACTAAAGTAAAACGCGACGGAGATAATAAAGTAAAAGGTGTAAGTACATATGGGTCTACAAATAGCTACTCCCAGCAGCGCTATGAAGTAAGCGTTGGCCTTGGTATTTATATGGATACCAATGCCAGTATCTATAATCAAACGCATAAAGCATTTTTTACCAATACAAATGGGTCTTACAGCAGCCCGCTCGAATATCTTTTAAAAAGATGCCCTTTGTATAGGAAATAGACTTTTATAGTAAACGGGGTTGAGTAAAAACCTTATCCCGTTTACTATAAAAGAATGGTTTTTTAAACACGCAATCACCTGATTATTATTCCGATAAGCAGTCGTTTTTTTGTTTGGCTTTTGCCAGAAGCGGGTCGGCTGAGTTCTTTGTAATTTCTTGGCAGGTAATTTTGTTTACGTAACCACTTTGCGTGCTTGCAACACTAATATAATTAGCCTGGCCCTCAACCACTGTTATAGTCAACGGTGTCGATTTTTTGCCATTGGAAATGCCACCGCTGACTACACTAATTGTATGTTTACCAACGCTTAGATCATGCACCGAATAAGATTTATTTTTCAGCTTGCAAACGAGCTTGTCATCCACATAAAACCGGTAATTGACGGCAGATCCTGTAAAACCGGTTGACCTGATCAAATAAACCTGCCCCATTTTTGTTTGCGAAAAGGCGTTTACAGAAAAGATTAAAAGAAAGGTTAGCAGTGTGAATAGGCTTTTTGTTTTCATAGCAATAGTTATAATAAATTTATGTCTATTATTTTTACACGAAAATAATGATATTTTATTTGAACCTGCGCGCTCCGCTATGAATAAAACTTTATACAAAATATTACTTATCATTATTTTATGCCCCGGCATGGAATCATTTGCACAAAATCTGCCACAAACAGCGTATAAAGCATCGCAAAAGATTGGGTTAACACTTAGCGGTGGCGGCGCTAAAGGTTTGGCTTACATTGGTCTCCTTAAAAAATTGATTTATTAGGAATAATAATATGCCGCTTTTTCTATTACCATAACCAGTTGTAAATAAACAACATACAAAAACACAAATTTATTCGAGAAGTTAAACACCCATCAATTTTTTTACTGTAACCGATGCGGTTGGGAATAGCAAAAATTAAATTACTTTCCAAATGAATAACTTCATGCAGGGAGTTGATCAAAAAAAACAATATCCACAGTATATAACGTATTAATGTTATAGCGGGATTAAAAAACTTCACCGGTTTTCAGATCAGTTATTTTTAAATTTTCAAAATGCCCTATCCCGGCAAACGAAACTTTAACGCCCATTATTTTACCAATGGGTTGCGTATATTTTGTTTTGAATACTTCCTTAGAGTTTATAAGTAACGTCACCTTTTTATTTTCTACATGAACCGTTACCACTGCCCCTGCACTCAAATCATACCCCAATGCCCGAAGATCATCTTTTTCACCATCTTTATGCTTTTCCGAAAATTGATAAACATTCCACACTGCACATTCCGGTTTAATAATTCCTAAATAATGTTTGTCATTTTCACCAAAGATGCTAATGTGGGTTTCTGAACACCTTACACCCGGTCGGCTTTTTGAACTGGTAATATTTACCGAAAGTTCAAAATCATCGCCATTAATATGGGTTGGTTTAATGTTTGCATAGTGAATAAAAAATGTACGGTTTGTATCAATGCCTGATTTAAAAACCTGGGCAGCCGAAATGTTCAGTGCCTTACTTTGTGCAAGGTCCGGATCTAAAACAGGATAAACCCTGGTAGTATCATTCCACAAAGATGCTGTTGCCGTCCATCCTTTTGTTTGTAAATAAACATAAGCGGTATCAATTGGCTTGTTTTTATAATAAAGCTGTGGGTAATACCTACCTGGTACCTCATAGTAATGACTAATAAGGCTGTCATTAAAGCTTTTTCTTTTTAATTTTTCATCACCAAAATCAATACAGAATTTGGATGCTGAATCGGGCAATATTCCCTTTACGTCCAGTTTAAAAAATGCGGAGTGTGGAGTTTGTCCAACAGGATTCAAACATTGTAAGGCAACATTTTTAACTTCAATACTACCTTTATCAAAGCCCTGTATTATAAAAAACGCTATACCAATACCTATAATAAACAATGGCACATATAACCAACCTTTATTAATTGTTTTGGCAACTACTATTTTTGGGGATGTAATTGTAACCCCAGCTAAAGGGCCTTTATTATTTTCAACAGGGTTAACTAATTCAAATTCATACCAATCGCGATAGCCTACAAACTGGGCAAGGGCATCACGCGTAGCTTTTTGAGGATAATAATAATCGGATGTTTTCTGTTTCCTGAATATTCTTTTCAGCGTGTTTTCACTAAGGTGGACTTTGGTTTTGCGTAATAATAAGCCACTTAATTTAATATAATCACTGTTTGTCCAATCGGAGATGGGTTTATCACCAACCTGTTCAGCTATTTTTTTGCAGCAAACACTAACCTGTTGCAGTGATATAGGATTTTGAACCTGATCAAAACGAATGTCCATTTGGTATAACTTATTGGTTTTCAGGCATTTGACTTGTCATTTTTTTGCTCAATTCTTTGCACAGGCTATAACTTAATTATGCCTTCACTAACGAATTAAATTTACATAAAGCTAACGAAATCTTTGTTGGGCTTGCAACAACCAATTATTCAAAACTAAATTAAAATTTGAAAAATGAAAAGAAAATTACTACTTCTCGTCGTGTTTTTAAGTCTGCAATATGTGGCATTTGCGCAGACTAAAAATGTAACAGGCATTGTAACAGATGCTCAAACAAATACACCTATACCTGGTGTAAGTATTACTGTTCCAGGAACCAGTATTGGAACTGTAACCAATGCAAAAGGCGAGTTCAGTATTCAGGTTGCTGATGCTGTAAAACAGGTTCGCGCTACATTTTTGGGCTATGAAGAAAAAACAATAACACTTACCGGCAATCTGCTTCGTATCGGTTTATCTGGCAGCAACAAAAGTTTAAATGAAGTTGTAGTAGTGGGCTATGGCACTTCAAAAAAGAAAGACCTGACAGGTTCCATATCAACAGTAAGCGGCAATGAGATAGCCAGCCGCCAAACTATTCAGGTTACAGAAGCATTGCAGGGAGCGGTACCGGGCGTATCTGTTACAAGAAGTAATTCGGCGCCGGGTGCGGGTTCATCTATCCTGATCCGCGGTATAACTACATTAGGTAACAGCACCCCGCTATTTATAGTGGATGGGGTACCGGTTGGCAATATTGATAATATCAATGGCACTGATATAGCTTCATTAACAGTGCTAAAGGACGGGGCCTCGGCAGCGATCTATGGATCAAGGGGTGCGGCAGGCGTTATATTAATCACTACAAAAAGAGGTGTGGAGGGCAAAACCAACCTGGAGTATAGCTATCAATATGGCCTGGAGAAACCTACTGCATTACCCCAGTATGTTGATGCACCAACTTATATGAGTTATTTTAATGAACAATCTACAAATGACGGGGCAGCTTCCGGGCCGTATAAACAGGATTATATTACCCATTTTGCAGATAGTTTGGCCAAAAACCCCAACAAGTTTCCCTTTGCAAATACCAATTGGCTAAAGCTTGTTTTAACCAATAAGTATGCGCCGCGGCAGGAACACAACCTGTCTTTTACCGGCGGTTCAAAAAATGTAAAAACCAGGGTTTCGATTGGCTATCAAAAGGTTGGCGCTTTTTATGATAATTATAATTACGAGCGCTATTTGGTAAGGGTAAGTAATGATGTGCAGGTAACTTCCCGTATCAGCGCTAATATTGATCTGGGCCTTAGGCGCACCAATACACTTGCGCCAGTGACCAATCCATTCAGCGGGCAAACACCTTTTTATGAAGCCGAGGTAATGCCGCCGGTATATGCGGCTTATTATACCAATGGGGCCTATGCCCTTGCCAAAGATGGCCGTAATCCATTGGCGCAATTGCAGCAAGGCGGTACTCAGGAAACTCATTTAAACCAAATGCAGGGCCGTCTGGCTTTAAATTATAAACCTATTGACGATATTACCATAACTGCTTTGGTTGCCCCAACCTTCGATCTTGATAAAAGTAAATCTTTTTCTAAAAAAATAACATATACCAATCCGGATGGATCACCTACTACCTTATCTAATACTGCATTAACTACGCTAAGAGACAGCAGTACTCAAAGTTACCAGCTAACCACTCAATTATTGATCAATTACAATAAGGTATTTGCCGGTAAACACAGTGTAACTGCGCTGGCAGGTTATGAAAGTCTGGATAATCAAAATGAATCGTTAGGCGCTTCGCGACAAGGCTTTGTGCTAACTGATTTTCCGTATCTCGATTCAGGATCGCAATTGTTGAGGGATAACTCCGGTAATGCCTCTGAAGTTGCCTTACACTCTTATTTTGGACGTTTAACCTATAATTTTGATAATAAATATTATGCGCAGGCCAATCTGAGGGATGATCAGTCATCCCGTTTTGCGCCAGCTTATCGCAAAGCGCTTTTTCCCTCATTTTCTGCCGGCTGGGTACTTAGCGAGGAAAAATTCATGAAAAATATCCCCTGGTTATCATTTCTTAAGTTAAGAGGATCATATGGAGAAGTGGGTAACGAGCGTATCGGCAATTATCCCTACCAGGCTACCATTGATTTTAGCACCGCGTTGTTTTACCAAAATGGCGCTGTAGTTCCCCTTAATGGGGGGGCACAAACGGTTTATGCGGTAAATAACATATCCTGGGAAACCACCCGCACAACTGATGTTGGGCTTGATGCAACCTTATTGAATGACAGGTTAAGCATTACGGCCGATTATTATAAAAAACGCACCTATAATATCTTACTGGGCTTAGATATTCCGCTTAACCTGGGTTATGATAAGCCGCAGCAAAACGCTGGTATCATGGATATAAAAGGCTGGGATCTGGCCCTTAACTGGCACGATAATATAAATCAACTGAAATATTCAATAGGATTTAACATTTCGGATGCTAAATCAAAGATCATTGATATGAAAGGTACACAGCTTTTAGGTGATCAGGCAACATTTTTAGGTTCGGAGTTTAATGAGTGGTATGGTTACCGTTCGGCAGGTTTATACCAAACAAAAGCTGATGCAGCCGCATCGCCAAGAACCAGCGCAGCTGTAACTGCAGGCGATATCAAATACATTGATCAGGATGGTAATGGTGTTATTAATGCGAATGACAGGGTGTTGCTTGGTGGTTCACTGCCGCGTTATCAATATGGCGGCAATATCAACCTTGCCTATAGCGCTTTCGATTTCGGAGTGAACTTTCAGGGTGTTGGCAAACGCTTAAGCCGTTTAAATAGCGATGTTACCCGCCCTTTCCTTGAATCGTTCGGAAGCTTCCCGCAACTGCTTGCCGGAAATTTCTGGAGCGTGAATAACACTGCCGACCAAAATCTTGCTGCAAAATATCCGCGTCTTTCAAATACCAGTGCAAATAATAATTATGCATTTTCTGATTACTGGCTTATCAACGGAGCTTATTTCAGAATAAAAAACGCCACGTTGGGTTACACCATGCGTAATACTAATTTCCTGAAGAGCGCCGGGATAGAATCATTCCGGATTTATGTGGCAGCCAATGATTTTTTCACCAGCAGCAAGTTTCCTAAATATACTGATCCCGAATCCGGAAATGCCTCTTATCCCATTGTTTCAACATTCCTGATCGGGGCAAGCGTAAAGTTTTAGTCTGAAATAAGATCAATAAAAAACAAAATGAAAAAGATAACCATCACTATATGCCTTATAGCTGCAGTTACGTCTGCATGTAAAAAGCTCGACCTTAGTCCTCCGTCTTCACCATCAACCGCAAGTTTTTACACCAATCAAGCCGAGCTTGAACTGGCAGTAAATGACCTTTATCGTCAGGTATTCTGGATTTCATCAAAAGAAAGTACCGGAACCTTTGAAGAGTTTTTTTCTGATAACTGCTACTATCGCGGCGGCGCGGGTTCAAACCCCATCATAGCCGGCACGCTATCTTCCAGCGATGCTAATACGCAAACATATTACCAAAATTGCTACAAGGCGATAGCGCGTGTCAACTCATTCCTTGAAAATGATAACAGGGCTGCTTCAAACACTCCGGCCGCCACAATTTTACGGCTGGAGGGAGAAATGCGGCTGATCAGGGCATTTCAGTACTCAAAACTGATATCACACTTTGGCAATGTGCCCTTGATCACCAAAACACAAACGCTTAGCGAAGCCGCTACGGTAGCCAGAACGGATAAAAACACGGTATATAAAGCAATTTTAGCCGATTTTGATTTTGCCGCACAAAACTTGCCGCAAACCTACGCCACATCGGAGGTTAAAAGATTGACCAAAGGAGTTGCCCTGGCATTAGAAGCAAGGGCGGCTTTGTATATGGGAGATTGGGCAACGGCTAAAACAGCTTCATTGGCTGTAATGCAGTTAACGGGTGCCGGGTCATATACGCTTAATAATTCATACAGCGCACTTTTTCAAAAAGCCGGAGAAATGAGCACCGAGATCATTTTCAGTATTGTTCGCGATCAAACCCAAAAGGTGTATGACGTACCTGATGATATACTTACCCGTAATGCCGGTGGTTTTGGGGCAACTATGCCTACGCGCGAATTTGTAGATGCTTTTGAGTGTACGGATGGTAAGCCAATAAATGAATCGTCGCTTTATGATTTTCATAACCCTTTTAAAAACCGCGATCCGCGTTTAACGGCGACAGTAGTAGAGTTTGGTACACAATGGCTGGGATACTCCTACATGCCACATCCAGATAGCCTGACCGTTTACAGTTCTAAACTAGGTAGACGGGTTACTAACAATGACACCCGCGGAGTGGCGCCATTTGCAAGCTTTACCGGTTTTGTTTGGCGGAAAGGGGTTGAACAAAGCTGGTCTGATCTTCATGTGGATGATAATGATGCCATTGTTATCCGCTTTGCCGAAGTGTTACTCACTTATGCCGAAGCTAAAATAGAGTTAGGCGAAGCCGATGCTACCGTTTTAGATGCCCTTAATCGGGTAAGGGCCCGGGCTTATGGTGTTAATGTAAGCCAAACAACGGCATACCCGGCCATTACAACTTTAGATGTTGCACAGTTGCGCACAATTTTACGAAGGGAGAGGAGAGTTGAGTTTGGTTTTGAAGGCTTACGCTATATGGATCTTATCCGATGGAAATTAGCTGAAAAAGCATTGACCCGCCCTATTATTGCCTTGCCAGATCCTGCCGCGCAAAACCGGGCAAAATGGCCGTTCCCGGGAGTTACACCGCTGGATGAAGATGGTATTGCCGATTATTCATCGTTTGGGACTGATGTTAAGGTGCAGTTTGTACGGGCATTTGATAAAAATAAACAATACCTATGGCCCATTCCAGATGTAGAAAGAAGAGCCGACCCTAATATTACTCAAAACCCCAACTATTAAATATCCGCGAAAGCAATTGCTAAGGGGGATAATCCCCTTAGCTTATTAAAAATACCGTCTAAATAATGAAAAATAAAATAATGATTTGTGCTGGCATTGTCGGCAACTTTCTTCTGAGTAATCCTATAAAAATTGTAGCCCAGGCCCCAGTCAAACACCTAAAAATAAGTGGTGTATATCCGCATTTAGCCACATTTAATGAAGGCTGGCCAAAAACAGAAAAAGACACTAAGGGGTTTGGCCAAGGTTTGGAAAATGGTATTGGGGCAATTACCCCCTGGGCAAACCAACTGTGGATGGTAACCTACTCCCCCCATCAGCCCAATGGAAGCGCAGATAAACTCTACAGTATAGATAATAACCTTAATGTAACCATTCATCCTGAAAGTATTGGTGGCACACCGGCAAACCGGATGATCCACAAAGAATCTAACCAGTTAATTACCAGTAATTATTTTATTGATGCCTACGGCAAAGTAAGAACTATTCCTTTTTCGGTAATGCCCGGAAGGATGACGGCAACCGCCCGGCATCTTACCGACCCGGCTAACAAGGTATATTTTTATGATATGGAAGGTAAGGTTTACGAGGTTGATGTACATAGCTTAGCCGTTAATAAGCTATTTGAAAAACCAGTACCCGGCTGGCATGGTAAGGGTGCATACACAGCTCAGGGTCAATTTGTTGTTGCAAACAATGGCGAAGACGCCATATTTAAATTAACCAAGGATGTACTTAAAGTAGGTGATGTACCAAAAACACCCGAGGAAAAAGGCGTACTGGCAAGCTGGGATGGTAAAGCCTGGAAAATAATTGAAAGGAAACAGTTTACTGATGTTACAGGGCCCGGGGGCATCTACGGTTCGCCAAATGATAAAAGCCCGCTTTGGGCTATGGGTTGGGACAGGCGTTCGGTTATATTAAAACTATTGGACGGAGGAAAATGGTATACCTACCGTTTACCTAAAGCCGCACACACTTACGATTCATGGACAGGTTGGTATACCGAATGGCCAAGGATACGTGAAGTTGGTAACGGAAAAATGCTGATGGATATGCACGGCATGTTGTATGATTTTCCCAAAACGTTTTCCAGAGTAAACAGTGGGGGTATTTCGCCGGTAAGTACACATTTACGTTATATACCTGATTTTTGCAGCTGGAATAACCAGATCGTAATATCAACTGACGAAACTACTGTACTTCAAAACCCAATGGCAGGCCGTGCCCAGTCAAACCTTTGGTTTGGTCAGTGGAGCGATCTGAAAACCTGGGGAGGCGCCACAGGCTGGGGAGGACCCTGGGATACGGATACGGTAAAGGCAAATACATTTTCTGATGCTTTCCTGATCAATAATTTCAACAAAAAAATACTGCATGTTGCCCAGTCATCTAACCAGGAAGTTAATTTCACGATGCAGGTAGATAAGGCTGGTAATAATAATTGGGTTAATTATAAGATTATTAAAGTGCCGGCCAATGGCTATGTCAATTTTATTTTTCCTGCAGATTTTAAAGCTACCTGGGTAAGATTTAAAACCGATAAAAATTGTATCGCATCAACATTTTTCCATTTTACGGGAATGGAGCACGAAAAACAAGACCCCATATTTAACACATTAAGTGATATTACCGATAAAGATGCCATTAGTACGACATTGATCCGTCCGGCAAACTTCAACAAGAACCTGCAGGTATTATCAACCGTTAATGGTAAAAGCAGCTATGCAGAAGTTGATGAAAAGCTAACATTTTCTACGGCTGGGGCAGATAGTACTGCACAAGTGAAACGTATCGCGTCGCTTGATAAAACCTATAAGGTTGATGATGCATCGGTAATTATAAAAGATAAAACCGGAACATTCCGTTTACCAAAATCGTCCAACGTTTACGAAAGTTTTCCGTATCGCGACCATCGTGAAGTGGAATCAGAGCGTTTTATGTTAAATATCCAGGGAACTTTTTACGAGGTAGGGCGGGATGCCGGATTTATAGCGCTTCGCCCAATTACTACACACCATAAAAAGATCGTGGATTTTTGTACATGGCGCGGATTGCTGGTTATGAGCGGCACAAAAACAAACGCAAAAGCTGATGGACATTACTTCGGCAATGCAACAAACGGCCTGTGGTTTGGCGCTATTGATGATCTGTGGAAAATGGGCAAACCCGTAGGTGAAGGTGGTGTATGGAAAAACTCAAACATCTTGGCTAATCAGCCTTCCCTGCCATATTTAATGACGAGTTACGATAAGAAAAAAGTTTCAATAACATCGGATAAAGATGTAAACATTAAACTGGAGATAGATTTTGATCTCAACGGTTGGCATACCTACAAAAGTTTCCATATCACGGCAGGTAAAATAGTTAATTATACCTTTCCGAATGGCTTTAGCGCCCATTGGGTAAGGGCTACAGCAGATAAAGACTGCAACGCTACCGTTTGGTTTAAATATCTGTAATAGCAATGAATGTGATAGATGCTCAGGGTCATAAAAACGCCATTCTTTACCTGTAAAGCACCACCGTAACTATAGCAGCTCTTGGATATTTTGTAAATATTTATGCCCTGCTTTTATTTGGCATTGTAAGGCTGCCAAGCCTCGCCGAACTGGGGTTAAGCGAACAAGCGAGATTCGTGGAAGGTGCCAATATATTGAACTGGCAAATGAGCGGCCTACCTATTGGGGTATTATATGGGGAATACTTGGAGATAAAAAAGGCCGACTGTCGGTTCTATCCGGGTCAATCATTACCTATTCTATTGCAAATACTGCCTGTACTTTGTTCATGATGTGGCTCTATATAAGCTATTCCGGTTTATTGCCGGGATAGGCTTGGCTGCTGAACTTGGCGCAGGCATTACTTTAGTTTCCGAAAGCCTGCCGCAAAGGTTACGGGCTATCGGCACTTCTGTCATAGCCGGGGTTGGGTTACTTGGGGCAGTGGTCTGTTATTTTACGATCAAGCTTTTTAGCTGGCGCAATCTTATTCACTTAAGGATTATTTACTGGAACATAAGGTAAGCACCGTAGGGAATGGAGGCAACGGGTGTTTACTGGTATGTGCTTTACGATATTATTTTGATACGGGTTTATATGCCTGACTGCTGCATGGTTGCCAAACGCGTCAGTTCTTTTTGTAAAAATAGAATATTAGGCTAAACGCAAAATCAGTATCAATGCGCTGCGGCAAAAAGATTTATAGAGGCCGATATCTGAATCATAGTGAGAGTATTTATATTACATCTAAAATCAGATACGAATTAAGATGTATTCACCGAACTTTATAAGTTTACAAATAATAAGTTTGAATTTCCTATTCAAAAAAATAAACGATAAGCATCACGCAGTTTTCTGTAGTGCTATTTTTAGGGACATGAGGAAGGCGTCCATCAAAAAACAAACTATCCCCCTCCTTTAAATTGTAAACCTGCCCATTAATTAGATAATCTATTTCACCTTTTAAGATATATTTATATTCAAATGCTTCTGTAGACACTTAATTTCTCCGAGCTTCAGGCTGAACCTATAACATGACAAAATCAACCGTACTTTCTTTCAGGCTGCGGGTGAATATTCGTTTGTAGATAAACCCGATTGTATTTTCCTTCTCAAAACTTTCGTAATCTTCTTTCCGCTGAACTATAACCATAGGCTCGGTCAGATTAAGTTTGACAAAAAAATCGCTGACACCGATTTCCAATGATTAAATAATATTAAATAGAACCGGCAGAGAAGGTATAGTTCTTCCATTTACTTTGTGAGATTAGTCCTTTTGTTACACCGCTTTTATCTGCTAAACCTTGCAAGGTAAGCCCTTTTCTGTCCGTTGGTTTTTAATTCGTTTACTAAGCTCTATTATTAATTCTCCCTGCATGTAATTTTATATTTCGACAAATAGACCTATCAACAAATAGTTTAACTGCTAATTCAACACTAATATTTATTATAGTTTTTTACCTCAAGATAGTCTTAAAATTAAACCCTACGGCTAACCTCCAAAACGATCTAATGCACAAGACATAAAAAACTTACCAGGGCAAAGAAAAAGTTTTTTCATGAGAAAAGCATTTATCGCTTCAACCACCCCTTCTTTGATCCCTAGGCCCGAATCTTTAATTCCCACAAATGGCTAATTTTCAATACGATAACCAGGCACCTCATTAATATTTACTGTTCCAACTTTTAGTTCCTTTACAAAACGTATCGCATGGGTCATGTTATTTGTTACTATTCCTGATGATAACCCAAATGCAGTTGAATTAGATAATTGAATGGCTAATTTTATGATACTTTGAAGCTTTGGCTGTATTTTTTCCATGATATGTTAAGGTTAGAGGCTTGCTTTTGCGTTTTCCGGCAACTAATGAGTACCGTTAACAGTGAAATCGAACACATCAAAATTGCGTGGGTCGCCTTGTGTTTTCATTTTATAGGCTTTGTTTAAAGGATGTGAAACAACCAGTGGCACCATTTCTTCATAACGTCCTCCATGCGAGCGTAAAGTTCCGTCAAGGGCCGCCAAATCATGATGGGCGGCGGTTTTACCAACTACAACATCCCGTGCCGATAGTACAAACAGATCACCGGTTCTATCCGCGGGTTGCTCTAATACGCGGCATCCTGTTTCCTTATCATAAACTTCGGTAACACCAGGCTGTACGGCCAGCCAGTTTTTAACTTCCTGAATTTTAATTGTATTTTCTATATGCACAACTACATACGAGCCTAAAGCACCATGATGTTTTACGTAAGGATCGGTTATTGGGCAAATTACCTTAAATCCCTCACCAAACTTTTCTGTAAGCATGGTTTCGATAAACAATACATTAGGGCTTCCATCTGCTTTAACCTTGGCGTTCATACCATGATCTGCCGTTGCACCAATAATAGCACCCAATTCAAGCATCCTGCCTAATTCGGCATCCTGAGCTTCGTAAAAAGCGAGCGATTCTTCGGTATCTGGCGCATAGGTATGCTGCATGCAATCAGTTAGTGATAAATATAAAAAATCGGCCATTCCCTTCTTCATCAAGGCTACACCTGCGCGTAACACAAACAAGCTGGCATCGGCACTGTAAATTTGTGGTGTTTTATGACCTAACGTTTCCTCTAAGTTACCTATACCATGGGTTTCAACGGTTGCCTGATCCACCTTTTCGGCCGAAAAGGCAATTCCGTTTAATTTGAACAAGAGGATATCTCTCAACTTTTCTTTTGCTGTCACAACCGCCATTTTACGGCCCGTATTAGCCGCAGCAGCCAAAAGTGTTTCGGCTCTAAGAGTCTGTCTAAAAACGGTTGGATAAAATTGATAAGTGTTGAAAAGTGAATAAAAAGGCCATCGCCCAATGGAAGAATAGTCACTAATTGTGAATAACGACAAACGCAGTTAGTATGACAAATTATCCAACCAATTTAAGCGATAGCCAGTGGCAATATATATCAAATTTTTTAGATACAAAACGTAACAGGAAGTATCCATTAAGAGAGATAGTAAATGCCATTTTATACGTTGTGAAATCGGGTTGTCAATGGCGGATGCTTCCGGGAGATTTCGCGCCCTGGAAACTGGTCTATTATTATTTTGATAGCTGGAAAAAGAACGAAATTTTTGAGTTGATAAATGAATGTTTGGTTGAACAAACCAGGCTAAAGCATGGTAAAAAAGAACAACCTACAGTAGGTATCATTGATGCTCAGTCGGTAAAATCAACGCTTGTAAGCAGCCAAAGCAAAGGATTTGATGCAGGAAAAAGAATAAAGGGGATCAAATGACATATCATCGTCGATACGCTTGGGATGGTGCTTGCAGTAATTATCCACGGAGCCTCGGTCCAGGATAGGGATGGTGCATTGGAAGTAATCAGTAAACTACTTGAAAACTGGAATAGGATTGTTAAAATATTTGCTGATAATGGTTACCGGGGAGCGTTGATCGAAAAGGTAAAAACCAAATTCAAAATAGGATTTGAGGTTATCAAGCGCACTGAATTACATGCCTTTAAAATATTGCCCAAGCGATGGATTGTGGAACGAACCTTTGCCTGGATTGACACCAATAGACGCAATTCGAAAAATTACGAACGTTTAAATAATACAAGTGTCGCTATAGTACATTTATCCGCTATAAGAATTATGTTGAACCGTTTTTAGACAGACTCTTAGATATTCAGAAGAGTTCATCATTACTTCCTGATCTTTTTCACAATCGTAAAAAAATTTCCGCAAATGCCATGTATTGCCGGGTTAACACCTGTTACAATCGAAGAATTATTAACATTGGTAAAGGAAGGTAGGGCGCCACGCACCATACCGCGATAACCTGCTAATGCCATTTTTTTTAAATTAGGCATACGATCATGGGCCATGGTAGTATCCAGATACTCGTCTGCAGAACCATCCATACAAATTACTACAATGGGTTTGGCAGGCGGGGTATAGGTTTTCCCGTTTACAGAAAATGATTTGGTTGAGATATTATTCATTCGTATTACGTTTCTCTAAATTATATTTCTCCATAGCATCCGAAGACTTGTTTAAAAATACAATGGGTAGCCAAACCACCATGCAGAGTATCGTCATTGGTTACCAGTGCGTGACCATATTTAAAGAGATTTTCTGCTTTTTGGGGCATCCCGGCCTTTGAGTTTGGCGAGTAATGATCTGAAGAAAAAATGCTCCAGGTTACTGTGTCACCTAAATTCAATGCTTTTCCAAGATAGTCTCTGCGTGTATGCGATTCAGAAAAAGCAATTATTTCACCTACAATTTCATGCCAGAGAACAGTAAGCACCTTTTCCTTGCGCAAACCGCAATAAGTATGAAGATCGCTTCCGCAAATAGTAGTATAAAGGTTTTTAACCAGTATTGCTCTTGGTTTTAAAGACGGTATGGTTTGTTCATTCATCGACATGGGCTGGCCATGTCCTCAAAAATGACTAAGATTGCTTTGTTCATCTTATTTTTATTGATACTATAGGTCATTAGGATGTGCTAATCAGCTTCTTTATTTTTATTAGCATCTTGTTTTTTAAGCTTGGTATATAGTTATACTAAACTTCAACCTTGTATTTTGGTGAAAATTAAATCACTGATAATATCAAAATCTTTCAGAAACAATATAAAAAGAATGGTGAGGCTTACGATTAACCATGTAAGATATCCGCTTGATAATGCAAATACAAATAATCAAAAAAATTAAATAAAGCCTACCGATCATTTAAATATGCCTTTGGGAATAGCGCCAGTCCAGCTATCCGGGATTTCCTTAACGCCAAATATCTTAGCTAAAATCAAAGCGGTATTCTCATTGCTGTTAAATTCGGTAATAAGTCCGCGTTTTTTGATCTGAGGACCTGTTACAGCCCAAGGCACCTGCATTTCGTTCATAGATATACCGCCATGACCTTTATTTATGCCACCATGATCCGTTATCAGTAAAAAATGAGTGCCTTTGTACAACCCGGCAGTTTTAAGCCGATCTAACAATTTACCTATGGTGATGTCGGCATCTTCAATGGCCTTGATATACGGAGGAGTCATCCAGCCGTAATCATGGCCAACATCATCCGTATACCCATTATATAAAAAAACCAGGGTTGGATTTTTCTGATTTTTAACGATAAAGTCATAAGCTTTAGCATAGTTAGCCTGGCATCTGTCGCTATCCTCGAATGAGATCTCATCTAAATATTTTTTATTGATCGGGTTGATCAATTCCTTCCAATTATAATAATAAGCTGTTTTAACACCTGGAACCTGATCCTTTAAAAGTTTAAAGATAGAGGGATAGTAACCTTCCTGGTCAGTATCTATAGAGGCCAGGGAATGTTTTTCTAATGTCCAATCATTACTTGTTATACCATGTTCCTCGGGGCCCGAGCCGGTTAGGTGACTGGTCCAGTTTGGCAAGGTTATAGATGGCATTACCGGCCTGGTTGTTAAAGATAACACACCATCCGCAATCATCTTATCCAAGTTAGGGTGTTTGGCCACTTTAAAACCTTCGGCGCTAAAACCATCGAGCCCAAATATCAAAACGCGGGTTGATTTCGTTTGCGCCTTTACGGCATCATAAGGAAATGTAAAAATCAAAAGAAACAGAACTGAAAATATACGTTTCATAGTAATATGTATAAATGATGAGTTTACAATTCAAATATAATATAAAGGTTTACCAATACTAAACATTAGTGATAATCTTATTATTAATCAAAGTCGGGGTCTCCTTAAATAATTTGATGGCTGTAATCTGCAAAAGATGTTTAACTCTCATTTATACTTTACGCAAAACCGCATTATTATGGAATTCTGAATTTTATAATCAAAAAGTCTTACCCGTTAATTACATACACAACTAATAACTCACTAACAGATATCATTTAATTTAAACGCTAAATTCATTAATCCTTTTATTGGTTTTCTTTTATTTTACCTTACTGGTATCAACTTCCCAGTTGTCTGTTCTAAAAGGGACAACAGGTAATCCTGCTTTACTAAAAAGGTTGCCTATCCCTGCATTACTAAATTGATAACGAACAGCAGTTGGTACTTTTACTTCGGTGCTTGACGCAATGATTTTTTTTCCTTTTATTTTAACCATCGCGGGATAAAAAACCTTATCGGCACCTGCTATAAATATTTCTTTTGGCTTTTCTCCTTTAAGCACTAACCCCGTTTCTGCATTATCAAAATCAATCACTATGCTGCTTCCATTGACTTTGAAGGATTTTAAAAGCGGACTTTTATAGGCATTTTTCTTTATGCCATAAGTTTCGCCCAAAGCCAAGTTGGCCAGGCGCAGGCCCACATCTTTTTTATTTGAGGGATGAACGTTTAAAGTATCGTTAACCAAATCAGAAATTACCACCATTCCCGTTTTTGCAGTGGAAAGGCTTTTGGTTTGAGCCTCTCTCAACAATGCACCTACATTGTATTTATCATATTTAAATGGGGCTATCTGCACATAATAAAATGGAAAATTCTTGTTCCAGGCTTTACGCCAGCCCATTATCATGGTGTTTATTAATTCCGTATAGCTTGATGACGCATCTCTGTTACTTTCGCCCTGATACCAGACGGCACCTGCAATGTTATAATTAACAACAGAATAGATCATTGTATTGTAAGCATAACCAGGATTTACAGGCCACCATGGGGTAGGTTTATTATTTTTTTCCGCAGCTTTTAGTATGGCATTATTTTCAATTAACTCTGCCGGCGTCCATACTTCGGCGGGTGTACCATCCCAACTGCTGTTGATAAGTCCGATGGGCACATTCAAATCTTTGTTCAGGTATTTGCCAAAATAATAACTCACAGCACTGAATATCTTGATAGTATTGCTATCGCATGCAGTCCAAGTACCATCACAATTATCCTGCGGTGTTTTAGAAGTATTTTTAGGCATGTTAAATAGCCTGATATTAAGCTTGCTCAGTTGTGTAAATTCATCCTTAATACTGAAAATGCCTTTTATGTAATTTCTATCCATATTTGATTGGCCGCTGCATAACCACACTTCGCCTATCAGAATATTTTCGAGTATAATTTTATTTTCACCTTGCAGTGTAATGCTGTAAGGCCCCCCTGCCTTTGGCGTTTGAATATCAATTTGCCAATTAGCATTTCCATCGGCTGATGTTTCTATAGTTTTATTGTCCCAGGACGTGGTTACTTTTATCTTCTCAGCAGGTACAGTAGCCCAACCCCATAGCTTAGCAGTTGATTGCTGCTGGAGCACCATATTGCTGCTCAATATCTTGGGCAAGCGAATGCTGGCGTTTAGCGATAAAGCGAAGAACAAAAGAATAAGGAAGAAAGGGTATTTTTTCATCTGTTTATATTTTTTATACTTTTTTAAAATCTGTTTTTCTTTTACATCCAATAAAAAGCGATTAGTTAATTTTAATATCCCACCAACTGATCAGCAATAAGAACTGTCACCTTCTTAATCTATACTTTGGGGATTTTCAGTGCCAGTGCCCCATCCAAGCCGCGTAAAAGTATTAGGCCCGATATGTATAAATGATATAAATTCGTTTTTTAAGGCATTAAGTTGATTGGCTGTTGGCACTGCATGCGCAGCTTTGTATATAATGGTAGCCTTACTATCGTTTGATGCTATAACAATTGTGTTTTCGATTTGATGCTATCGCTTTGCGCGTTTGCAGTTGCATAAAACATTGCCATTAAAACTGGCAGAACAAATATTTTTTTTATTGAGCTTATATAATATAGTGCCATGAAATTTATGACATCAACTTCTGATTTTTACAAAACTCCTTTTATTGCAAATACCTTGGTATGCTTATCTCCTGCTAATTCAGGTACATGGAATTGCAGTTTATCTTTATCCTGTTTAAATGAGATCTTTTTTGCGGAGCCCAATAATTTTATGGAAATGATCTTTTTTGAATTATAGGGCGACGACAATCCCAGACTGGGTAATTCAATCAGTCCGGCTGCGGGATTTAAAACAAAAACATATAAGGTATTGCTTTTGGTTGTAAAGCGAACTTCATCGTGCGGGTAGGCCGGGCTTGCAATAGTACGCTCGTTAAAGTCTTCGCTTTGCTTTTTTGCGGTCGCAAGATCAGTTTCACTGATGCCTTTTACAGGTTTATTTGCCGAAGCTAAATTATCACCATAAATTTTCCACGGTTTGCTGGCATAAATAGCCTCAGCATTGCGGTTCATCCACATGCCAATAGTATCCAATATCAATTTATGATCGTGCGGGATAGTGCCATCAGGCAACAACTCTACATTTAATAACAGGTTACCGTTTTTACTCATAATGTCTGTAAGTGTTTCAATAACTGTTCTGGCATTATGCCTTATGGGTTTGTCTTTTTTGTAAAACCAGCTTCCAAACGTAAGCGTGCCTTGCCATGGATAAGGCAATATTTTAGTAGCTCCGCCACGCTCTATATCTTTTACTGTAGATGGCTCATTGTTAAATTTGCCCGCTATCACCGCGGTTATTTTGCCGTGCTCCTGTAACTGATGATTAAAGAAATAAGTGCACACCTCCTTGCCATAGTCGCCATAAGGAAAACCATAGCCGTCAAACCAAAGCATATCCACATCATATTTACTTACCAGTTCGTCGATACGTTTTACATAAGTCTCTTTAAGGCTTTTTATCCATTCGGATGTGCGCTTTTCAGGCGGTAAACCGTATAGATCAGCAGGATCCAGTCCTTCCCACCATTTGCCTTTTCCATCGGCTTTCGTTATCCTTCCATCGTAAGGCGCGCCTTTTTTGGGTCCTGAGGTGTCTGCGCCAAAGGCAGGTAGCCACCAGCTAAGAAATCGATCGTCATGCGAGCTTACGCCAAACGGTATTTTATATTTTACCGCCGATTTTTTAAACAAGCCGATGATATCTTTCTTTGGCCCAACGTTTACCGAGTTCCACGGTTGGTAAGTAGAATTAAAATTGTCGAAATGATCATGATGATTAGCAAGGGCAACAAAATATTTGGCCCCTATACTTTTAAAATATTTTAACAGCGCATGGGTATTCAATTTTTCGGCTTTCCATTCATGTATCACATCCTTAAAGCCTTTTTTAGACGGATGCCCATAAGTTTTTACCTGATAAGAATAAGCGTTTTCCCCCAGTCTTCCTTGCCTACGTTTTGCATATACATGTGCCTGGCATACCAGCCGCCGCCATACTCCGGCTCTGTTTGTGCTCCCCAGTGTACCCAAATGCCAAAACGCGCCTCGGTGTCCCATTTTGGAAATTGATATACTTTTCGGAGTTCTTCCCAGCTATGTGTTTTTTGCTGGGCAGACGCTGATATAGCAAATGTGGTGGCAATAAGAAAGAGCCATGATTTGGCATGATTAATTTTCACAATTTTTAAGTTTTAGCCAATTGGTGATGGACAAGATACTATTTGCAATTTCCTGTGCATTGTCACCAGAGATAATATTATTTACGCCGATGGTTATTACCATTATTTTAGGTTGAGCTTTAACATAATTCCCGTGTTGCAGGCGCCAAAGCAGGTTTTGGGTTCTATCACCAGAAATAACTGCACATTCCCTTTTCTCCCGTCCATTGTTAACGAACTGATATTTACCTTAAGGTAATTTTATCCGCCGTTCTACGGGCATATCGCCCCAATTAAAAACAGAATAGACTGTTTGATTTGGTAATCGTGTTACACCAACCTCGAATTTTTCATTTTCAAACCTTGCCGCCATTCCGCTAGTACTGCTAATACGATTTGAATTGACGATTACCCGTAATCACTGAAAAATATTTTTTTAAGACAGCTGGTGAACTAAGCAAATGATGATTGCAGCACCGGAATACCCTCCCAATTGCTTTAATGCCAGCGAGATATGTTTCTCTACAGT
>NZ_JANYGH010000023.1 GCF_025362475.1 Mucilaginibacter sp.
TTCCTGCCCATCTAAATACTCCTGGCAAACTTTGCGTTTAAATTCCTCACTGTACTGGCTTTGCCATTTACTCCCATAAATCTTTGAATATCTTTCCATTTTTGTTTACTGGTGTGTAAACCTATTTTAGGACAAGACAGAAAGCTGAAACCATATAGGCCACGAGTTAGAACCTCGCGGCAGTTTGTTTTTTGCACAAAAAAAGCCCGCTATTTGCATAACGGGCTTTTCAAATATTATACGTTCGCCAAAATTAGTGAGCGTGGTGACCATCAGCGCCATGTGCATGGCCGTGTGATAATTCTTCTGGTGTGGCGGGGCGTACGTTGAGGATACTGCCTTTAAAATGCAATTCCTGGCCAGCCATAGGGTGGTTAAGGTCAACAATTACCGAATCTTCGGCAATTGATACTACCTGTGCCTGGAAACGGTTGCCATTATTATCCTGTAAAGGTAAAATGCTGCCAATTTCAGGAACTTCAGTTCCCTGGAACATTTCTTTAGGCAGGTTGGCTACTGCTTCTTCATCATATTCGCCGTAAGCATCCTGAGCTGACAGACGAAATTCATAAGCATCACCAGTTGATAGGGTACTTAAATTTTCTTCAAATTTGGGCAGCATCTGGCCGGCACCAAACAAAAAGGTTAAAGGTTGTTCTTGTGTGGCACTTTCCGTTAACGTTTCGGTACCATCCTGGTCAACATACAAATCGTAAGTTAATGACACTACGTGCTGTGGTTCAATCTTCATTGTAAAGTATTTTTATAAATAAGCAATCAAGCCTGCATTTGTTTTAATGCGTCGGCCGTGTTATTAGCAGGTAATCCGCAGGTTTTATCTTTACAAACAAAAATTTGTGTTGATTTACCAAACTTATCCTGTAACAAAGGTAAACTTCCTTTTGTACCTCCCAAGATTATTTTATTAGGGAAGTAATTATTTTCAAGTTCCTTTCTTACGGGTTCAGCTTCGGGGCCGGTTACTGCAACTTCATATATACCAAAAACTTCATCAAGCAATAACATAGTCCAGTTTGAATAGGCCGTACCATATTTTGCCAACTGCGGCATAATGTTGCGTAACAGCTGTGCCGAAACCGCTGCATAACTTTCATCATCAAAAAGCAGGCCTAATTTTTTCAGAACACGTGCCATAGCCGAATTACTGGCCGGTGTAACACCATCCATAATTTCTGATTTGCGGGCTATCAGCTGTTCATCATTATCGGCGGTATAAAAGAAAATGCCGTTCTGCTCATCGTAATAATGGGTTATAGCGGTATCTGTAAGGGCTTTTGCCTGTTGCAGCCAATGCTCATCAAAGGTAACCTCGTAAGTGGCTATCAACCCATCAATAATGTTGGCATAATCATCCAAAAACGCTACCGGAATTTCTCCTGCCGTATTGCTATTGTAAACCCGTGATAGTCTGCCATTTTGACCTAATAGATTATCCAGGATGAAATTAGCATTCTTCAAAACAAGCTCCAGATACTCAGGTTTATCAAATGCCCGGTAAGCTTCACAAAGTCCTTTTAGCATCAAACCATTCCATGAGGCCAGTATCTTGTTATCCAAACCTGGTCTGATACGGTGACGACGGGCTTCGAAAACTTTTTTGCGGGATGCTTTTACCTGCGATAGCAGATCATCAACTCCCAAACCCAATTTTTTGGACAATTGCTCATCAGTTTCCTTGCGGAACAATACATTTGACTGCTCCTCCTCCCAGTTGCCATCTTCTGTAATATGGTAGTAAATACAGAACAGGTCGGCATCATCGCCCAGGATCTCTTCTATCTGTGTTTTAGTAAAAATATAAAACTTACCCTCTACGCCTTCGCTATCGGCATCAAGCGCCGAGTAAAAGCCAAGATCTGGCGAGGCCAATTCTTTAGTAGCAAAATGGATGATCTCATCAACTACCCTTTCGTAAAGCTCATCGGGCTGCCAGGTATAAGCCTCGGCATATAAACTAATGAGTTGGGCGTTATCATAAAGCATTTTCTCGAAATGCGGTACATGCCACCTGCCATCAACAGAATAACGGGCAAAACCGCCGCCTATATGATCATAAATTCCGCCATAGGCCATTTTATGCAGCGTGAGTTTTACCTGTTTGGCAATTTCCTCATCCTGCATCAAATGCGCGTAACGCATTAGCAGCAGCCAGTTATTGGGCATCGGAAATTTGGGCGCATTCCCTGTACCGCCTTCGTATTTATCAAAATATCGTTTCCAGGTGTCGGCTATCAGCTTTAAATCGTCTTTAGTATGCGCAGGCTGTTCGGCTATAAATTGTACCGACTCATATTTCTGGATTCCCTCAGTTAATCGTACCGCATATTCTTCGGCTTCTTCTGGTTTTTGTTTGTAGAAATCGGCCAGGTTAAAGAGCAGCGATGTCCAGTCGTTTTTACGAAAGTAAGTGCCGCCATAAATGGGTCTTTGATCTGGCAGGCAGATACAGTTTAGCGGCCAGCCGCCACGGCCACTCATCAGCTGCACGGCGCTCATGTATATCTGGTCTACATCGGGGCGCTCTTCCCTATCCACCTTAATACAAACAAAATATTCGTTCATTACGGTGGCCACGGCTTCGTCCTCAAAGCTTTCGTGCTCCATTACGTGGCACCAGTGGCAGGCGGAATAACCAATACTCACCAATATCAGCTTGTTTTCGGCTTTAGCCTTATCAAGTGCCTCTTTACCCCATGGGTACCAGTTTACAGGATTATTGGCGTGCTGCAATAAATATGGGGATGTGGAATTTGCCAGTTTGTTCATGGTAAATAGGTATCAAAGTTTTGCAAATGCGAATATAAATGTACCTACAGGTTAAATAGGTTTTAATTTGAAAAGTTTTATCCCACAGTGTTATTGCATGGCGCAGGCCGGGGTCGGTCTACCCTCGCAATGCCCGCGTCGCCCGGTAACATTACCATTACAACTTCGCCAATCAACCACAATCACAGCACTATAAGCGCTCCCGTTACCAATTTCACAAATTATTTCCCTTTCTTTGCGCCTTTATTATCAAATTCAAAAATGCGCTATTTTAAACTGATCAACATTTTAGGCGCCTTTGGCTTATTTGCAATGGCAAACCCGGCATCGGCACAAACAGACTCTATAAAGTATGACCACCAGGACCTTTTTGGCCCTATCACCTGGCCGGTTACCGGGCAGGGAACACGATCAAACAGCGGCAAGCCTTCGCCAACCTATTGGCAAAACCGTGCCGATTACCAGATCAAAGCTGCTCTTAACGAAGGCAAGGACACTACCATCACCGGCGAAGTGACTATTACCTACACCAATAACAGCCCCGATCAACTGGATTACTTGTGGTTACAACTGGACCAAAACCTATTTAAACCCGATTCTCGCGGCGCTGCCGTTACCCCGGTTACCGGCGATCGTTTTGATGTGCGTGGCTTTAGCCGCGGAGGCTATCATATAGGCTCGGTTGATGTTACTTACAAAGGTCAAACCTATAAAGTTATTCCTGTAATTACTGATGCCCGCATGCAGTTACGCCTAAACGCGCCAATGGATGGCAAAGGCGAAAAAATACAGGTTAAGATCAACTATGATTTTGCTATCCCTTTTTATGGTGCCGACCGCATGGGCCGCAAAAAGTTTAAACAAGGCTACGTTTACGAAATTGCCCAATGGTACCCACGCATGTGCGTTTATGATGATGTGGAAGGCTGGAACACCCTACCCTACATGGGCCTGGGCGAGTTTTATTGCGAATACGGCGATTTTGATTATTACATAACCGCACCTGCCAATATGGTGGTTGTAGGATCGGGCGATTTGCAAAACCCTGAAGAGGTTTTATCACCGGCGCAATTGAGCCGTTTGGCTGATGCCAAAACCAGCGATAAAACTGTAATGCTGATTAAAGAAAACGAAGTTGGCAAATCATCAACCCGTCCGTTTAAAGGTACTTTAACCTGGCATTATAAAATGGAGAATAGCCGCGATGTGGCATTTGGCGCGTCGAACGCGTTTATATGGGATGCCGCTAAGGTTAATTTCCCATCGGGCCGTAAAGGTATTGCCATGTCTGCCTACCCTGTGGAGAGTGCCGGCGTAGATAGCTGGGGCCGCTCAACCGAGTACCTGAAAAACAGCATGGAAATTTACTCAAAAGCTTATTTTGAATATCCATGGAACTCTGCTGTAAACGTATCTGGCGTTGCCCTGGGTATGGAGTATCCGGGCGCTATATTTTGCCTGAGCAATTTAAAGAAAGGACAACTTTGGGGCGATGTTACGCACGAAATAGGTCACAACTGGTTCCCGATGATAGTGGGCTCAAACGAGCGTAAATATATGTGGATGGATGAAGGCTTTAACACTTTCATCAATGAATATGCCTCACAGCAATTTAATAAAGGCGAGTATAACGATACCACCAAAATGGCTCAGCGCATTTTAGGAATGTTCCGCAACAGCAAAGATCCACTGATGACTGCTCCGGAAGCTATTGGTTTGAACGATTATGGACAGTATTATGTAAAAACCGCTTTGGGTATGGATATGCTGCGCAATGTGGTATTAGGACCAGAGCGTTTTGACTATGCGTTCCATGAATATATCAAGAACTGGGCATTTAAACACCCACTACCAGCCGACCTTTTCCGTGCCATGAATGATGCCAGCGGCGAAGATCTTAACTGGTTTTGGAAAGCTTGGTTTACTACTACATGGAAGCTTGATCAGGCTATAAGCAACGTTAAATACATAGATGATAATGCGGCAAACGGCGCGCTGATCACTATTACCAATAACGAAAAAATGGCTATGCCTGTTGATTTGAAAATTACCCAGGCTAACGGTAAAACCGAAACTTTACATTTACCTGTAAACGTTTGGCAACGCGGCGGTGTGTGGACGTTTAAATATCCGTCAACCTCCACAATAAAATCAATGGTGATTGATCCTAATCACGAACTGCCCGATGTTAACTTGAAAAACAACGTTTACTACGGCGAGTAATTCTAATTAGTGAATTGCTGATTTAGTGAATTGCTTTTGGGCATTTTAAATAGCGATGGGTTAAGGCTCATCGCTATTTTTTTGTGATATCAATTCGTTCTTTTGGCGAGAGGTGTTATACGTACTAAAGTCATGGAATTGAATTTCATTCATCCGGGCAACCAGCTCTCCAAACTATCTTTTCATTAAAGGGCCATCGGCCCGGATCATGTTGTAACAACGGGTTAAAACCCGTTGCCATGGGCAGAGCGAATATACAAGTCAAACCTACCTCTTGTTCAACGGGTTAAAACCCGTTGTTACAATATTCGTCGAGGCGATGCCTCTATTACTAATAGGTATGGGCGAATAGCTATATCAAGTCCTGAAAAATATACTGCTCATCAAATTCGACGTTGAATTTTTTTAAAAAATCTAAATACTCATCTCTGAACGTTTGCTTTTTATGATGTTCTTCCTGCTTTTGAATGTATTTATAAACCTTATCAATCTGCGAATGGCTGTATGAAAATACGCCATAGCCTTCCTGCCATTCAAAACGCTCGGAGGTTAACGAGTGATCATTAATATATTTGGACGATTTTGCTTTTACGGTTTTCATTAATTCAGAAACGGAAACCACCGGTTTTAACCCGATAAAACAATGCACATGATCTTCCACTCCATTTACAATAATGGTTTTGCAATTAGCTTCACTGATTAAATTACCAATTACACCAAAGAATTTTTCCTTCCACTCTTTTTCAATTATCGCCTGGCGGTATTTAACTGCAAAAACTGTTTGAATGTAAATTTGATGGTAAGTATTTGCCATTTTTTGGGGTTAAATCATTAATAGTTTTTTGTTTATACAAGTCGAACCTACGGTTCTTATTGGTATCCTTCACGTCTCTTCAACGGATTAAAATCCGTTGTTACAATATCTGTCGAGGCGATGCCTCTGTTTCATTCGCTTAATTATCTTTTCATTAAAAGTGCCATCGGCACGATACATTTTGTAACAACGGGTTTTAACCCGTTGCCTGTAAGCCTACCATAAATCAAAAGTGCCATCGGCACGGACAATATTAATAATTTATACAAACCGAACCTAGGGTTCTTATTGCTATTCTTCACCTCATTTCAACGGATTAAAATCCGTTGTTACAATATTTGTCGAGGCGATGCCTCTGACTCTTTCACTTAAATGGTTAGTTTTAATAGACACTCTCATATCAATTTGCTCTCTCTTTAATAAACATATATTTTTTAATCAAAACATTAATCGTAATATTGCAATATAATAGTTTAAAGAAGAGAGAATCTTATCGAAGGTCAAAACAAACTTCACATTAAAACACGAATTATACTTTAATATATGGCAGCAAATAACTGTGCCCCGGTGGCCGAACGAAAACAATTAAGTTTTCTTGACCGATACCTTACTTTGTGGATCTTCCTTGCTATGGCTATTGGAGTAGCGGTAGGCTATTTTATTCCATCATCATCTGGCTTTATAAATTCTTTTTCCAGCGGAACTACCAATATCCCCCTGGCAATAGGCCTAATCCTGATGATGTACCCTCCGCTTGCCAAAGTGAGATACGAGAATATGGGCGAAGTATTTAAGGATACAAAAGTATTGAGCGCATCCCTGGTATTAAACTGGGTAATTGGTCCTATCCTGATGTTTATATTAGCGATAACGCTTTTACGTGATCATCCCGCTTATATGGTAGGTTTAATTTTGATAGGCCTTGCGCGCTGTATTGCGATGGTGGTGGTATGGAACGAATTGGCAGAGGGCAACCGTGAATATGCAGCCGGGTTAATTGCCTTAAACAGTATTTTCCAGGTATTGCTTTACAGCGTTTATGCTTATGTATTTATAACCGTTTTGCCGCCTCTTTTTGGCTTGAAAGGATTAGCCGTTAATATAACCATATCTGAAATTGCAAAAAGCGTTGGTATTTACCTCGGTATCCCTTTTGCAGCGGGTATTATCAGCAGATATGCTTTAATTAAAATTAAGGGAGAGCAATGGTTCCAAACTAAATATGTCCCTTTTATTTCTCCGATAACCTTAATTGCCTTGCTGTTTACCATTGTGGTAATGTTCAGTTTAAAAGGTAACTTAATTGTTCAAATCCCTTTTGATGTACTGCGTATTGCTATACCGTTGGTAATTTACTTTACCATCATGTTCATCTTGAGTTTCTTTATCGGTAAATCGTTTGGTGCCGATTACTCCAAAAGTACTTCTATTGCATTCACGGCCACCGGGAACAACTTTGAATTAGCTATTGCAGTAGCCATTGGCGTTTTTGGTATTAATTCGGGAGAAGCCTTTGCAGGGGTTATTGGCCCCTTAGTAGAAGTACCTGCATTGATCGCTTTGGTTAACCTTGCTTTTTATTTCCGAAAAAAATATTATACCTCTAAAACTCAAACTGCAGTACAATAATGAGAATTGCCCTTTTTTCGGATATTCACGCAAATCTGCCAGCGTTGGAGGCATTCTTCGCCGATGTAGCAACCAGGAATACTGATGCCATTTATTGCCTTGGCGATCTGGTTGGTTACAACATTTGGCCTAACGAGGTAATTGCCGAAATCCGTAAACGAGGTATCGCTACCCTCGCCGGTAATCATGATCTGAAAGTGAAGAAATTGGTTACCACCGATCAAACCCTTGGTGAACCAGGAAAAACCTATGCCTATCATTTGATTGATGAGGCAGGTCGTCAGTATCTATCAACCCTGCCTGCACATATTCGCCTTGAATTTAAAATGATAGATGAGGCCGTAAATATTGTACTGGCACATGGCAGTACAAGGAGTGTTGACGAATACGTTTTGGAAGATTTGGATGAAACCTATGTACTTGAAATGATGGCAGAAGCGAATGCCGATATCCTGTGTATCGGTCATTCGCATAAACCTTATCATCGTATCCTCAAAGTCGGCAACCAACAATTCAGGCATGTTATCAATATAGGCTCTGTAGGCAAACCAAAAGATGGCAACCCAGCCGGATGCTATGTAATATTAAATCTGGATATGACCAGTTCGATAACTGACAGGGATAGTATTACAGTGGAGTTTATAAGAGTTGCTTACGATGTTGAACAAGCAGCAATGGCAATTGAACAAAGCTTATTACCCGATGAATTTGCCGATCGGTTAAGAAAGGCCTATTAAAACAACTTTCTATATAAATTCCACTGATAGCTTTGGTTTGTTTTATTAATCCCCCACAATAAATAATCCTTCTTTTACTCCTGTCAACTTATCCAATAGTGTTACACGCGAGACATTTTTATCCCTGACCATATCTAAGCTTTTATTAATTTTTGATAGGAGTAGTTCGATAAACTCCTGATGGATTCGTGTTGTTCCATAGGGATCTATATAGATTCCTGTCAGTCTTTTAAATTCAATCAGTATTTCTTCTATTTCCACAAGTTCCTGCTCATCTATTTGAAACAGTAAATATTGATGACGAACATCAACTAAGTGATAACAATCTAAAGCCATTAGTAAGTATGCTAAATTTCCTTACTTCGCCCCCATCGCCAAATACCCGGCCAATGCGTTAATCCTCCCGGCTACAACCCCTATCTGCTGCTTAACTTCATCCCAGTTACGTTGCTCAATAGCTTCGCGGATGCCGGGGAGCGTTTTGACACCATAGCCGGTGTAAAAGCCCGGCGCATAAATAGTGTGACGGTACCAGCTACGACGCGGCAAACCATCTACCGAAAGTAATTGCTGCTCGGCCTGGTAAAGTAACTTGTTTAGCTTATCATGGTCGCCGTTTTTAAGTGTAGCAGCGGTCCAATAAGTGGCCAGTTTATCCGCGCTTTTCTTTAATGAATCAAGGGCGCCGGTTAGTGGTTTAAAATCTATTTGCGGCACTTCGCTTTTAGCTGCCGGGGCCTTGTACAGGTGTGTTGGGTCGGCAGCCAGGGTATAGTCGTTGGCTTTTATCAGTTGGTTATCTATAGCAGTGGCTTCGCGGGTATCGTTTGCCAGTTTCGTTAATTCGGTAGCATACTTACTGATGGTAGTTTGCAGACTCCTGAAATCAAATGGCAGTACATCGGCATCTGCCATACGCAATACCGAGTGACCGGCAGTTTGCGATAGCGCCACGCCATAAGCAAAATCAGGGTCTTTAAAGCGTTTGTAATCATCAAAGGAATCATAAATAGAGTGGTATTCGCCACCGCCATCTTCTCCACCGAAACCAAAATCAAGCGTAGGGATGCCCAGATGCTGCAGGAATGATGAGAAATCTGATCCTGAACCCAGCGCTTCCAGCTTCTCGCCCTTACGTTCCAAAATTTCTTTTTTATCGCTGGTTGATTTGGCATTAACCAATTCCATTGCCTTTTTACGATCAAACACACTCACTTTGGTTTGCGGGTCGGTTATGCCGCGGGTTATCTCGTCAATAAAGCTTTCCAATGCCTGCGAACCGCCTGCACCTAAAAACCCGCGACCATTACTATCTGAGTTGATATAAACCACAGCCTTTTGCTGCAATTCCTTATCATGATCTTCTGCAAACTCGGTAGAGCCTAATAAACCAGGTTCTTCCCCGTCCCATGAGCAATAAATAATGCTACGCTTTGGTTTCCAGCCGGTTTTAAGCAGGTCGCCGAGGGCTTTTGTTTCCTCAATCATGGCGGCTTGTCCGCTTATGGGGTCGTTGGCTCCGTTTACCCAGGCATCATGGTGGTTACCGCGCATTACCCACTCATCGGGATACGTGGAGCCTTTAATTTGGGCTATTACATCATAGGCCGGTACCATATCCCAGTTAAATTCCATTTTAAGGTGTACCGTTGCTTTACCCCCACCAATATGGTAAGTTATAGGCAGGGATCCGGCCCAGCCTGCCGGCGCAACCGGACCATCCAAGGCGGCCAGTAAAGGTTGTGCATCATGATAACTGATGGGCAGCACCGGTATTTTCAATATTGTGGTGGCATCTTTCCTATCCAGGCGTTTGGCATCTTTGGTAGCACCAACACCCGGTGTAAGCGGATCGCCGGGATAGATCACCATATCCATCACCGAACCCCGCTGCACGCCAAATTCATTTTTATAGGCTCCTTTTGGATACACATCACCCGCCGAGTAACCATCATCAGCAGGATCTGAATAAATGATACAGCCAATGGCCCCATGCTCATAGGCTACCTTTGGCTTTATGCCACGCCATGAGCGGCCATATTTGGCAATTACTATTTTACCTTTTACATCAATGCCCATGGCAGCCAGCTTCTCGTAATCATCCGGCAATCCATAGTTTACAAATACCAGCTCACCATTCACATCACCATCAGCACTCCAGGCGTTATAGGTTGGCAACTGGTTGGGCTGCCCCGATGTTCCATCCTCTGCCAGCGCGGGCTCTTTTAATAAAGCGGTATAGCTTGCCGGGCCGGAAAGTTCCAGCACCCTTGTTTTGGGCGTAGGGTAAAGTACAGTATAGGTTTCTATATGTGCATCAAGCCCATAGCTTTTATACATGGCCAATATTTTTTCGGCTACGGCCTTGCTGCCCGGCGAACCTATATTATGCGGAAATGCCGAAAGCGTTTTAATGGTTTCGCCAATACGTTGCGCGCTCAGGGATGCATCAAATGATTTTTCGGCAGCCAATTGTTTGGCCGACGATGCCGGGGTGAAGCCGATTAATGTTTTTTGCTGCGCGAAAGCAGTGGCAGAAAGCGCCAGTAAACCAAGAGTAAGGGTTTTCTTCATGACAATGTATATGGTTGATGCGTGAAGATAGTAAATTTGGCATAGATTATATTTCATGGGATGTAAAAATGGTGATGGGCTGAGTTGGATGCCGATTATAGGTATTACCGTATAAAACCGGCAGTTCCTTTTACTTAATAGACTTAAACTTTATGCCTCATCAATATTTGTTTGTTATTTAGTAAAATAACAAAATGGTACATAAAGAAATAGTTTCAGGGATTGAACTAACCTTAACCAATGCTCAAGAGATACTGAGTATGGGAGGTCCATATACAGTTGATGTTTACAAGGGTGATAAGCTGATATCAGACAATTGTATTGCTGATAACTTTATTTTCAAAGAAGATTTAAAGCTTTTGTTTTTTGTAAAATATCATCAAATCAATTCATTTCCATACTTCACTATTAACTTTTATAATATTGACAATGACACTGTATTTGAATTTTACAGGGAATTTGACATGCTGCATTTAAAACAATTTTTAAGCTCGAGTGAACTTGAAATACACATTGCCTTTCATGGACAATTTAACTACCAAGGGCAAATATTTAATATTGATAACGAGGATTTTAGACAAGTTTAAATTTCAGACTTCCCGATTGGCTAAAAAGCCAAATTTTCTTTTATCCACCTTTAAATCACCATTGTTAATATTTTTATCACGTCCACCGGCAATCTTACTTTCCCCTTTCGTCGCAAAACCTTAATTTCGCTGTTTCAAGAAAAGAGGAAAAGATTTTGGATTATTTACAGGGTTTAAACCCCGAACAACGGGCAGCGGTAGAACAAACTGAAGGACCGGTGATGATCATTGCCGGTGCCGGATCTGGCAAAACAAGGGTAATTACCTACAGGGTGGCCCACCTTATTCGTAAAGGTGTGGATTCATTTAATATACTGGTTTTAACATTTACCAATAAAGCCGCGCGCGAAATGCGCGAACGTATTACCCATGTAGTGGGTGGCGAGGCTAAAAACATCTGATGGGTACCTTCCACTCGGTTTTTGCCAAGCTGTTACGTGTAGAAGCCGAAAAAATTGGCTACCCAAGTAACTTTACCATTTATGATACCGACGATAGCAAAAGCGTACTGCGTGCCATTATCAAAGAATTAAACCTTGATGATAAGCTATATGCCGTAAACTTTGTACTTAACCGTATCTCCGCATCAAAAAATAACCTGATCTCGTTTAGGGAATACAATAAAAATGAGCAGATCCAGGCCGATGATATGTCGACAGGCCGCGGGCAACTGGGCAAAATTTACGAGATGTATGCCACCCGTTGCTTCCGTGCCGGCGCTATGGATTTTGACGATTTGCTGTACAAAACCAACGAGTTGCTTAAACTGCATCCCGAAGTACTAAACAAATACCAGCACAAGTTTAAATACCTGATGGTGGATGAGTACCAGGATACCAACTTTTCGCAATACCTTATTGTGAAAAAACTGGCAGCTGTTAACGAGAATTTATGCGTTGTAGGTGATGACGCGCAAAGTATTTACGCATTTCGTGGAGCCAACATTCAAAACATCCTCAACTTTGAAAAGGATTACCCGGATTTGAAGGTATTTAAGCTGGAGCAAAACTACCGGTCGACACAAAATATTGTGCATGTAGCCAACAGTATCATCAGCAATAATAAAGAGCAGCTTAAAAAGAACGTTTTCAGCGAAAAGGAAGCGGGAGATAAAATAAAAATAATGCGCGCCTTCAGCGATAACGAAGAAGGTAAAATGGTGGCTGAGGCTATTATGCAGGACAGGAGCCTGAAAGGTAAAAACTGGAATAATTTTGCCATTCTTTACCGTACCAACGCGCAGTCGCGTTCCATGGAGGAGGCTCTGCGCAAGCTGGGGATTCCTTATAAAATATATGGTGGCTTGTCCTTTTATCAGCGAAAAGAGATCAAGGATCTGATAGGCTACTTCCGCCTTACTTTTAACCCTAATGATGAGGAAGCGCTTAAACGTGTTATCAACTACCCTAAAAGGGGCATAGGCGATACCACGGTTGACAAGATCATTGTAAGTGCCGATCATCACAAAGTTACCCCCTGGGAGGTGATTGTGGATCCGGTTCAATATTTTGATGGGAAAGCATCCCCATCACTGAGCAACTTTGCCACTATGATTCAAAGTTTCCAGGTTTTGACAAAAACAAAATCGGCATATGAATCGGCATTGTACATAGCCCAACACTCGGGCCTGCTTAAAGATCTTTACGAGGATAAATCTGTAGAGGGGTTAAACCGCTATGAGAATATACAGGAATTACTGAATGGTATCAAGGAGTTTAGCGAGCGCGAAGACATAGAAGAAAAAGGTCTGGACATATTTATGCAGGATATTGCCCTGCTCACTAATGATGACAAGGACAAGAATAAAGATGCTGATACAGTATCGCTCATGACCATTCACAGTAGTAAGGGCTTAGAGTTTTCGCAGGTGCATGTGGTAGGTTTAGAAGAAAATCTTTTCCCATCCCAGATGTCGCTCAATTCCCGCAGTGATCTGGAAGAAGAACGACGACTGTTTTACGTGGCTGTAACCCGTGCCGAAACTAAGCTTACCATAAGCTATGCTACTTCGCGTTTTAAATTTGGCACACTCATTAGCTGCGAACCAAGCCGCTTTTTGGATGAAATAGATGCCAAATACCTTGAACTGGATTACAGCGCCAAAACAACTACAAGCAACAATCCGTTTTTTGATGACGACCGCAAGGCCTGGACCAGTGGTAAACAAGCTGATGCTTTTTCAAAACCAAAACCGGCAACATCCGCGCCTGTAAAAACCACATCAATTTTGGCAAAAGCGCACGTAGTATCGCCAGATTTTAAACCGTCTGATACATCAAACCTGCAGGTGGGTATGGAAGTTGAGCACGAGCGTTTTGGTTTTGGCAAGGTGCAAAGCCTGGAGGGAACGAAGCCCGATATCAAGGCTACTATATTTTTTAAAGAAATTGGCCAAAAGCAACTGCTACTTAAATTTGCAAAGTTGAGTATTATCAATAATATGGCTTAGAAAGCCGCCCCAATTTTCGTGTATTTTTTTCCCCGTTTTGGAATAATTGTGCTTTGAAGACATATATTTAAAGCTAAATTAATAATGGCATAACGTTTGGATATCTTTTATTAACTGATTAATTATAGATAACCGAACATGAGCGACATCACTAAAAAAAAGACCAACAAATTTGTAGGTAAAAACATCAGAACCTTGCGTCATCAGCACGGTTGGAGCCAGGAAGATGTGGCAAACCGTTTAGGTATTTCTATCCCTGCATTTTCAAAAATTGAAACGGGTGTAACGGATATTAACTTATCGCGGTTGGAACAAATTGCAAACATTTTTGAGCTTAACGTGGTGAACCTTCTTGCACTCGATGCAGGGGAAATTGATCTTACTCCATCAAACCTCAGTATCGCCCAAAAGAAGCTGGTTGACCGCGAATCGGAAATTGCAAACCTGCAGCGTAAAGTGATTTTACTTTATGAAGAACTGCGTGGTAAAAGCGCTTTAGCTGTTTAGTTATGGTAATGTGTGTTGTAAAACTTACATTTACACATACTTGATATACTAATTGCTACATTTATTTTAATGGCATTATTTTTCTTGTTAAATATTGATTAATATTATTTAACAAGAAGAAACTTTTGTAAAATTTAATGGTTGTATTAAACTTTAAAGGTTAATACCATTATTATTTAACTTTTTGGAGTAAAAATTGTTACATGCTTTTCACCCAGAAAAACATGTACTTATGTCAAATTACCTGATATCTATTTCAAAAAACGAGGCGCTAAAGGACGGAACTATTCATGATCCTAACAGCAAGCTTAAGGTGAAGGCCTATGATATGCTGAAATCAAAGTTTAAACCCTGTAAAGGCGAATTAAGGTTTTTTGTTACTGCAGGCGATGAAACCATCGCTTTTGAAACCCAGGGCTACAACAAAAAACACCGCCAGTTGCTTATCTTACAAATGATATCATGGTATTGTATTTACCTTGGCCTTTTTGAAGCCCAAATACACTCTACTTTTCCTATAGCTTTTAATCTGAATTAGTTTTTTAGAGCAAGGAGCAAGGATTTTGGGAGTAAGGATTTTTGGACAAAGGATTTTCGGACGAAGGACTTTTAGAGCAAGGAGCAAGGATTCTTAGAGCAAGAACCAAAGGACTTTCAGAGAAAGGACGAAAGACGAAAAAATAAAGTATAAAATATAAAAAAACGGCCGGTGTATACCGTCCGTTTTTTGTTTAGCCATCATGAAAGCTCAAAGCATATCGGCTTAACCCTTCAAGATAAATCATAGAATCCGAAATCCCCCTTTATCTTTTGTCTGAAAGTCCTTTGTCCGAAAGCCTTTTGTCCAAAAATCCTTCGTCTAAAAGTCCTTTGTCCAAAACTCCTTGCTCCTTACTCCAAAAAAAACCCTTGCTCCAAAAATCTACGTAGTCGTAGTACGCGATGGGTTATGTAGCATGTCGCTCATATCAATGATCTTTTCATCAATCTCTGATACGCATTTGTCCATCATTGAGATACATTCATGTTGATCTACCAAACCTTCCTTTTCAAGGTTGATAAGGCCGCGTAGCGTGGCTATAGGGCCCCTTATCTGGTGCGAGAGGTATGAGGAGTGCTCTGACAGCTTTCTGTTCTTAATCTGGAGATCTTTGGTACGCTCATCAATGATCTCTTCCAGGTGGTGGTTAATGCGGTCGAGGTTGTCCTTCTGCCGGGATACTTCCCCATTAAGCAAGGTAAGCTGCGAATTGGTTTTAGCTTTGCGTTTTACATTACCAACCAATAGCCCTATTACAACAAGCAAAAGGCCTGCAACTATAGTTACGGCCCAAAACTTGGTACGATCATACGCCTGCCGCTCGGCTACGCGCTCATTTTCTTTTATCTGCTCTTCCTGCTTGCGGGTAGCCTCAATCAGTTTCATTTGCACCGAAGTATTGGTCTTGAAAGTTGCACTATCAACCCGGTAAATCTCCCGCAAATAAAACAGCGCCTCATTATAGTTTTTACGATTATAAGCCAATTCATAATTGGTGTGCTTATAATCATACTCAAGCTTAGGGTCATTAATCAGTTGGGTATAGGCAACGCCTTCCTTAACAATCTTTTCTGCCTCATCGAATTTTTGCTGGTTCATATATAATGAGGCCAGCGTAAGGTCGATACTTGCAATCGGCTCGTTCAAATCAAGGTGCTTAGCGGCCGCGTTGGCCTCCAGTAGCATGGCTAAAGCTTTATCGTATTGGTTCAACTTAAAATAAACTACTCCAATATTCTGTCCGCATTGAATTAAGTTTACAGAATCTTTTAGCTTGGAAAATATCGCTTTGCTTTGGCCATAGTATTTTAAAGCCTGGGTATAACTATTTCTGCGTGTATAAACGTTTCCTATATTTAAATTAAGGGCCGCAATTAAGCTTACATTATTAATTTTATTCGCGATAGCCAACGATTTAAAAAAATAATCCAGTGATTTGTTGGTATCATGGTCACGGTAAATATTACCCATGTTATTGTAAACCTTTGCCTCACCCCCCAAATTATTAGCCTTTGTAAAAAAAGCCACCGCGTTTAAATAATTGCTAAATGCCTTTTCTGCCTGGTCCATGTAAAACATGGCCAAGCCGGTAACCCTGTACGCCTCGGCTATACCGTTGTTATAGTTTATTTTGCGAGCCAGAACCATTGCCCTGTTTGCATCTGAAAGCGTTTGCTGAGGCTGGGTTAAGCGGTTATCATACGCTTGCTTATTAATGCGTATAACCTCACTTGTATCTCCTGTAATTGCCTCACCTAAATCTTTCGCATGTAAAGTAACCGCCGTACAAAAAAATAAAAGAAATACAAAGGCTTTTTTCATTAAAACACTGTTACGTTATATTGAATGTGAAAGTTATAAATTATACTGATATATACCTAAAACATCAGTAAAAACATTGTTGAAAATTATTTTATATTTATTAATAGAAAATTAAAAAACATATTTATATTTGCATTGTTAAATAACTGATATACAGTTAATTAATTGAGTATTATTGTGTATTTTGTAATATTTTTTGACATAAAAATAACGTTTCAAACTACGATTTAAAGTAGTGAAAAAAATCAAACGGCATTAATATGTTACTTAGTTTACCAATATGCTACCTAATGATGAATAAAATTAAAAGTATAACAATTCTTTTTTCTTAACAATTGGGTATAGTGTTTAAAAATAACAATTTATTTCAACAAAAATGTAAAAAAAAATATGAATAAAACTGTAAATATCTTACCATATTTTGATCAGTTTTTTTCACAAAAAAGAGAGTAAATCTTAATCTAAAACAATTTTTACAGACCGGTAAATTTACCGCAACGTATTATTGGGCACATATGGTTAATTATTACTTAACAATTTAGAATACTAATATAAAATATTTATATATATGAAAAAAATCATCCTTTTAGCGTTGCTTGCATCAGGCACAGGAGTTTTATCATCAGCGGTTTTATTATCGCCAAAAAAAGCCGAACAGCCTATGGCCACCAGCTTTATAAAAAACGACCATGGGTTTAAAAAAGACCTGGCTTTTGCCGACTAATCTTTTATAAATCCAGAACAAACATTAAAAATTAAGACAGTCCAATATTCAAAATATTATTTAACGACCATGAAAAAGTTAATCACAATCATCTTGGCTATTTTATTCACCGGCGCCATCTCCTCATGCCAAAAAGAAAGGGTTGCCCCTGAAACTGCAGCATTACATTCATTTGGCTCAAGTGCAAGAAGAGACCTTGGTACAGCTGATTAATCTTAAACATGATTTATAAAAACATTTAAAAAATTAAAAACGACATGAAAAAATTTATCATCATAACCATTGTAAGCTTAACCGTAGCTACTGGTATTTTATCATCACAAACCACAACTAAACAAACTGTAAAACCCGAAGCCACAACCTTTGCTTCGTCATCAACAGCATTTAGAAAAGACTTAGGTCAGGCCGACTAATTAACAAACAACAATCATTTATAAACAAAAAATATTAATCAAAACTCTCTCACAACATATAATAATCATGAAAAAATCATCAATCATAGCAGCATTAGCATTAAGCACTTTTTTAACGTCATTTGTAAACGCAGAAACAACTCCTGCAAAAACTAAAACTCCACCAACTCAAAATACAGCTTTCACTGGCGGTCCGAAAAAAGACTTAGCTACTGCTGACTTCGCTTTCACTGGCGGTCCTAAAAAAGATTTAGCTACTGCTGACTTTGCTTTCACTGGTGGTCCGAAAAAAGATTTAGCTACTGCTGATTTTACAGCATAATTAAATCATCTGCAGCAAAACAAATTAAACATCGTTCTAACGCAACAAAAACATGAAAAAGATAATTATCGCTATAGCCATCATATTAACTTCGGGCATAACTGCTTATTCATTAAGCACTAAAGAAAACACCAATACCAACTTAAAAACAAAACCAGAAACAGCCTCATTTACTGCCAAAGCAGGCCACGGCCCCAAGGCTGATCTTGCTACTGCGGATTAATTGCTAAATTTAACCGCTTGCAGGTTGATGTGCTCTTCAACCTTTTTACAGGCGCTGGTAAATATAAAACCGCACGTACATTCCTCTCTTGGCCTCAGGGAACTTCAGTTACATTCACCATATAATAATGTAGCTCTGTTAATTACCGTTTCAGGGCTTTAGGCCGGCAAAAAGTCGTTGTAAAATTTCACTTTCTTTTTTCAATAATTGATTAGTTTACTGCCACTATCATGGTGATAGTAATTTTAAAAAGAGTGATCTTAAACTTTACAAAGCCGCCCCGCAATTAAGCCGCCCCAAATCAATAAACATCAATATATTTGCTGCAAACTTGATAATATGCAGCACATAAAGCAATATGTTGATGAGCACAGGCAACGTTTACTCGACGAATTATTTGCCCTCTTGCGTTTCCCTTCAGTTAGCGCCGATCCAAAATACAAAACAGATGTACTCCATACAGCCGACTATGTGGCGCAAAAACTGCGCGATGCCGGTGCCGACAATGTGGAGATTTGCCAAACAGCAGGCTATCCTATAGTTTATGGTGAAAAAATAATTGATGCCGGCAAACCCACAGTTTTGGTTTATGGTCATTATGATGTACAACCGGCAGATCCGCTGGAGTTATGGAAAACCCCGCCTTTTGAGCCTACCATTCGCGATGGTAAAATTTACGCGCGCGGCGCCTGCGATGATAAGGGCCAGTTTTACATGCACGTAAAAGCATTTGAACTGATGATGCAAACCGATACACTGCCCTGCAATATCAAATTCATGATTGAAGGTGAGGAAGAAGTTGGCTCATCTAACCTTGCTATTTTTGTAAAAGCAAATAAAGAGAAGTTAAAAGCTGATGTTGTGCTGATATCGGATACATCGATGATCAGTATGGAACATCCATCTTTAGAAACCGGCTTACGCGGTTTATCATACCTGGAGGTTGAAGTAACCGGCCCCAACCGCGATCTGCACTCAGGCGTGTATGGTGGCGCAGTGGCCAACCCCATCACCATTTTAACCAAAATGATAGCCTCACTTCACGATGAAAATAACCACATCACCATTCCCGGTTTTTATGATAGTGTAATTGAGCTTACCCCTGCAGAACGTACCGCCCTTAACAATGCGCCATACGATGAGGCCGAATACAAATCAGACCTGGATGTAGCCGAGCTTTGGGGCGAAAAAGGATATACCACCTTTGAACGCACCGGCACCCGCCCTACCCTTGAGGTTAATGGTATATGGGGTGGCTACATTGGCGAAGGCGCTAAAACCGTATTACCATCAAAGGCTCATGCCAAAATTTCGATGCGCCTGGTACCCAACCAAACATCAGATGCCATAACAGAAATTTTCACCAAACATTTCCTGAGTATTGCACCTGCCAACATAAAGGTAAAAGTAACCCCACACCATGGTGGCGAACCGGCGGTAACACCAACAGATAGTATTGCTTACCGTGCGGCCCAAAAAGCTATTTCCGAGTCGTTTGGCAAGGAGCCTATCCCAACCCGCGGTGGTGGTAGCATCCCGATAGTAGCCCTGTTTGAAGCCGAGCTTGGCCTTAAAACTGTATTGATGGGTTTTGGACTTGATAGTGACGCACTGCACTCGCCAAATGAAAAATATGATATTTTCAACTATTACAAGGGAATTGAAACTATACCGTTGTTTCATAAGTACTTTGCTGAGTTGAGCTTGTAAATTAAGGCTGTAGAAACCAAAAGAAATTGGGTAAAAGATAAAAAGGCATCATCCCGATAATTTGTTTTATTAAAATGATTTTTTTTACATTTTATCCAAACAAATTGATAGCCAGGTAACTTATAATAATAACTTAGAACCTATTATTATGGAAACCAGGGAGAAATCAAAAGGTGAGGCAGCCAAAGATTTGAGCGCCCCCAAAGTAACCAAACAGGAAAAAGGTGACAGCACAAAAACTGTGGCCAAGAGAAAAAGAAAGCCGCTATTATAAAGAAATTTAAGCCCAAGCTAAAAGTCCGCTGAGTAATTATCTCAGCGGACTTTTTTTTAGAGAGCCATATTTATGGCTGCCATGCCAATCACCTCAAAGTATTTGCTAATTGCAGCTATTAAACCCAAACAAAAGCCCGGAGGTATCTTTACTATAACACACAGTCCACACCGGCATCCTCCCGGTAAATAAAATAAAGGTCCTGCTTTTTTTGATCTGGGCGTAGTACCGGCACCCAAATCAAAAAAAATGAATATTACCTATAAAAAAGAGCAATTTTATCCCAAAAATTAAAACAAATTAACCCTTACGCAACGTATAAAAGGAGCACCTAAGCTTACTATTATGAAAAATAAGGAAAAAACAAAAGACGAGTCAGTCAAAGAAATGCTCAGTTCTAAGACTAAAAAGCAGGACAACCCCGAAACCGTAAAAGTTATTAATAAATGGAAGAAAAGACCTCTTCTGTGAAAGATATTTAACAAAACCCTGTTAAAAAACTTTATCACGCCCTTACTTTTTTTTTAATGCTACAACGGCAAAGGGCATCGCGTTTCCTGTTACCACGATCATCATACCCTGCACGTGGAGTGTGATGATCGTTTTCACAAATAATTATTCCAAATTCATGCGCATCTCAATCATGTGCTTTTTAAAACCAACTTTTTCATACGCTTTTATCGCCCCTTCATTATCGTTATACACCTGCAATCGCAATTCGGTTAAACCGTGCCTGCGTGTCCATAGTTTTAATTCCTCAATTATTAGTTGATTAATCCCTTTTCCCCTATGCTGTGGCGATACATACATAAAACCCAGGTAGGCATAATTCAAAAAATTAAAATACGGCTTCTCACTTTTTTTGATGCGGGCATAGCCGCTGCCAACCAGTTCACCATCCAGTTCGGCCACCAAAATTTCCACATCGGGCGAATTGATAAACATTTCCAGATCATAGTAATTAATTGAACCGGGAACAAGCGTGCTATCAAATGGGCGTTCGGCAGTGATCACGCCCTGTTCAAATTGCAATAGCACGGGCATATCATTTAAAGTGGCTTGTCTTATCAGCATGGGTTATACTATATTAAAATTAAACGCGAAAATGTTCGCAGGTTTTCAAAAACTCTTCGTCGGCATCGGCCCCAATGCCAGGGGTATCATCAATATTCAGCTTATACCCATCATAAGTAACACCGCCAACACAGGGATCCTGCAGATGACCAAGCATGCAGGTATCCATATCATAAAACCGGATATTGGGGCTGGCATACACAAAATGCAAAAAGGCACTCAATGCAATACGACTTTCCAACATACCACCCATCATACAGGCAACGCTATGGGATGCCGCTTCATCATGAATTTTCCGGGCCTCAAATAAGCCGCCCGATTTTGACATTTTTATATTGATGAAATGGCAACTCCCGCTATTGATTTGCCGGCGGGCATCATGATGGTTATATACACTTTCATCGGCCATAATTTTAACCGGCGATAGCTGCATCAACTCGGGCAGCAGATCATCATACCAGGTACGCATGGGCTGTTCACAAAACTCAATATCATAATCGCCCAAAGCTTCCAGTGCAAAAACAGCATCACCAAAACTCCAGCCCTGGTTGGCATCAATGCGAATCTTCATTTCGGGACCAACGGCATCGCGGATCTGCCTGATGCGTTCCACATCCTCAATTGCATTTTTACCAAGTTTTACCTTCAGTATATTTGCTCCCGAGGCTTTAAAATCCAGGGCCTTTAATGCCATGGTAGCAGGCCCGGCAATACCTATCGTAATATCCGATTCAACCTCGCGCCTTTTGCCCGATAAAAACTGGTATAAAGGCAAACCAGCATTTTTAGCAGCTATATCATGTAAAGCGATATCAAACGCGCTTTTAATAGTAGTATTACCGGCGGTGAAATTATGCAGTTGCTGCAGGCGTGCGGGAATATCCAGCGCATCCTGCCCTATCCACAATTTCGCAAACTCGCGGCCCATTACCAGGCAGGTATCCTGCGTTTCGCCAACAATCATCGGGAAGGCCGAGCACTCGCCCACACCATAGAAACCCGCGTTGGTATGTACCCTGATAAATACATTCTGCGCATGATCCATAGTGCCGGTGGCAATAGTAAAAGGCTCCATCGGAATACTGAAACGATAAATATCTATATGGGTGATGGTTAGTTTGTTTTTCATGGACAAAATATTATAAGAGGCTGTCTGAAAATAAACAAATCGCCATTGCGAGGTACGAAGCAATCCCTAAGCATTACAGAGGGGCTCTAGAAGGTCATCTGCCTATGTAGATATTGCTTCGTACCTCGCAATGACGACCTGGTTTTTATTTTCAGACAGCCTCTAAGATAATACTTTAATGTTAAAGTAACATTTTCAGTCATTTATTTGCACATTGATACTATTACATTATATTTGCGTTACTACTATACAATATCAATTCAATTTTAGCCTCCTGGGCCCTCAATTATGCAGGGAAAAGACGCATGGCTAACTTAACACTTTCTTAATACTACAATTACATGGCACAAGAAAACACGCCTGCAACATTTGATTATAACTCAACCAGGAATAAACTCATCCTGTCAGAATATGGCCGCAACGTACAAAATATGGTTAAATATATTGTAGCGCTGCCCACAAAAGAAGAACGTAACCGTTACGCACAGGTTGTGATAGACCTGATGGGTTTTTTAAACCCACATTTGCGTGATGTGGCCGATTTTAAGCACAAGCTTTGGGATCACTTGCATATTATATCTGATTTCCAGATCGATGTTGACGCGCCCTACCCGAAACCAACGCCGGAGGCTATCCATCTTAAACCCCAACCTTTAAGATACCCTCACCAGCGCATTAAATACAAGCACTATGGTAAAACCATCGAGCTAATGATTGAAAAGGCCAAAGCCATTGAAGAGCCCGAACGCAAACGCCACATGGTGCAGGCAGTGGCCAACTTCATGAAAATGGCCTACGTTCAATGGAACAAGGATTCGGTAACGGACGAAAGTATTCTTTCGGACCTGTACGCCTTATCAGGCGGCACCTTGAAACTGGAAGAGAACATCAACCTTAACCGTGTTGAATTCCGCCCTAACAACCAGCCTCAACACAACAACAATAATAATAATCGCGGGCGTACCAACAGTAACCAAAACAACAATAACAACCGCGGGCGTACCAACAATAACCAAAACAGTGGTCCACGTAACAATAACAACCAAAATAATCGTAACCGTAATCCCGGAGCTAAGAAATATTAGTTCAAGGTTTTAGTTTAACGGGTTATGAAGTAATTAGTCCGCTCAAATAAATTTCCAATATAAAATAGCCCGGTTTTTCATAACGAAGAACCGGGCTGTTTTTTTGCACATGCCCAGGACTTTTTAAACCCCAAAAAAGTGGAGATTTATTGACTATTATTGATTGTTTATCGGAAATTATCGCGCATTTTAAACTGTTTTATGATCATTTAAGAATCGATTTTCACTCCAAAATGGCACTTTAAGAAGTTTTAAGCGCTAATTATCACATCGCGAAAATTCAACCGGTAAGACTTATCAACAAGCGCAGTAATGAACTGATGAACAGTCAGGAAATTTTATAATCTTTGCCGGGAATAAAACACATTTAACCGGGTTAGGTGTGCAATACATGGAATCATTGATCTATCAATTATAAACACCTATGACTAACGCATTTGTGATAAACGGCGGGAAGCCGCTAAAGGGCGAGATTACTCCACAGGGAGCAAAAAACGAGGCACTACAGGTAATTTCGGCGGTACTGCTTACCGAAGAAAAGGTTACCATCAGCAATATACCTGATATTAAGGATGTTAATAAACTTATTGAGCTCCTGGGCGATATGGGTGTTATTACCGAGAAAATAGCTCCTGATACGTATACCTTTATTGCCAAAGATATTGATCAGGATTTTTTCCAGTCGGATGCCTTTAAATCCAAAGGTGGCGGTTTACGTGGCTCTATCATGATCGTTGGGCCGCTGCTGGCCAGGTTTGGCAAGGCATCTATACCTAAGCCCGGTGGCGACAAAATAGGTCGCAGGAGGCTGGATACCCACTTTTTAGGGTTCGAGAAGCTGGGCGCCCGTTTTGACTACAACCCAGAGGACGGCTTTTTTAATGTAGATGCCTCTAATTTGCAGGGAACCTATATCCTGCTGGATGAGGCTTCGGTAACCGGTACTGCAAACATTGTGATGACGGCTGTACTATCAAAAGGTATAACCACCATTTACAATGCGGCATGTGAGCCGTACCTGCAACAGCTGTGCAAAATGCTTAACCGTATGGGCGCAAAAATCAGCGGAATAGGTTCAAACCTGTTAACCATTGAGGGGGTAACCAAACTTGGTGGCACCGATCATCGTTTACTGCCAGATATGATCGAGATTGGCTCATTCATTGGCCTGGCAGCCATGACAGGATCAGAGATCACAATAAAAGATGTTAATTATAAAGAACTGGGCATGATTCCAGACGTATTTAAACGCCTGGGTATTAAGCTTGAACTGCGCGGAGATGATATCTACATCCCGGCACAGGATCATTACGAAATAGAAACCTTTATCGATGGCTCCATCATGACCATTGCCGATGCACCATGGCCAGGCTTTACACCCGATCTGCTGAGCATTTGTTTGGTAGTAGCGATACAGGCTAAAGGCTCGGTATTGATTCATCAAAAAATGTTCGAGAGCCGTTTGTTCTTCGTGGATAAACTATTAGATATGGGTGCGCAGATCATCCTTTGCGATCCGCACCGCGCAACCGTTATCGGGCTCGATAAAAAGGTACAGCTTCGCGGTATCTCCATGACATCGCCTGATATCCGCGCCGGGGTTTCCCTGCTAATAGCTGCCCTATCGGCACAAGGCAAATCAACCATCTACAACATAGAGCAAATTGAGCGTGGCTATCAACATATTGATACCCGTTTAAAGGCTTTGGGTGCAGATATAACCCGTATTTAAGTTAACAGCAAAAGGCTGAAAGCATAAAGCTTTTGGCCTTTTGCTTTAGGCTTTTTGCTTTCCTAAATATTTTTTAGCTTTACCCTCCAGCATTGAGCCTTCAGCTCTATGCTTTCAGCCTTAAGCTCCTGAACATGCCCTACAAAAACCGGAAGTCGACATACGTTTATTTCATATTGATTTTTGTATTTATTAAGGTTATTTTAAACCTTTTTGCTATCGGGCATTTCGGATTTCACCGGGATGAATTTTTGCACCTTGTACTGGCCGATCATTTGGATTGGGGCTATAAAGAAGTCCCTCCTTTTATTGCTTTGCTGGCCAAGCTATCCATCACCTTGTTTGGTAATTCCGTATTCGCCGCCAGGATTTTCCCAACTATTTTTGGCGGTTTGATCATCTGGTTCACCGGTCGTATTGTGGTTGAGTTTGGCGGACGCAGGTTTGCCATTACGCTGGCTTGTTTGGCATTAATATTTGCGCCGGCATTTGCAGCGAGCGACTATCTTTTTCAGCCTGTGGTGTTTGACCAGTTCTGGTGGGTTTTAACCGTTTGGCTTTTCATCAAATACCTCAACACAACCGACGTAAGGTACCTGTACTGGCTGGGCGCTACCGTTGGCCTGGGTATGCTTACCAAGTATACCATGCTGTTTTTTACCATTGCCCTTATTGTCGGCATCCTGATTAGTAAGCAGCGCAAACTACTTTTTAACCGGCATATATTGGGTGCAATGGGCCTGGCGATGCTCATATTCATGCCAAACTTTATATGGCAGATCACGCATCATTTCCCGGTGATTACCCACATGAAAGCTTTACGTGCCGAGCAGCTGGATTACATTACACCAGGTAATTTCATTAAGCAGCAGCTTACCGTTAACGGTATTGCCTTGTTTGTTTGGCTTACCGGTTTTGTATTCCTCATCTTCTCGTTCAGGCTGCGTAATTTCCAGTTTTTGGCTATTGCTTATGTGCTCATCTTCCTGTTTTTACTGCAGATGGATGGTAAAAATTATTACCTGTTTGGCGCCTATCCCATGCTTTTCGCCGCGGGTGGTTTTGGTTTCGAACGCTGGTTAAAAACAAGTGGATTAGTCTTACGTACCTTAACCATAATTTGCTTCACCCTGCCTAATATGATCTTGTTTCCACTGATATTACCTATTTTACCGCTGGAGCAAACTTTGGCATTTTTTAGGTTTGCTCACAAAAACCTGCCTGCCTTAGAGTTTGCCGTAACCTGGGAAGATCAAAAAGTGCACGCCACTACTCAGGATTATGCCGATATGTTCGGGTGGGATGAAATGGCCCAAAAAGTAGGCGCCGCTTACCAGAGCCTTACCCCCGAACAACAAAAGCAAACTTTTGTTTATGCCGATAATTACGGCGAGGCAGGTGCACTGCACCATTATCACAAGCAATATAATTACCCCGATGTAGCGTCTCTAAGCAGCAGTTTTACGCTTTGGGCACCCGACTCTCTAAATTGCAAATACATGATTTATGTAGATGACAGCGGCGGTAGAAACATACGGGAATTTGTAGCCGGCAACATGATAGGCTCCTACAAAAAGTTAGGCGAAGTTGAATACTACCTTGCCCGCGAAAAAGGCACAAGCATATACCTGCTTACCGATATTAAGTTTCCGCTACAGGAAAGGTACCGGAAAGAGTTGATGAGAAAGAGGATGGAGTAATAGGCTCCTAAATCTGGCTTGAGGGGAAACTTTAAATTTTTTGCCGCAATGCAAGTGTTCTACCTGAATACCATTTACAACTATCACACCGGCTTTAACTTTTACTATGCCCCAAAAATGGGAGTGAAGGAAGACCACAAACTGGTAAGAGCTCCAACCATGATTTATTTCTCTTCAATTAATGCATAGCGCTTTTTAGTTTGAGATGACATTATTCCTGTTGATGAAAAGTCGATCAATCCATTATAACTTATCCACTTACCTTTTTCTACAGAAAATTCGGCTAGCCCCTGAAAGCTCATAGCCATGGTTGTTTTTATCGGTGACTGCCCCATTGGTGAGTTAAAATCTCCTTTAATATATTCAGCAACATCGTATTGGAGTGTTACAACATGCTCGCCTCCCCTATTTTCGATTTTAAGCACCTTTACCCGGTTTTTATGGTAAGAACTATCGCAGATAAAGCTTTGATCAGCGGTAAGTAAATTTACAGTAAGCGAATAGGTATCGCCTTGTTTAATAGGCTTGCCCGGTAATTCAAACAACATTGCTATCATGTTCTTTTGCTCGCCTTTAGTGTAAAAACTTTCAATAGTTCCATCCTCATATATCGCCCCACGCAACATTACGCCTGCCGAAAACTGCTTCATTAGCTTTTGCATTTCAGTTAGGTCACCCACTTTACTATCCTGAGCCTTTGATTTATCAGGCTTTGATACCATTGCAATATCAATAATACCTTTGCGGTTTTCGGTTAAGCTGGTCACTAAATTAGTTTGCTGCATAACTGAGTTAAGTTCCTTAAATATCTGCTGCATTTTACCGGCATTTGCTGAATCGATACCCATAGATTTAAACATACCATTTACCCCAAAATTTACCCGGTTGGCAGTATCTATTTCCTCCATAACGGTTTTATAGGATAGCACTTCGTTAGGCTTCAGCTTCCATTTCAAAAATATATGGTCGGCTGTTTGGGCAAAGGCAGATGAACTAACTGTTATAAAGACACTTAGAAAAAGGAATTTGATTTTGGTCATAGGGTTTAGATTTAATCTAAATAGGTATTTAAATTAAACAAAAAAAGGTGCCATGCCTTAGCACAACACCTTTTCTCCTTTATCCAAAGATCCTCTATCCTTGCTCTAAATTAAGCTGAAATAGCGTTTATAATATCATACTGGGTAATGATCTCAATTTTACCGTTTTCGCTTTCCACCAATACCGCGATATTATCTCTATTGATCATAGTCGAGATTTTATCGATAGAGGTGTTCAGATCAACAAACGGGAATGGCGCAGTAGTGATGTTTTTGATCGGCTGAGATTTGATAGATGGATTTTCTATCAGCGAATCCAAAATATCAGTCTCTGTAATTTTACCTATCACCATACCTTTTTGGGTAACCGGAATCTGCGATATATTGAGCGATTTGATGGTATTGATAGCCTCTAAAACTGATTTTTCGCAATCAATGGTAACTATCTCCTGCACATCTTTTTTGCTGATGATATCGCGGGCCGTTAGTTTTTCGTCCTTCAGGAAACCGCGGTCGCGTAACCAATCGTCGTTATACATTTTGCCCAGGTAACGTGTACCATGATCCGGAAAAATGATCACTACCACATCGCCTTCTTTAAACCTGTCCTTCATCTGGATGGTACCTGCTACTGCTGACCCTGTAGAGTTACCGGCAAAAATACCTTCCTTGCGGGCTATTTCGCGGGTCATGAGGGCGGCATCTTTATCTGTCACTTTTTCAAAATGGTCAATCAGGCTAAAATCAACGTTCTCCGGTAAAAAGTCTTCACCAATACCTTCGGTGATGTATGGATAGATCTCGTTCTTATCCATGATGCCCGTCTCCTTGTATTTTTTAAATACCGAACCGTAGGTATCGATACCCAAAACCTGGATGTTTGGATTTTTCTCTTTCAAATAACGTGCTGTACCGGATATGGTACCACCTGTGCCCACTCCTACTACCAGGTGCGTGATCTTACCTTCGGTTTGCTCCCATATCTCGGGACCGGTTTGCTCATAATGCGCCTGCGAGTTGCTCAGGTTATCATACTGATTGGGTTTCCATGAGTTTGGCACCTCACGCTCCAGGCGCGACGAAACCGAATAATACGAGCGTGGATCTTCGGGCTCCACATTGGTTGGGCATACAATTACCTCTGCGCCAAAAGCACGCAGGGCATCAAACTTTTCTTTTGATTGTTTATCGGTACTGGTAAAAATACACTTGTACCCTTTTATAACCGCCGCAATGGCCAGCCCCATACCCGTATTGCCCGATGTACCTTCAATAATAGTACCGCCGGGCTTAAGCTTACCGCTTTTTTCGGCATCCTCAATCATTTTAAGAGCCATCCGGTCTTTTATGGAGTTGCCGGGATTGGTTGTTTCAATCTTGGCTAAAACTGTTGCAGGTATATCTTTTGTTACCTTATTTAACTTAACCAGGGGCGTATTGCCAATGGTTTCTAATATGTTATTATACCACATAAATTTAAAATCTACTAACCCGGTGTGTTAAGCGGGATTATTTGTCAAAAATAGTTTTTATAAAGTGATATTTCTTTATGGAAAAGTAAATAGATGTGCATCTTATAAAAGTAGATGCACAAACATTATATTTAAACCAGGGGCGTGGCCCCATAACACAACCTATAACATGTTATCACTTTATAAAAAAGCAGCCATTCTTTTATTATTGTTGATCTTTTGCTCAAGCGCCACTTTTGCTCAAAGGCCGCTAACCCTAAGTAAAGAACGCAGTTATTATACTTATATATATAAACTCACTACGGCCAATGTGCTGAATTTTTATAAATATCCCGATAAAAACCTGGACGAGCGCATGCTTCAGCATCCTATCGATTCTTTTAAAACAGGCTCCTACTGGGAAAACACTTTGCCAGCAGGTAATTATTTAAAAGTTTATGCCGAAAAAAACCGCTTAAGCTATTCCCTTATCGAGAATCATTCAGTTTTTATAAAGGTGTTGCACAATGATTACGATCAGCGTTTTGTATTGCAGGATAAACAGGGCAATAACATTGTCAATGCTGTTGTCTGTTTTAATGGTAAAGCCCTCAGGTTTGATGACAAAAGCAGTACCTGGCATGTTAAAAGATCAAAAAAGGCAAACATGGTACAGGCGGATTACGCAGGTGTTTCCAACTTTTTTATAGTGAAAGAACAAGGTTTTGATCGCGACGATGATGACCAAAACTGGTTTGCAACTTTATGGGCATCAATCAAAAAGATATTTAAAAAGGAGAACGGTTATCAGTACAGTCATTACCGGTATAAACAAAAACCCAAGCCTTATATTGGTTTTGTAGTATTTAACAAACCCCTTTATAAACCAAATGATACTGTAAAATTTAAGGCATTTATATTAAATGCTAAAACTAAGTTACCGGTAACTCAGAAAAAATTATTGGTTAAACTGCATGACGGCCGCCAAAGCGAAGGGAAAACTATTGGCACGGTAAGCAGCTATCGTGATGGCGGTTTTGAATATAGTTTTGCTTTAAGTGACACCCTTACACTGGATGAAAGTTATTCAATCGCGCTGGTTGATCCGGATGCAAAAAAAATAGCTGCAGGTAAAGTGGACAATTACAATATATACAACGACCCGTCTGTATTGATATTTAGCAGTTTCAAGTACGAGGAGTATGAGTTAAAATCAACTAAGTTTGAATGCGTGCCGATAAAAAAGAGCACTGGCGGGGTAAGCCGCTTGCAGTTTACCTTAAGGCTACTGATGAAAATGACCTGCCGATACCCGATGGACGTGTTACACTTACGCTCACCACCAGCTCGGTTAACTCTTATACCAGCAAACGTGTTTTTGTGCCTGATACCCTATGGGTGCATGATGTAACACTTGACCCGCTTGGAGAGACAAAGGTGATCCTTCCCGATTCTATTTTTCCGGCAGCCAATATCTACTACAACATAAATGCTCAATTTTTAAACTCCAACAATGAAGAACGATCCAAAAGTGAATACATAAATTTCAATAATGATAAGTTTAACATCATTACCGAATTAGTTGGCGATACCCTAAAAGCCAATTACCAGCAGCTTGGGAAAGACATTAAAGGCCTGGCCACCATCAGTGCCTTAAATGCCGATGATGATACAATTTCAAAGATAAAAGTAACCCTTCCGGCAAAAACCCTCATTAACCCCAATGCGGTTACCTATAATATTGAAACAGATAGTACAGATACGGATATTGAATTGAAGGATTTTGATGCCAATCTATCAGTAGCCGGCGAACGGAGTGCCGATTCCCTTTTGGTAAAAGTTAACAATCCGCGTAACCTGCATTTCTGGTATTCTGTTTTCGCTGACGATAAGTTGATAGATGAAGGTGAAGCCAACAATCTATTTTACAAAAAGCCCTATCGTGAGCAAAAAAAAGTAACATTCTGGGTTAATTACATCTGGGGTGGCTTAAGCAAAAATGTGCAGGCCGTGGTAGTTTATCGGAAAGATCTCCTTACAATAAATGTTAAGCAGCCTGTATCGGTTTATCCGGGGCAGCAGGTAAAAACCAATATTGTGGTTACCGATGCAACCGGCAAACCTGTTGCCAATGCAGATTTGACAGCATGGGCATTAACCCGCAAGTTTGAAAATTACAGGGCGCCGTCGCTGCCATATATGGGTAGGTACTATCATAACCGAAAAACAAGAAAAAACTATGAAACAGATAAGGCTGAGCCTAACGGAAGCCTCAAACTAAACTGGAAACGCTGGAGCAAAGCAATAGGACTGGATAGTATCGAATACTACAAATTTACCCATCCGTCAAAAATATACAGTATTGAAGAACCGGGCATTGATACAGTTACACAGATTGCCCCATTTATAGTGAAGGATGGAGATATTGAACCTGTACACATTTTGTACATCGATGAAAAGCCCGTTTATTTTAGCCAGGCGCAACAATTACAACGTTATAGTTTTGCCGTAAAGCCAGGCAACCACACTTTAAGGTTCAGGACTGCTCATCAAAATATTAGGCTGGATAGCGTATGTGTTGAGCAATCTAAAAAACTCATTCTAAGCCTTAATGCCAATGCTTTCAAAAGCGACACCGTGGCCGATACATTGAGCAGGTATGAAGCCGATCTCATCAACGGTTACCTTATCACGGTTATTGACAATTTTGATCAAAACATGGCCGTTATAAAGCAAAGAGGTGGTTTATTTTACCTTAACCCGGTACCTAACAGCCATAGAGAAATATTAACCGGTCCGCTGGCAGATGACTACACTATTTTTGATATCAAAGGCGAAAAACAAAGGCAGTTTCTTGCCGAGCCAAATTTCACTTACCTGTTTGAGCCAAACCTGCTTAAACAAAAAAGCATAGCCACCAAATATCCTTTCAATACAAAAATATCCAATGCAGCTGCCATAACCGACTATACGCAATACGTATTAACTCAAAATACTGCCGATAGCCTTTGGCAGAATTATCTTGATGTACGTAGCAATACATTCGACTTGTTTCCAAATGATCACACTACATTATTAGCAACCGGGGCACTTAAGATTGAAACGGAAACACACAAAGGGGAAAAGTCCGATCTCATAAAAAACATCATCTTATACCGCTACAATGATCCTGACTATATAAAGATCTTTCGGGGTAATACTACAGAATTTGGCCAGGTAGAAAAAGGAAAATACCGGGTTATGTATCTACTGAAAGGCGATAAATATGATATTATTGAAAACATTAGCATAAAACCTCATGGCATCAATTTCTATAAAGTTCATATTACACCCACCCATGCCCGGGATTCGGTAAGTATCAAGATTAACAATGTTATTATTAGCAGGGCGGGCCGTTATAATTATAAGGATTCCAATATAGAAAATGATGCCTTACGGATTAAAGAAGCATTTAATGACAAGTATATTCAACCAGCCAACTTTACAGAAATGATGACCGGAGTGGTGTTTGAAAAAGGTGGAAAACTAACCATCCCCGGCGTTTCCATACGGGTAAAAGGGACATCAATTGGCACACAAACCAACGCAAGCGGTCATTTTACCCTGAAAGTGCCCAATAGCGGCAAATTGATATTCAGCTATATAGGATACCAAACCAAAGAGGTAAGTATATCGCCGGGGGCTACCATTAAGGTTACGCTTGATGCAAGTGAGGCGCATCTTAATGAGGTTGTTGTGGTGGGCTATGGCGTACAAAGAAAATCAATGGCCCTGGGATACTCAACAACTGTTATGAATGATCTGGCTGGTTCGGTCGGCGGTGTAAATATAATTGAGACTGCGCCCGGGGCTAATGGAACAATGTTTATCAGGGGCACGGCAACTGCACCGGGCCAAACCCCGCTTTACATTGTTGATGGAAATGTTGTTGAAAGTATTGCCGGTATAAATACAGCAGATATTGGCGATATAAGTGTTTTAAAATCGACTGCCGCAGTTGCTTTATATGGGTCGCGCGCTGCAAATGGTGTAGTCATCATCAACACTAAAAAGAAAAACGAACCGGCACCTGTCAATGGTACCACACCCGGAGACGAGCTAACCCTCCGGAAAAACTTTGCCGACTACGCTTATTGGCAGCCCAAACTAACCACTGATGCCCAGGGCCGGGCAAGCTTCACAACAACCTTCCCAGATGATATCACCAACTGGCGCACCTTTGTGGCGGGAATAACCAACCACCAGCAAACCGGATTAGTCGAAAGCCAGATCAAGTCGTTTAAATCATTAAGCGCCAACTTTATTGCGCCACAATTTGCCGTAGCCGGCGATGAAATGAAACTGATAGGCAAAGTGATGAACTATAACTCACAGGCCGTAAGCGTTAACCGCAACTTCACCTATAATGGTAAAGTAATTAAACAAGATGCGCTTACCATTACCAACTCAACAATAGACACCTTAGCGATTACTGCCGAGGCCACTGACAGCCTGGCTTTCGAGTATACTATAAAACGTGATAATGGCTATTTTGACGGCGAGCGCCGCAAGATCCCGGTGATAAAACAGGGTGTGGAGGAAACCAAAGGAATATTTGAAACATTAAATGGCGATACTACCGTGAGCCTGAAATTTGATCCGGCTATGGGACCTGTAAAGTTCAGGGCCGAAGCATCAGTGCTACCTACACTGATAGAGGAATCGCGTAAATTAAGGGAATATAAATATTTATGTAACGAACAGCTGGCCTCAAAACTAAAAGGCCTGTTAGCCGAACGTCGTATTAAAAAATTCATGGGCGAAGAATTTAAATACGGTAAAAACATATTGGAGGTAATTAAAAAACTGCAGGAAAACCGTAAAAGTAATGGTACCTGGGGCTGGTGGAAAGACACAGACGAAGAGCTCTGGATCAGTCTGCATGCTGTTGAGGCTTTGCTGGATGCGCAAAAAGAGGGTTATCTTGTTCAGCTGGATAAGCAAAAACTTACCGATTACCTGGTGTATCAATTGGAAAGCTACCATGGCGCTGATAAATTAACCTGCCTGGAATTATTGCATAAACTGGATGCTAAGGTTGATTATCGAAAATATATTGATATAGTTGAAAAGGAAAATAAAGCGATCAAATTAAATTACGGCTTCCAATTATTTGCCTACGATAAATTGAGGTTGATGCTGGTGAAGCAAGAAACCGGCGAGATTGTTAAACTTGACAGCTTATTGGCTAAAGAGCGCCACACCCTATTTGGCAATATTTATTGGGGCGAAAACAGTTATCACTTCTTTGATAATTCTATCCAGTTGAGCGTGATGGCCTACCACATAGTTAAAAATGACGGTAAACACCCCGAGCTGCTTCAAAAGATTCGTGGTTACTTTTTAGAACAACGCCGCCATGGCGAATGGCGCAACACCTATGAATCGGCTCTGATACTGGAAACCATATTGCCCGATTTGCTGGTTACCGATAAACAGGTTAAATCATCTGCTATAACCATTAAAGGCCCAACAACGGAGACCATTAATAAATTCCCCTACTCGGCCACACTTACAGCCAACAACTTAAGTATCAGCAAAACCGGCAGCTTACCTGTTTATATCACCGGCTACCAACAATTTTGGAACGCTAAGCCTGAAAAGGTGAACAAGGATTTTACGGTGGATACCTGGTTCGAGCGGAATGATAAACCTGTATCCCAATTAAAGGGTGGCGAACCTGTTGTATTGCAGGCTGAAGTCACCGCGAAAGGCGATGCCGATTTTGTGATGATAGAAATACCTATCCCGGCCGGATGCTCTTACGAAAGCAAGGATCAGCCGTGGAGCAACAACGAGGTTCACAGGGAATATTTTAAAGAAAAGGTGAGCATATTTTGCCGCAAGCTAAAACAAGGTACATACACTTTCAGTATCAACCTCATCCCCCGCTACGATGGCAAGTACAACCTAAACCCGGCCAAAGCCGAGATGATGTATTTCCCGGTATTTTATGGCCGGGAGGGAATGAAAAAGGTGGTTATTGGTAAGTAGCAAAATTTTGTCATCCTGAACGATTTGAAGGATCTAATCGCAGACTATACCGGGCGAAGAAGCATGGCGAACAATAGATCCTTCAAATCGTTCAGGATGACAAGAGGTTTTTTTGCAAAAAAAGTCATAGGTAGGTGATAAAACTTGGAAAACTCTAAAGGATGAAATGACGTGAAAAAAAAGGCTGTCCTGCTGAGCCTGTCGAAGCATGTGGGCAAATGCCTCTGCGCGCGAGTCTTCGACAGGCTCAGACTGACAGGCCCACACGCCTCAAAATCCAACACGTCATTGTTAGCACAGAGGTACCCTCCCCGATTTAGCAAGCTCACCATAACAGCTCACAGATTTCTCCCCCAATAATCCACCTCCTCCCCTTGCGTATTTTGCATATTATAAGCACCTTTAAAAAAAACAACCCGGATTAGCCAAATTGGCTCATTCGGAATAAATAAAACATATGTCGCCCGGAGTATTACTTTCTTTTATTATTGGTTATTTTTTGGTGTTACTGGTTATATCATGGCTTACTTCGCGCAAGGCATCTGACAATGATACTTTTTTTGTGGCCAACCGCAATTCCAAATGGTATTTGGTTGCATTTGGGATGATCGGTACCGCGTTGAGTGGGGTAACTTTTATATCGGTACCGGGCAAAGTAGGTGCCCCATCCGGCGATCAGTTCTCCTATTTCCAGTTCGTGCTGGGTAATGCCGCGGGTTTTATTATCATCGCTACCGTATTACTTCCCCTTTACTACCGGCTAAAGCTTACCTCAATTTATAGCTACATCGAAGGCGCCTTAGGTACCTGGAGCTATAAAACCGCAGCGGGGATTTTTCTTATCAGCCGGGTTATCGGTTCGGCTTTCAGGCTTTACCTGGTGGTTATTGTTTTGCAGAAATTCATTTTTGATAGCTATCATATCCCTTTCGCCGTAACGGTGCTTATTTGTTTGGCACTCATCTGGTCGTACACTTTTAAAGGGGGATTAAAAACCATTATCATTACCGACAGCTTACAAACATTTTTCCTGGTGTTATCGGTATTTCTATCCATCTATTTTATTTGCGATAGCCTGCACATGAACATTTTTGAAGCTGCCGATGCTATCAAAAACAGCAGTTACTCTAAAATATTTTTCTTTAATGATTTCTTAAGCAGTAAGTTCCACTTCACTAAAGCGTTTTTAGGGGGATTGTTTATCACTGTAGGTATGACCGGTTTAGACCAGGACCTGATGCAAAAAAACCTCAGCCTTAAAAACATCAAAGAGGCGCAGAAAAACATGTTCAGCTTTACGGCGGTATTTGTGGTAATCAATATCTTCTTTTTAAGCGTGGGCGCCTTGCTTTGGCTATACGCTAATAAATACGGCATTCATGTTGATAAAACAGATTACCTGTATCCTACCATCGCCCTGCAATACCTGGGTATTGTGCCTGCCATGGTATTTATGCTTGGCTTAACTGCAGCCACTTTTGCCACAACAGATTCGGCCCTAACCGCATTGACCACTTCATTTTGTGTTGATTTTTTAGACTTTAACAAAAGCAACGACTTGAACAGCAAAAAGAAAGTAAGTACCCGGCATGCCGTACACATTGCCTTTTCCGGGCTCATGTTTTTAACCATTATTATATTTAATGCCATAAACAACGACGCTGTAGTGAGCGCCATATTCCAGGTTGCATCCTATACTTACGGGCCATTGCTGGGGCTTTATTCATTTGGCCTATTTATGAGCAACAGGCAGGTTAGGGATAAACTGGTACCCTTTATTTGCATAGCATCACCAGCCATCTGTTATTTTTTAAACGCGGAATCAAAAACGCTTTTAGGCGGATATGTTTTCAGCAATGAGCTGATCATTGTAAACGGATTAAGTACATTTGTCGGCTTATTGCTCACTTCAACATCAAAAACAAAAGTGGCAGTGTTATAGTTACTAATTCTACTGATATATGACCGGAGACGATAAAATAAGACAAGCATTCGAGAATAAAAACTGGCAGGAAATTAAGGTTACCGACTCCTGGCAAATATTTAAAATAATGGCCGAGTTTGTTGACGGGTTTGAAAAACTGGCAAAAATTGGCCCCTGTGTATCCATATTCGGATCGGCACGTACCCATAACGACAATAAATACTACAAAATGGCCGAGGAAACAGCCCGCCTGCTTACCGAGCATGGCTATGGCGTAATATCCGGCGGCGGCCCCGGTATTATGGAAGCGGCCAATAAAGGCGCTTACGAAAACGGAGGTAAATCGGTGGGCTTAAACATCGAGTTGCCGTTTGAGCAATTCCATAACCGGTATATTGACAGGGATAAGATCATGGAGTTTGATTACTTCTTTATCCGTAAGGTAATGTTCATGAAATACTCCCAGGGCTTTATTATATTGCCCGGCGGCTTTGGCACTATGGACGAATCATTTGAAGCCATTACGCTGATACAAACCGGCAAAATTGCCCGTTTCCCTATTATATTTGTGGGTGTCGATTATTGGAAAGGCCTGTTTAGCTGGGTTGAAGAAAAAATGCTGGATGATCAGCACAATATCAACCCTGACGATCTGATGCTTTACCGCGTGGTTGATACAGCCGAAGAAGCGGTTGAACACATTACAAGGTTCTACAATAAATACGTATTGAAACCAAACTTTTAGAGTAACGTTTTCAAACAGAAATTGCTTTAACTCCCATCATGGTTTACTATTATCAGCAAACGATGATGGGACTTTCCTTGGTCAACTACTACAAATAGCTTAACCACCATTTTTCTTTATGGGCTTGTTTATAAGCATCATAACGTTTGCATAGCGGATACAGCCCTACCACGATAATCACCCATACCAGGTACGCTACCGGCAACGAAAACCCATACCCCTTAAGATCAGATGTAAACCATATAGGTTTATCCAATATCCAAATCTTCCAGTTTTGGCCCTGCGTAAATGCCGAGGCAACCATAGCTATCAGGTGAATAATGTAAATATGGATGATGTAATAAAACATAGGCACCCTGCCGTAAACCGAAACTATTTTTACAAACCCGTTTTGTACCTTTTCTGTAAAGGCCAAGAATAAAAAGGCTCCACCCAATGTTAATAATACATATAGTAACGAAGGTGGATACTTGTTGACTTTTATAAAGGATAGGAAAGTAAAAAAAGCATCTTTTTGCATGCTCCATTTTACCGGGTCGCCGTAAACGTTAATGTACCTGATCACAATAAATAAAACAACGGAAGAAGCCCCCAAGAGGAACAATGTCTTCTTTCTTTTCTCAACACTATATTCCGGAGTGTACAACTGCCCAAGGCAATAACCAAGGGGCATTATAGCAACCAGCGGAATAATAGGGTAGCCAACTAAAAGTATTTCGTTATGCCACATAAAAGGCCGCTGATCATGAAGCATCGCCCAGCCAAAAGCGGATAAGGTATTTCCATTTACATGAAAACCATCAAACAAATTATGGCCAAATATTACTACGAGGCAACAAACGAGGATGAGTTTCTTAGGCAGATGGATCAGAGCGGCAAGTACTATCATGCTTATCCCCAGCGCCCAAATAGTGATAAATAAAAGCATCGGGAAGGCAATATTAAAATTCCAGCCAAAATTTACTACCACCAGTTCCAGGAAAACCAGCCAAAGGCCACGTTTCACCAGGAAAACCGATAATTCCTTTTGGGTTTTCTTACGGCTCATTAAAAATGCCGATGTACCTGCAAGCAACATAAATATGGGGGCGCAAAAGTGTGTTATCCAACGGGTAAAAAACAGCAGCCCGTTTGTTTTCGCCAAATCAAGCGGATCAAATAAAAATGATCCGGAATACAGGTAATCCCGCACATGGTCAAGCGCCATGATAATCATAATTGTACCACGAAGAAAATCAATAGATGTTATCCTGTTTTTAATAGTTGTTATCATTTTGCTTTGTTCAGAGGTTTAGGCAGGTATTTTTACTAATTGGAGTTTACACTGCTTCTGTTAGAAATTGTATTGCAAATTGCATATTTTTTTAAGCTTTTTATTGAATAAAAAATTGAATGACAGATTTTAGACATTTCAATGATTTTTGAATGCAATGATATCCCGCTAACATTTTATGATTATTTTGCGCCTATGGATCAACCTGCCAAACTTAAACCACAGGCTGCATTAGGCTTTATTTTTGTTACCATGCTGATAGATGTTATCGGTTTCGGCATCATCATACCCGTAATGCCGGCACTGATAGAAAAACTTATACATGGTTCATTAAGCGAAGCCTCACTCTACTCGGGATTGATGCTGCTGGCATATTCTGTAATGCAATTCCTGTTTTCGCCGGTAATTGGAAACCTTAGCGATAAATATGGACGCAGGCCAATTTTGTTAACCTCCCTTTTGGGTTTTGGGATAGATTACCTTTTCCTGGCCTTTGCCCCATCTATAGGCTGGTTATTTGTGGGCCGTACCATTGCTGGTATTACCGGCGCAAGCTTTACTACAGCGTCAGCATACATTGCAGATATCAGCACGCCCGAAAAACGTGCTCAAAATTTCGGGTTGATCGGCGTTGCCTTTGGGCTCGGCTTTATCATCGGCCCGGTTTTAGGTGGGATTTTAGGTAAATGGAATGTTCATTACCCATTTTTTGCAGCAGCAGGATTGGCTTTGTTAAACGCGGCCTATGGATTTTTCATACTGCCAGAGTCACTTTCGGTAGATCATCGCCGTCCGTTTGAGTGGAAAAGAGCTAACCCGCTTGGGTCATTATTACAACTCAAAAAATATCCATCGGTAATTGGACTGGCCATCTCATTGTTCCTGCTTTACTTTGCGGCTCAATCGGTACAAAGTATCTGGACATTTTTCACCATTGAAAGATTTAAATGGAGTGAGGACCTGATTGGATACTCATTAGGCTTTATCGGCCTGATGATAGCCATGGTGCAGGGCGGGCTCATCCGAATAGCCTTGCCCAAATTGGGATTAGAAAGAAGCATCTGGATAGGATTGCTCTTTTATAGTTTGGGCTTAACACTATTTGCCCTGGCCAGCAAAAGCTGGATGATGTTTGTTTTTATGATCCCCTATGCCCTGGGAGGTATTGCAGGTCCCGCCCTACAAGGTTTAATGACCAACCAGGTGCCGGCCAATGAACAGGGCGAATTGCAGGGCGGCCTAACCAGCCTGATGAGTTTAAGCTCCATATTTGGCCCCTGGATAATGACCACCCTATTTTATTATTTTACCAATTTTAAAAATCACCTGTACATACCAGGCGCGCCGTTTATTTTAGGTGCTGTATTGATGCTATTGAGTGCTGTATTGGCTATCAGGAGTTTCAAAAAGAGATGATATTTTCTTTTTAAATCAGCATAATTGAACCTTTATAATTTATTTATTTTACTTATTTCAAAACTTTTATAATAATTTATCATTTATCAAATTAATGACTGAAAAACCTAAAAAGAAGCACTCGGCAGCGCTGGGCTTTATATTTGTTACGCTGTTTATTGATGTGCTTGGTTTAGGTATTATAATACCGGTTATGCCCAAACTGTTGGAAACATTGGGGCATGTAGATGTGAGCCTGGCCACACAATACAGTGGTTATTTAACTTTTACGTATGCCTCCATGCAGTTTCTGTTCTCCTCGGTATTGGGTAATTTGAGCGATCAATATGGCCGCCGCCCAATATTGTTAAGCTCCTTACTTGGTTTTGGTATCGATTATATTTTCATGGCCTTTGCCCCCACTATAGGCTGGCTTTTTGTTGGCCGAACCATTGCTGGTATTACCGGGGCAAGTACCTCGACCGCAACCGCATATATTGCCGATATCAGTACCGGGAAAAACCGGGCCGCAAACTTTGGACTGGTAGGTGCGGCATCAGGCTTAGGCTTTATTATAGGCATTGCTATCGGCGGCTACCTGGGCGACTTGAATGTTAAGCTTCCGTTTATGGCAGCGGCAGCATTTGCCCTCATCAATGCAACTTATGGATACTTTGTACTGCCAGAATCTTTGGCACTCAAAAACCGCCGCAGGTTTGAGTGGAAAAAATCAAATCCCATCAGTTCATTGCGCAGCCTTACCAGGTATCCTGCACTTAGCGGCCTGGTTGGCGCCTTCGCGTTGGTTTATGTGGCTCAAAAGGCGGTTGAATACGTTTTGTCGTTCTTTTTGATCGAAAAATTTAACTGGTCGTTAAGCAGCATCAGCAGCCTGGGTATTTTCATTGGTGTTGTACTGGTAGCTATACAGGGTGGCCTCATCAGGTACACCATACCCAAATTTGGACAGAAAAAAAACATTGTAGCCGGGTTGCTATTTTATACCGCTGGTTTAACGCTTATTGCTTTTGTTAGTCGTGGCTGGATGATGTATCTGTATATAATTCCTTACTGCCTTGGAGGTATCTCCGGGCCGGCATTACAGGGCCTTATCACCGGCACAGTGTCTCCAAAAGAGCAGGGCGAACTACAGGGTTCCTTAACAAGTTTAACCAGCGTAGCGGTAATTATAGGGCCGTTGTTAATGAGTTCGGTATTTCACATTTTTACACACCGTAACACCAATACCTATTTCCCTGGCGCGCCATATATACTTGGGGCGTTTTTAATGCTGATCAGTGTATTTTTGACTATAAAGAGTTTTAAAAAAGTATCTACGGCAAAAGCGGTTTAATCCAGCCCGCTTACTCCGCCCGAGATCACGAATTTCATAATATCGGCGGCACTTTTGTCAATTGATTTTACCTTGCTGGCATCAATAATGATAACCTGGCCGGCAAACGAATAAGAGTATGGAAAATACACGGCAACCTCGCCGGGCAATCCTAAAACCGCAAGATCTTTTTGAACAAGAAATCCGATTTTTTTAAGACCGAATTCATTTACTTCAACCAAAACAGGCTCGTTAAATTTCTTTTCTTCGCCTACAAAAGCTTCGGTAAGGTCTTTTATAGAGGAGTACAGGAACGCGAAAATAGGTAAACGGTTAAACCAGCGCTTAAACCAGCGTTTTATAGGGTCGGTAATTACATTGGTAACCAATATCCCGGCCACCATGATCACCACAATCACATTCAATATGCCCAGGCCCGGAATATATAGATGCTTGCCCGATCTATCAACCAACAGATCGCTCAAATTCAAGGCCTTATCAATGGTTGACACCCCCCAGTAAATCAAAAAAATTGCAGCGCCTATGGGCACAACCACCAACAGCCCCTTTGCAAAATATGTGACTAAACCCCGCGCAAACCTGTTCATAAAAACCTATTTATTTCTATTCGTAAAAGTACACCCTTTTAAATTGGCAAAAAAATATTTTAAAAAGTGCGTTTCCAGAGCGTAGAGGCACTTTTTAATTTTTCAGATTTTATCCCTTTTTGACCTTTAATATTCTTGTTTTTGTCTCCGCAGAAACGGGTAAAAAACCGTAAAAACTCCGCATTTAATGAACTTTTACGGTGGAGACAAACGGAGTTTTTGGGTTGATTCGGAGTGAAATTAATGCCTTCCAAAGGCAAAAAAGGACAAAAAATAAAAAGAGACAAAAGGGACAAAATGAGGTGTGAAATCTTGATGAATTTCAACTTTAAATTAATCTTAGAGCTTTTTAGATTCTGACATAAAATTTGCTCATACATTTATAGCGGTTGAACACTTAGGACAATGGATATCTTTATGTGTATGATTATTAATATCTGACATAATAACAACGTTTAGCAACGGTAAGTATGTAAGTTAACCTTTAATTCACCGTTACCCCTATTTTCGAATAAATTACTAAATGCCACAATCATTAACAATACATTAAACGATGATTCCCATACCAAGTTTAAACAAATGAAAATATTTAACTATTAATTACGCTGGCACAATTATTGCAAACATTTTGTGCCTTTATGGGAATATTGGCATTTTAATCAATAGTAAGGGGTAAACAGCGAGTGTGAACCCCTTTTTTATGCCGAATTACGTAACAAACCTGTAGCAGGTTTACGTACAAAAATCAACTATCGATTAAATCCATATTTCTGACGGGTTGGTTTTGGTTCAAACCAACCTGTTTTTTAAAAGTACCGTTAACAAAGTCGGTTGAATAATCGTAAAATCTTACCGTTTGAGTTATATAAAGAGTACTATAAAATAATAATGTGAGAGTTATTTATTTTAAGCAACGCCACTTAAAAAGGGCTTTTTATTTAACCTTCTTTTTTAGTTTCATTAAATAATTGAATTTACCATAGCGGTAAACATTGAATCGTAATGCTCTAAACTGATTGTATCCCCAATTTCAACGCCCTTACTTACAAGTTGCCGGGTATTAAGTCATAACATACCCCAATTGTTGCTACTTCGGCAACATCGTAATAGACTTTAAGCCTTACCCTTTCCTGTTTGTATATTAAATCCCTTCCGGTAGCATCTATTCTCATTAACCGGAAAATAGGCTCAAAAAGTCAAAAAAATGGTAAAGGAATGTGAAAAATTTACAACGATTTAAGCCTTAAATTAGTTGGTGGATGCAACTATTATCGTTTGTACAAATTATTCTAATTAATTAATTAATTAATGACAAGGACAGAAATTTTCAATGCCTTAATAGCCGTTCAAGAAACCCACTCTGAATATTTAGATTCCATCAAAAAAACAATTATGGATATCGTTAAAATTGAGTGGAATGAACAAATGACGATTAAAATTATTAAGGACGATATTCCAATAGAATTATTGAATGATATCAAAAAAAAACTCCCCGTAGAGGACTAAATATTTCCCAAATGCTTCAATGCATCGACTTTCTTAAAACAAAAAATTAGAAAAACTCATTTCCAAAACTTGATGAATAAGGATGTTCATCATAACTGATATTATCAGTTTGCGGGTTTGAATGTAAAATTTACCATATATTCTTAACACAAACACAGCAATGTTTTTGTCCATTTTTTATAAAAAGCGCCTTTAAAGCGCGTTCAATGCCTACTCGTAAAAGTATACTCTTTTTACCCGTTGCGAAACATTAGTTAGTATTTCATAAGGGATGGTACCTATTTGCCTCGCCAGTTCCTCTATACGCTGATGCTGTCCGTCAAATATAATTACCTCATCGCCTTCCTTTACATCAAGGCCGGTTACATCAAGCATACACATATCCATTGTAATGTTACCAACGGTTGGCACCAAGCTGCCTTTTACCAGCATTTTACCTATGCCGTTTCCAAATGCGCGCAGATAGCCATCGGCATAACCAATACGTACGGTGGCTATTTTACCATCTTTTGCCAGCAGACCGCTCCTGCTATAGCTAATGGTATCCCCCCCTTTAATTTTTTTAACCTGGGCTATACTTGTTTTTAAACTGGCAATAGGCTGTAAGGCATTATCCGCAGCAGGTACGGCCGAATCTATTCCGTATAAGCCAATCCCCAGCCTAACCATATCATATTGCGCCGCAGGCCAGCGAATGATGCCCGCTGTATTACATAAGTGTTTAATCACCTTATAGCGCAGCGTTTTCTCAATCTCTTTAAAGGCTTTTTCAAAGCGCTTTATCTGGGTTTGGGTAAATTCATCGTGTATGGCAGCTTCGCTCGCTACAAGATGTGAAAATACCGACTGGATATGCACATAACGGTTCTCTTCCAACAAATCGCAAAGGGTTTCAATCTCATGATTTTCGAAACCCAGCCTATGCATGCCGGTATCAATTTTAATGTGTACCGGGTAATTTATAATATTTCGGGCTAACGCGTATTCTACAAAATCATCAAGCAAGCCAAAACTATAAATTACCGGCTCCAGCTTATACTCCGTTAATTTATCAAATGCGGTGGCTTCGGGGTTAAGCACCATCACCGGTAAATTAATACCAGCCTGCCGCAGAGCGACACCTTCATCAATATAAGCCACAGCCAAATAATCAACCTTGTTGTATTGCAACATATTGGCCACCTCAAAAGTGCCGCTGCCATAGCTAAAAGCCTTCACCATGGCCATTACCTTTACGCCAGGTTTTATTTTAGTTTTATAAAAATTAAGATTACTAAGCAATGTATTCAGGTTAATCTCCAGTACCGTTTCGTGGGCCTTTTGCGCCAGTGCACGGCTAATGCGCTCAAATTCAAAACTGCGCGAACCTTTTATCAGAATAGTTTCTTCCTTAAAATTAAGTTGCTTTAATTGCAGCAACATCGTTGCGGTATCCTCAAAAAAGTGCTGCTCGGTAATATTGAAAAAGGTTTGATGGGCCATCAACGCCTCACCCACTCCAATAAATTTATCAACCTCTTTATTGCTGATAAGATCGGCCACCTGCCGATATAAAACGTCCTGTGATAAACCAGACTGATAGATATCAGACAGGATCAAGGTCTTTTTTTGATGCTGATTTTGCTGCCCTAAAAAGTTAAGCGCAATTTCCAGAGATTGCAGATCAGAATTGTAGGAGTCATCAATTACCGAACAGTTATTTACTCCGTTCTTCAGCTCCAGGCGCATGCTAACCGGGCTAAGGCGCTCTATTCTTTTATCAGCTTCAATCGCGGTATAACCCAAGGCCAGCATGGTTGCCCAGCAAACAATAGCGTTTTCAATGGATGCCTGGTCAGAAAAAGGGATCAGGCATTCTATTTCTTTGCTTTGGTAGTAAGCCCGCAGGTAATAGTTTTTTGAGATCGCCGTCTCGCTAAATACATACAAATCGGCCTGGCTAAATTTACGACTCCAGGTAAATGTCTCTTTAGCAGTAACATCATCCTGGTAATCTATGAGCTGATCATAATTATAAATAAGCTTATTGCTATTTTTAAACAACCGGAGCTTTTCCAATACCTTTTGCCGGGGACTGCTGAAACCTTCGTCATGCGCGGTACCGATGTGGGTTAGTACACCTATCTGTGGTTTAATAATTGCCTCCAGTTTATCCATTTCATTAATGGTAGATATACCGGCCTCAAAAATACCAAGATTGTTATGGCTATTAATCTGCCATACCGAAAGCGGTACCCCAATTTGAGAGTTATAACTTTTAGGGTTGCGTACAATATTTTTATTGGCTACCAGCAACTGGTATAGCCATTCCTTCACTATGGTTTTGCCGTTGCTACCGGTTATGCCTATAACCTGCAAGTTAAATTTGTTACGATGATAGGCAGCTAAAGCCTGCAAAGCGCTTAAGGGATCGGCCACTATCAAAAAATTAGCATCGGGCAGGTTAAACTCCGGGCCATGCTCCACCACAAAATTACGCACACCACTGGCATAGGCCTCGGCAACAAATTCATGCCCGTTGCGCCTGCCGCTTAAAGCAAAAAACAGCCCCTCGGCAGGGTTATTTATCCTTCGGCTATCGGTAAACAATATACTAATGGTATATTCTTTTACAATATTACCCTCTGCATTAATAATTTGCTTTACCTGCGTTATGGAGTATTGGTTGCTAAACATGGTACGAATTTGCTTATATTAATCTAACAATAGAAGATTTTTTACCGAATTTTGGTTTTCAGATGGATGCCCCTAAAAAAATCAAGATCACCGACCCTAAGGTAGCTTTAGCTAAAGCCGAGCATTTTTGCGCTTACCAGGAACGATCACAACAGGAAGTACGCGACAGGCTTTATGAATGGGGATTATGGCCCGATGCCGTGGAGCAAATAATAAGCCAGCTGATAGAAGGCAACTTTTTAAACGAGGATAGATTTGCTAAAGCATATACCAAAGGTAAATTTAACCAGAAAGCCTGGGGCAAAATAAAGATAAAACAAGGCCTTAAATTAAAAAGGGTACCCGAGATATTAATAAAAAAAGCGCTTTTAACTATTGATGCAGATGACTACATGGCGGCCTTAACCAAGCTATTAGATAGAAAAGCGAACACCCTTACCGAGAAAAATCACCTGAAACGCAGATACAAGCTTCAACAGTATGCCATGAGCCGGGGATATGAGACCGACCTCATCTCTGACGTTTTGAAAGCCAGTGAGTTATAAACTATTTGAAAAAAAGTAAGAATTTTGCTTGCAGAGTTTACTTTTCTGTCTATATTTGCACTCCCGCAAACGAGATAGGCACACGGTTAACCGCAAAGCAACTCAAAGCAGGGAGCACCAACGCGAAAGTAGCTCAGTTGGTAGAGCACGACCTTGCCAAGGTCGGGGTCGCGAGTTCGAATCTCGTCTTTCGCTCAAAGCCCTTCTGTTAAAAGAAGGGTTTTATTTTTAAAAGGTTAATCACCTGCTCAGATGGTGGAACTGGTAGACACGCAGGACTTAAAATCCTGTTCCCGTAAACGGAGTGCGGGTTCGATTCCCGCTCTGAGTACTGAAGCTGATGTCAAACGCTTCATTAAGCCCTTAAATCAATGATTTAGGGGCTTTTTTTGTTATAAAGCCCCCCAAAAGATTCATTCAATCGCATGTTTTAGTTGAACGATTCGTTGAACTCGCAAGAGTAATAAAAATCGCTCAACGAAAACCTTACAAACAACTGTATATCAAGATGTTCAATAACTAAACATCTTGATAATAAAGCCGTCAAAATCGACATTTGTTTAACCTTTTTATTGAATGATTATGTTGGAAAAAAGCTTCGGGTTAATGTTCTTTATGCGCAAACCCAAAAACAGTCTAAACGGCTCCTACCCTATTTACCTAAGAATTACAGTGGATGGCAAGGCCAGTGAACTATCTACTAAAAGAAAATGTCATACCTCTTCATGGAATGCCAAGACAGGCCGATCTATCGGTAATAAAGAAACCACAAAAGAATTAAACCACTTCCTGGATGCACTTTCCCAGCAAGTTTACCAAGCTAAGCGCCGGCTAATAGAAGGCGATAAGGAATTAACTTCCGATTCTATAAAAAGGAACCTTACCGGAACAGACGAGGAAAAAAGAACGATCATTGAGGTATTCACTAAGCATAACCAACAACTTAAAGCACTTGAAGGAACTGAATTTGCACGCAATACCGTTAAACGATATGCAACAACCCTGGAACATACAAAATCCTTCTTAAAGTGGAAATATGGCACAGAAAATCTTGACATCAAAAAACTGGACCATGAAACGATAGCGGAGTTTGATTTCTGGTTAAAAGGCATTCAAAAATGCAATCATAACTCAACGATGAAATACTTGTCAAATTTTAAAAAGATCGTTTTAATCTGCGTTAAAAATAAATGGCTGCTGTCAGATCCTTTTGCAAATTTCAAATTCACAAAAAAACCGGTGCAACGATTAGCCTTAACCGAACATGAGTTAAACGCAATCGCTATTAAAAACTTTAAAAATGAACGATTACAAAATGTGAGGGATATTTTCATTTTCAGCTGCTATACAGGCCTCTCGTACGCTGATGTGCAAAAACTACGATCTGATGAACTTAATATTGGCATCGATAAAAATCTCTGGATATTTACAAACCGGCAGAAAACCGGCACTTCGACCAGAATGCCCCTAATGCCTGAGGCATTAGCAATCGTTGAAAAATATAAAGGACATCCAAAATGCATTGTAAGCGGATTGCTTCTGCCCGTTTTAAGCAATCAAAAGATGAACTCCTACCTGAAAGAAATAGCAGACTCTTGCGGTATTGAAAAACCAATTACATTTCATATCGCCAGGCATACATTCGCTACTACGGTCACTTTAAGTCATGGAGTACCTATAGAAACAGTTTCAAAAATATTAGGGCATTCATCAATTAAACAGACGCAACATTATGCGAAACTAACTGATAACAAAGTAAGTGATGATATAAACCAACTAATTACCAAACGTAGCCAAAGAGTTTAATAATTGAAACTCTTATTAAAAAAAGCGAGCTAATTAAACAGTACTTTAATAATCAAAAGCATTGAACAAATGGAAAATTTAATAATAACAGAAGAATATATTTTAAAGAAAATTTATCACATACGAGGTCAAAAAGTAATGCTTGATAGAGATTTGGCAGATATTTATAACGTAGCCACAAAAGTTTTAAAACAATCCGTAAAACGTAACATGAGCAGGTTCCCCGAGGATTTTATGTTTGAAATGACTATTGAAGAGTTTTCAGATTGGAGGTCACAATTTGTGACCTCCAATTCAGATAATATGGGACTTCGTTATGCTCCATTTTGTTTTACAGAACAGGGTATAGCCATGTTATCCAGCATTTTGAACAGTGAAAAGGCTATTAACGTAAACATACAGATCATTCGAATTTTTACACGCATTCGTCAAATACTTTTGGATCATTCGCAATTAAAGCTTGATATTGAAATAATTAAATCGAGGCTTAATGAGCAGGATCAAAATATGGAAATTGTTTTTAAGTATCTCGATCACATGACAGCTGATGATGTCCCGCAAAAACGAACAAGAATTGGCTTTAAACCTGATAATTTAGAATCGTGTTAGGAGTGTGACAAAATCATTCAAGCAAAGGGACAGGGAAAGCCGGACAAATGTCACGGCCCCTGGCTGTCAACCTTATTATCATATTGTGCTTATAGCCATGCTATATTCCTGGCGTTTCTAATAACAATACCACACAGATGCTCACAGGGAGGGAGGCAGGGCCGGGGAATAATCCACGACCACTGCCTGATCTTCCACTGTGGTCCTGGCAGTACCCCGGTGCGGTTCTTTTGATGACAATTCTAATGTAAGATCAAGAAAGGCTTTGACGAGTGTGCAAAGTTGGTCTGCATCATGATCGATAATCTGGTAATTGTCTCTGTATCTTGCTTCGGTGTAGCTTCCGGCCAACACCCGGAAAAGTCTCTTTTCTTCTTTAAAATGGCGTTTAAATAGCTTGGCAGGCTCTGTGGAAAAACATGCACAAAAGGACAGCAAACGATCAATGTTATGAAAATCGGACCGGTAACCGGTGTACAACCGAATCAAGCCCCGACAAGCCTGTTCTACCGCCTGGTGCAGCAGAAAAGTGACATTATTATAAAATTCTTTTTCGTAACACTCATAGGCGCATTCCATAAAACCGGAAGCCATGCTATACATCCTGTTGAACGCATCTTCATCTTTTGAATAGTCAACACTTATATTTTCACTTGCAACTTCAGGGACCATGGTAAAACCGTCGGATGTGTAAACTAACAGACCATTCAGGCAGGATTCTGTAAAGAACCTATCCCGTTTGTGAACCGCCTCTATGACGGTTGCAAGCCCATGAGCGACGATAAATACGCCTGGAAATAGATTACTGATAAAATCCTGAAGGGTATACTCAATTCTTCTGAGCTCCGTAGTCAGGACTAAAAGATAATAGGTGTTTTTCAAATTACTTTCAGTATCAGTAAAACAGGTATCAGTTGTTTCCTCAGAACGCAATACACCAAAACAAATGATCTTTTCGATTTGACAGTGGCTTTTAAGCGCTATTGCAATTTCCTGTAATTCCTTTTGTTGCGCGTCGCTAACTTTAATGGCTTTATTTTTCATATTTCAATAATTCTGCTTCTTGATAATCAATTATTCGTTCAAAAGGTCACTGATAAGCATAAGCAGATTACCTGTTTCCTGCATAAGTTCCATAATCTGTTCTTCAGAAATTATGAGCGTTTCCCTTACCGACTCCGGATACACGTTTTCAATGAGGTTATATATTTCAGGATGTTTGTCCTTGCGTTTAGTAAACCAATCTGATATTTTGGAGTCGACAATTAAGGTCAGGGTAATCAGCCGGGTGAGATTAGGGATAGTGGTTTCAAAGCCAACCTTCACGTCCATGAATTCGCTAATCACCGCTTCCATCGATTGATGTATTGCATGGAGTGCATCATGAAGATCTTTTCTTCGTATATAATAATTTATCTCTTTGTAATGCAGTGTTGCTAATGTCAACCACTTCTTACGGGGTGCGGTAATTAAATCGATTTTTACAATATCTTTTCTTAAAGCATCCAGCCTAAGTTCTTCCGCCTCGTAAATTACCAAACCATTCATTAATGACCAGTTTAGGAATCTTCTATCTGTGGGGTTGCTTTCTGTTACAAGCTTAACGCTGTCGACTACTGTAGAAATATTAATCAGCGGCCTGACGGCATGTTCGATGACTTGGTTAATAAGGTAACTTAGTTCATAATGGGCATCATCTATTAAGATATAAAGTATGTGACCAAACGGATCTTTAATTGTGCCGATCAACATGATTGCTTTCACCATCGGCGCTGCACCGATAATGGCTTTGGCGAATGTTTTCAGAGGTTTGGTTGCCGGAGATTGCGGGACCATTTGATCTATGATACCAACCTCCGGTTCAAACGGGTTTTCCGCTCCACTTTTTGACAGTGTAGCCGCATCGATCCCTGTGTTGTTTGGTAATGATGGCTTGTTAGTTTCCCGCTGAAAAATCAGCCATGCTGCCGAGTACATTTTTTTGATGTGCTCATAAACTGTAATAATCTCTCCGGGTGTCGTTGTCTCGTCTATCGCGTTACTCGATAAAGCGGCATTGATCCATTCCCAAAGGTGATCCCGGAATTGCTCCGGTTGTATTTCATCAAAAGCAGCCTTTATAATCAAATATGGGTTAAGAAGTTCTGCTTTAGTAAGGTGGCTGGGGTACCAAATCCAACCATCTTTCTCAGTCATGAGCTGCTCCTCTTCGATCTTAGTAAGAACATATTGATGATCCTGATAATCTAAGAATAGTATGTACAAGCATTCCAGCATCCTTATATTTAGTTCGTAATCATAGAGCAAGTTTCCTGGTCCGAAACGCTCATCGTTATAATGTTCAAAGTTCACAACATAGTGACGCCACCTTTTCAGCTTTTCAAAATGACCTTCGACATCATTAGCATCGAAAAAGCCTTTGAGTGGAATAAATGGATTCCTTACCTCTGATTGGCGAAGAAATTTAGGATAGTGGTCCCATGGAGCATAAACACCGCAATACATAACCAATACATTAAACCGGCCTCCATTGACCGGCAATACAAAGTTGGCCAGTTGAATAATGCTAAACTATTCTAGCCTGTTTCTATCGAAGAAATATCAAGGAATAACTTATTCACGGGGTATTTCTAAAACAGGCTTTTCCACACAAGGATATTTTTTTGTTACATTTGTTTATATATCATACTATCACATATCTGACTTATGAGCGCTACTACTGACACACCAAAGAACATTCATCAAGGCCGTAACATTAAACGTTTCAGGGAAATGCTTGGCCTAAAACAAGAAGCCTTAGCTTATGCACTTGGTGAGGAATGGAGCCAGAAAAGGGTGTCGCTTTTGGAAGCTAAAGAAACAATAGAAGATGATATCATAGATCAGGTTGCGAAGATTTTAAAAGTTCCTGTCGAGGCGATCAAGAACTTTAGTGAAGAAGCAATGTTCAATATAATTGGGAATACCTATCATGATGGTTCCAGTTCAGTTCAATACCAATGTACTTTTAACCCAATTGATAAGCTTATCGAGATTTATGACGAGAATAAAAAACTTTATGAGCAACTTCTTGCCAGTGAAAGAGAAAAAGTAGAATTACTTAAGCAGTCGAAAGGACTCTAGGTTACCTATTATTATAGCCACACCCAGTCATTGCACCGCTTAAACAACCGGAGCTTAAAGCAGGGAAACGGTCAAGGGCGGGGCAAACCAATAAAAAACAAACAACCCTGCCCCGTTCATATACCCTTTACCGTTTTCCTGCGTGAGCTAATTTTGTGACCGTGGTGCTGTGACTAACCGATAACTGTGCGCCGGGAAAAGCAGGTGTGGATGAGGAACGAATACACTCCTGCACGTGCGGCAGCGAGGCTGATGGCGAAATGAAACCCGGAGCGCAGCGCGTGGTGAAATGCAGCCACTTGCCGCAGCCGCATGGGATTATCTCCCTGCCTGTAATATCAATACTCAGCGCCCTTAACCAGGCATTTGTTCATGAGCTTAAGCTTACTGTATAATGGTTTATTAACGAGCTATTGGATTTTGAATGCGATTATCTTCAAAATAATACGTTTGCTTGTAAAAAACATTCACCAGCCGCCCATCTTTAAACCGTTGCTCTGCCCTCTGCTTTGTTGTTTCTGCTGTAGTTTTAACGCTCTTTCCAATTCCAGTTTTTCCTGCCGCTTTTGCTCCTGCTCCTGTTTTCCCCGCTCTTTTATTTCCAATTTTTGTTCGTAATCGCCATGCTTTAGAGTATTGGCATAGATAAAAGTTTCTTTAAGTTCCCGGTCATAATCAAATACCCGGTCAAATGTTCGTTCGGCTGCTTGTTTGAAAGCCACCCGGTCAAACTGCCCGACTTTCAAGCTATGTGCCGTATTCTTGCCCCGTGAATTGTTCATCGGGCTTAAACGGATACTGTCGGTAATATCTTTCCTGCTGACAATGACCTGTATGTGCATCTGCTCTCCCGGTTTTTGTTCGCCCCGTTTAACAAGTCCCTGTTTTACTTCTTCATCTTTACGGGTATAATAACGGTGATTTTCTAATTTACCAAAGTATAAAATGTCTCTATTGCCCTGTACCTTATCCTTTTTAAAGTTCTGGGCATATTCACTCATGACCTGGTTAGCGTATTGCTTTAATTGCTTCTTAGCATCCTCCCCGCCAAATTCTTCTTTGAGAAATAACAACTCGTTTTCGCTTGGGCTGATATTGACCAGGAAAAACTTAGCCTCATCTTTGGAAAGCCGGTCGGTATTGTGGTCAATATCATAACGTACCTGGTAAGGCTGTATAAGTTGGCTTTCTTGATTAAACCAGTATTCCGGCCCCCGTTGCGGGTTTTGTTCATAAAGCAGCCGGTTCTCTTTTTCCAGGTAACTGACGAGTTGGCCGCTGCTGCCTTTATTATTCCCTGTTTCGCTCTTACTGATATTGATGTGCATGGCATTTGTTTTATAGGTTCTTTACTTGTTGCCGGACATTTTGAATCAGGCTGTCCTTATCGGTCTGTTTGGTCATCATTCCCATTACTTCCCGGTGCTGGATATAATACTCTAAGATTTCAAGACATTTGCGTTTGGTGACATCTTTGGTGTACTGCGCCTTTTCGATGTTCTTAATCGAAGTCTGAATACTGTTCAGCATAGATTGCTGGTCCGCATAGGCGGTCTTTTGATCCTTATTATGGGCAATGATATGCTGATTAAAAAAGTTAACAATGCTGATCTGTGAATTAGTCATCCCCTCAAATGATTTAACCAGCGGCTTCAATAACTGATCTTCCAGTGTCCTGATAAACCCAATGATATTATCGCTGCGTTTAACCAGTTCTTTTTTTAACAGTTCATCGTTCAAATCCCTCGGATCTTTCTTGCTCTTATAGAAATAATCTACCATCGCAATAAAAAATTCAATCTTGGTCAGGCCGCATTTTTCGGCCATTTTTTGCAGCTTGCTATCGGCTGTTATCGGGAACCGTATGGTTTTGATATTTTGGTCTGTCTGTTTGTACATGAAATTCCAACCTTTCTTCATTAGCTGTTAAACAATCATTTAAATCACGGTATACTGTAGAGTATACCAAAAACGCCCCTTATAGCTATTTCTAAGGGGTAAAGTATACCTCCGGTATACTAAAAACTGGCCTGGCCCCGCAGGGCGAGCGGAAGAGTCAGGTGCAACCTGACTCCCGCTCGCTCACTCCGCTTTCGCGAAGCGACCTGTGCTTTCTTCCAGATTTGCGAAGCAAATCATATCCGGTGCAGCTATTCGCTGCACCGGATATGTAGCCCGATACAAAGTATCGGGTTATACTTCCCAACCGGCAGGCCAGTAAACCTGGCTGCCCAATTTAGGATGATATGATGGCTGGTAACGGATATAACCATACTCATCCAGCTCCCGGATGCATTTATGATAGGTAGCAATCGAAGCGATCTTGCTAAAAGCCATCAATTCCCTGCGAGTAACCGCAAACGGACTGGCAAAACCATTCCGTTGCCACTGGACAAATAAAGCCGAGAAAAGGCTGATGTGCGTTGCGATCAGCCGCTGGTCGCCACTCATGCGGCGCAGCAACTTGCCGTAACCGGCAAGCTCAGCATTTGAAACGGCCTGCTTCATTTCAAACCTCCTTCCAATAGCTTGTTGATATCTTCCAGTTTGTAATACATGATGCTTCCTATCCTGGTAAAGCTTAGCGTGCCGTTTATACGCAGGTTTTGTAAGGTACCCGGCGAGATATTCAACAGCTTCCTTACCTCGTTGCTTTTTAGCCATTTCTTAGACTGTCCTTGTCCCGGTTCCATCAGCTGCTTGATCTCCGTCAATAATTCACTCTTAAACTCCCTTAAATCCTCCTTGGTGATCAATTCGATTGCTGTCATAGTTAATTTTTTAATAATGAATAATTCTTGCCCAAATTTGAACAAGCGCTATTTTATTGATTGGGGTCTTTGATAGTGTCACCCAAATCTTCGTTTATTACATCTGTTTAGTTTCGCACGGTGGTGGCCTCCTTTCTTTATCAAACCTGTTCAGCGGAACAATAAAATGCCAGCCACTGAACACAATGGTTCAAAAGTGAGGGCTAAAACAGCGAAATGAATGACCATTAGAGGCGTTTGGTCACGAATGAAAAGACAAAATCCTATTTCTTAGGCTTTTGAATGATTTTGAAAAGCTTATCCTTTTCACTGATAATCGTGTATTTCGGTGGTGGGTTATCTTTATCGGCAGGGAAATAGTTGTGGGCAGTATCGATGGATATGGGTTTATCACCGTGTTGGAAGTTCTTAGCGATCAATTTGTACCAGGGGCTTTCGGTTTGGCTATTGACGAGTTTGTTGTCATTGGGCAGGATCAATATTCTGATCTGATTAACCAAATCGATAAAAACCGGTAGGCCTCCTTTACTGATCACGATCTTTTCACCAGCTTCGTATTTAGCGGCTACTTTCAATTCGCTTTCCAGCACTTTTATTCTTTCCTCTAATTGATCTATACGTTTATTTTTATCGCTGATGACCGATTCCAGTGGTTGTGTTTTATGCCACTGATCAATAGTTTTCAGAAAAGTCAAAAACATTTCCAGCTTAGCTGTAAAAATCAACCCTTTGGCATATGCGCTACCAGACGGCTTTAGGCCTTTATAGAATTTGATCCTGTTGGTTATGATATCATAAACATGATCGAAAAAAGCTTCTTCCTGGCCGGCGTTCCCTTTCAGGTAGTGGTTTAATTGGTGACTGTAAAACGAAGGATATTCATCTTCCCTAATTTTATAGATCTTATCCATAAAGAAATTTAAACCGAAAATCCTGTCTGTAAATATCGGCCAGCCGATATCGTAACGATGAGGAAATAGCTCAAAGCGGCCACGGAATATAAAATAGCTGTTTGAGGGCATAAAAAGACATTTCTTAGTAAACGACTTACCAAGGTTTTAGTTTTATGATTGAAAGAAATTGGACTTTGCCGTCATAAATAAATGGATCGAGCCCAGTCTGTGGAGCCAGAATGGGCAAGCACGAAAAATCGGTCGCTTGCCCTTCTTTTTTTCTTCTATTTCGTTACTAATCAAGTAGATACAAGTATATAAATCGCTTGTTTTAGCGGTTCGATGTTGCAATTCCTCGAAAGTGAATTTTTGGGGGTACATCGAACCAATCAATTGACGCTTTTCAGAAACCTCTAATTTTGAGTATATTAGATTTAGCTGCGTTAACTTAGTGATCTAATGCGTACGGAACAGCATGATCAAGCATGCCGGAATGTCCAGTGGTGCTTGCATTCGATAAAATAAATGATATTATATCGTTGAGCCCCATTCCATCACACGGAAATCCGCGAGGCCGAACTGAATATACGGTGCGACTTCATTTACATGAAATAAGTAGTCTTTTTACATATTTTAGTTATTTCATGACAGCGCAGGTTGCCAAAACAATTGGTCGTCAGTATTTTAGATTCAAATAAAATCAAAGCCTAATAACTATGATGCCAATCATCATAGCTATCAAACACTACAGACCTTTAAATCAATCTTTATGAAAAAAACATTTAACAAAGTAACGTTTTTGCTTACTGCGGCACTTCTATTGACATTCGTGAGCTGTAAAAAAACCATTTTAGAACCCGCAAGTCCCAAAACGGTTAACCATCTTAAAAGCATGTCGGCATCCGTTTTGCCTAACCGGAAAACCCAGGTATATATTGGGATAGCTGATTATTGGACACAGCAGGCAGACCCCGCAAATTACAGTCAATGGAACTATGTAAGGCACAACGCAGACGGCTTCTATGCTAATTTTATATCCATGTGGCAGAATAAATATCAAAGCAGCGCGCCACAGCAAAACATAAACAATATGCGTAGCGCATTTGTCAACAACGGCTGTTTTTTTGAGACCAGCCTGGAAACACAGGTTAACGATGGTCCAAACGGTGCGAATAATCAAAGCACAGATGAAAACTCGATAGCGGCGCTAAGCACAGGCGGTTTTAACGTTAACAACACTAGCCTTAACTATGGCGTAAATGCCGGAAGAGTAAATACATTAAAGACTTACCAATATACCAGGACCTGCATGGCACTGGAAGGCGCCTGGACATTTGGAGGGGACATTAACGGGGCTGGTAATTCCCAGGTAAGACAGGATATATTGGCAACAGATGGCGTGGAGCTTGACGGGCCAATGGGGTTTTGGTATTCTAACGGCGGAGGTATGCGCGAGGGGACTTATTCAGCCATTCAATTTGCTCATAGTCACGGATTGTTAGCAACTATATTGTTATCGCCGTACAATGCCGGCCAAAGCGGATACAATGCTACTAATGATTTTTTTAATACTTCAAAACAATGCGTCCTGAATTGCGAAGATAATAATGCAGCGCCCGACATTTGGGCCATATGGACTTACGGCGAAGACCCTGGTCAACCAGCATTCCCGGAATCTGTTACCACAAACGGACAAACTGCCCCGGCTAATACCATGATGGGCGTTGGCTATTGGTTGCTTAAGCATTTAAACAACCTTCCTCAATTTCAAATACCTAATACAGGGGCGGTAGGTAATAATACATCCGTAAATATTATTGACAATTCGCATGCTCAATTGACCATGAATACCCAGGGGGATACCACCAGTTTTTACGCCATGCCAATCGTTTTTTCAAATGCCCCCGACCCGAAAATAGAGATCTCACCAGTCATCAGTGCAGCCCTCAGCGGAGACACGACCAACTGGAAGGTTACTTTCAAACTTGGAAGCCAGGATGTTACAAATCAAATATTACACAATGGCGGCCTGAACTGCGTAGGAACTAAACGCATCACCAACAACAGCAATCTTAACCTGGTTATGAATCTCAAGGCCTCTAACCAAGCTGCGCAGCCAATCAGCGTGAATTTTACAACCATGAGCAACATTGGAAATACAGGCAACATCAGCAACTATTCAATTGTGGCACAAACACAGTCGGGCCTGATAAACGGGGGGATATATCAAATAACCAATCGCTATCTTAATAAAGCACTTGAGTTTGCCGGTGCCGGTACAGCCAATGGAACCTTAGCCGATTTGTTCGACTGGAATGGAACGCTTACGCAACACATGCGACTAAACAACCAGGGAAATGGTTATTTTCGTTTAACACCGATGCATGACACCGGAGCATGCCTGGACAACTCAGGTTCCTTAGCTAATGGAGCCCAGACAACACTTTGGGAGTGGAATGGCGGAACCAACCAGATGTGGTCACTATCCGCAATCGGCAATGGTTTTTATAAGATTATAAACCAGACCAGTGGAAAGGCGCTGGAGGATACCGGTTTTGCCACTAATAACGGCGCTGCGGCTTGTCAATGGGATTATGTTGGCGGCGCTAATCAACAATGGAAATTTACTTATTTGGGCAATTAAAATTGCGGCTTCGGATCCGGTAAGTGGCTGAGAAGTGTCATTTACCGGATTAATTAAACTGTCGATTCGTTTAAAAAGTGATTGCAGATTTATATCGATTCGATCTTTAATCTAACAGTCCGCATCAAGCGCTCGGTATCCGGCTGTAATGAATATGATTTGTTGCCATCCCGTCCTGGAAACCTTTTCCATCTTTGTATCATGGCAATATAACAACTGTTTAGCCAAATGCTTTACACGCTATAGAATCCGATTGGACTGATGACGATAAAATTACCATTAAATACTTTAAGCTTCAGTTCTGCATTGTCATCAACCAGGTCTATACGTACAAAACGGAAGCCGGTATTACCAACCTCCGGTTTACCCAGCCATGATAACGATACTATAAAATCGCGCATGGCGTGATCTTTGGTTGCATTCCTGACCGTATCGTCAACATCCGCCATGGCTTCGGCAGCAGATTCGCCAAATTGAAGCCGTACCCTGATCGGTTTGCGGCCCTTTGACCGATCAGTAATTAATTGCAGTCCACCATGAATTTTCTTTGCCAAAATCCAGCAGCATACCGGCTTTTCACTTTGCGTTGCTACTTAATATGCATTGGTTCTTGCCCGAAAAATCTGACCGGCCAATGCCTTTTTTCAAGTATTTGATCGGCATCGACAATTTTTTTTACTCGTTTTCGGACTGCCAGAATATTTTAATGAGCGCAAGATAACGCCGCACACTGGTTTCGCTGCGGGCTTGCTATTCCCGTTCTGCAGAAAATACCGGGGACAGTTGAGCTTCTGCTGTTATAGCTAAACTAAGGAATAAGATAATAGAAAAAATGTATTTTTTCTATTATCTTATGGCTATGTGATTATAATTCGACATGTTTAGGCAATGCTTTAAGCAGTTTATCCCATCCATTTGCGTTTTAACAACGGGAGCCTGCTACCTATTCAGTTCAATTTATGGGCGTTAGGTAACCGTTACTGCACCCTGCGTTTTTGTGGTTATTACACCTATTTTACGGATGCAAACAATAACATCAATACCATATGGTGTTACCCCGTTTGGCGATTGATCACGCCTATTTTGTCACTTTAATATTCACCGGCCCGGTTATGCCCGAAGGCTCAAGCGGGCTTGTTGGTGTATATATGTTTACATTCGTCCAGGTTTTTCTTTGCTCCGGCGACAGACGGCTATCCCCTATCAAACGGTTAACCCAGGTGTTGGCCACATCAATATCCAGCGTGTTTACACCTGGCTTAACTGCACTGGTTATATCCAACTGGTAGGGCGCTGTCCAAACGCCGCCAACAGATACCCCGTTAACCTTCACTTTAGCAATTGCTTTAACCATGCCCAGATCAAGTATTATGTGCTGGCCCTTGTCAATTTTAGGCCCCTTGAATGTATGGTGATATATTGCCGTTCCCGAATAAAATTTAATGCTGTCCTCGGGGCGTAAGGCCCAGTCGGTAAGTTTATCAAACATTACTGGTTTTGCCGGGCCCCACCTTTTAGCATCAAAGGTTACTTTCCACTGGCTGCTTATATCGGCAACTATTTTTTGGTCGGGATAATTTAAAGCTTCGCTTACAGCAGTATCCTTACTGCCTGCATTACGGAAAACAATGAATGAGCTTTGGTATGGGGCCAGCTTAAGGGGTACGATAGTTACACCAGCTTCCTGTTTGTAGGAAGACAAATTGCGAGAGCTGCCGGTTACCGGGTCCCAAAGCTCGGGCGATTTTCCTTGTACCCTGAACGTTGTATTCAGGCTGATATTTTTATCTGTCTGGTTTGAAATAAAATAGATATCGCCACCGGCAATTTTGCGGTGGATAAACAAGGCCTGCCCGTCGGCGTTAAACTTGCAATCGGGTATAACATTTATCAGATCGAGAGCTTGTTGCGTATCCATACCATTTATTACTAACCCTTTGCCGTATTTATGGATTTTTATGGTTGTACCATTTATATCGCCCCAAAGTTCGGCAGCGCCGCTTTGTATTTCCTTATCGGCGATGCCATAGTTTTGCAGGCTTGGCGAACGGTTTGGCGCAGGGCCTAATACCACTAAGCCCTGGTTAACCAGTGTTTTTAATTTCCTTAAAAATTCAGGCCGCATAGTTTCCAGTTTGGGCAATATCAATAGCCTGTAACTCATGCCTCCCGGTAAAACCAGTTTTCCATCCACCACTTTCGCCCAGTTATTGATCACTTCGGCATTGATGTAATCAAAAGAATAACCTAATGGCAATTCAGGGTCGCGTACGCCTGTCATCTTAGGTGCATCCTCACCAATATAATAAGCAACATCGGCCACGTAGGTACCCTGACGCAACATCAAGTTGCATCGTTTAAGATAAGTAATAAACAGATCTAGATAATTAAACCATGTATTGTTATGATTAAATTCATTACCGAAATTGGCATTGATACCGGGAATCTTATCCAGGTATGCCTGCTCGATATAAACGTGTAATAAGGTGTTGTTTATACCCTCGGTAAAAAAACGGTCGCCCCGTTGTTTCATCGTAGCGGGGTAGCGCGAATAGCCGTAAAATCCGCAGGTAAATGATTCGGCTGAAACTTTGTTTTTCCCATAGATATGCGCGCATGAAGAGGCCGCCCTGTTCTCGATATTTCCCAGTTCACCCTCGCTCCAGAATTCGCCTGCAACTTCGTCCGACTGACCGCCGTATTGCAAAAATTCGCCAGGGAAGCCCCAGTGTCCATAATTTTCGAGCCAGGTGGTCAACCCATTCTTATGACTTACCTCTCTAAGACCAGCTACATACTGGTAGGCTACTTGGTCAGCGATGAAGCGGCGCATATCCCATAAAAAACGGTCAGACATTTCGACACTGCCTACTACCTGCCCGTTCATTGTGGGGATATATGGCGTAGGATCATACCCATAAGTATTTTTAAACTGTTCGATCAAACCATCTGTCCAGTTCTGGCCGCCAGTTTCATAACTATCCTCCACCGTTACTTTAAAGCATTTACGGTCGGCTGCCGGAATGCGGCGGATGATCTCGCCCAAAAAAGCATCAAAATGTTCGGCAATATGTTTTTTACTCATCTTGTCCGTTTCCAATCCGCGCCCCTCAGGAGCGGCGGGAGAATTTGGCACCATGGTCGATGTCATGCCGCTGCGCATAATTATCCAGTTGCCGCCGGGTACAACCCAGTTTAAGGTACCATCGGGGGCCATGTATTTAGAAATATCGATCACTTTTTTGGGATCAATCAGATAATCGCCATTATCAACAACTGGCTGTGCGGCCCACTGGTACTCTTTCCAGTAAGGCAGTGGGGTCTGATACATTTTCGCCAGCGTTTTTTCGCTATAATTTTCAATCTCCGGCAATTCAGAGATCTTCAATTCTGCAATAGCGCAATGTTCGGATTCTTTATCAAATATGATTCTGAATTTTTTTGATGTGGCTGCCGGTATGGATACCACCGCAGGTGCGTAAGGGGCAAAACCAACGTTCAGGTTATCATTACTCCTGTCAATTTTAAAGTGCCTCACTGTTTGGTAAGTACTGTTATTAAAAACCTGCACGTCGCCTTCAAAATACATCATTTTATGAGCCGGATAAATAGTGATACTGCGGGCTGTAAAAGCATCGGTTGTTGCAATAGTTACCTCAACCGGCTTATTTTCAGGCATCTCAACCACTGTATTTTCATCGCCGTCCATAATGTTATTGATCGCCGTAACAGAAGGTCCTGATGTGATAACCGGCTTATTTTTGATAATAGTTGAATTGTAGCCTTTGGGTGCGGGGTAAGCGATTACCCTTACATCCTGAAATTGCTCGGTGGGTGCTGATAGTTTTTGGTTAAAACGCGACGGCCCCTTAACCATTTGGCTTGACGATGTAAGATAACGCATACTTTGCTCTGGCTTAACCCATGGGCCGCCAGACTGACTCCAGCCCGGGCTATTAAAGATGCCAATATCAATACCCAGTCGGGTTGCTGTTTTGAGTGCCGTATGCATAATATCCCACCACTCGTTGGATAATAGTTTTACTTTACCGTAAGGAGTATCATCCAAACCTACGTTACCGATAAAGGCGCGATTGATACCCACCTTTTTCATAGATTCGAGGTCTTTTATTACGCCCTCTTTCGATATATTGTCAGATACCCAATACCAGTAAACGCTGGTCTGGATGGTATCGGGCAAATTTTTAAAGCCTGAATAAAGCTTCTGGCTACGGCTTTGCTGCGCGAAAGCTGTGGCGGACATACTCAATAAAAAAACAATCAGCAAACTAATGTATTTGGTGTGTTTGTGTAGTTGCATAGTAAACTTGATTTTAGATAGATATAGCTTGATCACTTTTAATTGGTATAGAAATGGTTAAACCTGCGTCAGGGTGAGGAATTACCATTAATAAAAATTCGTTGATGTCATTAAGTTTTGAGGATGTTATCAACCCAGTAGAAATTAAAAGACAGTCTCCCGCTTTGCTTTTTCAAAGTGCTTAAAGGGATTTTAAGGGTCAGTGCATTATTGCTGACAGTGTATTTAATAATTGCGACCGTTTTCCAGGCTTCATTTACTCTTTTCTTTGAGGTAGTTTCCTGTTTACAATGCAAGATGCAATAGAAGTGTTAGGCAGATGAAAGCTTTTACAAAAAGCTATTCATTTAGACATAAGCATACAAAAAACAGAAATTATACAAAGGGATGAACACTATTCATAGTTCTTGATTAAAAAAGATGATAACATGGTTATTCAAGTTTAAAAAGGAGTGCAAATTTTATTGCACTCCTTTATCAAAACGTAAAAAATTATGGTTTGTATTCGGCCGAGGGAACAGGAAAATAATCCCAGGTGCCTTTTGCATATTTGCTGGCCGGGTTAATCAGCGACGTACCAACTTTCGGTGATTTGGCCGCCATTTGGTGCAGACTAACTTCCGCAATCCCCCATCGCCTCAGGTTTTCGTAGCTCCAGTCTTCACCGGCTAATTCAACCCTGTACTCATGCTGGATAGCGGTCCGCATTGCCGCCTGAGCTAAACTCGCACTGATCATCGGCAATGTACCGGTAGCAATTGTTTTCTGGTATATCCTACGCTGATCAATCGATATACTATTGTTTGCACGGGTTCGGAGTTCGTTAATATAAGGTACGGCTTCGACTGTCCTCCCAACTTCATTTAGCGCTTCAGCGTACATCAATACAGCATCGGCAAAGCGTAGGTATTTAATATTGAGATCTTCGCCGGTGACACCTGCGTTATTTTGCAGGCCGGTACGTTCTTTAGCATTTCTCAAATATTTGTAGTTAGGATACCAGTCGTTGTTTTTCCCCGGCCATACCCAACCCTGGTAGGATTTATCAGAGTTGTCCTTAACATCATAATTAAGCGTATTGGTTGCAGTATTAACTTTTACATTTTTTATGAGGAACTTACCTATTGAATTATGTAACAAAGTATCGCCATTCAGGTTTATATAAAATACATCACCTGGTTCAAGCATAGTATACGTAAATCTTTTATCTTCAATTTTACCTGAATTGTCTTTTTCAAACTCATCATAAAGATCAGCTGTGAAACATTCTCTTCCTCCGAAACCATCGTACATATCTGGTTGCTCAAACACCTGTAAAAAGTTGCCCGGCGCACCTACTTCCAGACTGATACCTGCACCCTGAGGGTAATACATTTCATTTACTTCGAACACAGACTCGATACTTTGATCGTGTGCTTTATTATACACATCGCCATAGTTTGGCAGCAGGTCAACGCTGTAATCTGCCCTTTTATCCTTTGGCACCATATCAGCCAAAATATCAACTGCTTTTTGCCAGTTATCGGTTTTATTGATAGGATAGCCGGCAAGTTGCATGTAGGTTTTGGCCAGCATCATTTTAACCGCAACCTGGCTTAACCTGCCTTTATTGGCGGCATCCCACGTTTTTGGAAGGCCGGTTAAAGCGTCCTGAAAATCCTGGATAACCTGCGCATAAATTTCAGTTGCGGTATTAAATTTAACGTTATAATATTGTGCTATAGGTAAAACAGTGGTTATAATAGGTGCTTTGCCCCAGCGGGTTGCAACCATGTAATACATAAAGCCCCTGATAGCCTTACATTCAGCAGAAAGCTTGTTTTTCTCACCATCGGGGATTGACGCTGTTTTCAGCTTATCAAGCGTATAATTACAAAGATATATCCCCTGGAAACAGTATTTCCATCCCCATAAAAATTGAACGTTATCTGGCGAAAAGTTATTCCATACTGTAAAGTCATCTGTATTGGTGCGCAACAGATCAATTCCTGCATAGTCATTCAACGCGTGACGGACAAACAGGTAAATAGGCCCAAGATGTACCGTACGGTTATAGTTTTGGAAAACAGCCCCCTGGCATTGAGCAATCGTTTTGTAAAAATTATCATCTGTTACAACAGCATACGGCGCCGAGTTTAAGAAGTCTTTTTTACACGAACTTACTGTCAATAATGACAATAACATTATCACTGGTATCGTATATTTAAGCTTTTTCATTTTTATTTTTTTATATTATTATATAACACCACCTATCAAAATCTGGCGCTTAAACCAATAGTATACGTTTTTTGAATTGGGTAACGGTCCCCGTAATCAAGGCCCATAATATAACTTGGGCTATTACCCTGGCCACCTTCGTTCACATTCAGCCTGGCACCGTTAGCAATTTCAGGGTCATCGCCACGATATTTTGTAATCACAAAAACATTTTCGGCCGATAAATAAATGCGGAAACTTGTAAAACCTAAGTTTTTCAACCCATTTCCGGGTATAGTGTAGCCCAATTGAACGTTTTTCAGCCTCAGGAACGATCCGTCCTGGATGCTGGATGATACAGGTCCTTTTTCGTAATTACGTTTTGTGCCACCATTGCTCACATTAGGGTATAGGGCATTCATATGGGTTGAGCTCCATGAATTGGCAACTACATCGCTCCATATATTTTGCGGACCGCCCTCATCCCATCCCGACAGATAAATATCGCCTATTGAGTAAATTGAGTTTCCATACACCCCATTCCAAAATGTTTTCAGGTCAAAGCCCCCGTAATTGAAATTCAGGTTAAATGAATAAGATAATTTAGGATTTGGGTCGCCGAGAACTTTTTTATCCTTGTCATCGATTACACCATCGTTATTTAAGTCGGCAAATTTAAAGTCACCAACTTGCGCGCCCTGCTGCCTTTCGTATCCAGCAGAATTTTTTAGCTCGGCTGCGTTATTATAAAAACCTTGAACAACATACCCATAAAACGCTCCCAGCGGATCACCCTGTTTCATTTGAATAACAATAGGGATACGTTCGTCGTTCACCTGGATAGGGATATTATCATTCAGTTTAAATACCTTGGTTTTGTAGGTAGATAAATTAACACCCAGGTCGATGCCTAATTTGCCTAAGTTGGTGGTATAATTGGCAGTAAAATCTAAACCATGGTTTTTAATTGAAGCGCCATTAACCCATTGTGTAACAGGCGCTATACCATCCGAAGCAGGTACGCCCGAGTATAAAGGCAGTGTTTTTTGATATAATACGTTGGTAGTGTAACGATAGAAATAATCGATACCTAACGTTAACTGGTTTTTAAACAGGCCTATATCAGCACCAATATTTGTTGACGTAGTAGTTTCCCAGGTAAGATCAGGATTGGGAGCATTGGTAGGACCATATCCTTGAACAAATGTTTTGCTGGAATTATCGCCACCAACACCGCCCAATACATAACCACGGTTGTTGGTACCGGCTATTTGCGACAGGTAAGGAAAATTAGATTGAATGTTTTGGTTACCTAACTGACCCCAGCTACCCCGAAGTTTCAAGTCGCTTAACCAGCTTGCAGCAAAATCTTTAAAGAATTGCTCATTGAATACCCTCCAACCTAAGCCTACCGAGGGGAAAGTCCCCCAACGTTTTCCGGGAGCAAAACGGTATGACCCGTCGCGGCGTATACTTGCCTGTAATAAATAACGGTCATTATAATTATAATTTACACGACCGACATAGGATAGATAAGAAAAACTAAAATCACTCCCGCCAGCATTATAATTTGCTGTTTGCGCATCAATTACTTGTAAATACGGATCATTGGAAATGCCTGTAGTTGCGCTTGCATTAAAGTGATGTGAAGTTTCCCTCTCAGCCACCGTGCCTGCGGTAACGCCGATAGTATGTTTACCAAAAGATTTATTGTAGCTCATGAAATTGTTCCATGTCCAGTGGAAATACTTTCCAAAATAATCACCAACCGCGGTTGTGGTAGAATACTCACGTGCTCCTAAAGCAAATATCGGCGAAAAGCTATGAGAATCATTATCAATGCGCTCAAACCCCAAGGTTGAATTGAATTTTAAACCAGCCAGCGGATCGAAAATCTTACCGAAATCCAATTCGCCCTGAACGTTCCCATAAAGGCTAAGCCAATGGTTGGTTCCATTATTTCTTTGTGTTTGGGCTACCGGATTGTTCAGGATATTTAATGCCTGAGCAACATCAAAATACTGGTTGTAAGGCCTTGAATCTGCATCGAGCGCCGCTATTTGGTCGGCAGTTTTGTATATAGGCGCAATGCTGGGAACGTTCCGCGCCGCGCCATACACGTTATTATTATGCCTTACCTCGTTGCTTATGGCAAGGTCCTCGTTAAGCTTAAACCATTTAAACAAATTATTAGTAGTATTTAAACGTACTGTGAGCCTTTGATTGTCGGACTTTAATTGTGTGCCATCAACCATGGAATAATCGACACTTGTGAAGTAAGTATGGTCTTCGCTGCCGCCCCTAATGCTTAAATCATAATTTTGATTTGTACCGGTGCGGGTTATAGCTTTCACCCAATCGGTATTGTACCCCTTGTTGTAAAGGTCCGTTAGCGGGCCGTCTTCATTTTTTAATTTTATGTAATCAAAAAACTCCTGCGAATTGGCCATAGGGCGCACCCTGCCATTTTTAGCTGATCCATAATAGGCATCGAAAGAAATCTGCCTTTTTCCCGATTTACCTTTTTTGGTAGTGATGTAAATAACACCGCTTGCAGCGCGGTTACCATAAATGGCTGCTGCAGCCGCGTCTTTAAAAACCTGGATACTCTCGATATCGCCAGGATTTAAAAAATTAAGCCCATTATTTACAGGGATACCATCAACCACGTAGAGCGGGTTATTATCGCCAAAAGTGCCGACGCCCCTGATTCTTATCTTGCCATTTGAGCCCGGCTCGCCGCCATCTGCCGTTACTGTTAAGCCCGCAGCCTGCCCTTGTAATAAGGACTCTGTATTTTGTACCGGCATGCCTTCCAATTTTTTGCTGCTTATGATTGAAATTGCCGATGTAAGGTCCTTCTTTTTCTGGGTACCATAACCGATAACAACTACATCGCTTAAAGTCGTAGAATTTGCAGTTAATGTAATGTTGATAACACTCTGGTCACCTACAATCACTTGTTTTTCGGCAAAACCAACGAATCTGAACACCAAAGTACTACCCGAAGCAGCCTGAATCGTATAATTACCGTTCAAATCGGTTTGCGTACCGTTTGAGGTCCCTTTTACTAATATTGACACACCTACCATAGGGTTACTTTCAGCGTCTTTTACTACCCCTTTAAGGGTAGCGAGTTGCTGGGAAAATACTGTAAGGCTGAAGCACAAAACTAAAGCCATTAAATAGAAGTGTTTTCCATAAAAAAGTTTTAGTACAAGTTTCTTTGACATAGTTTTTAATTTAGATTTATAATAGCCCGATTAGGCGGGCGGCAAAATTGGTTAATTATGCAACTATAGATATTGGTATTTCCCCCCGCAACCCGCACTGTTATGCGCGGTGCTATATTTTCATGGATTATATTTTAAATAATGCTTTAGGCACTGGTAAAATATTGCAATTCATAAAAATATAAGATCTTAAGTATTTATAAATCAGACAATAAATTTACATCCTCTGACTCTTAAGCATTTTCAATCAAGAGATTTCGGTGTAATTTTGAGATCACTATCATTTTGCTTTATTTTTTCTGAGGTAAAATATCTTTTAGCAAAACATTGCCTGCCAGTTCATTTATTTCGCTACTTTTTGTCGTTAACAACACGGAGGCATTTTGTAGACTGATCGGTATCCATTAGGTGGAGCGGCACAGCGGTCCTTCCGGCCCCCTGCTGAACAAGCGTAGCGGCGAGGAGCTAAATCTCTTTTTTACACCAGCCGGCTCATCTTACACTTTAAGTGAACCGAATATACATTTTAAAGAGGTTCATTAAGTATATTTGAGGTTCCAGTTTTAATCATTGAAAAAATATATCCTATTCTTTATAGTGTTGCTGTGGCTAACTGAAAACGTTTGGTCGCAACCATATTATTTTAAACATTATGTTACAGAAAACGGCCTGTCAAACAATACCGTTGTTTGCTGTATACAGGATAAAAAAGGCTTTGTATGGTTTGGCACACAGGATGGGCTCAACCGTTTTGACGGTTACACTTTCAAAGTTTACCGCAACAACCCTGCAGACCCTAATAGCCTGGGCAACAATTTAGTACACACTCTTTATGAAAATACCGATGGTACAATTTGGGTTGGTACCGATAATGGAATTTACCAGTACAATCCTCAAACAGAAAGCTTTAGCATTTTGCCTAACGCTTCGTCTGGCGCGATACTAAGTTTATTAAAGGATAATAAAGGTAATGTTTGGTACGTATCCAATCAGCACTTATTTGAAATTGTAAAAAACACCAGCCTGCTTAAATCCTATACTATAAATAATTGCAAGGTAACATCGGTTTGTGTATCTCCGAGGGGCCACATATGGTTATCATCTTCTACCGGGAATTTATACGGCTATGATGAAAAGGGCGATACTTTTACCCGGCACAATGTATTCAACCATTCGGTACCGGCGCGCTCTGATTGGATAGTTAAGATTTATAGTTATAACGAGCGGTATATTTTAATTGGCACTACCAACCAGGGCCTCAAGCTTTTTGATACCAGTACCCATACCTACCAGGATATCCTGACCTACAATAACGAGCATACGGATATTTTTGTAAGGGATATGCTGCACGTTAACGCTGATGAATGCTGGGTTGCTACCGAATCGGGGATTTATATTTATAATATGGCAACAAAATCCGTGACTAATTTGAAGAAACAATATGATGACCCTTATTCTCTTTCAGATAATTCGATATATTGTTTATTTAAAGACCGGGAGGAGAACATTTGGGCTGGCACTTATTTTGGTGGCGTAAATAATTACTCCAGCCAATATGCCTTGTTTAAAAAATACTTCCCAAAGTATAATAGCAATTCTCTTAGCGGCAATGTAGTGCGTAAAATATGTGGCGACATATATGGCAACATATGGATAGGTACCGAAGATGCCGGCCTAAACAAACTTGATCCACAAACCGGTATTTTTACGCACTTTAAACCCAATGGCGATAAAAGCAGCCTTTCTTACAATAACATCCATGGTTTGTTGCCTGTTGATGATAAATTGTGGATAGGAACGTTTGAACACGGCCTTGACATTATGGACATAAAAACAGGCAAAATTATTCGCCATTATGAAACCATTGATAAGGAACACGCCCTGGAACGCAACTTCATAATCTGCATTTATCAAACCCGGTCAAAAACTGTTTATATAGGTACAGGTAACGGTTTATACCGATATAATAAAGCTAAAGACGACTTTACTTTTATACACGGCGGCCATGTACAGGCTATTTTGGAAGATGACCTGGGCGTAATTTGGGTGGGCACCCGGCAAGCGGGTTTATATTTTTATAATCCGGAAACTAACCAGGTCAAAAAATTTGTAGATAAGAACGCTAACCAAGACAATATTACCATAAATGACATTTTTGAAGACAGCGATAAACACCTTTGGTTTACCACCGAAAACGGTTTGTACTTGCTTAACAATGATAGAAATAGTTTTAAAATATATTCAACCGCTAACGGTTTGCCGGCAAACGTTACATTAAGTATAGAAGAAGATCAAAATAAAAACCTGTGGATAAGCACATCAGGTGGCCTGGTAACTATGAACTTGGTAACTCAAAAAACAACCACCTATACTAAGGGCAACGGCCTGCTCAGTAACCAATTCAACTATGATTCTGGCTTTAAAGATATACACGGCACCATTTATTTTGGAGGAGTAAGGGGATTGATAAGCTTTAATCCGGCTGCTTTTAATAGTAAAGGATTTATATTACCGGTTTATATTACCGGTTTCCAGGTGAATAACCGGGAGCTGAAAATCAAAGGCGCTAATTCGTCGCTGGAGCAATCTATCATAAATACCCGCGCCATTTCATTAAATCACGACCAGTCGTCATTCAGCATCGATTTTGCCGCGTTAAGCTTTTCGGCACCCGAAATGTCTGAATACGCTTATAAAATGACTGGGATTGATAAAGACTGGACTTACCTGAAAACAAATAGGAAAGTATATTTCACCAATTTAAACCCGGGCAGCTATGTATTCCAGGTAAAAGCTGTTAATAACAAAGGTATCTGGAACCAATGGCCTACAAATTTATCAATAACAATTAAGCCACCCTTTTGGGCATCAGATGCCGCCTATGCCGTTTATTTTATCCTGATGTGCGTTATTGTTTATTTCATTTTTAGAGGTTATCATAAACGACATGAAGAGAGGATAAACAGGAAATTTGAGCTATTTGAAAATGAAAAGGAAAGGGAAATTTACCATGCAAAAATTGAATTCTTTACCCATATCACCCATGAAATAAGAACGCCACTTACGTTGATAAAAGGCCCGCTTGAAAATGTTATAAAAAAAACAGAATCATCATCGTCAACGTATAACGATCTGCAATCGGTTGATAAAAACACCAACCGTCTGCTTGACCTTACAAATCAGTTGCTCGACTTCAGAAAAACAGAAAGCAAAGGTTACAACCTCAATTTTGTGAACATCAGTGTTTCTGATTTGCTGGAGAATATCTTTTTAACCTTTAAGGACCTGGCAAACCAAAAAGCAATTATCTTTAAAATAGAATTGCCCCCAAACATCATTTATGCCGATGTTGACGCCGAAGCTTTACATAAAATATTAGCCAATTTATTTACCAATGCCATCAAATACGCGGCTCATCAAATAATGATAACGTTGGATATTGCCGGAGAAAACTTTTTTATCGAACTAAAGAACGATGGCTTTTTAATTCCTGCCGAATTAAAGGATAAAATATTTGAACCTTTTTTCAGGATACCCCAAACAGATAAGCAGCCGGGTAACGGAATCGGGCTTGCTTTGTGCAGGTCGCTTGCCGAACTACATAAGGGTAGTTTAAGGTTCGAAAATTCTCTGGTTGGTTTTAATACCTTCAAACTTTCTTTACCCCTGCATCAGCAAAATGTATTTATGCTCCGCAATGATGCGAAAGGAGAGGACAAAGCTAAAATAACTGAAAAGGCCGAAGCTGCTCCGTTAAAACCAGCGATACTTGTAGTGGAAGATAATCCTGAGATCAGTAATTTTTTAACAGAGGCCCTTAGCGCCGATTACACAGTAATTACCGCAGGTAATGGTAGCAGGGCACTGGATTGCTTAAAAGAAAAAACCGTTCAGCTTATTTTGAGCGATGTTATAATGCCCGTTATGGATGGATTTGAACTTTGCGAAAAAATAAAGACAAATCTCGATTTCAGCCATATCCCCATTATATTGCTTACTGCAAAAAACGCGCTGCAATCAAAAATTGAAGGCTTGGACTCTGGTGCTGACGCCTACATCGAAAAGCCATTTTCTCCAGACCACCTGCGAGCACAAATCGCCAACCTGCTAAAAAACAGGAGTAATATTAAGGCATACTTTGCAAGTTCGCCATTGGTAAATATTAAAAACATAGCTTACTCAAAAGCCGACGAAATATTTTTAGAGAAATTAAATACCACGATACTACAGCACTTGGACAATTCAAAGTTGGATGTTGATCTGCTGGCTGATGTGATGAACATGAGCAGGCCCACCTTATATCGAAAGATAAAAGCCATATCAAACTTAACACCTAACGAGCTCATTAACCTGGCGCGCCTAAAAAAGTCAGCGGAACTATTAGCCGCCGACGAGCACAAAATTTACGAAATATCTGCAATTGCGGGCTTTAGCTCACCCTCCTATTTTAGCCATGCCTTTTTTAAGCAATTTGGGATGTCGCCATCTGATTATGCCAATCTGAAACGTACCGAAAAAAAGGGTACTGTTTAAAAGAGAAACCATTATCAGGCCGAATATCGTTTGATATAATTGAATGGAACTTCTACATGCTGGCTGGAATGATTTGTTATTAAATGTGCCGCCTTTTCGCCCATATACTTAAAATCGGTTGATATTGTTGAGATTCCATTAAGTATGATCTTTTTTATCGGCGTTTCATTATAAGATATTACGCCAATATCTTTTCCAATTTCAAGCTTCAGTACCAGCGCCCGCTCAATAAGTTTAACTAGGTCATCTTCCATTAAATTGATGAAAACTTCGCCATAATTAATGGCTTCGGTATCTATGTCTTTTACTACATCAAACAAAAACGCGTGCTCCCGGCAAAACCTGATAAACCCCGTCAATATCTCTTTAGGGAAGTAACTATTTTGCGGAAATATGATTTTTAATGTATGGTAACGGCTTAACTCTACATGTGCTTTTTTCAGTGCCTCGTAAATATCTTTCTCAAAGTTTTCATACACAGCGGCATAATTGCCCGTAATTCCGGGGATTTTTTTATCCAGCAAAACAAGTTTTTCTTTGGGGATAGTATTGATAATTTCGCAGGCATTTTCTTCCCCCTCCAAAAAATGCGGCACTATTACATAATGCGAATAACTGGCATAACTTTTTTCCATAAAAAGTTTTTTAAACAGGCCGTAATCATTGTTGTATACATAAAAGTCTACCAGCGCGGTTTCACCAAGCGCGGCAATAAAGGCATCATAAATAATTTTTTTATGTGCGCTTAGCTTGTTGAAGAGTAAAAATATCTTGAGATTGTGCGAAAAATTCGGGTTGGCCACATAATATCCTTTGCCCGGATAAGATCCCACCACTCCTATTTTTTTCAGGTGTCTGTACGCCTTTTCGGCAGTATCGCGGGCAACCTCCAATCGGAAGCTAACATCGTTAATAGATGGCAACAATTCATCCTTATTAATATCGCCAGACCTGATGGCCTTTACTATTGAATTGGCCAACTGAAGATATATTGGCGTACCCGAGTATTCATCTAATTTAATGTGATCAAAAAATGGCGGCGACTTAAAATAAGTGATCATATTTTCCTTTATCCTTTAAAACGAGTGGCATACAGATAAAACAGCCCCTTAAATTAACGGGGATAACCTGCTTTAATAATTGGTAATTAATTGGCTAAAGCGCTTGGGCTTTTATATTGTAAAGGAAATTATTCGTGCTGTTTTTTTGTTGATTTACCGTCTCAACATCTATCAAATTTGTATCAAATTATGCTTACAATAGCTATAAACAGGCAAAGCCGCGCCAATTTACAGGACGCAGCTTTGTTTTTTTATACCTGGTTATCACTTAATAATTTTTACCTCTCGCGGCGCTTTTACACTTGTAGTTATTTTGCCATTGGGTTGCCTAACATGTTTAATCTTTACAATTCCGTAAGGGGTAGGGAATGTTCCTTCGGCGAATTTGAGATCGCCTAAATGGGGTTCAATTTTAAGCACTTTGCACCCGGGTACTACAACATTAACGCCAAGCACATGTTGGGTTAACCACGGTGTAGGGCCAGATGCCCAGCCATGAGCCAAACTATGCCTGAAACCCTTATAGCAGTATGCGCCATAATCGCCGTGAATATCTTTTTTGCCGGCAGGCACTAGCTCATCAATACGGGATGCGTCGGGCAGCCAGTCTATATTAAAGTCTTCCCAAAATGTGGTTGCCCCTAAGCCAAGCATCGGGCCCCAATAGCTTCTGATAGCATCGATGGCACCTTGGTAATCGCCAGCCTTTGCTTTGGCCTGCAGCATATAATAACCGAAAAAGGTAGAATAGTTACGCACACCACCCACGGATAAAGCTTCATTTGCCGCAGCCGGAGAAATTAAACCAGACAAGCTAAGCAAGGCAACAGCCTGTTTGGAGCCATTAGCATCGGGTACATTTTTCTTTAGTTTTAAAACAGCATCATCGCATTTTTTTGCGGTTGCAGGGTCGTTAAGTACTTTGCATAATTCCGATCCGGCATTTAGTGTCATAACCAACATTGCCTGTAAGCCGGCATGGATGCCTTTTATATTGTCACTCGATGGCCAGTCCAAAAAACGACCTCCACTATTTAACGCTTCGCTGTTGTTACTGTCAATCTGTAACGAATATTGGTTTAGCAACTTAATGAGATAGCTTCTTTGTTGTTTCAAATAGGCCAGGTTGCCGGTATGCATATACCAATCGTGCTGAATAAGTATCCACCACATAGAGTACGAAACCATCCCATTCATATACTCCGGCAACGGGGTGATATCGCGTGCCAAATCAAGGCTTTTAGGAACCACATCATTGTTGCCGAAAACGGCCGCAATAGTTGATGTTTCGGGGTGCATATCCCCTACCCAAACCAGCCGGTCGCGTTTAATGCCGTCCCATAAATAATCCTGCATGTTCAGGTGTACGGTATACGCGCCAGTAATCCATATCTTGTTTAATAACGTATCACTACAATTAAACGAACCCAGGTATGGGATATCCCTGAATGTAAAAATGGCGTTTACCTCTTTAAGTTTTAACTCGACATTATCGTCAACAAGGTCAATCCTCACAAAACGAAAACCCGTGTTGCCTACCTCTAATTTGCCCAGCCATGGTAACGAGATGGTAAAATCGCGCATGGCATGGTCATTAGTGGCATCTTTGGCCACATCCATTACATCTGACATTGCCTCGGCAGCAGATTCGCCAAAACGCAGCCGCACCCTAACAGGCTTCCCTCCTCTTGATTGATCGGTAATGAGCTGTAAACCGCCGTGAAGTTCTTTGCCAAAATCAAACAAAATGCCTGGTTTACCTTTTTCATTGCTGGTAAGCACACAAAGATTTTTGCCCGAAAGATCGGCCTGTCCGATACCAGGGTTCAGCAATTTTTCTGGATTAAGGATATTGGTTGTCGCATTACCAGACTGCCACAATATTTTTACCGGCGGCAGGTAACGGCGCACGGTAGCTTCGCCCCTGGCCTGGCTTTTTCTTGCTTGTGAAAAAACCGGGGGCAGCTGCGCTTTAACAGTTAAAGAAAAGGCAATTAACAGAATTAAACAGATCAGGTAATTTTTCATTGCTGGTTTATGTTGTTATAATAATTCGCACTCTTGGTTATGCCGGTAAAACTATTTATTGGTTGTATAATGATAATCAAACCGGCGTAACGGGGCCGAATCGCCATTGACAAAAAACTCATTGATATCGTTGAGACGTTGAATGTTATCGATCCAATGAAAGTTAAAAGACAAATTATTTTTTGTTTGATGAATTAACGATAACGGCATTTTTAGCATGATTTGGCTACCAATTACCTCATAGTCAATTAAGGCTATTGTTTGCCACTTGCCCTTAACCCACTTTTTTAATGTAGTTTTATTATTGCTTTTCACATCGGCATTAATCAAATAATCATAACCTTCCCAACCTGTTTTTTTGTTTTGATCAGCGTTAATAAACAATAGCATCCAATTGGCACCCGTGTGCGGAGTTATGGTCGAATCTGTTTTTGCATAAAAATACAGACATTTGCTATCGCGCGCCGTGCGCGATTCTATAATGTGGTTACGGCCGGTGTTGTTGTTATAATGCAAACCTGGCAGCACACCGGCGAAATTGCGCTGGCCGCCATTAACCAGGGTATTTGTATAAATAGGCATAACTCCCTTCCAGTCCGAAAAATCGCCCTTCAGGTTGATACTGATAGGTACCGATGCAGGTTGTGGCGGCATCATACCTTTGTATTTACGCATACGCGCCACAAACTGGTAATAGAAATTATCGGTATAGCCGTTTTTTATGGGCTCCAAATCGCGGTTAAACTCCCGGTTAAATTCATCAACAAAATACAGGTCGCCTTCCTTCATTTTTTTATCCTCAAAGGCAAATCCTTTGGTTGCTGCCAGCTCCTTACTGGTGGGCCATGCGCCGGCTTTAAATTCATTCCAGCCGGTAACTAATAAAATAGGTGCATGAACAGAATCGGCCCGGTTCCATTGTTCATTTAAAAATATACCTGTGCCTGTTTCTTTAGATAACCAATATTTATCTACTGTGGCAACATAGTGTAAACCATCGCTTGATCCGTTTGTACGATAATTCCACAGCGGCGCACCCATGGATTTGGATACCACATATTGCTCGGCCCTGCCCAATGAATCTAACGCTACACGCTGCGGATGGGTATCCATAAAACGCCATTTGCCTCCCGCCCCCCTATCATCATCAAACAAAGCCCAGGTTGGCCTCCATGTATAGTAATTTAGCAACTCTGCTAATTGTGTTTTATCTTTAATATCATCGACTTTAACTTTGGGCGACATGATGAGCGGTTTACCGTTCCAATAAAACCATACATCGTCATAGTTTCCTGGCTTATAAAAGTTATTATAAAGCAACTGAACTTTCCAGCCATATTCGGAATTAAGAAAGGGTACCACATAAGGCGCCTTTACCCCTCGCTTACGCAGGTTTTGTATGGTTGCAAGTAAGGTTTTTATTTCGGGCTCGTACACTTCGCCATTGGTAAGATCTAAAAAAATAAAATCGACACCGGCAGCGGCCATTAAAGCCAGGTGCCTTTTAATTACCCAAGGATCGGCCGACCGGTAATAACCAAATTCAGACTCATCCCAATAGTAATCCTCGGGCCGCCAATCAGTTTTCAGCGGATTTAAAGCAAGTATTTTTGTAACATTTACAGAATCTGTATTGGTTGCAGTGCTGCGCAGGTCGCCATGCCAAAGCCAGTAAAATACGCCTACATAGGTATTAGGTTTAGGGGCACCTGTTTCTTTATAGGTGGGTAAATTCCGGCCCAGTGCATCGGTTGCTACCCAGTTGGAATTTTGGATATTTATTTGTGGCGTATTTTGGCAAATGGCCTGTTGGCTTAACAGCAAACCTAAAATAAGCGCACTGTAAAAAGATTTTATATAGAACATAGAGTTTTGCTATTTATAATTTCTGCTATTTTAATCCATACAGGGCAGGTTGGCAACCTGCTCTGTATGCACGCTGCAACTTAGTTATTCCTTATAAATTTAAACCAGTCTACTTTTAAAAGGTCGTCGCCTTCGCCGGTGAAGGATAGCCAAACAGCATGGACACCTTTGGCTGCGTTAACCTTAGCGGTAAAAGCTGCCAGGTTTTGCCATCTCCGTTACCAGGCACATAAATAGTTACCATGTCACCGGCCCATGATTCGTCAAGCTTTATTTCAACAAGAGATGGTTTGGTCCCAGGTGCAGTATTCATGGTTATATGCCCAACCAAAAGAGAAAAGCAGATCAGCATTATAAACTGATCTGCTTTTTATTATCTACCAGCCCGGGTTTTGAACAAACTTAGGCAGTATTGATATCTCGCTTAATGGAATAGGCCAGATTAAAAACTTGGTATCGTATGATTTCCGCCTGTCAACAACTACCCTGGTGTTGGTTAAGGTGGTCCCATTTTTAACCCATTTCATCCCGGTAGTCAAACGGTCGGTTTTATCAAGGATCTTCCAGCGGCGCACATCCCAAAAACGTTGCTCCTCAAATGACAGTTCAACGCGCCGTTCATTACGTATCCTTTGCCTCAATTCATCCTGGCTTAGGCCTGCCAATGCCGGCATATTTACGCGGGCACGTATTTTATTTACCGCCGTAAAAGCTACGTTGGTTGCGCCGTTAGCTTCATTTTCTGCTTCGGCAAGATTAAGGTAAAGTTCGGCCATCCTGAATTTGCGATACCTGGCGCCGCTTCCCTGCCCGTCCTGCAAATCGCCGTTAACAAATTTATGCAGATAGTAACCATTATGGGTAAAGTGCCTGTCACTCGCCAAAAATCCGTCGGCGCCACCTACATATGATTGTAAGGTATACGAACCGCCGTTTATGTTTCCATAAAAGCCGCCGTTATAAAATACGGTAGCATAAAACCGTGGATCGCGGTTTAAGTACGGTTTACTATCATCATAGCCCGACGTTGGATCAACAACAGGCTGCAAATGATCATTATCGGCATAGCCGGTAATTGGCACTTTGCCATTGGCCATTTCATAAGAGTCGACTAATTCCTGCGTTGGTGAAACTCCTGCCTTATAGGCATGTACAGACGGACATCCATTTAAAAACTCCCATTGCGATATATTGGTATTCTGTTTCATCTCCAATATAGTCTCGTTATCAACAGGGTTAACGCCAATATCGGGCGTAGTAATAAAATAAGCGCCGTAATCCGGAAACAGCCCATAGTTGCTGCTTGTTGTTAATGCTGTTATAGCCTCTTGTGCGGCTGCGGCCGCAGCCTGCCATTTGGCTTTATCGTTGGTTGGGTTCCATAACGCGCTGGCATTAAATAACAATGCTTCTGATTTTATAGCGTAGGCAACAGCTTTGGTAAAGCGGCCCCTATCGTCATTATTGGTCGTAATACGGTAAGGCAGTTTTGATTCTGCTATAGCATCGTCGCAATCTTTAACAATAAATTGAATATCGTCGTTATAGACGGGCCTTGATAGGGCTTTAAAATCGGTGGTAAGCTCAAAAGGCTTATCAACAACAGGCATCGAGCCGTACCTCAATATCAGGTCCCAATAATAAAACGCGCGGATCACCTTGGCTTCGGCTTTCCAGCGGGCTTTATCTGAGCTGTTTGTTACCGAAGCGTTATCGATATTTTGTAAAAACACATTGCACTTGCGAATGCCAGACCATGCGTTGCCGTAATAGTTGCCATCCCACCCTCCGGCATCAAGCGGGTTGTTAGTTGGTGTTAAGCCACCCTGGTACCAGTGGGTGCTGGCCAAACCTTCAGTAGGGTCGTCATTATCATGTCCCTCATCGGTAAAACTGGCCAACATGGTATGAAAGCTGTAATGGCCGCCATATTGCTGCAAATAGCCGTAGCAGGAGTTTAGGTATGCCGCGGTTTCATTATTATCCTTAAAAACGTCTGCAAGCTCTATCCTGCCATTGGGGGTAATATCCAGCGGATCTTTTTTGCAACCTCCGCCAACTACCAGGATAAAAGATAGTAGAATTATAATTTTTTTCATCGTAATAGTTTTAAATATTAAAAAATAACGTTAACGCCCAGGTTGTAAACTTTATAAATTGGGTAAGTAAGCGGGCCTGATGATTCGGGATCATACCCTTTGTTCACCATTTTATCCCACGTAATCAGGTTGAAACCGTTGGCATAAAACCTCACTTTTTTTGCACCGATTTTCTGGCTCCACGCGGCTGGTAATGAAAAACCTACCTCGGCATTTTTTAACCTGATGTATGATGTATTTTCGCGCCAGTAATTACTTGGCATACTTGGGTCTTCGCCATTTGTGGCAGATGCGCTCAAGGCCGGAAACTCAATTTTTGCACCGGATGCAGCCCTTGCAGGCGTCCACGCATTTAAATGCCTTTCGGTTAAAAATCCGTTACCGTAGTTTTCCCATACTCCCCATCCCCTAAAATCCTGGGTAACATTTGCAACGCCCTGGAACAAAAGCGACACATCAAAACTTTTGTAGTTGACACCCAGTGTGGCGCCAAAAGTGTATTGAGGAACGTTGGAATAGCCTATAGGCGCAAAGTCCTTACTGTCAATAACCTTATCGTGGTTCAGATCTTCAAATTTCAGATCGCCGGGGCGCGGCGACCTGCCAGAAAAAGTAAGGCCCGAATTGTCAATTTCCTGTTGGCTGCCCCAAAAACCGTTGGCAATTAATCCGAACGGTGTACCTACCGGATAGCCAGTAGCATTATACCTGTATGCATAATCTGCTGTCTTCTCGGGCTCATCAATAAAGTTGATGATGTTTTTAGAATAGTTAAAATTGAATTTGGTTAAGATGGATAGATCCTTACCGAGCGATTTATTATAATCCAATTCAATTTCATACCCCTTATTTGTTAACCGGCCTAAGTTTTGCGGCGGTATGGCGCTTGATGGCAAACCATTTAGCTGCGGCACAGTACCCCTGTTAATTAACATGTTGTTGTTTACAGATTTGTATACATCAACTATCAGGTTTAACGAGGTGAATAGTTCCATATCTAACCCGATATTTGTTTTTTTTGAGGTTTCCCAGCTTAAGTTTTGGTTACCTACGTATGATTCATTTACAACACTTCCGTTTATGCCCAACGTACCGCCGCCGCCAACGTAACCACCGCCCTGTATAACGGTATTATCAAGATAAAGGAACCGGGCGTTGTTAATCCTATCATTACCTACCAATCCATATGAACCTCTTACTTTTAGCGAGGTAATTACCGGGTTATCCTTTAAAAACTCCTCATGTGAAACTAACCAACCTGCAGAGTACGATGGGAAGAAACCATACCTGTGGCCCTTGGCAAATTGTTCGGAGCCGTTGTAACCGGCATTAAACTCAGCAAAATATTTATTATCATAACCATAAGTTACACGTGCTGAAAGGCCTCTTAAGTTAAAAGGCAAGGGAAAATCGGTAGCGCTTGGGTTATCACCTCCTTGTGGCTTTATGGTTTTATCCTGTTGGCCAAGCAATAAACCGGTAATGGCATGCTTACCAAATGTGCGGCTGTAATTTAATGTAGCCTGGAAGTTAGAATAGGTTTGAAATGTATTATTTACATTGGGGTTTAGGGTGGAGTTACGGTCGCCGTTGGCGGGTACGTATACGGTGCTATCCTTACCGCCTGCCCCCGGAACTATAGCCTGATTATAGTGAGTGTAACTTTGCGTTTCTGTAAGATCATGAATTGAACGGGTATCAAACGAGATCATGAACTTTGCCGATAAACCAGGTGTCCAGCTTTTCAGGTCCTGCTCCATGCCGAAAGAGGCCGTGATATTGTTGCGGGTTTCCTGCACATAACCGGTACGGTTTATGGTGGCGTATGGTGAATTGTTATTGCCATATACCAAAACTTTACCATCGGCTGTTACAGGGCCTGGCGTAATGGGAGGCGTGTTAAATATATCTACCAAAACATTAATGGCGTTACCGTACCCAAGGCCTGCTCCACCTGCCGGGCTGTTTACATTTTCAACGTAACCTCCTAAATTTAAAAACGCCTTTAAAGTTTTGTTCTTGTTTAAGTAGGCATCAATATTGGAGCGAAAATTATAACGTTTAAGGTAGGATGAAGGGTCGTAGTCTTTCTGATCAACTTTCCATTGTCCGCCCTGATCAAGGTAGCCGGCATTGATAAAATAACTTACATATTCGGTACCGCCCGATAAGTTTAAGTTGTAACGTGTTTGGCCAACGTATTTGTGCATCAACATTTTCACCCAGTCGTTATTAGGGTAATGAAGAGGATCATCCTGTGTTTTGTAATGATTTAATGCATCGGCAGAGTAAATAGCCGGGTTACCGTCATTAGTGGCCATTTGATTTTTTAAAGTAGCCCAATCAAAAGAGTTTAAGCTTTGTGGCAGGCGCGTAAAGGCCTGCTGGCCAGATTCTACTGTAAAATTGATCTCTGGTTTATCCATTTTGCCCCTGCGGGTGGTAACTAATATTACGCCATTGGCGCCACGTACCCCGAATACCGCGGTAGACGAAGCATCTTTTAATATGGTGATGCTTTCTACCTCATTAGGGTCAATATAAGTGATATCGCGCGGTACACCATCTACAAGTATTATCGGCGTTTGCCCGTTGATGGTTCCCTGTCCCCGTAAATACAATGATACGGCGTCTTTACCTGGCTCGCCGCTTGATTGGATGGCCGTTAACCCCGGTAAACGCCCCGCCAGTGATGCTGCGAGGTTGGCTGCCGGGCTTTGTTTGATCTCTTTTGTGGAGATGGTTGATATAGCACCGGTAATGGTTTGCTTTTTTTGCGTACCGTAAGCCACCACAACAACTTCGCTCAGATCTTGCCCGGGCGCGGTTAGCAATACGTTGATCTCTTCGCGGCCATCGACGGCAACATTTTTTTGGTTGAAGCCGATGTACCTGAAAATTAACGTTCCATTTGATGCCGCTTTAATGCTATACCTGCCATTTGCATCGGTTACCGCGCCGGTTGATGTACCCTTTACCAGTACAGAAACGCCAATGAGGGTTTCGTTTTTGGCCGAGTCCCTTACAACACCGGTAATGGTTTTGGTTTGTGAAAAAGCAATTTGGCCCAGGCAGAGCATTACTGCCAGCAAACTAAAATGCTTTCCGTAAAAAAGTTTTAGTACAAGTTTTTTTAACATAATAAATAGTTTAAAGGTTTATTGAAATGTGCTAAGCAGCACGGATAATTGGTTACTTATACAATGGTAGATATTGCTAAAAAAACCTGCAACCCGCACTGTTATGCTCTTAGGCGGCCTTGCCTTATAATAATTTGATTATCTGATAAGCCGCAAGGCATTATCAGCCCCACGTAGGGCCATGACTGCTTACCTAAAAAACTTGCCTATGTAAAAAGCCCCGTAACGTTTTATTACAGGGCCTAACAAAGTGCCGATAAACAACTATCAGCGGGTTGCTGTCAAAAAAACAAAGACAACAAACCCGTTGGTTTATAAAATTACCGTATGAGCAAGCATTTGGAGTCGTGGGCGTTTAACATTACTTGCAGGTTGCCCGCGGAGTGTAGCATCTGTTCATTTGAAAATATATCTTTAAGTAAAACGTTGTCGCGTAAAGCGGTAACTTCATCTGTTTTTACGGTAATAATTACTGGCTTATCTGCTGTGTTTATTAAAATAATATATATTTTTCCGTCGTTAATCCTCAGCCATTTAGTGGGCTGGTCTGTGTCCATCAAATCTAATGGCACACCGGGCTTTCCCGGCCCGTATTGTGCAAGAGTTGCCGCAAGGTTTGCTATCTCGGGTTTAACAACTCCGGGGTTATCGGCCCAGTTAAAATGGCCGCCTAAGGCAAAGCACATGGAGGCCCAGGTTTTTGCTTTGGTGTAAGTAAAGCCCTCGTATTGCCTGTCGCCCGATTCTAACGCGTAGCCGGGGAATGCCCCGGGTTTGAGGGTTTCGGGCCCGCGGCCGACAAAAAAATCGGGATCAGTATTAAACAAGGTGCCATTCATCCAGTACCGGTAGGCTATCCGCAAATAAATACCTTTGGTAACATTCCAGTTTTCGGTAATATCGGCCATAATGCGCGCGCCGTCGCAAATTCCTGCGCAAGGCGCTATTACCGTGCTGCACCCCAGCAAAAAGGCATCTTTACCGATAGCCTTTTTAATTTCTGCCAAAAACTCTCTTATTACCCTTTCTGGAGGGAATTTGGAGAATTTATAAGGTCTGTCTGTATAGGCCAGCGCCAGGAAATCAATTTTAAAATACTTATATCCCGATTGGCTCAATTCCCTGAACCGTTCAATCACATATCGCCTTACGTTGGGGTCGCTGGGGTCAACCCGGTACCTGATTACGTGATCGGGCACTTCTTCCTGCACGGTCATGTGGTATTTATCAACCATATCTTTGTTTGACCAAAATGGCGAGATCCATACACCGGGACGCATGCCTGCCCCTTCTACAATTTTTGCCCAGCCTTTTTCGCCTTCAGGAAATTTACTAAGGTCAAACTCCCAGCTTCCCCTTTGCTTAAACCAGCCGTCGTCGAGTATGAAATTCTGTAGTTTTACATCATTGGCCTGGTTAAAATCATGCAAAGAATCTAAAATAGGCCTAAGTTGCTTTGTAGAGATGCCACCACGGTAAAAATCCCAAGTATTAAAACCCGAATGATTCACAGCCTGGGCAATAGGCATTGATGGGGTGTACATTTTTCCTATAGCCCGCCAGCCATCCATGGCATTAAATTCGGCACTCAACAATATTGGATCAAAGGTGATTGTTTCGCCTGGATCAACCGGAAATTTTCGACCCCTAAAATTCAAGTAACCTGTAATATCATTCCCCTTTTTTTTGATCATGGAGGTCCATAACTGCGGTGGTTGGTAAGTGATCATCCAGACCGGCCCCATCCGGTCTTTATCTGAATATAATGCCGCGTAATAGTAACTGTCGTGGTTTCTATCCCTGCCAACTTCATAGGTGGCACTTTCCCACATCATTCGTAGATCGTCCCCTGTCGCACCCTTTAAAGCCTTATCACTGCTGGTTATTAAAGGTTCAAACGATATTATGTGCAAGGTATCGCGCGTAGGGTTAAATACCGATACGCTTGCCTGCACCCACTTTCCATTGATGACTTTAAACCGTGTAATAACGTCCAACCCATCAATGGTTGAGCGGTAGGAGTCGCCGTGCAGGCCGGCATTCAATAAAATATTTTTACCGTTTAGTTGCGAGGTTATATGCGGCAGGTTCTGGAATGCCGATTGCACCCCCCATTCGCCGGTTGCAGTTTTTACCTTAAATGTTGTTTGCGCTTTTAAAGTAAAAACGGAACAATAAAACAAACCAGGAATAGCAACCATTTTTGCTATCCGGATTATTGCTTTAAGGGCATAGGTATTCATATATCGTGTTGTTAAATTTGATTAAGGTTGCTTATTTTTTTATTATAAAGGGCGATGCCGGTAAGCCGGATGTATTGTATAAAGACGCAATGGGGTCATCGGCCCAGGCGTAACGTACTGCAGCCGGACGCGATATACCCTTTACCTTCAACAGGATTTTATTATGGATTATTACCGCGCTGGCGGTTATAAAACTATTGGGGGCGGCAGTATCTGCCATTTCAAAACCCACAAGGGTGTCGTGATTTTTGATCGTTAATCCCCTCCCTATACAATCAAAATCAAGAATTGCATTATCACCCCTGATTGCTATTTTTTTGATAAGAGGGCCACTGGCAACATGTTTTTGGTTATGGTATATATTTACCGATGCCCAAAGTGCCACCCGGTGCCCAACTGTTTTTTTGTTTACTGGGTGGATATTATGGGTATCGCCAACATCGATGGTTGTTATCATCCCAACATTATTTAACTCTTTGGAGGTTTGTAATTGCGCCTGCCTGATATCGGCCCAATGGATATTGCCAGATGCATCTGAATAATTGGGAAGCTGAACTATGCAAAACGGCAATACAGGTTTGTTCCAGGCTGTACGCCAGCTGTTAATTAAAGTTTGCAATAACGTTTTATACTCTGCCGCGCGGTCGGCTATGCTCCTTTCAGATCCATCCGGCAGGGTGTTTGATTCACCCTGATACCATATTACCCCTTTTGCAGAAAAAGGGATTATTGGGGCAACCACATCTGCATAAAATTTGCCTGGAATATGGTTTGGGTTTGCGTCCCGGTCGTTTTTCTTTTTATCCCAGTAAGCCAACAGGGGCTTTAAAAGCGGTTGCTGCTCAAGAGCGGCAGTATTTGTCCATGATTCAGCGCGAGTATTACCACAAGCCATGACAACAATGCCAATTGGTATATTTTCTTCCGTTTGAAGCTGTTTTGCAAAATAATATGCCAAAGCCGAAAACTTAGCGGCATCCTGCCCCCTTGCAGATTCCCATTTAGAATTGTCTACATTTTCTGGGTTGAGTACCCCGGCCGGCATAGCCGTTCGGTATTCACGGATGTCATCATTGTTAATATTTGCAATTTCCCCGGGGCCGTCCTGCTCGGCAGCCAGCATAAAATTCATATTTGACTGCCCCGCGCATATCCATACATCGCCGACTTTAATATTAACAAGCCTTATTGTTTTCTCGTTGGCCGCAGATACCAACAACTCAAATGCTGCACCAACTTTAAAGGGTTTTAAAACAACTTTCCATCGCCCGTTTTTATCAGCGGTAGCATTGTGTACCTGCCGCAGAACTTTTATAGTAATTATTTTGCCAGGTTCGGCATTTCCCCACATCGCCACCGGCTGATTGCGTTGCAGTATCATATTATCCGCAAAAATGGCAGGCAACGATAATTGCCCGAATGACAACAGTGGAATTATCAGAAAAGCAATAACAATCCGTTTTCGCAATGGCGTTGAATTTAATGTTAGTGATTAATTTATAAAACTTTAGCTGCTATGGTGTAAACACCGGCGTTTGCTGTATTTGAAATATTGCTCATCGTTTTTATTTTGATACTAACCGGTGCCGCGTTTGCAATCTTATTCCTGATGATCATATTAAGGGTAAGCTTATTGGTTTTACTTAACCGTAACGTTTTAATGCAATTTAACCCACCATTGTAAACAACATCATCAGTAACATTATTACCTGCAAGGTTAAAGCTTATTTCCCAGTCATTGACACCACCACTTATTGCCACATTGATCACCGGCGAAAGCTCTATCTGCGGATCGGCATCGTTGGAGATAATTACCGGCATGGTGTAAGCTGTGTTGCCAGCATCGTTTTTCATACTTAGCCGAGCGTTGCTATTATCTAATATGCTGACACTTGCAGTTCTGCTTACCACGCCTGTATCCTTTGGTAGTACCTTAGGTAAATTATTTAGGTGTTTTATTAACCAGTAACCCACCCCTGTTAATGTATTGGCCGGCGTGGTTTCGCCATTGGAGTTTACTGCAGATTCGGGAAAGGTTGGTTCGTCGCTACGTTCGCCGTAGGTCCATATAGTCCACATATCTGGGGCGGCGTTGTTATCCTCGTGCCCAAAAACGCAGGCTTTGGAACTATTAAAAAAATCGGTTGTGGGGTTATAGTTAATTATCCCCCCATCTGCAGGGGCCAGCATTATTGCCGATTGTTTATGGTTTTGACTTGTAAATTGTGCTATCGAATAGCTTCCTTCCCGTATGTTATCGGCATTGCCAAACCAAAAACCCAACACACCATCGGTTTCCGCGCCATCTGTAGCCAAAATATCTTGCCTTAGCTGGGCATTGCCGGTTGTAGCATCGCTCATAATATTGCCTCCAACAAGCCAGGGGCCAACCAATGCGAAACAGTTGCGCGGGTTTCGGTAGGTTTTAAGCGTATTAACCCGTTGCGCGTCTATCCCATAGTTTAGGCTCGTGTTATCTACATTAAAACCGGCATTGGTTAGCTGGTCTATATACTTTTTATCGGTAGTTTCGTTGTTACCGCCTGTAGCATCGTCATTTACCTTGGTTTCCAGGCTGGTTTCAAAAAAGCAACTGTTATGCGCAAAAGCCTGGCGCATTTTGTTGCAGCTCTCCTGCGGATCTTCGTTGTTTTGATAGGAGTTTACCCACATGGTAATAAAATTGGTGTAAAAACCGCTGGCATTAGCACGCACATAACTCCAGCTGCTATAATTTGCGGGGTCTTCCACATCGTGCCACCTGTCTGCAATACCTATATAAACTTTTACCTGTGTATTTGGTAAGGTAAGTACGTTTTTTTGTTTAACGGTTACGGTATCCTGCTTAATATCCCCTTTAACAGGGCTACCTTTTTTACAACTATACATTGACATTAAAACACTAATAAACGATAAAATAAAGGTGCTTTTCATTTTTTATAATTGGGTTGATGATTTATTGAATAGTGCGCCAGCCATTAATTTTTCAACCAATTAATCTTAATTAATTGGTACTATTTATTCACAACTGCTGCTACATGTAACTGGTTACATGCAAGTTTATCAATTGCAAAATTTGGCGGCAACCCGCACTGTTATGCCCATGTCAACGTTAAAAGCCGCCTTGCGGTATCGCAAAACGGCTATCCATTAACTCATCGCCCCGGCAATAACCATCTATTACTTATTACCTGCACTGCCTATTCCATCAGCATTAAACCTGGTAATATCGTAGTCGCTGCCATCCTCATAAATAAAGAAATGTCCTAATAAACTCCAACCCCAAAATGGATCGAGGCCAACGCCGGTACCTGTTTCTGAGTGATAATATTCGCGGTTGCCGGCTTGTTTTAAAAGCGCATTGGTTTTAAAAGCCAAAACAGATGCTAGCTCATGATAACCGTAATATTTTAAAGCATGATAGATCATGTAATTGGTTGGTATCCAGGTATTGGCTCTCCAACTGCAGCCAAGGTCACTTGCCAGCTGTTTTTCAGAATAGCCTGGCTCAGACCGAGCCAGCGTGGGCACGGGCCAGCTGCTCCAAAACTCATTAGGATTCATCAATTGTTCGTAAATTATTCGTTTTGCCTGCTTTTCTGATGCTATGCCCGCCCATAGCGGTGAAAAGCCGGCTATACTTTTAACCGGGATAAGCCCATTGCCTTTATACGCATTGTCATAAAAAAAGCCAGTCTTCTCATCCCATAGTTTTGTTCTTATCAATTCAGCCTTTTTATCGGCTTTTAACCTGTATTCATTGGACAGCTCTTTTTTACCCCTGGTTTCTGCTATAGCTGCAAAGGCGCGCATTTCTTTAACCAGGTAGCAATTCAGGTCTACACCTTCACTTTTCCTGTCCAGCCACCAGCCGGCGCGTTCGTGTTGGTTATCCATGCCCGTATGAGGCGCGCTCATCCATTCGCTTAAACCATTATGGTCGCTGTCCATCTGGTTAAGCCAGTAATCAAGGTATTTTTGCAGGCGGTTAAAATTTGTTTCACTAAGCCAGGAGGTTTCATGGTAGTTATTGAAAACCAGCAGGCTTATCTGGCATAAAAATGGCTTTATGTGTTCGTTATTATGAAACTTATTGCCCGGCACCGATCTCACGATCATCCCATCGGGCTTTTGATGATCAAGAAAAATAGTTACCCCGTTAATGATATGGGTTGATGGCCGACCCATATATATCTGCACTATCGATTCAAAATACTGATCCCAATCATATAACGTTTTGTAGGCATAGCCGGTAAAATAAAACTTGCGTGTATCGGTATCCTGCAAAATGCCTTTATTCATTAATGAGTCTTCAGCAATCAGTGTTTTCCGCAGCGATAAAAGCGCAGTGTCTGTTTTTAACGTAAGCTTTGCTTTTTGAGCATTTGCCTTGCCAATAAATGTAATAATTAGCAAGGCCGGTAACAAGGTTTTTAAATGCAGTTTAAATAGGTAGGGCATGTTTTATTTTATTTAGATGATTGTATACAGTTAATTTAGATGGCCGTCCAGGTAATAAGCCCGGCATCAATAAATTGATTTTCATCCGCCTTTTTACAATGGATAGCTATTACTGCTTGTTTATGGCGTTTAAGCGAAGCCTTTGCTTCATTACTTATTTTCTTTAAAGAAAATTTATTAAAACCTGTCATCGTACACGCCTCAATACCATTAATGTATACCTCTACATTGGCATCGTGACTTATTGATAATACCATATTTTGCAATTCGGCGGCAGAAAGGGTCGCGGTATCAAACCGTTTTCTGAGCCATATATCGTTTGCGTTCCAGGGCGTATTTCCATTTTTTCCAAATCCGCTTTTGCCGCCCGGCCACAAACCGTCATTAAATAAAGGTTTAAGCCACCCCTTGGTAGGTTTGCTGTATGTATATTTCCAGACTATTGGTTTAATTTGTTGCGTTGGCAGTATTACCTTTGCCCTTGCATTGCCCCGCAATGGCAAAATTTTCCCATTGCACTCTAACTGTAAGCGGGTAACAGAGGGGGTGATATACACTGGCGACAAATCATCTGAGCCAAACATCGTTGCCCATATAGCACCCCGCTTATCGGTAAACAAAGTGCTGTGGCCGCCGTGCCGCAGAGCCTGCCAGCTATCGCTATAAGGCCCGTAAATATTATCGGCTACGGCAATATTCAGGTCATAGGTATTTTTGCCCATATCGTCGTTGCTTTTGGCCGAGTATAAATAATACCTGCCTTTATATTTAAGCATGCCGGGCCCTTCAAAACCAACATTTTTGCCGTTGTAGGTTTGCAGTGGTTTAAAGGGTTCGGCAAAACCCGTCATGTCGTTATTCATTAAGGCCATAAGGCAATGGTTGCGTAAAAAGTACACTTTGTCATTTTCTTCAAATAGCGATCCGTCGATACCTTCGGTTATGGGGCCGCTTACAACATCCCGGTATGGGCCTTCGGGCTTGCCCGATGTGCTTTTCATCAGCCCCGTCCTTATCCCTTGCGGGGCAAACGTACCCATGCTGTAAACCATATACCAATTTTTCATTTTATTGATATAATGTATCTCGGGTGCCCAAAGTGGGCGCCGGCCCTTGGCATCATACTCTTTTTGCCATGTACCATCTTTATCAATACTCCATACTAAGCCTAAGTCAGTCCAGTTTTTAAGGTCGGCCGATTTCCAAAGGCGTAAACCATCGTTATTGTCCCAGCAGTGCTGGTGGGCAAGGTTACCCGCCAGGTAGCAGCTGGTATGTACCATGTAGTAAACACCATTGGGACCACGCGTAACTTCCGGGTCGCGCCCTATAACGTTCATCATCACCCGTATGGGAGGCAATTCTGCACCTTCGGGTATTAATTGTGCCGCCGGTATAATTTGCCGGTGCCGATGCCTGCTTTGCCATTCCAGTTTAATAAGGGATGTATTTGAGCATTCAACTTTTATGGCATATTGGATGCCTTTTGTCAGGTTAATATTTGCTTTTAATGTAGCCAGGGTTTTAAGGACCGATTGGCTAATTAATAAACTATCATTTACCCATACCCGGGCGTTGCCTACTGATGTAAGATAAACGCTATACTGCCCGTTAAATTGAGGAATGAGGTAGCCCAACCAGCGTACAGAATCGGGACACTTTTGTTGATTGCGCCAATCGAAATTTATTACCGAATCACGTATAATTACCGAATCTTTAAGGTTTGCCGGGCTATAATAAACAGCCTTTAAGCCACGCTGGTTAAACGTTTGCGCTTTCAAACCTGCCGGAGACATCAGGAATATTAAACATAAATAAATGGCGGCTATTTTTAGGCAGTATTGGTTCATGCTTCTTTTAAAAGGCTAACTATAGCTTAAAGCTGCGCTAAAAACGGTGCAGCAATTGGCATACGATGTTAGCTGTATTTTGCAAATGCGGCAACCTGCGCTATCCTGTTGCATAGCAGCAAGGCAATATTTATAACATAGATAACGCCTTATTGACCATATTAACCGATCCAATAAATATGGGCGACCGCTGGTGAATATCATTGACCTGTATATCAAGTATCCTGATATGGCCGTTACTGGCAATGCCACCCGCCTGTTCAATAATAAAAGCCATGGGATTACACTCGTATAATAGTCGGAGTTTCCCGTTAGGATTATCTGCCGACGAAGGATATATGAAGATGCCCCCTTTGATCAAGTTGCGGTGAATATCGGCTACCATGGAGCCGGTATAACGGGAGGCGAACGGCCGATGCGAAGCCTGATCGGTTTCCTGGCAGTATGTTATAAATAATTTTACACCCTGCTGAAAACAACCTAAGTTGCCCTCATTAATAGAATACACTGCACCATCCTCAGGCATCATCATATTAGGGTGAGAAAGGCAAAATTCGCCTATCGAAGGATCAAGGGTAAAACCATTAACTCCTTTACCGGTGGTATATACCAACATGGTTGATGAGCCGTAAATAATATACCCTGCCGCTACCTGATGGGTCCCTTGTTGAAAAACATCTTCAAGACTTGCCTTGGTTTCGATGGTTTTTCTGCGGTATACTGAAAAAATTGTACCCACCGTTACATTTACATCAATATTGGTTGAGCCATCCAGTGGATCAATGGCGACAATATATTTGGCATCCTTCGCTATGGCCGAATCAATGTGGATATGTTCTTCATTTTCTTCCGATATAATCATACAGCATTCGCCTCCGCTTTTTAAGGCAGATATAAATTGTTCATTTGCGTATACATCAAGCAACTTTTGAGTTTCGCCTTGTACGTTCATTGTTCCTGCATCACCCACAATATCAATGAGACAGGCCTGATTTACTGCCCGGTTCACAATTTTAGCCGCTATACCCACATCGCGTAGTAAACGCGATAATTCTCCTTTCGCATACGGAAAATCGGCTTGTTTTTCAATAATAAACTGACCTAATGTTTTAACTGCCTTCATATAATGGTGTTCGTAGTTCAAAGCGAATAGCATGGTAACAGCATTTGCTATCTTGATTTAGAGTACCAATTTGTTAAAAAAGATAGTGCGTTCCGTACCCCCCCATAGCGCATATAGCAACTTCTAAAATGATATTGCATCAACTAAATACCATGCGTTATCAATGATTTTGCAGGCATAACCTGTATGCCAAGTTAAACAACCGGAAATTATTGACTGTCATGGGCTATCATGTAACTATATAGAGACAAGCATAAATACGGGAACACGTTTGATAACTTGGTACTTCTAAACTGATTTTTTGCAAGAACAATTCAGAATAGTCAGAACCGGGTAACGATTGTTTCATAAGCACTACGAGGCTACATACAAGTAGCCATTGTAAACCTTATGCCGGGTCCCTCAAAATTGCCGAAGCCCACTTTTACTACAGTTTTATCATTAACCTCCTGCAATAAAAGCGTACCATGTCCCTTAACCTGTTTAGCCAGCCTTGGATAAGGCTGGCCATGTGGTGTTAAAACAGTACGTCTTACCTTGCCTATACCCTCAAATAGCTTTATTGCTGTAAACCATGTGGCGTTCTCAAACCTGCGTTGAACATTCTTCAGGTGCTTTTATTAATCATGGCAGCAAGCGTTAGTACCGATAATTTGTTGGTATAGGATCTTCTCATATTTTTTTTTCAAACACCGTGACAGAATTGGACCTGCTTATATTGTATTTCTATTCAAAGCCTAATAGTTACTCAGTCAATTAGTTACTCAGTCAATTTTGCATGTAGATTTTGTATACGTTGCTCGATCTGGCTCATCGTCTGCGGTATCTGACAACACCTTCGCTAACAAAGCTGCTGTGGGTGGCATGGAGGATGTTGTCCTGGGTAAAATGGCCGCTGAGAAAAGGGACAGTAAAGCGGTTAAAGACTTTGGTAATATGATGGTAATGGATCATGGTAAAGCCAATGACGAGCTTAAAGCCATTGCCCAAAAGAAAAACATTCCCCTGCCGGCGGGCTTGGACGCAGAGCACCAGGCGTAAAGCGACAGCCTAAGTAAGCTGAGCGGCAATGATTTTGATAAAGCCTATGTGGCGGCTATGATTGAAGGGCACCAATAAACACTCGCCTTGATGCAATCGGAAGCCAGCAGCGGCAAGGATGTAGACTTAAAAGCATTCGCCGCCAAGACAGCGCCGGTAATTCAGCATCACCTAGACGCCATAAGTAAGATCGGCCAGAATGCAGAGATATTCTCGTCGGCAACTATTGTCCTCGTACATATTGCAATCATTGGATATGGTTCGAACCTATCATTCAGTTTTTTATAATCAAAATCATTTTGAATTTCTCTTAAGATCAAACGTTTTGTATATTTGTAATGCAGCGATTAATGGCTAAATACAGTGTTGTGCAAATCGTTGAATGATCTTTTAAGTATTTATAACTCATTATAATTTAAGAACTTACAAAGAGGGTTCGATTCCCGCTCTGAGTACTTTAGAATCGACACAAAGCCTGGTATGAAAATATCAGGCTTTGTTGTTTATATCAACATCACCCCAACCGGGGCAGAGAATTAAAGGATCAGGGATCAGTCGGAAATTTTACACCTATGAATTTGTATCAATATCGACTCGCGCAGTATTACCGACCAATCGCTCAAGTTGATCACAGATGACCGAGGATCTTTAGGTTTGAAACAACAGAATATTAAAAACGGGTTATCGCCTACAATTCCAGTCCTCACGGAATATCCGACACAGCACTTTCATTTATTCTTTTCCCTTTAAAAAACCATTGTCCACCAACCAAAGCCTGACTTGCCTGGGCCACTCTGTGTAAGAACCTTTATTTGTTTCCCGGATGCCAAAGCCATGACCCACGCTTGAGTAAATATGCAACTCTGCGGGTACACCGGCTTCTTTATATTTAAGATACAGTTGGGCTACCCCTTCTGATATATCCTTCCTGTCTTTATAACCACCGGCAATGAATACAGGGGGAGCTGCCGGGCTTACAGAAAGCCTGTGAATATTGCCGGGATAAATTAAACACTGAAAATCAGGCTTATCGCTTTCACGATCAATAGGATCTTTAGCGCTTTGATCTTTTGTTGTATAGCGCATTGCCGCTAATGCTGCAAGTTCGCCGCCAGCAGAAAATCCCATAACTCCTATTCTGGCGGTATCTATTCCCCATTCTTTCGCCCGGCTTCTTACTAATCTGATAGCACGTTGAATATCAGCCACCTCTTCCTTATCAACCGTATAAGTTGAATTGGTATCGCGCGCCAGGCGGTATTTTAAAACAAACGCAGCAATGCCATGATCCCTGAACCATTTTGCCGGGCTATAGCCTTCGTGACTTATCCATAGCTCGCTGTGACCTCCGCCGGGTGCAACTATAATAGCAGTTCCGGTAGCTTTACCAGCGTCGGGCAAATAGGGTGTTAAAGAAGGTTTATGCACACTTGAAATTACGATATCGCCCTGGTCGGTTACGCGCGTTTTTTGAGGGGCCGTTTTTCCCTCTGATCCCGGAGCGCCATTGGGCCAAAGTAATATCTCTTTCGGCTCATCGGTAACTGCGACCATAGCGCAGAATAAAAAAAATGTAACAATTGATTGCAATAGCACTTTATATCTCATAACAGTAAGGCATTAACTTTATAAATTGGTTTTGATGATTTGCAAAGCTAAATAACTGTAAATAAACCCTATTTTATTGTGCTATTGATTATCATTTTGGTGCTATTGATTTATCAATGTAATAAATCAGTTACTAACCTATACCGCTTTAGTATTGACGTATGCTTTATATCGTTCCTTGTATAAAACATAAATTTCCTGCAGTTTATCCCAGTCTTCACTTTCCAGGATATCTTTTGGGAACAGGTGGCTGCCTATTCCAACAGCCTTTGCCCCTGCTGCCAGGTAGCCGGTAAAATTTTCAAGATTTATTCCGCCGGTTGGCACCAGGCTAATATGATTTAACGGGCCTAATACTTCCCGGATATATCCTGTGCCTAAAGTAGTCGCCGGGAAAACCTTTACCATTGTTGCACCCAGGCTCCAGGCTTTATATATTTCAGTAGGCGTATAAGCCCCCGGAAAAACAGGTATTTTTTGAGCTGCACAGGTACTTATGACATCTTCATTTACAATTGGCGTAACAATAAATTGAGCTCCCGCATTTAAAGCCTTTTCCAGATCGTCAATAGTACAAACCGTTCCGGCGCCGATATTTAATTTATCACCATATGTATTAACTAATGACGCGATAATCTCTTCCGCACCGGCAGAATTCATTGTAACTTCAAGGCAGGTTAAGCCCGACTGCTGATAAACATGGCCGATGCTTTCTGTATATTCCCTGGAAATATTCCTCATAATACCGATAATGGGCATCCGGTTAAAAAGCTCCCATGAAAATTTGTTGTTCATTGCATTGTTGTTTTATAAATTTTATGTTGACCGCGCACAACTGCTTCATCAGCCCAGCTGGTATTAACTATCCGTATTTTTGACGAAAGGCCCAATTCTTCCAGGGCGCACCGGTAATACTCACCCAAATTTGAGCCGCCAAGGAGGTTTATTTTTTGTATGCCGGAGGTTTTTAAATCCTTTAGTTCAGTTGCTATCAATAAACCGCTCAGGTAATTATAGTTCTCCCTGTTTGATAGCTTATTCAGCAGGCTATTTGTTCTTACTTTAAAAGCAGCGTTTAATAAGTTGGCATCAATTGCATCATTCACCCCCATCTTAAAGCTGCCCGAAGTTTGTGGATCTGTTTGCTCATCGTTATTTTCAACGCTTAGCCTCAATATGCTTTTTTGCGACAGCAGTTCAAAAAATTCTCCGGTCATATAGGTCTTGATGCCAGTTATTTGATCCTTCGATACAAAAATATGTTTTGAATGCGTGCCTGGAAAAATGAACAATTCATCATCGATTTTTCCATACGATGGATCAATACAACCAATCAGCTGGGTTTCCTCTCCCCTAACTACATCATCATCAGACCGCAAACCCGAAATAACCATCACATCATGCGCAAAATGCCCATCTGCAGAAATAGATTGTGTTTTAATATTCGTACCATCTGTACCAACAGGCAGCTGGCTATAAGGAATGTCAATAAAACCTATCGTCGAAGATGCCATCCCCGAAATGATGAGTTGCACACCACTTAGGGACCTACTTGTTTTACTTTCAATTTTTTTGATGTATTTATTTATTACATCCAGATAAAATGAACGTCGTTCTTCTTCGGGTTGCCCACTTTGTTTCCACAAAGCAAAAGTGGCTGCAATGCCGTTGTTATCTGTTTCTTCGGCCAATATTTGATATCCGTTCACATCAACCAGCCGCAGCCTAAAGCTAGAAGTTCCCCAATCGCAGCTAAGAAACTGTTTCATTATGCAGTAATTTTAAATTTGGATTCTCCTGATCGGGATTGTTGACATTACCAACTAAAAACAGGTATGATAGCACACCTGCAAAAGCTAATATTCCTATAAATAGTATGGAAGATGTAAAACTACCGTCTTTAGCTAAATAACCGATAACCAGCGGAACTATTATTGACGATAAGCCGCCCATAAAATTAAAAACACCTCCCGTAAGGCCGATAAGATTTTTGGGTGCAAGTAAGGATACAAACACCCATGCTATAGATGCCAGGCCGTTCCCAAAAAAGGCGATAGTCATGAATAAAATTACAAGTGTGGTATTGTTAACATAGTTTGCCCCAATAATAAAGGTTGATAGCAGCAAACCAATTATTACTGGCGTTTTGCGTGCTTTATTGAATGAGATGCCTTTTTTTATTAAACGATCGGAAATTAAACCGGATAATATGACCCCGGCAAATGCGGCAAAAAACGGTATTGAAGATAAAAAACCTGATTTTAAAAAATCAAAGCCGCGATATTTAACCAGGTAAGTTGGAAACCAGGTTAGAAAAAACCATAAGGTTGATGTAACCGCAAACTGGCCTAAATAAATGCCCCATAATTTGCGATTGGTTAGTACCTGCTTAAATTCCTTTCGGGTGATTTTTTTTGACGGAAGGTTAACCGCCGGGGTATCATTTTTTGTAACAGGTCGTGCCTCATCTATTACGGGGTCCCGGTAAAAGCTATACCAAACCAGGCTCCAGATTATGCCAACTACGCCGGTACTAATAAATAAGCCACGCCAGCCCCAGTAACTTTGAATAACTGCTAAAAGAGGAGTTAAAAATGCGAGCCCGATGAATTGTCCCGAGGTATAAACAGCTATTGCGGATGCCCTTTCGTTTTCAGGAAACCAGTTGCTGACAACCCGGTTATTTATGGGGTATGAAGGCGCCTCGAACATACCTGTGGCCATCCTGAGGCCCAATAAAGAATAAAATCCACGGGTAATACCCTGCAACAACGTTACAACAGACCAACTGCATAATGTTATTGCATATAATACGCGGGGGCTAAACCGATCAATAATAATTCCACCCGGAATTTGGAAAGCGACGTACATCCAACCAAAAGCCGAAAATATCAGCCCTAATTGTATGGTGCTTAATTTCAGGTCGGCACTGATTGCAGTGGCCGCTACCGAAATATTGCTGCGGTCCATATAATTGATAATAACGTTTACAAATAAAAAAGCCAATACCCGGAATCTGGTTCTGCTATATTTATTGTTGTTTACCGTAGTTACCATTCCGCTACGCTCCCATCCTCATGGCGCCAGAGCGGGTTAGTCCAGTTATGCCCAATAGCTGCCATTTTGCGTACATGGTCTTCATTTATTTCGATGCCCAAACCTGCGCCGTCCGGTATGTTTACAAACCCGTTTTCATATTTAAATACATCTTTATTGGTGATATAATCCAGGATATCACTCCCCTTATTATAATGTATGCCCAGGCTTTGTTCCTGTATAAAAGCATTGTGACACGTGGCATCAACCTGTAAACAGGCAGCCAGCGCGATGGGGCCAAGCGGGCAATGCGGCGCGGCTGCCACATCAAAGGCCTCGGCCATTGATATGATCTTTTTACATTCAGTTATCCCGCCGGCATGTGACAGATCTGGCTGGATAATATCTACATAGCCCTCTTTTAAAAGGGTTTTAAACTGCCATTTAGAGAACATCCGCTCGCCGCAGGCTATTGGGATAGCAGTATGCCGGGCAATTTCGCGCATTACCTCGTTATTTTCGGGCAAGGCCGGCTCTTCAATAAACATAGGGCGAAATACTTCCAACTCCTTAGCTAATATTTTGGCCATCGGTTTATGTACACGGCCATGAAAATCAATACCGATGCCCACATAGTTACCAACAGCTTCGCGTACCGCTGCTATACGGCTAATGGCTTGGTCAATTTTTTCATAGGAGTCCACGTATTGCAGTTCTTCGGTGGCATTCATTTTTACCGCGCCAAAACCGGCTTTAACCATTTCTTTTGCTGCATTACCCACATCAGCAGGTCTGTCTCCTCCTATCCAGGAATAAACTTTCATTTTATCCCTGGCTTTCCCCCCAAGCAACTGATGTACCGGCGCATTGTAATATTTCCCTTTAATATCCCACAGCGCCTGATCAATGCCTGCGATAGCACTCATTAAAATTGGACCACCTCTATAAAAACCACCTCTGTACATTACATTCCAGTGGTCTTCTATATTCATGGGGTCTTTACCAATAATATAGTTCATCAGTTCTTCAACAGCGGTTTTAACCGTTGCTGCTTTACCTTCAATAACAGGTTCGCCCCAGCCCGTTATACCTTCGTCGGTCTCTATTTTAAGAAATAGCCAGCGTGGGGGTACTGTGAATAATTCAAAGCTTTTTATTTTCACTGCAAATGATATTTATCGGAGTAAGTTATTTTTAATGTAGGTTGCGCTTTTGGCAATGCTTATATAAGGGTCAATATCGATATAATTTTCCTGTTCAAGAATATTTCCAGCATTTCCTGGGCGTCTCTCGCCATATAATGATTGCTGTGGTTTATAATCAGGTCGCAAAGCAAATAACAGCCAAAATGATTTTTAACGATTGTTCAATTGTGCATATTTTTAATGCAATCGGTTTTATTTAATGCCCAATACAAGCGCATCGATGCTTTTATTTCTAATGTCTTATTTTCACTAAACGTCAGCATAAAAAATACGATTTTAATTAGCTTCCAGAAGTTAATCTATTTACAATAAATTGATTAACAGTAATTTATTAAAACAAACTTTCAATAAACACCTTCAGGTTAAAATTTATAATCCCATAATAAAATACCTGTATTTAAAGCTTTGAATGAACGATATACCCGCCGGCCGAAAACTTACCGGCAATTCAAGGGATAATTTTTGCCTAATGTGTTTTCTATATTTAACCAGCAATTGGGCCTTGATAAAACGCCTTCAGTCACCTTAAATATTGATATGAAACCATTATTATTGATCTCTTTATTTTTTGCCACGTTATATTTATATCCCGGCAACCTTTCGGCGCAGCAAAATACGGATTCACAAGGTCCTATTGCCGGTAAGGCCTGGCAATTACCTTTGAATGAAAAGGCAATATTACCGATGAGCTGGATCCCTGCGGGCACATTTTTTATGGGCAGCCCGGAAACTGAAGCTGGACGAAAACCAGATGAAAGCCCTCAAACTACAGTAACGTTAACCAAAGGCTATTGGATTGGCAATACCGAAGTTACTGTTGGAGAGTGGAAGGCCGTTACAGGAATGAGTGTGCGGGATAAGGTTAATAAATTACTGAATGATACAACGATGTATGATTTTATGGGGAAAAGGATGCTGATAAGGGATTTTATGCATTTTGACAAAAACGATCCCGATAAAGTATTGGCTAATGAAAACGATGAATTGCCCATGTATTTTGTAAACTGGAACGAAGCTATGCAGTTTTGCAAAATGCTTACCAGCCAGGAACGTGCTGCACACAGGCTACCCGCAGGCTATGAATATACATTGCCAACAGAGGCCCAATGGGAATATGCCTGCAGGGCTGGCACCACCAGCGCAACATACGGCAGTACCACTGATCATATAGCCTGGTATGACGGTAATAGTTTTAAAGATTATAAGGGCAAAGGGTTTGGCAATCCTGTTACCGGCTCGCGTAATGTTGCCACAAAGCTGCCGAATAAATGGGGCTTGTATGATATGCTTGGCAATTTATGGGAATGGTGTTATGACTGGTATGGGCAATATCCCGGCGGGCAGGTAAAGGATCCTATTGGCCCGGCAACCGGGATATACCGTGTAAACCGGGGCGGTAGCTTTGGCAGCGGCAGTAATGATGAACGAAGTGCTAACAGAGCCACAAATCCGCCTAATGAAGACAGTGCATGGCGTGGCTTTCGCATTGTGCTATCGTCAGTAAAAAGATCTTAATTCATTTTTTTACCGGTTCTAATTTCGCTTAAAAACTGCGAAGGCGTTTTACCGAACTCCTTTTTGAAAGCTTTGGTAAAATAGGATTGGGTTTGTATGCCTACCCGATACATAACATCGGTTAACAAAATATCCTCGTGCGAGATAATATAGGCCGCTTTTTTTAGTCGAAACGTTCTGACAAATTCACCGATGGATAAGCCGGATACCTTCTTTATTTTATTATAGAGCTTTGTTTTACTCATGCCCATTTCACGGCATAGATGATCCACATCCAGATCCGGGTTGCCTAATTGCGACTCTATTACCTGAACCAGTTGATCAAGGAAACTATTATCGCTTTGCTGATCCGTGGCTTCATGTGCCTCGATGAAATAGTTCTTTATATGACTTTTTTTGAGTGTGCTCTGCTGTCTGAATATGTTATGGATTGAAAGCAACAACAGGTTTATGCTTACAGGTTTTGGAAAATAAAGATCGGCGCCAGACTCCGCGCCTTCAATTTTAGACTCAAGCGCATCTTTTGCAGAAAGGATAATAAAGGGTATCTGGCAAGTTTCCGGATGTGATTTAATTTCCTCGCAAAAATCGATACCATTCATTCCCGGCATCATCAAATCACTTATGATCATGTCGGGAAATTCAGTTTTTACCTTTTCCAGGCCATCTATACCGTTTACAGCTTCTATTACCTCGTAAAACTCATCTAAGCTATGATGAAGAAAATTTCTTAGTTCATCATTATCATCAACTACAAGTATCTTATTCAACTGCCCCTTTTCCCGCCTTTCTACCTGCTCGGTTTCGGCTGTTTTGTAATTCTGGTGCAGAAATGTGCTGATACTTTCCAATTGTATCCCGCTATTATCAGCATTGTTAATCCATCTTTCCTCAATTGCATAATCCGCTTTATCAACGGGTATTTTTACGATAAAGTCGGTGCCTTTATTTTTCTCGCTATAGGCAATTATACTTCCTTTGTGTATCAGGATAAGAGTTTTTACAAATGCAAGCCCCACTCCCGACCCCATGTGCGCATCTGTAATGCGATAATACCTTTCAAACAAATGATGGATCGAGTCATTAGAGATGCCAATACCATTGTCTGAAACCCTTATGTAGATGTATTTTTTTGCACGGTAATTACTGTTAACCATCATGGAGTGCTTATACGCGGTTTCAAAACCATCCGGGTTGGCATAAAGCTCAATGGTTATTTCGCCGCCTATATTGGTGTATTTATAGGCGTTATGGATCAGGTTAATAATGATTTTTTCAATTATCTGCCTGTCAAACCATGTCTCTCCAAGATTGCGCTGGGTAGTGAGGTGCAATGCGATGTGTTTTTCTGAAGCAAGACTCTTGAAATCTTCCACCACTTCAGAAATGAACTGGTCGAGATTACCGGGCATTACCTTCAACTTTAACGATCCGCTTTCTGCTTTCCTAAAATCGAGAAGCTCGTTAATTAATAAAACTAATCTATTCGCATTACGGTGTATCGTATCATAATACAGGCGAAAAACCTGGCTCTTATCTTCGCTCATTATTTTTTCGAGCGGACCCAGTATTAAACTTAGTGGTGTTCTAAATTCATGGGAGATGTTTGTGAAAAACTGCAATTGGATTTTGTGCATTTCCTCACGTTTGTTTTCTTCTATTTTTTGCAAATCGAGGTTCTTTTTGAAACGCAGTAAATAATAGCTGGCCGTAATACCTGAAAACAAAACAATTAACCGGAACCACCATGTTGACCAAAACGGAGGCGAAATACTGATATCAATGTAGGCACTTTTATTATTCCATATCCCATCATTGTTTGATGCCTTTACATAGAAGGTATAATTACCCGGGCTCAAATTGGTGTAATTGGCTTTCCGTTCGGAGGTGTATTGCCAATCCTGATCAAAGTTTTTTAGTTTATATGCATAATGGTTATTCTCTGAAGCAGTATAGCTTAATATGGCAAAGTCAAATGATAAGGTAGACCGCTTGTAATCCAGCTTGATTTCATGGGTTAAACTAATATCACTTTTCAGTGGCGATTTCTCGTCACCTGGCAGTATGTCTTTATTAAAGATCTGTAAGCCGGTGATATATACCGGCGCCACAAAGTGATTCACCCTGATGTCCTTCGGATAAAAGTGGTTTACGCCGTTAATGCCGCCAAAATACATTTCACCACTTTTAGTTTTCATGTATGCGCCGGCTTCAAACTCAAGGCCCTGTAAACCATCGGCTACATTATATTTCTTTAACTCGCTTGTATTGGGATTGAATTTAGTGAGGCCGTTTGAGGTACTGATCCACAAAAAACCAAAGTTGTCCTCTGTAATCCCCTTTATAAACTCGCTTGATAAGCCCCCCTTGTTGGTATAAATGTTAAACTTATTTGTAGTTGGGTTAAAAAGGTACAACCCTTCCTGCCCAACCCATATCCGGCCTTTGCTGTCAGTAAATATTACCCTTATATCAGGGGTTTTATCCCCGTTTATAAAATAGTGCGTAAATGTTTTTTTTATAAGATTATAGCGATTCAGACCGCCGTCATCAGTACCTATCCACAGATTCTTTTCTTTATCTTCATTTAACGCGATAATGTTATTTCCATATAAGCTGCTTTTGTCGTTTATGGTATTGGTGAGCCGCTTAAAAATATGAGTCTTCGGATCAAACAGGTTTAGGCCCCCATAATATGTCGCCACCCAAAAATTCCCTTCGCTATCCTGCAGCGTGGTTTGTACATAGTTCGAGCTTATAGAATTTGCGTCAGAAGGTTTATTTACAAAATGGGTAAAGGTGCCCATTTTCCGGTCCATCAGGTTTAAGCCACCGCCCCAGGTACTAATCCAAAGGTTTTTGTCCCTATCCTCGGTGGTGTTTAACACCGCGTCAGAGCTGATACTGGTTAAGTCAAAAGCATTATATTTATAATGTTTGAAGTTATTTGTTTGTTCGTCGTATTGATTCAGTCCTTCATCATCGGTACCTATCCATATAATTCCTTTACTGTCCTCGTAAAAAGATTTTACATCATTGTAGCTCAGGCTATTTTCGGTAGCGCCCTGCTGCAGTAGCTTAAATTTTTCGGCAAGTGGCGCATAAAAGTTTACACCACCCCGGTGTGTACCTATCCACAGGTTGTTTTGATTATCCTGAAACAATGACGAGACTGTTTTTTGTGACAAGCTGAGAGAGTTACCCGGTTCATTTTGCGCATGCAGAAAAGTGTTACCCGACGGGTTCAAAAGGTCAAGGCTGCCATTAACTCCTCCAGTCCACACGTTTCCTTTATTATCAACCAATAAGCTCCTGATTAAATTGGTGCTGATGCTGTATGTTTTTTTGTCGTCATGTAAAAATTGTTTAAAAACGTGATTGACCAGATTTACCATCACTAAACCATTGTTTATGGTTCCCAACCAGATATTACCTTGCTGATCTTCCTGAAGCCTTAATGTTGGGACGCTTATCACGAAAGCGCGGTTGTTATTAAGATTAAAACTTGTATTTACTGTTCCCTTTGTTTTATCGAGCAAGCCCACACCTTTATCTGTAGCTATCCAAAAATTATTTTTGCGGTCTTCAAGAACACTGTTTACATCAAAATTATCAATTGCAAGCGGCTGGTTATTTTTGGGCACAAAACGTTTGAATTCATTTTTTTCGGCGTCGAATACGCTCAAACCACCGCCATTGCTGCCAACAATAAGCAACCCGCTTTTAGATTTATAAATACAATTAATACCATTACCCGGAAGACTTTGATTATTAACAGGATTATGGCCATACCTTGTAAAAGTATTTTTGTAAGCGTCAAAACGGTTTAGTCCATCGCTGGTACCTATCCACAAATTATGGGATGCATCTTCATTGATACATTTAATAAAATTATCGCTTATGCTGTTTTTATTATTAGGATCGTTCCTGAAAACAGTAATCTGATAGCCATCATATTTATTTAAGCCATCCCTTGTGCCAAACCAGATAAACCCTTTACTATCCTGGTAAATTGATTCAATGGTGCTGTTTGATAACCCCTGGCCTATGTTGATGTGCTTGAATTTGAGGTTCAGCGTTTGTGCATGGGCATATCCCGTTGTAATAAGCAGTATGAATATAATTGATTGCGGTAACAGGCGCAGGTACCTGCGTGTTTGACTATGATTCTTCAGCAGCATGATTTCCCGGTGTGGTGAAATGATTGTAGTAATTGGTTATAACAAATTAATATGCAGATAAAGTTATACATAAAAGGATAGATTGAAACTGCGGAAGGACTGGTTATATTCTAAATGTCCGATTGAACAAAATATATGAATAATAGCACAAATCATATCATAGTAAATAGTCTTTCATTTGTTCACCAATTTAAGCGCCCCATTTCACGCTTCGAAAGATTGCAGGATTTGAACGTGTTTTAACAGTTGCTGTTATTCGGGCGGAGGCTTCTTTCATTGGGGAGGAACTCTAATATAAACCAATTAACCCTAATTTATTATGCAAAATTTTACTTTTTTGTTTAAAAGGCGGTGGCCTTTGCTCTTGTTCTTACAATTGTTGTTTTCAATTTCGGTTTTCGCACAGCAAAAAACTATTACAGGTAAAGTTACTGGTGCTTCGGGCGAGACACTGCCTGGCGTAACCGTTACCGTAAAAGGTACCCAATCCGGCACCCAAACAGATAATGATGGAAATTACAAATTAACCGTAAATGGCAATACGAGTACACTTGTTTTTTCATTTATAGGCTATATTACTAAAGAAGAAGCCATTGATGACCGTGTAAAAATCAATGTTCAGCTAACATCCGACAGCAAATCATTGAATGAAGTTGTTGTACTGGGCTACGGTACATCAACCAAAAAGGATGTAACCGGCTCTGTTGTTTCCGTAAAAACGTCAGATCTTCCGCAGGTTGCCCAAACGTCCATTAACAATTTGTTACAAGGTCAGGCGGCAGGTTTAACGCTTGATACCAGAAGTGCACAGCCGGGCGGCGGTTTAACCGTAACCATCCGCGGTGCAATTTCTCCGCATGGCGCCAACACCCCCCTTTACATTATTGATGGTGTTCCTATAACCAATAACAGTTCTGCAACACCATCTATAAACGATAAAGACCTTGGGTTTTCTGGTGGCGTAGATCAGGATCCCTTGAGCAGTATCAATCCCTCAGATATCGAAAATGTAACCGTACTTAAGGATGCCAGCGCCACTGCCATATACGGTGCCGCGGCTGCTAACGGTGTAATATTGGTAACTACCAAAAGAGGAAAAAAAGGAAATGCGGTAGTTTCATACAGCGGCAGTTATACCATACAAAAACCAAAGTCGTATTTTAATCTGCTGGATGCAACCGGCTTTGAAACTCAACAGGTAAGGTTGGCACATGATAAATATTTATTCGATAACGGCCTTGCTCCTTACGGCAATAATAATCCGGCTGCAGCACCGGGATTTACGCCGCTGTTTACACCTGACCAGATTGCATCTGCCGGTAAGGGAACAGATTGGCTGGGGTCGATCATAAGAAATGGTTATGTTGATGAACATAATATTTCCGTATCCGGCGGCACCGATAAAACCAAGATATTCTCATCATTCAATTATTACGACAATAAGGCTATCCTGCAAAACTCCAACTTTAAGCGTTATTCAGGTCGTGTAAACATCGATCAGCAATTGGGTGAAAGGGTGAAATTTTCTCTAAACCTTACTTTCAGCCAAATAAACAGCAACAATGCATCTACAGGAAGCAACAGCGGTGGCGCCGAAAAGTACAATCAGTTGCAGGCGGCTTATTCATTTGCACCTAATCTCAATGCTTACAATAGCGATGGTTCGTATACCAAAAGTTACGACAACATTATAACAAACCCAGCAGCGTTTCTAATCATACAAAACAATACAAATACCAACCGTTTTATGGCATCGCCAAATATCGAAGTAAAGATAACTGACGATTTAAAATGGAATACAGTAGTAGGTATTGACAAACAAACCAGCGAACTGCAATTTTTCCTGCCTGTAAAAGCACAAAATTACCAGTTACCTACAGGTATGGCTCAGTTAACAAATAACCACATACAAAACTATAGTGCAGAGTCATTTTTTACCTACAACAAAAGGATAAACAGTGATAACAACTTTTCGGTAGTTGGTGGTGTGGGCTACTATAAAAGCTCGAATGAAGGCTATGGTTTGGAAGCTGTAGGTTTCCCGACGGATGCGCTTGGATTTTATAATGTAGGTTTAGCAAGCGATAAGGACAAAAGCTTTGATTTCTCCAATCGCGACCGCGATTTAATTAAGGTTTCAGGTTATTTCAGAGCAAATTACTCTTACAAGAATAAATACCTGTTAACAATAACCGGACGCGAGGATGGTGAAAGCTACTTCGCTACCAACAAACAATTCGGTTTCTTCCCGGGTGCGTCACTGGGATGGAGAATAAACCAGGAAGATTTTCTTAAAAACTCCAAAGTTATTTCATCACTGAAACTACGTGCAGGCTATGGTACATCAGGTAACTCACCTATTTTAGGATCGGGTGCATTGCCGCTCTACGGATCGGCAGGCCCAATTTTTGTGATCGGCAGTACCTACTATCCGGGTATCGGCATTACCCAGATTGCCAATAATAATTTAAAATGGGAAACGGACAAAACAATCAACTTTGGTTTAGATTATGGCTTATTTAATGACCGTTTAACAGGTTCGATAGATGTGTTTCAAAAGACAGCATCAGGCCTGATAGATTATGACCCTCTGCCTGTAAATAACGAGGTAGGACAGGTAGTGACCAACATTGGTTCAACCCGCAGCCGCGGTATCGAGTTTTCGATACTATCGCAAAACGTAAAAACCGAAAACTTTAACTGGACAACTAACTTCAATATATCAGCCTATAAAAACTACTGGGTTGCGAGAAATCCAGAAACGCCTTTGGCCTCATACATCGGCTATAAAGATCCGATACGGGAAGTATACGGCTGGCAAACTGACGGCATCATCCACAATAAAAGTGAAATTCCATCATACATGCCAAATGCAAACCTGGGTAACATTATCTACAAAGATCGTAACGGCGATGGAAAATTAGATGTGAATGATGTAATTGCCTTGGGTAACCCTGATCCTAAGTTTTCACTTGGCTTTGGCAACACATTTACCTATAAAAACTTCGATCTGTACGTATTTATGTATGGCAGCTTTGGCATGTATGAGGTAAATAATTATGGCGCATTTTATGATCCGGCTGTAATTAATGAATCAACAAGGCCCCATAACACGCTGGCAGGTGCTGCGAATATATTCTCGGCCGATAATACAAACGGAATTTATCCGGGTTATGCAGCTAACGTTTATACTGGGAATAACCCAAGCCAAACAAATAATTTTTACGGGCAAAACGTCAACTTCCTGCGATTAAAAAATGTAACCCTGGGGTACAAATTGCCTTTACATGATAAATTCATCAAAACGTTAAGGTTTTTTGCCGATGCGCAGAACCTGTTCATCATCACCAATTACAAAGGATACGATCCTGAATATACCGAAACAAACCCCTACCCTTTGGCAACATCAATTACGTTTGGTGTAAACGCTACTTTTTAAAATTTTAAACGCTAAATAAATGGAAAGCTTAAAAAATAAACGAAATAAATTAGCGAAGTACACTGTACTCCTGCTAAGCTGCTGTACACTGTTGCTGGTCGATTCAGGTTGCAAAAAGGCGCTAAACTCAAAAGTTTACAGCCAGATATCCCCAAGTAACTTTTACAAAACCGAATCGGACATCAACGCCGCGGTGATAGTCATTTACAGTCCCTTCTCTTCAAACTGGGATCAAACTGATTTAGGTAACAATCAGCAATCGGCATCGCTTTATAATGCCGATATAAAAACATATCTGTTAAAAAGCATAATGACAACCGATGAGGCCAGTACGGATTGGGACCAGAATTTAACCAGCTTTACCTGGGGCCCGGCTACTTATCAGGGGCTTAATAATTCGGTTTATCCGTACATAAGTTATGTGGCTAAGGCAACCGACGTTATTGACAATATATCAAAAGTTACTGCCGTAAGCGATCAGATAAAAAAGAGATATACTGCCGAAGCAAAAGTTTTACGCGCCTGGCTGATGTTTGTATTATATGACTTTTACGGTCCGGTTAATGCAACAACCGACGCTACAAAACTGGCCAGCCTTACCATTGCACCACGCCCAACCGCCGAAGTATATTCCGCACAAATGATAAGCGACCTTACTTCAGCCATTCCAGATTTGCCGGCAAAATATAATACCGACAATGCCAACTGGGGCCGCATGTCGCAAGGTGTTGCGCAAATGCTGTTGTTGAAGATTTATATGATGAATAAACAATGGGATAAAGCAGAAGCTACAGCTAAAACCATTGTGGGCATGGGCTACAGCCTGATGCCAAATTATGCCGATGTGTTTAATGTAAAACAAAACAATGAGCTCATATATGCTACCCCTACCAACAGTGCAAGTCCTAATTATTGGGTACAGGAAGTACTGCCAGGCGATTTTACCGCTTCACCGCTTTTAACAAGGGGGCCGGGATGGGCAGGTTATTATATGCCCTGGGCATTTTACAATAAATTTGATGCAGCCGACAGCCGAAAAAGCACCATTATAGCATCATATACCAACACCAGCGGAAAAACAATTAACCAGTCAACCGGCTTAAGAGGCGCTATTCCTGTAAAATATACCGGTGTGCTGGGCGATGGACCAGGCTATTCATTTGACGTAGTTGTGTTTAGATATGCCGAAGTGTTGCTATCATTATCCGAAGCTATTAATGAACAACGTGGCCCGGCCGATGCTTACCAATATGTAAATATGGTACGTAAACGTGCAGGAGTCAGCAATTTTGCGGGCATGAATACAGCCGATTTCCGTGCCGCATTGATCGACGAAAGCGGCCGCGAGTTATATTGTGAAGGTTCACGCCGCCAAACACTGATAAGGCAAGGCGTATTGATATCTAACGCCAAGGCGCGCGGAAAAACAGCTGCACAGGATTTCATGACTCTTTTCCCGATACCAAGCAACGTAATGATACAAGGTAACGGGATACTCAAACAAAATCCGGGTTATTCTCAATAATATACCTCCCTAAGGTTTGGCCTTTCAATTTATCAAGTGCTGCCCCAAGGCAGCACTTGATAATAACCTGATACAACTTTTACCTTCATCTATGAAATACCGCATCTTACTAATCATCATTTCCATTTTCTTAGTTTTTGCCCAGTCTACCCATGGACAACAAAGCAAGAATTTAGTGTATACGGATAAGCAAGGCCGATTGCGATGGGAAAAGGATCAATCAGAAGTTTATCTCTTCGGTGTAAATTATACTGTGCCCTTTGCTTATGGCTACCGTTCCATGAAAGCCATGAATAAGGATATTGAGAAAGAGATTGATGAAGATACCTATCACATGGCCCGTATGGGAGTGAACGCTTTCAGGGTGCATATCTGGGATACAGAAATCAGCGACTCAACGGGTAACCTGTTACAGAATGAGCACCTGAAACTTTTTGATTATCTACTCTATCGCTTAAAGCAGCGTAATATTCGCATTATTATCACCACTATAGCTTTTTATGGCAATGGTTATCCTCAAAAGGACGAACCTTCGATAGGGTTTTCAGCAAAATATGGTAAAGGCCCTGTTACGCGGATTGAAGCAGGGATTAAAGCACAGGAAAACTATATTAAACAGCTTTTACAGCATGTTAACCCCTATACAAAAATAAACTACCGCGATGAGCCCAATATTATCGGTGCCGAACTAAATAACGAACCGGCCCATAGCGGCCCAAAAAGCGAGGTAACAGCTTATATTAACAGGTTAGAGGCGGCAGCGCGCAGTACCGGCTGGAGTAAACCCATATTTTATAATATCAGCCAAAACCCCTCGTATGCTGATGCGGTTGCCAAATCAAATGTTAATGGTTTCAGTTTTCAGTGGTACCCTACAGGGCTGGTAGAGGGGCACGAACAAAAAGGCAATTTTTTACCCAATGTGGATCATTACCATATTCCTTTTGATACCATACCCGAGTTCAAAAATAAAGCACGCATGATATATGAGTTTGATGCAGCCGATGTTTTACAATCATGCTTATACCCGGCAATTGCGCGCAGCTTTAAACAAGCCGGCTTTCAATGGATAACGCAGTTTGCATATGATCCCTTGGGGAATGGCTATGCCAATACAGAATATCAAACCCATTACCTTAACCTTGCTTATACCCCCGCAAAAGCTATTAGCTATTTAATTGCCACCAGGGTATTCCGCCAGCTTCCAAGGGAAAAAAAATACGGCACCTATCCGGCCGACAGCGTTTTTGATGCCTACCATGTAAGCTACAATCAATCAATGAGTGAGATGAATACGGCCAGTGAATTCTACTATTCGGGTACAACATCTTCAGCACCTGCCGATGTGAAAAAATTAGAACACGTTGCCGGCTTAGGTTCTTCAGCCATAATACAATACAAGGGGTACGGCGCTTATTTTTTAGACAAAGTTGAAAACGGTATCTGGCGGCTTGAGGTTATGCCGGACGCCATTACCGTACGTGATCCGTTTTCAAAACCATCACCGGCACGCGAGGTGGTGCATATTCAATGGCATGACCAACCAATGCAGATCAGTTTAACCCAACTTGGAAACGATTTTAACGTTAAGGCGGTTAACGCCGGCAACAATTACAGCACAACGGCGGCCAACGGCTCATTTATCATAAAACCCGGAACTTATTTATTATCCAAAAAAGGCAGCTCAATAACAAATAGTGCAGATAAAAAAATATTGGATGTTATTGGCCTTAACGAGTTTGTTGCCCCGCAGTCTTTCAGCAAGGAACCATTCGTTCGGCATACCCCTGCTACAGAGATCAGCGCGGGAAAGGATTTTACAGTGAAAGCAAAAATCATCAATATTGACCCGGATGCTAAAGTAACCTTGCTGGTAAATAAACCTTTTGGTGGCCATGCGGCTATCGTTATGGAAAAGAGTACACCATATGATTATAGTGCAACCATCCCTGCGAAGCAAATAATATCGGGCCTGTTAAATTACCACATCCTGATACAGCAGGGCGATAAATACCTGTCTTTCCCCGGAGGGCACGAAGGCGACCCTGCTTCATGGAATTATCTGAACACCGAAAGCTGGCAAACTTCTGTTGCTGCCCCACTGGGGAATTTAAGCTTGTTTAATGCTACAACCGACCGGGAAAATGCAAACAGTTATTTTTCGGGCTCAGGCCGTAATGGCGGAGTTCAGTACATCAGCGGGGAAGTAACGGGCCAGCTTGCCTTTAAAGCGGCAACCGCAAACATCAGGAAAAACCAGGAAATGGGTTTTCAGCTTTATATAGGCGACAAAATAAAAGATCGCCTGCCTGAAGTTGCATCCTATAGTAAAATGGTGATAAGGGCACGCATGCAAACTGGCCAAAACGGTAAGCTTCGGGTAGCCATCATAAACAAAGATGCATCAGCATATGCAGCCTACATCAATATGAGCGATCAGTATAAAAATATAGAAATACCGCTATCAGCATTTAAGCCCGATTCTCATCTTATGGTGCCAAGACCTTATCCCGAATTTCAGGCACTATGGTTTAAAGCGGGCACTTTTAGCGGATTAAGCATCCCCCAATTTGATAAGCTGGAAATCACTACTGTTGATGATCTCAGCCCCGATCAGTTTAATAAACCCTATGGTATAGAAATAGAATCAGCATGGCTGGAAAATTAATAAATCGCCCGAAAATATAATGTTCACTAAGTTTTATACCCTTTAAATGAAAAAGCTCCTACTTTGTATATTGCTGATAACCGGCTGTTTAATAAAAACTAAAGCACAACTAAAAATCCCATCAACCACCGGCTTTAATGCTAACTGGGAGTTTGTAAAAGATATTGATACAACAAATTCGGCTCAGTTGCTGAGTAATATCAGCACCCCTAAGATTAACTGGGAGAAAATATCATTGCCCCATACAGCCCATATAGAACCTGTTAAAAAGGTTAAAGAACAATGGCAGGGCACCTGCTTTTACCGCAAGTACTTTACCGTACCAACCGTAAATAAAGGTAAACACATAGCTATTAAATTTGATGCCGCTATGCATGAGGCAGATGTTTATCTTAATGGTAAGCATGTATATAAGCATTTGGGCGGCTTTTTGCCGTTTTACATTGATATTTCTGATCACGTATTATTTGGCAAATCAAATTGTATCCTGGTTAAATTAAACAACCAGGATAATCCGGAAATTCCGCCGGCAAAGCCAATAAAGGACCTGGATTATAACTATTACGGAGGAATTTACCGTAATGCCTGGCTAATTATTAAAAATAAGATCTATATCAATGATGCGGTACAGGCCGCCCATGAAAATGGTGGAGGCATTCTTTTGCATGACGAAGAGGTAAGCGACAAGCTGGCCACGCTGGTTGTGAAAACAGAGGTCAATAATGACTTTGATCAGCAAAAAACAGTAAGTGTAAAAATTAGCCTCACAGATAAAACAGGCAAAACAGTTGCTACATCGCTTGCCGGTAAGCAGTTGTTAAAAGCCAATTCCTTTGGATCTTTTACTCAAAATTTAACAGTCAATAATCCAAAGCTCTGGTCGCCCACCCACCCTGATCTGTACAGCGTGCTGGTACAGGTTTTAGAAAACGGAAAAATCATTGACGAACAAAAATTTAACACCGGCATAAAGACGTTTAAGTTTGAGGCAGGTGGTTTTTATCTGAATGGTGAAAAATTCAAAATTGTTGGTACTAACCGCCACCAGGAATACCCGTATATTGGTTATGCCCTTTCAGACAATGCTCAATACCGGGATGCCTGGAAAATAAAAAACGCAGGTTATAATTTTGTGAGGTGCTCTCACTATCCCCCATCGCCTGCATTTTTGGATGCCTGTGATGAATTGGGCATACTGGTCATGGATGCCATCCCCGGATGGCAGTTTTTTGGAGGCCGTACATTTCAGGCAAACAGCTTTCAGAATATCCGTGATATGATCCGCCGCGACCGTAATCATGCTGCTATTGTTTTATGGGAGGCATCCTTAAATGAAACAGATATGAGTAAGCCTTATATGGATACTGCAAACAACATAGTGCACCACGAGCTTCCTTTTAAAGATGTTTTTTCAACCGGGTGGGAAGATTATGCATTTGATGTTTTTAACCCTGCCCGCCAGCATTTAAAAGCGCCGGATTACTGGAAAAAATACAATAAAAATAAACCATTACTGATTGCGGAGTACGGCGATTGGGAATATTACGCGCAAAATGCAGGGTTTAACCAAACAGAATACCAAAACTTAACTAAGGAAGAAAAATCATCAAGGCAGGTGCGCGGTTATGGGCAGGAGCGGTTATTGCAACAAGCCCTAAATTACCAGGAAGCTCATAATGATAATTTTAACGGCAATATAGTAGGCGATGTTAACTGGCTGATTTTTGATTATAAAAGAGGCTATGCCACAGACATCGAGATGTCTGGAGTAATGGATATTTTCAGGATCCCCAAATTTGCCTATCATTTTTACGAAAGTCAGCGTAATGCTGATGAAAGCCAGCCTATGCTTTTTATGGCCAATTACTGGAACGACCCATCTGATACCGCAGTTAAAATTTATAGCAATTGCGATGAGGTTGAACTAAAGCTAAATGGCACTCTTATCGCCAGGCAAAAACCAGATACCGGGATAAATACTAATAATTTAAAACATCCGCCATTTACCTTTAAGGTTGCTAAATATCAGCCCGGAAGTTTACAGGCAACGGGGTATATTAATGGCCGAAAAATGATTACTTCAACATCGGCTACCCCAGGAAAGCCCTATAAAATTATATTAAAGGCAGATTATAGCGGCAAACCCTTTAAAGCCGGAGCCAACGATGTGATATTTATTTATGCTTATGTAACCGATAAAAACGGAATAACAGTTTCTGATGCCAAAAACCTGTTGAAGTTTTCGGTTAATGGCAGTGCAAAGATTATTGGTGACAAAACAGGCAATGCGGAAGCCGGAATAACACCTGCATTGATAATGGGGACGGATAAACCCGGGAAAGTTTTGATAAAAGCAACTGGCGATCAACTTGTTTCGGGCAACCTATCGGTGATTTTGCATTAACTTAGATAAACCTTTAAACCCAATACATTTATATGATAACGTGGAATAAATTTTTACCGGTTACCCTGGGTATTTTAATAAGCGGGATTACCGCGGGTTATGCCCAGGCTGCAAAACCATTGATGACAACAGAGCAGATTGATCCGCAGTTTAGGACTTTAGTAAGTAAAACAGCAAAGGCCAAAATTTTAGCCGATGGCTTTATGTGGAGCGAAGGGCCTGTATGGATAGAGCGCCATAACATGTTCCTTTTCTCTGATGTTAAAAAGAATGTCATTTATAAATGGACCAAAGAAAAAGGTAAAGAGATTTATCTTTCACCTTCGGGTTATACCGGTAAAATATCACGTGGAGGAGAGTTAGGCTCAAATGGTTTGGGTGTAAATTTAAAAGGGCAGTTGGTTATATGCCAGGATGGTGATAGGGCAGTATCCATAATGGATGCCCCTTTGGATAAGCCAAAAGCGAAATTCATCAAGCTGGCCGTCAGCTATCAGGGCAAAAAATTTGACAGCCCTAACGATCTGGCTTTTTTGAACAATGGTGATATTTACTTTACCGACCCTCCTTACGGCCTCGAAAAAAACGTGAACGATCCCCTAAAGGAAACCAAATACCAGGGTGTTTACAAAATTTCGGCGAATGGAAAAATAACCCTGCTTACAGATACACTTACACGACCAAATGGCATCGCTTTTTTTCCTGGCGGTAAAACCGTACTAATCTCAAATTCTGACCAGGGAAAAGCCAACTGGTATGCCTATGATTTGGATAGAAATGGTTTGTTTACGCACGGCCGGATATTTTACAGCGCAAATTCGGCAACCAAAACAGCTACAGGTATGCCCGACGGGATGAAGATTGATAAAAAAGGCAATGTTTTTGCTTCCGGGCCGGGAGGCCTATGGATATTTAACCGTACCGGTAAATTGCTGGGAAAAATGATATTTAATGATGTAGTATCGAATTGCAGTTTTTCTGCTGATGAAAAGACCCTCTATCTGACGTCCAATCACCGTGTTTTGAAAGTAGATTTAAGATAGGTAAAACGGTTACTCTTATCGAATTTGACGAGCAGGGTACTTTAAATTTGGCAATGATTAATGGTGTCGGTACAATTAACTAAAAAACTATAATAGTAAACAAAAATGGTTCAATGAACTTCCCGTCGCCCTTAATAAAACAGGCAACAACTTGTAAAGATGTTGCCTGTTTATATTGACCTTAATGCTATCAATCTGGTATAATATTAATAACCAAATATTTCCGCTAATGTTAATTTTTAAACCTCTCCACACTGCTTTAACATTTCACGCGTGATCTTTTTTTCTGAACCTAAAACACAGTAGATGTAATGTTTATCTCTGCCATATAACAAAATCAATCTTTTCATGCAACCTCAACAAATTTTGAAAAGGTCATTAACGTTGTGTTGGTAACGAATTCCATCAAACACCGATGAAGACACCTGTTATTGCTTTATTATCAACACTTTAAAACCCCCGGGCATATTTACATCTTTCAGTAACGGCTGTAAAACCTTGTTCATAATAATAGCCGGCGATTGATTTACAGTTGGGATAGTAATTTTATCCAGTTTTAAGCCATTTACATCATCAAATACCAAAGCAGGCCTAAAATCTTTTGTGCTCACTGTAACCTTCATGTTTTTAATTGTAATTCCGGCTGCATGCCTAACATAAAAACCCCAGGCCGGCAGTTCGCCAAACATGGTAAACTCAGGATATCCGGCCGCATTTTCGGTAACCTGACCCAGGTTATCGGTGCTGATAAAAGCTATATTTTTATCGGCACCACCAGCATAATTAAGCTCAATATTTTCCAATACCACATCCTCTACCGGGTGGCCGGGCAAGCCGGTAATAGATGCCGGAACAACGTTATGCGGTGCTACTTTTGGCGGAGGCCCCTCCATCGGATAGCCGATATCGGGCTTACCGGCAGGTATCTCTGCTTTAACATTTGCAATGTACACCCGGCGTAAAGTACTATATCGATTATCGGTATTACGGTGGCCCAGGCGTATAAATATAGCGTTGCCTGTATTGGTTGCCGTTACGTTGCGGATATCAATATCTTCCAGCACAGCGCCATCCACGCTTTCAAGCGCAATTGCCGATCGGTAAGTATTATAAACCTTTATGTTATTAACCCGGATATGTTTAAACCCACCTGTAGAACCGGTGCCTAATTTAAACCCACTTGCGCTTGAACGCAGGATACAGTTTTCAACCACAATATTGTTGCATTCGTCATTGGGGTCGTCTGATTTTAAACAGACAGCATCGTCAGCAGCGTTAAATGTGCTGTTGATAATTTTTACATTTTTACAATCAGTAATATCAATTCCATCATTATTCCAGTAAGCAGTGCTTTGTACCAATATGCTATCAATTAACACATTTTTGCATTTATTATAACTTTGCACCCATCCCGAAGCATCTTTTAAAGTAACGCCTGTTACTTTAACGTCATCGCAGTTGCTAAATGAAATTAGTGTAGGTCTGTTTTTTTCACCAGGCCTTTTAACTTTCCATTGAGGATCTGTTATTATGCCTTTGCTTAATAGTTCCAGTACGTTTTCAACTAATTCGCGCCCCTGCCCGTTGATGGTGCCGCTGCCGGTCATGCTTATATTTTGCTGGCCCCCGGCGCTAATTAACGCCATTAACTTATCGTTAAAATCCATCCTGTTAGTTGATCCTAACAACACGGCGTTATCTGTTAAATGGAGTTCAACATTTGATTTGATAATAATTGGGCCGGTAACATAATTACCATCCGGAATTATAACCCGCCCTCCCCCGGCATTATTTGCGGCATCGATAGCTTTTTGAATAGCAATGGTATTGAGATGATTTTTATCAGCCTTTGCACCATAAGCTATAATATTATAATCCTTTTTTTGTGAAAAAGCGGTAGTTACCACTAATAACAACAGTATGCTCGTAAAAATATTTTTCATCATTTTAAACGGTTAAGCTTTAAAAAGTAAACATCGCGCGGCAAAAATCCTCCGGACCAAGCCGGAGGATCATTGTTCCTTTCAAATTAATACCCCGGATTTTGTGGAAAAGTTTCGCGGTTTAAATCAATAACCGCCTGCGGGATGGGTCTTAGTAAATGGAACGCCTTTATTGCATTTGCAGCTTTAGCTTCATCGTTATAAGTTAACACCCGCGCTACCAAAGTACTTGTGCGCTTTAACTCAAACCATCTGAATTCTTCGCCGGTAAGCTCTCTTACTCTTTCGTCAAGTATATCGTCAATAGTTAAAGTTGATGCCTGCATTTCTGTACTATAGGCAATCCCGGTAAGCGGATTGTTCCCTGGCTTGGCTGCCCTTACGCGAATGGCGTTAAAATATTGTAACGCTTTAGGCAAATTACCTGTTTTAAGGTACGCTTCAGCTGCTATTAAATAAGTTTCTGCAAGACGGAAAACATAAGTATCGCGGGTGCCTCCGCCATCAACATACCCCGGTACCCCAGGGTCGCGGAATTTTTTAAACTGCGGATAGTTACGCTGACCAGATACAAATGGCGAATTACGATACTCATCCGGATTGATAACAACATACTTTTTCTCCGCTTTTTGTGCTGCCGTAAACGGCACTGTAGGGTAATAAATTAAGGTATCGCCTACTGCAAAAGTTTTACTGTTATAAGATCCTGCAACCTGTACATAAACCACATCATATACATTAGCTAAATAACGGCTATCGCGCGTTTTGTCAAACAAGCTAAACCAGTATGGATCCAGAGAGGCCGCGTTATTTGTTTTTCCGTAAAATGTACTTCGGCCAACCAAACCTGTATTTTGTGTATCCCACATAAAATATTGCTGTAAGCTGTTGCCTGATCCATTTGCACCTGCGTTGGTGTTGGTGCTGTACTGTACAGAAAATATCACTTCATTGTTTACCTGAAAATTGCTTATAGCAGGATCAAACAGATCGGCATATTTAGTTTTTAAGGAATAAGGACCCGCAATTACAGCCTCGGCATTGGTTGCCGCCAACTGAAAATCGGCATTACCGCCGCCATAGCTTTTATAACCCCGTGTTAAATAAACTTTTGATAATAAGTGTTGCGCAAAACCTTTGGTTACACGGCCAAAATCTGTAGTTGTAGCAGGCAATACGGCCAAAGCATCATTCAAATCCTGAATAATCTGGGTGTAAACGTCTTTTTCGGGAGTGCGGGTAAATATGAAGTTAATAACTGTAGTACGGGTTAAAACTACAGGCACATCGCCAAATGTTTCGGTTAGTAAATAGTAATAGTAGGCACGTAATGCTTTAGCCTCGGCCACGCGGATATTAATATTTGCGGCATTACCGTTGGTTACCTTTGTTGCCCAGTAAATACTGTTATTAGCAATATTAATTGCCGAATAAATCTGCCTGAAATAACCGTCTACATCGCCATTAAAAGAGTTGAGATTGGTATTATAGAGGTTTTCGCTATTATTATCATTAATGCCGGGTGACGAAAAAACATCGGTTCCGATAAAATAAAGCCCCCCAAAGTTAACTATGCCTCTTAAAGTACTATAATTGCTTTTTACCAGGTCCTCAAAGCCAGCGGGCGTATTATAATAGGTTTCGGCTGTTTGCCCTCCCAGGTTGTTTTCATCAGTAAATTTTTTACATCCGCTTATACTGAATAGCACAACAGCAAGGCTAAGCAGCAAATGTTTTTTATTTATATATTTCATAACGAGTTATGTTAAATAATGATCAATAATTATAAAGTTAAATTTAAGCCCAGCATAAAGGTGCGCGTTTTGAAATCCTGATTTAAAGCTGAGGTACTGCTTGGATTTTCGGGATCCCAACCTATAAACTTACTGAAGATGAAAGGATTGAATGCATTGGCGTACACTCTTAAATTGGTGATTTTCACCCTGCTCAACAGCTTTTTGGGGATGGTATATCCTAATGTGATATTGCTGATCTTAGTATATGATGAGTTTTGCAATACTGCAATACCGCCATATTGGGTTTCTAAAGCTGTGTTGGCCCATTTGTTACTTGGGTTGGTGGGTGTCCAATAACTGCGGTCAAAGGCGCCAAAGCGCGCCCTGCGCTGGTCGCCGTTCATAGCCTGGTTTAAAAACTCACTGCTCTCAAGCGTTCCTTGCCGGGTGTATACGGTAAAACTGAAATCAAAATTGGCAAAATTCATGGTGTTGGTTAAGCCACCAAACCAATTTGGTATATCGCTACCTAACACCTGGCGGTCGCCTGCATCAATTTTATTGTTGTTATTAAGATCCTGTATTTTGTATGTACCTGGCTTTTGTCCATAAACGGCAGCCTGAGCAGCTTCGTCGGCTTGCCACACGCCAATTATTTTATAGTTGTATTGTACGCGTACTTTTTGACCCAAAAACCTGGCTGCTCCAACGTCATCCTTACCAGTTCCATACAGATCAACAATTTTGTTGGAGTTAGCTGCAAAATTGATATTGGTAGTCCAGCTAAACTTACCCGACCGTACATTCACCGTATTCAGACCAATTTCTATTCCTTGATTTCTTACTGATCCAAGATTGGTGGTTTGGGCCGAATAACCATTTTCGGGAGGCACCGGCTGTGACAAAATCGACCCATTAGATGTTTTGCGATAAAGATCGACTGTTAAATTTACCCTGTTATTTAAAACGCCTAAATCAAGTCCGGCATTAAATTCGTCAGTTTTTTCCCAGGTAAGATTCTGATTGCCAAAATTTGGTGCAAACCCACTGGCCTGGATGCCATTGAAATCATAAGGTGTTTGATAAATAGTAGATTGGGTAACATACGGATAGAATATAAGATTTTGCAATGCCGCGTTGCCCGATTTACCATAGCTTAACCTTATTTTTAATAGATTAATAGGGGTAACATTCTTTAAAAAATCTTCTTCACTGGCTATCCAGGCAAATGCTCCCGATGGGAAATAACCCCATTTGTGGCCAGGTGCAAAAATAGAATTGCCATCAGCCCGCATAGTAGCGGTAAGCAGATACCTGTTATTGAAGGTATAATTAGCCCTGCCAAAATATGATGCAATAGTTTGTTTGGAGTAACCGCTGCCTATACCTACAATTGGTATTTGGCCTAAAACGTTTTGATAAGTACCTAAATTATACCAAAGCGACCTGTAAGGCAAACCAGTAACCGATATAGAGGAAAAATCCTGCTGATGATATTCAAATGTGTTACCTAAGGTAATATCAAATTTGCTTTTACCTATCTCTCTATTATAAGATAGCAGGTTTTCCCAGGTGTAGTTAACCCATTTGTTTGAACTGCTTTGCCCCTGTGCCGGCTTAGTGCCCGCCTGTTGTTTAGTAAAAGTATCATCATACTGCCCCTGGCGCTGGAAGGTAATATCCGGGCTGAATGAGGTACGTACCTTTAACCCTTTTATGATATTTGCCTCGGCATAAACGTTTGGCAATACATGTACATATTGCTGCTCTCTGATCTCGTTTTTAAATTCAAACAAGGGGTTAGTGATCTGGGCTTCGCTTTCATAAGCAAAAAAACGCGGAGAACCATCAGCATTATAAGCACTGCCGGTAGGGCGTAAACGGTAAGCCGAACGAAAAACTTCGGCGCTACCTAAGTGATTGTTTACAAAAATACTATATATTGAACCACCCGCTTTAAACGTGTTGTTAATAGTTTTATCTAACCCCGCTTTTAAAGTATATTTTTTAGAATCCTCGGCCTTAGTTGTACCCTGGTATACCTGATACCCTCCGGATAAAAAATAGGTAGTTTTTTCATCCCCCCCGGTTATAGAAAGGTTGTGGTTGGATTGTGAACCATTTCTTTTGATCAGGTCTATCCAGTTGGTATAGGTTCCGTTTTTAATATTGGTTAATTCAGTTGCCGAAAATATTTTATCATCTGCAATCGGGATAGCCGGATAACCGGATAAGGCATTATAATAATCACGTGCGTAAGTAACAAAAGTTGGCCCATCCATTACCGGAGGTAAATGATAAGGATTTACCACGCCGTAATAACCATCATAAGTGATCTTAGTATTACCCTTGATTCCCCTTTTGGTGGTTACCAATACTACGCCATTGGCACCACGTGATCCATAAATTGCCGTAGATGATGCGTCTTTTAATACATCAATCCGCTCAATATCGGCAGGGTTAATATCATTTACCGGGTTGGTAGCGCTACCGTTTTGACCAACGGGAATACCATCAATTACATAAAGCGGTTGTGTGCTTCCGGTTATTGAATTGGCGCCCCTGATCTCGATATTGAAATCAGACCCCGGTTTACCCGATCCGCGTTTGATATCCACACCTGCTATACGGCCCTGCATTGCTTCCTGCGTACCGGAGGCCCTGGCCCTAACAATTTCGTCAGATTGTAAAGAACTAACAGTTCCGGTAAGGTCAATCTTCTTTTTTGTACCGTAACCAATTACTATTACCTCATTAAGTGATTTTTGCTCGGCAAGCATCTGCACAGCCATTGGTTGGTTAAGGTTAACAGGCACCTCTAATGTTTGATAACCAACATACTTAAACACAAGTATATCGGTTTTGCTGTTAACGTTTATTTTAAAGCTACCGTCAATACCAGTTATAGTGCCGCTGGTTGTACCTTTAATGGTAACACTAACGCCTATGAGTGTTTCATTTTTTTCATCAATAACTTTACCGGTAATTGTAATATCTGCATCAGCATCCTTTTTTGATGATGCAGCTGTTTGCTCGGCATCAATTAAGATAATTTTGCTCTTAAAAACTTCGTACTTAATATGATATTGGGTTAATAATTTATCCAATACATCTTTAAGGTTTGTATGATTAAAATCAACCGAAATTTTATCGGTGGTTTTTATAACATCCTGGTTGTAAATAAATTCAACATGGTGTGTTTTAGATAGTGTTTTCAAAACGTCGGACAGTGTTTTATTCTGAGCCGTAAGACTAATCTTTTTATTAAGTACCCCCTGCGCCCTAATCGGCTTTGAGTAAGTGACACCAGCCATTAATACGATGATCAATAACTGAACAAATGTGATTCTCATAATCTTGTACCAGAAATGCGAATGTTGTAAACAAAAAATCATAAATTTGAGTTAGTTGTATTTTGTGAAAAAATATAATAAACGGCCCTATCACCAATTTTTATTGATGTTATCCGAGGGCTTTGAAATTTCCTGGTACAAGAGTGTTACAGCACTCTTGTACCTTCTTTGGAATAATAAAGTAGCTTATCGCTTTAAGATGGTTTGGGTTTTCTCATAAGTTTAAATCTTTAGGGTTATTTACTAATTTAATTGGTCTTTTTTAGTACAATGAGATTGTTGGAAATCTCATAATCGAGTTTCATTGAAGCCTTCAATACTTCTAAAACTTCGGGTAAGTTTAAATCGGTCAAATCTGCGGTCATTACCGCTTTATCCAATTCGCCAGTCCCGATCCTGATGTTTACCTCAAATTTTTTATTGAGCACCAATACAATATCTGCCAGTTTAGCATTATCAAAAGACAAATCTACGTGCCTGTAAATCGTCAAATCAGATATATCGGCTTGCTTACTGGTAATAAGTTGGGTATTTTTAAGAATAACCTGTTCTTTAGGATACAGTATCACTTCGCCGGCCATTAATTGCGCGCCGGCATTTGCCGCTTCGCTTCCTTTTTTACTTACCGATACCTTACCGGTAACCACCGTAACGGCGGCCGTACTAACATACTTGCTATCAACCACCCTGAAGCTGGTACCCCAAACTTTAGTTACAATATGCTCGCTGCTGATAATAAATGGCCGGTTTGGATTTTTCGTCACTTCAAAAAAACAATCGCCCTTCATAGCAACCTCCCGCGATTTAATCCGAAATTGCTTGGGCCAGCTTATACTGGCATCAGGACTAAGCCATACCACGCTGCTATCGGGCAACAATTGCTTAACAATATTGTGGGTGTGATTACTGAAGGTATTATCTAAACTTGCCACTTGTGCCTCTTCTACAGGCTTTAAAGCCTTATCCAGAAAAAAGAATTTAACAAAAATGAGCAATGCTGCCGCAGCCGCAACCCCTATCCACCATTTGCGGTACATCGGCCGTACTACTGCTGTTTCTTCGGCAAAGGTTTGCTGGCGAATGGCATTAAACATTTTTGCTTTCAGCAGCTCTTTTTTATCGTTTGATAAGTTTTGGGTATAACCGGCCTTATCGGTGTATTGCCTGTACCACCGGTCAATCGCTTCCGCTTCTTCGGGCGTACAAGTGCCGTTAAAATACTTATCCAATAATTCAGAAAGTTGAACTTTATCCATGGTAAAGAAAGTTTATAATCAGGCTTATAAAAGGTAAGTCGAAGCAAGGAGAGACAACCCTTGCTTTTTTTTGAAAAAAAAATTATTTCAGTAAAAAAAACACCAGGAGTACTAACATATCGCCGACAGCTAAACGAATATGCTGCAATGCTTTGGTAAGGTGCCACTCCACCGTTTTTTCGGATATATTTAAAATTACAGCTATCTCTTTATTACTTTTATGTTGTAACCGGCTTAATTCATAAACATTGCGGCATTTAGGGGGTAATGTGTTTATGATACCTTCCAGGTGTTTTTTAAGGTCGTTAAGAAAAATACTATCTTCCGTTGCATTATCCATATCGGGATTATGCTTGCTGGCAGATGCAAAAGTATTTTGCAGCAGTTCTTTACGATAATGATCTATAACCTTGTATTTTACTGCAGTATATAAGTAGTTTTTTAAGCCGGTAGTTAAATTCAAAACAAACCGCTTTTCCCATAGCTTAACAAAAAGATCCTGTATAATTTCTTCGCAAATGGCTGTATTTTGCAGCCGCTTGTAGGCAGAGTCAAATAACTTATCCCAATAGCGTGCATAAATAGTTTCAAAAGCGCCTACCTGGTCTTGCTTCAATAACGAAACAAGGTCTTCATCAGTATGCATTAAATAATTGCCCATTTAGATAAGCTACTTACACTGATTTTTAAACCAGGTTAATTGGTTAATGATTTCTAAAGTACTTTTTTATATAAACAAAGGTGGTATAATATTTCCTGAAATTAAATTAATTCGATTTTCGATCAGGTACTTTAACTGCATATTAACTAAACGATATTTAATTATCCCTGATGAGACAAGCAGCAGCAAAACCTACTCAGAACCCCTCCTTTTCCATATCATTTTCCCAAAGCCCCCGCAGGCTGGTATTGTGGTTGGGCAGCCCATTTCTTATCCGGTTTATCCTGCATGAAAATATCAAGGCTTCCTCCCGCCATCATGTTTTTATAATTAATGTAATTGTTTCCGCTTAATTTCCCGTTCCATTTCACCTGGTGGATGTATGCCGAACTTTTACTTTTTTTGTGGCACGTTATTACCAGCTCCTTCCCTTTCGGCAATTTCAATATTACCTTATCGAAAATAGGGGCACAAATAAGATATTCGCCCGATATGGGGTTCACCGGGTAAAAACCCATGGCCGCGAACATGTACCATGCCGACAATTGCCCGGCATCGTCATTGCCGCCAAGGCCACCCGGGCCATCACTATACTCTGTAGCAAGTATCTGGCGAACCTGCTGTTGGGTTTTCCAGGGCGACGGGGTGTAATTGTACATAAAAGGGATCTGATGGCCAGGTTCATTACCATGCCAGTATTCTTTTTTCAAAAACAAACTATCCAATGCAGATTCCAGCCGGGCGGGGCCTCCCATCAATTGTGTAAGGCCCGGAATATCCTGTGGAACATAAAATGTATATTGACGGGGCGTGCCTTCTGTAATATAGCTTTCTTTTTTATCGGGGTCGTAATCTGATATCCAACTACCGTTGGCATAGCGGCCCCGTACCAAACCCGTAGTAGCATCAAATACGTTTTTATAATAGCCGGCGCGTTTTAAAAGTGATTTATAATCTGCTGTTTTATTTATCTTTTTGGCGAATTGTGATAGCGCATAATCGTCATAAGCATACTCCATAGTGCGGCTAACCTGCTCTTTTTTATGAAAAGCATCGGGCACACTATCTTCCAGGGGTATGTAGTGATATTTTAAATAGCTATCTAATGCCCGGCGGCCTTTACCTTCTTCATAATCACTTTTATTTGCGGGTATGTCAAACGCGTTGTGCCGCAATAAGCTATAGGCTTCGTTTACATCATAATCCCTGATACCTTTAAGATAAGCCGAACTAATTACCGAGGCCGTATGATCGCCTATCATTTCTGATGTGTAATTGTTCCAGCACGGAAATATTGGCATCCAGCCTCCCTGCCTGCCCTTAATAATCAACGACCTGACCAAATCATTCACAAAAGCGGGTTTCAATATTTCATACAAAGGAATTTCGGCGCGGTATATATCCCACATCGAAAAATCATCATAATAGTCGCCTTTGGCCAGCTTTGCTGTTTTATAGTTGCCGGCAAACATAGGATAGCTGCCGTCCGCATCATTAAACAACCGGGGTTGCTGCATGGTGTGGTAATAAGCTGTGTAAAAAATATTTTTATCCTTAAGATTATCGGTGGTTACACTAATTTGGCTTAAGGCTTTTTGCCATACCGCTTTACAAACGGCAACCGCTTTATCAAAATTAAACCCGGGCATTTCTGCCTCTAAGTTCTTACGGGCGCCATCCAGGCTGGTAAAGGATGTGCCTATGCGCATCACCAGCTTATCGCCCCTGTTCAGTTTAAAACCTGCAAACGCACCTATTCCCGGCTTATCTTTTACACTTGTGGCAGTTAAAATCTTATCCCCTGTAAAAGTTCCTGCCCTATCGGCAATTTTTTCAAACCGGATCACAAAGTAGCCGCTAAAGCCAGCGCTTTTACCCCAGCCCTGGTAAATACGATGGGCAGGATTGTAACCACTAATTTCGCCGCTTTTTTCATCCACTTTTATGTAACCCTCATGCCTATCGCTGTTGGGCATAATTAACAAATAAAGGCTATCTGCTTTATCCATTGTAAACTGCATCATACCACAGCGTGGCGTTGCTGTTACAGCGGCATGTAAGTTATATTTAGCTAAATTAACCTGGTATAAATATGGGGTTAGCAGTTCGTCGGTATGTTTAAATGGAGTTTCGTAGCCCCTGGTGTTTAATTTACCGGTAAGGGGCATAATGGTAAAACTACCATAATCCTGCGTACAGGAACCACTTAGCCAATGCGAACCGCGAATGCCGTAAAACAGGCTATCTTTATAAAGATAGGGCGGCACACACTTATTTTCAGTAGCCTGGGTCTCGGGCGTCCACTGTGTCATTGCAAATGGTGTACTCACCGCAGGTATAGTATTGGCCTGTGACGCTGCATACCCCGAGCCATGTTTTAGTGCCGATGCTGTTGTAGCAACAGCGGTACCCGCCAAAGGCTGCACATATTTAACTACATCCTGCGCAAATATGGATGTGGTTACAACCGACAATAATAAAGTAATATATAAGCGTAACTTTTTATAAAGTATCATATCATTCATTTAACCCAGAGTGTATTTGATAATAAAATTCAATATTAACATCACTTTGGGCCATTGCATCTCTGTATTAAAAAAAATATTTTATTTCGGTATAAAAAGTACCACGGGGGTACGCTGTATAAGTACTATTGTTTCAGTTTTTCCAGCTCAGCCGGTGTGATTTTGATAATAGTACCGTGCCTGATGCCTTTAGGAAGATTGATCTGATCAGAAATATCTGTCCATTTCTTCAGATCTGTAGAAGTGATGGCGCCATATTTATGTTCGGTGTATTTATCAAAATAAACAATCCACTTATTATCAATTCGCAAAGTAGTTGGTCCTTCGGCCCAATATTTACCGGTTATAGGGCCCTGGGGCTTTGAGTAAGGGCCGGTTAAGTTTTTAGCATAAGCTATTTTGATATTTTTTTGCACAGGATGCAGGGTTTCATCTTTAAACACCATTACAAATCTCTTTCCATCGGGCACAATGGTTGCATCAATACTGCTAAAACCCGGATCGAACAGCATTTTTGCCGAAGTATAGGTTTTAAAATCCTTAGTGGTGATGTAATAAATACGATGGTTATACTTACTCTCGGCAAGACTATCCGTTACCGGGAACAAACCATCAACAGAAGTAGCCCAATAGATCATATATAGCCTGGTGACTGCATCATAAGTAATTTCTGGAGCCCAGCAGTTACGTGCACCTGGCTGTTGTTCCATAACTGGTAATTGTTGCTGCCCTGACCAATGTACCAGGTCTGGTGAGCTGGCATAGCCGATACCTTTATCTTTCCAGCTATCCGTCCAAACCATATGGAATAAGCCATCGGCACCGCGGATGATGCAGGGATCGCGCATCAACTTATCATTGGATACCATCGGCGTTAAAAATGAGCTGTCATTTTTTAAAGCCGACCATTTAAATCCATCATCGCTATAGGCCAGATGTAGTCCATCCTCGCCGTTATTTTTAAAATAGGCAAACAAATAAACCTCTTTTTTTTGATGAACCTGGGCATGAACAAATGCGCCAAGCAACATCAAAACAACAAAAACGATTCTTTTAAATATCATGGTTAGGGAATTTAAACTTAAAATAGCTGATAAGATTACAATAATGCACTTTATATTTCGGATCATTTTAAATCGTGACAGGATCATCTGATTAGTTGATAGGATTTACCGCCGACAGTTGCAAAAACAAGTTCGAAACCACCGGCAACCTTTTTTGGCTTAACAGCGGCGTTTTTTAACGTTAAAGGGGTTTTGGAATATACGCGGCATTCTCCCCCGTTTCTGGAATAAACCGAGGCACTGCTTACCTGGTTGTTTTGCCAGTTAATATCTACCACATATCCGCCCCTGGCAACCAAGCCTTTTACCCTGCCTGTTTTCCAGGCATCCGGTATGGCAGGCAACAAATTAACTGATCCATCCTGACTTTGTAACAGCATTTCGGCAAGTCCTGATGTTCCACCAAAATTTCCATCTATCTGAAACGGTGGGTGGGCATCAAACATATTGGGGTATAAACCGCCGCCTTCGTTATAATTATAACCACTTTCGCCGGTAAGCCTTAAAAGGTCTTGGTATAATTTATAGGCATGGTTACCATCAAGCAAGCGTGCCCATAAATTCACTTTCCAGGCCAAACTCCATCCGGTACTTTCATCCCCCCTGAGTTCCAATGACCTTTTTGCCGCTGCAGCAAGATCTGGCGTTTTTGATACCGATATTTCATTTGCCGGGTAAACGGAATATAGATGAGACACATGCCGGTGATGCGGATCAGGTGATTCAAAATCTTTAAACCACTCCTGTAACTGGCCCTTGCTGCCAATTTGATAAGGTATAAGCTTTGCTTTTTTAAGCGTTAAGGTATCCCTGAAAGCCTTGTCAACATCAAGCACCTTGCTGGCTGCTATTAAATTATCAAACAAGTCCCTTATAATGCCCATATCCATGGTGGTTGAAATGGAAACATCTGCAACTTTGCCTTTGCCATAAATAAAATCGTTTTCGGGTGACATGGACGGAGCAGTGACGAGGTGACCGCTGCTATCCGGGATCAACCAATCAAATGTGAACCTGGCTGCGTTTTTCATAATCGGATATGCCGTGTTTTTTAAAAACTGCTTGTCGCCTGTATATAAATAATGCTCCCATAGGTGCCGAGTAAGCCAGTCGCCCCCCATAGGCCAATTAGCCCATTTTGGATCACCGTGCCCAAAATCGCCAACCGGGTTAGCCAACGCCCATATATCGGTATTATGATGTGTAACCCATCCGCCTGCATGATAAAAATCTTTTGCAACAGAGGTACCCGTTACCGATAATGCCTTTATAAGATCAAACAAAGGCATGTGCATTTCGGTCAGGTTACAATCTTCGGCCATCCAATAATTCATTTGAACGTTGATATTACTGGTATAATTTGAACTCCATGGCGCGCGCAATTCTTTGTTCCAGATACCCTGGAGATTTGCGGGAACGCCAGCCGTTCTGGAACTGCTGATCAATAAATAACGGCCATATTTAAAGTACAAAGCTTCAATTCCAGGGTCTTTCCCCATTTTTGTGTAAGCGGCAAGTCTTTCATCGGTAGGAAGATCAGCCCTGCTGCCCTCATTATTATTCAATGTTAATGAAACACGATTGAAAAAACGGTGATAGTCTGCAAGATGAGCAGCCAGTAACTTTTGATAAGGCTTTGCAGCGGCTTTATGGAGGTAATTTAACGCGATAGCGTGCTCGTCGTTATCCGGGCATTTATCATAGCCGTTAAAACTGGTTGCGGCCGAAAGGAACAGTGTAACTGCGGAAGCTCCTTTAATTGTAATTCCGCTTGTATCGGCTGTTATTTTCCCATCATCACTTACGGCTTTTGTCAACAATTCATAACGCATTCCCTTACAAGGATCGTTATCGTCATAAACGATAGGTTCCTGTTTGTAATCGACATAACTTGGTTCAACGTGGGATGGTGCTTTTCCTTTAAGTATTAATAGGTTATTTTCTGTCAACTCCTTTTTAAAACGAAGCTGGCTTGAAGCAGTGATCTTTAAGTTTAACTGTTTAGGAACACTCGCTGTTATTCTAACTACAATAACCTGGTCGGGTGCTGATGCAAAAATTTCTCGTTTATACTTTACACCGTTAATGGTGTACACGGTGGTGGCAACGGCATCGTCAATATTTAAGTCCCTGTAATAAGCATTTGTTTTAGATGTATTTACATCTTGTTTGATGCGCAGATCTGCCAGGGGTAAAAAACTTTCAGAATATACCCCCTGCATTTTTTTGTTGAGATCATGTGCCAGGTTGTAATCGCCCTTAAAGAGGGCAGATCTTACCTTTTCCAGGTAACTGAAAGCCCCTGGGTTCGGGTTTTGTTTAGCAGGCCCGCCAGACCACAACGTGGCCTCGTTCAGCTGGATAAGTTCATCACCGGGATTCCCGAATACCATAGCACCTAAACGCCCGTTTCCTAAAGGCAAAGCCTCCGTCCACAATTTCGCCGGTTTTTTGTACCATAATTTATTACCCTGAGCAAAGCAATCAAAAGTTATTAATTGAACGGCAATAAAACAGACTAAAGTAAGCGTGCGCCTGGTTATCAAATATTTCATATAAGTTGAATTTTATTTAAGCACTTTAAATGTTATTTTGAATGCAGCCGCATTTTGCGTGGGATAAACCGCGCTATTATTGATTATCAGCGCATTCTTATTCTGTTTCCATTTAACTTTAACGTTACTGCCCAGAAGCTCAACTCCCGCTACAGTTCCATTTCCGGTATCGGATCCCAGCGAAGTGATAGACACCGTTTCGCCTGGTGCAGGTAAGCCAAGTGTTATGGCATAAAGTTTATCGCCCTTTACTGTAAACCGAATATCTTTTGAACTAAAAGGTATTTTTTGATCTACAAACTGGCCGCTGGCCGACCTGGTTGGTCCCTCCCCATAAACTTTCCACGGACGAGTGCCATAAATAGCCTCGCCGTTTACTTTAAGCCATTTGCCTGTGCCAAGTAACACCTGCGTTTCTTCGTCGGTAATACTACCATCAGGCCGGGGACCAATATTTAATAAAAGGTTGCCATTTTTACTTACAATATCTATAAGGTTGGTTATTACATATTGAGCCGTTTTAAAGGTATTTCCGTTTGCGTATCCCCATGAGGTGTTTCCGATGGCGTCGTCTGTTTGCCAGGGCAGTTTGTGTATCCCATCCAGCTTTCCGCGCTCCATATCAAATACAGCTGTGCCCTCCGGGAAGGCTACGTCATTTTTATAATTTAGTACAACGCCCTTATTCCATTCAATCCCCTTATTGTAATAATACGATGCAAATGATTTACGATAAGGCTCAAGTTCCGGTTGTTCTATCCACCAGTCAAACCAAAACAATTGTGGTTTGTACTTATCGGTCAATTCAATATTGCGCATTAACCAGTCGTTCATAAACTCGGTGCTCATTATTGGCCTCACATTATCGGGGCTTTTGCTAAACGGGTCATACACTTTTGCAGGGCCGTAAAAATCAGCAAAATCGGGATCTCTCACATCCGAATTAAACTTTGTCCCTTCTCCCATAAACCACCAGTGTTCTATCCTGTGAGATGAAAGTCCGAAAATCAGTCCATTTTTACGTATTGCGGCTGCCAGTTCACCTATAATATCCCGTTTGGGGCCCATTTCTGCCGCGTTCCATTTAGATAAAGCTGTTTTATACATTGCAAAACCATCATGATGCTCGGCAACCGGCACTACATATTTGGCTCCCGCTTTTTTAAATAAAGCCACCCAGGCATCGGCATTGAATTTTTCGGCTTTAAACATTGGTATAAAATCCTTGTAACCGAATTTGTTTTCCGGGCCATAAGTGGCTACCTGATGTTTATATTCATCACTCCCTTCACGATACATATGCCTCGGGTACCATTCGTATTTATATGCTGGAACGGAGTATACGCCCCAATGAATAAATATACCAAACTTGGCGTCTCTGAACCATTCGGGCGTCTGGTATTTCTTTAACGAGTTCCAATCGGCCTGAAAGCGTTCCTGGGCATTGGAACGTGTAATACAACAAATAAAAAAGCAAATAAATGCCAATGACGTTAGTAATGTCTTGTACATATTGGTAGATGCGTAAAATAGTTATAATTTATTTTTAATTTGGTTAGTAATGGCTGCTTCTGAAGGTAAATGAACTTTTTTTATTTCCATCCTTTACACCCTTGCGTTGTATACAGTATTCTTTTTTGATGTTAATTGTCTTTAATAAAGCCTGCATTGCTTTATTCTTAAACTGATTTCATTTACTAACTGCACTGTACTTACAAACCCTAAAATTTAGCTGGCTTGTTCATAATGATCAATAAGGACGAATTACTCACTGGAAAACAATTGGTTATTACCCGGATAGGGCTAATACATGTTAAAAAAGGAGTACAGCCCTAAAGCTATACTCCAACCAACTATTAACCATTGTAAACCAATTATCAGTACCCAGGATTTTGTTTAAGCTTGGGATTTATATCTATCTCTGTTTGGGGTAGCGGAAATATTAACCGGGTTTGTGTAATGTTTGTATATGCTGTCGTAGGAAGGTAAGGCTGCTGCTGCTTAATCTTAGTTCCAAAAGCTGTCATTACATTTATAGCCTGCCCGGTACGTACCAAATCAAGCCAGCGGTGATTTTCAAAAGCCAGCTCAACACGGCGCTCTTTTGCTATGGCGGTACGCAAATCTGCCTGGGCTACAGCGGTAGTAATGCCCAGCCCTGCCCTTGCCCTTACCTGATTAAGATAAGGAATGGCCTGGCCTGATTTACCTTCTTCGTTTAAACACTCGGCCAACAACAGTAAAACATCGGCATAACGGTAAACTATCCAGTCGTCGCCGGTATTGTTAAAGTTTGCATACGGCCCGTGAGTGTATTTTTTGCAATAGGTATCATTAACTGTATTGCCGTCGCCATCTACATAACTAAAGGCAATAGATGCTGCTTTACGGGTATCTCCTGTTTCATAGGCGGCAATCAAATCCGGGGTTGGCTTGTTCCAACCTCCGGTTGTTTTATTATCTCCAGACGGGCCTAAAATATTTTTTATGTTTGAAATATTAGGCGCAAACTGAAATGCGAAATTACTTTGCTGTCCTTGCGGCCCCTCTAAATACTGCACTTCAAAAATAGATTCGGCTGTATTGCGGCTGGCAAAAATATTTGCGTAATTGGGCACCAGGCTATAACCCAAACCGTTAACATCTGTCAAGGCGGTTTCGGCCTCAGGATATCGCTTTAACGTCATATAAACGTAGCCAAGCAATGTTTTAGCCGAACCTTTGGTAACCATACCAATAGTAGTTTGCTTTGCCGGCAATAAACCGGCGGCGCTGGTGGCATCAGCAATGATCTGTTTGTACACATCATCTGCAGTTGAGCGTGGTAAAGAAGCTTCTGCTACCGAGGTAACTTCTTTTAAATGCAGGGGTACCCCACCAAAATACTGCACAAGCTCAAAATAATAATAGGCACGTAAAAACTGCGCCTGCCCTTTTAAATTGGCTTTTACAGCAGCATCAATGGTTGAATTATCAATACGATCTAAAATAGCATTGGTACGGGCTATGCCAACGTAGCAATTCGCGTATTTGTTAAGGCCGTTCATATTGATAGTTATATCCAAAAAGCCCGAAATGTTCCATTTATCGCTAAACTGGCCACCCTGCAAACCGGGGCTGGCAAAATAAGTAGCATTGTCTGATCGCATTTCGCCCATTACATAGGCATCACTGTATATATTGCGCAAAGGCACATATGATCCTACAACTGCCTGGGTATAATCATTGGCTGTTTTAAAGTAAGTTGCTTCGGTTACAACCGTTTGGGGCACTAATTCAATGAAGCTTTTTTTGCAGGCAGATAAGCTTAATGCCAATGCCGCCGTTAATAATATCCTGACTCTCATAATTATATGATTATATCTTTTATTTTAAATTAACATTTACACCAAAACTGATAGTGCGCGGCACCGGGTATGAGGTATTGTCGATACCGATATTCAAAGGGCTGCTACCTTCAAGTCCGCTTACTTCCGGGTTGGCACCCTTGTATTTTGTAAATACAAACAGTTGCTGGGCGCTGGTGTAAACCCTTATACTTTTAATATAATTATTGCTTTTATTAAGCGGGATAGTGTAGCCTAACGTTACGTTTTTAACGGTAAGGTAACTGCCATCGGTTACCCATCTTGAATTGGTATACCTTGCCAAAGCGGTACCTACAACAATGCGGGGATGCACACCGGCACCAGGGTCTGTTGGCGATTTCCAGCGGTTAGCAACATCTTTGGTTACGTTAAATACACCATCCAGATTCTGAGTATACTCCAACGTACGGTTTTGCAGATCGCCACCATAAGCGCCAGATACGGTAACACCAAAATCGAACTTTTTGTAATACAGGTTATTTGTCATACCGTAGGTAAAATCCGGGTTAGGATTACCGATAAAGGTTTGATCTTTAAGGTCAATTACACCGTCCTTATTGATATCAGCATATTTAACGGTTCCAACCTGCGACGGAGAATCGCTGCCAAGGTATTTTGCCGAGCTATCAAAATCTTGCTGGTTTTTATAAACACCAATAAATTTATAGCCATAAAACATTCCTAATGGCTGGCCTATCATTTCGATATTTGAACCATTTGTATTTCTTGGCAAATAACTGCCGTAAGGGCCTAAATTCAGGATCTTGCTGCGAACAAAACTGATATTGAAATTTGTTGTCCATTTTAAATTGCCAACTAAATTTTGGCTGGTAATGGAAAATTCATGGCCATGAAACTGCAATTTGGCAACATTGTCAGATATATTGGAAAATCCTGATTCCTGTGGCACGTTAATCTGGTACAACAGCGAAGAGGTAATTTTACGGAAATAATCGTAACTAACACTTATGCGCCCGTTAAGCAAATTAAAGTCGGCACCAATATCCAGCTGCCTGGATTTTTCCCAGCTTAAATTATTATTACCGATGTTGGCAATAGAAGTACCTGGGGTTAAAGTTCCGTTAAATGTATAGTTACTTGTTTGGGTATTAGGTATGAACCCGTAGTTCCTGATATTAAAATTACCATTAACACCATATCCAGCTCTCAATTTAAGGTCGGATACGAAGGAGACCTTCTGCATGAAGGGCTCTTCAGAAACATTCCAGCCAATTGATACCGCCGGGAAATTTCCGTATTTGGTGTTCGGCGCAAAACGGGATGATCCATCCCTTCTGAATGAAGCAGAAACCAGGTACCTGTTTTTATAATTATAATTTAAACGCGAAACAAACGAAGCCAATGACCATTCCTGGATATCCGTTTGAGGATTATTAAAAAGCGTGGCGGCTGCCAATGATGGTATGTTATCATTAGGAAAACCATAGCCAGATATATAACTATTATCCTGGTGATATTTTTGGGCTGTATAACCTACCAGTACATCAAAATTATGATCCCCGAAAGAATGTTTATAATTCAGTGTATTTTCAGTAAGCCATGAATAATAAATGTTGCTTCTTGAAGACGCATTGGCCTGGTTTGGAGGTGGGGCAAACAACCCGCCGGATGTAGAAGGATTCCAGACTTTATTTTGCTCATTTACATAATCGATATTTAAAGAGGTCCTGAAATTCAGGTCTTTTATTATTTCCACGTTAGCATAAGCGTTGGATAATAAACGTCCCTTTTGCGTGTTATTCTTTGCTTCTGTTGCTACACGGTACCAATTGGGGTTACCAAAAAGACCAGGCGACTGTGAAGTTAAAGGCAAAGAACCATCGGCATTTTTATAAGGTGATAATGGCGAGCTGGTTATCGCGTTTTGAATGATACCGCCGCCAAAAATATTACCATCACTATTGCCGTTAGCCTGTTTTTCATAAGTTGGCGCTACGTTTAAACCAACTGTAATTTTACTATTAAACTTATACTCGGAATTAACACGCAGAGAATATCTTTTATAATTTGATGCGATGAGTACGCCGTCCTGGTTCAGCATGCCAAGGGTGGCGGTAGTGGTTGATTTTTCGGTACCGCTGTTTAAAGCCAGGTTGTAGCTTTGAATAGGCGCGTTACGTAATAAAACATTATACCAGTCGGTACCTTTACCTGCATATTGCGATGGATTTTGGTATTCAACAGGGATGCTTGTAGCCTGCCCGAGACGAATTTTTTCTGTAAACACATCTTGCTCATATTGCGCAAACTCCTGTGCATTCATCACATCCGGCCGCCCCTTTTGCGGAACACTCTGCACACCATAAAATGCGTTGAAAGTTAACGAGTTTTGGCCTGGCTTAGCATGTTTAGTGGTAATGATAACCACACCATTTGAAGCCCTTGAACCATACAAGGCGGTTGAAGATGCATCCTTCAATATGGTAAAGGTTTCTATTTCTTCCGGGTTAAGGTTATTAATATCGCTAACCAAAGGCACACCATCAACCACATATAATGGCTGGGAATTGGTGCCAAAAGATGCCGCGCCACGAATTCGGATCTGTATACCCTGACCCGGTATACCGGTTGTTTGATTTACCTGCACGCCCGGCGTTTTTCCCTGTATCATTTGCGTAAACTGGGTTACCGGCTGGTCCTGTACATCAGTAGCCTTTATAGAAGTTACCGCGCCCGTTATATCTCCTTTTCGTTGCGATCCGTAAGCCACAACCACAACTTCATTGAGGCTCTTGGAACCGCCTGTTAATTGAATATTTAATACAGATGCGTTATTAACGGCAACCTCTTTTGTTACATATCCAATGTACCGTACTATTAAAACAGCACTGCCGCTGCTCACTTTAAGCTTAAAATTGCCGCTTACATCGGTAGCAACACCGTTTGTTGAGCCCTTTTCGGTAACTGTTACGCCAACCAGGGCTTCGCCATTTTTCCCGGTTACCTTACCAGATACTTCAAAAAGTGGTTTACTATTTTTTTCGGTAGCTATCGCCATTGGGGATGCGGCGCCTACGAAAATCAAAACCAGCATCGAAAAACAGAAAAAGCGATGCCTGCCTCCTAAAAAAGAGGGTAAATTTGTAAAAAAAGTCATAATTTTGAATTAGGTTAGTTATTTAATTGATTGACTAAATGATTGTATTATCTATTCGACCAGGCAATAAAATCATTTAACTAAGCGGGGTATTTCTAAAATATCCTGCTTATGTTTTTTTCTTTTCTTTTTTCAAATTATCTTACTAAGGGTTAGCGTAGTACAGTAACAATTATTATTGAGTTACCTATACTGCGACAGGTTAAAAATGAATTCTATTACAATTGGTTTATGAGACGATTTTGAGGAAGGGACCTCATAATCATCTTTATCAAAAGTATTGCAGATCACATCTAAAAGGATATATAAAATGACATTTCTCTTATCTAATTTGATATAAATAACGATCCTGAAAAACAGTAAGGCTCTGATGTTTAGCTTCCTGATTACCGGATAATCCCCCAAAACAAAATCAGGAAGCTAAATTTAAAAATCAGGCGAATTATCCATTGTGCCTTACACCTGATTAACATCAGACACATATAAAACCTTTGGAGATTGAAAGAAATAAAAAGGACAGCTGAGTGTTTAATCACAAACTTGAGGAAGGAAGAGGGGCCGGTAATATCTGACGCCCCCACGGTTTAGAACCCAAAAATTGCGCTTACTAATCGCTTTTTTAGTTGGATGTCGCGATTTTGTTGCGGTTTGAAAAACATAACAATTATTAATTTACTGATTATTAAAAAGATGCAATCCTTTGCTGTTTCATCTGTTGTGCAACACAACGGTTTTTAAATTAACAAACCTTCACCACATCTAGCCCAAGCAGCTGACCAAGTTTTTGTAGTTTGGAGCTAATGTGACCTATACCTACGGCACAATGGTGAGCAGGCCCATGGCTGTTCCAATCGTTAACAAACCTCCTGGCCCCGATGGGGAATTTATAACGGCTGTTTGTATTGCCGATTTCTAAAATTGGCCCGGCAACCGATTCCCCCTCTGCCACCAGCAGCATCAATTTGCCACCAGCCTGTTCAACTACCGAAAGCAACGTAACAGGCCCGTTCTTTACTGACATTTCTACCGAAAGCCCCTGCCCCACCTTGCCATGGTAAACCAATAATGGTCTTACTTTGGTTTTTCCTTCTGCTATGGCTATATGGCCCGGGCCATCGTGGCCCATTAATACAACGTCTGCGTTAAAATCCATCGCGTAATATTCAGTAAACGAGCCACCGGCTCCAAAACTGTCCATAATTTTCATGGCCTGCGCATTTTTTATTTCATACTCACCCGCCACAGGGATTCCCCTGGCTGTAAGGAGGGAGTTACCCAGGATGATAGAACTGATGGTATCCTCGTTATCAAAATTCCCTGTCCCCTTGTAGTAATACGCCAGCGAACCAAGCTTATGGTTTTCTACCAGCTTATCAAGTGCCAATGAAGTGCGGGCAGCACGTTGCAATTCCACTACTGTACATCCCTCCTGCACATCAAACTGATCTTTAAATAACAGTACCCTTTCTTCAATTGCCTCGGATGATATGTCTTTACGCAAACTGGCCAGCTCATCTACCTCCAGCAACTCTATGTGCCCCCCAAAAGCGGCGTATTGCTGCGTAAGATCTGTATATATATCAAGCATCCCGCTGTAATAATGCCCCATGCATCCCAGGCGGTTAAAAGCCATGATGTTGGCAACTCTGGCCGCTTCAACCCATTCTGTTACTTCATCCCAACATTCCGGGTCGTTATGCAACATGCCTGTGATCTGGTGAAATTTGATGCCGGTACGTTTAAATACATTAGCAAGCTCAGGTACAGGGCAGGCAGAACAGAAAGCCAGCCACTCACCAGTCATACGGGTACGATCACTCATGCTGTTAAAAGCTGCGTAATCAATTGCAGCGTCCGGTGATAAGTTTAAGATGATCACCGGCACTTTGGCCCGCTGTACTACCGGTAATACTGTAGATGAAAGCGCATAGGTAGTAACGTATAAAAAAATTATATCTACATCCTCTCTGCGGAAAGCGCTACCGGCAGCAAACGCCTTTTCCGGAGTATCTATCAATCCAAGATTGATCACCGATGGATGTATATCGGCTATTTTCTTTTCTACCACAGATAAATAGCCTTCAAGGCGCTCTTTTAATTCATTAAACTGCCCCCAGTAAGCATCCAGGCCAATACCAAATAATCCGATTTTTAATGAGCTTTGCTGCATGTAATATATTTAATACTTGTTATTTTTAATTGATTAATCACTTTTACGCTATATGTAGCGCACATTTCTACTATTTTCCAGTTGTTTGAGATTCATTACTAACAAAAGAAAAATGATAGCTGCCAGATGCAATTTCGCATTTTAACCTGTTATTGCTAGCGCCAAGCAGTTTAACTCCTTTAACACTTGAGATTGGCTTACCTCCCTCTTGAACATCCCGCTTATTAATTGTTGGCAAATAAACTGTTGCCGTGGTATTTACAGGTACTGTAATATTAAGCGTCAGCTTTTTGCCCGCTCTTTGCCATTCACATTTAATGTCCCCGCTAACGGATGAATAGGAGCCTTTTACCCAACTCAGGCTATTTAACATTTCGGGTTTTATAATAAACCGCCTAAAACCCGCTCCCTGTATATCCGGACTTATTCCTACCAGGTCATTGAAAAACCATTCGTTGATCTGGCCAGACATAAAATGATTTTGAGAGCCGAAATTACCAACTCCAGCATCCCACTTTTCTGTAAGGCTGGTAGCTCCCATTTTTAGCTGGTAACCGTATCCGGGACGTTCTGATTGATTATTCATATCATAAACCACATCCGACCGGCCTTCATCGGCTAATGCACGCAGCAAAAACCGGTAGCCAACCTCACCCGAAGTAAAGCTATTGTGGTTTTTACGGATATCATCTACAAGCGCGGTTAAAAGTTGATGCCTGTTTTCGGTATCGGCTATATCGAAAAATAAAGGCATCGCGCTGGTAGTTTGCGAACCGGTTGCGTATAAACCTTTTTGCTTGTTGTAAAACGTTTTATTAAAAGAAGCCCGTATCGCTTTACTGGCCTGATCAAAGCTTTCAGCATCCTTTTGATTGCCCAATACCCGCGCAATTTTACTCATGATCCAGTTATCGTAATAGTAAATTGCAGTACCTGTAAATGAAACAGGCGTTAGCTGCGATCCCCAGGGTTCTTTAGGACCTATATCATACCAATCTCCAAGTCCGGTATAAATGATGTTGTCTTTTGCTTCGCCTGATAAAAAAGCCATGTAGCGCTTCATCCTGTCATAATAGCGTTCCAACAATGAAATATCTCCCGAAAACAGGTATTGCTGCCAGGGCACAATGATAAATGAACTCCCCCACTCCGGCGAATTGCGAAACCCGTTTGTCAGTTCGTGTGATCCGGCGATAAAATACTCGGGAGCTATATTGGGTATCAATCCATTATCTAACTGGGCATCAGCCATATCGTTCATTGTTTTCCTGAATAGCTGCGCCATATCAAAATTGTATCTCAAAGAAGGCCCGTTTAAATGATTTTCTTCCAGCCACCCCATTTTTTCGCGTTGAGGGCAATCTGTCATAAAGCTCATCATATTACTCCTTTGAGCCCAGCGCACCAATCCGTAAATGTTGTTGAACAATTTATTTGAGCTGGCAAATTTCCCTATTGGCTGGGATGCGGAATGAACAACTATATAATTTAATTCTTCAACTTCAGGATATACACCATCAGCTGAAGGATACAACACAACCTGCAGATACCTTGCCCCCTGGTAAAAGAATTTTGGGAACCATTTTTCTTTGCCCTCGCCTTTGAGTGTATATTGCCACCAGGCAGGCCGAACGCCATCCTGGGTTGCCGAACTCCTATCCGCAAGTCCATTTGCGCCCAAAAGTTCTGACGGAATCATCCTTACCGATGAACCCTTAGGACCACTCACCCTAAGCTCTGGCATCATCGAAGCATTTTGGCCAAAATCATATATGTAAAGCTTATTACTTATCCTGTTTATTTTAGCCGGCGCAATGGTATCTATTGCAACAACCGGCGGTGCCGCACATGATAAACCTTTTAGGCTTCCCCCCGGGCCATCGGTTTCTATAGCAGAAACCCATTTATCTCCCGTTGAAAAGCCTGCCTGATCCCACCGGTCGGGTTCAAGACTGGCATTATAATCTTCGCCACCATAAAAATTTGAATATGTAACGGGGCCGGATGAAACATGCCAGCTTTTATCGGTACAAACGGTCTCTACAGTATTATCGTCATATACCAGCCTGAGTTGCGCGATAGCTTTTGCCGGCCCGAAAGTATTTAAAAACTTAACATACCTCAGGGTATCCGGCTGAATATTGTACATGCCATTCCCTAAAATAATTCCCAGGGCATTATCACCGTTTTTTATTTTATCGGTGATATCAAAAGTATCATATAGAACTGTTTTCCCGTAATTCGTCCAACCGGGGCTAAACAGGTAATTACTCGCTTTTTTACCGTTAATGGTTAGTTCATATGCCGATAAACCACTAACGGAGATCACCGCACTTACCAGGCGCTTTTTCACTTTGAATTCTTTTCTTAAAAGCACAGAGGAGTAATTGGGTATGGTTTTATAATCCTGTGGCCTATCTGTAAGATTGCTCTTTTTAAAGCCTTCACTTTCATAGCTGTCTGATGCTTCAACTTTTTGGCCCGCCGCTATATTTTTGCCGTTGTAAATAATTTCTATTTGCCTTAAAGCAAAGGCGTATCCCGCCCCTTCAGCCGCAAGTTTACTTACTGCTAATCTTACATACCTGCCGGTAGTATTACCCTTATAAATTCGCGCCGGGGCATACCTTTCAGCTTTAAAATCGCTGGCGGTATAATCGGCAATGGTAACTGCATTTTCAAATGACGATTTATCTGATACCTGCAATTTAAACCTGCGTGGAAAGGCATGTCCTCCCCTATCTGCATAAAACAAAGGGTATAACGCTACCTCAGAAAAAGGCTGGGACCGGGCAAGGTCAATCTGTACCCATTTTTCCGCCCTTTCAGATTCGGCGTTTGCAGATTTGTAACCAACTGAACTTAACGCATACTTATCCGCGCCATCGGCACTTATCCATTTGGCTTGCCAATCACCTGCTTTTAATATGCCCATCGTCCAACAGGCAGGTTTACTCCATGCAGAAATTTTACCCTGCTGATCCCATACCCGAACTTTCCACCAACATTTTTGATTAGATGTCAAAGATTTTCCTGCATAACTGATATACGCCATCCGGTCACTAATCACTTTCCCCGAATTCCAGAGGTCCGAGCCCTGCTTAAATTCCGGGGTGCCAGATACCATGATCTGATAGGCTGTTTGCCTTGTCCCCCGTTCATTTATGTGGCTATTGATCAGCATATAGCTTAAACCGGGTTTACCAACATCTATCCCCAGCGGATCATGACGAAGCTCGCAAGCTAACTTTACCGGGAATATTTGAGCATAAGCCGCCAATCCTATTATATTAAGAAAACATAAGACCATTATTTTTTTTCCCGGTAATTGCATTTACTAAAATCTGTTGATGAATATAAAAAAACAGTTTGTATCATAAAGATACATGGCAACAATAAGTTACCATGTATTTGATATTTAAATTAAAAATAGGGGATTAAGGGCAGCCTCGGAATTAGGTAATGGAACAACCCTTTTTGAGGAAAATCATCTTTTAATAGATTCATGATCTGGAACTAATTATGATTTAGGATAAAGGTTTTTTTGTTGGCCAGCCGGGCTATACGGCATTACACTTATTCCCGGTTTAAAGAGGTAAATTTTTCTCATAAATTTAAATTGGCTTTAATTGGCTTATAACTACCTGATATTCAATAATAGATAACTACCTGGTTTTACAAAATCAAATCTATCGTGAAGTGAGCGTTCAGAATTATCCTTTTTGATAAATAGGTTATACTTTCTGACAAAAAGATCGGGATGCTTTATTTTCAGCTTATTTAACCTTTTATTTGTATTGCCCAACCCAGCAAAAAAAGGGAACAGGATAAAACAAATCGTACTGTTTTTTCACAAACCAATTATTCAAATGACAAATTATTGTAAATACCTGCCCGTAAATCCGGAAGATGAAGCATGGGGTTTAACAATATTGAATGCGGGGTATACTCACATCCCTAAAGCGGCTATTTACCCAAGCAAGGACCATCCTTCCAATTATTATTTTACCTGGAAAAATGGCCGGGTGTTGCATGAATATCAAATCATCTATATAACCCAGGGCGAAGGAGTTTTTGAATCTGAGCATTGCAAACTAAAGCCTGTTGAAGAGGGTAGTATAATTTTACTATTCCCCAATGAGCGCCATAGGTATAAACCAAATGAAAAAACCGGCTGGCATGAGTACTGGATTGGCTTAAAAGGTCCTATTATGGAAAACATTATGCTAAATGAGTTTTTCAGCATCAATTCGCCAATAATAGATATTGGGCTTAAAGACCCCTTATTTAACCTGTTTACAGACATTATTGAGAAAACCAAAAGTGAAAAGCCCGGATATCAGCCTGCTATATCCGGCGCGGCAGTCCATTTGCTTGGAACCTTGTTTGCCGAAATTAAACAAGCCTCATTTGCAGACGAAGATAATATACAGCTCATCGTTGATCGTGCCCGTTTTTTGTTACGCGATCATATGAACCAACGCATTACACCCGAAGACGTTGCTAAAGAACTACAGGTAGGATATTCCTGGTTCAGGAAAGCTTTTAAAAAGTACACGGGGATGGCTCCAAATCAATACCTTATTCAACTCAAAATTCAACAGTCAAAAGAGTTGCTGTTAGTTCCTGAAAACTCAGTTAAAAGTGTTGCTTACCTCTTAAATTTTGAATCAATACCTTATTTCTCCAAGTTATTCAAGATAAAAACCGGGCTAACACCGCAGGATTACAGAAACAATGGCTTGAAAAAATACGGCACATAAACGAACCTTATTTTACAAAACCTTTTTTTGGGATGATTTTCAGATAGCAACCAACTAACGGTTTTCTGTTTATATGCGACCACAAAATTCAATACACCATCCTTTGACAACGAAGGACGATATACATTTCTTAACTTTCTATTAATTATGAGGCTTATAAGGAGCACTTTAACTTTTTTTATTTTATGCAGCGCTATATCCTGCCTACATGCCCAGGACATCAAATGGAACGAAATTGAACCTGGAATTTGGAAAGCAACTGTTGGCAAACCAGAAAGCTTTAATCTGCTAACAGCTTCGGGCGCTATTGCGTATCATGCCGGGTTAACAGATATGGGAGGTACGCCATTTCCGCTTTTGGAAACAGATATTTATGCTAAGGTAACTGATGGCAAAACGTACCTGCGTTTTCCGTTGGACCGGACCGAACAGTTGTACGGTTTTGGCCTGAATTTTAAAACTGTACAACAACGGGGCAAAATATTAACACTACACGTAGATAACTATGAAGGACGGGATAACGGGCGAACCCATGCCCCTACCCCATTTTATATATCATCAAAAGGGTACGGCGTTTTTATAAACAGTGCAAGGTATATTAAAATTTACGCCGGTTCGGCAGTAAGAACAGATAGTAAGAATCCTCCCGAAGTGCAGGACAGGAATACGAATGAAAACTGGTCGGCACGCCCCTACTCTGACGGCGTGGAAATGTTGATACCTGCCGAAGGGGTAGAAATTTATGTTTTAGGAGGTCCAACCATGCTTGATGCTGTGCGCCGGTACAACCTGCTTAACGGCGGCGGGTGCCTGCCGCCGCGCTGGGGACTTGGCTTTACACAACGGGTACAACGTTTGTCAAACGCCTCCGATGTAGCTAATGAAGCGAGGGCATTCAGTGAGCGTGGGTATCCGCTTGATTTTATAGGGCTTGAACCAGGCTGGCAAAGTAAATCATACCCATGCACTTTTGAATGGGATAAAATCCGTTTCCCAGATCCCCGTGCATTTGTTCAGGGAATGCTTAAACAGAAGATACGATTAAACTTGTGGACCAATCCATATATTTCGCCCGAAGCAACTATTTACAAGCAAATAGCGCCATATACAGGTTCGCATAGTGTTTGGGTAGGCGCAGTTACCGATATAACAATGCCCCAGGCCAGGAATATTTTCTTTGGCGAAATGTCAAAAAATAAGATAGATATAGGTATCAGTGGTTATAAAATTGATGAAGTTGACGGCGGAGACGAATACCTATGGCCCGATGTTGCTACCTTCCCTTCCGGACACAGCGCCGAGCAAATGCGACAAACCTATGGTTTAATGATGCAGCGTTACGTAACGCAAATATATCACGAGAAAAACGAGCGTACTTTCGGGCTTGTAAGGGCCTCAAATGGTGGTGGCTCATCGTTCCCTTTTGTTATCTACAATGATTATTATGATCATCGCGATTTTATTACAGCGCTTATTAATAGTGGTTTCGCCGGCGTGCTGTGGACTCCTGAGGTTCGGGATTCCAAAACAGGGGAAGAATGGCTGAGAAGATTTCAATCCAATATATTCTCGCCTATGGCTATGATTAACGCATGGGCAAGTGGCACCAAACCCTGGTCATTCCCGGAAGTTGCAGACCAGGTAAAACAATTGGCAACCCTGCGCATGAAAATGATGCCTTATTGGTACAGCGAATTTGCAAAATACCATTTTAAAGGTACCCCCGTTTTTAAGGCCATGGTATTGGAGCCAGGCTTTGCAAATAGCGAACAAAAAAATAGTGTAGATAACACAAACCTTAAAGAAAACCCTTACGGCAAATTAACAACAGAAGAAATTAAAGACCAATATATGGCAGGAGAATACCTGCTGGTAGCGCCAATGTTTACAGGCGAAACCACCAGGAAGGTCATTTTACCAAAGGGTAAGTGGTATGACTTTTATACCGGCAAATACGTGGGCAACGGCGAGGTGATCAGTGTTACTCCGGGTTTGGATAAGATCCCCGTTTATGTAAAAGATGGCGGAGTTATACCCATGATGCCGGTTATGTTACACGCGCCATCCAAAAATGAAAAGGTTAACCTGGAGATCCGCTATTATGGGGAAAAGCCAGGGCATTATTTATTATATGACGATGATGGCGAAACCTTTGACTACGAGAAAGGCGCATACTCTTTCAGAGAGATCAACATAGTTTCCAAAAATGGCATTTTAAAAGGTACACTTTCAGCACCCGAAAAAGGAAAACCTAACACTATTGGAAAGGTAACTTTTAAAAAGATGGAGTAACCTGCTGGTTCTTGATCATTAAAAAGAGTTTACAAGGGCTATTGAACAAATTGTTGTACGTGGGATGCTTATTAACATAGCTACATGCTATTTTGATTACTAATTATCAAAACAGATAAGCTAAATATCAAAATGGGTAATATGAAATATTGCAATCCACTTAGATTTGGCATCAGGTACCGTTATAACCAATAATAACCTATTTAATTCCACATCAAACCACTTTGTTCATTTTTTAAGCCCATAATCATTCCATGAGTTTTTTTAAACCTTTAAAATGCCTTTTGTCCGTATTTTTTGTTTTTTGGGGACCGATCACCCAAGCACAGCAGGATAAACCAACTACAGGCGGCAATGTCCAAAAGCAATCGTCCAACCCGGCAGAGGTATTTTTGTCTCCTCCGTTAAGTGCAAGCCCTGGAGTATTATGGATGTGGATGGGATCTAACCTAAGCAAAACCGGTATAACCAAAGACCTGGAGGCATTGAAAAAAGAAGGATTTAACAGCACAACGATGTTTAGTCTTGCTGATGCTACTACTCCCTGGGCAGGAGAAATTAAAAAAAGCCCAACTCCCGAAATTATTTCGTGGACCGAACCCTGGTGGAAAATGGTGCGTCACGCGGCAGAAGAATCAAAAAGGCTTGGAATGGACTTCGGGATGTTTAATGGACCTGGCTATGAATCAAGCGGTGGCCCATGGATAACTCCGGAAAACTCGATGCAGGAAATTTGCTGGTCAACAGATACAGTAACAGGTGGAGTATCTGATCATATTAAGCTCGCCCGCCCAAAAGTAAACCCACGAGGTCATACCCCCTACCCGGTTTATAATGAGGAAACTGGCCTTGTTGAAATTCCTAAAATCGCAGCGCGAAGTACCTATTATAAAGATATAGCTGTATTGGCTCTGCCAGTTAGCGGCATTGTACCTGCTGATAAAGTAATAGACCTTACCAGTAAAATGCAACCCGATGGTCAATTAAATTGGGAAGTGCCCGCCGGAAAATGGATTATATACAGGTTTGGCCATACTACAACTGGCACGTTAATACAACCCGCCCAATGGAAAGCAACCGGACTTGAATGTGATAAAATGAGCCGGGAGGCTGTAACCTTTCATATTGACCACGTTGTAGGCGAAATAAAAAAACACCTTGGCGACCTGATAGGTACAGGATTTAAAAGTGTTCATTTTGACAGCTACGAAGCTGGTTATCCTACCTGGACGCCAAAAATGAGCCAGGAGTTTGCTGCCAGAAGAGGGTACGAAATTACTAAGTACCTGCCAACATTTGCCGGCAGGATCATAGGGACAGACCGCCGCGATTCATCATTATTTGTAAACGATTTTAATGTAACTGTAAAGGATTTGTACAGGGATGTTTACTTCGCCATTATAGCGAAAAAACTACGCGAAGCAAACCTTATATTTTTATGCGAGCCCTATGGCGGCCCCTGGAGGCAGGATGAGGTGATGCCCTATGTAGAGCGGGTGATGACCGAGTTTTGGACTTTCGGCGGGAGATATTCACCTTATGAGCTTCAGCCAACTGTAGCCGCGTTAAGAAAATCAGGACAGAATATTATTGAGGCAGAAGCGTTCACCAGCGATCCGCACGATAGCAAATGGGATGAAACACCGGAATGGCTGAAACCAATGGGTGATGCCGCATTTTGCGACGGCGTAAACCGCATGGTAATACACCGCTTTGTACAGCAGCCCTGGGATGACAAATACAAACCAGGACTAACTATGGGAGAATGGGGTACCCACTTTGACCGTACCCAAACCTGGTGGGAACCCGGCAAAGCCATGATAAAATATTGGCAGCGTTGCCAGGCATTATTACAATGGGGTACAATTGCACTCCCATCGGCAAATGATTTTTTGGTAAGTCAATCTACCGGGAATATAGTCGTTAAGCACATTCATCGCAAGCAAAAGCTTGTTGATGTGTATTTTGTAGCCAACGTTTCGCGCAATGCGGGCAAAGCCGTTTGCAGCTTTAATGTGATGGATATGCAGCCCGAGTTGTGGGCCCCATTAACAGGTACCATCAGAGATTTGCCGAATTTTAAAGCAAATGGCGTTAACACAGAAATCCCTCTTGATTTTGATAAAGCACAAAGCTTTTTTATAGTATTCAGAAAAAAAGCAGTTACTAATACTGCAGCCTATAAAGAAAATTTTCTACCAAGAAAGGAAGCCCTTGCTATAAATGGACCGTGGGAGGTTAAGTTCGATAAACAATGGGGTGGTCCTGCAAAGCCGGTGACTTTTAAAACGTTGCAAGATTGGACCCAACAACCAGAAAAGGGTATTAAATACTTTAGCGGTACAGCTGTTTATAAAAAAACATTTGATGCGCCTTTAAACAACAGCACAGATTCGTTATACCTTGACCTGGGTGTGGTAAAACATCTTGCCCGCGTTATTTTAAACAATAAAGACCTGGGTGTTTTATGGACCGCCCCCTGGAGTGTAAAACTACCAGCCAATTTATTAAAGCCAAAGGAAAATACACTTGTTATTGAAGTTACCAATGTATGGGCCAACCGTCTCATTGGCGATGAGCAGGAACCCGCTGACACAGAATGGCTGCCCGGCCACCGCGAAGGTCATTTTTTAAAAGAATTTCCGGATTGGTTCCTTAATAACCAAAGCAGGCCATCAAAAGGGCGTTACTGTTTTACAACCTGGAATTATTTTGATAAAAACTCGCCGTTGATATCCTCGGGTTTGCTTGGCCCGGTAACTATTACCAGTGAATAATTTTAATTCTTTTTAATAAATAAAATATATGAGCCGAAGTGTTAAAAATGTTTATGTATGTGGTTTATTGCTATTCGCGTCGCTAAAAATATCCGCCCAGGTCGCAGTATCGGCTTTACGGTGCGAATACAGGGATGCGCCTATGGGCATCAATACACCAAATCCGCAGCTTAGCTGGCTTTTGTCATCTAAAACCCAAAATGTTAAACAAACTGCCTATCGCATATTGGTTGCTGATGATCCATTGCTGTTGCAGAAAAACGAGGGAAACATTTGGGACACCAGGAAAACGGCGTCCGATCAATCCATACAAGTTATTTTCTCAGGCAAAAAATTAACAGCTGCAAAGGTTTATTACTGGAAATTGATGGTTTGGGATAATCATGGTAAACCATCGGCCTGGAGCAAGCCTTCAGCATGGCAAATGGGTTTATTAACTGCCGATGACTGGAAGGGTGCAAAATGGATTGCCTATGAAAAAATCCCCGATTCATTGCGTATTGTGCCCGCAATAGCTAACCCGGATGATAGCAGGTGGAATAAAGGCAAAGGTATTTTACCCTTGATGCGCAAGGAGTTTAGCGTAAACAAGGAAATTAAAAAGGCGACTATATTTATTACCGGCCTTGGTCAGTTCGATTTGAGTATCAACGGCAAAAAGGTTGGCGACCATTTTTTAGACCCAGGCTGGACCCAGTATGATAAGCATGCTTTATACGTTTCTTTTGATATTACTAACAACCTGGTAAAAGGCAATAACGTGTTTGGAGTGATGCTGGGGAATGGTTTTTATTACATCCCCGGCGAGCGCTATCATAAACTGAAAGGTGCTTACGGCTATCCCAAAATGATATGCCGTACATTAATTGAATACAAAGACGGTACAACAGAGAATATGGTGAGTGATGAAACCTGGAAGACTGCTCCTGGCCCCGTTACGTTTTCGAGCATTTATGGCGGCGAGGATTACGATGCCACCTTATACCGCGAGGGTTGGGATAAAACGGGGTTTAATGATACGCAGTATAGAAAAGCGGTTGTGGTATCTGGTCCGCCGGTACTTGAAGCACAGGCAGAGGAACCGTTAAAGATATTTGATCAGTTTACAGTTAAAAAAATTACGCAACCCAAGCCAGGGGTTTGGGTATATGATATGGGCCAAAATGCATCGGCCATTCCGCAAATAACGGTAAAAGGCAAGCGTGGAGCTGTTATAAAAATTACACCTGCCGAGTTATTGGATGATAACGGATTGGTTATGCAGGCACCCGTTGGAAGCCCTGTTTATTTTAATTATACGCTTAACGGCCAGGGTACAGAAACATGGCATCCGCAGTTTATGTATTATGGTTTCCGCTATGTTCAGGTTGAAGGCGCGCTGCCTGCAGACCAGGCCGGGAGTTCGCAACTGCCTGCCATTGTAGAAATCAAGAGCCTCCATACCCGCAATAGCGCTGCTACAATTGGATCATTCAACTGTTCAAATGAATTGTTTAATAAAATATTTAAGCTGATTGATTGGGCTATAAAAAGCAATACAGCCAGTGTTTTTACCGATTGCCCTCACCGGGAAAAGCTTGGTTGGCTGGAAGAAGCGCACCTGGTTGGCAGCTCAATACATTATAACTATGATATAGCTACGCTTTGCCGCAAAGTGATAAAGGATATGATAAACGCGCAAACCAAAGATGGCTTAATACCAGATATAGCGCCCGAGTTTGTGCAGTTTGGTGGTGGTTTCCGCGATTCGCCGGAATGGGGAAGCAACGGTATTATTTTGCCCTATTATGTTTACCAATGGTATGGTGATAAACAAATATTGCAGGAAAGTTATGATATGATGACCCGTTATGTTACCTACCTTGAAAAAAAATCAAAGGGCCATATCCTGTACTTTGGTCTTGGCGATTGGTATGATATAGGGCCGAGGGATTTGGGGCCGTCCCAGTCAACGCCATCAGGAATAACCAGTACCGCTATTTATTATTATGATTTAACACTGCTATCAAAAATTGCCCGGATACTAAACAAGCCCGAAGATGAAAAAAGATATGCTGCTTTAGGCACCGAGGTAAAAATGGCTTACAACAAAACCTTTTTTAATCCGCAAACAAGCCAGTACGGTACAGGTAGCCAGGCTGCAAACGCTATGTCGGTGTATATGGGGTTGGTTGCGCCCGGGTATAAAAACAAGGTGGTGGCCAACATTGTACAGGATATTCGTAACCACAACAACGGAATTACAGCGGGCGATATTGGTTACCGCTATTTATTAAGGGTATTGGATGATGCGGGCCGATCCGACGTGATATTTGATATGAATAACCGGTCAGACGTGCCGGGTTATGGTTACCAGATTGCGCAGGGAGCGACATCGCTTACCGAATCATGGCAAGGGAACCGCATATCCAGCAATAACCATTTTATGTTGGGCCATTTAATGGAATGGTTTTACAGTGGCCTTGGGGGCGTCAGGGCAGATACCGGATCAATAGGCTTCCGCCATATCATCATTCGCCCCGAACCCGTAGGTGATGTAGACGAGGTGAAAGTAAATTATCAATCCCCGTATGGTAATATTAGTAACGAATGGAAAAAAACAACCGCTACGTTTTATATGAACACAACTATCCCGGTTAATGCCAGCGCAATTATTTATTTACCGGCCAAAAAAAATAGTTTAATCAGGGAAAGTGGTAAACGCATAAGCACCAATAAAAATATAAAGCTTTTACGATTTGAAAATGGCAAAGCGCTCATTGAAGTGGGATCCGGCAATTACTCCTTTTCCGTAATTGATAAATAGCAAAATGAAAAGGGTATTGCAGGAAGAACAAGACGCTCGTAACACCTTTGCGTATAACACGTTCTACGATTTTGTCATAGTATCAATTTAAACCAAGTCGCAGCAAAGATTGCTGATAGCCCTTTATCTTTCTCATGTGTAAGCGTTAAGGTTGTTGCATTATGAAGGAGCGGCAAAATGCTGAGGCGCTATAATTAAACGTTTGAGCACACTACCTGTTAATGCATCAGTTGATTTCTCATCACTGGTAAAGCATACATTGTCGCTATTGCATTACTTTGCCCTTTCCCAGGCACTTGTCCGGCCCAATAAAGACATACCAACGTATCCCCTGATATTCAGCTTAGTACCCTTTAGTTTCAAGGGTACAGCTGTATATTTCACCTCTGGGTTTAAAACATTGTGTTGAACAAGCGGCAACTTTATTTAATTTTAATAACGACTTTTCCTTTGGCCCGTCCGCTTTCAACATAAGTGATTGCTTCTTGGATCGATTCGAACGGAAAAACTTTATCTACAACAGGTATGATAGTACCGGAATTTATAAGAGAAGTGATCTCCTTTAGCTGGGCCCCGCTTGCCTTCATGAACAGAAAGGAAAAGCCCACATTAAGCTGTTTGGCTTTTTTTCTTGCTCCGGCGCTCAAAAGGCGCATGATTAATTTTACGTACCAGGGGGCTCCGATTTCTTCTGCAAAGTCCCGATCAGGCGGGCCAGAGATCGAAATGAGTTTTCCACCCGGTTTTAACACACGCAGCGATTTTTCGAGCGTCTTTCCATCCTGGCTATTCAAAACCAGGTCGTACCCATACAGCACTTTCTCAAAGTCATCTTTCTTATAGTCGATAACCACATCTGCTCCGAGGCTTTTAACCAGCTCGGTGTTAGCTCCACTTGTAGTGGTAGCCACGGTAGCACCCAAATGTTTCGCCAGTTGAATGGCAAATGTGCCCACGCCACCGGAGCCTGCCTGTATGAATACTTTTTGCCCTTTTTTCAGGTTCCCTTTTTCGATCAGTGCCTGCCAGGCGGTCAGGCCCACCAGCGGGATAGATGCGGCTTCTTCCATGCTCAGCCTTTTCGGCTTAAGCGCTAAATCAGCTTCCTTAACAGCAATAAAATCCGCAAAAGTTCCAATCCGATGATCTGCCGGTCGCGCATAAACCTCGTCCCCAATTTTAAATTGTTGCACCCGGGCCCCAACCCTGGTCACAACACCTGCCACATCATGGCCCAAAACAAACGGGGTTTTATACGGTAAAATGAGTTTGAACTCCCCGTTGCTGATTTTGGAATCCAGGAGGTTGATACCGGCAGCGTGTACTTCCACCAATACTTCATCTGCCTGCGGTTCCGGTACAGGCATTTGCCCGATGCGTCCGCCATCCTTGCTTTTGTACTTGTCTATAATGAATGCTTTCATTTTTTTATTTTATATGTTTGATGAGAATGGTTTCTACGATTGTAATAGTCCGTAACTTTTCTTGGGATTAACCAACCCAAAAGCTATTCCTGGAAAAAGCCGGTTGACGATAAACAATGCTTTTGTATCACCTACACGGATGGTAAACTGATCCTTCTTGATACCTGCAATAAGCGCCTTTACCAGACCTTCTGTAGTCATTTTTTTGCCGTTCCTGTCAGCCGTCATTTCTGTAGCCACAACAGGAGGCAAAAGTTCAAATACTTTCAGGTTGCTGTTTATAATTTGCAGGTGCTTTCTCAATGTTTCTGTGTAAAACCGCAATGCTACTTTAGAAGCCGAGTAAGTTGCTTCCAGTAATGATGGAACATAACTGAGTATGGAAGTTGTGTTGATAATGGCGCCTTCCGCCCTTGATTTCAGCATATCTAGGAAAAGGTTATTAAGCCGGATCACCCCCAGGTAATTGACGTTCATTTCATACGCCGCGTCTTCAATATGCTGATCATTTGCTATTCCCAGGTTGATAGGGGCAGTTAACACTCCTGCGTTATTATATAAAATGTCTATACCGCCCAGTTGCTGTACCTGGGTTAAAAGCTTTTGGGCGTCACCCGCATCCGACACATCACTTTTAATGGCCGTGATAGCAGGATACAGTTTCTTTGCTTCATTTAACTTTTCCTGGTTTCTGCCGGTGATGATGACATTTGCGCCATTGGCTAAAAATTGTTTTGCTGCTTCCAGCCCGATACCTGATGCACCTCCTGTGATCAATACCGTTTTTCCTTTTAATTGCATGATTTTATTTCTTTTACTAAGTCTATTTAATATCGTTTTTGCTGACTATGATAATTGAACTAGCGTTGGATAATCCGTATAACCTTTTTCTCCCGGCGTGTAGAAAGTCAACGGGTCGGCCTGGCTGAGCGGCGCGTTTGATTTAAAGCGCTCAACAAGATCAGGGTTGGCAATAAAGGGAACCCCAAATGATACCAGGTCGGCATCACCATCATTCAATACCTGGCTGGCTGTTGCTTTGTTAAATCCACGGTTAATAATAATAGTGCCGTCATAAAGCGGGCGGTAGCGTTTGGCAACTTCTTCAATAGCCCAAGGATTGCCCGATACATCGGTAAAAGGTTCGGTCAGGTGCAGGTAAGCCAGGTCGTATTCATTCAATTTGGCAATGATGTAATCGTGCACAGCCACGGTTTCCTCGTCTAGCATCATACCCTGGATACCGTGAAGAGAAGGGTTTAATCTTACGCCTACTTTCCTTATGTCCATCACCGTGTGCAGTTCATCCAGGATGTCGAATAATATGCGCGCACGGTTCTTGATAGAGCCGCCGTATTGATCCTGGCGTTTATTGGAATAAAGATTGAAAAACTGGTGCAGCAGGTAACCATTGGCTGCATGCAGTTCAACACCGTCGAAACCCGCCTCCACCGCGTTTGCGGCAGCCTGTTTAAAATCATGGATGGTCTTTTTGATTTGCCCCGGTGTCATCGCCCTGGCATCTACCGTGTCCTTAAACCCTTCGGGCGTGAAAGCCTGGGCCAGGGGATTGAGTGCTGATGGTGCCAGCGGAAGCTCGCCGTCAAGCAGATCGGGGTGCGATAATCGTCCCACATGCCATAATTGGGCGAAAATCTTCCCGCCCTGCTGATGCACCGCATCTGTAACCAGTTTCCAGCCTTCAACCTGTTCTGCTGTATAAATTCCGGGTACATTAAGGTACCCTACAGCTTCACGGCTTACATAAGTTCCTTCAGTGATGATCAGGCCGGCAGAAGCGCGCTGCTGATAATAGAGTGCCGTCAGTTCTGTAGCCACATTGCCCGGATTAGCTGAACGGCTGCGGGTCATCGGTGCCATTACCATGCGGTTGCTCAGAGAAAGGCCATTTAAATTATATGGCTCGAAAATTATTTGATCATTCATTGTTTTGCTTTTAAATTGTACCAGGAAGCAGGTTTGCAGCCCTGGTTCATCGTTGTTTATTTGTTATTTTATACCTTTTAGTATATTTTTTATCGTTCTGATTGCTTGTCGTCTTTACTAAATAATGTCTGCGGAAGCGGACCGAGTACACTGTTGAAAAATAGCGCCCGTGTTTACAAAAAAACCTTTTAGTATATTTTATATTAAAAAAAATTATATCGCATAACTTTCTAACTCCGCTTTCAGGCTCCTGAGCAAACCGGCCATCGGCTTTGCCGTATTCATCGCCCTGCACATCACAACTGCTCCCTCAACTGCCGACACCGCTTTGAACGCATAGACAGCCGGATCAAGCTGGTCAGAAAATTCACCGACGGCAATGCCCTGGTTTAAAATACTCACAAACAATTCCTGTCCATGTCGGATGACTCCAGCTATCTTTTCTTTAATAGCCGGAAAGTTATCATCGGATTCCACCGCAATGTTAAATACAGGACATCCGCCTTTAAGGTAAGTATTCAAGGGATCTTTATAAAAATCGAGAAAAGCAAATACCTTAGCCTTCGCTGTTTTACCTTTGCTAATAGTTAACAACATTTTCTCGCCGTTAGTATTCAGCATGAAATCAACAACCTGTAAGGCAAGGTCTTCCTTTCCTTCAAAATGACCGTAAAGGCATCCTTTAGTCAATTTTGTGGCAGCAAGCACGTCGTCTATATTAGCGCCGGATATTCCTTTCTGATTAAAGATAGGCGCTGCTGTTTCCAGGATGAATTGCTTTGTTCTTTCGGCTTTAGTAAGCATGTCAATAGATTTTACGATACTAAAATATACTAAAAAGTTTAATTAAAAAGACTTTTTAGTATATTTTATTCTTTATGATAGGAGGATGACAATCATGGTGGTCCTGAAAATTAACTGAAGTCGAGCTACCTGAATAACCTGCTTAACAATAGGTTATAAACTGAGCCGTTTGCTTTTACTTATTATAATTTGCGAGAACACGACGCCCATCATTGGTAATTATGCCGTTTATAAATAACTGGAGCGCTTCAAATATATCAGCCGCGGTTCTTACAGTATTATTAAACAGGTAAAAGTCTGCTACCGATATATAGATGCCCGCAGTGGCCGGCACATCCAGACCAGTCCGGTACAATCCCATTGCAATGCCATTTGATAAATTTGATTCAATAACCGCCTTTAGGTGATTGATTTTAAATTCATGGAACGCTTTCATGGCCCTCGGGTACCTTTTCAACATCATGTCGTTAAAAAGGTACCGTAAGACGATCAAATGTTTAAAAAGACCTTGCTGAAAAACCAACTCCTGCACCGGGTCATCCGAGGCGTCGGTATTTGAGCTGATGATATTTTTAGATTGTCCTATCAGCTGGTCAACAACAGCTTCGACAAGGATTCCCTTATTGGCAAAACATTGGTAAACGGTTTTCTTTGACATACCGGCAGTACTTGCCAGTTCATCCATCGTTACACTGATAATACCGTGGTTGATAAAAAGCTCAATAGCAATATCAATCAGACGTTTTCTTTTATCTACCATTCCGGTTGCTTTAGTTGTTGACGGCTAACGCTTCAAGGATACTGTTTCTTAAGCTGGCTTCAGGGCTGATTTTCTGTTTTCGCAGTAACATAATTATATACCGCTGACCTTACACAAAAATCGGCAAATGCGGTAGCAACTGTGCTTGATGCCTGCTGGTAAGCAGTCTGAGCATCCAGTACCTCAGAAATGGTGGCCAAACCAGCCTTGTAATTATCCTGGTTAACTTTCAGATTTTCGGTAGCCTGTTCCAGGTTGTCTTTTGCATAGCTGATCTGCGTAAGCTGGTCCTGCATATCATACCAATAGCGTATTATGCCCACTCTCAGCTGGTTTTGTCCATCCCGGAAATCATTTTGAGCTATTTGCTCATTGATCCTTTGCTTCTGCATCTTTTGCTTACCCCGGCCCCATAAACCGCTGGAGATAGGAATACTTAAAGTGACAAAACTGGCGGGTGCAAAATTACTCCCGATCCCGCTGTTGATCGATCCCGTCTGCGATGCACTTAAACCGACTGCCAGGCTCGGCAGGTTGTCGGCACCCGCTAACCGGGTCTGTAGTTTTTCACCCACTATGCGTTTGGTTAATAACTGATAATTGGCATTGCGGGCCAAATTGGTATCGGGCTGCAAGGCAGGCAATACAGGGGTGCCGTTTTTATTAAGGGTGTCCTGCATCACCATGAGTGAATCAAAGGCAATGCCGGTGTACATAGAAAAATCCAGCAGGGCCACCCGGCGGCCATTTTGCAGCTTGCTTTTATTAACCAGCAACTGGCTAAGCTGAACTTTTACTTTGAGCAGATCGTTCCGGGCAATCAATCCGGATGCCAGCATATCTTTCTGCGTTTTTAGTACTGCGTTAAGCAATGTTTCATTGACCTGTATGGTTTTCTGTTGTTCCTGTATGTTTACCAGGTTCCAGTATTTCTGCTCGGTAAGCAATATTACAGAATCTGCTGACTGTTTTTTCCTGATCTGGCTAACCTGTAGCTGCAATGCCGCTAACTGGTTACCCGTTTTAATTTTGCCGCCAGCATACAGAGACTCCGTACCGGTTACGCCAAACAGGTAAAAGTTATTGATACCTTTTTCCAATAATGGCGGCGCGGCCGATACGAAGTCTTTAAACCCGAATAAACCCACCCCGGTTGCGCTGACCGATGGGAGATAATCTGACTTGGCTGCAGCCACATCGGTTTTTGCAGAGCTTATCCTCAGCTCACCATTTTTTAAAGCGTAACTGTAGGCTATGGCAGCCTGTTTACTTTCCTGCAGGGATATGATATGCTGCTGGGCCCCGGCCTGCAGACATGTAAAAGTGAATATTGATAATAGGAATGTTTTCATGATAATGAGCTTATGCAGTTACAAGTTCCGGTGTTTTGCTTTCCGGATGCTTTTGATCCTCCTTGCGGAAGAACAGCCAGTATAGCGTTGGCAGCACGAATAGAGTCAGCAACATGGATAACAGTAACCCGAAACAGATCACAGTACCCAACGGCCCCCATAAGGATGACCTGCTGATCACCATCGGTATTACACCCACAGCCGCTGCCGAAGAGGTTAAAAAGATTGGCCGCATCCTGCGTTCGGCAGAAAGCTTTGCAGCTTCAAAAACAGATTTACCCTCATGTAATCGTAGTTCTTCCGCAAAATCTATCAGGATGATACCATTACGAACTACAATTCCGCAGAGCGCAAGTAAACCGAGGAATGACGTAAAGCCAAAGGGATAGCCCATAATAAAAAGGCCAAAAGAGGCACCCAATAAGCTTAATGGCATAGTGGTAATACTCAATAGGGCATGTTTAAGGTGTTTAAAGTGCCATAATAAAATCAGGAATATCAATATGATACTTACACCAAGCGCGATACCCATTGGGCCCTGGTTCTCTCCCTGCAATTCCAGTTCGCCCCCGTAACGCAGGTCAACGCCGGCGGGAAGTTTTATTTTTTCGATGGCCGGTTGCAGTTCCAGCAATACGGCATTGGCAACAGCTTCCTGGGTTACGTCCATACGTACTGTCAGCGTACGTACACTGTTTCTGCGGGCAATCTGGCCATCATTCCACTCCGGGTTTACGTCTGCAACCTGCCTTAAAGGGATCAGGGATTTAGTTTGTGGGGCTACGATATTCAGGTCACGCAGGGCTGAAAGGTCACTCCGGGACGCTTTAGGCGATTTTATCTTTACATCTATGGCGTAATTGTTTTCCCAAACTTGTGTTGCTGTAATACCTTCTGAATGCATGGCTACTGCGTTGGCGATATCACTCTTGCTTAATCCAAGCCGTGCAGCTTCCGCTGTTTTTACATCTATTTTAAGGGTTGGCTGGATCTCGTTATAATCTGTCCGGGCCCAGGTAACCTGTTTATGCGTTTTACCAATGGCTAAAACCTGGTTAGCTACCTGTTTTAAGGCTGAAATATCATTTCCGCTGATCCTTACCTCGATAGGTGCCAGCGCATTGATCATGTTTAATTGTTTCATCCGAACATAAGCAGCCGGAAACAGGTTACTGTATTTATGCTGATAGTCAACAATTACCTCTGCGGTTGCGTCTTCAGATACTGTTTTGATCAGGATCTGTGCATAATTTTTTGATGGAAGATTTGGCGCATATACCGAGTGGAAACGCGGTGAACTACTGCCGATAAAGCTGGTATAATTAAGAATACGTTTATCCTGCTTTAATATCTTTTCCATTCCCTTCACCACGCTATCCGTTTGCGAAAGCCTGTAGCCCGATGGCAGGTAGATCTCCATTGCAAATTGGTTTCGCTCTACTTTAGGAAACAACTGTTGCGGCAGTACTCCCATAATCCCTATGCCGATCACTACTGACAGCACCGCAAAAAATACGGTTAGCTTGTAGTGTTTCATGGAATTGCCGATGTGGTTATTAAAGAAATCCTGTAATCGGTCCAGGAAAGATCTTTTTTCATCCGCCTTATTATGCAGCAAGCCTTTTTTGATGAACAGCGTATTGAAAAACGGCACTACCATCATGGAGATGATCAGCGACAGTGTCAAAGCGATCATGATCGTTACCGGGAACAGGCGGATAAAATCTTTTGCCGTACCGGTCATAAAAAATGCCAGTGGTACAAAGGTTGCTGATATGGCCAGCGTAGCAGTAAACACTGATGGAAACAATTCCTTGGCGCTGCTAATGGCGGCATCCCAAACGGACATGCCGTGGTCCAGCTTTTCTACGTGGTTATCAATTACCACAATAGGGTCATCAACCACAATCCCCAGTACCACAATCAACGCTGCAAGCGTAACGGTGTCCAATTCTATACCGGTCATATACATAATCCCCAGCGTTGCGGCTATGGTAATCGGTATAGTTGCGGCTGCAACCGCGGCAACCCTAAAAGGAAGCAAGAGTAAGGCAACGCACACCACGCCGATAAGCGCAAAAGCAAACTCTTTCATAAAGTGGCTGATCGAATCATCCACCACCTCCGGCTGATCGGCCAGTTTTACCAGTTGAATATCGGGCGGCAGGTGCTGCTTTACTTTTTCGATATGTTCTTCCAGTTCTTTACCAAACTGCACAATGTTTTTGCCGGTGATCATTTCCAGCGATATCACGATGGATTTGGTACCGTTTGATGTTACATAGCTGTCCGGCTCGTCATATTCACGTTTCAGGCTAGCTACATCACGAAGGCGCACCGAATTGCCGTTAGCGTCCTGCCGGATGATCTGTTCGGCAAGTTCGGCCTCGGTTTTATAATAGGTGCTTAAATGAATAGGCTCATCTACCACCTTTCCTTCTACTTTACCGGTGGCGTTAATAGCGCCTTCATTTTGCAGCACCTGCATCACATTATTGACCGATATCCCCTTTTGCAGCAGTTTATTATTATCTACATAAACGGTAATCTGCTCGTTCAGGTTGCCGGTATGGGATATCTTGGCAACATCCTGTACCTGCCTCAGTTCTGCCTCTATGTCTTCTACATTACGGAGCAGTTCTTTATAGGGCCGTGTCTTGGATTCTACGGACAAAAGCATGGCAGAGGTATTACCGAAATCACTATCGATATAGAAGCCTTTAACTTCTTTCGGAAGCTGGCTTTGCAGGATCAGCATCCCGTTTTTGATTTTGTTCCAAAACGCTTTGGTTTGGATAGCATTTTGGTTATCCGCTACCTCCACAAAGATGTACATTACGCCATCCCGCGAAAAGGAGTAAGTTTTTTTCTTGTTAACTTCGTTATTACTAAAAAGATATTCTTCTACTTTTTTTGTCAGCTGCTCTTCTACCTGTTTTGATGAAGCGCCGGGGTATTGCCCTACGATGAGACCCTGCCTGATGGTGAAATCCGGAAATTCGTTTCGTGGCATATTGAAAAGCCCGGATAAACCAAGCAGTACGAGTATGGCCGAAAGCGCAAGCGGGAATACATGGTACTCCATGGCCCATTCAATTAAATTTGAGTTCTTTTTCATGATATGGGCTTATTTACTGACAATGACAGGGGTTTGATCGGCAAGTTTCTGATAGCCGGAGGTGATCACCTGCTCATTTCCGGCAAGTCCGGATTGGATGGCAATACCATTACTGTAAAGCTGACCGGTAATTACATCTTTCCGCACTGCCTTATTTTGAGCGTTCATGATAAATAAGAAGTTAGTCCCTTTATCATCTACCTGCACAGCCTGTACGGGGACAATAACTTCTTTAATATTAGATGAGGCCACAGTGCCGGCAGTTTTGTTAAATATCACTTTACAAAGCATGCCTGGTCTTAACTTCATATCGTTATTGGCCAGCGATATTTTAAGGTTATAATTAGCGCTGCCGTTAAGCGCTAAAACGCCAACTTCAGATACCTTGCCCTGCAAAGGCTGATCCCCTAAGGCATCAATTTTTACCGTAGCCGGAGTTCCTGCTTTATAGTGGTTGATTTCACTTTCGGGCACTGCAACCAGCACCTTCACCGAACGGGTATCCAGCAACTGTAAAACCGACTGCCCAGGGTTAGCTACGGCACCTGCTTCAGCTTTCTTTTCACCAATATACCCGCTTACTGGTGCATAAAGGTGTGTATGGGCTATATTCTGGTAAGTTGCGCGGGCTGCGGAAGTTGCCTGTTCATAATTTGATTTTGCCTCCAGCATTTTTATTTCGGAAATGCTGCCTTTTTTAAATACATCGTTGATACGGGTGTAATTTTCTTTGGCGAGTTTAGCCTGAGCCAGCTGCGCGTTATACTGGTTGCGGTATACCGTTTCATCTACAGCACCTACCAGTTGCCCTTTTTTAACGTAATCGCCAGTTAGTACCGGGAATGACAGGATAGTTCCGGAAACCTGAAAACTTAAATCAATTGTCTTTTCAGCTTCAAGAGTTCCGTCGTAAATGATCCGGTCGCCGGTTGACATGGAATCCGCACTCAAATTGAATACGTTTACTGCTAAAGTGTCCGGCCCGTTCTTTTGCTCTTTTTTACCTGAGCAGCCGGAAATCCAGATAGCGGCCATCATCGCTCCTGCAAGTGTAAGTTTGATTTTCATATAATTAAATTGAACATTATTTGTATTTATGTCGATTGTTATTTCATTGTTTATTAATCCCACAACTGATTGTACTGAGCTATAAAAAATTAAAAAGTGAACTTAATATTTAACTTTTACTCTTATTTTGAAATCGCATCTGATTAAATAGCAACTCCAAATATCTTCGACAAATATACGCTATTTGTTTTTACGATGTTTTTAATAATTGTGTCATATTAATAATTCGCATATTCAGCTAAGCTTATAATTGGCAAAAAAGCCACAAACAAAAATTGTATTTTTGTCGAATCATGAAATCAGATCAAAACGATAGCATAAGGGAAGAGATCATCGCGGCAGCGGATGCGGTGTTTGAGCGTTACGGCTTTGTAAGGGTATCTATGCAGGATATATCAAATGAATGCAAAAAAGGGCGAAGTACGCTTTATCATTATTTTAAGAATAAAACAGAGGTGCTTGACGCTTTATGTCACAAAATATTTTCCCAATGCCTGGAGGAAAGCAAAGCCACGATAAGCAAACGACGTTCTTTTTCAGCCAATATAGAATCATTTAACGAGGTAAAGATCAAACGCCTGCGTGAAGTCGTTTTAAAATACAAGCTGGTTATAGAAGATATGAGGCAGGATCCATCGCTGTTGATCATGCAGTCCCGCATTATGTCTGAAGAGGAGATTCTGGTGGTGAAACTCATGATCAGCTGGGCATTGGAAAACAAGGAAATAGCAGAACTAAATGAGGAAGACAGCCAGTTTTTGGCGGAAACCTTACAAAGCGTTTTCAAGTGCTTTGATCAGGAAATTATTCTTTTTGGAAAGTTTCCGCAATTTGAAAGCAAAATAACCTGGCTGGCGCAAATAATGCATAAAGGCCTTATGTAATTGGTTTAGTTTTAGCCGGATAATCAGGTCTAATTTATTTAGTCAATATCGCTTTGCCCGAACTTGATATATTACAGTGCGTAAGCAATCATCCCACTCATAAGGCATTAGTTATCAAACCCATTTAGGGGTATTATAAATCCGCCCTTAACCCTGAACATAAAATAACTCAAACAGAACTTGCTGCCTTTTTTCAAGCGCTTTTTAGTGCTCAAACAATTCTGTTTCTCAGTTGATCCAGATTGTATCATTGAAAACATCGGATTTTTTTATGCCCAAGTCAAAAACTCAAGGGAAGCGGGACACCGTATTAGCAGAAAGAACATTCTGCAACTGAAAAACTATCGTGACGGTAGCACCAAGTTCACTTTTTATTTGAAAATTTCCGTCCAACTGCTTACTCAATGCCTTCATAATTTCCATACCTAAAGAGCTGGCTAATTTGGCATCAAAATCTTTCGGTAATCCCTTACCATTGTCTGATACGGTAAGTACAACAGAATTATTCCCGATAGATTGGAGTGCTACAATTATTTTGCCGCCTACTTTGCTAAACGCATATTTTATAGCGTTCGTTATAGCTTCGTTCAAAATGAGTCCGATTGGAACAGCCTGAGCTAAGTCTATTTCCATAGCGTCAACCAGTTGCTCAAAACGGATCCTGCGGGAATTAACATTGAAGACATCTCCAAGATATTTTATAAGGTCAGAAACGTAAGCAGCCATATCAATACTGGCCACATTACTACCACTATATAATTTTTGATGGATCAATGAAATTGTCTGTACCCTGTTCTGACTTTCTCGAATAGCTTCAAGTGCGTCAAGATTTTTCAAATAAGCAGATTGGGTATTCAGTAAGCTCATTACTATTTGCAAATTATTCTTTACACGATGATGCACTTCTTTCAATAACCAATCCTTTTCTATTACAAGGTTCTCCAACAGTTTATTTTGGAATTGAATTTCAGACTGTTTAATTTGTAATTGTACATTGTTTCTTTCTTTTAGCCGGTAGCGGCTATAAACAAGGCCTAATAATAACAGCAACAACAGAGATCCGATTATTGTCCAGTTACGGCTTAGCTGTGCTTGTTGAAACTGAATTTGCCGCAATTGCGATTGCTTTTTCAGCAAATCAATATTTTTCATTTGTAACAGCAACGCGTTGTTCTTTTTCTGAGTTTCAAATTGTACCTGTAATAACGACGTTTGTTTATTCCGTTGTTCATTAAAGTTAGAATCTGCGAAGGTCTTATATAATTGGTGATGCTTTATCGCACTATAATATTTACTAAGGCCAGAATCTGCTTTAAACCACAGTAGTTGTGATCTACTCATCCCAAGCCAAAAGTTTTCTTGTTTTGATTGGTTGTAATATTCTTTTATTAACGGATAGCTACGCCTATATTGGTGTGTTTCCACATAATATTTAATTAAAATAAATCCTACCTGGCCGCCAGGTTTCACATTTGCTTTGCTAAATAGCAAAGCTTCCAATTCATTGGCATAAACTTTGGCCATTTGATAGTCCCCAAAACCAAGATAAATATATAAAAATCCATAAAAAAGGTTGATTCGCCTCTCTGGTTGTTTATAAAACCCCATGGATGCCATACTTTTTAACAAAGAAAGAGCTTCGGAATACCTTTTCATATAATATAAGGCTTGAGCCATATTACGGCCAACCACATCAATATAATTTTCATCCTGATATTTCCTGGCTATGGTAAACGCCAGCTTTAAATATTGATATGCCCGGGTATAATTTTGGAAATTAAAATAGGTTATAGCTACCCGATTATATATTGTGCATAATTGTAATGTCTTGTCCTGCTGTTCTTCGGCTGTCTCAACAGCAAGTAAACCATACTTTAATCCGTTCACCACATCACCTTGAAATGTATAATTATCTCCCATTAGGCTATAAAGGCCCTGTAATTTTTTATAACCAATAGATTGGTAAATTGATAGCGCCGCGTTAAGATTTGCAAGCGGTTCGTCGACTTTTCCTTGTTGTTGTTGGAGGTCTGCCAAATCAATAAGTGTAGTAGCGGCACGCTCCTTTTCTTTCAACTTTAGAAAAACATCAATAGCTTTTTTATAATAAAATATTTTTTGTTCCAGAGCGCTTTCCGTATTGCCATAATGTTGACCAATGATTATGTAAGCATCTGCCACACCTTTAAAATCCTTTATTTTTGTGAATAACGACAAGGCCTTTTGCGATAATGTTAATCCAATATCATTCTTACCTTTTTTATTTGCAATTAGCGAAGCTATAAGAAGACAACGGCCTTGACTTTTGATGTTTCCCAAGTTGGTACTTAGTTTTTCTGCCTGATTCAAAAGAATAATCGCACTATCAATGTCACTTTTGTTTGCCCCGGATCTTAAGACAAGTTTTTTGCTTAAAGCCAGCAGTAACTGTACCTTGATGGTATCGGGCTCACTACGGCTAATTTTCCCCAATAGATCTTGAGTAGACTCATCCTCGAGGGTTTGGCAAACTGCATGAAACGATAATGCAAATAAAACAAAGGAGATGAGGAGTATTTTCAACATAACTTTTAAAGTTAATTGCCCCGATCAATTGGCCGCAAAAATTCGGCGCGCCTGGATCTGACTACATACCTTATTACTATAAATTTTACAAATATTAAGATCAGCTAAAATTTTTCTTAATAGTAAATTACCCAAGAATGTTTGAGCCTCAATGGGGATGATATACTGACAAAAGATAAGGCGGTTTCTGAACATTGTAAATATGTATAATCGCAAAAAAAATGACTATTAGTCGTCTTCTTATTCGGTCCATATGCAGTTATAATACTTTTCAACTAAATCCATGCCACCAGTATAAAATATTAAATATCAAAGAGTTAAAAATTAACCTACCGAAATAAGTTACGAAATATCATATCAAAAAAAATAGCTACGAAATATCGTAACTACCTGTCAAACATATGGGTGTTAATACAATAGCTCAAAAGCCCCTGTCAAACCCAGGAAATATTCTTTTTGTTCTACTTATCACATTTTATGTACTGCCGGAATCACCGTTGGTTTATCACTGTCTTTAACATACACTACAAGTAATTTTGCCGGTTGGGTAAAACTGTCATTTCTGGCATCACTATGAAGGCCGTTGGGCGTTTCATAAAATGAATCACCTGCTTTGTAATGGTAGGTTTTTCCTTCAAAAACAGAGACTATTTCGCCTGAAATTAAATAGCCGAATGTAGGACAAGGATGCCTGTGAGCGGGCGATTTACTTCGTGGCGGAAAATCAACAACCATCATTTCCACAGATTTATTGGTAAACCCTTTTTCTTTAAGCAGCTGTGTCAATATAACATTATGGGCAGTGGCCATGTACTTTGTACTATCGCCAACTGTTTGTTGGGTCTGCGAATACGCAGAAACGCCAGTGAACAGCATAATTATTGCAAGCATGCATCGCCTGCCATCAATTTTAAATTGTTTCATAATTGTATTGATTTTAATTGTTTACATGTTGACCATATCAACTTTTTTCACTTTTGTAGCTGCGCTGATAAGTATTTGTGAAGCATTGAACAAATCACATTGAGAATTCCGTCATTTTCTCTATATGGTAATCTATGCTCCAGCGGTGTGTTGGGAGTAGTGCCAGCAACAAACATGCAGCGCTATCTGTAAGAACGGAATAGTTAAAAGGCGATTTTATTCCTAAAAATACGGCCATACAAAGAGCAAAGGACAGCAAAAGCAAAAAACCACACATAGCCGCTTCTTTAATCCTAAATCCGATCAGAAATAACAACCCAATACCGGCTTCGCCTATTGTAGCTATAAAACCCAAAATGCCTGCCATTGAACGGTTAAAAAAAGGCATAAGGCTATTGGTATAAGTCACAAAGTTTTCCCAGTTTCCCCAATCCACAAAGTTTCGGCCAGCAGGGCCGAGCCAGCCCAGGCGGTCGGCCACCGGCAAAATAAACCCGATGCCTAAGGCCAATCGGAGGTAAAGCTGAGCTCGCTGGTAAGTATTTTCCATACCGTTATAATTTGATTACAAAGATATTTATGCAGTAAGCTTTCGTTGATTAATCATTTTCATATTGACATAGAAAGGATAAAACGGAAACTTTTTTGCCATTCATCAAAAAAGTCCGCACAAATCCGCGTGGGGCAATAAAACTTCAACACATCTGATCGAAACATTGACTGAGAGAACTTGCGCTGCAGGTTTAGCAAATAACACAAAATGCGTTCCGTTACGCCGAAAACTGTCTTAAGTGATAATCCAGATGCATAGAGCAGAGTTTACCCCATTGATTTACCGTTAGTGTTCCAAAATAGCAATGCGGATTCCACTGACTCTGCAGGGTAGCGTTGCTGGCGGCGTCAAGTATTTTGAGCAGTTGTTTTTTTTCATCTTCAAAATCAAACCTTGATTCGGGCGAAATTGCCATACATAAAGGTAACCGGAGGCCTTTTGGTTGGGCATTATATAAATTAATCACTATCCATTTGATAATGGTTTTGGAAAAAAAATAACTTTCATCAGGTAAATCATAAAAGCCTTGCCCACTGCCCATGGACAGATTAACATGGTGCAGCATTTGTTCTACCCGCATAGTGCCCCATTGCCCTGGTGTCCCCTCCTTTAGTTTTTCTATTCGGGCCTTAAGAGCCCGATATTTAATTTTCGTGAAAAAATCAGCGCCATTAACACGCTTTACTGTAATCGACTCGAAAAAGTATCCTGACAACGCTATAAAGGAACTCCAGAGTTGCTTGTTGATAATTGATCTCTTTTTTTTCATTTTTTAATCGTTTGGCGGTATTATTTATTATGGATTTGATAAAAGCAAAATCAATGTTTAGAAATGGCCACGCATTCCCATTGTTTTATAGTAAACAGGGAATGTTATGACAACTTATCAGGTAGCCACATTAGTTAACTGAATGTTTTCCCCGGCAACAACATTTTTGTGGTCAAGGATTTTTTTTACCGCATTAACTGCCAGGGTTATTAGCGCAAGCACCAGGATAACCGCTATAATAGTAGCTATAAACAAAAATATGGCCCGGTTGGTAAGCAGCTGACTTTGCATTCCGAGTGTCTTCCCCAATGAGGCGTTCGCGGCGGCGGCGGCCTGGTCTGCAGAAAACCCCTTGCTTGCAAACAATTGTTTAAGACTTTTTAATCGTTCATTCACCTGATCATCAACAACCGTAAGGTGAAACAGAAAGCTTTCTTTAAATAGTTGGTTGAAGTAAAGCTGAAGATTATAAAACCCGGCGCTGGCGTTCAATAACGAAGTGAAGCGGGTAAAGGCTGCTATTATTAACGCGGTATAACCAGTTGTGGCCGGTACAGCAGTAAGGGTAAATATCATAATTGGAACGAAAAGTATCCCAGAGGCGGCACCCTGAAAAAACATCGGCAATATCAGATCGGTAAATGCCAGATCCGGAGTAAAGATCAAATACATCCACAGATGGTATACTAATGACATAGTGAAACCGGCAATCAGGAAGTATATGGTGGCATCTTTTTTTCGTATAAGAATCTGTGCAGTGATGATCATGAAAGTAATTAAACCGCCAACATTACAAAGTCCCAGGATCATCTCCTGTGTCGAACTCCATTGCAAAACAGATATGGTATAACCATAAATAATATTAATGCTTTCTTTTGAGCCGTAGTAAAGTGCCAGCAATATCAGGCCCATCCAGAATTTTTTGTATTTGAATACCTTTAAATCGATGAGTGGTCTTTTAACCAGGTATTGTCTGCAGAGGTATAATACCGCACCGGCAACAGTAATCATTGTTGATTGCTGAATGCGGATGTCTGTGAACCAGTAGTATTTTGAACCATATACAATAGTGTAAGCCAGACCAACCGATCCCATAATAAAGAAGACTGTACCTACCCAATCAATCTGGTATAAAGGGTACTTGCGAATATTTGACCGAACATTGAAACCAAATAACAACACCAGTATAACAAGAACCTGGAAAATAATGAGGTAATAATAGAGGTTTGTAAAATCGGAGTTGAGTGTAACTGCCGAAGCGATGAGTCCCAAAAGCACACTGCTGCTTAATACCGTACCGTAAAATACAGTTGAGCCTATTGCGCGACCATGCTCCGGCCTCAAAAAAGTTGGTATAATCACCAACATACTTCCTGATAAACAAGCGACTACACACCCCTGAAAAAAACGAATAAAAAAGAATATCGTGATATTAGTATTGACTATAAATGCAACATTTAACAGGATAGAAATAAATGTGATAAATAACAAGTAATTTCTTGTTTGGAAGTACCTCAGGAATCTGAACTGTATAGGCAGTACAGTTATAATAGCCGCATAAGTCAACTGTACGCCCCAGATTGTATCCTCCGGTTGGGCACCTAAGTATGACAATACATAATTCTGACTTAGCGCGATTGACGCAAATTCCATAATTGAAGACAATAGAATAAGAAATAAAGTGATCCTTACACCCCAATTCCATCTCAGCAACCAGGGCTTAATATATTCCGGCGCGGTCATATTACTTTCTTTTTAACTGATACCAATACATTCATCCCGGCTTTAACCGGCTCAATATCGGTGCTGGTAAATTTTATTTTAACCGGCACGCGTTGTACTATTTTAACAAAATTGCCGGTAGCATTATCAGGAGGCAGTAATGAGAATTTGGCCCCTGTTGATGCAGATATGGCTTCTATTTGCCCATGGTAAACTTTATCGTCAATGGCATCAACCCTGATATCAACCGGCTGGCCAACGTACATGCCATATACCTGGGTTTCTTTAAAATTAGCGGTGATCCATTTTTCTTTTTCATCAACTATTGATACCAAAGGCTGACCAGCCTGAATCTGTTGACCTTCCTGTATGGTTTTACGTCCCATTTTACCGGCATATGGCGCTCTAATAACGGTATATTCCAGGTTAATATGTGACAGGTGAAGCAGCGCTTTTTTTCTTTTTAAATCCGCTATTAACAAAGCCTTACGTGACCTCAGTTCGGCAATTTTAGCGTAGCTTGTTTTAAGGTTATTTTGGGTGGCGTTGTAATCGCTCAATGAAACATCATAATGTGATTGTACTACTTCAAGGTCTGATCCTGTGATAGCCTCTTCCTTGATGAGGTTTTTATAGCGCATGATATCGGCATGTTGTTGAACCAAGCGGGCTTTTGCACCATCTATCTGGTCTTTATTAACCAGTGTACCAGTTTCTGCAGAAGTTATACTGGCAGAGAGTACAACTAATTGCGCGTTTGCATCATCAACAGCGGCTTCGGCTTCGGTCACGTGCTCACGGTATTCGCGATCGTCGATAACAACCAGCGTATCTCCCTGTTTTACTACCTGATGCTCATCAAACTTAACTTGTTTAATGTAACCGCCCGCACGGGCCGATACCGGGTTAATATATGATTCTACCTGGGCATCGTTTGTTTCCAGGTATTTACTTCCCGTTAAAAAGTAATTGGCAAAGTATATCATGGCACCTATAACCACGATGATAGCTACACTGGATAATATAATATTACCGGGGTGAGCTTTTTTAGTATTTGGAGTTTCCATATATCGAGATTTGGTATTTTTATGATCTGTTTATAATTTTCCTGAAGTGAATAATAACCTGTAGTAAATAAACTGGGCACTGGTTTCTGCCTGCACCAGGTTATACCTGGTTTCCTGGTATAAATTGTCAGCGTCCAGCAAATCGGTCAATAAGGCCAGTTGGTTAAAATATTTAGCACTTACAATTTTATAGTTCACCCTTGCCTGTTCAATTGATTTTTGGGTAACAGCTATCCGGTTTAAGGCTTCGCGATATTTAATGAGCAAGCTGCCAGCTTCCTGTTTTATGTTATCGCTGATGTTTTGTTTTACAAACTCAAGCTCTTGCAGCCTGATGCGGCTGGCCGATGTTTTGTGCTTGTTTTGGTAAATGGATGAAATATTATATTGAATTTTAAAACCTACAAAACCAATGGAATAGCCCTGATCAACCGGCGGATAAAATATAGTATTGGGATAACTGAAACCGTATGCCGAGTACAATGACGCTGTTGGGAAAAAGTTGCTTTTTACACCCTTGATCCTGGCCTCCTGGATTCTGATACTTTCACTGCTTTTACGGATAGCGTAGGCATTTACGGCCGTTGTGGTAACCAAACCAAGCAGGGTATCCACAATAGGCCTTGGCATAGCGGCCGAGTCGGTTGTAATAATACGGGTTGAATCTGGCAGGTTAAGCAGCACATTCAATTTCTGATTGCTGATGGCAATATCGTTTTGAACCTTGTCGAGATTTAGATTTACTGCCGACAGGTTAAGTTCGGCCCGCAAAACATCGCTGCGGGTAACTTTTTGGTTCCGATATAGCGCGTTAATATTTTTCAACCTTGTTTCTGCACGGATGATTTGCTCATCGATAAACCTTTTCTGATCATTTAACCTGATCAGATCAAGGTATTGGGCGGCCGATTGCAGGCTAACGCTGCCTGCCTGCTCCTGAGTGCTAACCGCTGCTAGGTCCTTTTTGCTGCTTTGCTCGGTTTCAAAGGCTTTTTGCCTTCCGCCTGCATATAGGTTAAAATTGGCCGATACACCCAAATCATCACCATTTGAAGTCGGCCTTTTAGGTACCGAGCGAACATCGCTTAATCCGTGACTGTAAAGTGTTAAACTGGAAAAGCGCTGGTAATCGCCGCTGGCCAGTATGGTGGGCAGTGCCGCGGCTTTAGCATCTTTAAAATCAGCATCACTGGCACTCTCTTCGCTTTTTGCAGCCTGTACCTGCTTGTTTTGAATTTTGGCGAGGCTTACCGCTTGTTGCAGTGAAAGCGGGTATACCGGGTTTTGCTGGGCCAAAACAGGCAGCTGGCATACAAAAACAAGGCAAAGAATGATTCCGGTAAGCCTGCTTGTGGCATGCCTAAATAGTATGATTTTCATGAAATTTATATTTAAGAATTAGGATCTGTAGATTATTCCACTTGATTGTTTTGCAGGGTATTATATAAGTAGGTCTTAATTTTTTCAACGGTGAACATCTGCCCGCCCGGATCAAAATGAGTATTAATGATCTCGTTCAATGGTGACTCGCAAACCAGGATTGTGAACAGCCCCAGAATACCAAAATAGGCCAGGTGTGCATCGCTACTACTAAAATAGCCTTCTTTTACGCCATCATTTACAAGCGTTTTTACTGTAGTTAAAACATTATCCCAGTAATTCCTGATCAGATCTTTTACCGGTGACACGTCCGAAAAAGCAAATTCCCGATTTAATAAAGTGAAGAATTTATTATTGCCGGATGTTTCCGCGTAAACATCCATGAATCCCAAAAGCCTATCTGGTACCGAGCCGGCCAATTTAGGGATGGCTTGTAAAGCTGCATTTAATTGCTGCAACCTGATGCGGAAGATCTCTATCAGCAGTTCATGTTTTGAACCAAAATAGTAGCTGATCAGCGACAAATTCAAACCTGCCGCTCCGGCTATCATACGGATGGATGTTCTGTCGAATCCATATTCAGCAAACAGTTTTTCGGCCACATGGAGCAGCAGTTCCCTGGCACCGCTTTTTTTAGTTATTAATGTATTCATTTTACACTATCATTTAAATTGTCCGGTAACTGAATAATTAGCAGATCTGTCTCTTTTTCAAAGTGGATGGTAATTTTCTCCTTTAACGACAGGCTCATTCCATCCCGATAGGTCATTGGCCTGTTATTCACGGTCATAGAGCCGCTTAAAACAAACAGGATGAGGTTATCATTTAATGAAGTCTGGTCAATAACATAGTCGGAATCCCCAACAAATCGACCTCTCCACAACCAGCTGTCAGTGTTCAAATCAATGCTGTCATCGTTTAGGGCTGGTATTGAAAATGAAAGTTTTGCTTCATCTTCTTCGCTTACCCTGGCCGGAAAAAACTGTCTCCTTCTTTCGGTAGAGTCTGTTGTCAGCCAAATCTCCAGGAATTCATTTTCCTCGTTCTCGTTGTAATTAAAGATGATAGTTTGAACCCCATCGCTGCCGTAGCCTACTAAAAGCGTATCTTTCTCCTTCAGTATTTTCCGATAACCTGTTGAATCGTAGTAAGCAGCTGCCCCACTGATTAATATAATAACCATTAATATGGGGCTGCCTGTAAAGTTTTGTATATCCTGCCTTCCGGGTAAAATAATTTTGTCATCAAACCTAAAAATATTGCCCCATGCTGTATCTGTGGGAGGAAATTTTACAGGAAAAATAGAATGATGAACCTTCAGGTCTATCATATCGATAAATTTCCTGTCTGTTTCTGCAATCTGTTTCATAAACATCGGTTTTGTGGTTCCGGATCAACTAAATCCTTTCCCTTATTGTACAAAACAAATGTCGGGACAATCAATGCCCTAAAAAGGGCGGCATGGCTGTACTTTTAGTCGTTTTTACTGTTCCTTCAATGTGTAACCGCTTATTTAACAGTTTCAAATCATTTGAACGTTAAAGAAATCTTTCGCATTTATTTAAATACATATAATCAGCAAGGGCGATGACTTAACCCGCTATTGCTTGAGACGAAGAAAAAAAAATAACTTATTTACAATCGCTTCCGATACTCCAAGGGAGAGATTCCTTCATGAGTTTTGAAAAACTTCCCAAAAACGGACTGGTCGGAAAAATTTAGCTGGTCACTCACCTGGGAAATACCGAGTTCTTTGTTCTGAAGCAATACTTTAGCTTCAAGAATAATGGCGCGATCTATCCACTCTCCAGCAGTTTTACCGGTTTGTTTTTTAATTAATTCTGAAAGATATTTTGGAGTAACGTTTAAATTGTCAGCGTAAAAACTCACCGACCTGTGTCGCCAGAACTCTTTGGTCAGTAGGTTACGAAATCTGATAAAAATCGAGCTCTGATCATCCGTTTTACTTACAACAACCGTCCTGTTTTTGTGCATGGCATCTACCTCGTGAATAAGCAGGTACGAATAACTACGCATTAATACCAACTCGTTCGGGTGATCTTTGTTATAGGTAGCGGCTATCAAATCGAAAATAGCGCTCAGCCTTCCCATTTCATGTTCATTGAGAACTAGAAAATGACGGTCATTATTTTCAAAAAAACGGTACTTATTAAGGTAAAATATATTAGCCCTTGTTTCCAACAGAAAGGAGTCGGTAAAAAAAAAGATCAATATTTCTGTCTCCCCTTCGCATTGCTGAAAACTGCGCGTAACGTTAGGGCCGATAGTCAACACTGCCGGCGCATCTATTATAAAATTAGTAAGATCGGCATGAAGATTCATACGTCCCTTTTTCAGCAACAGTATGGTATAAGTCTCCGTACGGAAGGGCTCGTCATTATACAACGGTTCTCTTCCCGGCCCGACATAAAAATAATCGGTTTTTCTCGTCGCGAGCTCAAAAGCCTTTTGCAACCTTGAAATAGAATATGTACTGATCTCGTCCATGGATAATTAAATTTACTGGGATTTAATTAGAGTATATCATAACCCGATCCATTTTAAACTTATGATGACATATCACGTCGAAATTTGCCGGTAACCGATAATTGGTACATCGCCACAAACGAGAAGATGTCGTTTTTATACCTGCTGCCCCTTTTTCAACGAAAGATACCTTTTGTAATAAGGCCTGTAACCTAAAGCATATGCAAAGGGCTTTAACAGCACAAAAACTATTCGTTGCAGCGCAAATGGCGGCCGCGCCAGCCGTAGAACATTGTTGAATTTGCCAGCCGTAAGTACCATCTGTAAAAACCTGGGCGTGCCCTGTTCATTAACTTTGCCATCATTAACCAATGCAAACATAGTTTCCAGTAAAAATTCTGTATTCATAGGCCTTGTAACTTTCCAATTTACAGCAGCCTTGCTCTCCCCATCGTTCCAAATGCTATGAATGCGGTTTGGTGATATGTGAAAGCTTTCGCCTGCCTTGTAAACGCTTATTTTGTTATCCATCCGCACCTTTATTCTGCCAGAAATTATTCTGAAATCTTCCGCACTATCAGGATGATAATGCATAGGGGGTTCTTTTGACAGCGCGCTATAAGTTGATTCCATCTCGAGCAATTGGCCTGAAGTATCCCAACTTGTTTGAATGAACTTGATGCTTTGTCCCGTTACCGGATTATAAATGATTTGATTTTGATAGGCCACCTTTATAAAAAATTATTTGTGTATATGCGATTAGGTTAGAAAGTAGAAAAAAAGATGCCTGGTGAATTCAATCAATCAATTATCATTAAACAGACTGTTGCTCAGCCCTGTATTAAAAAACAAATGCTATCTTCTTTGGCCAACAACCCATGCAGCACATTTACAGGTATTTCAAAATCATCATCCTTTTTAAGGTCAACAGTACGCTCCAGTTCGGAGTAAAGAATATGACCTTCGCTTACGATCAGGGTAGCTGGCACCCCGGTTTTATGTTCTTTCCAAACCATCCCTTTTTTTAAGCCGATGACTATCACCTTATAATGATCTGTATGTTTTATAAGTTTAGCTACTGGCCCCTGTGTAAGTTCAATTTGCTCCCGCACTTTTTTAATTATCATATATATATATTATTTAAAATTTAATTATAGATGCTTCTGATTTTCCTTGTCAACCCAAAACTCGTCTTCATAAAGCTCTGTGTAAGGCTGTTGGTGCGATTTCGTCAGCGCCTCACCAACATGGGCAAGCGTTTCTGGCGATAACTCGCTTTCGAGGCAAGGAAAAAGTTCCCGCTCTTCAAACCTTATATGGCTGATGAGTAGTTCAACAAACCTTATGTATTCATCATTACTGCCCAGTTCGTTATTTTCAGCCTTGACGAACCAGGCCTCAAGCTCTTGATGTTCACGCTTAGCCTTCTGAATCAATTCATTATCAAGCAGGCAAAATAACAGATGTTCTTCGTCTTGGAAATGATTCCGCAGGTGCGCTTTCCAAAAAAATCCGATATACTCATTAATGCGAGAAAATGCGATCTCCTTTTTAACCCCTTCCTTGATTTTCCATCCAAATAAAAGACCTGAATGATGATCACGGGAGAGTGGCATGATATGCGCGTTTCTTTTAATAGGCATTTCTGATCTCGATTAATTAACAACAATGGATTCTGGTTCTGCGTATCTGATCTGCGCGCCTTTCCCCAAAACGATCCACGCTTTAAAATCCGCGATGATCTTTAACATATGTTCTTCTCCCGAAGGAATCAAAAATGTTTGTCCCTTGTTCAATTCGTAAGTTTCGCCTGCGTAAATAAGCAAAGCGCTACCCTCCCCTACAATCAGGCAGGCATCGGAAGTTGCTATATGCCTTTTCATATGTGTCCCGGCAGTCAATTCAATTTTAACCACCTGGAAATTTTCATTTGCTTCAATCTGTTTCATTGTTTTAATTTTTAAAACTTATATATCTGCAGCTAAACAATCACTTTATCTGCTTCGTCTCCTACTTGCCCGCTCGCTCTGAATCATCCCAGTAAAAAAGTTCCTTTAATGAAGTTTAACGGAGAGTGATGTGATGATGAAATAACCCGTCCACGCTACAAAAAGGATGATGCCCACCACCAGCCACCATGGAATACTATGAGGTGTTTCGCTGCCTTGCAGCATAAAGCTTTTTTGATCGCCTTTGCCGTATGCGTTTATCATAAGAGGTAACACACCCTCCACAACTTCATCTTTTCTTAAACCCTCAATGGCAATAGCTGGGCCGTTACGTACTACAAATGGAATAAACTTAACCCCTTCTTTACCCAAATGATCTTTGCTTACTACTTTAAGCACATGGTTACCATCTGTTAATTTTTTGGTATCCAGATCAAATGCAACAGGGGCCGGAAACTCGCCCAGCGGCCTTGGGTCATCATCAATAAATAAGGTTATAAAACTTTGATCTCTCATTGGTTGGCGTCATTTAATATCATTCGTTTGATGTGCTCTTTATTCTTCTCCGCAGGGCGGGCTAAACATTTGATAGATGCTATCAAAACATACAAGGTTATAACAACCATAATGCCTACTATCAGGTAATCCCAGTCGCTATCCGGTCCGCTGCCATGTGTAATACCCCTTAGTAATTTGGGCTGCTGCTTATCACAAGCATCACAGGCTAATGCATTTATTTTAATTGATATTATGAGTAGCAGTATTGTGATTTTTTTCATTTTGCTTCTGTTTAATGATCCTATTTTTTAGCCGTTGTGGCTTCCCCTTTACCAAACGACGCGATGATCTTCTTCACCTCATCGGCAGTTACCATTTTGGAGTTATTACCCCAACTGCTTCGCTCGTGGTTTACAATAGCGGCAACCTCTTCGGATTTGAGGTTGTTGTTAGTACCCACTGGTGGCATAACGCCGTAACCCTCACTTGCCCTGCCGTTGTAACCTTTCATAATAATAGTTACCTGTACCTCTGCACTTGGGTCAAGTACTACTTTGCTATCTTTTAATGATGGGAAAGCGCCGCGTAAGCCTTCGCCGTTTTCCTGGTGGCAAGCCTGGCAATTGGTTGCATACAGCGCGGCACCATCAAGCCCGGCTTTGCCTGTACCTGGTTTACCTGGGGTTGAACCTGAAATTTCCGCAGTTTTTCCGTAAAGGAATATCGGCACCGGTTTACCATCGGGCAGTTTCACCTGTTTTAATGATTTTAAATAGGCCACCAGCGCCAGGGCTTTATCCGAGGCTACTATCCGGCCGGTAATCCTTTTCCTGAAATCATCGGGTACATTAACAACAACTTCACCTGGCCATGGATAATCCCGAACGGTAAAAAGCCACTCATACGAGGGCATAATTGAGGCCGCTACAACTGAACGCGGATTAAACAAATGCAGCAGATGCCAATCGGAACTGGGCTGACGAAGACCAATATTGGTTAAATCGGGGCCAGTACGTTCAGACCCCATCAATGTGGCGGTATTGCGCCATACATCCGTGCGGCTATTGTTTGCATAATCGGCCGAAATTCCTGGCCGAGTGCCCCAAACTTTATCCATATCCAGGTTACGCACTTGCTGGGTATGGCATGCTACGCATCCTTCGGCAATAAAAACGTTCTTGCCCTGGGTTTCCAGTTTGGTTAGCGGGATGCTGCCCGGTAAGGGTGCATTGTTATTTTGGTTTGATGTTGCGGGCACAATGGCTACAAAAAACGTGAGCAGCACAAAAAAGCACAGGGCAACGGTAAAAAGTTTTCGATGGTTATTGTAAATCTCCATGGGGCGGTGCTAATTAAATTTCTGCGTTTATGGGTGTGTGACTCAATTGGTCAAAAATCTGGTTCTTCATTTCAGATTCGGTACGGTTGCCGGCAAACATTACATACATGTTCCAGGCAAATACCAGGTGCGATGCCCACATCAGCGAGCCGCCAATTGCGCGCCATAACCAGTAAGGTGCCATTAGCACTACACCATCAATAAAAGGCTTACCCTGGGTCCAGGCTATACCTTTTAAAGTACCGCCAATCATCAATGGGATAGTATAAAATAACACGCCAATTAAGGCCATCCAAAAATGCGCACCCACAAGGCCCTGTTTGGGTTCTTTACCGGTAAGGCGCGGTACCAGCGTATAAATACAAGCCCAAAGCATAAATGCAATAATGCCGTACATGGTAAGGTGCGAGTGGGCTACTGTAAAATCGGTAAAGTGCCAGACGAGGTTGGTGCTCCTGAAAGCTTCGGCTGTTCCCTGTGTTGATCCTGTAAAATAAAACAGGACGCCTACAATGTAAAACGGCAATGTATAGCTTCGGCCTATTTTATGGTAATTGCCCTTAAAGGTCATTAAGAAATTGGTAGTGCCCGCAAAAACCGGGATCAACATGCCCATGCTACCCACAATAGCCACCGTTTGCAGCCACCAAGGTATCGAACTGAATAAAAAATGATGTGTACCTATCAGTGTATAAAATAAAATTTGCGCCCAAAAGGCCAGGATGCCCAAGCTGTAAGAGTATATGGGGGTATTTAGCTGCTGTGGCAAAAAATAATACACTAACCCCAGGTTAAAAAGCATAAACCACATCCCTACTGCCTGGTGCATATAATAGCCTTGTATAATAGTTTCGCCAAGACCATTTTGATATAAGGGAATATAGCCAACTACAGCAATCACCGTGATAAACATCATGGCCGAAATGATATACCAATTAGAGATGTAGATCTCTTTTGTTTTACGATCTGCAACGGTTTGCAAATAATTTACAAGCGATATCACAATGCCGGCGGCAAACAGCCCCATTACCGGCCATGTGTACTCCCTGTACTCGCCGCCACCATTATTAATACCCGCCATAAGCGATAAGCTGCCGGCAACCACTGCTGAGTTAATAAGCACCAGCGATTGATACCCCCTTTTGATGCTGCGTATTGCGGTATTACTTACTGTAGAAACTACATAATAACCCAGACCGATCATCGCCAGGGAGGACCAGCCCCAGAAAACCATATTAGTATGTACCGGCCTTAAGCGGCCAAAACTTAACCAGCTTACATGATCAGCATCGGGCGCTACGAACTTTATTCCTATATACTCCCCAATAGAGGTACCTACAACCAGCCATAGCGCCGCGGTACCTAAATACCACATAATAAGCTTAACCAATTCTGGATCGGCTTGGTGCCTGGCCGCCGCTTTGCGTTTGGCAGCAAAGAAACGCGGAGAATTGATTTCACCTACATTGAGCAGCATACCTCTCGCATCTTCCGGATCAACCTTACCGGAAAGCTCTTTGTTAGTCAATTTGTAATCAAGCGCTTGTTTTCTCTTTACCAGTTCTTCAAAAACAGCATCGTCGCTATCAACCGTTTCCGCCAGGTCATGAGTTTCTTTTTTGATGCGGCTATACCGGGTTTTATTAGCCAAATGCTGAAGCCTTACTCCAACAAAAAACATCACAGCCAATAACGGGATACAAATCAGCGCAAGCATAATGATCATGCCCGGGCTTGTTAAAACATGCTCTCCGCCATCCTCTGCGGTTTGCGCCCTGGCGGCTATGGATAACAGGCAAAACAATATCACAATGACGGTAGTTTTAAGTCCCGGCCTTTCAATATTTGGCTTACCCTTTCTTCTTTTAGAGTTCCTCCGTCTGATCAACAGCTCCAACTGTCTGGAGTCTAAGCCATTAATCTGCCGAAATCGCCATTTCTCCACCGTAATTTCCTTACTAGAGGTGTCTTCATTTAACTCTTTTGCAAGGCGGATAATCCATACCAGCATCAGCAGTATAAAAAAAACTGTGAACGCCACTATAAGACAGGCTATCACATTTACCTGCGGATTGATCTCAACCGGCACAACGGCATATACAGTATTAAAGGGGCTACAAGCCAGCAGGGCCGTAACCAAAATAAAAAATAAATAAAATCTAATTTTCATAATAAAATACATTAATACCTTTTATTTTTAGGATGAATTATTTTAAACACTTATTTTCGGACATCAAAAGCTAAAGTGGTTGCAGATATAAATCTGCTAACTCAAAAAATCAATTAATTTCAGAGCACCTGGGTTCAAATTTTCATTGAACTATCTATTGGTTATATTTTGTAGCATGACATGCAATTGGTTGTCATTCGTCAAAATCAAAGTCCGGAGAAATCCACCCTTTAAAGACTATTGCCAGTGTCTGATTGCAGGCGATTTCTATCTTATATTTCTGCAGTTTGCCGGGCGATAAATAAAACTACCCGAACTGTATACTCACATCTTTTTTTAATATTCCCGTTGCTTATAAGCAAATGTAAACATCAGGATTGATAATAAAAGATATTTTTATCTTTTATTATCTTCTTGCTTTTGGATGACTGTTCAGGCCGTAAGTTTCACCGCCTCCTGAACGGGGCAATTAAGTGTAATTTCCTGAAATACAGGCAAACTGAAATAAAATACAGCTCCTGCAACAGGGCCATTTTCTGCCCATACTGCCCCTCCATGCTTTTGAATTATGTTTTTTACTATGTAAAGACCAAGTCCTTTACTGTTTTTTTGCCTGGTAGATTGGCTATCGCACTGATAAAATTTTTGAAAAACAAGCTGCCCCTTTTCCTCATCAATTCCCGGTCCCTCATCTTGTACAGATACCGTTATTTCGGACGGTGCTTTGGTAACGCTGATAATAATATTAGAACAGGCAGGAGAAAATTTGGCTGCATTGGTCAGGTAGTTGATTAACACCCGAATGATCTTGTATTTATCTGCCCTTACAAGGATTGTCGCTTCTGCCGGGACTTTACGAAACCGGTGACCAGGATAAAGAAGCTTTACTTCATTGATAACTGTATTCACCAGGTTATCCAAATCAAAAACAGTTAAATTGAACCGGGGTTCCCGCTCATCATCAGTTGAGGTTGTAAGGTATTCATCAATAAGCTTTGTCATTCCATCAACATGATCATCAACCATATTTAAAAGCCTTACCGGCCGCTTATTAACACAATGCGACAGCTCGTTTATCAGGAATTGGGTGTTTAGTTTAATAAGTGTCAATGGAGATCGCAACTCATGGTTTACTATTGCCATACTCAGGCAGTCTTCTTTAACTTTTTGAGTAACATCCTCGATAGTGCCAACCATTTGTTCCGGTGCTCCCCATCTTCGGGAGTAAAGGATTCCCGAAAGTTGTATCCATTTTTCGTTCCCAAACTGAGTAACTATATGTATCTGTTTTTCGAAACGTGTACCATTAAAACAAGCCAGTTTAAATTCATGGATAAGCTTTCCTGCATGTGACGACTTTACCTGGGTCAAAAGATCTTCCAGGCCTTCATAGTCTCCTTTTTGCAACTCCAGTATTTTACGCATGCGCGGGCAGATAGATATTTTACCGGAGCTGAGTGCTATCTTCCAGTTACCTATATAATTGCCGCCAAGCATATAGTCGTTTAAAATATGCTGTTTATTGGCCTTGTATCTGATCTCCTTACTCATACTAAAATTCTTTTTTCGCTTTTAGACAATCCACCTGTATTTACATTTATCCTGAAAGTGTTATTAAACTTTGGCCACAAATGGATGAACATTCCATTTATATATGACCGATAGGAGCTCATCAAAATACCTTTTATATCATAATTGGTTAAGATTATAGCATATATGGCGCTGCCATTTCCCGTTGTGCTTTTACTTTCGCCATAGTATGTTTCAACGATTTCAAAATCGTCGGCTGCTATCAACACATTGCATTGCAAGCAACGGATATATTTTTGCTCCACGATAAAATCGTGATCGAATCCGCGTTCGTGCAGTGAAATTATGATATCAATTATTTTATCATCGTTTTTCATACCGATTTCTTAAACACCTTCCAAAACAATCTGAACTGCATCCGGAATCGGTAATACGTTTTCTCTGTTTATTACATTTTCGGTTTTACGATTAAGAGCAAGTAAGGAAACCTGCATGATCAGAAGGTATAGCGGAAATACTTCCGTACCGTTACGTACTACGATCCATAATCCAATGGTAATGTCCGCAGTCAGGAAACCAAGTGCGATTTGCTTTAGACCGGCTTCCGATGGTAATAGGGCCAACGTGCCTGCAGAATATTTTACTGTCAGCAACAATTGCAATATAAACAAGGTCACACTACCACCCAGCGCCAGTCCGGTTTGATCCTGTACCAACTTAATGGATAAACTTCCAAAGGAAAATGTGATAATGCCAGCTATAAAAGCGATTAAAAGACAAGTATTCTTTTTCATTTCAGGAACGATTTAATTATCCAACTAATGATTTGTCACTTATCATAAACTGTTGTAAAGTTCCGTTTGAATTGTTTTTTTATCAATGTATCAATTATGCATATAATAGTATATTTTACATATTTCGCCGCAATTAAGAAATTGTTGTAAAAAAAAAAACGCCCCTTAGTGGGACGGCGCTTGTGAGTTAATTTAAATGTTGAATAATACTTATTGAGTTAAGCAAATTAGCCGTCATTGGTGTATATCAAAATAAGTCTTCTTTTTTTATTCCCAATTTTTTTATTCTTGAATGCAAAGTAGTAGGTTGAATATCCAAAATTTCCGCAGCACCGCCTTTTCCGCCAATCCTTCCTTCGCACTTTTTTAATACCGTCAAAATGTGCTCCCTGCTAATTTCATCTATTGTTTTCAGCTTTTCCGTGTCTTCAAACATTTTAACAACCGGTTTATTACCATTGCCATTGTAGGGCTTTGGTAAAAATACCTGCCTTATCACCGTTTCATTGGTGAGCAGCACCGTTCTTTCAATAAGATGTTCCAGTTCCCGCACATTTCCAGGCCAGTGGTAGGTACGAAGTTGATCCATCACTTCTGGAGATACATCCGTTACACTTCTGGAGCTTTTAAGTGAAAACCGATGAATAAAGTGTTTCACCAAAAGAGGCAAATCTTCAATGCGTTCTCTTAATGGCGGAATGGTTATGGGAAAAACGTATAACCGGTAATAAAGATCGAGTCTGAAACGCCCCTCTTCAACCTCTTTTTCAAGCACCCGGTTCGTTGCGGCTATAATGCGAACATTAATTTTTATCGGCGCCTTACCTCCTATCCGTTCAATTTCCTGTTCTTGTAATACACGCAACAGCTTTACCTGCAACTCCGGATGCATTTCTCCAATCTCATCCAAAAAAACAGTTCCTTTATCGGCAAGCTCAAATTTTCCAATTCTTTTTTCGTTTGCACCCGTGAAGGCCCCCTTCTCGTGGCCAAACAACTCAGACTCAATCAGCGTTGCCGGAAGAGAGGCGCAATTAACAATAATCAAAGGTTTAGTACGCCGGGGTGATAAGTTATGTATGCTTTTAGCTATTCGTTCTTTTCCTGTTCCGCTCTCTCCTAATATCAAAACCGAGGTATCCAGCGGGGCCACTACCGATACAAGATCCTGAACAGTTAAAATCTGATGACTGTTCCCTATAATACCATCAAAAACAGATATTGTTGCCGCAGTTTGATTATTAACCGTCACCGGTAACGATATAGGCCTGTCTTGTCCACTATTTTCGAGTTTCAATATAGATTCAACAATGTTTGTAAGCGTTTGTTGAAGGCGGCTGAGCAATGCCAGGTGATCATTTGTATAGCAATTGCTTTTTCGACTGTAAAACGAAAACGTCAACACTTCACTATCAGCCATTAACAGCGGATAGTTTAAAAAGGAATTCATTTGAAACGTGTTTGCTATCGCCTTTTTAATAGGGTATCGTTCACCTATTTCCCTGAACTCGGTATTATTATAGAATTTTGTTTTAGTACTTAGCGGCGTCTTTTTTACCATGTTCTCAAAATCCTGTGCCGACAATCTGGCAGCGCTGAGAAAATCCTTAGCTCCCAACATTTGATATTCATCGAACCCTGTTCTGTAAAATGATATACCTTCAAATGATGATACGGTTTCTACGTTCAGGATTATACTCAAATAATCAAATGGTAGATATGGTTGCAAGCTGCTTGATATTTTGCGCAATTTTTGTCGCCAATCAATTTGCTCCTGCTCAATAGCTTTAAATTTCTCTTCAAGGGCAAACTCGCGTCGGAACCTCGATTCCATACTATTCCGGTGGCGGTAAAAGGCAACCTCTATTGCAATCAGTAGTTCGTTTTCTCTAAAGGGTTTCACCAAAAATCCATACGGCTGCGTACTCTTTGCCATATCCAATATACTTTCCTGGAAATTTGCTGACAGGTAAACAAACGCAATGTTCTGGGCGGTCAGATCGCGTGCTAGGTCTATCCCTGTTAGTGGGCCTTTCAGAAATATATCCAGTAAAACCAACTCCGGCTTCTCCTCATTAATAATTTCCAACGCTTCTTTAACGGAATCAGCGATTCCGCAAATTTGATATCCGGCCCTGGTTAGTATCAGCTTCAGATCAAAGGCGACTAATGATTCGTCCTCAACTATTAGTATTTTTTTTTCCATAGTGAATTACCTAATACTATTTAATCCTTCGCACGGTATTTAATCTATCATTGCGAAAACCTATCTCACTATATCCGCAGCTAAATGCAAAACAGGATACAACTCTACAATGATACTTCTAAGCCGCTATTGCCTTTTCATAAGCTTATTAAATAAAAATACGTTCTTTTTTTCATCATAAACGTAAAAACTTTCCTCAGGAGCAACATGAGGTTACCCATCGCGATGAGCAGTTCTTCAAGTGGTTATATTGAAAAAGTTTAAATCCATTTAACTGATATTTAGCATTCTCTGCAACACGGGTAGTCTTGTAACTAAAATTAAGTTGCGTTAAAAATGAATGATATTATGTGATATTAAAATGTACCCGTTATAGATTCTAATGTACTATTTACACCTTGCTTAAACTCTGCCGATTAGCTTTCCATAAGCTTTCTGTCGTTTCGGGTCCAATCCCGCTGTTATATGTTCATCAAATGGAGATACGAAATATCGTAATTCAATTCGCCGTTTTCGATATTTCGTATTTAAAAAAAGGTCTTAACTTTACAACCATACTAATAATCAACTAATTATAAGCTAAAATATAACTGGCATAGAAATAGAACATCGTTTACCGCCTTGAAACTCCTAAAATCAAAACCATGGAACAGTTAGAAACATTTTCGCCTTTGTATGTTGAAAACAAAAGAAGTGATCTTCCCTTTGATATGCAGAACCTGCACTGGGTTAACGAGGAACTTGGATATAACATAGACAGGTATCGCTCAAATAACCGCTACACTATAATATGGATTGTAGATGGGTTTGGCAATTATTATCAGGATTTCAACGAACAGATAATCGGCAATGACCATTTATTGTTCATCAGGCCAGGTGAATTGGCCAACCTGAAGCTTCCTAAACGCCTCAAGGGTTACATTATATCATTTACATCCGGATTTTTTGATTTTAACGACCATGACCATATCAACACAAGAATTCATCAGCTTTTTCACCAGACACATTATATGGAATTCAATAATGATACTATAGATGAATTTCAGGATATTATGGATATCGTTATGAAAGAATTCAATAAATACAACCTTTACAGGCCTGAAATTCTCAGGCGCTATTTCACCATATTCCTTATTTATTTATCGGGGCAGGCTCAGCCGCAAATTACTGCAAGGTATTCCCGAAATGAAGAGATATTTCAAAACTTCAGTTCGATTGTTAACAAAAACTTCAGGACACAGAAGATGGTCTCTGATTATGCTGATCAATTATTTGTAACTCCAAATTACCTGAACCAACTTGTGAAAAAGCTAACCGGCTATTCGGCAGGATACCACATCAGGCAACGAATTGCCGCCGAAGCCAAGCTTCAGGCAACTCAACCAAATAATTGTATGAAAGCTATAGCATATAATCTGGGTTTTGCCGACATGGCGCATTTCAGCAAGTTTTTTAAAAATACAACAGGAATTAATTTTTCTGATTTTAAGAAAAACAGCCCAATCCCCCAGCCTATTTGATCATTAATTCTGCAAAATGAGTAAAACACCAACCAATAAGGAGTTAAAATGTTGCGATCATCGGCGGAGGGTTTGCGGGGAATGAATAAGAGGATAATTTATCCGCATTCAAATATTTTGATCAGGAGCTAAATAGCTATTGCAGGGCGTCAAAATGCGATGGTGGACATATCCGAACAGGTAAAGTGCATGAGAGCGGCATTGTTATGGCTTTTGGTACCCCTGATATCAATTATACAAACTAAGTAAAGACATCGCTCAGCTGGATTACCGCTTATCTAACAAAAAATCAATCATTAAGAATGATTTTTAGGTCATAATTATAATCAACAAAACAATTAACTCAAAACCAAAAACAATGTCAACATTAGTAGAACTTATCCCCGGCAATTCCCTGATCACCGCAACGCCCGAAGAAGGCAGGCAGCTGGCCATCAAATTATCCAGACTCATTATTAAAGTCACACAACCTGACGCGGCAATACGGGAAAAACTACGCCCGGTTTATGCGGAAGATGCAGCGATGCTTATAGCTATTGGCCAAACAGTAGCTATTGAATTTGCAACTATCGCAGCCGCAAACAACTTCTGGAAATGATAATGGCTTTCTGATTCAAAGGCATTGCATAAAAGTTCAGGTAAACACCGTTGCTTCCTGGACTTGGGGTTTGAGATTGCCTGCTAACCCGCCCGGTTTAAAGTGCTGTTATTAGTTCCTCGCAATCTTGAATTGATCGGCATGGGCATGATCAAGCAAGTACTTCAAATGGAAAAGTCATCGATGACTTTTCCATTATTATACACAGATAGCAAGAAGCTCCTATAAAAACGGCCGGCGCACGTAACAGGTCAGCTAAATTCAACGGCCAGAAATAAATGCAGATACAAATGTGTCCAAAGGATTTTCCTTTAAGCCCGATGTCCGTCGCCATGGCTTCTGATACCATTTACCCTGCTATTATTACCGGCTATTTTTGACCATTTCAAATCGCCTAATAGCAAGGGTAGCCAAATTAAAAAATAATTATTCTGGTTGATTTCCAAAAGATACCCCCAGCCTGTTCCATGCGTTCATCATGGTAATGGAAAGGATAATGTTCGCAGTTGTTTTTTCACCAAAAATTTCAACAGCTTTTTCAAAGAGCTCATCAGTAACGCCGTGATTAGCTATCATCGTAACTTGTTCCGTCAGTTCAAGAATAACCTGGTCCTGCTCATTAAACCAATTCCGTGCTTCGCGCCACGCACTCATCACAAAAATACGTTCCTGCCTTTCACCATATTTAAGCGCATCTTTTGAATGCACATTAAGGCAATAGGCACATCCATTGATCTGCGACGTGCGTATCTTAATCATTTCCTTTTGAATTTTGGTAAGCTCTGTTTCCGCAAGAAGCTTATCAAGTTCTATTAAAGGTTTGTAAACCTGTGGCATTACCTGCGCTAATTTAAATCTGGGTTTCATAATTTATAAGTTTTATTATTATTTTTCTAATTATTGTAATTAACCATTGGCTATCAATGGCCCTATGAGCATTTTAATGATCCTATCGATTGTTCCTTAACCAATTTACATGGCAATTAGTGGCACTATCGAATATCTTACAGAACTGAGATAATTTATGTTGTTTTGCGGCTTTCACTCCCTAAAAACGGACGGACAGAAACAGCATGCGCTGCAAAACAAATTCGCATTAACCCCTGCTCCTTACTTTGTTTAAACGAATTGCAGATAATAAGTAATAAAATGCGCCAAATGCCGCATATCCGGCCAAACTTGCAATTCCCATTGTTGGCAAATGCGCCAGAATAATAAAAGAGCTGCCACCAATCATCGATTGTCCGCCGCTAATTATCATCGGCCACTGGCCGGCAACCTTCTTTTTGCGCCTTACTGCCATAATCAACTGTATGAGACCTGTCAATATCGCCCAGGCACCGAACACAATCAGCGCCTCAGGAACTCCGTTTTGTAGTGCTATTGCAACTGCTATTGTGGTTATAGCACTGATTATAGCATTAAAATACTGTGTTTTGCTATTCTCTACGTTGTTGGATACTTTGATGTCAATCAACGTGCCGACAACATCCCATGCCGGGTATAAGATCAAAAGGCCTATAGCTACTGATGCGTTATTTTTGGCGAAAATTGAAATTAATACCGCCCAAATTACCGAAAAAGCACTGCGGAGATAATAAAGGGTTCGCAAATTGGTTGCAACGGTAATATCATGTTCAATTAAGTAGGAATTTGATTGAATTGTTGTTTTCATTTTTTGTTGATTTAATTTTACTTGTAAATAATACTGTAAGGCCTTGTGATTCAATTTTATTCGTAACTTTTTTTCCTTAGCTTTAAATTAAATCACAAAGCAAAGCTGAGCAGATTACAGGACGGAAAAAGGTCGATAATGCTGTTAGTTTAGTCGGAATAGCTGTTTTGGTTAATTAACCTGTTCCAATTAAGATGTCCCAGGATACAAACCACTTATGCTCCTATGTGATGACCAGCCGCATTACTCATCAAATTTTGACCGATGCTTATTTATGGGTAAATTAAATACCAGTTATCAAATTAATCACACCGTGAAAACAAAGTTTCTAATTTGTTTTTTGTGTTTATTTTCAACTTTTAAAGTATTTGGGCAAAATACTTTGGGTGGCTTAGAAGTCCCTGCTGAAGATGTTACATTATTAAATAAATATGTTAAGAACCTTGATCGCGCAACGACCGATACCGAGAAGGTTAAATTGTGCCTTAAGTTAAGCCGAATTTACTGGTATAAAAACACCATAGGCGCTAAAGACAGCAGCATTTATTATGCTCAAATGGCCTATGATATAAGCCCTTCCGCAAATATGAGCGCTTCAAGAAAGGAGGCCCTTTTTCTGATCTGTAAAGCAATGGCTGAGAAAAACAACGTCGCAGGGGCCGATAATTTGATAGCAAGCGTAAGTGGTGAAGAACGCGCCAGGCTAATGCTTGTAATGGGTGAACATTTTGTATTCTCCAACCACAAATCGATCTACCAGCAGGAAAAAGGGTTGCCCTATATCTTTCAGGAGATTATCTTAAGTAAAAATATCAAATCGGAAAAATGGAAACATGAAGGATTAATGCTTTTAGGAAAATATTATTTCTCGCAGGGAGATTTTAATAAAGGAAAAAAAACCATTTTCGAAATCATATCAGACTATAAAACTACCGGTAATTCAAAGATGGAAGCACATTACTGGTCAGAGTTAGGCTTGTACATGCCGGAAACTGACAGCACTTACAAAGAAAAAATATTTTGCCATCAGGCAGCCTTTTCGATATATTATCGAATTAAACTTTACAAAGAAGCTGCTTACACCTTACGCGACATAGCTGTTCTTAACAAAAACCATAACAATCTGGATACCGCTGAAAGGCAAATACTTAAAATGCTTGCCATCCTAAAATCGGTCAATATTCGTCCTTCATTTACTACTTACCGGATAGCAGGAGATATTTCCCGGATTAAAGGTGATTACAATAAGGCGCTTTCTTATATCCTGGAAGCCCTAAACACTCCAGAGATATTACTTGACAGAAAAATGAACGGCTATGAGACATTAGCGGACATTTACAGTGAATTAGGTTTACCTCAAAAAAGCCTGTATTACTACAGGTTAGTGCTCAATTACGCAGTTTCCAGCGATAAACCTGGGATATTCCTGCTCTGTTATGAAGTGGTGAGAGAACAGATCAATAGCGGGGATGCCAAAAACGCTTTGCAGTTTTTAATACAGTTTACAGTTAAACACCCCCCAATTCTTACGATACAGAAAGAGTTATTAGCCGGCGCATACGGAGATGCCTACAGTGCTATGAATCAATTTTATAATGCTGAAAAATACTACCTCCAGATGGTTAGTCTTGACCGCGTTGTGCAAAAAGAATTAAAAAAGGAAATAGGTGATCATAGCTCAATTTCTGGAAGTGAGGCCTATTTTACAATTACAGGCAGCGAAGCGTATTATAACATTGGCAGGTTTTATACAGCGTTTAAAAGGTATAAAGATGCAAAACCTTACCTGCAGCAGTCGTTGACATTATCACCAAATTTACCCTCAGTAAAAAGAATAAAAGATATTGAATTCTTACTGTTCAAGGTCGATTCGGCGTCCGGGAATTATTTATCTGCAATTAACCACTTTGAGAAACATAAAAATTTAAACGATTCCATATTTAACGCCACTAAAAGTAAACAGTTAACTGAATTACAGTTAAAATATGAGAGTGCCCAAAACGCCCAGTCCATCAGACTTTTAAAAATTAAGAGTCAAAGCCAGCAAACCGAAATCCAGAAAGTAAATATGCAGCGGAATATTACTTTTGGAGGTATTGGAATGCTCATGGTTATTGCAGGCGTTACCTTTTACAGTTACAGGAATAAGCAACACACCAACCTAATGTTACAGTTTAAACAAAACCAGCTTGAAAGCAAACAAACTGAAATAAATGACAAAAACATCTGGCTGCAGAATTTACTCCATGATAAGGATAAGCTGATAACCGAAAAGGATTGGTTGTTAAAGGAAGTTCACCATCGTGTAAAAAACAATCTGCAGGTTGTTATCAGCCTGCTTAATACACAAAGTAATTTTCTTAGCCAGGGGCCAACATTTAATGCGCTGCGTGAAAGCCAAAACAGGGTGCAGGCAATTGCATTAATTCACCAGAAGCTTTATGGATCCAGTATGACAACATCTATTGAAATGCATATTTATATCAGTGAACTGGTCAGTTATCTCAAAGCTTGCTTTGATACTCGGAAAAGACAGATCAGTTTTGAACTTGACATTGATCCAATTTCCATGGATGTTATTCAGGCGATCCCTATCGGCCTTATTTTGAATGAAACGATAACCAATTCCATCAAATATGCTTTTACGGAACAGCCCGGTGAAATTAAAATTGAACTTAGCAAAAAAGATGAAAAAAATCTGTTGTTAACAGTCGCAGACAATGGTAAAGGTCTTCCGGATTTATTCGACCCCAAGAAGGCAAACACGATGGGCATGGAAATGATCAAAGCCCTTAGCAAACAAATCAACGGTATTCTTCTGTTTAGTGGTAACAACGGGACTATTATCTCTATTGAATTTCCTGATAAAAATTAAATTCACTGTCCATTTAATTGAAGCTTCTCAGCGCACAATATTAAAAAGAACGGAAGGTACAATATAGCAGTAGAAGCCCCTATCAAGAGCCCCCCTACTGGTACCCATGCATAAAACAGGAAGTAACCGACAATATCCTTTTCCTTGTATCTTTACTTGCTGTTCCTTCGGTAGCTTTCTAACGGCGTTAGTTCAGTTATATATTACTGATAGCATTGTTTAATTGCGTTGAAAATCAAATCTTCTTATGTTCAGCGGAGGTAAATGTGAATTTGCCTTCCAGTTTTATGGGGGTGCCGTCACCAGCATAGGTGACCTTTCCGAAGGATCGGATCCATCTTTCCGGCTTTCCATCCTTAGGTATAATTTTATAGGTCATAGAGAAGTCTGCTCCGGTCTTTAGCGAAATGGCTATAGCTGCCTCCACCTGCTTTCGGTATTGATTATCAACCAGATCCAGGGATTCCATCCATGTGAGTTTTGTATCCTCGGGATAACCACGAATCCGCAAACCATAATCAGAAAATAAAAGCTCATTGCTATAAAAATCGATCGACCAATTCCATAACTGGTTGTCATAGGACATGTTTAAATCCAGGCAATCCAATATATCTGATAATTGATCGCTAAGCCGATTCGATTTCATATGCATTAGTAATAATTCCTCTCCTAATGTCATTACCTGGGTTTTTAAAGCGGCAGCTTCTGCTTCTAATTCAATGTTTCGTTGGAGTAGGCCTTCATGTGCTAACTTATTAATATGATCAAAAAAAACATCGTCCTTGAGCTTGCCGTTATTTCGAATTTCTTTTTTAGCTGTACGTCGCCTCCCTTTAACTAAGAGTATATTTATTAATATCAGTAAGAGTATTAAACTATAAAATATTATGTTTTGTAAAAAGCTTCCTACACTTAAATACTTTACAAGAAGCTGGTAGAGCTGGGCAACGCTGATATTCATGATAAGGAGATAAGGATAGGCAAATTAACAGACGAAAGTTAACGATTAATGGTGTATTATCTGCTATCCTGGCATGGTGAGTGCATTTTTAGTGACCCTTATATTTTAAGCTGGGGCGCTAGTTTTCCAACGCGTTCCACTAATTGTAATATTTGATCTTTAAAATCCATGGTGATATTTTATTAGGGTGTAGTATTAGTCAGATTAATTTCATGATGCCCGGAACAGATTAAATAGTCTGCCAAGGGCGACGATTTATGCTCCCCCTTACCCCCACCAGGAGATTCGGCGTTGGTATTAAAAAAATGGCCCCGGTGTTTTCCGGGTCCAAATGATTTGCGATAAGGCCAACTCATCATTGGGCAAGGTTTAGGTTAATTTTTTTTTCATAGAGACTCGAAATTCCAAAGCATTCATTGTTGATTGCAAATCTTTCCATAGTTTCCCTCGTTGTGACTTTTCAAAAGTAGCCAGGACCACCGCGTTTTTTATACGGGAAACCGTAAATCACGAATTATTTTATAGATAATCAAACGCTGTTTGACAGATGTCCATACACTTTAGCTGTCTGATTATTGCCGTTACTCTTATTTGAATTCAGCTGGGGCTTTTTTTCGGAACGATCAACAACGACGATGTTAAAATGGGAACAAAGAAAATAAGTACGGCAACCAGACCACAAATAATATTTCACCAGGAACTTATCATCAGAACAGTTTATCAAGAAGATTATTTTTCCAACCCGCATAAAGTTTTCTGTTCTTTCTTTGCTCGCTCCAGCGTTATTTTTATGGTGCGGCCGGTACAATTACTCAGTCCGCGACAGCTTGATTTGTAATGGTACGTGGTGGCGCTCCTGCTATCACAGATGTAAACTATTGTTGGCCTTTTGCAGTTGATGCCGGCAAGCAAAATCAGCACAAGTAAGGCTGTTTTCAGGTATACTGTCCTTCACATGGCAAAAGTCCTTCCGTTCATGATGGGGTTATAACCACGCATAATTCATCAGGTGAGCAAGATTGTCGGTCATCTTATTATCCGGGTTTGATCTTAAATATTTCCTGTTGAACACTTCTACCTGCTCTCCATCCCGCCAAAAGCAGGTTTGGTAATCCCATATCCAGGTTACCGCTTCGTTCAGCGGATTACTGAGTAATTTTAAGGCGATAGTCTTGTCTGTTTTTTCTGCCCTGTAAATAATTGGTTCGATTACTTCATGAACTGCATAGTGCGTGATCACACCATTCGCATCTTTCCATACTCCTGAAATTTTAAACTTTGCCATTTTTTAATAAATCTCTCATTGGTTTAACAACTCAAAGTTATCCTGTCGGAAAGTTTATTTTTTACGGGAAACCGTAAAGGCTGGAATTATTCTTTTCTGGAGATCAGCGCTTTATTATGTTAACAGTGTAATAGTGTATTTAACGGCTCCTTATATTTATTGCTCTGTCGAAATTATGTAAATCATGCCAATCGACATAAAACATGGGTGAGATATGCTGTTGCCAACGCGGAACGACCGGTATGGAACAGTGCAAACAATCAGATAATTCCCATGTCTTTGCAATAGGCGACCAGCTGTTCGTTCTTGAAAAAGCCGAGGGTTTCCCTGATCTGGTTTAGCCGTTTTTCCATACTGCTTAAGCTGGCCGGGCGTACCTGGTTTTGCTGGAGATAGGCCGGGATATCTTTTTGGTGCATGCCTTTGGAAAGCTGGGAAATGATCAGGATATCATAAGAGGTAAAATCGTGTGCGTTTTTTTGTTTCATGGCCTGCCTGAACTCTATGGGAAAATGTTGTTTGTTTTTATAGATGTTCTCGATGGCGGCTTTGAGTTCCTGGGCATCACGCCGGGCTTTGCGGACGTAACCGTTGATATGACAGCCCTCCACAAGGTCCCCGATAACGGCTGTTTTATGCTCGGCTGAAAACACGATCACTTTCAGGCCGGGCTGCACCTGCCGGGCGGCGGCAATAAGGGCCGCCCCGCCAGCGAGTTTTTGCTCCCGGCCATCGTCCTCAAAAGAAAGATCGGTAATCAGCAACTCGTAAGGCTGCTCATCCCGAAGGCCCTGTTGGATGCGCAGGAGGGCGTCATCACAGTAATAGGCATAGTCTACATCGACGATACCGAGGTCCTTCAAGGTTCTTTGTACAGAAATATTGGCGCTTTCCTGGTCTTCTGCTATAAGTACGGTTTTAAACATAATGGTGCTATTTAGGCAGTCGGGAAGGCTATCTGAATGCCGAGCCCTTTGCCTGCGTTGTTGTCAAAAATAATACTGCCCCGGATCACTTTTATACGGTTTCCCGTATTGTTCAGGCCATTTTTATGCGGCGCGTTTTTGGGGATGCCGACGCCGTCATCACCATAGTGAATACGTATCCGGTGATCGTGCCTTTCAAACAGGATAGCAACATTAGCTGCCCGGCTATGTTTTTTCATATTCACCATTAGCTCCTGCAGAATATAGTATAATTCCTGCCGGACAGTGACGCTGACCGCTTTCCATAGCGCTTCAGTGTTTCCGACCAGGGCCACCCGGACCTGGTCTGTGGCGAAGGAGCTTAGCAAAGCAGATACCAGGGTATGGAAATCCTGTCCGCTGAGCCAGGGTTCGTCATAAGAGATATCCCGGGATTTTTCATACATCTCCTCTATCCTGTCCAGTAAATGCTCTTTATCCAGATCGACCTGGTTTTCAATCTCCGACATCATCCGGTATAAGCCGTTGGCGACGACGTCATGTACTTTTTTGGAGGTCCGGAGCTGGTTTTCCCGGATCTTTTCCTGGGCTTGGCGCTCCAGTCGCCTTTTTCGTTTTCGGTACCACCAGGCAGCAAAAACAGATCCGGCTGTCAGCAGAAAAAGGGAACTATACAGCAGCACGCCCTGTTTGAAAAGCTGGTATTTTTTTTCGGTATTGTCTTTTTGCAACCGGAGGTTGTCTATTTTGTTCTTTTCCACGCCATAACGAATGAGCGCGAACTGGTTTTTGGCCGCCTTGCGTGCCGCCTGCACGCTGTCACCGAGATGCTGGTAACGTATAAAATATTGCCGGGCATCAGCCGGGCCAGCTACCCGGACCAATTTCTCCAGGGCTTCCAGCTGGTCGTCCGGGCTCTTCAAACGCCGTGCAACGTCAAGCATGGCCCGGGCATAAAACAGGGCGGAATCCGGCTGCGAAGGAAGATAATAATCGGCCAGGTGGGCAAAACTCGAATTTTGTCCCCAGAGGTCTTTTTCCCGCGTCCGGATATTCAGGGCTTTTAATAATTCGGGAGCAGCATGATACCGCGGATCGGCAAGCCATTTCGTTGTGGCCATATTGGTTAATATCCGGGCATAACCCGAACCATTTGTTCCGGTTTGCCTGATTACCGAGCTGTAAAGCTTCAGCGCATACGGGTAGTCTTTCTTTTGCTGGTAAGCATTGGCTTTATTGTTCAGGATAACGGATATCCGGAGGCTGTCATCAGTAAACCGGATAGCCTGGTCATAAAAAGCGATAGCGGCATCCTCATTTTTAAGGTTAAAGCTGGTCATCCCCAATTCATTATAATCGTTAGCCAGGCAACTGCGATCCCGGGCATTCTTTTCATCTAAAAATTTTAAGGATAGCGACAGGCTTTCCTGGGCCCCGAAATCATCGCCGGCGTCGGATTGGATCACGGCCATATTGTTGTAGGCCATGGCGATCTGCAGGCTGTCCCTGGAACTGGAAACGATTTTATTAAAATAGTAAAACGCGGAATCATTTTGTCGGGACAGCCAGGCATAGGCTTTCTTGTAATCGCCCCAGTTGCTCTTCAGAACCGGTCGCTTGGTTTGCTGGCAGGAAAACAAGATCAACAGGCAAAGGGGAACGAAAACCAATAGTTTTTTCAAGGGGGATATTTTCTGCTAAAAATATAAAAAGCGATCCGGAACGCCAACCGGGTTGGCCAGTAAAAAGTAAGGTAAAATTTACTATGCCGGCCCCGCCGCTGATAAGAAATAAATTGCAGGCGCAAAAGACCATTGCCGTTAGTGGATTTATTACCAGGCGCATTATCAATAATAATGGGAGTATACAAATTCTGCTGACGGTGACTGACCTGGTAGCGCAGACGCTGAACAAATACTCGGAGCACGGAATCAAAAAGATCGAATTGCTGCAGGCCAAAGCGGCGGCAGGTTTCCGGGATGTCTACAACTGGCTGAAAGCAAAGATCATCAACGAAGAGCCCTTTAAGATTGGAATCACCATCGGAAATCCGGCATTATTGACAATGATATCAAGCACCAGCTCCGAGAGTCTATCGGCTTTTACGACCTGTGTTTCCACCAGATGATCAAATAAAAAGACAGGCAAGCCGGGGCCTGCCTGTCTATGAAATTTAACTGCCTGGGGGCGGCGGAAGATGTCCGTTATCGCCGCCGGTATCCGTGGTGGCGTTAGTCACTGTACCGGTGTTATTTTTATTATGGTGGCCTTGATTATGTGCAGGGCATGCGAAAGCCAGAAAGAGTGTAAAAAACAGGGTAAACATTTTCAAAAAATTTAAGGGTGAATAAATCCTGCAGCGGTCCGACAAACCACTTGGGAGCCATACTGCAAACCGCGTAAGAAGCGCTTCTTACCTTTTTTGGGAAGTGTGGGCATTGATCGCGGAGGCCGGCAACTGCTTCCCAAGCCGGCTGACGGCATCCGCTTTCTCTGCTTTTAATGAAACCTGCCTGGTGCACCAGACCCTGCCAGCTATGCAGGTTGTTACTGATTTCTGAAGCAAATGTAGGGCGGCATAAATCGCTTACCGGCAATGGATTCCGGAAATTCCGATCATTCCGGCGGGATTCCGGAAATTCCTTGAGGATTCCGAGAATTCCGTTAGCTTTACCTTAAATTGTTTTGGAATGTTTACTGATTACCAATCACAAGTCCTGCTGACCTATCACAAAATAAAAGCCGACCATCAGCTTTCGCCGAATTTATTGCACTCTACTCCGGCTAAGCTGCGGGCAGAATGTGTGGCGGTGCTCAATGAAAGATATCGGCAAAAGGATGAGGAGATACTCAAAATATTTTTTGGATCGCAGGAAAATGAAGCCGCGTACATGCGGACGATACGAAAATTTGAGGCAGACAAGTTTAAACCCCTGGATAATTACCTGAAGGGTAATACAGCTGAAACAGATGAAAAAAATATTGAATTGCTGGCTTGGCTGATCGATTTTAACGCAAGGCCCTACAGGTGGGATTTCTCCTATCGATCTGCGGACACCGACGGTAAACACGCGGCTGACCTGGAACAAAACGAAACAGAGCATGAGCCGGTTACACCGGTTCCCCTTAATTTCGCCGAACAACCAAAGGGCATTCAAATGATCGGGGTGTATGAAACGGATGATGTACAGCCAATATTCGAACCAAACAAGTTGCACGCCAAAACAATACCGGTACCCAAACTCAGGAACGCGATCATATTATTGCTCATGATGACCATCGCAGGCGGAGGAGTTTACATGGTAATTAACCCGACCGGGCAGGAGAAATGTATGTACTGGACGGGCGACCATTATCAGTCCGTTTCCTGTAACCAAAAAGCAGGCGATGTCCCGATATATGCCCTGGACACGCTTAGACTCACTCATTTCAGGAAGATTACAACACCCGACACGATCACCAGGAAATCTTTGGGAAGTGTCTGGTATTCAAAAATAGATAATGTGGTAGAATTCTACACCGCCGATGGGTTTCATCCGATGCACACCGAGAGGAAGCTGAAACCACTGACTGACTATATATGGGAAAAGTATATTGTTGGTAAAAAAGCAATACTATCAGCTTCCAGACATTAAAAGCGGCGCTGGCAAATCCGGTAAAGAGTTTAAGTGGCGAATGATCGATTTCGTTTGACCGATTACTCGTAACAATCTGTTTTGACAGGAAATAAAAAGCATTGCTTTTGTGCCTTGTCCTGCCTTGTCTAGGGCTACATACTGCGATATTTGAATACTTTTTTTAGGTTTATAGGTGAATATTGCCTCTAATTTTATATTTAGCTTCGGTCAATATCAGGTTTAGTACAAATTCCCCACCGTGGTCCTGGCCAGTTTTTACTATAATTGGTAATCACTTATCTTTAGGACAAATACTACCGTTTATGAAAAAGACCCTGATGATATTAGGCCTGCTGGCCATCCCTGTATTATTCATTTGCAGTCAACGTCGCGGTCATCAGGCAGGCGACGATAAAGGTTATGTGATTGATACTTTAGCGTCAAATCTTGTTGTACCATGGCAGATCGTATTTTTACCCGATAAATCTTTGCTGTTTACGGAGCGGCCTGGACGCGTGCGTTTGTTTCGCAACGGTAAACTGAGGGATAAGCCGATCCTCGTGGTACACGATATACCATTGCGCAATAAAACCGGCATGTTGGGAATGGCCATCCACCCCAACTTTCTCCAAAATCATTTTGTTTACCTGGCGCATGACTATGGGACTGCTGATGCGATGAACCTAAAAGTTGTGAGATATGAGTTCATGAATGACACCTTGATCAATCCAAAGATCATCATCGACGGATTGCCTGCCAATCAAAATCATACCGGCTGCCGGCTGGTTTTTGGTCCAGACCATAAATTATGGGTGACTACAGGCGATGCCGACCAGCCCATACGGGCGCAGGATTTGAAGTACTATAACGGAAAGGTGTTGCGCATTAACGACGACGGCACTATTCCTACAGATAATCCTTTCTTTAAAAATGATACCGCAAAAAAAGAAATATGGACCTATGGACACCGTAATGTACAGGGACTGGTATTTGAACCCGGCACCGGTACACTGTTCAACACCGAACATGGCCCAACTGGCGGCGATGAGATCAACATTGATAAAAAGGGGGATAATTACGGCTGGCCTATTATTCATCACCGGGAAAAGCACGAGGGTATGCATTCGCCGCTGGCAGAGTTTACACCCTCGATAGCACCAGGAGAAGCCTTGTTTTATACCGCAGGTGCTTTTCCGCAATTAAAAAACAATTTGTTAATAGCCTGCCTGAGAGGTGAGGGTATATTGCGCGTAACACTTCATCACGATACGGTTGCCAGTGAAGAGATGCTGCTAAAAAACACATACGGCCGCATCAGGTCGATTGCAACCGGTTCTGACGGATATATCTATTTTTCCACTTCACAGGAAGACCCGGTTGAAGGTAAGCACAGGCCTGGTTTTGATATGTTATTACGTATGCGGCCTGCGGGAAGCAGAAATACTGATATAGCGGGGCAAAAGCTCATGACAACTGCTCCGCAAAATACCAAACCAATAGCTGCAAGAACAGGAGCCGCGCTCTTTCAACAATTGTGTGCCAGTTGTCATGGCGACAGGTTACAGGGCAAAATGGGCAGCACGCCAAACCTCGCCGCAGGCAAATTCCTTCATGGGGCAGATAAAGCGTCCATTAACCGCAACATTACCAACGGCATTATGAACAAAGGTATGCCGTCATGGAATGGCGCCATCAGTAAAGCAGATATTTCGAGGTTGACCGAATATATTTACGCGCATAACCGTAAACACTCAATTAAAAAGACCAGTCATTGATAACGTGCAATTCAGGTACTTAAACCTTGATTTCGATTGCGGCCACCAGAAAACATGCATCTGCATGCGGTTTATTCACTAAACCGCTAGTCAAAAACTGGAAGAGCAGAAGAAAGAAAAAACAGGGAGAAATCTGTATCGTCAAGAGCACTGAACGGAAAAGATCACAATGGCTTGCAATCTTTCCCGTTTTTTTATACGCTAACTTGCTGTTAATCTGATACATTATGGACCAGTCCGAGAATTTATGGAATAATGAAATAAGTATTTATTTGGGAATCAAGTTCAATTCTAATATTCTTCTTAAGCGCTAACTTCAAGCTTATACCCCTTGCCACGTATAACAACAATGTTGATATTCGGATCAGGTTCCAGTTTTTTCCTAAGTTTTGATATGAACATATCCAGGCTGCGCCCCACAATAACTCCTTCATCTTCCCAGATCTCTTTTTGCAGCCGGCTTCTCTCTATTGTCTGGTTAGGAGACATCGCGAAAATGAGCAACAGACGCGTTTCAGTTCCAGTTAGGTCTATGGTCTTTTTATTTATTATCAACTGCCGTTTCTGCGCATCAAACAAAACTGAGCCTATAGTGAGTAACGTTGTAAACTGACCTTTAGGTAAAACGCTCCGCGGCTTAACAGATCTCAACAAAACAAATCCAACAAATGCTAAAAATGGCAGGCTGCCCAGAAGATATCCATTCTTTGCGGTATTTATGCCCGCCGGTTTGAATTTAATATTGATCATGTAACATGCTCTGGGTTGCTTTCTTCCTTTACACGCTACAATATCATCTTTTTTACTTCCGGATATAGCAAATCCATAGGCAACACTGGCGTTGCCACAGTTCAGAACGTTGACAACATAATCATATGCGAGCGGGTCTTTGGCCAACAAACGCCGGGTAGTATTCACCAGGGAGTCCGGTTGAAAAGTAAGCTCATTCTCAAACCTGATCTGGTATTCATTTTCTGCGATCTTTTTTACCGGGAGCACTCTTGATGTAATGTCGCCCGACTGTAAGAGCAGCTCATCTCCGACCTTTCGGAGCAAAACTTCCCTTCTCGCGATATTAAAGTCGTCACTGCCGATCATACTGAAAGCCGCGCAGATTACAGAGATAAACGAGAGCAATATTAATCCGCACAGGTACTTGCGTTTCCCGGAGAGGAGATTTCGGCTATCAAACATAATATTTGCAATTTATTTACAAAGTTTACATTTTTATTTACAATCCACATCTCTCAAGCCGAAAAACATCAAAGTAGATTTGCTAAATCAATTTTGATAGAATATGAAAAATAAAAGAAACGTTTTGTCCTGCCTGATTATTTGATTTTAAAAGTAAAGGAGGGCAGATTTTAGGTGTATTGCCCGACCTCCTAATTCCGCTAATTACTAATCAATATGTTTTACTTTAAATTTAAAAAAATGAAAAGATTATTTGTATTTGTTCCGGCTATCCTCCTGGTATTATTTCTACTAAATTCTTTTGTGCTAAAAGAAAAGGAAGCAGGGGAGAAAACAACAAAAGGGACTAAATCAGGGCTTGAAAACATCGTTTTCAGATCCACTGACGGTGGACAAACATGGGAGGACATTAGCAAAGGGCTGCCTGAAAATTTGCAGAGAACAGGTGTGTGGAGTCATGGTTTATTTGCAAATGACCGTGGGCTCTATGTACGTGCTGGCAATGGGGTTTATCTCAGTGAACCAAATTCCACCACTTCTTTTTGGACAAAAGAGATTTTCACTGGTGAACAGCGTGAGATTGCCCCTGGCAGGAATGGGATATTTGCATATAATTTCAGGGGACAATTTTTAAAAAAAATAAACGGAAATAGTGATTGGTCCCCCATGTACACAAACTTTCAAGAGCAAGCCGTACGCCTAAATGGAACGATAGATTGGATGTACAAGAATTATAAAGAGAAACAAGTATCCAGCTTTTTTGAAACTACGGGAGGTACAGTTTTCATCGGCTCCAACAATGCCTTTTATAAATCCACTAACAGTGGAAAAACCTGGAAATATGTGCATGTTGGAGGCTGGGTAATGAAAATGGTAGAGTCAAACGGTGTACTCCTGGCTGCCAGCACAACGGGAATATTAAGATCGACCGATGATGGTGAAAACTGGGATCGTGTTATTAATGAAGGGGGTGCTGGTATCGCTGTGGAACGTATTGATGGAGGATTTGCTGCTATAGCCTACAACATCATAACCCAAACCAACACAATACACATTTCACTGGATAGTGGAAAAACCTGGAATGACATAGGAGAAGGACTTCAGCCTTCCTGGAATAGTTCATTAATCAACCTAATAGGCGGACTTCAATCTTCGTTGAATATTTCATCAATCAAACAAGTGGGTAAATATTTAATATGTGGTCGCTCAGATGGTATATTCCGGTCATCTGATATGGGCAAAACATGGAAACTGTTACTTCCTTCTATAGAAAATAGAGGCTTCGATTTATCTGTTTCAGGCAACGTGATTTATGCCCTACCAAATAAAGGGTGTTGAAAAACTCCAAAGCCCTGTAATACAATTCATAAAAAAGGGCCGCCAGCAATATCAGTTTTATATTCAATAAACGTTTGGATATTCTTCCCGTCGGCTTATTCAAAATTACCGTTTTAAACAATTAAACGCATTAAAATTTCTAAATCCTCAATAAAGTGTTTGGAAATCTGTATCTTCATGAGTACAGCACGACGTACTATAAGGCTGTAAGTTTACTACTTACAGCTTTTCTTTTTACACCACATACGTATTTGCATACACTATTTTATAAAGCTCGCTCTATTATTATTTACCGATCTCATTATTGCAGTGATTTGAAAATAGATTAGGATTAGTCCGAAAAGTTGGCGGATAATGAAATAAGTATTTGTTTTGCATTAGAATAACAAATACACACCGGCTTAGTTGCCAGACCGATGGCATGGTTAATCTTAATTGCTGGCTTGAATGAATAGGCAATTTCAATTGCCAGGCGGATAAATCGCTTCCTGCAACTGGGTCGCCGTTTGCACTAAGGCCTTTTAATTCATCTTATCCCGCTAAATCACAAAAGAATTATTTCCGGCTTTCAGCATGTATTGTTTGGCCTTCCACACCAGTATACCAGTGGTTGCCTTGGGCAAATTAATATCTATTCGCCAACGGCCTTTTTCAAATTTATAACCAACAGCCACCTTGCCATTTGGATGAGGTATTTCCCCGCTAATAGTGGTTAATGTTCCCAAATGGGGTTCTATTTTTATTTTGCCAAAGCCAGGCGCATAGCTGTCAATACCTAAAACCGTTCTAAAAAACTCAATGTTAGGGCTGGCTCCCCAGGCATGGCTGTCAGAACGGGAAGTGTTAACGTCAGAATACTCGGCCCAGGTGGTTAAGCCCATTTGTATGTTCTCCCGCCATATCCCCAGCCAGTTCATATAATCATTACCCAAGCCTGCTTTTACCAGTGCCTGGTTCAGGTAATATTTAAAGTAAACTGAGCATTGGGTTAAACTTTTATCATTAAGCAACTCCTTAGCCACAGCAGGCATGTCAGCATTGCTCACCATACCGGTAAGTATCGCCAAAGAATTAACATGCTGTGAAAACCCATTTTTTTCCTTAGTATCAGCATACATTTTTTTAACCGGATCCCAATACTTGCGCTGGATAGTAGCCTTTAGCTGTGCGGCTTTTTGATTATATAGTGTAGCGTAATCCTTTAAACCTATTTTGGCTTCCATTTCCGCCGCCCACTGGTATGCCCATAGCAGCTGCAGATCATAAATAGCCGCGCTGCCGTCGCTGCCCTTAACCTCGCCCCACATGTTGCCTGCCCAGTCAACAAAGGCCCAGTATGGGGTGTCTTTTAAAGAGCCATCGGCCTGTTGATATTTGCTAAAAAAATCCAGCACGCCTCTTTCGCCAAGCAGTTTATTTTTAATAAAATCATTGTCGCCACGGTACATCCAGTAATCATGCAACATACAGATATACCATAACGAGAATGTTGATATAACCTGTGTGCCTTTTGAAGGATAGCAGCTACTGGTTACGCCTTCGGGTAAGCGCGAATGATCCATCTGGTTGAGCGCATTACGCGCCAGCCGGTCATCACTGGTATTGTAGTATGATATCATAGCCTGTATGCGGGTATCACCAATGTATTGCAGCTGCTCATAATAGGGGCAGTCCGTATAAGTTTCCCATGCGTTAAGTCTTACTGTACGCCAGCCTATATCCAACATCTGTTTAATTTCTTCATTATCTGTATTAAATATCGCGGTAAGTTTAAAAGGATAACCCGTAAAAGTGCCATAGAGGTCATCGATAACCAGCGGCTCATTCTTGGTTTTTACAATCAGCCTGATATAACGATAAGTGCGGAAGTTGAGTGTTGTAAATGATCGCCCCTGGCTCCCATCTGCTATCACGCTGTCTATCCTCCCTACAAACTCCTTCCCTTCTACCTCATTCCGGTTACCCTTAATAACACCCTTGCTGCCTTTTGTGTAAAGCGATTCGGCGTAGCCAAGCGATATTCCCGCATCTTTGCCACCGCTAAAATTTAAAGTTACATAAGCGTTTGTTTCAAAGGTTTGATCAAGCAATAAAGACACTGTAGTATTTGCAGGGATAGTTACCTGGGTCTTCGTTTCAGGGAACGTTGAGGGAACGCTTATACCAACCGCACTTCGCAATTTTTCAAGGCGCTGATAGGTCATTTCCCTTGGGGGCAGTGATGAAGGCACCAACGCCCAATCTATACCCCAGGCCGTGCCTTTAAGTTTCCCTTCAGACAATTTATCTGCCCCGAACCAGGCACTATCGTCATAGCCCACAGCTGACCAATCGCCTTTAACTGACTGGCGCATATCTACCATTTCGCCTTTGCTGGCAGCAAAAAAGTAGCCCGGTATAGCCTGATGACCATTATCACGGATGCACTTCCAGGTAGTGTTGGTGTTCAATATTTCTTCTGTTGCCGAATTACCCTGTAAAATAAAACCTGTGCGTACACTAATTTGCGCTGCGGGACTGTATTGAGCCTCATTCCAAACAAGGGCAGCTATCGTATTTTTCCCTGCAGATAGATATGGAGCCAGGTCAACCGTTTCGTAATTCCAATAATAGGTATCGCCCCTTGCCGGGCCCAATGATACCAGCTTGCCGTTAACATATAATTTATAACGGTTATCTGCCGATACATGCACCATAAAAGTTGCAGGTTTAATGACAAGATCAATATCTTTTCTAAAATAAAAAACGCCGTAACTAGTCCCGTTATCACCGGGTGCAGCTATCCATTGCGCATTCCATTGCCTCGGGGCAACATTAGGAACTGAAGGTTGCGCGCAGGCATATTTTGCCGGCGACAAAGTCATGACGATTAATAAAGTAAAATAGAAAAGTTTCATTGTGGTTATGTTATTGGTAAGGCAATAATATAACTTTATTACCTTAAAACCAAAATAAATCGTTTTAGCATATAATTATTCCATTTACCAAAAAAACAAATACCTGATAATGGTTTTATCATTATCCGGTACAGAAAAAATTTATAAAATGTTAATTCAGATACAGGATAAAACTTACAATTTTGATATTATTTTAACCTGATTTGAAGATAATCGTGAAAATTTACGAGACGCCTTTTAATGACGAGTTCCTGATCTTTAAATCGGTTTTTAAAATAATTGATTGCGGCTTGGTGGATACTGAGCTATCGTTCAGTTTCTCTAACAAAACACTGATCACATTATCGGCTATTTCCTCAACCGGCTGCGATATCGCGGTTACCGGGGGCGAATGAAGTTCAAAAACATCGTAATCATCAAAGGAAATAACAGCGATATCAGTCGGTGCTTTTTTACCCAGTTCCTGCATTATCTTTAGCCCGCAGGTACCAATGTGGTTGGTACCAAAAAGGATGGCATCAAGCTGAGGGTTTGCTTTCATAAAATCACGCAGCGGATTCATGATAAGTGCTTCGTCCTGGTTAAAAACAATCTCTTTAACAGTTGCTTCCAGGCCTCCGCTATTAATAGCATCCTGATACCCTTTCACCCTATCCACCATTTGGGTTTGGTGCGAGGCAAAGGTTACAAACGCAATATTTTTAAAGCCCTGATCTATGAGGTGCCTGGTGGCATTATAAGTACTAAAAAGGTTATCTACCTCTATAAAATCGGTACTTACATTGGGCAGGTGCCTATCAAACAACACCACAGGCATGCCATCTTTAATCAGCGATTCGATATCTTCCTCAATACCCTCGGGAGGGGCTATAATGTAACCATCCACATGCCTGTCACGAAACATATTGATCAGGTCCTGGGTTTTCTGGGTATCGTTATCAGTACTGCAATAAATAATCTTGTAGCCGTTTTTATAAGCCCGGTCTTCAATTAAGCGTGCTATGCTTGCAAAGAATGGGTTAGAGATATCCTCCACCATCAATCCAATGGTATTTGATTTACCCGTGCGTAAACTTTTGGCCAGCGAGTTTGCCTTATACCCTACTTCGGCCACATATTTCATTACCTTTTCAACCAGTTCGGCACCGATACGCTTCTCCTGTGCGCGGCCATTTAAAATAAACGATATCGTAGTCTTTGATACGTTTAACGCATTAGCGATATCGACAATAGATAATTTCTTCTTCACCCGTTTATATTAGTTATTTCAAATATAAGGGCAATATAGTTTATTGTATTTATAACATTAATAGTTAATCGATTTATTTTATTGGTAAATCGATTAACTAAACAATAATTTGATAAAATGCTGCAATAATAATATTTTGCCGTTATGCCGCCCGCTTGTTCAACCGTGGGTAACTAAACCCAAAGGCAAATATAACGAGGTAACAAATAATAGGCAAATAATAAGCTGTTGCCACGTTATGGTTGGCGATGAGGCCCATAAAGTATGGGAATAAGCCCCCTCCTACCACACCCATCACTATTAGCGATGATGCCAGCTGGGTATGCGGGCCCATATCTTTTATGCCCAAACTAAATATGGTTGGGAACATAATGCTGAAGAAAAAGTTGATAAACAGCAACGCGATGAATGACGGCCAGCCAAAACCCTGCGCAACAATAATACACATGATAATATTACAAAAAGCAAATGTGGCGAGTAGCTTATAAGGTTTAATAAAACGCATCAGGAAAGTCCCCGCAAACCGACCGATGATCATCATCACCATACTTAAGGAAAAATAATAGCCTGCATGCTCATCTGATAAATGCATTACATCGTGGCCGTAGTTAATAAAAAATGCCCAGGTACCACCCTGCGCAGCCACGTTAAAAAATTGTGTTATGGCAGCAAAAAGAAAATGACGGGGCCTGATATCTATCTTTTTTTCATCTACGTTAAGCAATGAATCATTGGCGTAAGAATCATCTGAAATAATATGCGGATCCGTCAACGGGGGTACTTTAATGAACGAAAAAAGAACAGCTACAACGGCTATAACCGAGCCAATAATAATATAAAGTTGTTTTACCGATACGAGGTCATTGGAATGCTCCTGCCCTGCCTTTAATATAAAATAACTGCCGATTACCGGACCGATTACCCCACCCACACCATTAAAGGCCTGCGAAAAGTTAATGCGCTGATCGCTGGTACGTTGATCACCCAGGGATGCTATAAATGGATGGGCAACTGTCTCGAGCGTTGCCATTCCACAGGCCAGTACGAACAAGGCTACCCTGAAAAATGTAAATGATTCGGCATTGGCCGCAGGAATAAACAGGAATGCCCCTATGGAATAAAGGATCAATCCCATCAGTACACCACTTTTATAACCAAATTTTTTCATAAACATCCCTGCGGGAATGCCCATCACGAAATAAGCGCCAAAGATAGAAAACTGCACCAATGCCGACCGGGATTTGGTGATGTGCAATACATTTTGGAAATGGCGGTTTAATACGTCGCCAAGCGTCATGGATACACCCCACATTAAAAACAGGGAGGTTACAAATATCAATACCACAAGGTACTTGCGTTCGGTAAATTTTGGCAGGGTGCTCATTATATAGGTTTAATCAGTTTTTCTATTGGTGGCGGTAAATTAATCGAAATCTTTGTAAATACACAGCAGTAAATCGATTTATTTTTGGTCACGGATTTAATGAACGGCTTTGGCTATTTAACATTACTCTGCTTTTATAGGATCGTTGTAAGGCTGAACCAATAGCACCGGGCTATCATTACCCAATACATTGGCATCAAACTCTATTTTGATGTTCCTGCTTTCGCCCCTCATCAAACTGAAATAATTATCATTCATTAAAGCAGGCAGTATTTGCTCGCCGTTGCTTTTCCTCACCGCTTGTGCCCTTATGGCAAAGGCTACAGCAGGAGATGATGCCGGGTTGGTTATGGTGGTATTGATGTAATATTTACCATTTGCCCTGGTTACCTTTGAGTTTACTTTCAAACTCACTTTGGGCAGGTTATTCAGCGCTGTAAAATCGGTGCGTTTGTTGCCGCGCCAATAAAAGTTATCGGATACCAGTTTGCCTGCTTTATCGATTAATTTTAGTTTGATGAAATGCACATCACTTAAACCGTTACTTTTTGGTTCGCCACCATACACTTCAAAATCCCAAAGCGAGTAGCCCCAGCCCGAGCCACGGTGTACACCCTTCATTTTTACATAGCGGGCCCTAGTTTCATCAAAAGTAAACTGCTGTACGCCGCTGTGGCCATCTTCGGTATCATACACATCGCGCCATTGTTTGGCATCGTTGGATACCTGGATTTTAAAGGCTTTGCCGTAAGCTTCTTCCCAGTTCAATTTCACACCATTTACAACCTGTTCGTTGCCCAGGTCTACATAGATCCATTCATTATCGTTTTGCCTGCTGGCCCAGCGGCTGCCACTGTTGCCGTCGGTTGCCAAAGCAGCCTCCATGTTTTCTGATGATGAGGCAACGGTAGCCTTGTTTAAAGCCAGGTTGGTATGTTCTTCGGTAAATTTGATGGTAAAGCAATTTACTGCTGTGTTGGCAATGGCATCTACCTGTTTGGTTTGATGATAATCGCTTACCGGCCTGCCATCGCTGTTGTATACTTCTACATCGGCCGTTAAATCGCTAACGTTGCTGCCGGTAGTGTTAATTACCTTAACCGAATTATTTACCGGGTTCCATTGAATGTGCAGTGGTTCGCAGGCTTTTTTTGCACCCCAGTAGGCACCAGTCAGGTCGTAATAGTAATCATAGGTTTGCCATACCAGCGATGGGTAGGCCGACTGGCTCATCCAGGTCATGATACCCGATGCATCTTCCCACATATTGTCTTCCCAACCCTCGTACATCGCCTTATTGGTTTCTATATTGAGCAGCTGCGCCTTGCGGCAATAATCCTGGATGCCGGTTGCTGTACCATAGCGTTTGTTAATCCCCTCATCATACCTATCGGGCCCCGCATTTCCTGCCGATGGACCAAAGAAATGCAGGTTCCACATCTCGTTTCGCGGCCATAGCTTATCCTTAGGAATAAACTTTTTAAAGCTATCGTAATTGGTAAATACCGCCGTGCCAATCTCGCTGCGCAAACCCCAGCCCGGCGAACCGCCGAAACCATTAGGGAACCTGCTGAAATACCAGCGCGGGTCGAAATTTGTCCAGGGCCCGCTGCCAGTTAAACTACCCGCGTGCGAATTGGGTTGATAACGCCTGTCGCCCCCGTCATAGTTGCTGATATCTTCGGCCAGCCAGCCGTTAAGCGGTGGCATGGGTGTCCCTTCGTTATCGCCGCACCAAATGGCTATCGACGGATGGTTACGGAAGCGCTTGATCTTTTCTATCGCGTTAGCATTAAAATTGTTCACATCGTTGGGCAGGTTAGGGATAGAGTTTAACCAAAAATCATCCCATATCATCATGCCGTATTTATCGCAGGCATCGTAAAATTCATCATCAGTAGTTGATCCTATCCAGTTGCGCACGATGTTAAAGTTCATTTCCCGGTGTAGCTTCAGTTTGGTATCGTATTCGTTGCCACGGCAGCGCAGCATATACTCGGCCATACCCCAGTTACCACCTTTTAAAAACACGCGGGTACCATTCACCAATACATGCAATACATTGCCCACTGTATCGTAACTGTATTTTTTGATTCCGAATTTGATGGTCTGGCTGTCGGATATCTCATCGCCCAGTTTAAGGCTGAGCTTGCAGGTGTATAAGTTAGGTTCACCATAACCGTTTGGCCACCATAGTTTGGGGCTGTTAATGGCCAGTTGTTCAAAACGCTTTTTATCCAGCTTCACTTCGGCGGTACTGTTGGCGCCTACAAATACTTTTTGGGTAAATGCTATGTTTCCGGGTTGAATAGTACCGCTCAATGTACCCGTTTGAAATTTTGAAGTACTGTTTTTTACCCCTAACGCGATAGATACGTCGGCCCGGGCATTGGTCGGCAAATCCGTTCTGATCCAGGGATCCTGGATAGTGATACCGCCTGTATTACTGAGGTAAACATTATCGGTTATGCCCGAGTTTAATCCCGGTACATACGGCATCCAATCCCAGCTGGCACTTGGAATATAAGTTGGGCTGGCATAGTTAACCAAAGGGTTAGCAGGGCAGTATACCAATACTGCTAAAACGTTTAAGCTACTTTTGCTGATTAAACCCGTAACATCAAAATTGCCCCGCTGCATAAAGCCATCCAAAATGCCAATTTGTTTGCCATTGAGGTAGATCTCGGCCTTGCGGTTGACGCCCTTAAAGTTAAGCCAGATCTTTTCTTTGGTATAACCGGCAGGGATGCTGAACTCCGTACGATACCAAAAGTTACGGTCGTATTTGGCCTTATCAACCTTGTAAATATTATCGCCAAAGTTGGGATCTTTTTCCAGGCCGGCCACCACGTAGGCATTAAATACCGTACCGGGCACTACCCCCTTAACCCAGCTGGCTACATTGTAGCCGGGTTTGTAAATATTGGCGCTATCGGCACCAACTTCGGCCTGGGCTTTCACTTTCCAGTTGGTTTGCGGGTTTGAGCTATTGAGGTAACCCAGATTCTGCGCCGATGCGCCGGTGAAGGCAGCAACGCAGATTATTAAAAGGGATTTTTTTAAAACTTTGGGGAAATTTAAAGGCATTGTAGGCTGATGTTTAGTTTGATGTGTTTTTGGAGAGCGAAAAAGGTTTGTCTTCGGCTGCCAGACCTCGGCTCATGTTGGGTTTATCGCCCATTTCAAAGTGCAGGATGCCGCCGGCCGTGATATCGCTGTGCTTAATAAAGTTGTGGGTATAAGGCTTCCCGTTAAGCGTTGCCGACTGGATATACACGTTTTGCTTACTGTTGTTATTGGCCTCTATCACAAACTTTTTACCATCCTCCAGCGTAATGGTCATTTTTTTGAATGCCGGGCTGCCTATCACATACTCATCTGTGCCGGGGCAAACGCTGTAAATGCCTGCCGCACTCAGCACATACCATGACGACATCTGCCCTTCGTCCTCATCGCCGGGATAGCCATTTTCGCCAGCGTTGTACATTTTGTCCATTACCTCACGCAGGTGTTGCTGTGCTTTCCAGGGCTGGCCGGCATAGTTATACATATACAATAGGTGATGAATAGGCTCGTTACCCTGCGCGTACTGGCCCATTTTAAAGGCCGCCATTTCGGTCATCTCATGAATTACCTGTCCATAGCCCCCAACTTTAATAGTACCCGGTTCGGTAAAAACCGAATCAATTTTATCTGTAAAATTTTTGTCGCCACCCATCAGGTTAATCAAGCCCTGCACATCCTGGAAAACCGACCAGGTCCAGTGCCAGGCGTTGCCCTCAGTGTAGGGGCCGCCCCAATCCATCGGGTCAAAAGGTTCAATCCAATTGCCTTTGGCATCTTTGGCACGCATAAAGCGCGTTTTTGGGTCGTACAGGTTTTTGTAATTATACATCTGCCGGCCAAAAACATTTTCGTAGTAGGTATTACCTGTTTGTTTAGCCAGCTGATATCCGCAAAAATCATCATAGGCAAACTCCAAAGTCCAGGCGGTTGCGCCTAAAGTTTGAGGCGTGTAGGGCACGTAGCCATCGGCAAAATACTCTTTCCAGCCGGGCCTGCCGTTAGCGCTGCCCCAAGGACCTTTATTGGTGGCTTCGTGGTAATATGCCGCCAAAGCCTGTTTAGGGTCGAAAGTATGAATACCCTTAACCCAGGCGTCTGTTAACAGTGAAATGGAATGGTTGCCCAGCATCCCGCCCGTTTCGGCAGGGAACGACCAGGCCGGCAGCCAGCCGCATTGCTGCTGTGCATCCAGGAGTGCTTGCACATATTGCCCCTGCATTTTAGGATGAATAATGGTATTAAGCGGAAATTGCGCGCGGAAAGTATCCCAAAAGCCATTATCGGTATACATAAAGCCGTTGTGTACTTTACCATCATACGGACTATAGTAATAAGGCTTGCCATCTTTACCGTACTCAAAAAATTGGTGCGAGAACAGGTTGGCATGGTACATGCAGCTATAAAAAGTGCCCTTTTCATCTTCGGTAGCGCCTTCAATTTTCATGCGGCCCAACAACGTGTTCCAAACCTGGTCGGCAGCTTTGCGGGTATCATCAAAGCCGCGGTATTTGCCCAGCTCGGTTTGTAAGGTAAGCTCGGCCTGCTCCGGGCTTATATAGCTTGATGCTACTTTGGCCTGCACCGTTTCTCCATCTTTAAATTTAAGGTAAGCGCCAATACCCTCGCCTTCGCCGTTTAGGTTTTTGGGCGATAGCTTGTCTTTTTTATTTTCCCAGGTACCATAATCAGCAAAAGGTTTATCAAAGGTGATCACAAAATAGTTCTTAAACCCTTGTGGCGCCCAGCGGCAATTGTTCACCCAGCCAATGATCTTACGCTCCTGGGGAATGATCTTCACCATACTCATTTTGGTGTAGCCATCCAATACCAGGTAAGAGCCCTGCCCCTTGGGGAAAGTGAAGCGTAAATGAGCTCCGCGTTCGGTAGGGGTCATCTCGGTGGTGATATTATTATCCAGTTTTACTTTGTAGTAACTGGGTTGGGCGGTTTCGTTCTCGTGCTTAAAGGCCGCGGCCCGGGCGTCTTCATTAACAACCAACTTACCGGTAACCGGCATAAAAGAAAACACCGCATAATCATTTACCCATGAACTGCACTGGTGCGATTGCTGAAAGCCGCGGATGGTATGCTCAAAATACTGATACTTCCAGCCATCGCCATTTTTGCCGGTTTGGGCCGTCCAGGTGTTCATACCAAAAGGCAATGCCGTGGCCGGGTAAGTATTGCCATAGCTAAACTCATATTTTGTATTAGTGCCCTGCCGCGTGTTAACATATTTAACCAGGTTGGCATCCTGCGCAAAAAGGCAGTTTATCCATAAAAGCGTGGCAAGGCAAGTAAGTAAGCGTGTTTTCATTGGGCGATATAATTTGGTTTGTGCCAATAAAGGATATTAGCACCTGGTGTACAAATATAAATAATAAATCGATTTAGCAAAATGACAAAACCTTATTTTATTTAAATAAGGTTTTGTAAAACAGATCGGCCACAAATTTATTACCCTCGTCGTTCAGGTGTACGCCATCTTTGGTTAATATGCCTTCACCTTTATTGGTTGGGTTATTTTTAACGTTATATTCGTGGCATAAGGTTCTGAAATCTACCAGGTCGCAATTGTTTTGTTTAGCCAGATCGCGGATGATGTTGGAGTACTTGTTCAGGTCGCCATCCAATTCATTGCTGTAGTCCGTTTTCTCACCTACGCTGGCCGGTGTACAGATGATCACCTTGATATTTTTAGCCTGCATTTTTTTGATCAATGCGGTGTAAAAGCGGCCAAACTTGTCCCAATCGGTACCGGTACCAAACATGCGCTTGTGCCATACATCGTTCACCCCTACCCAAATCACCACCTCATCCGGATTTTTTGTCAACACATCGTCTTCATAGCGCAAATACAGATCGTATATTTTATTACCGCCAATGCCTGCACCAGCAACCTCGTAATCCTTATCCTTTTGTTCGGCTTTAAGGCGTTGCTGGATCAGGGTGATAAAACCGGTGGGCTGCACACCGTACTCGGTAATGGAATCACCAAAAAACACCACCTTAACAGGCTTTTTAGTTTGGAAACTGCACAGCATGATGATGCCGGCAAACAGTAAGAATTTTTTCATTTGAATTGGTTAGCTAAATTGATTTAGCTAAAATATATGTTTTGTTATCAAATAGCAAGTGTTAGGTATGAAGATTTTAAAAACTATAGAAATGTCATTGCGAGTTGTAAAATTTCTCAAAACTCTGAAGGAGAAATAACATTTTAAAAGGTTTGTCATCCTGAGGAACGAAGGATCTATTTGCAGACAGTACAGGGCGAAAAAGCATGGCGACAAACAGATCCTTCACTGCGTTCAGGATGACAAAAAGTGTTTTTTTTTGCAAGAACGTCATAGGTAGGCACGATGAAAAGTCTTAATTCTTGACTCTTGATTCCTGACTCTCTTTCCCTATTTTCATCCTGATAAACCTCGGCCGATATAAATTAGGATGTTTCATCAAATCGGGAATGAAATCCACAGAGTTAATATTATAGCTGATCAGCAGTTCGCCGGGAGCAGACAAGCTTGGATGCGCTTTTGCATTGTAAACCACAAAGGTTTTTTCCTCCAGGTCGGGTTTGCAATCCCATATCTTTATTACTGGGCCAAACGGGCCGTAAGGTGTTGCGCCTATACGCATCCCTACGTCGGTACTCATCCCCCCTACCTGGAAAATAAGGGCGTACCGGCCATCTGGCAGGGCGGTAAGGCTTAACTCGTTGGATACGTTATCGGTAACATCGGCTACCTTGTTCATATCCTTTACCCAATTGGTACCATCGTAAAAAGTCCATCGGTCAAACTGTTCAAAATCTTTGGGTAACACGCGGGCTACCATCAATTTTTTGGCCATGCCGCGTACGCCGTAAATGTAAATATAGCCATCCGGTTTTGGCGCGTCCGCCTTTGTTGTATTTACATAGATACCTGCGCCAAATGAACCTATATCGTCGTTTTTATCGGTAAGATAAAAGGGCGTATCCATCTGTTTTAAACCGTGGTAAGGCGGCTGTGCGCCAGCGGGAATTTTGATGAGTGTATTGCCTACTTCCTTAAACCCGAATGCACCCGTGCCCACATTGCGCACCCTGTAGCCAAAAATGTAGATGGCATTATTTAGTTCCTGGTTTACAAAGCCATCGCCCAGCCAGTAGTAATCACTGGTATGGGTTTGGGTAGTGCGCGGTATAAATACCGATTCGGCTGCTTTGGCTTTATCAGTATCCCAGGTAAATTTCATTTTGAGATTTGCAGGTTGATTGCCCTTAAGCACAGCAACGGAGTTATGGATCATTTTATAACCAGGCGCCATGGTGCCATTTTCTATTTTACCGATCATACTATCGCTAAAAATGAATAACACCTTGTCGTTGGCTTTGGCCTGCCTGTTTTCTATACCGTTTAATGGGATAGTGTAAATACCGTCGCCTCCAAACCAGCCGGTTTCGCGTTTTAACAGGGCGCTCCACTCGGGAGCTTCTTCTACGGTAAAGTTAAGGTCGGTAAGGTTTACAGTTTTAGCACTGGTTTGTGCTTTGGTTTGCGCGTTTACAATAAAACAAAATATAAGGCTGATGATCGCAAACTTTCTCATAGGGATAATTCAAATAATTGGGCACCCAAATTTAAACCGACTATGGCTGCCTTTGCAAGTTATTTTTATGGTTTATGATTAAAAAAACAAAACCGGTTAATCCACCCAGCACCATCAGTAAACCAATAAAACCAGCCTGGGTTAACTCCATACCCAAGATATGATATTTGGGATTGATACGGATCAGCTCAATTAAAAAGCGTTCGCCGCCGTTAAGGATGAGGTATAAAAAAAACATAAAACCAGGGATAATGATCTTATTCCTAAAAATCCACATCAGCATAAAAAACAATAAACAAATAGTGGCTTCATAAAACGGTGTAGGGTACACGCCATGCACCAGTTGATTACAGTAATTACCTGTGCAATCGGGCAAAGGAATCCCGGCGTTAATGGCATTATGCGGATACGTGAACGACCACATCCATTGAGGCAAAAACCCTGGCTTTGCATGGTTGTTGACAATTCCCCAGTCACCATCGCCTGCAAGCTGGCAACCTATGCGACCAATGCCATAAGCCAGCATCATCCCGGGCGAACCGATATCGGCCAGGTGTACCAGTTTCATTCCTTTTTTATGACCTATATACAGATAAGTTAGAGCGCCAAATATAAGACCTCCATAGTAAGAAAACCCGCGAACGTTGAATAAGGTCCCCACCGGATCGTACCTGAAATTATCCCAATGTTCAACCCTATCAAAAAGCTTTGCCCCTATAAAGCCAAAAAAGCCTACCGAAAACAGGAGCATTCCCATCAGCTGGTAAGGGTGTACTGTTTCCGTTACCAACCGGGGCTCCTCCAGTTCGTTTTCCTTTTTATCAGCATAAACCCAAAAACCAAATATGGCGGCTGTAAGAATCCCCATAACCAGGTTACCCTTTAGTGATAAAAGGTACGACTGCGGATTGTCACTGAAGATAGTGTAGTTAAACATTGCCCCAAATGCTTTGAAGCCTAATAGAAAACCAAGGAAGGAATTGATGCTGATTTCGGCGAAGGAAGCTTTTTGCCCCAACATTACTTCGCGGGTAAATGCGGTGATCTTACCTAAGGCCTCGTACCGTTTAAACTCCGAGCTGAATACCATGTACGAGAACAAAAAAGACAAGGCCATAAATAAACCCAGCGTTTGAATCGGGAATGTAAAATTAATCCCGAAAAGGTAGTAAATAAGGTGGCCTATAGTTGGAAACATCGCACTAATTTAATGATAAATGAAATCATACTGAATAGTAAAATTCGGCGAAATTCCTAAGGGAAAACTACATCGTGATTATAGCCTCAAAGTCATGCCGAAACAAGTAATCGGCATGACTTTAGTAATATATTGGGCTTATTTAAAACCCGGCCTGTATACCAATATTAATTACCCGCTGGTTAATATAAGCATCGCCTGCTGTATTGGTAGCCACCTCCGGATCTTGTTGGTACTTTTTAAAGTTTGTCCAGGTAAACAGGTTGTAGGCACTCATGTAAATACGGGCGTTATTAATTTTAAAAGGCAATAGTTTGGTTGGCAGCTGGTAACCTATATCAACTGTTTTCAGGCGGATGTAATGCGCGTTGATCAGCCAGTAATCTGAAAAATAAGCCGTCGGGCTATTTACTGACGTAGGATTGGTGCTCAACCTCGGAAAATTGGCATTCGTTGTGTTTGTTGGTGTCCAGCGTTCCTCGTGAATGGGTTGAAACTGGCTTTGGAAAGGTTCAATACCTGTACCCAATACCGCGAAGCTGTAATTAAATGACCCCGCAAATAAAGCGCTAACACTAAACCCTTTATAAACAACCTGGAGTGATAAGCCAAGCGAAGTATTTGGCAGGTTGGGGTTACCGATATGTGTTTGATCGAACACGTTAATGATGCCATCGCCGGTAAGGTCCTGGTACTTCAAATCGCCGGGTTGCAGCGGTAAACCATTATCGGGTATTGCAATAGGATCGCCCGCGTTCGATCCGCCATGCGCGGCCTGGAATGCTTTAATATCAGCAATATCTTTTACGCTATAATATCCAATGGAGTGATAACCAAATTGCTGACCGATAGGCAAGCCTGTTCTGGCCAGGGTTTTATAAGCTGGCGCGGCCTCATCCATAAAGAGTATTTTATTTTTAGCATACGAGAATACAAAGCCTACATTGTACTGTACTTTGCCTGCGTTACTATGATAACTGATCTGCCCGTCGAAACCCTGGTTACGGGTTCTCCCGATGTTTACGGCAGGCAGGTCGACGCCGATAATCTCGGGCACACTTCCGGGAACGATCAGCTGATCATAACGGATATCATGAAAATAATCGATGGTGGCCGAGATCTTATCGTTAAATAAGTTGAGGTCCAAACCTATATCCGTTTTTTTGGCACGTTCCCAAACTACGTTGGGGTTGCTTAAGGCATCTTCATATACACTGCCATAGCCTTGCGGCGTTTCGCCAAAATAATACCCGCCGCCTTGCTTATATACCTGGTTGTACACATAGCGGTTACCCGGCGCTACATCAGAACCTACCAGGCCGTAGCTGGCCCGCAATTTAAACAGGCTGAACACCGGGAATTTGTCAGCAAAGAATTTCTCCTTTACCAGGTTATAACCAACACTTAAAGCCGGGAAATAACCAAAGCGATGATTGGCGGCAAACCTGTCGGTACCATTGTAGGCGATGTTAAATTCCAGTAAATATTTCTGCTTATAATCATATCCAATTTTGCCGGATACTCCCTGGAATTTTTGCGGCACGGCCACTAGTGCCCCATCCAACAGGGGTTGCGCATTATAGGTTTGCGATGTTTGGTTAAACAATAACAAGCCGGTTATGTGATGCGCGTTGCCAAACAAATGATCGTAATTGGCATATAGCTGCGCATCGTAATTATTGGAGTTAATATCTGTATTACCTGTTAATACATAGGTTTGGTACACATAACTTGCTCCCGGCTTTAACGTATACTGATTAGTTGTTGGATCGAAATGATAAGATGGGAAACCGCCGCCATTAAATGTTTGCTTGGTAAACTGCTCAATGCTGGAATAGGCTACCCTGCCGGTTAAAGACAGGCCTTCGGTAAGCGCGTCCAGCTTTTGAGTGGCGCCAAACAAAAAGTTAAAATCGGTACGGCGCGAATGCTGGTAACCACCTGTGGCCAGCCTGGCATTCAGCGTTGGTAAATGCTCGGGGTTAAAAGACGAGTAGGCATATGAATACGAGCCGTTAGGATTTAAATATGGCGCGGTAAAAGGCGTTTGCTTGGTAAAGTTATATACCTCGCCTACTGCATTCTGGTTATATGGCTGGTTCAGGTCCGAGAAACGGGTGGTTACATCCAAACGCAGATCCAGGGTTTTATTAGCTTTCAGGTCAAGGTTGGAGCGGAAGTTGTAACGGTTAAAATAGTAATTGGTGTTCACCAAACTTTGCGGATCGGCAAAGTCACGAACAAGGCCGTTTTGTTTCAGGATACCACCTGAGATAAAATATTTAACCGCGTTACTTCCACCAGAAATATCCATATTGGTATTTAACTGGTAAGTATTTTTTTTGAATATCTTATTGTACCAATCCACGTTGGGATGCCCATAAGGATCGTCGCCATTTTTAAAATGATCCAGATCCTGCTGCGTAAAGCTTTGGGGGATACCATCATTGGCCTGCGCCTCGTTGATCAACACCGCCGAGTTATAAGAATCAAGGAAAGTTGGCGTTTTGGTTGGGGCCTGTACACCTGTCTCAACCCTTAAGTTAACCTTTGGCGCTCCGCTTTTACCCCTGCGGGTGGTTACAACCAATACGCCGTTGGCACCTTTAATACCGTAAATGGCCGTGGTTGACGCATCCTTCAATATCGAAATACTTTCAATTTCGTTTACGTTGATCTGTTGCAGCTGATCATAGCTATATTGGATGTCGTCAACAATTATTAGCGGTTGGTTACCAGCCGGATTTAATGAACTAACACCACGGATATAAAAATCTGATGCATCCTTACCCGGCTGGCCTGATGCCTGCTGCGAGAAAAAGCCCGGTAATTTACCGGTTAAAGCATTTTGCACATTAGCTGTTGGAACGGTGCGGATATCTGCTGCAGATATAGAACTTACCGCACCGGTATTGGTAGGCCGTGAGCGTTTCCCGTAACCAACCACAGCTACTTCATCCAGGCCATTGCTGTTGGTTTGCAGAATAACATCGGCCGTGCTGCCATTTTTAAAGGCATACTCCTGTGGCACGTAGCCTATAAATTTAACAACGATTGCGTTAGATTGCCCTTTTAGTGTGAGGCTGAATTTACCGTTAGCTGTGGTAATTGTACCATTTGATGGTAATCCTTTTTCAACCACGGATGCCCCGGGCAAAACACCGGAAACATCGCGCACGGTTCCGGTTACGGTTTTATTTTGCGCAAATGCAACCACCGGAAGCATGAGTACTATTATTTGAAAGAAAAGTATGAATTTTCTCATAACTGCTTAATTGATTTGGTTAAATTAATTGAAGGACTACCATCCGGGATTTTGTTTCATATTCGGGTTCTTTAACACTTCATCGTACGGGATGGGATACAGGTACATTTGCGGCGCGGTAAACTTATTGGCCTGAGCAGTGACGACGTTATAAGTTAAGCTCGACCCAATTTTACTGATCGACATACCTTTAAGCGGTTCGTTCATTAGGGTGCCTGCTGTTTTCCACCTGCGCAGATCCCAGTAACGGCTTTCTTCAAAAGCAAATTCCAGCCTGCGTTCGTTATGGATAGCATCACGCATTTCGTCCTTGCTCATGCCGGCTTTTAACCCATACAGGCCATTTCCCCCGGCAGTTAAGCCCGCCCGTTTGCGAATCCTTATCATTGCGTCGTAAACATCGCCGGTAGCACCGTTAACTTCATTCTCAGCCTCGGCATAGCCCAATATCACATCAGCAAAGCGGATGATCAACCAATCGGCATTATGACTCTGGAAGCTATTGGTATTCTCCTCGTTGCCCATAAACTTGCGCATGTAGTAGCCCGTTTTGGTTTGCTGCAAGCTGGTGTTTGGTTTACTTTGGCCACCTTCATAAAGCTGCAGATCGCTGTTAAGCCAGCGTGCACCGTTATAAAACACGGTATAGGTAAGGCGCGGGTCACGGTTAACGTATGGATTATTACTATCATAACCGGATGATGGATCGGTTATAGGCAAGCCGTTGTTCATAGGGTAAGCATCAACCAATTGTTGGCTGGGGCTGGTTTGACCTTTTGATGCTGCACCGGGAAATCCTATAGGCGCATTAGTCGATTCGACAATATTATCAGACCCGGTTTGCCTGATCAGTATCATTTCAGCATTATTCTGTGTCAGAAAAATATCTTTATAATTAGTCAGCAACGCGTAACCGCCCAGGTTCATTACATCTTTTTCGGCCGCTGCAGCTGCTGCCCATCTTGCTGTACTGTTATCTGCATAACCGGTTAGCGGGTTGGCCGCGTCAATATTGCCGCCATTAAACAGCGGACTGGCGGCATATAACAAGGCCTTTGCCTTTAAGGCTAACGCCGCGCCTTTGGTTACCCGGTGCGCATCGGCATTGGGGTTATCAAATGGTGTAGTGAGTAACGTATCTTTAATGGCATCACACTCGCTTACTATGTATTTTATACAATCATCAAATGAGTTGCGCGGCAGGGCTACGTTATCGCTTATAGTAAATACTTTGTTGCCTAACAATGGCACACCACCGTAACGTTTCACCAGCTCAAAGTAAAACATGGCCCTTAAAAAACGAGCTTCGCTTTTCCATACGTACTTTTGCGAGTAGCCTTTGTATTTTGCCATTACCGGCACCAGATCAATGTTATTTACAAAAATGTTAGACTTGCGGATACCTGTATAATAATATGCCCAAAGATTCTCATCGGCAGGTATGGTATAGGAATTATAGGCTGCGGTGGATAGTATGGTAACCTGGTTTGTAGGACCCGAGGCCGACGACATGGCATCGTCAGACGCAGCGTCAAGGTAATCGCCCCCTACCCGGTTATGACCGCTTTTGAGTATAGGATAAATACCGTATAGAAATTCTTTAGCATTGGTACCTAAAGAATCCTTAGGATCAAACACATATTGAATACCCACCTTATCAACCGGAAATTGCTCATATTTTTTACAGCCCGATAGTATTACAAAAAGGGTAAGGACTGCTATGCTTATATTTTTAATTTTCTTCATGATCATGTTTTTAATGTTGGCCAAAAATTAAAGCTTGATGTTTATACCTGCATTAAACACCCGTTGAATAGGATATGCAAGACCATAAACCTCCGGATCAACTCCTTTGTAGCCGTAAAAAGTAAGCAGGTTTTCGCCGTTGGCAAATACCCTGATGCCCGACAGTCTGAGCTTGCGCGCCCACTCCAGCGGCAGGCTATAACCTACCTCGGCATTTTTTAGCCTCATATAATTGGCAGAGCGGATATACAATGTTGATAGCAGGCCATTATTGGCATTACCTACCGATGATAAGCGTGGCAGGGTGGCTACATCAGCAGTTTCGGGTGTCCATCTGCCTGTTAAAGCATCATAGCCCTGGCCCGAATAATTGTTACCAAACGGACCAACACCTGCAAAACCATTTATAAGGTTATTGTTATAAATGATCTGGTGATTGGCCACACCCTGCATCAGCACACTCAGGCTAAATCCTTTATAGTTTACGCCAAATGATAAGCGGTAAAAAATCAACGCTTTGGTATTGGCTATAGGCGATTGATCAAACTGGTTAATAATATTGTCGCCGTTGAGGTCTTTATATTTAACATCTCCGGCCTGTGGGGTGTAGCCCACAGTTGTAGCACCTGTGGCTGCATCCTGGGCGTTTTTAAAAAAGCCTAAAGCAGTATAACCGAAGATTACATCGTTTGATAATCCCGTGCGCCTTAACCATGGGTAAGGTGTTGCTTCCTCATCGCTAAATACATTTTTGGATGTTTGCCGGGTAGCGTTGCCGCTGATAAAATAGTTTAAATTACCTACGTGATCCTGGTAGGTTAAGGCAAGTTCGGTGCCTTTATAAAGTTTTACACCAATGTTCTCCGCAGAGTAACCGGTACCCAGCAGCGCGATGCTGTTGCCCCGAATCTGCAGCAGATCATAATACCTGTCGTGAAAATAGTCGGCGGTAATTTTAAAGTGGTCTTTAAACAAGGAGATATCGGTACCTATATCCAGCTTTTTTGCGTTTTCCCAGCGGATGTAGGGATTAGCCAGTGTATTTTCGTTATAGCTTTGTATCACGCTGCGGCTGGTACCCAAAGTATACGGGTAGCCGTTTGATGCGCTGTAGGTTTGCAAAAAGTTGTAGTAGCCAAAATTATCTACATTGGCATTACCGGTTTTACCATAGGTGGCGCGCCATTTCCATGAGCTTATCCAGCTTACGTTGTCTTTAATAAAACGCTCCTGCCCCATTTGCCAGCCTAAACCAACCGCGTAAAATAAACCATATTGGTTACCCGGCGGATACCTGTTATAACCGCTGCTGTTTACCGATGCTTCAAAAAGGTACTTGCTATCATAGTTATAGCCAAACTTAACCGCGCGGTTGGTAGTAACACCCGACAGATCATAGTTTAACACTGACGACCGGGTATCATACAATAACATACCACTTACATTGCTTTTACCAAACTGCCTGTCGTAATTTAAAGCAGCCTGTGCAAATGAGTAGCGGGCGCTTGATACCGTGGCAAATCCATTTGATTGCGCTATAGGGTTACCCACTGCCGAGTAACTGCTATCCCTGTTAAAAATGTAAGCGTTGTTTTGCAGCCCCCTGTTTACCAAACCCTGCGATTCAAAAGCAAGGTTGCCTTTTAGTTTTACCGATAGGCCTTGAGTAATACCGCTCAAATCGTAGTTGAGATCAAGGTTGGCCATTACATCATTGCTGTTGGTGCGTTGGTAGCCCGAATATTGTAACTGCGATAACAGGTTATTGGTAAATAAAGTTGTGCCCCCGAATGATCCGTTAGGGTTATAAACCGGGTAGGCGTTATTTGGTGTATTATAAAGCGTATTGAGGATACCACTGTAACCGGTTCCTGGCTGTGTGGCCTGTTGAATGCGACCAAACAATTGCAGATCAACCGTAAACTTCTTAGTTACATTTACGCTCAGGTCCGAATTGATGATATAGCGGTTTAAATCATTATTGGTATTGTATGTAGCATTAGGCGCTGTTTTAAACATCCCCTGCTGATCCAGGTAACTTAAGGATACGCTGTATTGCGCCACCCCGGTACCACCGTTTACATTTAATTTGTAGCTCTTTAATGGTGAATGATCGCGCAGCAGGGTGTTAAACCAGTTCACATCAGGATGACGCGCCGGGTCGGTATGATTGCGATAGGCATTGAAATCGTTGGCGGTATAAACAGTTGGTTTACCATCGTTTTGCAGTGCTTCGTTATACAGATAAGCGTACTGATAAGCTGGCAAAGGTGTGGGCAATGACAAGGGATGCTGAGATCCTGATTCGGCGGTGAACGAGATGCGGGGCGCGCCTGCCTGGCCACGTTTGGTGGTTATTAATAATACACCACGTGAGCTGTTAATACCCAGCAGAATGTTTGATAAGGCATCTTTCAGTACCGATACCGATTCGATGCTTTCCGGATCAATAGATGAAATTTCGCGTTGTACACCGTCAATGATCGTAATGGGCGTTTGTCCGCGCAATGATAAACCGATCTCGGTATTATCATTTGCCGAATAGTTGTTGTGCTGCACCACGTTGCCAACAAAATCGGCCACGGTTTGCGTACTTGTTTGCGGACTTGAAAAACCACTGTACTGCTGCGTGTACAAGCCAGGCAGCTGACCCGGCAAAGCGTAGGTATACAACGATGCAGGTGTAGAGGCAAGCTGGTTGGTATAAATAGAAGATATAGCCCCCAAATTAGCCGACGCTTTTTTGGTTCCATACAGCACGTTTATCTTTTCGGGCGTTTTTATATAGGCATCAAGTAGCCGTACTGTTATACTAATTTTATCGTGTACGGTAACCTGGCGCGTATAATAGCCGGCAACAGCAAGCACCAGTTTATCGCTGATAGCCGCGTTGATCTCAAACTTTCCGTCGGCACCGGTAACTACGGCATCGGTTTTCCCTTTTATGGTTACCTTAACCCCTTTTAATGGGTTGGCATATTCGTCAAGCACGATGCCGCTTACCCAGTCAGGATGGGTACTACCCCTGCCTGTGGTGTCCTGCATAGCTGCGTACCCGGTTTTTACCAGCATAAGCATCAATATGACGAAACCTGTAAAGCATTTCTTTAAGTAGCAATAAGCCATAGTATAAGATTTAAATTGTTGGCAATAATTGAAATATCGTTTTAGCAAATACCTGTCATTCCATTTGCAGAACAAGTAAGTATCATATTGTATTATAATTGGTTACGAACACTTAAAGGTGTACACAAAAGGCGCCAGCGTATTACCGTAGCCCACCTTGGTGGTTCCAGCTTTGTTGGTTATGAAATACTCCATTTTGGTTATGGTTTGTGTGCCGCTAACATTAAAGAAGCTTTTAGGCCATATCGTTATCTGGTATTTTTTGCTATTTGGGCCGGTTTGCACCATTTTGGTTTTATCAGTTTGCTCGCACACGCTAACGGTTTTGCCATCGCTGGTATAGGCGGTAGCACATAGGTAAGTTTCGGTAGCATTGCCAAGCGGGGTATTAACTACGGTACCGTCAAACGTTAGGGTAACAATGTCATTATCTAACGATTTTGGCGGGTTAATGGTGGTTAACTGCGGGTTACAAAAATCTATCAGGTCGCCAGTGCCACCGGTAACTTCAAAACAAGGCGTAATCATCGAACTGTAGTATGTACCGTTACCATCGCTGGTAAAGCCGTTACCACTATCGGTAATTACATATCCCAACTTTACCAGGGTGTTGTTACCATCCGCACCCACTTTTATTTTAATATGCAGATCGCCGCTAATGGTATTTCCTCCGCCGTGTTTAAAACCTTTATCTGACTGATAAGCTACCCATTCCATATCATCAATAAGGTTCCCCCCTATCTGGAATGTTTTTTTCATGTAGGCCGGCCATGTTAATCCGCCGCCATTTTTAGCTACCGTTCCATCCGGGATCAGGGTCATGTTTCCATCGCCCAGGGTTGGGCTGGTATAAGTTATTAATGTATTTTGAGCCGCTTTCCAGCCTTTAGGCACCAAAAAGCCAAATATCAGGTTATCCGGCCCGCCATCACCTACAGTAGGGATGCTGATGTGTACGGTAATAGGCACAACGGCACCTACAGTGGCCGTAGCAGGCTGATCTACACCTGTGATGATCTCGCCGCAGCAGGCTAATATGATGGCCAGGGTTATAAAAGCGCAAAACTTCCACAAACCTTTACCTTTTATATGTAAATATGATCTCATAAAATCTCTCCGTTTATTTTTTGTGGTTGGTGGTTAGTTAACTTTTTGAAGCACGTATACATAGCTGTTATTGGGGCAGCCCGGACTAAACGTAATGCTTAGCTGCCGTTTGCCATTTACTACCGGGTAGTTGAACGGGGTAGATACCGGTGCCGCTGCTCCTATAGCCGTAAACGTTATTTTAAAGGGATATTCAGGATCATCCAATGCAAATTTGCCATCGGCATTTACCAGGAATGGCAATGGGTTTTCAATGGTGTAAGCGCCATCCTTAAAGTTTACCCTAAATTTGGTAAAATCGATGATGCCTGTAAGATCCGTACCGTTGCGGGTAGCCCTGATAACCTGCCAGCTGCCGGTTATATCTTTGACTGATTCCTTAACAGGAAATGACTTTTCGGCTTTGCATGATGTCATCAGGATAGCAGCTATAGCTATCAGCAAAAAGCCGCATTGTTGAAATATGTTATTCTTTTTCATTTGCTTTTATCTTATGATGATCAATACCCTGGATTTTGTAACATCTCTGGCGATTTGGCGACCTCCGTTTGTGGGAACGGCCACAGGTACATTGCCGTACGGAAGTTGCGCTTGCGCACCGGGAAGGTTTTATAAGTTACTGAAGTATTGTTGCGGTCAACCTCCATACCATAGGTTTGAATATTCTCGGTCTGTTCGGCGATTTTCCAGCGGCGCACGTCCCAAAAACGGTGCTCTTCAAAAGCAAGCTCAATACGGCGCTCGTTTTGGATAACTTTACGCATCTCTGCCTGGCCTAAACCGGTTGGCAATTGGTACGGGGCTAAACCCGCCCTTTGGCGAATGGCCTCAACAGCCTGGTAAACCTGCGTAGTTGGGCCTTCATATTCATTGGCTGCTTCGGCGTAGTTAAGCAGGATTTCGGCATAGCGCATCAGCGGCCAGCATCTTTTGGTATTGTGCGTAAAATCCTGGGATACCGCATTTGGGTCCAGCATTTTGTTGGTGTAGTAACCTGTACGTGTGCCTACGTTTACCGCATCCGGGCCGGTTGACCTGCCCTGGTAGGTGCCGATAAAAATATCTATCGGCGATTTACCCGATGACAGCCGGTTTTGAATAGGTGTTTGGTCGCGGATTACCGTATAATCCAAACGGGGATCACGGTTGGCGTAGGGATTTTGCGGGTCATACCCCGATGTTGGATCGGTGATTGCCTTGCCGGTATTCATCGGGAAGGCATCAACAAGGCCCTGCAAAGGTAAGGCCCCATTTTTACCGGTGCGGCTTGGTGGTTGCCATAACTCCTCAAAATCCCGGTTATCAGGCCTCATACGTTGAAATATGTATTCGCCGTTTACAGGCAACGTAAAAAGCGTTTGAAAACCCAAACCAGCGTTTGAATTATCAGTATAGAGCTTATAAGCACCCGTACCTATAACTGCTACAGCTGCTTCTTCGGCCAATCGCCAGCGTTCTTTATCATAGGTTGGGTAGCCTACCAATTCTTTGGTGCTGCCAACTCCTATGGACTGCCCGTTAAACAACGGACTTGCCGCATATAACAGCACCCGTGATTTTAGGGCAAGGCAAGCACCTTTTGATGCACGACCATAATTTAAACCGCTTTGTACCAGGGGCAGGTCAAGCGCTGCAGTATCGCAATCGGCCAGGATATAATTGACGGTTTCGGCATACGTATTACGCTTAGCAGGAATAGCATCTGTATAATTGTAAATACTGTCTTTTACAATGTGCACACCACCGTAATGCTTTAACAAAATGGCATAGTACCAGGCCCTTAAAAAATGGGCTTCGGCACGCATCTGGGTTTTAGTAAAAGCATTTATGGGGGCTTTGGACAGGTTGGCCATCAATTGGTTGATAGCCCTGATGTTCACATAGCTTTTTTTATAGGCGTCATCGGTAATTACAGCCGGATTAACAGTGCCCGATTCAAAAGCCAGCGCGGTGGATCCTGCCGATGTGTACACCTCGGCTTCATCTGATGCAGCGTCGATCCCTCCATTTGTAGTAAACCCTGCATATAAAAAGCGGCCTGGGTCGGCACTAAAACCAACATTGCTGTAAATATTGGACAGGAAAGCCACCGTATTGGCGCTATCGGCAAAAACCGTAGGTTTGGTTAAGTTTGATGTAGAAGTTTGCCCCAGAAAACCATCCTTTTTACAGGATGCCATACCAAAAAGCGCAAGCCCAAACATCGAATAAGAAAGAACCTTAAAGTAAATTTTTTTCATATTATAGGGTTTATTTACAATAGCATATTTTCACACTACAAACTTCAATTCAATAAAATTGAAAATCGATTTAGCAACAATTGACAACCTTACGCAGATCGCCCTAAAAAAAGCATGTTTGTGTTAAATGGTTTATAACAGATATTTAATCTGAGTGCTAATTTAAATTATAAAAACGATTTAGCAAACTTTTCCAGTACTTTTTTTAAATTATTTTCTTCGCACCAAATGGCAATAAAAAATAATAAAATGTTTAAAAACCGGGCTTAATATTACAAGCCCGGTAAAGAACACTTCGCAACACTATCCCCTATTTTATTTTGTTAAAGTAACGGCTAAAAAACAAGGCCTGGTAAACGATGGAGTTGCCCCAATATTCCCAGGTATGTGCGCCCGGCCTTACCGTAAAATCATGCGGAATCTTGCGCATTAAAAGCTCCTGATGAAAAGCAAGGTTCACTTGGTACAAAAAATCATCATAGCCACAATCAAAAGTAATAGCCAGCGAATTCGGCTTTAACAGGTATATCATATTGATTACGCTGTTCTTCTCCCATCTTTCGGGATATTGACTGTATTTTCCTAAAACCTGCTCAATACCAAAAGCATCCGGGAACGGCCTGATATCCAACGCGCCGCTCATACTGCCAGCCGCGCCAAAGGTGTCCTGGTGCTTAAAGGCGATATACATGGCTCCATGCCCGCCCATGCTTAAACCGGTGATGGCACGGCCACTCCTATTGGCAATGGTAGCGTAATGCTTATCCACCCAGTTCACCAGTTCTGTTCCTACATAAGTTTCATATTGCCAGTCTTTGCTCATCGGGCTATCATAATACCAGCCGGCAAAATTGCCATCGGGACAAACTATAACCATTTGGTACTCATCAGCCAGTTTAGTAATGGCTGGCACTTTCAAAATCCAATCGCTATAGTTACCGCTAAAACCATGCAGCAGGTATAATACAGGGAATTTCTTTGATGAAGAATAATCAGCGGGTTTTACAACCACCGCCTTGATATCGCGCGCCATGGCAGCGCTGTGGGTAAGAACAGTATCTACCGTGGCCGCACTAACCTTTAAAAAGGTTAAAAAACTGATGATGAGTATTAAAATTGTTTTTTTATAGGTATCCATATTGGTATCCAGGTATATTATTTAAAAACGACAATAGTGATGCGGTGATTCCGCGGCTTGTTGATGGCATAGATCTCATCAGTTAACACATCCATTTCTTTTTGCCAGGCATCGCGCAGGCTTTTGTAACGGGCGCGGGTATAATTGTCTTTGTTGCCATTTACAAAAATATCCTTCAGCGCATATTTTTTTACGGTATCCATAGCTGCGTTGCTATCGTTATGCAACAGGCCTTTACCCTTTAAAAAATTATACTGCATCCAAACGTACATCCTTGTGCGGCGTTCGATATCCCAGCGTTCCTCATTTAATTCCCTTATCTGGATAGCTTGCTGGTATTGTGGCGTTGTGGTAATCTCGGCCATATTCATCCCATCGGCCAGTTGCTGCGCCGACCAATGGCCTATCTGTTCGCCATCAATCAGCACTTTATAATCACCGGCCTTTAAACCTTTAACTGTTAATGTTTCCTGGTTAAACTCTTTGGTAAAGGGAATAACCTTTAAAGCATCAGCCTGCTTTTTGCGGTTGCCCCATGCACGCGGGATGGTATCTAAAGGGTAAGGCAGCGAATTGGCCAGGTAATTAAAACTTACTGAATCGGCATCGGCCGTTACATTAGTGATGCGGCAGTTTACCGCCTTTAATACTTTTTTGCTTTGGGCGTTTACACCAACTTCGGCAACAGCCTGATTATCTAAACCCTGAGCTTTTAAAAACAGGTAAGCCATCACCAGGTGTCCATCATTATCGGGGTGTACCCTATCATTAGGCGTTAAGCTAAAAGTTGAATCTTTGGCCTGCTCGCGCAGGTTAATGGCAGTCATCGGATGATAAAAATCAACATAGCCAAAACCATTCTTTTTCGCGGCATCCTGCTGAAAATCGATAATCTTTGAGAAGGCTATACTTTTTTTGGGGTAGATGTTTTTGGTGGTAAATTTTGAAGTTTCATCATATGGCGAACCCAGGATAAAAATCTTTTTAATATCCGGCCGTTGCTTCAACTTATCTTCCAGCATGCCATAATATTTATAGCTGCCCTGGATTCTTTTATCCATAAAATCCTGCCCATCGGCACGGTACCATTCAAAGTAACCGCTATCATTCATTCCCCAGGTAAGGGTTAAAATATTAGGCTTTTTGGTAAACACGTCATCGTCAAACCGGTCATAGATCTGGTTGATAGCATCGCCCCCGATCCCAGCGTTAAAACAGGTAATACGCGCGTTGGGGAAATGGGTCATATAATACAGCCAGATGTAGGAATGATAATGCCCGCCATCGGTTATACTGTTACCTACAAAAGCTACCCTGTCCCCTGCCTTGAAAGGAGCGATTTTTTGGGCGTTGGCCCAAATAGAAAGGCCGAGAGTGATTATTAGTAAAAACGTTTTCTTCATGGTATAGTCAACTTATATATTATCTTATTTGTTCTCTATGTGGATGCAATCGCGAACTGTATAAGTTCGCCCTGTATAGTTCGCGATTGCTTCGTGCCTCGCAATGACATGATTACAAAAACCTTTTTGTCATCCTGAACGTAGTGAAGGATCTATTATTCGCTATGTTTCTTCGCCCTGTACAGTCTGCGAACAGATCCTTCGTTCCTCAGGATGACAAACCTTTTAAAAAGTCATTTATCCTTCGAGCTTCCTGTTTTTTAAAACTCATAATGACATACAAGCATTTATCATAAATCGATTTAGCTTTCACATCAATTATCACCTGCTTTTCAAATACAGATACCATCAAATTCCCCAGTTTTTATTTGGCTTGCTACCCATCGTTAACTCTAGCGTGCCGCCAGCCGCGATATTCTTAAAATCCAAATAGCACTTGTTATATGGTTTACCATTTAGCTTTGCGCTTTGGATATAGACATTAGTCGCCGAGTTTTTGAGGGCTACTATAGTAAATGTTTGGCCTTTGGCATATTTAGGATCGAGCTTTAACACCACTTTATCAAATACCGGGCTGGTAATTTCCTGCCGGGTATCGCCGGGGCAAACCGGGTGCAGGCCGCTTGCAGCCAACACATACCAGGCCGACATCTGGCCCACATCCTCGTTACCAACTAAACCCTCAACCGAGTTGTGGTAAGCCCGGCGACAGATCTCCCTCGTCCACTTTTGGGTAAGCCATGGCGCACCCAGGCGATTGTATAAAAAAGGCACGTGGTGCACCGGCTCGTTGGCATGATTGTAATAATCGTTCCACATCATGTTATCGGGCGCTTTTTCAAAAAAGTTATTCAGGTCGGCTATGGTTTTTTCGTAGCCGCCCATCATTTTGGCCATACCTTTTACGTCCTGCGGCACAAACCAGCCTTGCTGGTATGGGTTGCTTTCAATAGTACCATACCATTGTTTGGTTCTTGCCGAATCGGGCCAGGCTTTCCAGTTGCCGTTCTCATCTTTTGGCCTGTACCAGCCTTTTTCGGCATCAAATACATTTTTGTAGGCTTGTCCGCGTTGAGTGTATTTAGCAGTATCGCTGGTTTTGCCCAGCCATTTGGCCATTTGGCCTACACACCAATCGGTATAGGCATATTCCAGGGTTAGTGATAAACTCAAATCGCCACCGCTAAAGCCTTTATCGCCATTACCAAATTTCTCAACCGATCCTACCGATAAGCGATAAGCCTCTGGCACGTTATAATTGCGGATACCTTTGGCATAGGCATCGGCTATTACAGATACGGCTGGATTACCAATCATGCAGCCGCTGTAGGCGTTCATAATTTCCCAGCGTTCCAGGTAATTCATCTTCTTTTCCTGTGCCAGGGTTACCAGCGAATTGATCTCGTCATTAACCAACGAGGGATTGATGATAGTTTGCAAAGGCATTTGACTTCGAAACACATCCCAGCCGCTAAATATGGTGCGCTTGCTAAAATTTACCGCATGGTGCGCCTGGCCATCGCCACCAGGATATTTGCCATCAACATCGCTTATAATTCTCGGGTCTATCATAGTATGGTAAAGCGCGGTATAAAATACAGTCTTTTGCTCGGGCGTACCACCTTGAACGTTTACCTTGGTTAAAGCTTTGTTCCATAAGGCAACGGCTTTTTGATGTACCCCATCAAAGTTCCAATCCTTGATCTCGGTGTTTAAATTATTTTTTGCTCCGGCGATACTGATAAAAGAAATACCTGTTTTAAGCAATACCTGCTCATTGGCATGGGTAGCAAATTGGGTATAAAAACCCAGGTGCTTTCCTTGTTTCTCTTTCGCTCCCTTTAGTATTTCGGCCTGGGCAACCCTGTCCAGGTATTTGGTACTTGTTACATCGTCCAGTTTACGGCTCCAGTCGTCGGGGATATCGGCGCTCCAGACGCCAAAATCTTTCAATGGTTTGCTAAATTCGGCATAAAAATAAACGGTATAGTCGGCGTGGCCATCTCCATTGCCCCAGCCGCCACCATCGGGTGTACATTTCATCCAACCCTCAATACTATGATCGTTAACTACCTTTATATACTGTAATGTAGATGTGCCCCCTACCCTGCGTGCCAAATCTATCTGAACGCGGGAATCGCTGCCTTGCGGAAAAGTAAAGCGCAGCATGCCGCTATGCGGGGCCGCGGTCATCTCTGCTTTAATATGATGATCTGTCAACAATGCGCTGTAATACCCGGCGGATGCTTTTTCGGTCTTTTTATCATAGGCAGATCGGTATCCTTTTACCGATCCATCCATTTTACCAGCTATAGTATATAGTTTACCGGCGGTGGGCATCACCAAAAAATTACCCAAGTCGCCGTACCAGCCTATGCCGCTCATTTGGGTCATTGCAAAGCCTTCAATACTGGTTTGTTCGTAACTGTACCCAGGGCCATTGTCGCCGCCTGTTATGGTATTGGGGCTCACCTGCACCATGCCATAGGGCGTAGTAGCGCCCGGAAAAGTTTTGCCAAGACCATGGTAAGTGCCTGCATCAGCCGTGCTGGTACTGGCTCCAATAAAAGGATTTACGTAGGTGGCGGGGTTTTGTGCTTTCAGCGCAGTTGCACCAAAAGATAATACAGCGGTCAACAACCCAATGAAATATTTTTTTCCCGGCAAAGCCACAAAAACGGCCCGTTTAGTATTGGTCATCTTTTAATCCCTGAAGTATGTTTTAAGAAGCGGTTATTTATAATTGGTAATTATCGTCCAAATTATTTAATAAAAACGATTTAGCAAAATATTGTACAATAAATTTTACAAATATTTTGTTGGATGCATATAGCTTATATTTTGCGTGCGTTGATGAGCCGCAATGTGCGGATTCCAAATTTTGGAATATTGAAAATCAACGCATTATCTCCGGTAGTTTGTTTAGTTAAAGCCAAAACCCGTTTAACCCTGCCATCTAACTCCACCAGTTGGGCTTTATCAGCATTGCAATTAAACGTAGCTTTAAAAGCTTTGCCCGCACCAGCATTAAAAAAACGCACCAGCATATCATCGCCATCAAATTGTACCGAGGTAATCTCAATGTCCTTATCGTCCGTCCTGATCAATGATGTATTGTTATTTCCACCTGGCTTGCCCGCGCACACCACCAAAGGCTCGTTCCATTGGGTGGCACCTGCCCAAATGCCGGCCTTATCCCATTTACCTGGGTGTGGAATCAATGCATAATGAATTTCTGTACCCCCATCAATGGTATAATTTTTCCCCCACAAACCCATACCTGAATACTGAATATCTAAACCCAAAGGATAATCTTTACCATGGGCATAACTGGTGGTATGATCCGTAAGCAGCGCCATTCCGTATTTGTCATTATCACCGGTAACATCTACCCAGGTATGAATCACATTGTTTTTAATGCTATCCCAGCGGGTATAAAAGGTATTATCCAGTTTGCTTTCAGTAACATCAAAAGGTGCATCTTTATATATTTTTTGGTGTTTGAAGTTAAGCGGGAACAAAGCGAGTAACTTATTCCTGTCATCATAAAATGGCTTTGCCGGCAGCTCCCATTTGTAGGTGCCCGGTTTAATGCCCTCCCCTATCCCGGGGTTGCCTTTCCAGTTGATGTTCAGGTTTATGTCAATACGTGGCGCACCCTCATTCATAGCGATAACCTGGGTATAATCGCTGCCATTAATAGTTCCCTTGATGGCCAGTTTTATGCTGATGGGACCATTTTCTATGATCTCTATTTTAACAGGATTGTCTTTGCTCGATTTAAAACCGCCGTCATTATAAAAATTACCGCGCAACTCGTTAAAACTACAGGTGTTGGCTTTATCTACAAACTCCTGGTTAGCCATAGTTTTGGCCAACAGGCTTTTAATGATGCCGCCTTTGGCCGGATCAATAATGATGCGGTATAAGTTGGTTTCAAGCTGGTAATCACCATTAGCCAGTATGGAAATATGAGCACCCTTTAAAATGGTGCTTTTTAATTCTTTAAACTGATAAACGGCATAGCCCATTGAAGGCACGGTTGCTTTGAAGCTTATTTTTGCCTTTTGCTGACCGGTAGCCGGAATAACCTGGCCTGCTACCTGTTTACCATTACCATCAAAAACACCCGTATTTTCAGCCGTGAATTTTTCAGGAAGATCAACCTGAACAACTTCTGTTCGCCTGATCCCGAGTGTATTATAAACGGTGATATAATCACCTTCATTCTTATTTAACAATGAAGTAGTAAGGTTGTTGATGCTATCGCTCTTGTTATTGGTAAACGCCGTCCAGCTTTTCACTTTATCGGCCCAGGTATCGCCGGGATTGCCGTTGTAGGGCACTATCCAGCAGTCATGGTGCTGCGATAGCAAAAGCGCTCGCCAAGCGGCATCAAAATCGGCCTGCGGATAGCTGTTACCTGCATATATCTTTGCCATTGAAGCCAATTTTTCGCTTTGGATGATCTTGTTTTCGGATGCACGCACCCGTTGGGCAATTTGCTGCGTAACCTGCGATCCCCAAACCAGGCTCACCAATATATCTTCTTGTGATAGTTTCCAATCCGGTCGGGCATCACCCCGGGCAACATTTGCAAAATAGTTACGCCAGGTAGTATAAATGCTGTGTACGCCATCTTTATCGCCATTGCCGATAAACGGACCGCCCTTCCAGCCGGCATCCTGTAAGGTCATCCCAACCGGGTGTTTAACGCCATCTGCATAAGCTGCTTTGATGTAATTGGCCGCATTTTCCCAGGCAATGGTTTGCCAGGTTGATTTTGGCGACAACTGTTCAATTCCATATCTGGGCGAAGTTATAATACCCGTACCATCCGGACCAACCCAATTAACCAGCCCACCACCATGGGCACGGGTATAGCCGCCAAAACAGGTATTGGGGTTTTTAAGCGAAGCATATTTAAAGCCAAACGAGGTTAATATCTGTGGCAAAGCGCTGGTAAAGCAAGGCTCTTCGGATGAATAAGACGTAAATACCGCTTCCGGGAAATGTACCTTGATTTTTTTAATGCCATAAGCAAACTGGCGGATAATGCTCTCGCCCGAGATATTGTAATTGTAGCTTTGGGCGTACTCTGGGTTTACATACTCTATGCGGCCGGTAAGGGTTTGATCTGCAAACAGGGCTTTAAAATCGGCGAAGGCAGCAGGGTCTACAACTTGTGCCCTGTCCCAGGTTTCGGGCTCCAACTCGATGTTGATTTTCCAGTCGGGGTTCTTTTTTAACATATCTGCCATGAACCGGGTGTTCCAATCGGGATAATGGCCCCAGATGCCGCCATGGTATCCATCTATATACCAGGCCGTTTGCGCAGATGAGCTGGCAGCAACACCACTTACCAACATTAAGCTTATCAAAATGGTTTTCAGTTTCATGGGAGTTATTTGGCTGCGGTTATCTCAATAATATGGCTAACTGGCTTGTTAATGCGATACATTTCGTTGGTAAGCAGGTCTATCTCCTTTTGCCAGGCATCGCGTACATGCTTAAACCGGGCCTTTTGATAGGTGGGTACGGTAACTGCCACAAAAAAATCTTTTTTGGCATATCGCTGCAATGAATCTAAAGTAGCCTGTCCATCATTAAATAGCAGCCCTTTAGGTTTCAGGATAGAGTAATGCATCCAGTAATATTCGCGCAGGCGGCGTTCAGTCGTCCAGCGTTCTTCGTTCAGGTGCATAATAGCCAGCGACTGCTGGTATTGGGGTGTGCCTGTTATTAAGGCCATGTTGATGCCTTCAGTATAGTCGGCGGCGTTCCAGGTGCCTATGGGTTCACCATCTATTTTAAGTGAATATTTTACTCCCTCCTTTAACCCTATAACCTGCAAAAGCTCCTGGTTAAATTCATCGGTAAACGGTACCAGTTTTAACACCGTAGACTGTGGTTTTGCCGGCCGGCCAAAACCGCTTGCAATGGTATCCATTGGATAAGGCAATGAGTTGGCCAGGTAATTGAATTTAATATGGTTTATGTTAATTACCGGGCTGGTAATGATACAATTTTCGGCAAGGGCAATCTTTTTGTTATTTACATTGATCACCATGTTGGCTACTTTTTCTGCTGCCAGCCCCTGGGCTTTTAAAAACAGGTAGGCCATCACCATTTGCCCATCGTTGGTCGGGTGGATCCGGTCGCTGCCTTCCATGGTGAAGGTAGAATCGCTTTGCTGCTGCTGCAAATTGATGGCGGTCATCGGGCGGTTGAGGTCAACAAAATCCCAGTTATTTTTTGAGGCAGTACTTTGCTGATCGGCAGCTATTTTTAGCATGGCGGTGTTTTTACCGATTAGTGGCGTTGCCTTGATCTTAGCGGTTTCATCATAAGGTGATGAAGCGATCATAATCTTCCGTACGTTGGGATGTTGCTTTAACTTATCCTCTATCAGCCTGAAACTTTTTAATGACTCCGCTACTTTGACGGCATAGGTTGAGTCGGCTTTGGCCCCTTTCAGGTTTTGGTAACCTGTATCATTCATTCCGAAAGTGAGCGTGATAACGGTTGGCTTTTTTGCAAATACGTCACTATCCATACGCTCCAGCATCTGCCGGGATACATCGCCGCCAATCCCGGCATTAAAAACCGTTATCCTGCGATTGGGAAAATGCGTGATATAATATAACCAGATGTAAGAGTGATAATGCCCCCCATCGGTAATGCTATTACCGGTAAACACCACCCTATCGCCCTGTTTAAAAGGCTGTACCGTTTGTGCAGTTACAGGCGCGGCAAAAGCACACAGCAGTAAAAAGCTATAAAAATAGTTTCTCATTTAATTGGACAAATAGATATGTACTTATTTAAGCTAAATTGATTTAGCAAATCAACATTAAATAAATCGATTTAGCAAATTTTTTAATAGATAAATAGATGACTGTTTGGGAGAATTAGATTAAACGGGATATGGCTTCCATAAACCGTTTAATCTAATTTGATCATTGCGATGAAAGGCTAATAAGTTTTCTAATGCTTCCTTCTTAGTTTATGAGCACCCATTTCTTTATAGCATACCTGGAGTTTTTAAATGGCCCACTGCGTTTTATTGCTCCTTTATTTTTGTTCCAGGATAAGTTGATCGCATTATAATTTCCTCTTTCGTAATTAAAAGTTACTCCATCATCTTCAAATAATGAACCCGCCGTTTTATGATCGCCATACACAAAACAGGTGATCTCAAACTTGGTATCCTCCGCTACATGTTCAACTGGTTTGGCCAATGGCAATATGGTGCCGTCTTTGATAAAAATTGGTAACTGATTAAGACTTGGTTTAATAGTATATACTTTTCCGCCTTCGTATTTTTGATTGGTATTAAAATCGTACCAGGTACCTGCCGGCAAATAAACTTTTCTTTCGTCCATTTTTTCTGTTAACGGTGCAGCCAGTATCCCGCTCCCAATCATATACTCGTCAGATAAATTAAAAGTATTCCTATCTTCCGGGTAATCCATCACCAGCGCCCTGAATGGCGGTATCCTTTTAAAATGGTACTCGGCAAAAGCATTATACAGGTAGGGAATCAGGCTCATTCTAAATTCAAACAGTTTACGGATATCTGCCTCCACCTCTTTGGCATTATCCATCAACTCGTCGGCATTGTTCTTTTGTTTATTGATCTGTAACCAGGGTGGATTTTTCAGGTACCATGAATTAAATAAGGTTTGTGCAGACAGCACTGCAGTTTGACTGCGGCGCATAAAATCCTTTATTGAATTGGATTCCCTTACTTCCGGGGACCAAATCATTCCGGAAAACCCGGAATTCAGGATCAATTTGATGTACTGGTCATGATCATAGGAATCGCTGTACAAAGCGGCCGGATAGGATGATGCGAAAGCATTGGAGGCCCGCACATCCAGGTATGTACGCTGATTTGATTTTTTATAGATATCAAATATTGTTTTTTGATAAAGCAATCCAAAAAGCTGGTGCATCTGTTCTCCGTCAATACCCGACGGGAACCGGCTAAGCTCCGGAAAACTCCATGCATTGCTTCCAAAAGCGATATTTGAGTTATCGCATTCATCCATTTTAAAACCAGAGATGCCCTGTTTTATAAAGGTTTCGTTATGATAACCCGCGAAAATACGCCTTGCGCCTGTATCTGCAAAATCCGGCACCAGTCCGTTCCAAACCAGGTAGTTTCCTGCTTTTTTCTTCAAGGGTTCATAAAGCGGAGATACGGGTGATACAAAGGCGTGTTCCCATAAATTTACATGAAAGCCTTTGTTTGTCATAGTAGCGAGGAATGCTTTAG
>NZ_JANYGH010000059.1 GCF_025362475.1 Mucilaginibacter sp.
CCGATAGTCGATCCCCTCAGCTAAAACTGGGGGGCTTAGAAATCGGATTTAAAACCTAAACCGTTAAAACATACACTAATCAACATCTTTTCTTGATTAGCCAATCTTTACCGGACAACAGTGAACGCAGTGAAGGATCTATTATCCGCCATGCTTCTTCGCCCTGTACAGTCTGCGAATAGATCCTTCGTTCCTCAGGATGACAAACCTTTTTAACGTCATTTCACTTTCTGAGTTTTACCAAATTTTAAAACTCAGAATCACAAGACTATTTAAAAACGCAATTCTCCTTAATCTGCAAGCTCGCGCAGGTCAACAGGAACCACGCGCGAAATACCCTGCTCAACCATGGTTACACCATAAATTACATCGGTACTGGCAATGGTGCGCTTGTTATGCGATACAATGATGAATTGCGAATCTTTTGAAAAGGTGCGGATAATATTGTTGAATTTATCAATATTAGTATCATCAAGCGGGGCATCTACCTCATCAAAAATACAGAAGGGAGCCGGTTTAAGCAGGTAAAGCGAAAACAGGATAGCGGTAGCTGTAAGGGTTTTTTCGCCTCCTGAGAGTTGGTTGATGGAGAGCGGGCGTTTTCCTTTTGGTTTGGCAATGATATCAATGTCCGATTCTAAAGGATGATTAGGGTCGGTAAGGATCAGGTCGCAGGAATCCTCATCATTAAACAGGGAGCGAAACACCTTAATAAAATTCTCACGTACCATAATAAAGGCATGCATAAATTTTTCTTTGGCGGTATCATCAATCTCCTGTATAGTAGCCAGCAGGGATGCCTTAGCCTCGCTCAGATCCTTCTTTTGTGCCTGGATAAAGGTATAGCGCTCATTCATCTCGTTGTAGGCCTCAACCGCCATAGGGTTGATAGCACCAAAATCATCCAGTTGTTTTTTTAGCTTGTCGGCCTTTTCGCGCAGGTCATGCTCACTTTCTGCCGGCGTTTCGGTTTCCGGTAAATCTTCAATGTCAATATTAAATTCAACGGATAAGCGCTCCTTTAGGGCATTCAGTTCCAGTTTAAGGTTATTGCGTTCGTCCCTGAGTTCGTTTTCAATAACCTCATGATTATCTTTTTTGCGCCTTAGCGCCGTAACTTCATTTTCGTTTTCGGTGATAATTCCACGCCATTGGTAATACTCCTGCTCGGCTTGCTGGGTGGCCTTTTCAAGGTTTTCCTTTTGCTCGTACATTTCCAGCAAGTCATCGTCGGAGTTGTCTGATTGTTTCAGGTTGTCCTGTATGGCTGCTTTTACTTTCTCCAGTTCGCTGCTGTTTTGTTTGATGCGCACCTCCAGGCTTTCCTGCTGGTTATCGCGGTATTCCAGGTCTTTTACTAAGCCTGATACTTTATTTTGCTGCTGATGGAAACGGATATTCTCCTGGTTATAAGCGTTTGATTGTACCGATACATATTCATTCAGCTCGTTAAAGGCAGCCTGTTTATCGACCAGCATTTCGCTTTGGATCTGCTTTTGCGCTTTTAATTCGGCAAGCTGCGGATGCAGGGCCATCATTTCATCTTTAATACCTGCAATTTTGCGGGCTATGTCATCCTTGCGGTTAAGGCTGTTCTCAATAAATGTTTGATACTGTTCCTGCCGGGTTTTAACGGTGATGAGCTCGGTATTTAACCGGTTAATGATCATCTGCTGCTCATTGATCTCGGCGCTTTTGGTAGATGAGCGTAAGCCCGAAAGTTTACTTTGCAACTCATCTGTTTTGCTTTTTTGAGCGTTAACCAGGTTTTCAATACCCTTAATTTCTTTCGCCAGGTTCTCCAAATTCTTGGCCCGCCCAATCCGCTTACCCTCAAACAAACCTACAGACCCACCGGCCATGGTATGCTTTGATTTATTGAACTTACCACTCTTGCCTATTATGACAACGCCATCAGGTAAGGCGGCATTGTTAATTTGCAGGTCCTTATCATCATCAACCAGGTAAACATCTTTTAATAAATGGTTACAAAGGCGGGCGTATCTTTTATCAACCTCAATAACCTGTAGGGCCGAAACTGCGCCTGCATTTTCAAAAATAGGGTTAACAGGTACTATTTCCTCGTAATTTTCCAGTATAAAGAAGTGCGCGCGGCCCCTCGCGGCATTACTTAACAGTTGTATGGCCTTTATAGCTTCATCGTAGTTATCAACTACGTAATAGTTCATGAGTGGTTCCATGTAGTTTTCTATGGCTACCCGGTACTCTTCCTTACAAAAAAGCACATCGCTAAACAGGGGGGCATTTTTGGCCCAGTCGGCATTTTTCTTTAAAAAGCGGATAGATTCCGGGAAACCTTCCAGGTTATCAACCATGCTTTTGGTAAGGTTGTACTCGTTTTGTTTGGCATCAAGCTTACGACTTTCTTTGATGATGGTATCCTTTACCAAACTCAATGTCGAATCAGTTTCGGCTATCTGCTCTTTTAATTTATTCTCAAAATCCAAAGCCGACTGGTAGTCATAATCCAGTGTTTCCTTACGGTTTTGCAGCTCGGCAACTACCTGGTTAAAGTGCGAAAGTTCTACCTCTTTATTGGTAGTATCTTCCATGTTGCGCTGGCTCTCCTGCTCCAAAGCCTGTTGCTGAATTTGCAGTATGTCAATATCCTTTTCGGCTTTGTAGGCCTGGTTTTGCAGCCGGGTGTTAATGCCGGTGATCTCCGTTAGCTCATTGCGGGCTTCGGCCTGTTGTGCTCTTAACTCATCAACAGCCTCCTTAAGATCCAGCAAACGGCTTTGGATGGTTTGCAGATTTTCATCCTCCAAAGCCTTTTCTTCGGATAGGCGCTTAATGTTATAAAAAACGTGGTTAAGCTGGTTTTTATCTTTGTCCAGCTCCTCGGTTAATCTTGATTCTTTATCCTGTTGAAACTTCAGCTGCTCGTTCTTGATCTTTTTCTCACTTTCATAAGCACGGATCTTGGATACAAACTCGTTAGTGGTTTTTTGCTGTACCGAAAGATTTTTTTCTTTGGTGATGCTGTCCAGCTTCTGCTGTTGCAGTGCGGCTTCCAGGGTATCTATCTGGGCAACAATGCCACCTTTTTCGGCTTTTTGCTGTTGCTCCTGGTTCTCAATTTTCTTTAATGATTCGCTGAACGATACAATTCTGAAAGATGCCAGCATAATGCTGAGCGATTTGTATTGCTCTTTGATGCGGTAATAACGCTCGGTTTTTTTGGCCTGGTTCTCCAGTGTTTTCAGATTTTTCTCTATCTCGAAAAGCAAGTCTTCCACACGTTCGAGGTCGGCCTCGGTATCTTTTAGCTTGCTGAATGTTTGTTTTTTACGAAGCTTGTATTTAGAGATACCAGATGCTTCCTCGAACAAATTACGGCGCGAGCCTTCCTTGTTGGTAATGATCTCATCAATCATCCGCAGCTCGATGATGGAGTAGGAGTCGGAGCCGATTCCGGTATCCAGGAACAGGTCTGTAATATCTTTTAGGCGGCACTGTACATCATTGAGGCGGTACTCACTTTCGCCGGTGCGGTAAAGCTTCCGGGTAAGGGTAACCTGCGAATAATCTGTTGGCAGTACGTTTTTGGTATTGTCAAAAGTAAGGGAAACTTCGGCAAGGTTGGCCGATTTGCGACTCTTTGTGCCGTTGAAGATGACGTTGTCCATCTTCTCTGAGCGCAGCATGCGGGTGCTTTGTTCGCCAAGTACCCAACGTATGGCATCAACCACGTTTGATTTGCCGCAGCCATTGGGCCCCACAATTGCAGTTACACCCTCATTAAAATTAATGGTGATCTTATCTCCAAAACTCTTAAAGCCCTTGATTTCTAAGCGGGTAAGCTGCATTTATTTTGTTGTATCCTTGCAAAAAATTTAACCTTCAAAGTAATCATAAAAAAATGGTTTTTGAAACTTTTTTTAGCGGGATAAGAAGAAGATAAGGTGAAAGTTTAACGGCGATAGGTTTGGCTTTACCATGATACTATGCCAATCTTACCACGGTTGAATAAGAACGAAAGAATATTAGTTTTAAGGATTTTTAATTTCAGAAAAATATTAGCTTTGAAGGCTAAACCTATTCACGATGACCAAATATCTCTATTCCATTATTTATGCCCTCACTGCTATTTCGTGCACATCCAATAATACTATTGGCGTTGTAAACGCCGATACGAAAACGTCTGATGTGAAGCAATCTGTTACGGCAGGTAAGAAGGCTAAAGATAATGGTATGAAAGCTGTTACTGATACTTCTATGGCGGGGCGCCTGCAGGGTTATTGGGCTGTAGACAGTTTGGAGAATGCAACTTTTACGGTTGATAAGAACAAATTCTACTATCCCGATCAGCATGCCTATTACGCCTACAAAATTAAAGGCGACTCGGTAATAGTTACTTACGATGATTTCAAGGAGGCTTTTAAAATAGAATTTAAAGGCACGGATTCATTAACCATGAGTAATTCAAATGGCGTAAGTAAGTTTTTCAGGTTTAAATAATTTGTATGCTTTAGACTGATTTAAGCCAGGGGGCTTGGATCATGTTGCCCGCGAGTTACCTCGCGGGAGTTAACTAAAACCTTATCTCTCCTCTTAAATAGGTAACCGCTTTGCCGCTCATCAGCACACGGTCGCCTTTTAGCTCGCACCAAAGTTCGCCGCGGCGGGCCGAGATCTGGTAGGCGTGGAGCTTGTTTTTACCCAGTCTTTTTGCCCAATAGGGTATCAGGTTGCAATGTGCCGATCCAGTAACCGGGTCTTCGGGGATACCTGCGCCGGGCGCGAAGAAACGGGAAACAAAATCAGAGTTATCACCGGGGGCAGTGGCTATAATGCCCACAGTATCCATTTTCGACATTGCAAAAAAGTCGGGCGTAAGGTCTTTGATGTCCTGCTCAGTTTTGTAAACGATGAAATAATCCCTTGATCTTAAAAAGGCCAGTGGCTCCTTTTCGCCCAGTGATTCGGCCAGTCCGTTTGGTGGTTCAATGGGTATGGGCGGCCTTGAGGGGAAATCCATCGTGTATTTATCACCATCGCGTTTCACAATAAGCGTTCCTGCTTTTACAGTTTCAAATAATATAGAATCGCCGGTGTAGCCCAATTCGGTAAATATGATATGTGCCGACGCCAGTGTAGCATGTCCGCACAGGTCAATCTCATACTCGGGAGTAAACCAGCGTAGTTTGTAACCGGCATCTGTTTTTACAAAAAAGGCGGTTTCGGCCAGGTTGTTCTCTATAGCTATTTTTTGCATGGTGGCGTCGGGCAACCACTCCGTAAGCGGGCAGGTGGCTGCCGGGTTGCCGCCAAACAAAGTATCGGTAAACGCATCGGCCTGGTATATGGGAATAGTCATATAAAAAATGGTATAGTTTAGCTAATATACTAAGTAGAGTCAAGAATCAAGAGGTAAGAATTAAGATTATAAAAAAAAACTATTTGTCGTCCTGAACGATAGTGAAGGATCTATTATTCGCTATACTTCTTCGCCCTGTATAGTCTGCGAATAGATTCTTCGCGATGCAGCCTTTGACGTGTTGTTGAAAAATTTTTCATGACGTGTTAAAAAACTATTTGTCATCCTGAACGCAGTGAAGGATCTGTTATTCGCCATGCTTTTCGCCCTGTACAGTCTGTGAATAGATCCTTCGTACCTCAGGATGACAAACTTTTTAAAACGTCATTTCCCCTTCAGAGTCACCCGAAATTTTCAAACTCATAACGACAAAGCTTTTTTTAAATTTCATTTCCCTTTCAATGTCCAGTTTTAATTCTTGATTCCAATCTCCTCACTCTTTCTTCCTACTCAATCCATAAAACGGAATTTCCGGTATCATATTCGTTTTTCTCGTATAATTTATTTCCGGGATCCAGCACCCATTGGCCGTCTACCAAGAATTTATAACGGTATTTGCCCGGTTTAAGGTAAAGGCCGATGGTCCATTCGTCGCCGTTATGGGCCAGCGTAAAACCGTCCGGATCCCAGTTGTTAAAATTACCGGCAAGATGAACCACCTTTGCATTGGGGTAGCCCTTAAGCTTAAAAGTATAGTTGGGTTTAACCGCGATAAAAGAATTAACAACGCCATCTTCCACAACGGTGCGCTTATTCAGCGGATCGGTGATCCAATTGTCATCCACTATAAATTTATAGCCATAATTACCAGCCGGGATAATTAAAGGCAAAGCCCACCCGGTTGCTGTTTTTTTGAGCGCTATTTCGCCTGGTTTCCAGTTATTAAAAGTGCCGGCTACATATACTTTACGCGCGTTTGTATATCCGTCGAGGGTAAAATTAACAGTCTCGCCCAGGTTGATTACCGAATTGGTATGACCGTCAACATCTTTTACTGTTACCGGATTAGCCGGATCTGTAAACCACTGCCCATCTACTAAAAACCGGTAGGTATGCATTCCATCGTGCAGGTAAAATTTGGTTTCCCAGCTGTTGCCCTTTTTTTGCAGGATGATGGTATTGGCATCCCAGTTATTAAAGCTACCTGCAAGGGTAATTTTATGCGCACCTGCAAAGCCGCTCAGCCTGAAAGTGTGGTTGTAGCGGTAATAAACCGAGTTTACATCACTAAAGCCATCCGGGTGCTGCTGCAGATTGCTTCTATCTCGCTGCCACTTGCCGTCTATAATGTATTTGTACTCATACACACCTGCGGCGAGCTTTACATCGGCTATCCAGCCGCTGTCCGTTTTAATCATAGCGCCCTTTAAGGTGCTCCAATTATTGAAATTACCCGATAATAAAACACGTTTCGACTTCAAAAAACCAGGCAAGTAAAAACGGGTTAAGCCCGATGGAAGCTCGTAAACATTAAGCTGCGAGAATTTATTAATTCCAAATGTTTCATCGGCGGGGTAACCGGGACGCCCTTCATTTTCATTGGAGATATTGGTGGTTATAAGAAAAGGCTTGTTTTGCGCATTAATGTTCAAGTCGGTGAGTGACCTATCAAACTGAATTAAATTTTTTGAGCGTTTATTTATATTCCAGCCATCCTTTTTAAAAGCCGAGTAATCGCCGTTAAAAAAAGCAGTTGCGGTGGCGCCTTTTACACCGGCTGCTTTAAACAGGCTATCCAGCTCCTGTTTTGACGAGCGCATATCAAGCAGCAGGATCAAATGATCCTTACCTAAAACCAGCGAACTGCGTTTTTGCGCCTTTGTTTCAGAAACGAAACAACTGAGCAACAATAAAAATAGGACGATTGATCTGTACTTTTTCATACTACTGGTTAGTGTAAATGTACATTTCAAATTCTTTTTTAACAAAGTTGATGCTGAATATACCGCGGATAAAAAAATCATACCCCAATATTCCGTCAACGGCATGCCCGTAAGCTTTGCCCATTTTATCCAGGCTGGTTAATAGCACCCGGTTTTTCATAAATCGGCGGTCTCCAATTTTCAGGGTATCAAAACGGGCGTATATCACCTCGAATGATGAACCGCCAATCCCTGTAGTTTTGGTACGGTTAAGCACCTGCATACCAGGTAACAGTTTACGCACGCGGTCATAATCCATCAGGTTGGTTTCTGCACCGGTATCAAAGGCGAACCATAACGGGCTATCATTGGCAATGCCCTTAATAAATATCACATCGTTTAAATACTTAAAGGGGGTAACCATCCAGGGATCATGAAAAGCCTTTTCGCCCTGCGGAATATTGCCGTCTTCTTTGAGTTTATGAATGTATAGCGTATTCCTGAACAGGTCTACAGTAATGGCAAATTTGTTAAACAACCTTGTACCCAGCAAGCCCAATATTTTAATGTTGCGGCTGTTTTCTATGGCCGATAGATCGGTAACATCGGCGGTAAGCCTGGAATAATGCAGATCGAGGATATTGAAATTATACACATTAGTAGTAAATGTGGCGGCTCCCGTACCATTTAAACCTGCCGATTCCTGCTCTGTTATTTGCGGCATATACCTAAAGTAAGTGGCGTTTAAAACGAGGTATGGCGCACCGGTATCCAGTACAAAATTGCCAACTAAGCTATCAATCTGCGCTTCTACAATGATGAGGTTGCCGGCCCGTTTTATGGGGACTATCAGCGTATTGAAATCTCCGGAAGGGTCTGGGTCAGGGTCGCGAATGGCGTTTTTAAAGGTGATACCGTTTATAGGTATGTTATTGCTGCATTGGCCTTGGTGCCAGCAAACAGCTAATAAACATATCATCAAATATAAGTAACTACGGGGCATCACAGGGCTGTTTGTATAGTAGACACGGCGAAATGACTATATGTTACAGCTTGCAATATTTAATTAATGTGGCTAAGGTATCCGTAAGTAATCAGCTCATCCCGATGCTTAATTGGCCGGGTGTAGCCATTGGTTATCAGGATTATCCTGTCGCTTACATCTAAAATGTTGTAATACTGGTGATCTGTTAAAATGATCCCCTTCACCTTGGCGCATTTTTTTATGATAGCCTTAAACATTTCTGCCTGCATGGGCGATATATGGGTAAAAGGCTCATCCAGTAAAATAAAATCGGCTTTGCTGTAAATAACCATCAGGGTTTCCAGCTGCCTTACCTCACCGCCTGAAAGCTCGCCAATGGTTTTCTCGCAATGATCATGGTAAACGGGATGGGCCGAAAAATCATCCCAAAATCGGTCGTCGATAATGCTTTTGGCCAGTTTTTTAATTTTGATGCCTTTAGGCAGGTAGTTATGCTGGGGCAGGTAGGCAATACGCCTGTTGTGATACCCTTTTTTAATGTATTCGCCATTGATGCTTACATGTTTATAAGCGGGAGTAAGCGTACCAAACATGATGCGTAATAATGATGATTTACCGCAGCCGTTGCGGCCAAGGATGCCCAATACCTCGCCCTGTTTGCATTCCAGGTAAACATCCTGCAGAATCTTTCGCCCGTCAAATTCCAGGAGCACGCTGTCGGTTTTTAAAATGAGAGGCTCCAATTTTTTAGCGGATTGTTGATAGTGATAAAAGGATACTGAAGGTAATAAGATCGAAACTGAACACATAAAAGTATAAGCGACGAACGCTATAACCCGCATTGCGGAAATAGAAGTAGGTTTTGGTTGAGTTAAAGTTGAGATACTGAATGCCCAGGATAGAAGCATAGCTGAATAGCTTGCACAGGAAAGCAAGTGGGATATTTAACTGGCGGGAAAGTACATAATAGATACAGGCGAAAGTGGCCAGCAAACACCATACAAGTGTCGGTTTATAAAAATACCAGGCTATTTTTAAGGTGTTGTACATTTAACTAATTATGACAGGTTAAGCTAAATAACGGGAACTTAGGTTTTAAATTTTATTGGGTTTGAAATTATTGTATGCAACCTACCCACGATGTGTTTGAAAAAAGTCTTTTGTCATGCTGAGTGATAAAATTTGGCGAAACTCTGAAGGTGAAATGACGGAAACTAACCAAGGTTAAGACTCACCCCGTCGAGGCTACGCCCGACACCCCTCTCTTCAACTTCGTTGGAAAGAGGGGGTTGAAATCTAGAATTAACTTTTTTGACCCTCTTTCCGGCGCAGCCGAAGAGAGGGGCGCCTTCCGCGAAGGGCGGACCGGCGGGGTGAGTCGTTGCCAGCATACAGAGCCGATTGACTGGTATGAAACAAACACGTCAGGGGTAGTCTGTCGAAGCATGCGGGCAAAGGCCTCTGCGCGCGCCCCTTCGACAGGCTCAGGGTGACAGGCCGTTTAAGAATAGATCATTGGGAGAACAAATCATACAAATGCAAAAAGCCACTGGCTTTTCACCAATGGCTTCTCTTAAATATTTTTGAAGGAAGATTAACCCAGATACGATTTTAAAATTTTGCTACGCGAGGTGTGGCGTAAACGTTGCAGGGCTTTGTCTTTAATCTGGCGTACACGTTCGCGGGTTAGATTAAATTTTTCGCCAATCTCCTCTAAGGATAGGGGGTGGTTGGTGCCTAAACCAAAGAATAATATAATGATCTCGCGTTCACGCTCGGTTAACGTTGATAATGACCGTTTGATCTCTTCAGATAATGATTCGTTAATTAAAATAGAATCGGTATCCGGTTCATGATTTTCCAGTACATCAAGCAGGGTGTTTTCTTCGCCCTGTACAAACGGGGCATCCATAGATACATGGCGGCCCGAGTTGCTTAAGGTATCAGATATTTTATCAACAGTAGTTTCCAGGATGTCGGCAAGTTCCTCTGGCGATGGCTCGCGCTCATACTCCTGCTCCAGCTTTGAAAACGCTTTACTTATTTTACTTAATGAGCCTACCTGGTTCAGCGGTAAACGCACGATACGTGATTGCTCGGCAATGGCCTGCAATATCGACTGGCGAATCCACCATACGGCGTAGGATATAAATTTAAAACCCTTAGTTTCGTCAAAACGTTTGGCTGCTTTAATTAAACCCAGGTTTCCTTCGTTAATTAAATCGCCAAGGGTTAAACCCTGGTTTTGATATTGTTTAGCAACAGATACAACAAAGCGTAAATTAGTTTTAGTTAAACGCTCTAATGCGGCCTGGTCGCCTTCACGTATTTTTTGGGCTAATATTACTTCTTCTTCGGCAGTTATCAAATCAACTTTACCAATTTCGTGAAGATATTTATCCAGCGATTGTGACTCGCGATTGGTAATGGATTGCGTTATTTTGAGTTGTCTCATCTATTTAATAAAACTTTCTATCCGTTATATTCTGAATAGAACGTATAAAGTTAAAAATTTGTTCTAAAATAAAACATATAAATTGACAATGGCAAGTAGCTGATATAAATAAAAAAATAAATTTAATAAAATAAAAGTCGACTAATATTTATCGTTAAATAATAAATATTAGTCGAATTTTGATGAATTATATTTTACTTTGCATGTAATTTAATGATATGGTAATGAAAAAAATACGAAGATTACAGGTGTTGGTTTATATAGCATTTGGCTTGTTTTTTATTCAGAATGGAGCAGTTGATGCATTGCGGGGTTTTAAAGAGGGTTTAAGCGATGGAACGGGCTTAAAAAGCAGCGGTTTTACACAAGGATCGCCCCTGCATCCTGTTATAGATGGCAGTTTTATAACTCACCAGGCCGATGGTGAGTTAAGGATAGGCGACGACTACATTATGCGGGATATTAACATTACCAGCGAAGTGCGGGTTAATGCTGATAAATTGGTAACTCCCTGGATAATAAGGGTGGCAACAATTGTGCTGATACTGAGTATTGTAATTATTATGGGCAAAATGGCTTACACCATAAACAGGGTAATTCAACATATTGCTGAAGGCAACATGTTTCAGCTGGTATGTATTAAGCAGATAAAAAATATCGGGATGCTATTGCTCTCCTACTCACTGGTTGATTTTGGATATCAGCTTATAATGTATTATGAACAAAGGCTTTTGATCCATTCGCCATTGAAGGTGATAAACACATCCTCTTTTGATTTTGTAGCCTTGATAATTGCCATATTGGTTTTCATTATTGCTGAGGCCTTTAAACAAGGTGCAAAGCTTAAGGAAGAGCAGGCCCTAACCATTTAACCCATGCCGATAATCATAAATCTTGATGTGATGATGGCAAAACGCAAAATGTCATTAAACGAACTGAGCGATAGGGTAGGTATTACCATATCCAACCTATCTGTCCTTAAAACAGGTAAGGCAAAAGCTATCCGTATAGAAACCCTGGAAGCGATATGCAAAGCACTGGATTGCCAGCCGGGAGATATTTTGGAATACGCACAACCGGCTGTTATTGAGAGTGTTAATAAATGGAATCATGGGGCGGATAGTAATGACATGTAGGCGTTATAAACAAACAATGGCCATGTTAATTGCTATGAGTTTAAAATACCAGTGGGTACTGAAAGGAAAATGACCTTTAAAAAGTTTGTCATCCTGAACGATAGTGAAGGATCTATTCGCAGACTGTACAGGGCGAAGAAGCATGGCGAATAATAGATCCTTCACTATCGTTCAGGATGACAAAAGGTTTTTTATAAACCCTACACCTCGCTCAGTTTAAAAGTATCCTTCACCCTGATGCCTTTTTCAGTTTGTTGCAATGTGCAGCATTCGTTAATAGGATCATGTTCAAAGTAGAGGATGTAGTCGTTCTCCACAGCTTCGGTCAGGAACACCTTTTTCTCCTGGAGGGTAGTAAGCGGAAACATGTCATAAGCCATTACATAAGGCAGCGGAAGGTGCCCTACAGAGGGAAGCAGATCGGCCATGTAAAGGATTTGTTTGCCCATATAGTTGATGAGTGGCAGCATCATGGCTTCGGTATGGCCGGATACAAAACGGATATTGAAATCTTTGGTAAAAGCTATGCCATCCTCTGGAGCGATAAATTGCAGCTGACCGCTCTCCTGGATCGGTAATATGTTCTCCTTTAAAAAAGAAGCCTTTTCACGATCATTGGGATAAACGGCCCAGTCCCAATGTTTAGGATTGCTCCAGTAAGCGGCATTTTTAAATGCAGGCGATAGCTTTTCGCCCTCTCTGATCACGGCACCGCCAACGTGATCAAAATGCAGGTGGGTTAAAAACACATCAGTAATATCATCCCGGTGAAAACCGAGTGCAGCTAATGAGCTATCCAACGTAGCATCGCCATGTAAATAATAATAACTAAAAAACTTCTGGTCCTGCTTATTACCTATGCCGGTATCAATCAGGATCAACCGGCCTTCATCCTCCACAAGCAGGCAGCGTAAAGCCCAGGTGCAAAGGTTGTTGGCATCGGCCGGGTTAGTTTTATTCCAAATTGTTTTTGGTACCACGCCAAACATGGCGCCACCATCTAATTTAAAAAAGCCGGTATCTATTGTGTGTAGTTTCATAGAGGGTCAATAGTATAGAGAGTCAATAGTCGATGGTCCATAGACCATGGTTTTAATAGAGGTTTTAGTAAAAGGCGCAAAAGCTGATAGTCCAAAGTTAAAAAATAGCTATTGACTATGGTCTATCGTCCACGGACTTCATTTTGCCAATAAATAAGCACAAAAAAGCCGATAGCTCAAAGTTAAAAAAATAACAATGGACTATCGGCTATCGTTTATGGGACTTCTTTTACAAGTGTATTACTTCGTCATAAGCGGCTGCTGCAGCTTCCATAACAGCTTCGCTCATGGTTGGGTGCGGGTGAACCGATTTAATGATTTCATGACCGGTAGCTTCCAGCTTGCGGGCGGTAACCACTTCGGCAATCATTTCGGTTACGTTGTAGCCCAGCATGTGTGCGCCAAGGAATTCGCCATATTTGGCATCAAAGATCAGTTTTACGAAACCATCTTTAGCGCCGGCGGCACTTGCCTTGCCCGATGCCGAGAATGGGAATTTACCAACCCTGATCTCGTAACCTGCTTCTTTAGCCGCTTTTTCGGTATAACCTACCGATGCAACCTCTGGTGAGCAATAGGTACAACCCGGAATGTTATTATAATCTAAAGGATGCGGGTTTTGACCCGCAATTTTTTCCACGCAAATAATACCTTCGGCAGATGCAACGTGCGCAAGCGCCTGGCCTTTTACTATATCACCAATAGCGTAAACGCCTTCAATATTGGTTTTGTAATAATCATCAACCAGTACTTTACCTCTTTCGGTTTTAACGCCAACTTCTTCCAGGCCAATGCCTTCGATGTTGGTAGCAATACCTACGGCCGATAACACCACTTCGGCTTCAATAACCTCGGTACCTGTTGCGGTTTTGATATTTACTTTACAAAGTTCGCCGCTGGTATCTACAGATTCAACATTTGAACCGGTCATGATGTTGATACCCTGTTTTTTAAGAATACGTTGCAGGTTTCTTGAAATTTCTTCATCCTCCAACGGAACAATATTATCTAAAAATTCCACTACAGTTACTTTGGTACCTATTGCATTATAAAAATAAGCAAACTCAATACCTATAGCACCAGAGCCAACAACCACTAATGATTTTGGCTGTTTAGGCAATACCATTGCCTGTCGGTAACCAATTACTTTAACGCCATCCTGTTTAAGGTTTGGTAACTCGCGTGAGCGGCCACCGGTTGCAATAATGATATTTTTAGCAGTGATTTGTTTGGTTGAGCCATCATTAAGCTTTACTTCAACAACGCCTTTTGATTTTAATTTACCAAAACCGTTTACAACATCGATTTTGTTTTTTTTCATTAAAAACTGTACGCCCTTGCTCATGCCATCGGCAACACCGCGGCTACGTTTAACAACAGCTGCAAAATCAACTTCGCCGGCACCGTTAATTTTAATACCGTAATCCTGCGAGTGATTAAGGTATTCAAATACCTGGGCGCTTTTTATTAAAGCTTTGGTTGGGATACAACCCCAGTTAAGACAAATACCACCTAATGATTCTTTTTCAATGATGGCAGTTTTTAAACCGAGTTGTGAAGCGCGGATTGCTGCTACATAACCACCCGGGCCTGACCCTATAACAATTAAATCGTAGTCCATATTTTTAATGATATACTTTGATAACTAAATTTTTGTTTTGTACGGATTATAGCGGGATGTGTTATTTACCGCAGGCGCTATAATTTTAAAGGCCCAAAGCTAAGTAAAAACAGGCGAAATGAGAAAATTGAACAATTTACCAGGGCGATAAAAATTTATTTTTACAGCACAATGTTTTCTGGGGCTTAAAGCAAGGAAATAATTATGAATATCATATAATATCTACCTATTTACTTGTGATTATTTATGATTTTATGACACTGTGTTGAAAAAAACATAACGATTGTTAACATTAACTTAACATTGGCAGTCAGGCGATTACTTATCTTTGCCGCTAATTAACTAAAAGTATAATTAAAAAAACAATTTATGAGGAAGCCTTTACTTCTTTTATTATTATTAACGGGTTTATCATTCCTTTTCAGCAGGAATGCAGCCGCCCAGGGTGTTACCACCGCGAGCATCAACGGTATCGTTACCGATGCTAAAGGTGCTATCCCAGGTGCAACCGTTACTATCACACACGTGCCAACAGGTACCGTGTATGCAAGCGTTAGTCGCTCAGACGGTCGCTTTAACATCCCTAACTTAAGGGTAGGTGGACCTTACACCTTTAAAGTAACCTTTATTGGTTATAAGGATTTTGTTCAGGATAACATCACATTATCTATCGGCCAGGATCAAAGGATCGCTGCTGCGCTTGAAGATAATACTACTAATTTGTCTGAGGTTAAAGTAACAGCTTCCGGAAGCAAAGTGATCAACTCTTCACGTACCGGTGCCCGCGAAACCATCAGCCGTTCACAAATTGAAAATTTACCAACTGTAAACCGTTCATTAAGCGATTTTACCAAGTTAACTCCATCTGCAAACGGACTAAGCTTTGGTGGTCGTAGCAGTAACTTTAACAACATTACTGTTGATGGTGCATTGTTTAACAACTCATTTGGTTTGTCAGGTACTTTAGGTGGCCAGGCAAGTTCACAGCCAATTTCATTGGATGCGATTGACCAGATCCAGGTTGATATTGCTCCTTATGACGTTCGCCAGGGTAACTTTACCGGTGCGGGTGTTAATACAGTAGTAAAATCAGGTACCAACGAAGTAAAAGGTACTGTTTACTACTACGGTCGTGGTGTTAGGTTAACAGGTTACCATGCAGGTAATACAAATGTGCCTATCACTCCGTTTGATTACCATACTGTTGGTGCATCAATAGGAGGCCCTATTATCAAAAATAAATTGTTCTTATTCGTATCTGGCGAGCAGGAAAGAGTTAGCCAGCCACCTGCAACTGCATACGTGGCAGGTCGTCCAGGTTTAAGTGGTTCTAACGTATCGGCAGTTCAGTCAAGCACGTTAGAAGACATTAAAAATAAACTAAAAAGCTTTGGTTATGATCCGGGAGCTTATGAAAACTATGTTTACAGAACATCAAGCGATAAGTTAACCGCTAAATTAGACTGGAACATTGACAAGAACAATACTTTAAGCGCTAAGTATTTCTACTTAAAATCGTTTAAAGATCAGCCAGCCAGTAACTCTGGTATCAGCAATAGCGATGGTAAAACAAGTGTAGGTTACGGTACAACACGTGCTCCGGGCCCTAATACTTTACCTTTCTACGGTTCTGGTTATACCATCAACAATAACTTTAATATCGGAATTGTTGAGTTGAATACCCGCGTTACCAACGCAATGTCAAACAAGCTTACTGTAGGTTATTCAGCATTGAGAGATTACCGCGCCTTTTTAGGTAATGGATCTTTACCAATGGTTGATATTGGCAACGGTACTTCTGATGTAAATGGTAATGTTGTTACCGGCGCCAGCGCTACAGCAACAAGTTTTGGTTCTGAGCTTTATACTGCAGGTAACTTATTAAGTACCAACATTTGGCAATTTGCTGATGACTTTACCATATACGCAGGTAAACATGAGCTTACAATTGGTACAAGTAACCAAATTCAAAGCTATACCAATGGTTTTGCTCCTGATTATAATGGTTTATATACTTATAACTCAGCATCAGACTTTATCAATGATAAACCTGCCGCTGCTTATACTTTACGTTACCCTGCTACAGGTAGCTCATTACCATTAGCAAAAATAAAGGCTTCTATTTACAGCCTTTACATACAGGATAAATACCATGTTACTGATAACTTCAGGTTAACTTATGGTTTAAGGGCTGATTATGATGCTTTCCCTACATCGTTGGCTGCAAACAGCAATGCTGCTGCTTTAACTTTCCAGGGTGGTACTCATGTTGATGTTTCTAAATTACCTAAAAACAGAATACAGCTTTCTCCTCGTGTAGGCTTTAACTGGGATGTTAATGGTGATGGTTCTACACAGGTACGTGGTGGTTCTGGCTTATTTACAGGATCGGTACCGTTTGTATGGATATCTAACCAGGCTTCAAACAATGGTTTATTGTTTGGTTCACGCACAATCACAAAAGCTAATGATCCTACCAATTCGCAGTTAGTTTTTAACCCGAATGTTAATGCTAACCGTCCACAAAATGCAACTGCAAACACATCTTACGAGCTTGATGTTGCTGATCCAAATTTAAAATATCCAAAAATCTGGAGAACAAACCTTGCAGTTGATCAAAAATTGCCTGGCGGTATCATTGGAACTATCGAAGGTGCATATACCAAAGATATCCGTGCTATCTATCACCAGAATTTAGTATTGTCTGATGGCTTTAGCACTTTTGCTGGTCCAGAAGGTCAAATACGTTACGATGCTAAAAATACTACGCCTGCTGCTGCGGCTGCCACTGCTGCCAACCCATCAATTACAGGTTTGTATTATATGAAAAACACCAGCAAAGGATTTTCATACTTCGTAACCGGTCAGTTACAAAAAAGCTTCACAAATGGTTTTGCTGCCAGTGTTGCCTACACTTATACCAAATCAAAGGATGTTAATGACGGTGGTTCAACTGCCAGCACCATCTGGAGCACAAGGTATGTAGCCGGTAATCCTAATAGCGATAACCTTTCAAATAGTTCATACGTTCAGCCTAACAGGATCATTGCAACCGTATCATACCGCAAGCAATATGCTAAAAACCTGGCTACTACTGTAGGTTTGATATTTGAAGCTGCTAACAACGGAGCTATATCATACATTACTGCCAATGACCCTAACGGTGACGGTGCTACCAATGATTTGATGTTCATCCCTAAAAATCAGGGCGATATTATTTTAACCCAGGCACCTACAGCTCAAAATGGAACTGTAGATACACGTACGCCTGCTCAGATTTGGACTCAGTTAAATGGCTTTATTAACCAGGATAATTATCTTAGCCAGCACAGAGGTCAGTTTGCTCAAAGGAACGGCGCCATATTGCCTACCTACAAACGTCTTGATCTGCACTTTGCCCAGGATTTCTTTATCAAAACTGGTAAAGTAAAAAACACTCTGGAAGTTACTTTTGATGTAATCAACTTTACCAACCTGTTGAACAGAAATTGGGGTTTACAACAAGTTTCATACAGCGGGTTTAACAATGGTGCAACTACTGTGTTAAGGTATATGGGTAAAGATGCTGCTACCAATAAGGCAATTTATTCATTCCCTTATCTTGATGCAAATAACGCTATCCCTGTTACCAATTCATACAAAACGGATATCAGCCAGTTTTCTCGTTTCCAGGCTCAGATTGGTGTTAGATACATCTTCAACTAATCTTTCCTGATAGTATAAATTTAAAAGTCCCGGGCCATTTGGTCCGGGACTTTTTTTGTGCCCTGGTATTTGCTTTTGCTATTTTGCAGGATAAAATTACCGGAGTTTTGAAAATAGCGATAATGAAAAAAGGCCCTGAAATCAAGGCCTTTTTCTTATCTATATAGAAGGATCTAAAATTTATTCGTACTCAAAAACGCCAAACTCCGATGTGATGGTTACTTTTTTAGTTTCTGCCTTTTCAACACGCCCGATGATCTGCGCATCAACACCAAAGCTTTGAGATATTTTAATCAGATCTTCTGCTATTGCATCGGGTACATACAGCTCCATACGGTGCCCCATGTTAAATACCTTGTACATTTCCTGCCAGCTGGTTTTTGACTCCTCCTGGATAAGCTTAAACAGCGGTGGAACCGGGAACAGGTTATCTTTTATAATATGAAGTTCATCAATAAAATGTAGCACCTTAGTTTGCGCGCCGCCACTGCAATGTACCATGCCGTTTATCTGGCTGCGATATTTATCAAGCATCGCCTTAATGATAGGTGCATAAGTACGTGTAGCGCTTAAAACCAGTTTACCTGCGGTTATACTTTGGCCATTCCCGATGTCAACAAGATCCGTCAGGTTTTTACTGCCGCTAAAAATGAGATCATAAGGGATAGCCGCGTCATAACTCTCTGGGTATTTATCGGCAATGGTTTTATTGAACACATCATGGCGGGCAGATGTTAGTCCGTTTGAACCCATGCCGCCGTTATATTCTTTTTCATAAGTGGCTTGTCCGTATGAGGCCAGGCCAACTATAACGTTGCCAGGTTGGATGCGGTGATTAGAGATAACATCTTCACGCTTCATGCGGCAGGTTACCGTAGAGTCGACTATAATGGTGCGTACAAGGTCGCCAACATCGGCAGTTTCGCCCCCGGTTGAGTAAATGCCAATGCCGGCATCGCGCAGTTCGGTTAATATTTCTTCGGTGCCGTTAATGATGGCTGCAATCACATCACCCGGAATCAGGTTTTTGTTGCGGCCAATGGTTGATGATAGCAGGATATTATCAATAGCGCCTACGCAAAGCAGGTCGTCAAGATTCATGATGATGGCATCCTGGGCAATGCCGCGCCATACAGATATGTCGCCGGTTTCTTTCCAGTAAGTATACGCCAGTGACGATTTTGTGCCCGCACCGTCGGCATGCATAATATTGCAGTATTCCGCGTCGTTGGTTAAAATATCTGGTACTATTTTACAAAAGGCCTTTGGGAAAATGCCCTTATCAATGTTTTTAATGGCATTATGTACATCATCTTTTGAGGCGGATACACCTCTTTGATCATATCTTTGCGAAGAAATCATGGGCAAATATAAATTAATCGTACACGAATCTCAAATAAACAAATAAACACGAATTTTACGAATGGGAACGAATTGCCACCAATTTAAGAAATACGGGTTTTACAAATGGGTTGAAGTGTGGGGAATGTTTTTCAAAATGTATAACTTGCCATGTGCGGTGGAATTGGTGTTAATTCGACTTAATTCGTGAAATCTGTGTTGATATTAAAATCCATCTCCTATAAAATAAACCGCTGGCGCCTTAGGCGAAACAGCCAGCGTAACTTTTTAATTTATTGCAGTGTGTTTGTGGGCTTTTTTGGAGGCCTTGCAGCCATCGCGTTAAAGTTTCTGGTGCATTTTATGGAGGATGTGAGCCACAGCATCTCATCGCACCTGTATTATCATATCGCTTATGTGTTTTTGCCCGCACTGGGTATTTTTTTGGCCGTAGCCTGGCAGCATCTCATCAACCGCGATAAAATTCAAAAAGGCATAGGCAGTATTTTGGTCAATATTAAAAAGAACAGATCAAACATCAGGGTAAATAATATTTACTCGCATATAGTAACCAGTTCGTTAACCGTGGGCTTTGGTGGCTCGGCAGGTTTGGAAGCACCCATTGTGGCTACCGGTGCCGCCATAGGCTCCAATGTGGGCAAATTTTTTAAACTCAGTCCCTACGAAAAAACGGTATTACTGGCTGCAGGAGCGTCGGCTGGCATAGCGGCAGTATTCAACAGCCCTATAGCGGGGGTATTGTTCTCATTGGAGATATTAATAGGCGAGATAACCATACCTACATTTATACCTTTATTGATAGCATCAGCTACAGGTGTGGTGGTTTCTAAATTATTATATTCTGGTCAGCTTTTTCACCTGGTTACCGAGGGCTGGGTAGTTACTGCAATTCCTTTTTATATTTTGCTAGGCTTGTTTAGCGGATGGATGGCCTTATATATTAATAAGGTAGGCGGCAAACTGGAGGGCGGTATCCTGAAAAAACAAAACCGCTATGTGCGGGCACTTTTGGGCGGCTTGTTTTTAGGGGGTATTATTATGCTATTTCCGCAGCTTTTTGGCGAGGGTTACCATTACCTGCAGGAGATTTTGAATGGCAATATTGATGCCCTAAAAGATGAATCATTATTTGCTGACTGGCTTTCTCAGCCGATGCTCATGATCCTGTTTATCGCGTCGCTGGTGTTTATGAAAATCATAGCGGCAGGTATCACCTTAGGCTCGGGCGGTAATGGTGGTTCATTTGCGCCTACCATGTTCACCGGCGCGTTTTTAGGTTTGCTGGTGGCTTATAGTGTAAATGCAACAGGGCTTATTCATTTAAATACCAGTAATTTTATTGCTGTAGGTATGGCCGGGGCATTAAGCGGCGTACTGCACGCGCCCCTCACCGCCATATTTTTGATTGCCGAAATAACCGGGGGGTATGTTTTATTTATTCCGCTGATGATTGTATCCTCTATCTCCTACATTATATCGCGGTTGTCGTCGCCACATAATATATACTGGCAGCACCTTATTCATGAGCAAAACATTCATCCTGGACAGGATTATAGTATGCTGAATGCCATTACGCTTGATAGTGTTATCAATAGAAAATACACTGCGGTTGACAAGCAAACAACAGTTAATGATTTTTATAAGATTTTGGCGGTAACCGATGCCAATATTTTCCCCGTATTGAAAGATGATGGCCGGCTGGAAGGTGTAGTGCTGATTGATGACATTCGCCGCCGCCTGTTTAACCAGGAGATAGCCGATAATACCATTGCCGATATCATGATTGTACCGCCAACAATAATTGACTATGAGCAGCCAGCCAGCAGCGTAATGGAAACCTTTGATGCCATAGATGTATGGCAGCTTCCGGTAACAAAAGATAACTTGTTTATTGGCTTTATATCCAAGTCGGCCCTGTTAAGTAAGTATCGTGAGGCAATTATTGAGCAGCATAAGGCGAGTGATTTATTTGCATAAATTATACACTAATTTCACGAATAAAGACGAATGCCACTAAGCAGGTCGCCGAGGGGGCACACAGAGCAAACTTGAAAGCCTTACACATTGTAAGCGGTCTCTTGGTCCCTTTTCAAGGAGATGGTGAAGAGACAGAAAGGGGGCGAAACAAAAATGCCACTAACTCAACATTAGTGGCATTAGCAAATTGAATTAATTATATTACCGTTTTTGGTTCTTGCTTGAAGTTGTGGTGACTATTATGAATACCAGTAATGAGGTAATAACCATCATAGCGCCTACAATAGCAAAGGTTTTATCATGCGTTACGGGATGCATTCGTCTGTCTCCAAAATACATTGATATAGAAAGAAAACCTATAACTAAAACAAACAGACATAAAAATTTTATGATTTTCATTGCATTTTATTTCAATTCAATTTGCGGTTTTTAGTCCCTATTAATATGATTCGGGAAAATTTGTTTTTATTTCAATTCGTGAAGTTAGTGGAGTGATTATTTGATGAATAGCAACTCCCTAAACTTAGGCAGCGGCCACATGCCGTCATCAACTAATTGCTCCAGCTTATCAACCCGGTAACGGATTGGCGCGAAGAATGATTTTACCTTTTCATCGTAATCAATAGCACGCTGGCGGATATCTTCAATGATATTTGCTTTTTTGCGCTCTTCAACCATGTGATCAACATTGGTTTTAATAAAGTTCACATGCTCAGATATCTTATTGATAATGTCCATTTGAGCCTCATAAGTTGAGGGGGCCATGCCAAGGTCTTTTAGTCCTTTTACATTTTCAACCAGTTTGGTTTGATAAGCGATCGCCGCCGGGATGATCACGTTGAGTACCAGTTCACCCATTACGCGGGCTTCTATCTGTAGTTTTTTGTAGAAGCTATCTAATAATATCTCGTGGCGGGCATGAGCCTCACGTGGCGTAAATACGCCGGTTTCGGCAAACAGTACTTCCGCTTTTTCTGATAAAAATGCATCAAGCGCTTTCGGGGTAGTTTTTATATTGGCTAAGCCACGTTTTTCGGCTTCTTTTTCCCATTCATCGCTGTAACCATTGCCCTCAAAACGGATATTTTTTGATTCCTTGATGTATTTTTTAATAACGATTAATAAGGCAAGATCCTTCTTTTCGCCTTTTTTTATCAGCTTATCAACATCATATTTGAACTTTTTAAGCTGATCGGCCACAATAAGGTTCAAAATGGTCATTGGGCTGGCCGAATTGGCTGAAGAACCCACTGCCCTTAACTCAAACTTATTACCGGTGAAAGCAAAAGGCGATGTACGGTTACGGTCGGTATTATCAGGAAATATTTGTGGGATCTTGGGGATGCCCTGCCATAATAAATTATCCTCTTTTATTTTTTTGCTGATCCTGGAGGTTTCTATCTCATCCAGTACATCATTTAGCTGGCTGCCCAGGAAAATAGATATAATGGCAGGAGGGGCTTCATTAGCGCCAAGGCGGTGGTCATTATTCACCGATGCAATGGATGCCCTCAGGAGGTCGGCATGTTCATAAACCGCTTTTATGGTATTCACAAAAAACGTAAGGAACATGAGGTTGTTCTTTGGCGTTTTTCCTGGCGATAACAGGTTTTTACCGGTATTGGTAATCAGCGACCAGTTATTATGCTTGCCCGATCCGTTGATGCCGGCGTATGGCTTTTCGTGCAGTAACACCTTAAAGTTATGTCGCCTGGCTACGCGGTCCATCAAGTCCATTAGTAATTGGTTATGATCAATGGCCAGGTTTATTTCCTCATAAATAGGGGCGCATTCAAACTGTGACGGTGCAACCTCATTATGGCGTGTTTTTAATGGGATGCCCAATAATAGGGCTTCGGCTTCCATATCCTGCATGTAGGCATATACCCGGCCTGGTATCGCGCCAAAGTAATGATCTTCCAGCTGCTGGTTTTTGGCCGAGATATGACCAAAAAGGGTACGGCCGGTTAAATACATATCCGGGCGCGCATTAAATAAGGCGATATCAACTAAAAAATATTCCTGCTCTAAACCTAAAGAGGCATTTACCTTCTCAATTCCTTTATCAAAAAAGTGGCAAACATCCACCGCTGCTTTGTCTAAAACGTTCAAAGCCTTTAATAATGGTACTTTATAATCCAGCGCCTCGCCGGTGTATGATACAAATACGGTGGGTATACATAAAGTACGCGCCATTAAAAACGCGGGCGATGAAGGATCCCAGGCGGTATAGCCCCGGGCCTCAAAGGTATTGCGGATGCCGCCACTCGGGAAACTGGATGCATCCGGTTCCTGTTGAGATAAAGCATCGCCGCTAAAACGCTCAATTGCGCCGCCATCGGCAGTGGGTTCAAAAAAAGCGTCGTGTTTTTCGGCTGTTGTGCCGGTAAGTGGTTGAAACCAGTGTGTATAGTGTGTTGCTCCTTTGCCCAAAGCCCATGATTTCATGGCAGATGCTATTTGTTCTGCCAAATCACGTGGGATAGGTTCGCCTTTTTCAATAGAATTAACAATGCCCTGGTATGCTTCTGTTGAAAGGTATTCCTTCATTTTCTTTTTATCAAAAACATTGGCACCAAAATAATCAGAGATTTTTGCAGCAGGTGGTTTAACTTCAGGTATGGTTCTGCTCAGAACGTCCTGCAGTGCTTTAAATCGAATGTTAGACATAATTATATGCGGTTTAAAATAAAGGCAAAATCAAAAATAGAACTATCCTTTAAATAAGCATTAAAAATAATTGAAATATAATAGAGGGAAGTGATATACGGCAGCCTGATTTATAAATCATTTATATAATTGAAAGTTTATTTTTATTACATAATGCCATAAAACTTACCTTTTGCGTTAATTTTTTAACTATTTTTAACTAAAACAGGTAAAAAATGGAACTTTAAGATTTAAATCATCTTATTTTTTGTGTTATTTTCATTTAATGTGAATTTATTGCGTTTTGTAATTTGAAATTCATTAAAATTTAATCTGTTTTTAACTTTTGAATTATGATTTTTATAATTTTTACACTTTTTGTGATCTTTTTTTTGTCGAAAATTTGTTATTGTTAAAAATACTACCTAATTTCAGGAAATAATTTACAGAAACCCTATAAATATTATATTTTTTACAAAAGGAATGTAGATTTTATAGGTCAAAACCTAAAGAGTGTGTTTTTGAGAGTTAATTCTGGATAATTTATCCCTTGCAATCAAACAAATTAACAATACGACAATCAAACTAAAATTAAACTATTAAAAAACAATCAAACTAAATTAAAAAACAAATGAAAGTAAGTTCTACAAAATTAGACCTCCTAAGTTCAGTCCGGCAGCTGACACGAGAGAAATGGGCGCTGGGTGCTACCATTCTAACAGGAAAAATGATTGGCCTATTGCTGGTATTTGCAGCAATGATGGTTCTGCCAGGTGTATTTGGCACATCGGCACATGCTGCCGATACATACACCGCTCATGAAACCACGTTAATTAATACAGTTAACACGGTTTGGACGCTGGTTGCAGCCTTTTTAGTATTTGGTATGCAGGCTGGTTTCGTTATGCTTGAAGCAGGCTTTGCCCGCAAACGCGAAACGGTGAACGTTTTAATGGAGTGTATTTTTGATACTTGCCTTTGTGGTTTGTTATTTTATGCCATAGGTTATGCCTTTATGTTTGGTAATGGTAACGGTTTCATTGGCTGGGGTGGATTGGGTGCTGATGGTAAAACCATCACTAACTGGTTCTTCCTGCAAAACACACCTGATACTTACGGTTCAACAGGTATCCCTGTTTTGGCACACTGGATATTCCAGTACGCTTTTGCTGATACTTGCTCAACTATTGTTTCTGGTGCAATGATTGGTCGTACCAGCTTCCGTGGCGATATTTTGTACAGTATAGGTATTACAGGTTTTATTTACCCAATAATTGGTCACTGGGCCTGGGGACCGGATGGTTTCCTTGCAACAATGGGGACTTCAGGCTTCTTAGCTCACATCAGCGCTCAGCCTTTCCGTGATTTTGCAGGTTCAACAGTGGTACACACTATTGGTGGTGTAGCTTCATTGGCGGGTGCAATGGTATTAGGCCCACGGTTGGGTAGGATTTTTGCCCGTGATGATAAAGAAAAAGGTGGATTACCTGCAGGTCATAACTTATTGGTAGCTGCAGTGGGTGGTTTCATCCTGTGGTTTGGCTGGTACGGTTTTAACCCTGGTTCTACTTTATCTGCAATGGATATGCAGGGTATTGGCCGTGTTGCTGCCAACACTACGCTTGCTGCCTGCGCCGGTGGTTTCACTGCTATGCTTGCTGCTTTATGGTTTGGCCCAACCAAAGGTAAGTTTGATTTAGCTTTCACTATTAATGGTTTCCTTGCTGGTTTAGTTGCCATTACCTGCCCTTGCTACTGGGTAAGCCCGCTTGGTGCTATATTGCTTGGTGGTATATCTGGTTTCATTATTTTTGGTGGTGTTTATTTGATCGAATGGTTCCGTATCGACGATCCGGTTGGTGCAGTATCTGTACACGGTTTTAACGGTATCTGGGGTACATTATCATTAGGTTTATTTGCATCTGGCCAGTTTGGCGCTACAGGACCAACAGGAGCTGATAATTCAGCACCGGTTACAGGTTTATTTTACGGTGGCGGCTTTGGCGTACTTAAAGCACAAGCCATTGGTAGCTTTACCATTACAGCAGCTGTGTTTATAGTAACTTTTGCAATGATGTTTGTGATCAATAAATTAGGTCATCCATGGAAATTACGCATTGAAGAAGAAGGCGAAACAGGAGCCGGTGGTATCGATGTATTTGATCACGGTATTGAAGTTTACCCGGTTCAGGATGACGAGATCAGCTTGAGCGGCCTTTTTGATAAAGGTGTAAAATCCCCAACTACAGTATAATAAAATTCTATAATACCTTGTGCGGTTGGTTAAATCATTACCGACATCTGTTTTACCATCCGCACAGGTATTTTTCTTAATCTTTTAAATTTTAACCGCTTTACCTGAAGGCTATGTTGTGCATTAGCTTAATGGGGAAGCTTTATTCAACCCAAATCAAATTCAAATCAATTAAATCGTTATCATGAAAAAAACACTTTTACTTTTATCATTCTTAAGTATTGCCGCTTTTACGGTTAAAGCGCAGGACACGGTGAAGACCACTTCAGATGCTCCTTTGGTCATTTATGGCTCGGTAGATACTTATTACAAATATGATTTTGCAAAGCGTCCCAATATTCAAACTTCTTTTGCCTCAGATCAAAATTCAGTATCTATCGGTATGATTGATCTGGGCTTGAAGAAAAAAGTGGGTAAAGCATCTTTTGTTGGCGAAATGTCTTTTGGTCCGCGTGGCCAGGAGCAATCAATTCCTGATGCGCTTTATGGCTCTTTACCAGCAGGAACCTCCAGCTATCATATTCAAAATTTATATGTTTCATATGATGTAACTGCGAGCTTTAATTTAACCGCAGGTTATATGGCAACATTTGTTGGTTACGAAGTTATTAGCCCGGCAGCCAATTTTAACTATTCTACATCATATTTGTTTAGTGCCGGCCCGTTCCAAAATGCAGGCTTTAAGGCAACTTACGCTTTCTCTGATAAAGTTAGCTTGATGGCTGGTGTGTTTAACGATAACTGGAATACCTACAAATCAAATTCAGGTACTCCGGAAGTATCAACCTTTGGTGCGCAGTTATTTTTAGCCCCTGTTAAAGGGTGGACAGCTTATATTAACCTGGCAAGCGGTAAATATTCTGGTACTGTATTGGATTTAACTACAGCTTACCAAATAACTGATGCCTTTAAATTAGGCTTAAATGCTGCAAGAAAAACAGGTGCTGGCGCGTTAAATTATTATGGTTACGCGTTGTATCCGCAGTTGGCTGTTTCAAAAACAGTTACCTTTGGTTTAAGAGAAGAGTATTTTAAAGCAAAAGCAACAAACAGTGGTCCTGATATTGGTATTGCTCCGGGTAATTCAGTATTTGCTTCTACTTTAACTGCTAATATTAAAGCTGGTCCTTTAAATTTCATACCAGAATTTAGGTTGGATCACACCAAAAATATAGATGGATTTGTTAAAAGTGACGGTTTAACCGGTACTAAATCCGCTTCGCAATTTGTATTAGCGGCGGTATATTCTTTCTAAAATTTACGTAAAGCAATATTTTTAGAAAAGCCTCCCGATAGCCGGGAGGCTTTTTATCTTTATAGCAAAAGCTGCATGCCCGGGTTAAATTTGGCGCAGCTGTTTATAATACTTATTTTAAACGTATGAGAAATTTGATAGTGGCCATGATGTGTATCTTTTTTGCTAAAACCGTAGCGGCACAGCAAGCAGATTCACTGGCTTTTGATGAGCACAACAAGTATATTTATTACCAAACCGTAGCGCAAGCCGATTTGAGTAAAGATACACTGTACCGCAGGGGTTTGTATTTTATGAAAACGGCGGCCCCAAAAAGCAAAATAAAACTATCTTTGGCTGATGAAGCCCAGGGTGTTTTAACAGGCAACGGTAGTTTTATGGTTGCTAAAAAGGCTTTGATATTAAGCAGCGTTGGCGGCCAGATTACCTACACTTTAAGGATAGAGGTGAAGGATGCCAAATACCGCTATTGGTTTACCGGTTTTGTTTATACGCCGTACCAGCGCGATAGGTATGGGGCTGATGTGCCAACACCAGGTGTAAATATACCATTAGAGGAGGCTAAAAATAAAGTTGACAAGAGGGATCTGGCGGTTTACCTGGATAAAGTGCTGCAAAACAGCCGCCAGGTAGGTGCGATATTAAAATCATACATGTTAAAAACCTCATCGCTGCCAAAAACCGATAAAGGGATCAAAAAGATATCGACCAAGGAGTGGTAGGTTGCCTGGCCCATTGATTCAGAAATGCTTTGTGAAAGCACTTTTTAATAAAATAGATTGTCATTTCGATTGAGCAAGAGAGGCTAAAGAGCGGGAGCGCGAAAGAGAAATCTTCTGCACCCTGTATTTAGGCTTTGTATATCGAGATGCACGGTGTAGAAGATTTCTCCTCATCCCGCACGCTCAATTCCCAGCTGGTTCGGTCGAAATGGCAATCGGTTTTATTTATTGTTAAGATCTGAAGGGAGTGTCTTCACGGTAGATTGGAAAAGTAGGTAATGAAGTAGGTTCTCTTAGTGAAATTCGTCCCTTTTACATTCGCCAAATTCGTGTCAATAAAAAAGCCGCCCCTTTAATTTGGGACGGCTTTAGTTTATTATTAATCTGGCGAGATAATAATAAAAACGTTAATTCTTTGTGTTATTGGTTTGACAAAGCATTTTTTAAAATTTGTTTGTTGTTTTGTTAGTTTAATTAGGGTTTGATAAAATCAGGAACAATTGATATTATTATAAAAATTACAACCCTTCATCGTGCTGGCTAAGGTCCAAACCTGCCATCTCTTCTTCGGGAGTTACACGTAATGTGCTGATCATGTCTGTTACTTTTAACAGGATTAATGAGCCAAAGAACGCGAATGCCGATACACCTACTAAAGTTATCAGGTGCAGGAAGAATAAATGTGTTTCGCCGTAATACAAGCCATTGCCGGTTGTGTTACCCGCGTTTACGTTTTGATGAGCAAATACGCCGGTTAACAACATACCTACCATACCGCCTACACCATGGCACGGAAATACATCCAGCGTATCATCAATGCTGGTTTTGCTTCTCCAGATAACTACCAGGTTGCTCACCACAGCTGCAACAATACCAATAATTAACGAGTGGGGGATGGTTACAAAGCCGGCCGCAGGTGTAATAGCCACCAGGCCCACAACGGCACCAATACAGGCACCTAAAACACCTGGTTTTTTACCGCGAAGGATATCGAAAAACATCCAGGCCATCGCTGCTGCGGCAGATGCTGTGGTTGTAGTAGCCAATGCAGTTGCTGCAAGTGTACCAGAACCTAATGCAGAGCCAGCATTAAAGCCAAACCAGCCAAACCATAATAAACCTGTACCTAATAGTACGTAGCTTATACGGGCCGGACTATGTGATATTTCGTTACGGCCTTTTAGATATAAAGCTGATGCAAGCGCTGCCCAGCCTGCGCTCATGTGTACTACTGTACCACCGGCAAAGTCAAGTACACCTTTTCCGAATAAAAAGCCATCCGGGTGCCAGGTGGAGTGGGCCAGTGGGGCGTAAATAAATATCATGAACAGGCAAAGGAAAATAACATAGGAGTTAAAACGGATCCGCTCGGCAAAGGCGCCGGTGATTAGCGCGGGGGTAATAACCGCGAATTTTAACTGGAACATGGCAAATAATACCAACGGAATAGTAGGGGCAAGTTTCCAGGTAGCATTACCCAGGGTGCCTTTCATCATAAAAAAGGTACGCGGATCGCCAATGAAACCGCCAATGGAATCACCAAATGCAAGGCTGAAACCGAAAATAACCCATATTACAGTAATTACGCCCATACACACAAAGCTTTGAAGCATGGTGGAGAGTACGTTTTTTTTGCTCACCATACCGCCATAAAAAAAGGCAAGGCCAGGTGTCATGATCAATACAAGAGCAGTACTAACTAATAGCCAGGCGGTATCGCCCGTATCAATTTTACTGTCTTTAATAGTTGTTAAGGTAACAGATGGAAATACAAGGGCTAATACGATTATAAGTAAAAGTATGCCAAATGGTATGAATTTTTTCATGCTTCGGGTTTTAGGGAAGAGTTAATAAAATTTAAAGAAGCTGCCCGGTACCCAATCAAAATACCGGGCAGTTTCAAAAACTAATACTGAATGAGGCACCCAATCAAAATGCCATCAGTATTAAAACTAAATTTTTTAAAAAACAATAAAATCCGGCTGCGTAATCAGCGCAAACGGATGAAACTGTTTTATCTGCTACCAGAAATCATGAAACGGAAAAAGGATGAGTTTGCGGAAACGCGATAGTTCGCTGGTGCCCCCGCCGCAAACAAAGTTGAGATACTTTACATGTATAGTGTAAAAATTGGGGCTTATATAAATGCCATGCAGCGGGTAGGCACCCCTGTGCTGTTGCAGGTTGATAAGCTGTACCGGTACATTGTTAAGGATAGCGTCATAATTATATGGATTATGATGAGCTGTTGTAGCCGATACAGTGGATTTTTTTTCGTCTTTGTGGTTAATATGGTATAATGCTCCCCTTGCCGAGGCTGAAAACCCGGAAAAGAGTAGAAAAAATAAGGCAGTAAATCGATAAAGCCTGTTAACCATGTCTAAAAGTAGTAAAAAATTAAAATAAACGTGTTTTTTTTATAAATATTTTAATCTTTTATCTGTTTATATGGTAATTATGTATTGATTTTGTCTTTTTAATTTGATAATTTATTAAAATAATGTAAAAATTAAATGGTTTATTGATTATTTGTTAATGAATAAAGAATATTCATAAAATTTATCGAGGCTGGTTTACGGGTCATAAATGGGCTATTGGGGTAGGAATATTTCGATTTTTGCGAAATATTATGAATGTACATTCGTTATATAATTGTATTTAATTCTTAACAAAATGCATTCGGCCAAATTTGATTTATACAAAATCGAGTGGCTCGATTTTGTATTTGACCATCGTAATAAAGCATACGGTGCTTATGAATTAAGGCAGCATTATAAGAGTACTTTGGCAAAAGCCCTTGCTATAACTTTGGCAGGCGTCGCATTGTTTGTAGCGCTCAGCCTGATCTTAAAGCCCAAACCACCCGAACTTGTAAAAATAACAATGGTTGATCTTACCCCGCAGCTTAGCCGGCCCGTTGAGCCAGTAAAGCCCATTGAACCGCCAAAACCTGCAGCGCCGGCTCCTCCGGTTAAATCTGCTCCGCCTGTATCAACTACCAGGTTTGTTACCCCGGTAATTGTTAGCAAAGGGCCAACCGAAGAGCCGCCCGTAATTAGCAAAATTGAAGGCGCTATTGGCAACGCCGATGTTAAGGTTGCCGGAAGTGGAGGTATTGAAAACGTACTGGATAATTCTGGAACCAAAGGAGGTACCGGTACCGCCCCGGTGGTTGTTCCTGTGGCAGATAATACCATACATGATTTTGGCGGCCTGGAAGTGATGCCGGAGCCGGTTGGCGGCCCATCAGCGTGGAGCGGTTTTTTACAAAAAAATTTACGTTTCCCCATTACGGCCCAGGAACAAGGTGTATCCGGCAGAGTAATCATGGGTTTTGTTATTGAAAAAGATGGTAGGTTATCAAACATAGCAGTTGAACATAGTGCAGGGTTTGGGTTTGATGAAGAAGCACTAAGGGTACTAAAGCTGGCTAAGCCCTGGAAACCTGGTGTACAAAATGGCCAGGCTGTACGTGTTAAATATGTAATACCTATTAAATTTCAGTTAGCTGAACAGTGAGTAGCCATTGTGGTGAATGGTATTGAGTAATAGTTTTTTAGCCCCGTATAATGCGGGGCTTTTTTGTTGTTAAGTACATTGGCGTCTCTAAACCTTTTTCAAGTCCGTCGCGAAGGAACGATTGAGCGGTAAGCATATTTTTGAAGATGAAATTTTGATGAAATTTATTTTTTAAATAAGTGCGATAATTTTATGTTTTGTAAAATATAAAGTATGTATATTCGTTATAGATAAAATTTAATTCTTAAAACTATGCTTATCACAAAATTTGATTTGTACAAAGCCGAGTGGCTCGACGTTGTATTTGACAGTCGTAACAAAGAATACGGTGCTTATGAATTAAGGCAGCACTACGGGCGTACCATGACGAAAGCCATGGGAATAACCTTTGCGGGGCTTGCTGTTTTAGTAATTGCCAGCATTGTTTTTAAACCCAAACCAGGAGAGATACTGGTTATACGCGATGTGCCGATATTGGATATGAAAACGTTTAAGCAGGAAAAATTAATTGAAAAACCAAAACAGGCTAAAGCAGAAGATGCTCCAAAGCCTGTTGAACATATCAAAACCCTGGCAAGCCCACCGCCGGTGGTAGTTGCCAATGATCCTGTTGTTCAGCCGCATACCACTGCAGAGTTACAGGCAAGTACTATTGGAAGTGTAGAAAGCAAAGGAGACGATAAGCCGGGAAATGTAATTGCAGATAAAGGACCGGTTGGTACCGGGAGCGGCCCCGTGGTTGATAATACTGTACATGACATTAATGGGGTTGAAGTAATGCCCGAACCGGTAGGGGGCGCAGCTGCCTGGAGCAAATTTTTGCAAAAAAACCTGAGATTTCCTGTAGTGGCACAGGAGCAGGGTGTATCGGGCAAGGTATATATGAGTTTTGTTATCGAAAAAGATGGTCAGCTATCAAATATAAAGGTTGAGCGTGGTGCAGGTTTTGGATTTGATGAGGAAGCTTCACGTGTTTTAAAACTGGCCAAGGCCTGGAAACCCGGTATGCAAAATGGGCAGGCAGTACGCGTTAAATATGTAATACCAATGAATTTTCAGTTGGCTGATAATAATTAGGATCGGGTTTCGGGTTGCGAGGCTCGTGTGTGATGATGGTAGATAAGTAGTGTGGTGGTAGCCTCCGTATTATACGGGGGCTTTTTTATGTAAACAAAATTAATGCACATAAAATCTATGTATCTCAAAATAAAAATTTAATAATGTTGATTTAGTGAAATATAATTCTGTATATTTGATTTAAAAGAAACTTAATTTGTTTGAGATGAGTATTTCGAAATTTAATTTGTACAATGCCGAGTGGCTCGACCTTGTATTTGACCATCGTAACAAAGCATACGGCGCTTACGAACTAAGGCAGCATTATAGCCGTACCATGAGCAAAGCCATGGGCTTAACCTTTGCCGGGCTTGCTGTTTTAATAGCGGCGAGCGTTATTTTTAAACCTAAGCCTGCAAACACGGTTTATATAGGTCCTGAGTTTCGAATTCTGCCGCCTGTATCTAAAATTATAGATCCGGAGATTAAAAAGCCCGAGGTTATTAAGCATGTTGAACCTGCAAAGGTGTCTCCCCCTGTACCTGCAATTGGGTTTGTTACTCCGGTGATTGTGCCGTATGAGCCGGTTGAGCAGCCACCGGTTATTGCGGATATAAAAGATGCTATTGGTCCGCAAGATGCTAAAGGACCTGCCGGTGGTGATAATGTTATTAAACCTGAAACAGGAACAGGTGGGGGCGGCGATGCCGTTAAAATAGATGAACATATTTACGACGCCGGTGGCGAAGGACTTGAAGCTATGCCCGAGCCTGTAGGTGGTGCCGCAGCTTGGAGTAAGTTTTTGCAAAAGAACCTCAGATACCCCGCCGTTGCACAGGAGCAGGGTATATCGGGTAGGGTGTTTTTAAGTTTTGTTATAGAAAAGGATGGTCATTTATCCAACATAGTAGTTGAGCGCGGCGCAGGTTACGGATTTGATGAGGAGGCTACACGGGTATTAAAGCTGGCCAAAGCGTGGAAACCCGGTATCCAAAACGGGCGGCCGGTACGGGTTAAGTATGTAATACCGATGAATTTTCAGTTAGCAGATAATTAGGATCGGGTTTCAGGTTGCGGGGGGGCGTGTGTGATAGTGGTGAATAAGTGGTGTGGTTGTAGCCTCCGTTATGCGGGGGCTTTTCATTTAACCAATATTTCCTGCTATTCTGTTATAGATATTGGAGAGTATTACATTCCTTGGTTTACCCAATATCATTCGTTTGGCGGTACGAATCTCTTTAAATTCTCTTTCATACAAAAATGTAGCAGCGCATAAATTATCTTTAGGGAAAGCAACTTTATCGTTGGCATTGAGATGTGCTTTCAGCAGTTCAATTCCTGCATCCGGGTTATTGGCGATGATTAAGCCTTCGCCAAGGGTGGGCAGATAAAAACCTTCAACCATATTATTGCTGCAATACACCAATCCGCGGGTAAGATGTTCCTCACAGAAAAACATCCTGTTTTCCTGTGAGGTTAAGTAGTCAATGTATGCAATTTGTTCCCTGAATTCTTCTTTATAGGGTATAACATGAGGCGAACGTGCTGATGCTATATGAATGTCTTTGAAAAAAAGGTATTCGGTTTCTGTGATAAAGCCGGCTTTTGCGTAAACGGGGGCTCCAAGGTCGGTTGCAATTAAATTAATTGTTTCGCAATGGTGTTGTTTGGCCTTATCAACCAGGGTTTGGGTAATATAGCCGCCAATTCCTTTACCCCTGTATTCCGGATGGACAAATATATGGCCCAGCCACGCTATTTTATGGTGAATGATTGTTGCGCCGATGCCGGCAATTTTACCGTCGATAATTATTTTTATAGGGAAGCAAAAAGACGAAGCCGTGTAAAAGCGGAAGCTTGGTATAATATTGGGCCAGCCACTCGGTTGCAAGTCACCAAGCAGGTTTACGTCGTTATCATTCAGGGGCTGAACTTCCATTTACCTATTTTTAAAATATCAATCCCTACAAAACCTTTCTGAAACAAAGGCTATCGGGCAAGCCAACATACACGCCGTAATTGGAGGTTTGTACGTAGCCCGATTTTCGGTACAAGCCATGTGCCTCCAGTTGTTTACTGGCGGTTTCCAACACGGTATATTGATAACCTAATTCAAATGCCCAGGTTTCCAGTTCTTTTAGTATCATGGTACTTATGCCGTTTCCTCGCGCGTTATGGCGTACAAACATTCTTTTAATTTCCACCGCATCGGCATCAAATCCTTTAAAGCATCCGCAGCCAGCCGGGGCATCATTTAAATAAGCAAGTACCACGGTATCTATTTGATCTATTACGTTATGCTGATCGTACAGATTCATGATATCGCCGTTGCGGTCGCGCAGGTCGGCATCCAGTTCGCGGGTAAGGTTGCGGAAATCGGGGTTGTCACTGGTGGTCCTGGTTATGCTGATTGTTTTCATTGATGCAAAAATATAATAAGCTGGAAAAAAGGAGGGAGGGGTAAAGCTAAAAAGTAAAACATTCCTCAATCCCTAAATTAATGGTGCTTATTAATCAAAATGACCTAAATAAAATACATTACAGGAGATTTAGACCCAATTGAGCGCTCGTGTTATTGGATTGCATGTGAGTAGGTTAACATAATATTAAGCGCTGGCATCGCATTTGTAAACTGGCGCCTGTAACAATAATGTTATAAAAGAATATAAAATTATTAAGCTCATGAAAAAAATACTGCTTTTTTCCGTCCTCGCGTTGGTTTCAGTTTTTACTTTTTCCTGTAAAAAAGATGGCAATAGCACCCATACTGTAAAATATACTATCCAGGGTTCAAGTAAATCCAACGTTACCTACACCGATCAGAATGGAAATGTTCAATCTCAGAATAATGAAGATGCAAGCTGGACTATTAGTTTCCCATCAAGCAAACATGGTTTGGTGCTTAAATTAACTGTAATTAGTAGTGATGGCAGCCCGGTTGGTGGTAAAATCTTCATTGACGGTAATCAATCGGCACAAAGCAATGGCGCAGTTAGCAATATCGCTATTTCAACCGTGTTGCCTTAACAATAACCTTTGTTGTTATTTCAGATCAAATTGATTTGTTTAACAATATTAAAATTTAATCCGTTTGCAAATGCATTGATATTCAGTGTGTTTGATTGATTATAAAAACCACATTAAAAATGAGAAGAAAACTTTTATTGGGATTTGCCATGGCCAGTTTGGCTTTTACGGCCTGTAAAAAAGGTGGTGATAATGCTGGTTCAAAAACACATATGAGTGTTAAAATGACCGATGCCCCCGGTGCCTATGATGCCGTTATACTAAATGTTAAAGAAATAGTTGTTTTATCAGCAGGTGTCGAAAGTCATTTAGCAGTAAATGGCAAACCAATTAACATATTGAACTTTAGGTTAGGTAAAGATACGTTGCTGGCCGCACAGGATGTACCTGCGGGCAGGTTGCAGGAAGTTCGCCTTGTTTTGAATGATAGCGGAAACAGGGTAGTTGTAAATGGTGTTTCATATGATCTTAAAACCCCAAGCGGGCAAACATCAGGTGTAAAGCTTAAAGTACAGAATGACCTTAAAGCAGGTATTGCTTATACCCTGTTGCTTGATTTTGATGCTGCAAAGTCAATTGTAACTACCGGCAACGGAAAATATATTTTAAAACCAGTAATCCGCGCTATACCCCAGGAAGTATCTGGTGCCATGGTTGGGGTAGTTATTCCGGCGGCCTCCAGCCCGATGGTTTACGCCATTAAAGGTACAGATACCGTTGGTACAGTTACAGATGCTACGGGCAAATTCTATTTCCCGGGTTTAGCATCCGGAACTTATAAAATTGACTTTGTACCGTTAACCCCATTTTTAGTTAAAAGCATTAATAACGTAGTAATTACAAATGGTGCTGTTAAAGATGTTGGTGTAGTTACTATAGCACAGTAATATTGCTATAACACAAAGAATTTAAGGTCGTTTAGTTGAATAAAATATTGCCGGTATATTTCAACTGAACGACTTTTTTATTTGACAAATACAATCCACTGCCGATTTTTATTCAAAATAAGTTAAGTGCACATCAAACCATTTAACCTGCATCATGTCATAACTATAAATTCACCTTATATGAAAAAATTAATTTTCACCGCAGCCATTTTATTAGGCTGTCTTAGTTTTAAAGCTGCTGAAGCGCAGATTAGTGTTAGCCTGGGTGTTAATATTGGCAGCCAGCCCGAGTGGGGCCCAGTTGGCTATGATCATGCCGATTATTATTACATGCCTGATATTGACGTATACTATTCTGTACCCACACATCAATACATTTATTATCAAAGTAATTCATGGACCAGAACAACCGTATTGCCGGCCAGGTATGGTAATTACGATCTTTACCACGGCTATAAAGTTGTTATAAATGAACGCAACCCATGGGTAAGAAATGATGTTTACCGTACCCGGTATGCAGCTTACCGAGGCCGCCGCGACCAGGTTGTTATCCGTGATAGCCGCGATGATAAATATCGCGATCATTGGGATAATGGTAAGCACAAAGGCTGGGACAAGCAAAAATATAAAAAAGACAAGCATGGCGATGATGACGACCAGGGACATGGTAATGGGCACGGTCATGGTCACAAAGATTAAATGAGTTTGTTTCCTAATGACCTTTGTGGATTAATTTAACAAAAACTTAAATAAATTTACCAATAGTAAAAATGTCATAAATTATGTTTACCTTTGCAGCTTATTAAATACAATATAATGCAACAAGGAACAGTAAAATTTTTTAATGACGAAAAAGGTTTCGGATTTATCACCCCAGATAATGGTGGAAGCGAAATTTTCGTACACTCTTCAGGTTTAATTGACAACATTCGCGAAAGCAATTCAGTTAGTTTTGACGTAGAAGAAGGTCGTAAAGGCCCTAATGCCGTAAATGTAAAAATAGTTTAATACTCTATTATAACCATTCATGAAGCCTTCTCCTTTTGGGAGAGGGCTTTTTTTATGCCCTTATATTTTGGCGAAATGGGCGGCACGCGGCTGCTGGCAATAGGGTAAAAAAAGGTTGCAAGTATCCTTTTTATGATTTATATTAGATTAATATTCAATGGATTATAAATAGTTGAAATATTAAACAGTCTGCCCTCTTAAGCCTATTAGTATGACTTTTCAATGTGTTTTAAAAAGAGCTGCTATTCTTTTGGTCTTTATGCTGGCATATAGCTTAAAGGGCTTTTCGCAAACTGATAGCCTTAGGTTTTATGCCAGCCAACTGGATTCAATTTATAATACCTGGGTTAGTAACCCTGATACCACACTTAAAACAGACTCCGTTATAACAGCCTTTTTACACGTTAACCCAACTTCGAAAATAAAAGGCGCAGGTACGCTTCAAGGCTTTGCCCTCACCTATAATACCCCCGAAATAAACTGGTATCATGATTTAGCAAGGGTGATCGATAAGGATTCCGTCGGCTTTTTAATTAAGGTTCGTATCCCCAGGAAAATTTATGATCAGCATAAAATGCTCACTTGTTGGGCTGTTTGGTGGGGCCGCGAGATGCAGGTTGTTAAATATGGCGGTATTAACATGAGGATAAAACTAATGCTTCAGTCGCAGCCGCAAAGGGCCAGTGTATATTTAGTGCCGCATAGAATTTGGAAAAGCAAATTTGAAAACACTCCGTGGAAAGAACATATCGAATCTTTAAGCGATTATATGGTCGATAGCGATCAAACAAATACTTCTGTAACTATTGATGAAACAGTTTATACAGTGGTATTTAAATTGGGTAATAAATTTTTGATCCGTACCCATTATACCAGGCCTATGGATACAGAGCCAACTCAAAAAGTAACCGCGGATTTTCAAAATGAATAAATGGAAAGCCATTTTAAAAACCGGCTCAGGAGTGTTTGCAACTATTCCCGGTTTGGGCGTGCTTTTAAGCAACATAGGGGTACCGCCCGATAGTTCAAAATACCTGTTTTGCGGCATAATAGAATCTTTTGGGGTATTTACGCTATTAATATTGAGGTTCAACTCCGGCTTTTTCAAATCCCTTCCCATAAAAACAATCAATCGGTTGGCTATTGTTTCTATAGTAACCTTTGGGGTCACCCTGTTTCTTTACCTGTTTCTTTTTAACCAATATGTTGTTGGGTATAAAGACTCAAAGCCCCTATTTTTCCCGGTGTGGCCCCAGGGTGAACTTCAACAAGGGCTGCAGGAAATGGGCAGTAAAGCCAATTTAATTAAGGAATGGGGCCGTGATGATGTGCATACGGTTATCCAGTCATCATCCTCGGCCATGTTAAATTATAGCATGCTGCTGTTTTTATTAATATACCAACTGGTTTTTGTGTCGCTCACTTTTGCATTTGGGATTCTTTCCATACGGGTTAGCGAGATTGATAAGGGGTGATGTTGGTTTTTGGAAGGCTGGCTCCTGCGATTTCTTGACACTTCGGGTGCGCTACTCTTTTACGCAAAAGGAATATTTGTTTCAAAAAACTTTAGTTTGTTTCAAAAAAAGTAATAATTTCACTGTCCGAGAGCCCTGTTTGAAACCTTATCACATGAAATATTATTACTATTTGTTTTTGCTGCTTGTTGTATTATCCAAAACTTCTTCTGCACAAAAAATTGAACTCGTCAATTCGGGCGAAATAATTAAACAATCTATTACCCTTTATGATTCTGCCAGGTTTAAGGATGCTCTTCAAGTGCTTACCAAAGTTAACCGTAGCGATACCAATTACGTATGGTCGGTTTACGAAAAGGCAATCAATTGCTCGGCCGACAGCCAATACACACAAGCTATAAAATATTGCCAGGAAGGACTTTCGCTTACTACGCAGCGGGAGTATGAGCCTGAATTGTATAATACGTATGGCAACGCTTTAAATGATTTGCATCAACCCGAAAAAGCGGTTAAGATTTTTGACCTGGCTATAGCCAAATACCCATCGTACTCGTTATTGTACTTTAACAAAGGGATAACCTACATGGGCATGAATCGCTATGCCGATGCCGAGGCGATGTTTCAAAAAACCTTGCTGGTAAACCCTTATATGTACAGCGCGCATTTTCAGCTAGGTTTTGTGGCTTTGCAGCAGGGTAAAATTATGCCGGCTATGCTGAGCCTTATTGGCTACCTGCTGGTTAACCCCGAGGGTAGGTATTGGTCGCGGTCGATAGGCATCCTGGATAAAATATCTAAAGGTTCCGATGAGATCCTGGAGCTTAAAAAGAATAAAGTGGGCACTGCCGACGATCCTTATGCCGAGGTAGAGGAAATTGTGCTATCAAAAATAGCGCTCGATAAATCATACAAACCCCTGGTATCTATTGACGACCCAATATCGCGCCAGATACAGGCGGTATTTGAAAAGCTGGAGTACCAAAAGGATAGCAAGGATTTTTGGATGCAATATTACCTGCCCTATTACAAGCAGGTTTTTAGCCAGAATAAACTGGAGTTGTTTATTTTTCATGCATTCAGCAACGTGAACCTGCCTGTTGTAAAGGATTACAGCAAAAAGCATAAAAAGGAACTGGACAAGTTTGTTGACGAAGCGGCATATTATTTTAACCAGCTCCGCTCAACCCGCCAATTGAATTTTGCCAACCGCGATACCGTTACCCAAAAGTATTATTACGAAGATGGCAAGCTGATTGGCAAGGGCAAGCTATCTGCCGATGGTAAAATTGTGATAGGCCCGTGGTTGTCAATTTATGGTGCTGGCAATAAAAAAAACATCGGAACCTATAATGATGCTGGCCAGCGGATTGGCACCTGGACGTACTATTTTTATTCGGGCGCGTTAAAAGCTAAAGAGACTTTTGTGGCTGGCAAGCTGATGGGTAAACAGGAATATTATTTTGAGAATGGTAATCCAAGTTCGGTGGAAAACTATGTAAACGGCAACCTGGAAGGAGTGAGCAGTACATACAATTACAACGGTACCCTTAAGTTTACGGCCACCTACAAGCAGGGCAAAAAAGACGGGATAGAACGCAAGTACTACGCCAACGGCAGCTTGCAGGAGGTAGATAATTACAGCAACGATGAGCTTAACGGTATAGCTACCGAATATTTTAAAAACGGTAAAATAAAAAGCACATCGCACTTTAGCGCCGGTAAAGCCGTAGGGACTTACAAATCATCGTTCGAAACGCTGGGCATATCAACCGATGGCCAGTTTGTGAATGCTAATGCCGAAGGGGAGTGGAAATTTTACTATGAATCGGGCAAGATCAAAGAAAAGCGCAATTATATAAATAACAACGAGGAAGGCCCGCATACCGAGTATTATGAAAACGGGCAGGTATCGGTTACCTATAATACTAAAAAAGGCAAGATAAACGGCGAGGTGGTTTATTACCGCGAAGATGGCAAGGTATGGAGTAAGCAGGTGTTTGCCAACGGTGTTGTTGTAATGGCCGAATATAATGACCTTGCCGGCAAACAGGTTTACCATGCCGAAGCTAAAACAGTCCTGGCCGATTTGGTTACCTACAGCATTGATGGTATTAAAAAAAGGCACAGACATTTTAACGCCGCGGGTCAGTTGGATGGGCCGGATACCTTGTTTTATCCATCGGGCAGGGTGAGCCAGATTGATGAATATAAAAACGATAAGCTCAACGGCACATCGCTGAGCTTTTACACAAGCGGCAAAAAGAAAGCCGAAATACCGGTGACCGACGATGAAAGCAATGGTTACTCGGTAAGCTATCATGCCAACGGTATGATGGAATCGGAAGGGTGGCTGCAGGCCGGCGACCACCAGGGCGTTTGGCTTTTTTATGACGAAAAGGGCAGGCTTACCAATCGGTCGTACTATTTAAACAATGATCTGGATGGTTTTAAAGAAACCTATAGCCCTAATGGTAAAAAAAGCCTGGAAGAAAAATATCACCTGGGCTGGCTGGAAAAACTAACCCAGTATGATAGCACCGAAAAGGTTATGCTGGTAGATACCTTCCCGAAAGCTACCGGAAAATATAAGCTGATTTACGCCAACGGCAAGCCGATGACAGAGGGTAATTATGTAAACGGCGAGCTTGACGGCCCCTGTAAAACTTATTATTTTGATGGCAGCCTGGAAAGTAGCTTTGTGTATAAACGGGGTTATATAGATAGCGCTTATGTAAGTTACCGTTTCGGTGGCAAAAAAAACTCTGAGGTCGTGTTTGATCATGGTAGTAAAACCGGCTTCTGGAAGTTTTATGATGAAGATGGCAAGCTAAGCAGTACCAGCAATTATGTGAACGACGAGCTTAGCGGCGAAAGAACTTATTACTTTGAAAACGGCGCTAAGGATTACATTGGCCTATATAAAGCCGGTGTGCTTGATGGCCCAGCCAAAAAATATGATCCGGACGGCACCTTAGCCTACCAAACCACATTTGATGATGATTACGCGGTTTCTTACTCATTCCTGGCAACGGATGGTAAACTAACCCCGCCTGCTGTTATAGCATATAACAATGGTACGGTAAAATCCTTCTTCCCGAACGGAAAACCATCTAGAGAGTGCAGCTACAGCGATGGGGGTAAAAACGGCCACGATGTGATTTACTACAGCAACGGACAAATCCGGTCGGAAGATACCCCGGCATATGGACTGGCCTACGGGATAACAAAAGACTATTATCCCAACGGGAAGCTAAAATCTGTATATAATTATATTATGGATAATCCGGACGGGGTTTGTAAAGAGTACTATGCCAACGGCAACCTGAAGAAAGAAATGACCTTTGACAACGGAGAATATCATGGGCCTACAAAATATTTTGATGAAAACGGAAAGCTGGTTAAAACTACGTGGTATTACTATGATAAACTTATCTCTGTTAAATAATGAATAAATCACGTTTATTATTTGGCGCTTTATTTACCTGCTTTTGCGCATGGGTAAGCACAGCAAAAGCGCAGGACTTTGAAACTTTACGCAAACAGTTTCCTGATGAAAAGGCGGTGCTTTTAAACCGCGTTTTTGAATACAACATCAATCTTAAAAACGGTGTGCCACATGTGGAGAGCAGGGAACTGCAACAGATAGAATATCTGCTGGGCAGCGCTACAGCGTATATGGGTGGTTACGGGTTTTCGCATAGCGATTTCCATAAGCTGGTATCGTACGATGCATTTACCCAAGCGCCAGATGGTAAAAAGCTTAAAGTAAGCGATTTTACCACCAACGATGATAAAGCCGGCTTTGTTTTTTACGATGATGTAAAAGAAACCAGCTTCCATTTCCCGGCTGTGGAGCCGGGCGCCATAGGCAATTTAAAGGTGGCCTGGGATAATAAGGACCCGCACCTGTTATCACCCTTTTACTTCACCGCCTATATGCCGGTTATCAACAGCGAGCTTAAAATTACGGTATCAAAAGATATCTCTCTTAAATACCGGTTTATAGGCCAGGATACCAGCAACATCAAGGTTAACATCGAAAGTAAAGGCCATAATAAAATTTATAGTTTCCAGTACAAAAACTGCCCGGCCGATAAATCATACCATAACGCGCCTGGTTTTGCCTGGTACTCGCCGCACGTGGTTTTTTACCTGGATAGTTACAAGGATGATAAGGGCAATACCGTGCCCTACTTATCTAATATAGATGACTTGTACCACCTGAACTACAGCTACCTTAAAAATGTAAATACCGAAGTTACACCTGCTGTTAAACATATTGTAGATTCGTTAACCAACGGTTTGCATACCGAAGAGGCAAAGGCCCGCAGCATTTACTCCTGGGTACAGGCCAATATCAAATACGTGGCTTTTGAGGATGGTATGGGCGGCTTTATTCCCCGGGACGCCCAACTTGTGTGCACCCGTAGATTTGGCGATTGTAAAGATATGGCCAGCATCCTTACCGAAATGTTGAACGCGGCCGGCGTAAAAGCATATTTTACCTGGATAGGCACACGCGATTTACCCTACAAATTTACACAAACACCGTTGCCCTTGGTGAGCAACCACATGATATGTACTATTAAACTGGGCGATAAATATGTGTTTTTAGATGGTACCGACCCAACCTGTGTTTTCGGTATGCCATCATCAGGCATTCAGGAAAAGGAGGCGATGATAGCCATTGGCGAAAACGAGTACAAGGTTTTAAACGTGCCGATTGTTGAGAAAAACAAAAACATGCTGGTAGATAGTACCTGGCTGGAAATGGGCGCCAACGGTATTAAAGGTCATATTAAACGCGATGTAAAAGGCTACTTTGCCATGGAGATGCACGGTAAACTCATGTATTGGAACCGCAACAAAATAGATGAGTACATGAAAGACGAATTTGAACGGGGATCGAACAAGTTTAAGCTGGATACTTTTTATGTAGATAAGAAACAAAGCGCAGGCGAGCTATCCATGTACGCCAATTTTACCCTGCCCGATTATGGCAAAAAACTGGGCGATGATTATTACGTGAACATCAATCTGTTTAAATTTTTCCAAAACGAGCAAATAGATTACCCCAAACGCAAAGTGCCTGTTGAGCAGAATTTTAACTTCGAAAAAAAATACGTTACCCTGTTTAAAGTGCCCGATGGGTACAAGGTATCTTACCTGCCGCCAAGTAAAGCCTACCACAATAAAGTTTGGGGCTTTAATGTTAAGTACGAGCAAAAAGGCAACTACGTGATCATGACCCAGGAGTTTGATAACGATAACCTAATGCTTGCCGCCGATGGTTTTGACCAATGGAATAAAGTGCTCGAAAACCTGTACCCTTTATATAAAGAAACCTTAAGCCTCGCCAAAAAATGAAGTCTATAATAAAACAAACCTGCAGCCTGCTCACTGTATTGTTAGCAAGCCATTACGCACACGCCCAAACGCCGGGAATAGAAAAAGAAACCTGGTCAGATAAACCTGCCATTCATAAAATTGCCGGTAAATACAGTAAAGAATCTGACGTAATTGTACTGGATAAACACCGGGTAGAATTTACCGACGAAGGAAAAGATGCTTTAGCCGAATATTATACCGTGCACAAGATCGTCCATATTAATGACGACAGGGGGATTGAAGGCTATAACAAAATTTACCTGGGCATAAGCGATAAGGCTGATATTGTAGATATTAAAGCCCGCAGTATTTCGCCAGGTGGTAAAATAGTGGAGCTCAATAAGAATGATATTAAAGAAGTAAAAGAAAAGGACGATCAGATTTACAAGATTTTCGCGATGGATGGCCTGGAAAAAGGTTGCGAGGTGGAATACTATTATACCTTTAAAAGGCCTGCTACGTTTTTTGGCCGTGAGGTAGTGCAGGGTAACTCTCCCATATTGCTTAGCCAGTTTCAGTTGTTTGCGCCAAAAAGGTTAAAGTTTGAGGTAAAGCCTTATAACACCGACGTGGTAAGTAAAGACACTATTCTGAACGAAAAAGCCATAAGCGAATGCAGTTTTACCGAAACCCCCGGCGTAGAGAAGGAAAAATATTCAAACTATTATTCTGGCCTGAAAAGGTTGGAATTTAAGCTGGCTTATAACCTATCTGTAAACAAAAGCGAGCGTCTGTATACCTGGAACCTGCTGGCCAAACGCATTTATGGCGTTTACACCGATTACTCGGACAAGGAAGCTGCGGCCGTTGCTGATGTTATCAAAAAAAATAACCTGGCCGCCTCTACTGATGAGGTAGCCAAAATAACGGCGGTTGAAAATTATATCAAAAAGAATTACTCATACCACGAAGACGTCAGGGGCGAAAATGAAAACCGTGTAGAAACCATTCTGCGCAACAAAAATGCCGGTATGGTAGGTATTGTGCGTTTATACAGCTTGTTTTATCAAAGCCTGGGTGTAAATTACCAGTTTGTGTTAACCGCCGAACGCAGCAAATACCTGATTGATAAAACTTTTGAAAACTGGAATAATTGCGATAATCCTATATTTTATTTCCCGGCCGAAGGTAAATTCCTGGCACCAACCAGGGCTGATTTTCGTTACCCCTGGATCCCATCAGATTGGGGGGCAACTTATGGTTTGTATTGTAAACATACCATGCTGGGCAATTTTTCGACAGCGATAGCGGATATCAAGATGGTACCGCTTGAGGATTATACCAAATCTATGCAGAGCATGGAGGCTACCATAACCTTCTCCAAAGATTTGGATTCGTTAATAACCGATGCCAAACAAATTTTTGGTGGTTATGCAGCAACAAACTATCGGGATGCCTTTAACTACTCCAACGACGAACAAAAACGCCAGCTTTTTAAAGACCTCACCAAAAACTATTTCAGTTCCGAAACCATCCTTTCATCAGAAGTGTTAAACCAGCCTTTTGAAAGCCAGACCGCCAACCTGCCTTTGATTTTACACATCAAAGCAAAATCGGGCGCGTTTTTAGAGAGTGCAGGCAATAAACTTTTGTTGAAAATAGGTATGGCAATTGGTCCGCAGGTAGAGATGTACCAGGATAAACCCCGCCAGTTACCTGTTGATATGGGTTTTGGACACATTGAAGAACGTAAACTGGAAGTTACCATACCGGCCGGTTACAAGATCAGGAATCTTAATGATCTGAAAATTGACCAGACCTACAAAGAAGATGGCGAGCTAACCATGGGTTTTGTATCTGACTATGAACTGAAAGGAAACCAGCTCACCATCCACATTATGGAGCAATACCGCAAACCCCTATACCCCATCACTATATTCGATCCGTTCAGGAAAATTATCAACGCATCGTCTGATTTTAATAAGGTAGTATTGATATTGGAGAAGATATAGAACCGAAAAGCAGAATAGTATCGGGTATCAGGATTTTGTTTAACCGCTGATGTGGTTAAACAAAATCCTAAGGTTTATTGAACTTTCATTCTGTTTATACTTTAATGCCGGAAATGGCAGAGTCTTTTTGAACTCCATTGAAAATAAAAAATTCTGAAAAATTCGAGTTCAAACAAATTTTGCGTAAGGGATTGGCGGGGATACCGTCCGTTAGCTAACAGATAATGCCCTGTGCAGTATGAGCATAAAGCCCGGCCCGCAGGGATACGCTCTTTGGCTCAAGTGTTGTGCTTTGGGCATTGAGTGATAGGGGACTTGTGGTTTTCTTAGTCATACAAGTCCCGGTTGCTTCGTTAACATAAAGAAGTTAAGAAACCACAAAAAACTATAACCTATTCTTCTCCGGCTTCCTTAATCAGTCTATCTACCAAAGATGGAGATATACGAAAGTTAGTTTGCTGAATAAGTTGCAGATAAGGTCGCAGTAAAGGAATTATACGCTGCTGTTTTGCGTAAAGCAACACCCCCGCCGAACCTTTAACGGCTACTCCTCTTTGTTCGGCAAATTTCCTGGCGGCCCTGTCATCCGTGAGTAGGTAATCGCATTTTATCTCGGCAGCTAAAGCTATGGCGCTGGCTTCGCCTGGATCAATAAGATCATTAAATTCGCTTTGCAGCAAATTATTCTGAACAAGCTTAATGGTTACCCAATCTGGTAAGGTTTTGCCATATTCTTTCGCTATTTCGGGAGTTGTGATAACATGTGCAAATAATTGAGGGAGTAAATACAATGCATCAATTTTATCTAAAATGATAAAACAACTGGTATCGGTAATAACAATAGTGTTTTCAGGCATGATCGAGGTCGGCCTCAACACTGGGGTCAAGGTAGTTTACACCAAAATTGATCAGAATTTCAGCAAAATCCCATTTTTTCATTCCGCACATTTCGGCAGCCTGATTTAATGATAGTTTGCCAGCCTCATACAGTTTGGCCGCAATTAAACGTACGGTTTCATCATGCTCTTTTTCCAGCGCATCAGGAACTTGTATTGTCATCGTAGTCATATTATAAAGATAAGCATTATTCAAATTAAAACGTATAATGATTTATCAGGTAGTTTGTTGAATACGGTATTGATAATAACAATAACAGGGCAAACAAATTTAAATTACCCGCCACCCACACTTCACCCCCGCAACAAACCTGTCACCTTTTACCGCTATCCTTTCGTCTTTCCAGCTTTTTTCCTAATTTTGCGCATCCTTTCAAATAAAACAATATTAAATTGGAGCACCAGGAATTAACCACCGTTGAAACCGCCAAAGATTTAGGCTTACTACCCGAAGAATTTGAACGTATTATAGAGATATTAGGGCGAGTGCCCAACTTTACCGAGTTATCCATCTTCGCGGTAATGTGGAGCGAACACTGCTCATACAAAAACTCCATCACCTGGCTAAAAACCTTACCTAAAGACAGCGACCGCATGCTGGCTAAGGCAGGTGAAGAAAACGCCGGATTGGTTGATTTGGGCGATGGCATTGGCTGCGCCTTTAAGATAGAATCACATAACCACCCATCGGCGCTTGAACCTTACCAGGGTGCAGCCACTGGTGTGGGTGGTATTAACCGCGATATATTTACGATGGGTGCAAGGCCCATAGCCCAGCTAAATTCCCTGCGCTTTGGCGATCTTAAACTGGAAAAAACCCAGTGGTTAGTTAAAGGCGTGGTAAAAGGCATCAGCCATTACGGTAATGCCTTCGGCATCCCAACCGTAGGCGGCGAGTTGTTTTTTGACGATTGCTATAATGTAAATCCTTTGGTAAACGCCATGTCGGCAGGTATTGTTAAGGCGGGCGAAACCGTTTCTGCAACATCATACGGCGTGGGTAACCCTGTTTATATAGTAGGTTCGGCAACCGGTAAAGACGGTATCCATGGCGCGGCTTTCGCATCTAAAGATATCAGCAAAGATTCTGTGAATGATCTTCCTGCCGTACAGGTGGGCGACCCTTTCCAGGAGAAACTGTTGTTGGAGGCTACATTAGAAGTTATAAAAACCGGTGCCGTGGTAGGTATGCAGGATATGGGCGCCGCCGGTATCATCTGCTCAAACTCAGAAATGAGTGCCAAAGGCGAGCACGGTATGCGTATCGACCTGGATTTGGTGCCAACCCGCCAGGCCAATATGAAACCTTACGAAATACTGCTTTCTGAATCACAGGAGCGTATGCTTATCGTGGTACATAAAGGACGTGAAAAAGAAGTTGAGGCTGTATTTGATAAATGGGACCTTAACTGTGCCATTATTGGTGAAGTTACCGATACCCAGCGTTTAGAATACTACATGCATGGCGAAAAAGTAGCCGATGTACCTGCTGACGATTTAGTGTTAGGTGGTGGTGCCCCGGTTTACGAACGCGAATACCGCGAGCCTGCTTATTTTGCCGAAAATCAGAAATTTAATATGGATGATGTTGCCGAACCTGCCAATTTGGTGGAGGTTGCCGAGCATCTTTCTGCGCACCCTAACTTAGCATCAAAACGTTGGGTAACTGATCAGTATGATAGCATGGTAGGTGTACAAACCATGACAGCTAACCTGGCCTGCGATGCAGCCGTTGTAGCCGTTAAGGATACCAACAAGGCTATTGTATTAACTACAGATTGTAATTCCCGCTATGTATATGCCGATCCTTATAAAGGTACAGCCATTGCCGTTGCCGAAGCTGCACGTAATATTACCTGCGCTGGTGGCGAGCCTGTGGCTATCACCAATTGCCTAAACTTTGGTAACCCTTACAATCCCGAAGTTTACTGGCAGTTTGTAAGCGCCATTAAAGGTATGGGCGATGCCTGCCGCAAGTTTGAAACCCCGGTTACCGGTGGTAACGTGAGTTTCTACAACCAGTCGGCAGATGGTGGTTCGGTTTTCCCTACGCCAACCATTGGTATGCTGGGTGTAATGGAAGATACCGAGAACATCATGACCGCTGATTTTAAACAACCCGGCGACTTGATTTACCTGATAGGCGAATCTGTAAATGATATCGCGTCATCGCAATACCTGGCTTCATGGCATAAAATAACAGCTTGCCAGGCCCCGTATTTTGATATTGACAAAGAATACGATACACAACAAACCATTAAAGAACTCATTAAACACCGTGTGCTGGTATCTGCACATGATGTTGCCGATGGTGGTTTATACATTAACCTGTTAGAGTCGGCCATGCCAAACGGACTGGGCTTTGATATCGAAACAGATGCTGCTATCCGCAAGGATGCCTTCCTTTTTGGCGAGGCACAGGGCAGGATTGTGGTAACGGTAGCACCAGAGGAGCAGGAACGTTTTATTGAGTTTATGGCTACCAGCGAAACTGAATTTACCTTGCTGGGTACTGTAAACAATGGTTTCCTGAATGTTGATGGTGAACTGTTTGGTCACGTTACCGATGTGAAAATGGTACACAGCAATGTGTTACACTCTATTTTAGGCGAATAATGCTGAAACTGAACCGTGTACATCACATCGCTATCATTTGTTCCGATTATGAGAAGTCGAAACATTTTTACAGCGAAGTACTGGGTTTAAAAATAGTACGCGAGGTATATCGCGAAGCAAGACAATCATACAAGCTTGATCTGGAAGTGGGTGACCGCTACCAGATTGAGCTTTTTTCATTTCCAGAGCCTGCACCCCGCCCTTCGCGCCCCGAAGCGGCCGGTTTGCGCCATTTAGCCTTCGAGGTAGATGCCCTTGACGAGGCCGTATTTCACCTTACAGAACAAGGGGTAGAAGTAGAGCCCATCCGTGTAGATGAACTCACCAACAAGCGCTTTACCTTCTTCACAGATCCTGATGGCTTGCCACTGGAGTTGTACGAGCGATAGGGGATAAGTCTATTTTTTCTTTCTTTGTTCTTTTCTCTCTTTTGTCATCCTGAGGAACGAAGGATCTATGAACTATACAGGTCCATTTTGTAGATCAACTAAACAGGACAATAATAAAAGTTCTGCTCATTTTTCCGGGCGTTTCCGCCACTGATAGAAGTGTCGGCCGGGCTCTATGCTCATACTGCACAGGCCTTATTCACATTGGCCGGTATCCGCGCCGATCCCTAACGCAAAAATTTGTCTGAATCAGAATTTTTCACAATTGTTTGTTTTCAATGGAGTTCAAGAAGGCTGCGCCGTTTTCAAAATTAAAGAATTTTCAGAATGAATTGGCTGTTAATATTGAAAATAAAAAGCGGGCAAAGGCCTGACGGAAAACGCGGGCCTGGGAGTTTTGCCTGTGGGGGGAAGGATTTTTCCGTCTTGATTTTTTGGTTACTTTTGTATCAAGACAAACGGCGTAGCCCTCTTGAGTTTCTTTTTAAAATAAATAATAACGAAAAAAGTAACAGCCCTCCGCGGTAACTGAGCGGGCCAATGTCGTCGTTTACCACAAAATATTTCGATGCCCACCACCCAGGATATTAAAGTAGCCGTTGATGCCGTAGTATTTGGATACACATCCAAAGAAGGATTGTCCGTATTACTTATTAAGCGCAATATTGATCCTTTCAAAAACAACTGGGCATTACCGGGCGGACTGGTTGGCAACAACGAATCCTTAGAAGATGCTGTACAACGCGAACTGAAAGAGGAAACAGGCATTAGCATTAATTACCTGGAGCAACTATATAGTTTTGGTAAACCTGGCCGCGACCCACGTAACAGGGTGATCTCCATAACGTATTATGGCCTGGTTAAACCCGAGGCCTTTGAGATACATGCAGCTACCGACGCGGCAGAAGCGGCATGGTTCAACATCAAAAAAATTCCACCCTTGGCTTTTGATCACGATAGTATCATCATCGCGGCGCATAAACGCCTTAAAAGCAAGATTCTTTACCAGCCCGTAGGCTTCGAGCTATTGGAAGAGAAATTCCCCTTCTCCGAACTGGAAAAACTATACATGGCCGTGTTAGACCGCGATATTGATCGCCGTAACTTTAAAAAGAAAGTAATTAAATTCGGTTTTTTAGAAGAGACGGCCGAAAAGCAAGTGCTTGAAGGGGCCGGCCGGCCGGGAAATCTTTTCAGCTTTAACAAAGACAAATACTTCCAGCTTCAAAAAGAAGGTATCAACTTCGAAATTTAAAGTCCCCCCGTAGAGACGCATAATTGCGTCTCCCGCATGCAGGTCAACGATGCAAATCCAGCATGTAAATCCACCATGCAAATCTCACATGCATATCCGCTCGTCTGGCGGGAGACGGAATTATGCGTCTCTACATCAAAATATTTTCAAAAATAATTTGCGTATTTAAAACGCATATTTATATTTGCGTATAATTAACGCAAATAACATGAAGATAGCCGTAATTATTGCCCGCTTCCAAACACCTTACCTGCATGAGGGGCATAAACAACTGATAGATACCGTAAGTAAAGATTATGCTAAGCTTATTATCTTGCTTGGTGTAAGCCCGGTGATGGGTAGTCGGAAAAATCCTTATGATTACCATACCCGCGAAAAAATGATCAAAAGAGAGTACCCGGATGTTGTTGTTCTGCCGGTGAGTGATCATCCAAGCGATAGGGTATGGTCTGATAACCTGGATAATTTATTGAAAAGTGTTTTTCCTAACGGTCAGTTTTACTTGTTTGGTAGCAGGGATAGTTTTATTCCTTATTACACAGGGCATTTTGAAACGGTTGAGCTGCCCGCGCATGGCGATTATAATGCCACCGAACTGCGTAAACAATATGCCGATAAGGTGTTTGATTCCAATGATTTTCGTGCAGGGATACTGTATGCCTATTATAACCAATATACTAAAGTATACCCAACGGTTGATGTAGCCATGTTCAGGAACAACAAAACCGAACTACTATTAGGCAAAAAAGCCAACAGCAATACATGGCGCTTTATAGGAGGCTTTGCCGATCCGGAAGATGAAAGCTACGAAGCTGCCGCCCAACGCGAGCTGTTTGAAGAGTGTGGCGAGCTACAGGTAAGCAATATGATCTATGAAACAAGTCACCGGGTAAACGATTGGCGTTACCGTAACGAAGCCGATAAAATCATTACCTTGTTGTTCAGCTGCGATCACCTTGCCGGGGAGCCGGCGGCTAACGATGATATTATAGATGTGGCCTGGTTTAAAATTGAAAACCTGGCGCAAATGATTGCCGATGGCCTTATTAACGATGAGCACACCAAAATGATGAAGCTCATCATCACCAAATACCTTAAAAACTGAACCGATGAAACGCGAAAACCTCATTCTGTTAGCCGATGCTTATAAATATGCCCACCATAAATTATACTATCCCGGTACCACTAAAATTTACAGTTACCTGGAAAGTCGTGGCGGAATGTTTAATGAAACCATATTTTTTGGCTTACAATATATTTTGAAAGAATACCTGCAGGGCCCCGCATTTACACAGCAGGAACTGGACGAAGCCGAAGGCTTTTTGCAGCAGGTATTTGGCCGGGATGATGTGTTTGATAAAAGTAAGTTTCAGTATATACTGGATAAGTACAATGGCAAATTACCCGTAACTATAAAGGCCGTAGCCGAAGGTACTGCTGTACCAACCGGCAATGTATTGATGACCATTGAAAATACCGACCCGGAATGTTACTGGCTCACCAATTTTTTAGAAACTTTACTGGTACAGGTATGGTACCCTTGCACCGTAGCTACACTAAGCAACCAGATAAAAAAGATGGTAACCCGGTACTATACCGAAACTGCCACACCTGAAGCCAGCGGCGGGATAGACTTTGTGCTGAATGATTTTGGCTTTCGTGGTGTTAGCAGTGTGGAAAGCGCTAAAATTGGCGGCGCGGCACATTTGCTTAATTTTAGCGGCAGCGATAACCTGGCCGGTTCATTAATGGCTATTGATTATTACGATGCCCAAAAAGTTTATGGTTTAAGTATCCCGGCTACCGAGCATAGCATCTGCACATTACTGGGCAGGGAAGGGGAGCTGGAAGTTTTCAGGCATGTATTAAAAACCTTCCCTACAGGTATCATTGCTTGCGTATCTGACAGTTTTAACATTTTCAGGGCTTGCAAAGAGTATTGGGGAACCGAATTGCGGAACGAGATCCTGAGCAGGGATGGCACGCTGGTGGTCCGCCCGGATAGCGGCGACCCCGTGAGGACCCTGCTTGAAATATTTGAGATCCTGTTTACTCAATTTGGTTATACGGTTAACGGCAAGGGGTACAAAGTTTTACCGCCACAGCTAAGGGTGATACAGGGCGATGGCGTAAACTATAATGAGATAGGCAATATTTATGAAGCGTTAAAAAATAATGGCATCAGTGCCGAAAACCTGGTATTGGGCATGGGTGGCGCTTTGCTGCAAAAGATTGACCGCGATACACAGAAATTTGCTTTAAAATGCAGCTGCGCTGTTATTAATGGTAAAGAGGTTAGCGTTGCGAAAAGCCCGGCGGAGATGAATGCGCAGGGTGACATTACCGAAAGTTTTAAAAAGAGCAAAGGAGGCAGGTTAAAGCTGCTGAAACTGAACGGTGTATTCAAAACTGTTAACGAGGATGATGAACCCGGCGCAGAAAACCTGTTGAAAACCGTTTTTGAGAACGGTAATTTAATTAATACCCTTACTTTTGAACAGGTCAAGACCAACGTAAATACCAATTAATACCACCATGACGAAACTACTGTTTGCAATAAAAGATTATGAATACCTGGCCGAAAAAGTACTGGCCTGCGGAACTTTTGAAAAAGGGGAATTAGTAGTTATCATTTTACCGATGGCGAGCGCTATCAGCGAATTTTAACCCCTGTTGAAAATCGGGATGTAGTTATAATTGGAGGTACCGTAACAGACCAGGCTACGTTGGAACTTTATGACCTGGCATCCTCGCTGGTAAGTTATGGGGCCAACTCATTAACATTGGTTATCCCGTATTTTGGCTATTCAACTATGGAACGTGCGGTGTTGAGTGGTGAAATTGTAACTGCTAAGACAAGAGCGCGGTTAATTTCGGCCATCCCAAAATCAAACAGGGGCAATAAAGTAGTGTTGTTTGATCTCCATTCAGAAGGGATTCAGTATTATTTTGAGCATGATCTTTACCCGGTACATGTTTACTGTAAGGATCTGGTGATAAAGGCCGCCCTTAAATATGGCGGCAATAATTTTGTGATGGCCAGTACCGATGCGGGCAGGGCTAAATGGGTGGAGTCATTAGCCAATGATATGGGCGTAAACGCCGCCTTTATACTCAAGAGGCGATTAAAGGGAGATGATACCGAAGTAAGCGCCATCAATGCGGATGTTGCTGGTAAAACGGTGGTTATTTATGATGATATGATTCGCTCTGGCGGCAGTATCATTAACGCTGCCAAAACCTACAAAAATGCCGGTGCCGCCGATATTTATGTAATAACCACACATGGTTTGTTCATCAACAACGGCATCGAAAAATTGAAAAACAGCGGCCTCATCAAAAAGCTCATCTGCACAGATTCGCATATGAATATGCAGGCCATCGATGATGATTTTGTGGAAGTAAACAGTTTGGCTGAATTGATCTGCTCGGTTATTTAGTGGAGATCATTTTATGTTAGGTGGTATTTAAAGTAGAAACTAACGGCGTTTATGTTAATTCCATCTTTGCAAGTCCGCAAATCTGATGTGTGCTTTTTTTAAGGTCACGCTTTTGGCCGGGGCTGCATACTCGCGGCAGCAAAAAACGCTTGTGATGGCTGGGGGGAAATTAAATTATTAATATTTTTTATTTAGGTATAAACTAAGATAAATTATGAAATTTTTAAAGCTCCTTTTTATGATCAGTGTAATACATGGCGAATGCTATGCGCAAAGCAATGCTAACGACAAAAAAGCTATCGCAATGCTAAAAGAGTTTTATGTGGCTCATCAAAGTATTGAGTCAACTATAAGATCTGCCCCGCCTAAGGTTTATGTTGGAAAAGTAGATTCTTTACAAAAGAAATATTGTACCTTAGAATTAAGGGGAAAAGTAAAAAAATATAGTGAGAATGGCATTGATTTTTTGACCAATGATAAGGGAATAGACTCTTGGTCATTTAAAACAATGACAATTGTGAGGGCTCAAACAAACGAAAATATTTACCTCGTTTGTTATGATGTTTTAGACGTCAATTACCCCAAAACTCCAGTGAAGCGACATGTTGTCTTACACGTAGGTGTACTAAATGAAAGTGGACATTATAAAGTAGCTTCCGTTAAGTAATTTTATACGAATTGTGTCGTCCTAAAAAAAGGTCCCCCATCTGGCGCGAGTATGCAGTCGAGGCCAAAAGCGTGGCGTACTCGTGACTTTTATGTTTATTTATTTCAAATCCTATAATTTCCCAACGATTGCCACTTGGTTTCCATCGAACCAATGGAGCTTTATGTCGAACGCGTTTTTATTTGATCAAGTCCTCGCCTTTCTTTGAATCGTTTTTTAACCAAGCGACTAACAACCGCTCATTAATTAAGGATTATAATGAAAAGAATTTTATTTTTTGTAGTTTTTGCCTTTGTGTATTCGTTCGCCAAAGCATCGGCGCCAATTGATTCAGCAAAAAAGGATACAGCAAAAATCAACAGGCAGGTAGTGAAATTGAACGAAAAACTGGCCGACTTACAAACAGATCTTACCAAAATACAGAATCGTATTCCCGATGAACAGGCAGCGGTAGAACAAACCGCGTCAAGTTCCAATAAGGCGCAGGAAGAAAGTCGTAAAAAAGCGGCATCAGCAGTAGGGGGCGATGTGGGAGATACCCGTAAAGCTGCGAAAGCAGCGCGAAAAGCTGCCAACGAAACCAGCGACGCGGAGGATGCGAGCAATAAATTGAAAAAAGATCAGGAGAAAGTAAAAAGCATTAATCGTGAAATTGAAAAAATCCGGGGAAAGATCAATAAGCTCCAACAGGATAGCTAAAGATATTTTAACGATCAGAAGCCCCAGCCATTCTGGCGCATGCTAAGTATGCACCATATAAAGTATTGAATACTCCGCGCTTTTTGCCTGGGCTGCATACTCGCGCCAAATGGGGGAATTATGCAGGCTATTATAATTAGCCCCCCAACGCAACAACCCTAAACCCAGACCTTCAGAATAGCCAGCATCGCCCCAAAGAAAATTACCAAAATTCATATGGTATGAACGTATTGATCTCCCTCGGGTAACAATATTCACCAGTTTTTCCTTTTAATAACCGAACTCGTTTATACCCTTTTAAGATAGCAAATGAATCTGTCTGAAACGATATACTATTAGCTTCAAGATTGGTTAAACCAAGCCAATTAAATATAAGCAGGCAAATAATAACTCTTAAAATTGTTTTTTTGATAGCATCATTTCTTATTTAAATCAGTATGGGTCCATGCTGATAGTCTATCTGTATTAAATTTCATTTGAAAAAATTCAATTGACTATTAAATCGGCAAGTACTCCCGGTTTTAGTTGATTCAGGCTGTCCGCTGACGTCATAATGATTAGGTACACATTATTGCCCTGTTTCTTAAACATAACCTCTATCGGGATTTTTACCCCTTCCCTTTGATTCTCATATTTTATGCCCATGAAGAAATCCTGAACACCATCCTGCTTATATTTGATATAAAAACTACGCGCCTGGCTGTAGTAATATAGGAGAGAGTCGTTTTTTACCAACTCTGATGTCTGGTCACCATCGATATTTAAATATATGGAGGAAATTTTATCTTGGGGGCCTGTTCGGTAGACCAGATCATACTTTGAAAATTTATCAAGCACATTAAAAAGAAAAAATTCGGTCTGACTACTGCTCTTGGCCGTAACCCGCGACTCCTTTCCGAGAGTCAAACTATCAGGTGAATCTAACCGGTAGACATTAATACGAAAATCTTTTTCATAGTCGAACTGACTTATAGGATTTCGGTCTTTACTCTCGATTGTTTTGTCGAATTTAAGTTGCTTCGGGTTACGAAATAATTTTAAATAGTCAGGGGGAATAACAATTACAGTCCTGACACCATCCAAGACATTGGCCTGGGTGATCTTTTGGCTGTTACGCGAAAAAATGACGTATAAAAAAGCAATAAATGACAGAAGAATAGCTAACACACAAGTGATTACTATGGTCGTTTTTCTCATAGAATTTCTATTTAACTAAATGCAGATATGTCTAAAATAATATGAAAAACAATTAAAGTTTTTATGCTTTTATATTTTGAATAAAACGCTCATTCTGGCGCGAGTATGCAGCCGTGGCCAAAAGCGTGGAGTACTAATGACTTTTATGAGTATTTATCGATAAACCAAAATATATTTTTTATCGCGTTCATTGCCGTGAGAATAGTAGATTTTTTTATTAATTCTATTAATGCAATCAGTTTCTATCCGCACTGAATTAAGCAATATGTGATGATTGTCAATGATACTTAACTTGATTTTTTTACTAAAATGATGAGTGTCAAAAAACTCGGGAGATTGAATTAATTCCTCGCTGGAAAACCGGGTATAACCGATAGCTCCCCAAGTTAAAACCTCGTTTAACCAGCCATTTTTGTCAAAAAATTCCTTTGACTTAATCAGGTAGGTGCTTTTTCTGAATTTAAAGACTTTGTCCGTTATAGACAAAGAATAGTTAGACAAAATCCTAATTGATTGAGCTCTTTCAGTTACCCTTATTTGACTATCCTTCTTTTGGCCAAAAAATAAAATATTAAATAATAGAAGAATTGCTATTTTATTCATGGGATCGTTTTTTTTATAACGTCACGAGTACTCCACGCTATTGGCCAGAGCTGCATACTCGCGCCAAATGGGGAGTTCAAAAATTATACATTTAGTTTTATTAGTTTAATCTCAATATTTTTCTAAATAATCTTTGGGATAGTCTTTCTGATACTGTTCTGGGATTACTGTTTTTCTGTAATCCATACCATTTATCTTTAAAAAGTCGACAATTTGCATCTTCTTTTTATACTCTGAAGATCCTATTTCAAATCGCCACTTTCTCAAGGCGTCTGTTATGTATTTGGGGGAATCGCCCGGGCTGGTTTTGTAAAGAACTTGCCGAAAATCCGCACCTCTTTGTATCAAATAGGTTATGATCTCTGGATCGCCGTGAGATTCAACGCCGAGCATAGCCCAGTATAAAGGACAAATTCCATATTCGTTTACCAGGTTTACTTTTGCCCCCGCGTCAACCAATATCTTAATATAATCAAATTTAGCCTCGGAACAGGCAATCAACAATGGCGTATCTCTCGTTTTCATCGAACCATGCTGTTCTTCATTGGGATTTCCGCCATATTTTAAAAGTAATTTAAGAAATTTTGGATATAAATCATCAGTTCCACTCCCAATTTTCGCCGCTTCCATCAATGCCGAATCGCCATAATAGGAATCCTGTAAATTGGGATTAGCTCCTTCCTCCAAAAGCGTTTTTACAGATGTATAATTGGTATGGTATACTGCGAGAATCAACAAAGGCTGACCAAACCTGGACTCACGAAAATTAACAAGCTTTTTGTCTTTGCTGATTTCAAGTCTTATTTTCTCTACGTCTCCATCCTCGACCGCTTTTGCCAGCTCCCAGGCTGGCGTTTCCTGGAATAGCCGGTAATCGGCACCTAACAATTTAGTTTTGTCAACTATAGTATCACGGCTCGTACAGCTCATCATAAGCATCATAAACCCCATTATGTGTAGACTCATTTTTTTCATTAATTACTGTAATATCAAGGGAATTTTGAATACCATGTCCATTCCAATACCCATTCCAATTCATCTTAACTGTCGCAAGAGTCCGCCCTTATGACCCGATGCTAAGTATGCGCCATGCTTTATAAAGTCACGAGTACTCCACGCTTTCGGCCTTGGCTGCATATTCGCGCCAAATTGGTCATTACTTTCCAAAATAGGTATCGTCATCAGACGAAAAGATCAGTTTTATTTTCCCATCATCTTCCTCCACTCTGGACATCCAAACGCCCGAGCCGATCTGCCCTGCGTCATTAAAAAAGCTAAAATCATCAAATGAAATGTATCCTGTGCGGTATTTCCATTTTCCTTTGCATTCATATACCCTGCCTTTTGAGTTAACATATTTATGAGTATAAGAATGGTCTTTGTATACAAAAATCATATCCGCCCGATCTGTGCTATAGCTATACGTGCCAATCAGGGCATTTTCTTTCACATTAAAACAACCAACTAAAATAGGGACAATCAGTACCAGGATTATATAAATAGGTTTTCTCATTGCTTAATTACTTCTCCCATCTGGCGCGAGGTATGTCATACAAAGCAAGTGCTTTTTTATCCATGACCAACTTTATAAGGTGCCATTAAAGATAAATGATTTCAGCTATTTAATTATAATTTCGCCTTAATGTTTCACTTTAAACAATTCAGCGTTGACCAAAGCGGCTGCGCCATGAAGATCAATACCGATGGTGTTTTGCTTGGCGCGTTAACGGGGGCTGATAATCCGGTGTCTATTTTAGATATTGGTACAGGCACAGGCGTAATAGCCCTGATGCTGGCCCAGCGTTTTGGCAGTGCGCAAATTGATGCTGTTGAAATTGATGAAAGTGCTGCCAAAACAGCTCAAAGTAATTTTAAAAATTCGCCTTTTGCCAGCAGGCTTAGGCTTTATCCATTGGGCTTTGAAGCCTTTTTTAAGACCCGCACGGATAGGAAATATGATTTGATCATCTCCAACCCGCCATTTTATATCAACTCTCTGCAATCGCCGGGCGCAAAAATAAATTTGGCTAAGCATGCCGGGGATGGATTTTTTGAAGGATTAATTGAAGCGGTAGCAAACAACCTCAATAATGACGGGATCTGCTGGTTGATATTACCACCAGATACTGCGTTGATGGTTAAGGATTTGGCGTTACAGCGTGGCCTTTATCTGCATAAAATAATAAATGTGCATTCGTTTAATGATGAGGCGGCACATCGGGAGATCCTGGCCTTCGGGTTTGAGCATAAACAAGCCATAGCACAGGCCTTTGTGATTTATGATGAGCCGAAGATTTACAGCAAAGCGTACCAGGAGGTGTTGAAGGAATTCCTGACGATTTTTTAGATTAATACCTGTCTCTTATAAAAGATTTTCCAGCGATACGGTGGCCTCGGCATTTGTTAAAGTTAATGCAGGGGCGGAAGCATCAATGGAATATAGCTTGCAATTAAAAGTGAGTTTAATTTTTAGCGTTGCACCAGAGCCCAATGTGGCCGGCACCGGGGTTACCGATATAATGTTTGCGCTGCTACCTGTTTGTGTCCCTGTAGCGCTTGTATAAAAGTTTCCCTGGCTGTCTGTATAGCTAATGTTGATGAACTTAGCATCAATGGCATTATGATCTGTTCCGAAGGCTAATACACCTGTTTTGATAAAGGCGTTAAAAATAGCTTTTTTATCATCGGTTGGTAAAACGTGATAGGTTCCAAATTCAACACCTATTTGCGGGTTAAGTGTTTGCGCCTGGGATATCAGGGCAGAAAGACTACCGGTGATGTCGCCCGCGTTATTTGAAGTTGCCGCAGCCGAGCCAATAACCCAGCCTTTAACGCCATCGGTTGTTTGCCAGGCCAAAGCCTGGCCATTTAAAGTGCCTTTAAAATAATATTCGCCGGTAATTGTAGTTGGATCGGTTCCCGGGTTTGTGCCGGTTGCTGTCGCGCCGGGTGGCAAAACATCGCCCTCCAGCTTACAACTGCTAACCACAGCCATTAAAAACAGGAAAGTAAAAACTTTAAGGTACCAATCTCTCATACAAACCTGTTTTTATTTTTAAGCACTTATACGTGTACCTAATATATAATAGTTTCGCGGTATTTTAAATATTTAAAACTATTTGTTACAATAATTGTATACTCCGCGGTAACAAAAGGACGCATACCGGGGAGTTGACATGTGAATTTTCTATTTTCTTGTTTGTTGCCTGCAGCATCTTCTATCTATATTTGCGTCCATGACCCATATTGGCCTTATATCTGATACCCATAGTTTCCTGGATGATGCCGTTTTTAAACACTTTGAAAACTGTAATGAAATTTGGCATGCCGGTGATTTTGGCACCCTTGAGCTGGCAGATAAACTGGCTGCCTTTAAACCGCTGAAAGGTGTTTACGGCAATATAGATGGTAAAGATATCAGAACGGTTTATCCCGAAAACCTGCGTTTTAACTGCGAGGGGGTAGATGTTTGGATAACGCACATTGGCGGTTATCCCGGCAGGTACAGCCAGGCTATTAAGCATGAGATATACAGTAATCCGCCAAAGTTATTTATCTGTGGACATTCACATATCCTCAAGGTGATGAATGATAAAAAGTTAGGCTGCCTGCACCTTAACCCCGGCGCTGCCGGCAAGCAAGGCTGGCACAAAGTACGTACCCTGATGCGCTTTACTATTGATGGCGATAAAATTCAGGACCTGCAGGTTATTGAACTGGCCGGAAGGTAAGTGCGGGTTTGTTAATAACAATTTAACTGTCAAAGCGCTATAGTAAACCAGCCTTTGCGTTTTCTACCTCAAAAACCGAATCGATAAGCAGTGGAGTTTGTTTGCCGGCAGCAACAGCCAGCTGGTCGCAACGTTCATTTTCGGGGTGCCCGTTATGACCGCGTACCCAGGTGAATTTAACCTGGTGTGGTTTGCTCGCCTCTAAATAGCGCATCCAGAGGTCTTTGTTTTTTTTACCGGCAAAGCCCTTGGCAACCCATCCATTCACCCATCTTTTTTCGATAGAATCGATGACGTATTTAGAATCAGAAAAGATCATTACCTGGTTAGGACTTTTTATAGATTCCAGGCCCTTTATAACAGCCAGCAGTTCCATCCGGTTATTGGTAGTTTTGCGAAATCCTTCGGATAGCTCCTTATAATGCTTACCCGAACGCAATATCACCCCATACCCCCCCGGACCCGGATTACCACTTGATGCACCGTCTGTATAAATCTCAATCATAGGGCAAATATAGTAAAGCCCCTTAATCCGCTAAAGTGAGAATACGAATTTAAATGCCTGATCAAAGAACTCCCCCTTCAGGGGGCTGGGGGGCTCACTTTTTTTATCTTCAACCTCAGGGAGTTACCTATAACCACAACATCCGAGAATGCCATGGCAAAAGCGCCAACCATAGGGTTTAAAAAGCCAAAGGCAGCAACAGGGATAGCTATAATGTTATAAGCAAAGGCCCAGAAAAGGTTTTGCTTAATGGTGAGTAATGTATGTTTACTGATCTGTAAAAACTTAATAACAGAAAGCAGATCGGTATTAAGCAATACCACATTGGCAGATTGAATGGCCACCTGGCTGGCATCGTTCATGGATACACCTACATCAGCTTTGGTAAGGGCAGGGGCATCGTTGATACCATCGCCTATCATAATGGTTTTGCCTTTTTGTTTGTAGATATCAATAACCTGGAGCTTTTCGTCGGGCAGTTTTTCGGCGTGTACCTCGGTGATTCCAATCTGGCTGGCTACCTTCAGGCAGCGGGTTTTCTTGTCGCCGCTTAAAAGGATAGGAATGATGCCCATCTTTTTAAGTTTGATAATCATAGACGCGGTTTCGGGCCTAAGTTCATCGTCAATTGCTATCTGCGCCAGCAGCTTTTGATTTTTATACAGTGAAAGGTTAAAATGGTCCTGGGCGTTTTGTTTGGCTGTACCTAAAAAGTAGTGGTTACCCTCTACATCTTCGGCGCGCATACCCAGGCCTTTTTCTTCTTTAGCCGTTTTGAGGATCACCTTTTGCTGAGGTAGCTTTTTCAGCCCCTCCACTAAGGATTTGGCAATGGGGTGGTTTGATCGTTCTTCGATTGCAGTAACAATACCCCTGATGAGCTCTATATTGATGCCCGGTTCAACTTTGATCTCATCTATACTAAACTTACCGGTGGTAAGCGTTCCGGTTTTATCAAATACCACATATTTGGTGTGGGCTACCGCTTCAATGATATCGCCACCTTTAATGAGTATTCCATTTTTGGCAGCACGACCTAAACCAACCATCACAGCGGTTGGGGTGGCCAAACCCATGGCGCAGGGGCAGGATATTACCAGCACTGCAATAGCATTCATAAGCGATTTTTGCATGCCCGCACCACCTGCAAAATAGGTAATGATGAAAGTAACAAGAGCTATCAATAACACTGCAGGAACAAATATGGAGGCTACCTTATCACCCAGCTTTTGTACCGGAGGTTTAGCAGCCTGGGCTTTTTTCATCAGATTAATGATCTGTGATAGGATGGTATTTGAACCAACCTTAGTGGCCAGCATATGAAAATTGCCGTTAAGCAGGATGGTGCCGCCTATTACTTTGTCGTATTTTTCTTTTTCCACAGGCATACTTTCGCCGGTAAGCATCGCTTCATCAACAGATGCGCTGCCAGAAAGTATTTCGCCATCAACGGGAATCTTATCACCTTGATTTACTATTAGCGTATCGCCCGGGCGTACCTCTTTGGCATTTATTACTTCAATACCGCCGTTTATAACCCGGTTGGCATTTACCTGTTGAAATTTAATGAGGTCTTTTACGGCCGAGGTAGTTTGAGTTACCGAACGTTTTTCAAATACATTGCCAAGCAATACAAGTGTTATGATAGTAGCGCAGGTTTCATAAAACTGATATTGTGAGCCCAGGTTTTGGATGGTGCCTGCCAGGCTGTATATAAAAGCCGAAGTTGAGCCAATGAATATCAGCACATCCATATTGGGCATACCGCCTTTAACCGAGCTCCAGGCGCTTTTGCCAAAATGCAGACAGCCTACTATAAAAACAGGTAAGCATAAAAGCAACTGCACTAAAGGCTGGTGTAAAAAATGCCAGGGCAGCAACATATGCATTAAAAGAGGCGCTGTAAAGATGGCGCAGAATATAAATTTGTTCTCAACAGGCTCATAAAATGCCGGAGAATGCTGCCCGATGTCATCAATTACTTTAAATCCTAAATTTTCTATGCCTTTTATTACTTCAGGCAGTTTGGAGTCGTCGCTGGTGGAGAATTTTACTTCTTCGCTGGCAAAATCAACAAGTATATTTCGTAACCCTTTTTTTTCGAGGAGTTTATGAATAGACATGGCGCAATTATTACAATGCATCCCCGTCACATTCAGTTCAATTAATTGCTCAGCCATAGATACAAATCTAAGCATTAACTAAAATCGTTCTGAAAAAATGAGGTAAACTGAATGTAATTTTAAAAAGAGTTTGCAAATAGCGTAGAGATTTCTATTTTTGCACTCTCCAAACGGTAGATGTAGCTCAGTTGGTTAGAGCATCGGTTTGTGGTACCGAGGGTCGTGGGTTCGAGCCCCATCATTTACCCTTTATGGGGCGAAGTCATTTTTAATGATTTTTGCCCCATTTTTTTTGCCCGTAACTCTTTGTTTTTCAGGTAGATTAGCTCTGCGCCCTCATTCATTTTCGTGGTTCGACATGCCACCCCATCGAAGGTCAATTTTTCAGGGTATAACGTCCCTACTAGGTATCTTTTACCCTGTATAGTAGCATCATCATACAATTTATCCAGCAATTCGAGGCTTTTTATAGCTGCTTCAGCTATAGGCCTGATGTCTAAAAGCGTAGAATTATGTACCATAACCTCGTTCAGTTTGGCTTCCAGTCGCGTAATTTTCTCATTGCATTCTTCTTTGATTCGGCGAAACTCGCCCGATTCTATTTCATCCAGTAATAGTAAATCCCTGGCTTTATCTGTACGTAGGGTCAGTTCATTGATTTGATGGATCAACTCCTTGCGCTCCTCGCGTACAGAGCAGGTTTGGTTATTGTAACAGTCGGTAACCGTTTCGACAAATAATTCTGAATAACCTTTACGTGGTATAAACAATGTCAGTTCTTCCAGAAATGAGTTGTTGGCTAATTCGGCAGGGTAACGTACCCCGCAGGATGATCGGCAATGGTAGTAAACCCTATAGGTTTTTCGTCCTTTTGATGCACTACCAGTTAACATCCGGTGACATTTTGGGCACTTCAAAAAGTTACGTAACTGCAATTCATCGGGCGTGGCAATGGGCAGTCCATATTCTCGTTTTCTACCATCCAGTACGTCCTGCACTCTATAAAATAAGGCTTCTGTGATCAAGGGGACGTGTAAACCCTGCACCAACCGGGCAGGCTCGTCTTTATATTCCGGAACTTTGATCTTGCAACAATAAACAGGGCTTCTGATCATGGTGTAAAAATTGTTTTTAGCGCATTTCAGCCCCTTTTCGTTTGCTGCTCTCAAAATGTGTTCGCCTGAATAAATACCTTCAGCCAGTGATTCAAATACCCACTTCATGATGGATGCTTCCGGCTCTTTAATGGCGATATAGCGCCTGCCGTCTTCTTTAGCCTTATTGGCATACCCTAGAGGCGCTTTGCCCATCCAGCGGCCTTCTTTCTTGGCTTGTCTGATGCCAAAGAACGTATTTAAACCCCGGCGGTCGTTTTCAATTTCAGGCGTGGTCAGATAGATTGCCAGCATCATTTTGTTTTCTGGTATGGTCAGATCCAAAGGCTGTTCAATCGCCTGCGGTTCTACACCTAACTTTTTTAGCGTAGTGATCATTTGATAAGCATCGGACGTGTTCCTACTAAACCTGTCCCACTTGGTAAATAACAGCAAGTCCGTTTTGTGCTTGTATTTTTTTAGAATGATAACCAGCTTTTTCCATTCAGGACGATTGAATGTTTTCGCGGAATGATCCTCGAAAATTACGCTTCGGACGCTTATGTTCTTGACCTCGCAATACTGTCGCAATACGGCTTCCTGGCTTCTGGGAGAATACCCTTTTTGTGCCTGCTCATCCGTACTTACCCGGACATACAAATCTGCAATCTTCATAAATTTTGTGATTTAGTAGCTACTTTTTTCTTTTTGGACAAAACCTCTATTTTCTGCGCCGTAGCGGTCAAAATGGCTTCTCTCACTGACAAGTTACTCATTTTATAGAGTAACTCCAGCATAATTATAGCTTTATCGTGCGTGATGATCGTTCCGTGTTTAGCTAATATTTTTATTGCTTTTTCAGGTGTTATCGTTCGCTTTTCGTTCCTAAAGTATTGTTGCATAGGTTGATGATTCAAGTCACAATATTCAGGAGTTTTAAAATGCGCCATACTCTAGTAGAGTATAATAAACTTTTTTTAAAATATATTTATCACTACTAGAGTAGTCCCAATTTTCAGGTATCTCACCTTTGCCTTATAAAAAAACAACAACCATGAACTTAGTGAAGCGATCTCACGAACGCCTTATAAAAACAAATTAGAAACATGAGTAAAATCAATAAAGATCCTAATGTCATTGGCCGGAAATTTAACGGACACCCGCATCTGAAACTAAAGATGGTGAAGCAATCGCCACGGCAAAAGATCCGGCAGCTTTTACGAAGCTTCATCCCATTGGATGAACTCCGGCAGGGCCGGAAATCGAAACAGACCGAAGGTTGAGATCCGCAAGGATCTTATTCGCATTCACCAACATTCACTAACCATTAACCAATGTTCAGGAGCGCTTTCGGAAGGAGCTTTCTTGTAGCCCGCGTGGTCTAAGCAAAGATGTATTTTTGCATGCGCAAAAAATCTTTGCCGTCCTTGAGGCCGGAGGAATTACTCGAAACTCGTAATCCCTGAACTTGATAAAAAGTGTAGCCTATGCCCCGAAGAAAAGCGGACAAGCCCGAGGAACTATTAACCCATAATTTGATCGTAAGAGTAACGGAAACCCTCTTTAATAAGCTGGAAACACTGTGCAAAGAAAGCGGTTGTTTGTCCATCGCAGAGGTGTGCCGTAAGATTCTTTCCAATCAAAAGATCAAGATATTCAAGGAAGATATTTCTATGAACCCGGTCATGGAAGAGTTAGCGTTGATCCGAAAAGAACTTAAAGCCATTGGTGTCAATATCAACCAGATCACCCGAAGTTTTAACCAGGACAGAGCCAGAACACACCATACCTATCATGTGCTGAAAGTCGCTGAGCAATATGAAAGAGTGGATGAACGGGTGGAAATCCTGCTTGCAATCATTGCTAAACTCGCCGATAAATGGTTGCAAAAATAAGCACGGGTAAAAGCATACGGGGGATGCTCCATTACAATGAGAACAAGGTCGGTTACGGTGAGGCCAGGCTCATTCTTGCAAGCGGCTTTGCAGGAGAGATCGAGCGCATGAATTTTAACCAGAAACTAAATCGCTTTCATAACTTAACCATGATGAAGCCGAATGTCAAGACCAATGCGGTTCACATCTCCCTTAACTTTCATTCCAGCGAAGAGCTAAGCAATACAAAATTGCAGCAGATCGCAAACTGTTATATGGAGAAGATCGGATTTGGCGACCAGCCGTTCCTGGTCTACCGCCATGATGATTCAGCGCACGATCATATTCACATAGTAACGACCAATATCACGGCCCAAAGGCAGCGCATGGACCTGCACGATATAGGGATTAAGTTATCTGAACCGGCGAGAAAAGCCATTGAGGAAGAGTTTAACCTGGTCAGAGCAGAAAGTAAAACATTTAAACTGGAGGCTACAATTAAACGGGCTGATCCCGCAAAGGCAATGTATGGTCACCTGCCAACCAAAAGAGCTATCAGCAACGTGATCATTGCGGTAACCAGGGATTATAAGTTCACTTCCTTAGCGGAGCTAAATGTTATTTTAAAATGCTTTAATGTGGTGGCGTTACGTGGCGCAGAACATACGCTAATGTTTGAAAAGAAAGGATTGATGTTTTCGCTACTGAACGCAAAAGGCGAAGCTATTGGGGTGCCCATCAAAGCCAGTGCCTTTTATACCAAGCCCTCCTTACGAAACCTTGAAAAGAAATTTGAGGTCAACCGTGAGAAGGGCAAAGCTTTTAAAGAAGAACTGAAACAGGGAATTGACCAGGTATTCGGCCATTATACTTCCCTAACCAAAGCATTATTCATCAAAGAGGTGCAAAAGCTTGGGATCGATGTGGTTTTCAGGCAAAATGAACAGGGCTTGATTTTCGGGATCACTTTTATTGACCACCCAAATAAAGTGGTATTCAATGGTAGTGACCTGGGCAAAGCCTACAGTGCCAAAGCCATTACAGAAAAGTTCCGCAAGCAAAATATACAACTGAAGCCGGAGAAAGAACCTGCATTACGTTCCGTCCGGCGAAAGGAACAGCAAATACAAATCCCTGCTAAAACATATTTAAAAGCACCGCAAGCCACCAATTTCTTAACCGCTGCTTTAGCAAAAACGCAACCTGATTTTGGTACGGGCGTACCGAAAAAGAAGAGACGCAAAAAACGAGGCCAGGAGGTCGAACAGAAATTAACCCTATAACAACATTTTATGAATACAGGAGAAGATACACAGGGCCTTCGTAAGATCATTGATCTGACAAGGTTCATCAGCATTTTTATATTAAGCATCCATTTTTATCTTGTTTGCTACCAGGCATTTGAGCATTGGGGTTGGACAGCAGCGTTTACGAACCGCATGATCGGGAACATTGCAAAAACCGGCTTATTTTCCGGCCTGCTTAAACCTAAACTGGCAGCCTTACTCTTCCTGAGCATATCCCTGCTTGGAGCAAAAGGCAAAAAGGACGAGCATATCCAAAGATCCGGCATGGTCGCTTACCTGTTATGCGGGTTACTTGTTTATTTCATTAGCCTGCTGGTGTTATACCTGCCCGGCAGTTATAGCATGGTGGCTATCTTATATATGGCCTTAACGGGAATTGGCTATTTGTTGATCCTTACAGGCGGCACCCGTTTATCACGCCTGATCAACGTAAACTTAGGCAAGGATATATTCAATTCAGAAAACGAAACCTTTCCCCAGGAGGAACGGCTTTTGGAAAACGAATGTTCCATCAACTTGCCAGCCAGGTATAAGCTTAAAGGAAAAGTAAGAAATAGCTGGATCAACGTGATCAACCCATTTAGGGGACTGCTTATCGCCGGGACACCTGGCTCAGGTAAGTCTTACTTTGTGATCAGGCATATTATTGACCAGCATATTAAAAAGGAGTTTACGATGTTTTTGTATGACTTTAAATATGATGACCTGACAAAGATCGCCTACAATAAATTATTGCAGTATAAGGCCAATTATAAAATAGCGCCATCCTTTTACATTATAAATTTTGATGACCTGAACCGAACGCACCGCTGCAATCCACTTGATCCGGCAGGCATGGACGATATTACGGATGCCACAGAAGCAAGCCGCACGATCATGATGGGTTTAAACCGGGAATGGATAAAGAAACAGGGTGATTTCTTTGTGGAATCGCCTATCAATTTTCTAACGGCTATCATCTGGTATTTGCGTAAGTATGAAGGTGGGAAATATTGCACCCTGCCGCATGTCATTGAACTCATGCAGGTACATTACGATCACCTTTTTGCGATACTGGAATTACAGGAAGAGATACAGGTACTCATCAATCCCTTTATATCTGCCTATCATAATAATGCAAAAGCACAGTTGGAAGGTCAGATCGCGTCGGCTAAGATCGGCCTGGCTAGGTTGGCATCACCACAATTGTATTATGTATTATCCGGCAATGATTTTACCCTGGATGTCAATAATCCCGATGAACCCAAGATCATTTGTGTAGGCAACAATCCGCAGAAGCTGCAAACCTATGGGGCCGTACTTTCGCTGTATATTTCCCGAATGATCAAACTGGTCAATCGAAAAGGCCAGCAGAAAAGCAGTTTGATATTTGATGAGTTCCCGACCATTTACTTTAATAATATGGACAGCGTGATCGCTACCGCACGTTCTAACGAGGTAGCGACCACTTTGGCTGTACAGGATTTCAGCCAGTTAAAAAAGGATTATGGCACGGAACAGGCTGATGTGATCACCGGCATTGTAGGGAACGTGATCAGTGGCCAGGTTACCGGAGATACGGCAAAGAAGCTGTCGGAAACCTTTGGTAAGATCATGCAGGACAGGACCAGTCTGAGTATCAATAGTTCGGATACTTCCACCTCTAAATCCACCCAATTGGATTATGCAATACCGGCGGCGAAGATCGCGGCCTTATCTTCGGGTGAGTTCGTGGGGATCGTAGCGGATGATCCCAAACAGAAGATCAGCCTGAAGATGTTTCATAGCGAGATCCAGAATGACCATGTGGCAATAAAAAAGGAAGAAGAAAACTATGTGCCGATTCCCGTTATTGCCAATGTGACGGAGCAGGACGTGATCGAGAATTATAAAAAGATAAAAATGGAAGTGGCAAATCTGGTAAATGCCGAACTGGGAAAACTGAAACCAGAAATCAAGCCATTGGAAAAAAAGAAAAGACAGGTCATAAAAAAGACTCTTCGTCAATCAGTATTACCGACGAAGAGAAACAGGGAGAATAATAAAAGCAATGACCCGGAAAAAGCAGTATCAATGTAATCTATCCAATTTAAGCTAGGTCTGTTAAATTTTATAATTAGTAATGCTTGTAAAAATCGTGCATTTACAATTAAGCATACTAAGGCATGGGATATTTGTCATTATGTGAGCGATGATGAATTGCCTATTGGCATTCTGTCAATTTGTAACCAGGCTTATGAGGAAGCATGATCTAATCTCTCATTGTATCTGCGGCAATTTACTGTAACCACCGGCGGGGCAATAGGCTTAGGTTGATTTTTTCTGGTATATATTTTGCGCAAATGTCTGTGTATGAGATGGTTTCAGCTCCTGCTGCTCTTGCAACTAATCAGGATGGAGGTAATGGTGCTATTGACACCGCAGCTACCAAAGGGGGGAATTAGCGGTAAAGGGCATTGTAAGGGCAAGTCGTCGGGTTTTCAAAGGCATTTTTTTTAACCTAATCAGCCTTATTCCAAGTCGCGAGTAAATATTATGGATCACTGTGTTTTTCAAAATGATTTGTATGTATATTTAATCGCCAATTAATCTAAACCATGAGACTGCGAAGTCTGTTTAATACCCTATTTCTTTTCCTGATATCTACCAATGTTTTTGGACAACAGGATGTGGAATTGCATATTAATGCCCATTTTCTCCCAAACAAAAAAATATTAAAGGTAAAACGGGACTTCAATGATCCGTACGTTTGGGTGCTTGCTGAGAACAACGAAGTGTACCGTGTTAACAGCACCGATAACACCATTGATGATTTTTCAAATAGATTTACAGATTACCATAATTATCTTTTTACAGATATAGCTGGGTTAAGCGGAGACGTGGCCTACATTGCTGTAAACAGCAATGCTGTCATTGAATATAAAAATGAAAGATTGAAAATAATTTCTGAAAGCTATGGGCTGCTAGATAAAGTAAATACAATAGGTATCGATTACACCAAACGATTTTTAACGGAAACGGCTGATGTTTTACTGATAGGAACAACTAAAGGGCTTTACCGTTATAATATTGATTCCGACAAATTGATATTAAGCTCGGACCCCAATGATAGTCAGGTCTACGAAGCCAACTACAGGAAACTGATGTTCAGTGGTACCTATTATATACATAATGTAGGTTTTGACACGGTCAATTACCAGCCCACAGAACTCATCGGAGACCGCTACATCTTTCCTTACTTCGTCTGGCAAAATGAAAAGACCTTTGGAACCAAGATTAACACAGCATATTATGCCACTTCGATGATCTATGATTTTCATGATCACGCCAATTATGTCAATATGTTTTGGGGAAATGACCGGGGAATGTTCCAGATAAACGGGAATGAAAGTTTCAGTGCGACCTGGCCGCATAAGCATTATCTTTCCGGGATAGAAGTCAATAAGATCACGGGAGTTTATGGGCTGGCAGCATTCGGGAATGGCCATGCTTTTTTTGATCCCGGCATTATCAAAGAAACTTTGCTTGTCGGCACCAATACCGGCTTGTATTTCAGTAGTTCCATTTATGACTATTATGGTAATAATGACCAGCTTAATAATTTTAGCCTTTTTTATTTTAAAGATTTAGGGCAGGTCAAGGTGAACGATATATCGGTCAATACAAAATCGATCGTTGAGCCCGTTTGCGAAGATGGCATTTGGCTTGCCACTGATGAAGGGCTTTACCTGGTAAAAACGGATTATTCCAAATTTCTCAATGCCCAGACCGCCAAACTGGTAACTTTCAAAGATGAATTCCCTGATGTGGCCACGAAGAAGATATGCGCCGGCGAAAAGGCCGATCTGATCGCCGATTCTTATAGTACGGGGAATGCTGCCGTGCAATGGTATAAAAATGACATGGAACTGGTCGGTCAAAGTAAAACTACCCTCGAAGTGGATAAGCCGGGCGAATACTACGCGGTATTGTATGATCCCTGCCAGAATATCCATTTCGAAAGTAATCATTTAATCGTGGAAGTGATCTCTGCCCCTATAATTGCCTTTGATTACCCGGAAAAAAAAGAATATTGTGATTCGGCAGCAGTGACCCTTCAAACGGAGAATAGCACGGCCTACCACTATCGTTGGTTCAGGGATAGTACGCAGTTGAGTGATACCACCTATAGGTTAGTGGTTTCCCAAAATGGCAGGTACCGGGTCGAGGTTAGCGCTTGTGCAGGTTCCTGGGTTTCATCAAAGCAAACAGAAGTTGAACTCATTAATTTACCCGAACCGTCAATTTCGCCCAATAGGGTAACTTATTGCCAGGGAGATATCGCCCGGCTGTCAGCTAATATTTCGCCTGATTCGACCTTTGATTTTAGTTGGTACTGCAATGGTGAGCAAGTGCCAGGTACTTTAAATCAAATAGCCATAGATGTATCGATAAAAGGTGATTACGTGATTAAATTGGCCGCAAAATCGAGATATTGTTTGAGGTTTTCTTCAACCTATCATCTGTCATTTGTTCAGGCCCCGTTAGCGGTATTTAATTACCCGGATACCCTAAAACTGTGTAATCAAAGCAACACCATATTGAAGACCGTATTTACACCAGGGTATCATTATCGATGGTATAAAAATATGGTTTTAACAGGAGTGGCAAATGAGGAGTTCAATGTACAGGAAAATGGAAACTATCAGTTCGAGGTAAGCACGTGCGAGGGTAGCTGGCTTCTATCAAAGGCTGTATATGTCGAATTTAATAAAACACCATTACCCACGATAATAAAAGATAAGCCAGTTTATTGTGTGGGTGATGTTGCAACGCTTAACGCGGGTATCACACGGAGTACCAACTACCACGTTATTTGGACAATCGATGACGAGCCGGCTACTGAATGGAACGACCATGTAGTCATTAAAACAACCAAGCCGGGAAATTATAAGGTTAGGGTGGTGAATAGCCAACAGGGAAATTGTTTGGAAATTTCGAATGATGTTGAAGTAAAATTTGTTCCGAGGCCGGAGATCACACTCCATACAGATTCCAATAAAACTCTTTGTGAAGGTCAATCACTGGAACTAATGGCTATGCACACTAAAGGCGAAATTAAATGGTTCAACGGAGCTTCTTCTGATAAAATTACTGTAAACCGTTCAGGGATTTATAACGTTTCCATTACTTCTGCTTCGGGGTGTACTGCGGATACGAGTTTAACGGTTTATTTTAACCCTAAACCGATTATTAATCTGAGCGATACGACGATATGTATGGCGATTCATGAAGAAATCTTATTGACTGCACCAAAGGGTTTAGCGAGCTATAGCTGGAACGGTATTCCCGGAACCAATATTTTCAGGACGAACCACCCGCAAATTATAAATCTTACAGTTACCGATAACCATGGTTGTGAAGCTTCAAAGCAAATACTCGTTTCAGAGCTCTGTGGAGAGAGTAAGATACCAAACACATTTACACCAAATGGGGACGGGGTAAACGATACCTGGGCTATTCCTTCCTTACAAGATGATCCCAAAGTTTTGGTGCGGGTTTTTAACCGGTACGGTACCCTGGTTTATCGAAGTAAGGGGTATAGCAATTTCTGGAATGGACTATCAGGAGGAAAACGTCTTCCTAATGCTGTTTATTATTACCTGATTTCAAGAGGAGCGGGGAAGCCCCTCCTGAGTGGTTTCGTTGCTATCCTGTATTAGAAAATAGTTTCGATAAATTAATGTTTAAAGACATTAACTTTAATATAATTTATTACCTTGGTAATATAATTACCAATTACCTAAGCCAATTCATAGCCAGTGAAATTTTACAAGCCTAATTTAAAGCATCGTTTAAAAGCATACTCATTGACGGAGATCATGATCGTTCTGGTCATTATCGGGATCCTTGTTTTGTTGGCCTTACCTATCTTAATACCCTTGATATCCAAAGCTAAAAGCACAGAGGCCAAGTTACAACTGGGGCATTTGCAAATGTTAGAGCAAAACTACTTTTATGAGCATTCAAGATATTCGAAGGATTTGTCCGAGATTGGTTTTATACAGGAAAAGCTGACAACGGAAAATACGGCTGGCCGCGCAAATTATCGTATTGATATTAAAAATGTGACGAGTACCGGCTTTACGGCCACTGCAACTGCTGTAGTAGATTTTAATGCTAATGGCACTTTTAATGTATGGGAAATTAATGAAAATAAGGATTTAAAAGAAGTAACACCGGATTAACGTGCTGCTTATAATTCAATTTTTTATTTTGGGAATATTAATCTGGATATTTATCCAGGACCTATTGTATCAATTAGTAAACTGGATTTTGTTTCCGGCGCTGGTTTTAGGACTTTTATGCTATCGACTCCTTTTTACCGGTATCAGCGATATCGGGACAGTTGCCTTTGAAAACCTGGTTTTTCTGCTTTTGCAATTGGGGTTGCTGACTTTTTATTTGTCAATAAGGAGGAAAAGGTTGGTTTTTCTGACCTCTTCGAATTTGTTGAATTGGGGCGACATTATTTTTCTGGTATCAGTTGCTTGTTATTTTTCATTGTATAATTATATCCTCTTTTATGCGCTCAGTTTGCCATTAATATTGTTTTTATGGGTTTTAATTAAACCTTTATTTAAAAGTAAATTTATTCCACTTGCCGGTCTGCAGTCAGTGTTGTTAGCTATTTGCTTGGCATTAGACTGGTGGGTAATACGATTGGGTTTAACGGAGGATTTTTGGGTTTGGCATTACTATTTATTATGGATACAATAGGAAAAGTAACGTTAGAGACAGATATAGTTCACCTTTTAGCAAAAGAGCAGGTATGGCACTATCAGGTCTTGCCAAAGACTGTTTCAGCGGAAAGTTTGGAACTTTATTGCGAGCAAGGAAAAGGTTCGGCCAGCCTCATCGCTGAATTGGAAATTGTACTCAACAAAAAAGTAAAATTAACCCCTCTTCCTGCCGGTGAAATCATCAGGCTAATGGCTACCTATTACCAAAAGGAAAAAGACGCCAACGATTCGGCATTTATTACCCCTAATTTAGTCGACGACGATTTTCTGGTTACCCTGATTAAGGAAGCGAAAAGTCTTAAAAGTAGTGATATCCATATCGAAAGATATGAAGATAAATGCAGAGCGCGTTTTCGAATAGATGGTGTACTGGTCGAACGTTATATATTAAAAGGCGACGACTATCCGGCATTGATCAATAAAATTAAGATAGCTGCAGATCTGGATATTGCACAGAAACGACTTCCACAGGATGGAAGGATCAATTTCAGCAGGGAAGAATTTAAGTTTGATATACGGGTTTCTGTTTTACCAGCTTTGTATGGTGAGAAGGCGGTGTTGAGGCTGTTGAATAATGACGCCACGAATATCGATCTGAACAGTTTGGGCTTTTCGGGAAATGATCTTGATAATTATTTGCAAGGTGTAAAAAGACCCAACGGCATTTTACTGATCAGCGGTCCCACGGGTTCCGGTAAGACTACTACGCTATATGCAACCCTTAAATTGTTAAACAAAACAAACCGGAATATTTTAACAATTGAAGATCCCATTGAATATACCCTGGAGGGTGTTAACCAGGTACAGTTAAAGGAGAATATAGGTTTTACTTTCCCAATGGCCTTGAAGACCTTTATGCGGCAAGATCCCGACATTATTATGGTAGGGGAGATCAGGGACGTGGAAACTGCAAATATGGCGATCCGCGCGGCCCTCACCGGTCATTTAGTCCTGTCCACTATTCATACTAATTCTGCCTGGGGTACGATCTCCCGCCTGATCGATATGGGTATCCCGTCTTATCTTTTGTCAGATACCTTGAACACAACGGTAGCACAACGGTTAATTCGCCTTTTATGTCCGGCTTGTAAAAAAAAGATGGATTTTGATGTTTCGCTATTCCCAAAGCAATTTAAACCGGAAAAGGAAATCAACTATCATTATGGGCCGGTAGGATGCGAAAAATGTTATTTCACCGGGTTTAAAGGTAGAAAGGCTATTTATGAGGTGATTCCGATGGATTATGAACTATCCAACGAAATAAAAAAGGGGAATCTTGATGTGAGGAAACTTTTAAAGGCCCGGGGGATCCAGACACTTGCTGCGAACGCTCTTCAGGTTTTTACAGATGGCTTAACATCAATGGAAGAAATTTTTCCAATGTTATTTAATAATTAAAAGTTTCAAATGTTAAAAAAAATTACTTGCTTAATTCTTATAATCTTATTTAATATCAGTTTACGCCTTTGTGCACAGCAACAGGATCGGATAGGTCAACTACAGTATAAGCTGGATACGTTAGGGAGGACGGTACCTGGGCTTAACCAAAAGGTTCAATTATTGGTGACAGGGGTTTCTGTAAAAGAATATCTTAATGCATTGGCAAGGGCAAATAATCTGAGTATCAGTTGCGATCCTGTGCTGAATTTTACTATTTATGATACATTTAATGGAGTTACCGCTTCGAACATCATAATATTGTTGGCACAAAAATACAATTTGGAAATAAATGTAGTGGGGGCAATTCTATACGTAACCCCTTTTAGAGATCCAAACTCATTTTTACCCATGCCTTCTAAAGAGATTGATGCACAATATAACCAAGCGAACAATACGCTGTCATTTTCGCTGGTCAATGACAGCCTTCCTGCGGTAAGCAAGAAAATTACACAGCTTTCCGGTAAGAACATTATTATCCCCGGGTCATTGCAAAGCAAAAAGGTGTCCGCATTCATACGTAATGCCCCTTTTGACATTGCGATGGAAAAGCTTGCTTACGCTAATGATATCAAAATGAGCCGCACCAATGATAATTTTTACCTGTTTCAGCCATTGGAGGAAAATGAAGAGTTATATATCAATGGAGACAAGAATACATCTGTAAGAAAAGTAGTGAGAAACGTCCAACAAAGTTTAAGTGGAACATCCGGTGTTTCTGTGAGAGTTGTGAACGGACATAAATTGATCTCAGCTGATGCGGTAAATACGCCGATTATTGACCTCGTAAAGCAGGCTTCACAGGAAACAAACAGTAACTATTCGATATATTCGGAAATAAAGGGTATAATCACACTGCACGTTTCGGATATCAGTTACGATTCCTTTTTGAACATACTCTTTAAAAGCACTGAGTACACTTTTCATTCTGAAGAAGGGGTATATTTAATGGGAGATCGGAAGCTATCAGGCCTAAGGACCTTTAAAGCAATTCATTTACAAAACCGACCGATTGATACCCTTTTCAGTATGATACCCAATGAATGGAAAAAGGGAATTGAAGTGCAGGAGTTTCGGGAGCAAAATACCTTATTATTATCAGGCTCAAGTGCCCAGATTGCTGAAATTGAAAATATGATAAAACAGTTGGACAAGCTGGTGCCAGTTGTTTTAATCGAGGTTACCATGATCGATGTACATAAAACAAGGAATGTCTCAACCGGGATCTCGGCAGGAGTCTCCGATAGTGTGAAAACTGGTGGCTCAGTGTTACCAGGCCTTAATTATACATTTGGAACTAAAGGAGTAAATGATTTCTTAAATAGTCTCGGTAAGCTTACTTCCCTTAACCTAGGGCATGTAGTTCCGAATTTTTATGTCAATCTCAAGGCGCTTGAAGCCAATAATAATGTAGATGTGCGGTCTGTGCCGCAATTATCTACTTTAAATGGACATTCAGCCATCTTGAGTATTGGAAGTCGGAGATATTATAAAAATACCACACAAAATGTCTTTCCTTCCATAACCACTTCACAGTCTATCTTTACGAATGTCTACCAGGAAGTAAATGCTAATTTGTCTATTTCTATTAAACCAGTTGTTTCGGGAGATGACCAGGTTACCCTGGGTATAAACGTAAATATTTCTGATTTTACCGCTTTCCCTACTGATGGTTCCCCTCCACCTCAGGCTATCAGTAAATTTGAAACTATTCTAAGAGTGCACAACGAGGATACAATTGTTTTGGGAGGGCTGGAAAGGACTGAAAGCGATGATAGTGGCTCTGGAATTCCGCTTTTGTCAAGGATCCCTATATTAAAGTGGATTTTTAGCAGCCGGTCGAAAACAAATTCTAAAATAGTTACGGTTCTTTTCATCAAGTCTACTATAATCCGCTAACACTGATGTTGTCGAAATACTATAATTTTGATAAAGCTTTGGGACTTTCGCTTACCATTGGTGATGGCGCTACATCATTTGCCGGTTGCCAGATGGTAAAAAAGGGAAACGCAATTGATATAGAAAAAACGGCTTTTGATATCATTGTCGACGAGAATGTCAGCGAATATTTTGATAAAGCTTATCCCGTCTGTTTAAATCTGCAGGGAAAAGGTATATTATACAAACAACTTGGTGCCCATGACCAGTTTAACGCGACTAATTTTAATAAGATACTGCCGGGTGCAGTTTTTACCGATTTTTATATCCAACTGTTTAATTCTGGTAATAAAACCTTTTTAGCCACGATTAGGAAAACAGAGGCTGACAGATGGATCTCACTATTGGTTGAACAAGGTTTCAAGGTGCTGATGTTAAACTTGGGGCCGTTCCCCGTTCAGCCGGTACTTGGCCAAATGAATTTTTACGGGAAGGAGTTCGTTTTTGATGGAAATATGATAATGGTGGATGAATCCGGTAACTGGTTGGATTTTGAATATGATCCATCCTTTTCCGCTCGGTATGTGTTAAAAGTTGGACTCGAAACGTTGGATCAAAAAATCATTTTACCTTATGCGTCGGCTTTTCAGTTAATATTGAATGGTAAGGTTAAACAGGTAGAGGTAGCTGTCGCTGAACAGGATAATGTTTTACGCACAGCCTTAAAAGACAGGAGAATAAAAGTAATGTTAGTGTTGGTGCTTTTGTGTGTTTTTTTTATGCTGTTAATTAATTTCATGGTATTTTCTTGGTTGTATTCAACTAATGAGAAACTGGGTGGTCAAATTGCAGTTTCTTCTCAGAATGTTTCTGACCTGCAAGGCTTGCAAGATAAAATTAAACGCCAGGAATTATTGTTACACGATTTGGGATGGGATAAAGGCATTGATAAAGCAATGTTGCTGGACCAATTGGCATCATTACTGCCAATTGGTTTGACCTGGGCGGAGGTCGATGTTAACCCGATTGATCTTAAAAATAGCAAACGGTCCCAAATTCTAAACTTTAATGATCATAAAATCAGGGTCTCAGGATTTTCCGAACAAGTGATCCCTGTTAATGAATGGATGGCAAGGATCAAGACCAAAAAATGGGTAAAAAGTGTTGAACTGGAAAATTACAGTTATAACAGCGAATTAAACACCGGACAATTTATTGTACTTATTTCTTATTGATATATGTTAAAAAGCAAGGTCATAAAAAAAGAGTATTTGCTGGTCGCCGGTTCTTTGCTATTGCTGTTAAGCTATGAATTGGCATTTAAACGCACCTATGTGGCCTGGAGACAGTACCGCCGTTTAGAGGAACAATTAAGTCCTCAGGCTGATTTTAGATATCAACCTGGCTTCCTGGAAAGAAAGAGCAAAAACCTTGATAAACTGATCGGTTTGTATCGGGTCGATACGGCAGAACTGAAAGATGTGGTTATTGGTACGGTAGCAAATAAAGCGGCTAAGCTAAATGTCAGGTTAAGTGGAGTTCCAGCACAAGGTGATGATCTGCAACTAGATGGGTTTAATATCCAGCAGCTTGATTTGGAGGGTGAATATTTTTCCTTGCTCAAACTGATAAAAAGCCTCCAGGGAACGGAGCAAATCGGCATGGTCAGGTCTGTTGTTTTGGTTTCAAAAAAGAATGAGGGTAAAGACGGGAAAGTAAATATTTCAATGAAAATCTATCTGGAAAGTATTAAATAAGTAATTAGATACACTGTTTTTTTTAAAGAAATAAATATTTGTTATTATGAGAATAATGATTATATTTATTTCACCAAATAAACCTTACAGCCATTATGAAATTTGCCTCAATCACACCCTCGCTTTTTTCTAAGATCCCTGTTTTTCAATTTGCATTTGATATTAATTATGTGGAGTGAACAATTAATTGACTTGATATTTATCAGGTAATTTAATTATTTAACCGAAACTGTGTTTATTATCTACCGCGTAGATAATGTCTGTTTTGCCTGTGCGTTTTTATTTTTGACAATGCTCCGGATCTAGGAGCAGCACCTTTAAACCTTATCCAGATGTCCAAATCAAGAATTTTTGTATTCTTTGCATTTCTGCAATTTTTTTGCTTGCCGGCACTATTTGCGCAAACGACAAGCGGGAACTATTTTGTTCCGACGATATTTCGAAAAGCGCCAAATAGTGCAGCGTTTACAAAGTACGGGGACTATCCGGTGAATCTGTTTACGGGCCTGCCGGACATTTCGATACCGCTTTATAATATCCAGTCAGGCGGCTTAAGTGTGCCGATCACCTTATCATATCATGCCTCGGGTATTCGGGTTTCGGATGTAGCGAGCTGGGTGGGTTTGGGCTGGTCACTTTCCACGGGCGGGAGTATAACCAGGAAAGTAATGGGGTCTGCCGATGAAGAAACAGGTGGGTTTCTCCAGGGCCATCTTCGGGTCGATGCCGCGATCAACGCGGAAATTGATTCTGACGTAACGTTTTTGGATAATGTAGTCAAAGGCCAGTATGATACGCAGCCTGATATTTTTTCATATGATTTCCCCGGGCACAATGGTAAGTTCTTCTTTGACGCGACGAATAGCTTCAAGCCTGCTCTGATACCTTTTGCGCCCATTTCAATACGCAACACCAATTTTAATCCCAGTCATTATACAGACCCCTATGTGCCGCATTTTGCCGTTAAAGACGAGCATGGCAACAGCTATCTTTTCGGGTATAATAATATAGAGCGGACAAGGACCGAAACGCCTTCACACACAGGCTTCTCTAATACTGCCTTTATGCTGGAGCAAATGCTCACCCAGGATAAAAAAGATACCGTTTCGTTTTCCTACGCATCCCAGGATGTAACCTACCCCGATGAACAATCGATGGCTGATATTATCACCAGTAACGTCGACAATCATGGAGATTTCACAAGATACGTTTCACAGTATACGCCCAATAACAATTCCTATAATATATCGACAGTATCTGAAAAGCTGATCCAGCAGATCAAATTTACTAATGGAAAGGTTGTTTTTGAACTGGATGCAACCCGCAGAAATGATATCGGTAACTCCTCTTACCCTAACTATGGTCTTAACAAGATCAGGGTATATAGTATCAACCATGCCACTAATACCTATACGCTTCAAAAGTCAGTAGTCTTTTATAAAAGCTATTTTTATCCGGGCGTAACCAACCAGCAACGCTTAAGACTGGATTCCATCCAGGTTTTGGATGCCGGAGGAAGTATCATGCAGCATTATCGGTTTGTTTACAACAGTAGTGTAACCATGCCGCTATATGGCTCTTTTGCCAAAGATTACTGGGGGTTCTATAATGGAAAAGCCAATACCTCGATGATCCCCAATCAAACTGTAACCTACGTGGCTAACGTAGTCAACGGCCAGACTACCACGCAAACGATAGGAAGTACGGTGCCAAACAGCCGTTTTTCTGATTCGACCTACATGCAGGCCTGCGTGCTGCAGACGGTTTATTACCCCACTGGCGGGCATACTGATTTTACCTTTGAAACCAACAGGTACCTTGACGAACAAGGAATAATGCAGCTGGCAGGGGGGCTGCGTGTGTCTTCTATTAAAAGCTATGATGGTGTAAATCCGGCACCGATCGTTAAAACATATAAATATAACTTAAACACGGCGCGAAAGAACTTCCAGCTGGGATACGATTATTTTGCAATGACGCAAACGCACCATTACTGGGAAACCATCAGAGTGAGCCTGGTTAATACCTCCATCGAAACGATGACCTCCTATGTGTCTAATTCCAAACTTGACCTTTACCCGTTTGACGCATCTTTGGTTGTTTATCCGAATGTTAGTGAATACATCGGCACCCCCGGCAGCAATATAGGACGTACCGATTATATATTCAGGGATCAGCCGGATGGGTATCAGGAAGCCTCGGCAGCAGGTATCCCGATTCCAGCAACCCGGTTTTATGCCAGGGGCCAGTTATTATCTAAAACCGAATACCTGAGCAAGCCGGACGGATCTTATCAGAAAGTCAAGAAGGATTCCAGCAGCTATACGGCGTTTCCGCAGAATCTGCATGTAAATGTAGGCCTGGCTGTAGGGCAGCTGATTGTTAATGAGGGCACGGTGGGTCCGACATTTATGCCATCTTCAGGCCAATTTTCCCCGGGCAACTATAATCTTAATAATGGTTTTGTTTTCCATAACTATGGACTGGTTTCGGACGACAATTATTTAACCGGCACCACCAGTTATATTTATGATCAAACAGATCCCTCCAAGTTTTCAGCTTCAACGGTAACCAATAAGTATGATAATATTATCCACCAACAGGTTTCCCGGGTATACCAGACAGACAGCAAGGGGAACACAAGTATTGCAACCATGAAGTACCCGGCCGATTACCAAAGTGGTAACGCGGTTTTGGATACCATGCTTAACCGGAACATGCAGGCGGAAATGATTGAGAAATGGGATACGGTTAAAAATGTGACCACTGGGATCAATGGGGTGATCGCCGGCCAGGTCAATTTCTTCCAGTTTGAAAGCAATTCATCGGTTTTACCGGCAAGGATCAGCAAGCTGCGCGTAAGCGCGCCGCTGACCAATTTTGTGCGGTCGTCGGTAGCCTCAGGTACAGGAGCGTTCCAGTCAGATTCACGTTATGTACAGATGATCAGTTTCGACCAGTATGATTACAAAAACAACCTGACCCAATATACGCCAAGGAACGGCGCACCTGTTTCGGTGGTGTGGGGCTATGATTATACCCAGCCATCTGCTGAAATAAAAAATGCTGTATTAGGCACGGTTGCCTATACAAGTTTCGAGTCCAAAGACCAGGGTAACTGGTCATATTCGGGCAGCCCGGTCATGGATCCAACTGCGCCTACTGGTCAAAGTGTGTATCCATTAACCAACGGTACGGTTACCACCTATCCCCAGGATTATACAAGGAATTATGTGTTATCCTACTGGAGCAATAATGGCGCGGCAACCGTTTATGCGGGAAATTATATCGGCGGTACCGCATTAAGAACGGCTAATGGATGGACCTATTTTGAGTACCAAATACCTGCAGGTTTTTCAAGTTCAGTATCGGTAAGCGGTACCACCTCGATCGATGAATTAGCGTTTTATCCAAAGGATGCCCAGATCACGACATATAGTTACGATGCCAACGGGCTTACTGGCCTTACAGATACGAAGGGTGTGGTTACCGGGTTTGAATACGATTTCTTCCAGCGCCTGAAGAATATTCGGGACTGGAATGGTAATATCGTTAAAAACTATGGGTATCACAATTATGACATGACCATTGGCAACGATGCTATCAGTACACCTGTATTAACCCGTAACAACTACCCGCCCGGTACAAACCCAACGTCGACAACATTTACGGTGCCTGCCTCAAAATATCTTTCATCAACCAAGGCATCCGCAAACGCGGAGGCCCAGTTCGATCATGATACCTATGGGCAGATCTATGCGAATAAGACCTGCGGCTGCCCGGTACAGATGATATCGTTCACGCTCACGAATAATTCCGGTGCCACGGGCCTTTCAGCAAATTTCAGCGGGCCTGGCTCTTACAGTTTTCCATTTCCGGCAACCGGCAGTACTATCGTACAGATCCCTGCCGGTACTTACAGTTTATCCCTGCCGCCCGTATCGCCGTTTAATTCACACCACTGGAAACTGGGCAATGTCCGGGCCGAAATATATGCGCCATCGGCCTCTTTCAGCAGTGTAGTAATTGGAACTGGCAGTACGGATTCATTTGTAATGGTTTATTAATTGCAGGTATCATGAAAGAGAAGATCAACAAATTAGCAATAAATACGGTTACCTCAATTGGAAAGGTACTTACCGCTTTATTCATCATCATAACTCCGGCCGGTTCCTTATTGGCCCAGTCGGCTAACCAGAACTATATCATCAATAACGCGCCTCGGGTCAATGGCTTAACAGATGACGCGACACTTAAAACGGCGGCCACCAATAAATCAAAAGTACAAGTAACGATCCAATATGCTGACGGCCTGGGGAGGTCCGTTCAGACCATCCAGTCAAAAGCATCTCCATTGGGATACGATGTTGTTACACCTCAGGGTTATGATTCCTACGGGAGAGAAGTAAAAAAATATCTTCCTTACATTCCCTCGCTGGCTACAACAGGCAGTTATCGTACCGATGCACTGACAGGCGCGCAGACTACCTTCTATAATTCTCCGCCATCTGGTGTTGTTCAGATCCCGACCGCTACCCAGATAGCTTACTCGGAAACAAAACCAGAGAACTCACCGCTTGTCAGGGCAGTAGAGCAGGGTGCACCCGGTCTGTCCTTTAAAATAGGAGGCGGGCATACGATCACGTCCACTTACACTGTAAATTCTGTAGCCGATGCAGTCAACCTCTGGGTTGTCAGTGCTTCCGGGGCCTCTTATTCTACAAGTTATACCGCTGGTGCTTTGACAGAAACAACAGTGACAGATGAAAATGGGAATGCTGTTTTAACTTACAAAGATTACAATAAAAGGTTGGTCTGTAAGAAAGTCCAGTCAGGGGCGGGCACCTACCTGGTCACGGATTATATTTATGATGATTTCGGGAATCTCCGTTACGTGGTTCCGCCGCTGCCAACGGTCTCTGTGATCAATTCGGTTACCAATGCAGCCGTTGCTGTTCCCGCCTCTTTCACAGAGAGCAATGCCGTATTTCTGAGTTATTTTTATGCCTATCATTATGATGATCTTGGGCGGGTGATTGAGAAGAAATTACCAGGGCAGGGGTGGCAGTATGTTGTATACAATAGCAGGGATCAGCCCATCATGAGCCAGGATGCCAATCAATTGAACAATGGCATCTGGATGGTGACCAAATATGACGTTCTTGGACGTCCAGTCATGACCGGGGAACTGACAACTGCTTCCACCCGGACCTCGCTGCAGACAGCAGCTGACGCATCAATCGCCAGTCCTTTTGAGAGTTTTACTAATGTGACCAACAATTATGGCTATACCCATGTAAGCTACCCGGATATCAGCCCGGGTGCAGGAAAGAAAATACTCACGGTGAATTATTATGACAGTTATGATGTGATCATCAATACAGCGGTAAACCCTGGTTCGACTGTCTTTACTGCGCCGTTGGTTTCGATAGATTCCCTGGATAAGGCTCCGCGGGGTTTGCCGGTTGCTACCCTGGTCAATGTATTGGGAACGACCAATTACCTGTTTACAGTTACCCATTATGATAAATATGGAAACCCTGTAAAAGTTACTTCGCAGCATTACCAGGGAGGAACGTTGGCTTATAATAAATATGATATAGAAGAAAACTCGTTCAGTTTCCAGAATGTTGCTACAAAAAAAATACGTAGACATTATTTGCCTTCATCGTCCAATCCACTGTTGACTATCATTACCAGTCCAGTTTATGACCACATGAACCGGATTCTGCTGAACCGCCAACAATATAAATCGACAACTGATACCGGTTCAATGGTCACGCTGGCCAAAAGTGACTATAATGAGGTTGGGCAGTTGATAACCAAGCATCTGCACAGCACGGCGGCAGGTATCCCGGCCAGTTCCGGCTTTTTACAGCATGTGGATTACCGTTATAATGCCAGGGGGTGGTTAACCCGGATCAATAACTCAGCTTCGACTACCGATGAGACTTTTACGTCTCAGCTGGACCTGTTCGGCGAGAATCTGGACTTTGACCAGGTTACTAATGGGCTGGGCGGTACGGCACAATATAATGGGAACATCAGCAATATCAAATGGCAGACCAAGGTTCCCTCCAGCCTTGCGGGTATTATCACGCAGGAATACAAAGGCTATGTATTTACTTACGATCCGTTAAACCGCCTTAGCAATGCGGCATATAAAGCACAGACAACGGCGAATAACAGTTCCTATGATGAAACGATCCAATATGATGAACTGGGCAATATATTAAGCATGGTACGCAAGAACGGAGCAGCATCCACGTTGAACAATATGACTTACAGTTATATGAATGCAGGCATTCGGAGTAATAAGTTATGGCAGGTGACAGATGGCGGAACTGAAGGCTTCAACCCGACTTATAATTATGACAACAATGGTAACCTGATGAGCGATGCTAAAAAAACCGTAACTGCTATCGCTTACAACGAGTTGAACCTGCCTACCCAGGTTACGATCACCACAGGAACCAAAGTGCTGAAGAATGTTTATGATGCCACTGGTAGAAAACTGGAAAGGTTGGTCACTACTGGCAGCACCACATCAGAAGATCGTTATTACGATGATGGTATTGAATATACCAGTAATACCATCGAGTTTGTGCAGACGCCAGAAGGCAGAACATTGCCCTCAACTGGGAAATATATATATGAGTATAATATCACTGACCATTTAGGTAATATTAGAGTAATGTTTGGAGATAAGAACAACGATGGAATTTTGACGGCCAATGAGGTCACTCAAACTACTGATTACTATGCATTCGGAAGGGAGATCACCTATAGTCAGGGCATAACTGCAATTCCAGATAATACATATAAATATAACGGAAAAGAACTTCAAAAAGATATAGCCCTGTATGATTATGGTGCGCGGTTCTATGATCCGGTGATTGGAAGATTTACGACTGTAGACCCTCTTGCTGAACAGATGCGTAGGCATTCACCTTATAATTATGGGTTTGATAATCCAATAAGGTTTATAGACAAGGATGGAATGGGG
>NZ_JANYGH010000040.1 GCF_025362475.1 Mucilaginibacter sp.
TTAGGCCACGTAAAAAACGTCATGACGGAATAGTGACGGTTTTACGTGAAGTTCAACAAATAATTATGCAAGTCCTGACGTTGTGAAGTTTTTACGGTGTCAGCGCCGTGGAATAAATCCGACTCAAAGATATTAAAAAAAGGCCGTTTCCGTTACAGAAACGGCCTTTTTATCGGAAAAATCAACAAGCCCATGGCTGTTAATTTAAGTGCGCCCACCTGGGCTCGAACCAGGGACCAAAAGATTATGAGTCTTCTACTCTAACCAACTGAGCTATAGGCGCGGTTATTTATATTTATTTAACGGGTGCAATTTTACATATTTGCAGTCAAATTACAAAGTCATTTTATGCAAAATATTAAAAATATCATCTTCGACTACGGTAACGTCATCTTCAATATCGATTTCCTGAAGGCTCAACAGGCGTGGAACCAGTTGGGTATCAATAATGCAGCTGATTTTTTTGGTCATAAACAGCAAGATCAAATTTTTGATAAATTTGATAGAGGTGAGGTCTCTGCGGAGGAGTTTAGAGACTATATTCGGCTAAAATCGGGTAATCCAAAGCTCACAGATGAGCAAATAAACGCGGCGTGGAACAGTATGTTGCTCGGACTTGAGCCAGGAAACCATGAATTGTTGCTAAATTTAAAAGGCAGGTACCGTACTTTCCTCCTTAGTAATATTAATGCCATCCATTACGATCATATTATGAACTACCTGAAAACTGATTTTGATTTTGATGGTAATGATCACCTATTTGAGAAAACTTATTACTCTCACCTAACAGGTAAGCGTAAGCCAGAGTCAAGGATATTTGAATTGGTGCTTAATGAAAACAACCTTGAACCCGCTGAAACTTTGTTTATAGATGATAGCCCTCAGCATTTAGCCGGTGCAGAAAAATTGGGGATACAAACCTTTTTGATGACCAAACCTGATACTATACAGCAGTTTTTTAAAAGAGCGCAGTTATAAATTAAATTTGAGTCCATCCAAAATCTTTTATCTTGTTTTTTTCCTGGGCCGTATTCAAATTGAATTATTGTTTAATTAATAATTCCATTTGAATATTACTCCGTTCGTATGGCGAATTACGGCTTGCAACTTTATTAAAACCCAGTTTGTGGTACAGGCTAATTGCTGGTTTTAGTATAGTATTGCTTTCAAGGTAGATTTTTTTTGCACCCAATAATCTGGCTTTTTCAATGATCCCTTTACCCAATAAGAAACCAATATTTTTCCCCTGTGCTAAAGGCGATACCGCCATTTTTCCCATTTCGTATTCATAGTCCGGATCATTCATTTTAATTAAGGCGCATACGCCTACAGGTACATCATTGTACAAAGCAACCAATATACAGCCACCTTTATCTAATATATAGCCTTGTGGGTCATCTAATGCCCTGTAGTCGGCTTCCTCCATTTTGAACCACCTGGAGATCCATTCTTCATTTAAATCCTTAAATACCTGCTTATATTGCGGATCATAAGCGATGATCTTTACATTAAGGCTCTCCCGTTCTTTCTTTTGCTCACGAACCCTGGTAAGCAAGGATTGCTGATCTAACAAAAACTCCCACTCTTCTATTGCTTTCCAAAGATCGTTACGGGTTTGTGTCGTGAGTTGTTCAATTGCCCGGTTGATATCGATATATTGATCTTTAATTTTTTCACTAATGGTGTTCCCTTTGGCAGACAAGCTAACCATATTCAATCTTCCATCTTTTTTATCCTTTTGTTCGGTAACCAACCCTTGCTTAACCATTTCCCTGATGATTTTGCTTACAGAAGGATGCGAATGCCCAATTTCCTTTGAAATGTTTGTAATGGTTTTTGCTTCTCCCGCCGATAAAACATAAAAAACAGGAAACCACTTAGGTTGCATATCAATATCATACATTTTATAAATGCTTGCGGCATCTTCGGTAATTTTCTCGGTAAGCATTCTTAACCGGCTACCTATGGCCATCTTGCCGGTTCTGTTAAAAAATTCCATATATAAATCTAATTACGTAACTGATTACGCAAATATATCAGAAATTAGATTTATCCAAAGGCAATCGGTATAAAATGACAAAAAAACAATGATTTTAAGAGGGCGAAAGTTGCATATAAACCTCTTTTATAGAACAATTAAGGGTGCAGAGAGCCATATACATTGATGATCAACATATAGTATAATGTCAAATATCGCCCACGCAATATCAGCATTGATTTACAATACATTAACTTATTTTAAAGAGATATTAAAAATCCCTATGCCCAGGCTTTCCTCAAAAACCTCAACCAGTTACCATGCATCATGTTCTCGATATCCAGATCGGTATAACCTCGCTTTTTTAACAGATCAGGTACCTTTTGCAGATCGGCGATGGTTTCCAGGTCGTACGGACACTGTTCGCGACCGAAAGCGCCGTCAAGATCGGTGCCCATACCTACATGCAGGGCGTTTCCGGCTATCTGGCATATATGATCGATATGATCAATCATAACCTCAAGGTTACAGTTCATTCCTTTTGGTGTAGATACTCCCCTCACCCATCCCGGCACCATCATCCAGGCATCAAGGGCCGCACCTATTACCGCTCCGCGATCAATCAGGGCCTTTATCATTTCATCGCTGTACTGGCGGTTATGGTTTACCAATGCACGACAATTGTTATGACTCGCCCATACGTGGCCGTTAAAATGGTCCAATGCCTCCCAAAAACTATCATCGCATAAATGAGTAGCATCCAAAATAATATTCAAGCGCTCCATCTCTCTTAAAAGCTCGTGCCCTTTCGGCCCCATATAGCCAGTAGCATCAGTGCCTTGCGCATACCTGCCGGGGCCATAATGAGCCGGCCCAACAGCACGCAAACCATAATTATAGGCTCGCTCCAGGTGTTGAACGGTAATAATAGAATCTGCCCCCTCTAAACTTAAAATATACCCTATCGCTTTATTTTCTGTGGGTTGGCCATCATTCCAATACGATAAATGTTTTTCTAATGATGTCAGGTTATTCACTTGCACCATTTCGCCAGCATCTTCCATGGCTTTATACCATGCTACCTGTCCTTGTGTTTGTGCCCAGGCTTGCTCTGGCGAGTGCCAACCCGGCAGCGGATTGCCCGGTGCTACATAACGCCCTATTTGTGTGGCTACTACCAAACCGATGTTGCCTTTACGCAACTCTGGCAAAGTAATCACGGCTTTGGCTCTATCGGGTTTATCGGTCAGGCCTTCTTCACGCCGGTTAAGTTCGGCTAGTGGCCGGGTAAGGTCACGATTCCACTCCAGCGCATTCATGCTGAGATCTAAATGAGCATCAACTACAAACATATTTTTTTATCAGATGGTAATCTTACGGTCGCGGGCTAAGTTTAGCCACTCACCCGTAAGTGTTTTATTTTCAATTGTATAAACACGTTCATATAAAGCCACTGTTGGGCAAACATGATGCGGAATGCCATAAAGCACATCCCCTATTTTATAGTGATGATCTTTACCGGCATCAACTACCAAATGCTCTTCACTTTGGCCGGTTGGTATCAATTCCGGGGCGTTTAAAAAGTATATGCGTTTTCTTAATTCGTTCTCGGCAGATACGGATTTATGCCCTACATCCAAACAAAGCTTAGTTTCATCCGGCAGGGAAACTACTCTTGTAGCAATTAGCACTGCTGGCAAAAATGGCTGTTCGGGTATCCCTATTTCGTATCCCCTATCCCAATATACAAAAGTTCCGGGGCTGCATTCTACAAAATCTCTTTTGGCATGAATGGTAAATGTAGGCGAACCACCGGCAACAATAATAGGTTCCGGATAGCCCTTGGTTTTAATATCCCGTTGTAGTTTTAAAACCGGTTCAAACGCCGCATCACAACGTTTTTTTCTTTCATTGATATCAACATCATGAATATGACCGTCATAAGCATGCAAACCAACCGGATTTACTCCTGGCAAAACACTGCAATCTATATATAATTGCAAGGCTTCTAACCCGGCGGCAATCCCTGTACGGTTCATCCCAACATTCAAATCCAGGTAAACATTGATCGTGAGGTTATATTGTTTAGCTACCTCAGAAATTTCATTGGCAGCTACAACACTATCAACCAGGCAGGAAAATTGAGTTTGCGGATAAGTGTTGATCAATTTAATGAACCTATAAAGTTTAGGTCCTACCGGTTGGTAAGCAAGCAATACATCGGGAGCGCCGCACATTGCTAATAATTCGGCCTCGGCAATGGTAGCGCATTTAAACTTTTTGATTCCGGCCTTCAGCAATAATTGGGTAACTTCTTTGTTTTTATAGGTTTTTACATGTGGTCGCAAACGCTTAACATCGTCTATCATTGTTTTAAGCAGATCGATATTGGCCTGTACCCGGGCCGGATATACTACAAGGGCAGGTGTATCCAGCTTGTCTATATCTTCTATTTTGAACCAATCTTGTTGATCAGCCATGGCTACACTAATTCAAACAGGGCCTCTATTTCAACCGGAATATTATCGGGTAATGATCCCATACCTACTGCGCTGCGCACACCAATTCCGTTTTCTTCGCCCCAAATTTTAGCAAAAAGTTCACTTGCTCCGTTGATAATGAAGGGGTGTTTTTCAAAATCGGATGTACAGTTAACCATACCCAATACTTTTATCACCCTTTTAACCTTATCAAAACTTCCGATATTAGCTTTTATAGTAGCCAGCATAGCCAAGCCAACCTGCCGTGCAGCCAACTTACCATCTTCCATATTAATGGTATCACCAATTCTGCCAATAATAAGGGTGCCATCATCCTGTACCGTTCCGTGACCAGATAGGTAAAGGTATTTACCATCAACTAAACAAGGCTTGTAAACACCAAGTGGTTTTGGCGCCGGCGGCAGGTTTAAACCCAATGCCGCAAAGTTTTCTTCGGGAGTGTTCATAGCGTAAAACTATTGTTTTTTTAATAAATACGGTACCATAAAAAGCAAAAAAGCCGGGGATCTCACTCCCGGCCTCTCCTTAAATCATAAAACCAATCTCTATTTAAATCTGTATGTAACTCCAATATTGATGGCGTAATCGGCAAATGCCGCATCGCCCTGTGTATATGTTCCTGTTAGTTGTGTTGAAATTTTATCCGGAACACTTTGAGTACGATCACGTTTTAAAGCAACCGGTACAAAAGCATAAATTGAAAGCGATTTTAAGCGATAAGTAACACCTGGCTCAGCAGATATAATGTAACCTGGCCTTCTGAAGCCATTGCTACCACCTACAAGATCCTTTACTGGCAAACATTCGTAACGTACACCGGCAGAAAAATCAAATTTACCTACACCATAGCTCGCACCACCTCTCAACATTACCTGGTCTGGTACGCTCATGATATCGCTGCCATTGGCAACAGCTTTAGCACTTGGAGCACTGCCACGTGCCGATGAAACACCATTTTGTTCTCTTGGACTAATAAGGTAATAGAAACCACCATATACTCCAAACTTATGGGTGAAGTTATAATAGGCATTAATTTCGGTAGTTATACCGGTACCACCATCTCCCAATTGTATAGATTGATCAACCGGACCAAGTACTTTGGTATCGGCTGTACCTCCCTGGTGGTAAAAATAATCCTGGTAGTTATAGGTGCCGGTAGCCAGCTTTAAACCCAATCCTACCTGTATATTTCCTTTGCGGGCTTTTGCCGGGTTCAATAGCCAGGCATAAGCTGTTAAACGGATATCGCCTAAGCCAAAAGAATGTGTGCTTAAACGCTCTTTATTACCATGTTCATATAAAGATGACCGGCTGTTATCAACAATAGGCACATCAACCGCAAATGACCAACGGTTGTCAAAAATACGGGTAAGCGTTAAATCCTGAGTATATGAATGGTTAATCACGTTTGTACCTAAAGCAATACGTTGCTTTTGTTCCTGGGTACCAACAAAGTGTTTGTATGATTTGAAATATCTGCTGTTGCTATTGAACAACCAGCTTCCATTGCCTGTATTAGAACTATCCGGGTGTTCATCCATGGTACATAAGCCACCTGTGCTTCTGATTGCCACACAACCTTGGGCCTGTACATTGATGTAATTAAAAAGGATAAGAAAAGCGATACCACAGATAGATTTTAGAATAAATTTCATAGTTTTTTTAGGTGTTTATAAATGATAGAATGATAAAACCGGTCATTTTAACCCAGTTTCGACCTGACTTGATACAGGATTTTATGTTAATTAATGATGTTTAAATTAGATGTATTTTTAAAAGGCCATGCAATGGAGCCCGAAGGGGCTTTTTTAACTGCGAACCACAATGATAATAATACACCGTAGCTGCCGCCACGTTCTATCCATTCAAATATTTCATATTTAGGATAAAAAAGTTCGCTCGCTATTTTCCAGGCAATTAATACCAAAAGTATATTAGCAAAGGGACGAATGAGTACCGAAAAGGCAGCCACAATTTCAAATAGGCCTACTATATATGCTGTTTTACCGGGATCATTAAACCCTAAGGAATGATATTGATTGATAAGCCCGGCTTTCTGGATAAGATTTAGCCACCCATGGCCAAGCAGTAGCAGGAAAGCGAATACCCTTAAGCAATTAATTACTGCTTTTAAGGTAGATGCATCCAAATTTACATGATCATCCATACGGGTAAACCATTTTTTCAAAGGCATTTTAAAGCCTCCCTGTAATAGCAGCAGCACAAACGGAGCACCAAAATTACCCGCACGTTCAATTAACTCGGCAAATGGCTCACCCGATAATGGGCGCATTGATGCTGTTATAAATCCCCATATTACCAGCCATCCCGCTACAACACGCAAGGGATAAACCAAAAGAGATAAGCCTAACAGTATATCAATTACCCCTACATATGGCATCAGCGTATATGACATGTCATGACCAATGCCTACTACCGCAAAGTAATTACACCATATTTGTTTGGTTATGATCCCAAATGCACCATGCCCAATAAAACACATGGCACAGGCAAAGCGTAGTGTATAATATATTTTTTGATCGGCGGTTAAACGTTGCATTTTTTAGCTTACTTGATAGTACTTATTAAAGTCCGGCTCCGTCTGCTTTCCCCCTGTTAACTGCATATTGCCCTACCTTGTTACCGGTTACCAAGCCAACTTCACAATCACTGCGGAAGTGGATACCACCATACAACCTTGACATAGCAGCATCATTCGCCAGATCAGTAAACTTACTTCCCCTATCAGGTAATAAATAGGTAAGCACGGTTGCAGCTGCACCGCTAAAGTTTGAGTGGCCTGACGTATAAGCTGGAAAATTGGGTACGCCTGTCAGGGTTTTTACCAAAGGATCAACTTGTGATGGGCGTTGATTAAAGTAAAAATATTTGGTATCCCAGCAAACAATTGCAGCATCCATTTCGGCCATATTTAATAATGCAAAATTACGGGCCCAGCGTACTTCGCTATAATTTTGTTTTACAAACTCATCTGCAGCTATGGCATCCCAATGACCTGCCGGGGTGTAAGTTCCAATACCATCGGCCCAAAAAGCAACCTGCTCTTCATGCTGGCGGCTGTGGTTTTTGCTCATTGATAATACCTCGTCAACTTCTTTCTTATACTCAACTGAATTGGATAAATAAGGCGCAGCCGGACGAAGAGCAACCACTGTTAAAGTATCAAACAAAAAAGGAAGAACTTTTGAAAACAAAGGTAACATTGGCGGCCGTTTAGGCGTTTCTAAACTCTCCCAGAATTTCCCTTTTTCAAATGCCGTTGTTTGAAGTTTTGCCCATACTGTAGCATCACCAATAGCCTTACCGGCACGATCACCACGGGCACGGGCTGCAAATAAGGCAGCAACTTGCTTACCCAATGATTCTCCTGCTGTAATTTCACCACGAGTGTTGGCGCCCGCCATTATACGATATAATTTTTCTTCCTGAGCTTTCTCGTTAATGAAGGCTAACTCTGTTGGGAATAAAAGCTTCATCATCTCAACTGTAGTGCCGGCAACAACAGCATCTTCACTTGGATACGATGGCAAATCAGAAACAGGTACCAGGGCACGTACAGTTGCATCGTTTTTGTATGGTGCAGTACGTTTATAAGTATTTTTAAAATGCCAGGCCGCTACTAAGGCATCATATTGAGCAGCACTCACATAGGCATAAGCACGTGCGGCATATGGAGGATTCGAGAATGGAAACTCCGGATAATTAAACGGATTGGCCGAGCTTGGTGCTGGGTAAGTACCATCAATATTTTGATACGGCGCAACGTTATGCTTAGCCACCAGTTGGCGCATAATCTCATTCCACCTTAATACGGCACCTGCGCTCCAATATTTTATAGAGGCTTTCTGGTCATCAGTTAAATTCCTTTGCATCGCCTTAATCTCGTTGATATCGGCAAGGTAAGCGGGTGATGTCACTGCATCAGGCGCAGATATGGTAAGAACGCTAAAGTCCTTAACTAATACCGGTTTCCAGGTATCTGCATCAAGGTCGAGCTTTGCAGGTGTTAATGCAGGGTACAATGCTGTACGGTCAACTATATCTTTTTTACACGATGAGCTAAAAATGGCTACACCTAAAAAAACTGTTGGAATTATATGAAGTAAAGATCTTTTCATCAGATTATTATTAAGTATTATGAAATTATTTAGCTTTCCTGGTGTTGAATACGTAATAAACACCACCATAAATGGTTCTTGCCTGGCCCACATTTCTGCCTTTTAATACGTAGTTGCCACCAGCAGTCAACTCCAATCCGGCTATCTTTTGAAAACTATATTTTAATATAACACCGGCAAGTGTGGAGTTCATCTTATTACTTGGAAAAGGCATATCATTTTTCCTGATATCAAAACCACCTAACGTTGTAACCTTTGTAAGTACAGCCTCCGCGTTAAATTGCAAGCTCCTAAAACCAGCGCTTACTAAAAAATTAGAAACATCAGGCATTTTCACTTCGTTGGTATAATGCATCTCGGTAGTATAATAAGAGTTCCTATCGATATTGATATTGCCCCTGCGGATGTATTGTGCCGCACCGGCTACAAAGAACTGATTAACCTGGTAATTGAGTAAACCGCGTAAAGCAATATTCTTGCTATGCAAACCAATAGATAAAGGCAAAAAATCGGCCTCATAATTAGTTGCCGGTATTGATCCGGATAATATAGCGTGAAAACTAAGTAATCCTTTGCCTATCTCCTGTTTAACAGCCAGCCATTTTACATAGGCGCTTACATCCTGTAAATTGCGCTCACCTCTCAGTGTGCCGGCACTTGCATTTGTGGTTACATAAGGAAGTGCAATTGATACGTTAATTTTGTTTGTAAGACCATAAACAAAGCCCAGCATATATGAATTTGAACTTACGGTACCCAGGTTTGGGGCATCACGTTTAAAAGTACCTTCCCAATAGTGGTCCCACTGACTGTGCGTATAAACGCCAGCGGCACAAACATAGTTTTTAGGTATCATTAGGGCATCAGCATCTGTCTGCGCCTGCGCATAATCTGAAAAAGTAAGGCAACATGCCACAACAATACAGCATCTGTAAAAATACAGCAATGAATGTTTCATTCGATTTAAGTAAGTAAGGGAAATAAGTAAATTAATAAACAGGCCGAAAGAAAATTATTAATAGCATTCAATAAGGCTATCAAATATTTGCTCAGCATTAAAATTGAGAAGCATATAGTAATAATTAAGTAGTGGGCCAACACCTCTTATTGCAAATGATGGCGCAACAATGAGTATTGGTCAATAATTAAATCAAACTGCGCTTCTTTTTAAAGAACAATTCAACATCATAAACTATAAGCTATAATTAGCAGGTAAAGTTAGGCGGTTTGCCGGGAGACTCGATGTAGGGAGAATTAAGGTGGTAGATTATAGGGCTGCTATTAGTCTTCAGCAGTATGGAAAATGAAGAAAACTGGTAATTAATTACCGTAAAACTATAGTCGTTACCTAAATTTACTTTTTTCAGGGAAGAATCATGCCCTTTTTTACTCAATGGAACATCATTTATTTCTTTGGCTATGACCAGGTTGGCAGAAACGAGCCTGGTTTTAACACTATTGGCAATACAGATGAATGACATTGTATCGGGCGCCATTTTATACCTTAAATAGTTATAATAAACACCTTTTAATTGCAGCTGCCCATTTATGCGAATGTAGTCTTTCCATTTGTGTATCCCTGGCAAATGTACCGGGATCTTGATCTCGACAAGCTTGGTAGCGTCTATCTTATTTTCGTAGATCTCTTTTACTATCTGCACTTCAGACTGATGAATGAAATATTGAAATACTAAATTGTACCCGCCCAAATTGAACAGATGTACATTTAATAATAGTATCGCAATAATCCTTTTCACTTCTCAGAATGTGTTATTATGTTTTATAATTAATGGTAAATATATTGTTACAACGCTATTAAAGCAAATAAAAAGTAAAATTACAGAAACTCACGTTATACACATGGGTTGAAAAGTATATTTGCACATACAATAAATATATATGCTACAGCAGTCATTTAAATAATATGAGTCTATTAACACAACCATGGCCCTGGTATATCGCTGGCCCCCTTATAGGCATTGTAGTTCCGGCGCTTTTGCTTATGGGTAATAAAGCATTCGGCATATCATCTTCACTCAGGCATATTTGCGCAGCCTGCCTGCCATCCAACATCTCCTTTTTTAAATACGATTGGAAAAAAGAAAGCTGGAACTTGTTTTTTGCAGCAGGTATTATTTTAGGTGGATTAATTGCCGCTCAATACTTATCCGGTAACCAGGCAGTTGATATTAACCCCAAAACTATAGCACTTCTTAAACAACAAGGTGTGCAGGATTTTAGCGGTTTATTACCCGGGGATATTTTTAGCTTTAGGCAACTGCTCACTTTACGTGGTTTTATTTTTATAGTTGTAGGTGGCTTTATGGTAGGCTTTGGTACCAGATATGCAAGTGGGTGTACTTCTGGCCATGCTATTATGGGGATATCAAACCTGCAATGGCCATCTATGATAGCAACATGCTGCTTTATGATAGGCGGCTTTGTAATGACCTGGTTTATTTTACCCTACCTTATACAGCTTTAACATGAAGAATATAAAATACCTGTTCATTGGTTTACTTTTTGGGATAGTGCTTGTAAAATCGCAGGTAATCTCCTGGTTCAGGATCCAGGAAATGTTTAGGTTGCAGTCTTTTCATATGTACGGTATCATTGGCAGCGCCATTGTTGTTGGCATGTTATCTATTTTAATCATCAAACGGTTCGGTATTAAAATCCTATCCGGTGAAGAGGTTGTCATTCAACCAAAAAACTTCAACTGGGGTAATGTGTATGGCGGTTTAATATTTGGGTTGGGTTGGGCCATTACAGGTGCCTGCCCGGGTCCCTTATTTGCGCAAATTGGAAGTGGCTTTTTAGTTACTGCTGTAACCCTGCTTAGCGCCATTGCAGGTACATGGGTATATGGCTTGCTTAGGGATAAATTGCCTCATTAAATTTGCCAAGCAAGAAAAGCAATTCATTAATTATGGCTTAAAGCAATACGTCAGGTTTGTTTATTGAATCTCCCCTCTTTTATACCAAAAACTATCGCGCATGATAAAAAGCAAACATTTCTCTAAATCAAACATCATATTTACTGTACTTATGGTGTTGGCTTTAGTTACTTTAGTAAATCCCACGGCTAAAAGCTTTTTTATACGTGGATTAATGTCCGTCGGCTTTTTTCAGCCAGATCCTGAAGGGTATTTACGTCACCATAAAGTTATCGCCACTTTACCCGATTATCGCTACAGAGATACAAGCGGCCATATAATAGCTTTATCCGATTTAAAACATAAAGTAGTATTTGTAAATTACTGGGCAACCTGGTGCCCTCCCTGCCTTGCCGAAATGCCATCCATTAACAAATTGCATGAAAAATTTAAAAACAATCCTAAAATAATTTTCATCATGGTTGATGTAGATAATGATCCGGCCAAAGCCACAGCCTTCCTGCGTAAACACAACTACAACTTGCCTGTATATACAACACTAAATCAACTGCCCGATACTTTGTTAGATGGCACCATACCTACCACGCTGGTATTTGATAAGACTGGAGTTTTAAAATATAACCATTCCGGAGCAAGTGATTACAGCAGTGATAGCTTTAAAACTTTTTTGAACAAAGAGGCGAATAAAAATTTTTAGCTAAACATTAAGGGTGCATCTTGATTTGAAAATCTTTTATCTAATTTTTTTTATTGTTATTTTCACACTTATTAATAATTTTTCTTTTCTTTACGGTATAAACCTGTTTTCAATGAAAAGAAATTTGCTCTCCTCACTTGGCATTGCCGCGCTGTGTTTAATTTCGACAGCCGGATACAGCCAAACCGGCACCCTCAGTATCAGCAATGATTCAAAGACAACCATTAGCAAGCACATTTACGGGCAATTTGCCGAGCATTTGGGCCATGGTATTTATGGTGGTTTTTGGGTTGATAAAACCCTGCCTGTTAAAAAGCAGAACCGTATCCGCCTGGACGTGGTTGAGGCCTTAAAAAAGATTAAAATCCCTAACCTGCGCTGGCCTGGTGGCTGCTTTGCAGATGAGTATCACTGGCGCGACGGCGTTGGCCCTTCAGCCCTTCGTCCGCGTATGGTAAATACCAACTGGGGCGGTGTTACCGAAGATAACAGCTTCGGCACACATGAATTTCTGGAGCTTTGCGATTTACTAAAATGCGAGCCATATGTTGCCGGCAATGTTGGCAGTGGCACTGTTGAAGAGATGTCGAAATGGATAGAATACTTAAATTCCAACAGTACCAGTACAGTTGTACAAATGCGGGCCAAAAATGGCCACCCTGCACCTTATAAAGTAACACTTTGGGGTGTTGGTAATGAAAGCTGGGGTTGCGGTGGTAATATGACACCTGAATATTATGCAGATCTGTTTAAACGCTATGCCGCGTTTGCCAAGGATTATCCGGGCGCAAAGCTTAAGAAAATAGCCAGCGGACCAAATTCTGATGATTATAACTGGACAGAAGTTTGTATGAAGAACATACCAAATTGGATGATGTCTGGCTTATCTATGCATTATTATACTATCCCAACGGGTAACTGGGGTAAAAAAGGATCGGCAACCCAATTTAGCGAAAAAGAATACTTTGGCACGATGGTTAACTGCCTTAAAATGGAAGAACTGGTTACCAAACACTCGGCAATTATGGATAAGTATGACCCTGAAAAGAAAGTAGCTTTGGTAGTTGACGAATGGGGAGTTTGGACCGACCCTGAACCAGGCACCAACCCTGGCTTTTTATATCAGCAAAACAGCCTTCGTGACGCGCTGATTGCCGGCACAACACTTAATATATTTAATAACCACAGCGATCGTGTTAGAATGGCTGCTTTAGCACAAACCGTTAACGTGCTGCAATCCCTTATTTTAACTGATAAGGAAAAAATGGTACTAACCCCAACCTACCATATTTTTGATATGTACAAGGTTCACCAGGATGCCAAATACCTTCCGATTAAATTGAACGTACCTAATTATGAGGTGGATGGTAAAAAGATAGAGGCAGTAAATGCTTCAGCTTCTCAGGATGCTGTCGGCAAAGTGCATATCTCGTTGGTTAACCTGGATATCCATAACGCGATAACTATTACTACGGACTTGAAAGATGTGAAATGGAATACAGTTAGCGGCCAGGTATTAACTTCGGCTAATATCACTGATATCAACACATTTAGCGAGCCAAATAAACTGCACCTTGCAGGCTTTACCGGCGCTAAAAAAGATGGTGACAAACTGGTTGTAACATTACCTGCAAAATCAGTAGTAACGCTGGAGTTGAATTAATATCTAAAGGGTTGCTTTGCATATATTAAACTGACAGTCGGTTTAATATATGCAAAGCCAAAGCCCGGAGCAACGATTATTTAAAAAATCACTTCGAGCCTTTTACTTCCTGCACATTTACTGCCATACCATTTATCGGTTTATCCGAATAAATAATCGCCTCCCCCGGATTAAGCCTGTTCATATACTCACTGGATGGGTTTTTAATCTTTAATTGAACTACATGTTTTCCTTTAGCAAGATCATATTTCCAACATAATTCATTTCTTCGGATAGTGAAATTTACAGGCAGATCCGGCGATTCAATTAATTGTCCATCTATATAAAGCCCGGTATGAAAAACAAAGTTACTACGATCATTATACCCGGTTGTTTCACCTTTAAGCACAAACCCTGTCCCTTCAAATTCAAAACTTAGCATATCCCTGCTTTCCGACCATTTAACGGCAATCTTTCCAGCAGGATAAATTCCGGCAAAACTTTTCTCAAATTTCACCGGCTTTGGATGTTGTAATTTCACGTTAATTATATCCCCCTTAATATTGCCTCCATTTTTTTGGATATTTTTCAACGCCTGGTTGAAGCCTATCCTATAAACATCGTTAAGGCTCATGGTGGTGTATTTAAATTTAATATCTTCAATATCCTTTAACCCCATTTTCCAGTAAGCCGGGATTTTATCATATCCCAATATAGTACCTAAAATGCCTCCTGCAGAAGATGGGTTGCAATCAGCATCCTGCCCGCAGCGGGTTGCAATTTCAAGGGTTTTGGTAAAATCTTTTCCGCCATATAATAAGCCCATTACAACATAAGCAGAATTTACTTTTGAATCTATATCAAACGGAGCAAACACACCATCCGGACAACCGATATCATTGGCATATTTCTTTTGTACTTCCAACCAGGTTTGTTTCCAGTCGGCCGGATATAATTTATGCCATTTTACTACATCACTAATGCATTGATAAAATTCACTTTGCCTGGGTATGGTTATTAATGCCTGGTTCACTATATAGTTAATATCAGATGATGTAAATGCAAGGGTATACATCGCCCCAATAAATACCCCACCGTACCAACCATCGCCGTAATTCATAATATGGCCCACCTTATCACTTATTGCCGAGGCAGTATTTGGCATTCCCGGGCTCATCAAACCAGCAAAATCTGCTTCTATCTGATAGTCAATACAATCGGCATGCGGGTTGTTTTTCCATTCGCCGCTCATTGGAGCCTTAATACCGTGCAAAATATTGTAACGCCCACTCTGATTAGCATGCCAAAGATCATAACCGGCATGCGCGAAAGCGTTTGCAAATGAATCAACCGGTGCGTCCAGCCCATGTTTTTCAAACACATCAACAAACGTCAAATCCATATAAAGATCATCATATAAGCCAGGGTTATTAATCATGTTTTGCTTTAAATATCCCGCATTCCACCTTAATGGCTGATAATCTCCAATAAAAGTTCCATTGTACCTAAATTCATATGGCCCGCCGAAAGTAACCCCAATGGTTTGCCCGGCCCATCCACCCATTATTTTATTTTTTAGCTTTTCCTTAGTTATCGAAATTGTCGGTGATTGCCCTCTTACGGTAGTAGCCACAAGAAATAGAAGCAAAAGGCCAGGCAGATATCTTTTCATTACGTTACAGGTTTTAATAGAATTCGGTTTTGATTGGAATTAAGCAAAGAGGGAACAAAAAGCAAGGCGATTATATTTACTTGATAACCAATAAATATATTGACACAGGCTTGCTCCCCAGTGATAAAACTATTGAATTTTTCACTAATCAGCGCAACAACAATTAGAAATGTAAAAGAAATAAAAACAGACAGGGTTATTTTACTTTTATGCCAAAAATATCGCTCAAAGCCTTTTTACCGGCATGATACCCACACATGCCATGTACACCACCGCCGGGAGGGGTTGATGATGAGCAAATATAAAGCCCTTTAGCAGATGTTTTATAAGGAGAGGCACGCAGCACAGGCCTGGTAAATAGCTGACCAATATCTATCACTCCACCGTTAATATCACCACCAATATAGTTGGGATTATATTGCTCTAACTGCGCGGTATTGAATGTATGCTTTGCTAAAATGGTATCCCTGAAACCAGGCGCAAACCGTTCCACCTGCCGTTCAATAATACTGGTCATATCCTTATCCGATCCGTTTGGTACATGACAATAAGCCCAGGCTGTATGTTTTCCCTCGGGAGCGCGGGATTTATCAAATATGCTTTGCTGAGCCAACAGTACGTAAGGCTTATCGGGATGCCCTCCCTGCCATATCAACTGTTCGCCATCGGCCATTTCGTTGAATGTATTACCAATATGTACCGTTCCGGCTTGTTTTACGCTTTCTGCTTTAAATGGAATTGGGGCATCCAGCGCCCAATCAACCTTAAATACACCGGCCCCGTAACGATAGCGTTCCAATTGCCATTTATACAGAGATGAAAATTTGTGACCAGCTATTTTCAGTAACTGCCTTGGTGTAATATCAAACAGTATTGCATGGGCAGAAGGTAATTTATTTAATGAATGAACGTAGAAGTTAGTTTCGATCTTTCCGCCAATGCTAATAAAATACGATGCCAGGGCATTGGCAATTTGCTGAGAGCCCCCTTTAGGTATAGGCCATCCCTTTAAATGCCCCTGGGCCATCAATACAAGTGCAATTGCCGACGTAGCTATGTTGCTGAGCGGCTGAATAGCATGGGCTGCCATTCCACCGAATAAACCTTTGCCCTCTTTGGTTTTAAATACTTTTGATAACAAGGTTGCCGGGGTAAGTGCGGGCAAACCAAACTGGGCCATTAATAAAGGATGTTTTGGAAAATGAAGCGGCCCCAGTACATCGGCGGCAATTAAAGGCCAGTTTTTAACCACCGAACTCATAAGATTCAGATACGCTTGTTCATCACTCCCAAGCAGCTTTGCTGTTTCGCTAACCGATTTTAACAAAACAGCAGCCGTTCCATCATCAAAGGGATGAGCGGCTGCTATTTTGGGGGAAATATATTCAAGCCCATGCTGCACAAGCGGCAATGTTTCAAAAAACGGCGATCCTATTGCAAGCGGATGAATAGCTGAGCAAATATCATGTTTAAAGCCAGGTAAGGTAAGCTCTGCAGTACGAAGGCCCCCTCCTATTTCATTTTTACCTTCAAGTAATAATACCGATAATCCGTTTTGCTGCAATAAAATCGCCGCGGCCAAACCATTTGGCCCTGATCCTACTATTATCGCATCGTAATCGCGCTTTTCAAGCTTCATCTATAATGTACAGAGGTTTTTGTGCCTCTAAGGTATCCAAATTAACAGTTTTGTGCTGATATAGTTTAACTTAAAACCTCCCCGGCATGGCTGGCTTCAGGCACCTCGATCAGTTTGCCCGATCTTACATCGTATACATAACCATAAATTGGAATATTGCCTGCAACCAGGGGATGATTCCTGATGCGTTCAACATCTTCGACAACGCTGGCTTCCAGATTTTTAAAAGTAAGGAACGCTACATGATTTGCCTCATCAGAGCCGCCGCTTTCATCTGTATTACGCCAGCCATTCTCATCAATAGTTGCCGTAGCTAAACTTGTAGATAACAGATTACGGATGATATCATCGGTAAACAACCCCATACCGCAGTCGGTATGATGAATTACAAACCACTCTTTAGTACCCAATAATTTATGCGAAATAACCAGTGAGCGAATAGCATCGTCACTTGCACGGCCCCCGGCATTGCGGATAACATGCGCATCGCCTTCGGCAAGACCCGCGTATTTTGCCGGATCCAGCCTGGCATCCATACAGGTTAAAATAGCAAACTGACGCTTAGGTGGTATGGTAAGCTCACCTTTATCGCCAAAGTGTTTTACATATTCACTATTAGCCAAAAGCACCTGTTGATGTACTTTGGTCTTCACTTTCTGAAGTTCATCTATCGTGATTGACATAGTTTTAGTTTTTTAATAAATATCAGGCAGATCTTCTGCTGTTAGCTATTAATGAGGATTCATAAACTGAAGAAATAATTTCTTCGCCAGAAAATGTTCCCAAAAAATCCTGGTCGATATGATTATAAATAACCTGTTTATTGTTATCAATAATATAAGTAGCCAGTAAGGGTACATTAACATCAATGCCAGAGAACCTGTTCCAAACGGGATCATTATCTGAATAGATCCTGAATATTTGGGCAATGTTTTTTTCTTCGTCGTGATAAAAATTCAGGGTTAAGCTGTTTTCCCAGGCTTTTTTCCCCAGTTCATCATTACGTTCATCGCTAATGATCAACAAATTGCCACCGTTGGCCTTTATTTCCTGTTGAATATTATTCAGTTTTTTTAACAGTTCAAAACCTTGCTGCCCCCAGTGGCGCGAATAAAAGGCAATTACCAATGGCTTATTTAATAACTGCCTTAATGAAATAGGTCCGTGAGTTTGCGCGCCGTTAAAAAACGACTGCCAACGACTGTAATCATTAAGAAATTTCAGATCGGGGATGTAATTACCTGCTTTTACCGGTTTTAAAGATTGATATGGTTTAAACGGGATATCATTATCAGGAACAATTTCCGAAAGATCAAAAAATGGGTATTTATTATTAGTAATTAACATTTGTAATGAAATAATGGGTATATAAATTATTTTTTGTTGGGGGTTCGTAATCAATATATCACGTTCAACAACGGCATAACCCATAAATTACCTGGCTGTAATGTAATACACAATCTATCGGTGTATTGATTTGAGTAAGCAGGTAAGTATTCATAAAATAATATATTAAATAATCAGGTCAGTAAACTTTTTAAATGGTGAGGAGTTTTGCAGGAGGAGAATTCAGCAACAACACATACAACTCATGGCTTTAAGATCATTATATCTTAAAAAACTATTTGTACTGTATTTTTGCACTTTATTTGGCATGACTTTGAGTTAATGAGACAAATATACTGCAATGTCTATAAACTTAGTATACATTTATATAAATATTTTATTATTTTTTAGTTCCCTATCTTACAAATAAAAAAACGATGCTAAAGAAAGCTCATAATTATTATCCAATATATCTTATCCTATTCATTTTCAATACATTTAGTTGCAAGCAGATTATTAAGCAGTATGAACAAACAAAAGCCGATACTATAAAAAAGAAAATTGTTAAAGAATGGAATAAGACGATTCCGGGTAACTTCAGTGATCAGACCAAAGCTGTTTTTGATAGTACAGAGATCATTAAATTCCTTAAAAAATATCCCGCCTTTGGGCCTTATGCTCATGACATACGTGTGTTTTACAGCAAGCGCAAGTTTGCCTATGCCTGGTATGTGAACGGACAGCTGATTGAGCAAGCAGGAAACTTATCAGACAGGTTGACAAACCTGCAAAGTGAAGGTATCTATAAAGCTACCCCCTATCCAAAATCATTAGATTCATTGGTATTTGAGGCTCATCCCAAAGATCAAAGTGCGAAACCCAATATTTCTTCAGAACTAATGCTAACCGCCCAATACTTTGTTTTTTCAAAACTAGTGTTCCAGGGAATGAGCGATGCCACAAGTAAGGCTGTAAACTGGTACCTGCCCCGCAAAAAAGTATCCTATGATAATTATCTTGATACCTTGCTAAAACAACCGGACAAAGGTGGCAATACCCTATCTGAGCCCGTTTACAGGCAATATGACTTATTGAAATCCTTTCTTGGCAAATACAGTGTTTTAGATGCCAAAGAAAAATGGCCTGCTATACCTTCGGCTAAGGGTTTAAAACCCGGTGACATCTCTTCAGTTATCCCTCAAATTAAAACCCGCCTTTATAAACTGGAGGATTTTAAAGGCGATACGCTAAGTAATGTATTTGATGATGAAATACAAGAAGCCATTAAGCGGTTCCAATCGAGGCATGGCTTAACTGATGATGGCTTGCCGGGCCCCGGAACTATCGCCGAAATGAATGTTTCTCTGAAAACCCGTATCCGCCAGATTATTGTTAATATGGAACGTTGCCGCTGGCTGCCGGTGAGTTTAAATACCGATTACCTGGCCGTAAACATTCCCGAATTTAAATTACATGTGTACCATGCTGATAGTTTGCTTTGGAGCTGTAAAGTAGTAGTTGGCCAAAAAGTTCACCAAACCGTTATTTTTTATGGCCAAATGCAGTACGTTGTATTCAGCCCGTACTGGAACCTTCCCGAGAGCATTATCCGCAACGAGGTATTACCGGCTATGCGTAAAAACCCTAATTATATAAATGAACATAATATGATCATTACCGGGCAGCTAAATGGCCTGCCTGTGATTAAACAAAAACCCGGACCGGCAAATTCATTGGGCCTGGTAAAATTCCTGTTCCCCAATAGTTATAGTATTTATTTGCATGATACCCCCTCCAAATCATTATTTGGTGAATCATCCCGGGCTTTTAGCCATGGTTGTATCCGCGTAGGTGAACCTGCAAAACTCGCATCTTTTTTATTGAAAAACGACACTACCTGGACAGCTGAAAATATAAGCAAGGCCATGAATTCAGGTATAGAAAAGCAAGTAACCCTAAAACAAAAGGTACCGGTATTTATAGCTTATTTTACGGCATTTACCGACAGGAGCAATAAACTTAATTTCCGTAAGGATATTTACAACAGGGATGAGCAACTGGCCTCTATGATTATTTCGGGGAGTGGAAAATATTAAGAAAAAATCATCCTGGCACTAATAAGAAAAGCCATGCCGAAACAAATCGACATGGCTTTTCCTATTTTTTCGGCAGTTTTTATTTCAACACAGATACCGCTTTATTGGCGTCACCAACACCCCAAACAGTACCTGGTTTATCACCCATAGTGATCTCCAGTTCCCCGCCCTTCATTAAATCTGTATGCGCGAAATAAGTTTTGGTATAGTTTGTACCATTTAACTTCATGGCGTTGATGTATATGTTTTTAGGACCATTGTTTTTGATTATGATATGGAACGTTTTATTGCCCTTTAATTTAAGTGTTGCCTCATTGATAACAGGGCTCCCGAAAACATATAGTCCGTTTGCAGGATTAACCGGGTAAAAACCAAGGGCCGACAAAACATACCAGGCCGACATCTGCCCAACATCTTCATTGCCTATGATACCATCAGTTTTATCGGTATAAAAATCATCCAGTATATAACGCACCTTTTCGGCTGTTTTCCATGGCTGACCAGAGTAGGCATAATAATACGTCATAGGATGGCCAGGCTCATTACCGTGCGCATATTGACCAATTAAACCAGACACATCAGGTGATTTGAATTTGCCCATATCGCCCTGAGCTATAAACAACGAATCCAGTTTGATATTAAACTTAGCTTCGCCACCTAACATATTAATCATCCCCTCCACATCCTGCGGCACTAAAAAGGTATATTCCCAGCCATTGCCTTCGGTAAAGTCGCCGGTTTCATGGATAGAAATAAAGGGGCTATAAGGCGTACGCCATGCCGTTTCTGATAAACGGCCACGCATAAAACCGGCTTTAGGATCGTAATAGTTTTTATAGTACTGACCGCGTTTGCTGAAGTACTCATAATCGGCGGTTTTGCCTAATTTTTTTGCCACCTGTGCAAGGGACCAATCATCAATAGCATACTCCAATCCCATCGAAACAGATTCGGCAGTACTATCAGCGGGTATGTAACCTAATTTCTTAACAAACTTAATACCGCGTGCATCCTGCATCGCCGTAGTCTTCATAGCTTCATAAGCCAAATTTGCATCAAAACCTTTATAGCCTTTCAGTAATGCATCGGCAACAACTGGTACAGCACTGTATCCAACCATACAATTAGTTTCGTTGGCCATTAAATGCCAAACAGGTAAACTACCCTGCTGCTGGTAAATAGCCAGCATAGAATTAATCATATCGTTGGTATGCTCCGGGTGGATGATAGTTGATAGCGGGTTGTTTGACCGGTAGGTATCCCAAAGTGAAAACGTAGTCACGTTATTAAAGCCTACATTTTTGTGTACTTTTTTATCCGTTCCCCAATACTCGCCATTCACATCATTAAAAACAGATGGAGCTACCATAGAATGATAAAAAGCCGTATAGAATTTTTTTAACTGTGAAAGTGAATCCGCTTTTATAGTGATCTTTTTAAGTTGGGTGTTCCATGCCTCATCTGCCTGGGCTACAACTTTATTAAAATCCCATCCCGGTATTTCCGCTTTAATATTCAGCATCGCGTTTTCTGAACTTACAGGAGAGATACCAACTTTGGCGTAAACTACTTCGCCTTTTGTGGTGGCAAAACTGATAACGCCTTTTACCTTTGCCCCTTTTACCTCTGTACCCGCCCTGGCGGTACTATCGTAAACAGCAAAGGTTTTTATTGGTTTCGAGAAAACAGCGGTAAAGTAAATACGCTGATCATTTGCCCAGCCTTTTGAAAAGCGGTAACCAACAACGGTATTTTTATCCAACTGTTTGATATAGGTTTCTTTTGCCTTATCCCAACCTATACCTTCCTGCAGGTCAATAACAATATGCGCGTCTTTTGATGCCGGGAAGGTGTATTTGTGCATCCCCACTCTTGTGCTGGCTGTAAGTTCAACACCAATATCATACCGCTTAAGTTTCACTTTATAATAGCCTGGCTTTACTACCTCGTCCTTGTGGCTAAACAGCGATACATAACCGCTTTGCATGCTTTTAAGCCCGCCTTTGTAAGTTTTTACGGGACCAGTTGTTGGCATAAAGGAAATATCACCCAGGTCGCCAATGCCGGTACCGCTGAGGTGGGTATGCTGAAAACCGATGATGGTAGAATCTGAAATATGGTAGCCAGAGCACCAGTCCCAACCTTCGGATAAATTGGTTGGGCCCAACTGTACCGCGCCAAAAGGCACATTTGCGCCAACAAAAACATGCCCGTGAAAGCCTGTACCTATGTAAGGGTCAACATATTTTGTAAGACTGGCATTTTTTGTAGCCACGGTCTTTTTATGCGATTGGCTAAATGAATTTAAAGCTAAAAGTGCCAGCATTCCGGCTAAACAGATCTGTTTTTTCATTTTAATTATAGATGATAGTGCTGTGGTTTATAATATTTTTCAAACCTAAATCACAGCACATAATAGTTTATTAATAAACGCTTAATTCGGCTACAGTAATACCATTACCTGCAATTACTCTTGTAGCCTCAAATTTAAAATATCTTGCGTTAACGGGTTTGCTCAAAACCACAGGCTGCTCAATTGGATTTGACTTGATATTGGAGAACTCGCCTGATGCTGCTTTAATCCACTCCTTGCCATCGTTACTGATGTAAAACACATAGCTATCAACAATTCCGTCGGCTTGTTTATCCTGCCTTGGTAAATAGCCAAAGGCTTTAATATCATGAGCTTTACCCATATCAATCGTTATTTGTTGTGGATAAATGGCAGCATCTTTTTGCAATGTGCTATACAATGTGCCGGGATGTTCATCTATAGCATTTTCGGGCCGGTTGCCGTTATCATTGGCGGCAGCAGCGCCCAAAACTTTCCAATCAGCTTTAGCATAGCCCAACGATATAAATGTTACATCACTTTTTTGTGATTTACCTTCAAAACTCCTTGCCTTAACTACTCCATCATCAATTACCGTAAATGGTTTTGTATATAATGGCGAACTTTGTGTTGGGTCCTGCCCGTTTAAAGTATAACGAATTGCACTTACGGGTGCTTCGGTGGTAATACTTACCTCACCTTTTTTATTCCGAACTATTTTTGGAACTGTCAGGTGCACCGGCTCCTTAAATAATCCAATATCACTTAAAGCAATAGATACGGGGGATTTGGTCACTCTTATCCTGATTTTATTTGAAATTATATTCTGCGTTAAGCGGATCAGCCTGTTTCCACCAATACTTGTTGCGGTGCCTATTTGCTGCCATTTGCCATTTATATAAGCATCCACCTCCAAAGCCTCAATACGTTGGCCCAATTTAATATTTTCGCGCAGCCTCATCACATTAAAGGTTTTAGGCGCATGCAAATCAATAACCACATTGGCTGCTGTTACCTTATCATCTGTAGCCCAATAACTATAACGATCATTATCAACCAAAAACTGCGGACCATATTTAGCTTTGTTGCCACCACGCACATTGCTTGCCGTAATGGTTGCCCCCTTTGCCAGGTTAACAGCAAAAGTTTGTTTCAATAGTTTACCAAATTCGGTAAGTGATTTAACGTCAATCTCGTTTACTATTCCCCGCGGATCAGGAGACAAACCCAAATCAAGCGCCGCACCGCGACCTACACTTTTATAATAAAGATCAAGCAAGGTATATGGCGATTTTACGCCATCATCCTGGGTTTTGTGGTAAAACCAGCCTGGCCTTAATGATACATCGCACTCTGCGGGCATCCAGTAATCGCCATTATGGGTTCCTTCTGTTCCTTCGTAATCTTTAACAAAGCCATTGCCCGGTTTCTTACCTTCTTCGGGGGCATGCGGAGTATATGTTGCCCAGCAGGTTTCGCCGGCATGACCTTCCTCGTTACCAACCCAACGTACATCGGGGCCAACATCGCCAAATATAACCGCATTGGGCTGTAGTTTACGGGTAATTGCCCAGGTTGTATCCCAGCCATAATAAGTGGAACGATCAATCTTTCTTACTTCCCGTTTGCCACCATAATAGCCATCGCCACCATTAGCACCATCATGCCATGAAATAAAAAGCGGACCATAATTGGTATACAGTTCTTTCAGTTGCTCGCGATAGATCTTTATATATTCGGCCGTACCATAGTTAGGGTTGTTTCTATCCCATGGAGAGCAATAAACACCTAACTGCATGCCTAATTTATCGCAAGCCTCACGGTATTCTTTCATCATATCGCCCTTACCGTTTTTGTATGGGCTTTTTGAAATATTATGCTCAGTTGTTTTTGTTGGCCAAATGCAAAAACCATCATGGTGCTTGGCTACAACCACCACACCTTTAAAACCACCAGCCTTGGCAGCCGCTACTATCTGTAACGCGCTAAATTGCGAAGGGTTAATGAGCTTTGGATCTTCATCTCCATAGCCCCACTCCTTATTGGTATACACATCAACACCATAGTGAATAATGCAATACATTTCCATCTGCTGCCAGTTTAACTGCCCCTTTGTAGGCAAAACACCATAAGGTTTGGGCGCGGTTTGGCTAAAACCTTTTAGGTGGATAATAAGTAATAATAAAGCTATGCCTGTAAACTTCTTCATAAATGGATATTTAATTTTTAAACCAATCGGCCGGTACATCCTGCGGAGCAGAACCATTAACACTGTATTTTAATTTCAAGGTAAAACCACCTCCACCTTCAATAAAATCAAGTTTGAAGGGGTGCGCTCCCATCTTTAAAGCAATTTGCCCGCTGCGTTCCTGGGCAGAGTGGTTACCATCGTTATTTACAACCACATTGGGGCCTACGTTTAATACACCACCATCATCGCAGGTTAAATAAAAACTATAAATACCATCAGCGGGTACATCAATGTATCCCTTATAAGTAATGCCAAATGAGGGCGCCTTTACTGTAGCGGGTACTTCAATTTTATCAGATACAAAAACACTATCGGCTTTGGCATCCTTCATTAAAGCCGTTTCTTTAAAATAGGCTTTATAGTAAGTGCAAGCCAATCCCGCTTTGGGTGGGTTTATTTTTACAGCACCAAGCATATGTTGTTGGGTATAGTTAAGGCTATAAACATCCCCACGGGTACCTGTTGGTGTAAAGGCTGCAACTTTTACTAACTCCGTTTTTTTGATAATTAATGGATACGGCAAAACAGGCGATTTAACATCGGGCAAAGTACCATCGGTGGTGTAACGGAGTGTCAGACTTTTTAATGGTGAGGTGATGCTTAATTTGCCTTCATCTGTAAATGCGTATTCGTTTAAAAGGTTAGGCAGATCAGGCAAACGATAATTGATCTTCAAGGCGTCCATTCTGCTATATTGCTGCACCAGGCGCTCTAAATAAGAATCATATTTGTCTTGTTTATTCGTCCACAGCAATTCTGCCAGTGCAGTCATCCTTGGCATATACATATAATCGGCGCGGCGCTCTGACGGGATTTGTTCTGTCCAGATGTTTGCCTGCGCTCCTATTATCGACTTCGCTTCTTCGGCATTTAAAACCTGTGGGATAGGATTAAAATGATAAACCTTATAAATAGAATACTGATCGGCCTGGTTATCAAAGTATAAAGGTTCGCCAGGTGTCATGATCACCGTATTTCCATTTTTAACCGCTTTTACCGGAGCCTGAGGTACCCAGGTACGCCAATACATTACAATTGCAGTTGGACTGATACCGCCTTCTATTATCTCATCCCATCCTATTAATTTACGGCCTTTTGAGTTAAAAAACTTCTCCATCCGGTTAATGAAATAGCTTTGTAGCGCGGGCAGATCTTTGATACCCTCGCGCTCCATCAGGGCTTTACAGGCATCAGATTTGCCCCAGTCAGTACGGTCAACTTCATCGCCACCAATGTGGATGTATTTGGATGGAAAGATGTCCATTATTTCGCTGAACACGTTTTGGGCAAATTCAAATGTAGTTTCGTTACATGGGCAAATAGGTTTGGTAAAAAGCGTACCCCATTTATTTTCGCCGTTGCAGGTTAAAAACGGGTATGAGTTAATTGCCGCCATCATGTGCCCGGGCATATCAATTTCGGGGATGATATCAATGTGCTTTGCAGTTGCATAGGCCACAATCCCTTTCATCTCCTGCTGGGTATAGAAACCACCATACAGGGTTTTACCACCGCGCTGAATGATGTGCTCTTTATCAATAATAAAATCCGGATTATCTTTAGCGCGTTTCATACATGACGAATCCTGGTTGTTGAATGTACGCCATGCCCCTTCTTCGGTTAGTTTGGGATATTTTTTTATTTCGATGCGCCAGCCCTGGTCGTCAGTTAAATGCAGGTGCAGCTTGTTCATTTTATAAAGCGCCATCCTGTCAATAAACTTTTTGAGATAGCTTACCGAGAAGAAGTGACGGGAAACATCTAAATGCATGCCCCGCCATTCGTAAGCTGGTTGATCTTGTATAGCTACTGCGGGTAAAGTTAATTGCTTATGAAGCATGCCTGTTTCAACAGAAACCGGCAGTAATTGCCGTATAGTTTCCACCGCATGAAAAACTCCGGCGCCGTCCTTCGCTCTGATTACTACTTCATTTTGAGTTATATTTAAGGTATATGTTTCTGACGCAGTAATGCTGGCATCGTAAATCAATTTTATAGCATGAGACTTATTAACTTTACTCAACAATAACGGTTTGCCTAAACCCCTTTGCAGTATATTGTTGAGCTCTAAAGCTTCACGGCCAAATTCTTTAGCTATTACAATTGGTGTTTTTGATGTTATAATAAAAGAGCCACTCCCCATAACCAGTTGATTTGGATAAGGAATTAAAGGAAACTTAGTGGCATCCTGCGCATTTGATGTAACAGAGGCGCATACTAATAATATCACCAGCTTAAAAGGAGTAAGTTTTTTAGCAAAAGCTATCATTGATGGTTTGTTTTATTAATAAAGTTCTGAAATAAATCTGATCGATCAGCCTACCAAAATAAAGCAAACAACTATGTTTTTATGGGTGCGATAATCGATGGTAATTATTTTATAAACATATCAAAACTTTTTAATTTTATTGTAAAAGTTAATAAAATGTTACGAAATTACTGTATGCAAAGTATAGCTATTAATGCCTGGTTAAAATTCAATCTGGTTGGAAAATCATTCTGATCAGGCTAAAATCAAACTCGTGGCCATGAAGTTAAAGAATTACCTAAGCTTTTTTTTCACAATCAACTTTAACTGTTTTTGATTGTCGCTAATTAAAACAAATTCTATCAATCTAAACCAGTAAAAAGTAGTTAACAAATGGATATAATCGGGCACTGTAGCTCATGTTATTTAGCGTCAATTCGTAACAATCGCGGCATTGCTGTGTTTAATAATTAAATATATTAATCATGATAACAAGTGGCGTAACATTCGGTATAAACAAAGAAGACGGAACTCATATCACCATTGCAATAGATCCGGCGGATATCAATAAGGTTGAAGGTAATAATGCAGGCACCTATAAACTATATAAAGAAATTGACAGCTCGAAAACTTTTGATAAAGGATATTTGGGCGCCATATTTTTAGATGATGCAGATCCCGGTTATCACTATTCCGGCGGTACAGAATTAACGGATTTTGAATTAAAGCAATTGGCCAAACTCATCAGGGAGTATCATGCTACTGGTAAAGAGTTTGATGACCATCATCGCGATATCAGCTCGAAATAAATTGGTTAAATTATAGCCGCATTAAATTTTTCAAGGTATTTGGCTATATAATCCTGTTTTGTTTTTGATTTGTATTGCATTATAAAGCGGGGATGTTCAAGGGCGATGATCTGCTTAAAGAATTTCTTTTCTTCATTTAGCTTTTGCAAAAAAGCCTCGTTCTTTCCTGTGCCGAAGCAAAAGCAAATATCAGTTTCGAAACCCAGGTCTATTTGTTTTTGAATATTTTCAACGATAAAAGGATACACCGCTTTGGTTAACGCCGGCGTATCATAGTAATTATAATTTACCTCCTTACCTGCAGTACCGGTTATTGTAAAACCAAGCGGACAAACCGAATGGATATAAAACTGCTGATAAAACGCTGCAATACCACCAAAAGCGTTGATCACCTCATACACATACTCTGATGATGGCTCGTGGGTTATAGGGCCATTATATGGGATATGGCATTGATTGATCATCCGTTTAGGATCCGTAAAGGCAACACCCGTCATTCCTGAACCAAACCTCCCGGGATTTATGCCAAGGATTAAATGCCTTGGATGGTTATCGTTATAATACTTATTGTAAAACTGAGATGAAACGTCAAATGCAAAATCATTATCCCTAAAGGGATTCATGATACTGATTCCGGGTGGAAGAATGCCCCTATATTCAAGCTGTTTATTAAAATTGATTATCCTATCTGCGAATGTGCTCATATCAAATGCTAACCTATTAAAAATTAGTAAAAAGCAAAAAGCTTTCTTTAAGTTCTCATATAATTACCTTTGCATTATGGGAATCATCAACTTCACTGCTTTTCTGCTAACATCTTTCCTGTTTATAATATCTCCTGGCATCGACACTATTTTTGTGCTCAATAAAGCTATTGCCCAGGGAAAAAAGTCTGGTATTTACTCAACATTAGGTATTACTACAGGTGTGCTTGTGCATACCACCCTGGCCGCTTTTGGATTGTCGCTAATACTTTCGCAATCGGCAATGGCATTTAGTTTTGTTAAATATGCGGGCGCCGCTTATTTAGTTTGCCTGGGGATTGCCAAATTATTTTCAAAGAATGAAGTTGTACAACAAGATATACCTGCTTTACCTGAACCTGTAAGGAAAACATATTTATCTGCCGTGCTTACCAATGCGTTAAATCCCAAAGTGGCCATTTTCTTCCTGGCTTTCTTTCCGCAGTTTATACAGCCTGCCTACATCCATGATGCATTACCTTTTGTATTGCTTGGGGCTACCTATGCTTTGACGAGTTTAGTATGGTTTATAATACTCACTTTTTTTGCTGGTTCATTGTCAATCCGGTTAAAGCAACGCCCTTTATTTGGCGTTTGGCTTAATAAATTCTCGGCTGTAGTTTTTGTGCTGATGGGCGTTAAAATCGCGTTAACAAAAAGGTAAAAAAAATCCCGGCGCCCCCACAGCAACCGGGATCATTAAATCACCCTGCACAAAATTGTTATTTCATGTACTCCTGATCAAGAAACAAATACCTGGCCCTGTCATTTTCAGTTTTCTGCTCACTTTTTACATTGATATCCATAAACTTAACCGGGCTTTTACCAGTATTGGCATCCCATTTGGGCAAACCAGATCCGTTTGGATTACCGGTTTTAATAAAGTTGGCAAAGTAGTTTTCCATGGTTTCTGATACCTTGTAGTCATCAGGTGTCCAGGCGTACACTTTGTTACTCGCCAGGTTACCCATGGCGTATTCAATTTCTGATGCATGCGCAGCGCCAATTTGCGCCGGTGCTTTTGGAGCAGGTTTCGCAGCGTCTCCTTTCACAACTCCCCCGGCAAGACCCGGTGTGGCATTACCCATTTGCGCAGTCATGGCCGGGCGGATACGGGAAAAGCAATAACGATAAACCGGTTTGCCGCCTGTCTGAATTTGCAAATCGGCCCATTTCCAGGTGCTGTATACAATAAACCTATCACTTGATAATGCTGTAGCCGATTTAATAACTTCCTCATCTGTTGAGGCGGGATATAATTTCATCGCCTCATCAGCCTTATCACCATATGTAGTTGCAAGCGTCTTTTTGTAATTCTCCAATGTTGGTGCATCGGCACGCATTAAAAACTGGTATGGTACTTCGGCCGAATTCCATCCAACCAGGATAGGTATTTTAGCTTGTTCGCCTGCTTCAAAAATAGCAGGTAATGATTTTGACAATAAATAACCATCAATTGTAGGCGTCATTGGCGTTGAGCCTGGTTTAAAAACAGCGTCGAGCAGATCTGCCGCGGATATTGCCCTTAATTCAGCCAATGAACCGGCTTTTACATGGGCGGCAAACGTTACTCCATTTTTCTCGGCATCGGCCAGTGGTATGGAGTTTAATGTTGGTTTTATACCCGCGCCGCTTTCGCCGATTGCGCCCATAATCAGGTCTTTTGATAACGGCGATGCCATTTGTACCGATACAGATATAGAACCTGCCGACTCACCTGCTATAGTTACATGTTTAGGGTCGCCACCAAATTTGGCTACGTTTTTTTGAACCCACAGTAAGGCCGCGTTTTGATCAAGATATCCATAGTTGCCTGATGAATGATTAGGCGACTCTTTGGTTAATTCGGGGTGCGAAAAAAAGCCAAAAACACCTAATCTGTAATTCACGGTAAGCACAACGATACCTTTTTTAGCCATACTTTCACCATCATAACGAGGTTCAGATCCATCACCGGCAGCAAGGCCTCCCCCATAAAAATAAACAAGTACCGGTAATTTTTCTTTCATGGTTTTAGCAGGCGTCCAAACGTTAAGGTACAAGCAATCTTCGCTCATACCCGAAGAACGGAACCCCATATCGCCAAAGATTGGACGTTGCATTGGGTTGTTTCCAAAATGATCGGCTTTGCGCACACCATCCCAGTTTTTTGCAGGCTGTGGTTCTTTCCAGCGCAAATCGCCAACGGGTGGTTGGGCAAACGGAATTCCTTTAAAAACAGTGATAGGCGAGCCTGTATCTTTTATTCCCTCCAGGGTACCATTCTCAACGGTTACCTGGTTTGTTTGTGCAATTACCTCTACAGTGGCAATTTGTACCAGCAGTAGTACTGCTAAAAATGGTTTCATCATATGGGTATAATTAAGTTTTTTGGTTTAATACGAAGATAAGATATCTTATTGTATCATTTTGTTACAATAGTAATTAATTTTATCCGGGGGTAACATTTTTTTTTGTTATTTGCTGTAAGTTTTATTTATAATGTATGAGTAACAAATTCAGAAACCAGGAAGCTAATGCCCACGGCCATGGTTATTTACCCGGTTTGGCTATTGATGCTGTTATTTTTGGTTTTCATGATAATCAGCTAAAGGTATTGCTGCTCACCTACAAAAACACAGGTCTGTTTGCCTTACCGGGTGGTTTTGTACACGATACTGAGGATGTAAACGAAGCGGCCCGCCGGGTTTTGTTTGACCGTACAGGCTTAACCAATATCTTTTTGGATCAGTTTTATGTTTTTGGCGATAAAAGCCGGCACGATACTGCCCCGCTGAAGGCGATCATGGCAGTTAGAGGGGTTACACCGCCGGATGACCATTGGCTGCTGAAACGCTTTGTATCTGTTGGCTATTATGCCCTGGTTGATTTTACAAAAGCTATCCCCACTCCCGACAGTATATCTGATAGCTGCGATTGGTTTGGTTTGGATAATTTACCCGAGCTGATGCAGGATCATAACCTCATCATTAAAAAAGCGCTGGAAACTTTACAGGCAAACCTCGATCAAAAACTTATCGGCTTTAATTTATTAACCGATGACTTTACCATGGGCGATTTGCAAAGTCTGTATGAAACAATTTTAAATAAGAAACTTATCCGCGCAGCTTTCCAGCGTAAAATACTGGGCCTGGGGATATTAGAGCGAACCGCAAAAAAATGGACCGGTGGAGCCCATAAAGCCCCTTATTTATATAGATTCATATCTGAAAAATAATTTCTGTCATAATTTAACCCCATAATTGTCGTATTCTGCCCTGTTTAATTATCTTTAATCGCAGTAAATTTACTTCTGTAAATCACAAAAAATTATAAACTAAAAACCTTAAAAATGGCAACACTTAATCCGTACTTAAATTTCCCCGGCAATACCGAGGAAGCTTTCAATTTTTACAAATCAATTTTTGGTGGTGAGTTTCTGACCGTAATGCGCTTTAAAGATTCTCCCGAGGCAGGGCATATAGCCGAAGAAGATAAAGAAAAACTGATGCATATAGCGCTCCCAATTGGCAAAGGCAACATACTAATGGCTACAGATAGTGTTGGCGAAATGGGCATGGGCTATAAACAAGGCAACAATTTTCACCTATCTTTAACTGCAGAAAGCGAAGAAGAAGCAAACACATTATTCAATGCTTTATCTGCAGGTGGCAATATAATGGTTCCACTTTCTCCAGCTTCATGGGGCGATCTTTTCGGATGGTTTTCTGATAAATTTGGTATTTCATGGATGGTAAGCTATTCACCTAACCGCCCGCAGTAAATATTGATAATATGAGCGCGAAAACAATTAAGATCACCTATTGGATATTAACCGTTTTACTTGCTTTATCAATGGCCGGGGATGGTTACGGCGGCGTTACAAAACAACAGGCAGGTGTTGACGTATTGCAACACCTGGGTTACCCGGTTTATTTCATGGTTATTGTTGGGGTTGCCAAGCTATTGGGTGTAATTGCCATATTACAAAACAAATTCAAAGCAATAAAAGAATGGGCATATGCCGGTTTCGCTTTTAATTTCCTTGGAGCAATTGCATCCAGAGCTTTTGTTGGTGATGGCCCGGCCGATCTTATACCGCCAATTGTAATAGTTGTATTTTTATTTGCAACCTACTATTTCTGGAAAAAGTTCAACCAAATTGAAGTAAATCCTAAAACTAAAAATCAATAATAATTTAACTTTAAAACATGAAGATCGCAGTAATTATTGTACGTACCCTTGTTGCCTTAATGTTCCTGTTTGCTTCGGTAAGCTGGTTTTTAATGGTCTATTTTCATGCATTCCAGATGCCACCTGTAACCGGCAACATGAAAGTGTTTAATGACGGACTTGAGGCTTCGGGCTACTTAATGATGCTTATAAAAATAACAGAGTTGGTTTGTGCATTATTTTTGTTATTCGGCAGATACGTTGCGCTGGCTTTGGTAGTTCTGTTCCCGGTAATGCTAAATATTGTGTTAGTCAACGCATTTTTGGCACCTTCGGGCCTTACCAGTGTAATCCCGTTGCTACTTGGGGTTTTATTCCTGGCCTATACCCAGCGCGATAAATACGCGCCCTTGTTCGTTTCAAAATAAGCACCTTACTCACGGAATAAAAAACAAACTATTATGACGGTAGAAGTTTTTAAAACCAATGTAAACAAGCGCAAATACGCTAAAATTTTATTAGATCACATTCATAAAACATTCTCGGGCTATAATGCCAATTTTGATCTTGATGATTGCGATAATATTTTGCGTGTACAGTGTAAAAAGGGCACTATCAGATCGAAGGCATTGATCCTTTTTTTAAAAGATTTTGGTTATCACGCTGAGGTACTGGTAGATTAATCCCTACCATGCAAAACAAAAACCAACTTGACTAATTGTTATAATAAAGGAGAACTATTATGTTAAAAGACAGTAAAGCATTTAGCGGATTTTCTGTAAACGACACTGCAAAAGCCAAAGAGTTTTATGGTCAAATCCTCGGACTCGAAGTAAAGAACGAAGCAATGGGAGGTTTAATAAGTTTGCAACTTACCGGTGAAAACTATATCATCATATATCCAAAGCCCAACCACGTGCCTGCCACTTTTACCATACTCAATTTCCCTGTAAATGATGTGGAAAAAACAGTTGATGAACTTACAGCACGTGGTGTAAAATTCATTGTTTATAACGAGGAAAATTTTAAAACCAATGAAAAAGGAATATTTACGGCCGGCGGCCCTACCATTGCCTGGTTTAAAGATCCAGCAGGTAATATTTTATCCGTTATCGAACAAAAAAATTAATTGAATATCTTATTCTTATTAAATAGTAAAAGTTCCTTAAGCCAGCTTAAGGAACTTTTACTATTATCATCAAATATTGCCTCAATACTCCATTGAGTTTTAGTGGACGACTTTTTAAAAACCACACCTGAGGCAGCAAGGCGTTGATATCCCCACCTGTACATCTGTAGAAAACACAACAGCGGCTAAAGCTTAACTTCAAAATACCTTTAATAGCAATCAGGCAAAAACTTGCCCAATTTATAAGTTTTAACCCCAAACGGGAATATATTCCACAATAGGGAAAATAAACCAATATAATACGTTACTTATAACCCATAATTAGTCAATTTTAAACACTGCGGGCAACTGGCATATTTGCTTAATAGTAAATAAAATAATCGTATATAAATATAGTAAGCATTTTATATGTATTTTCGGTACAGTAATTGTTTACATGGATTAAATCACTACATCAGGTTAAACATTTTATGAATATTTACAAAAAACAAAACTCTGTGCATTGTTTTAACGTACACCTATTAGCTTTGCAAATCATTAAATTAAATATTCATTTGCAAAAACCCTAAAGCCTGATCTACTTATTAAATTGATAACAATTACATGCATATAACTGCTTTTTAATTCAGATCCACCCCAATCAATAACATGAAGAGAACCTTACTAATTGTCGATGACGATTTAAGCATACTAAAATTACTCAATTTTATTCTTTCTAAAGATTATGATGTTGTTGTTAAAAACAATGGCATCGATGCCTTTGGTTGGTTGGAGGATGGCAATATGCCCGACTTGATACTTTCTGATCTTCAAATGCCTTATTTTGATGGCCAGTCATTTGCTAAAAATGTTAAGATAAGTGGTTTTTATCGCGACATTCCTGTTCTGTTATTATCTGCTGCTCATGATCTGGATGAGCAGGTAAGCAATATGCCATTTAAAATCGATGGATATATGCACAAACCATTTAAACCTAACGAGCTAAAATCAGCCATTAATCAACTCTTACAAGTTTATGAATCACCAAACGTCTGATTGGAACGAAAACTCCGGTTCGCACATTAAGATCGCTTACGCTGGGTTGGCTTTAAAAGACCTTATATTAACCGGCCTTAGTAATTTCAATATCCATCTTAACGATTCTATTGCCGAACTTGACCGTTATCTGGGCGAGCAGTCTATTTTAACAGTTCCGGATATTATCCTGATGGAAGTAGATGCTCATGGAAAATGCTTTGCTTTGGTTGAAGAAATTAAAAAAAGCTTTTTACTCAATGGCTCTATCATTGTTTTACTATCTGTTCAAAACGATAATACCCTTAAGAAAAAGGCGATGCAGCTGAAGGTGCATGATTTTTATAGCCTCCCATTTTCTATTGATGACCTGCGCGAAAGATTAAATTTCCTGGTAACCTTTAAGCTGATAAAACCAAGGTTACTTGAACTTTCAAAAGAGGTTGATACTACTTATAAAATGCCGTTTGGAAAACGCATTATTGACCTTACCATATCAGGTTCGATGTTGTTTTTCCTATCTCCACTTTACCTGCTTATAGCGATAGCTATAAAGCTTGATTCAAAAGGGCCGGTGCTTTATAAAAGTAAGCGCGTTGGCACAGGCTACAAAGTATTTGATTTTTACAAATTCCGATCGATGAGGACTGATGCGGATCAGCTATTGGCTCAATTATCAACAGAGAATAATCAATACGCAACAGAAGGAGGAGGCGGCAATAAAGCTGCGTTTGTTAAAATTAAAAACGATCCGCGTATAACAAAGCTTGGCAACTTTTTACGCAACTCCAGCTTAGATGAACTTCCGCAGCTCTTTAATATATTAGTTGGCGATATGTCTGTAGTTGGCAATAGACCATTACCTGTTTATGAAGCCGAAATGTTAACCTCGAACGAATGGTCGATGCGTTTCCTGGGCCCTGCCGGCTTAACAGGTTTGTGGCAAATCAGCAAACGTGGCAAAGAGGATATGTCTGAAAGAGAGCGGAAAAAACTGGATAACTTTTATGCTCAGAAGTACTCTATTTGGTTAGATTTACGGATTATTGTTGGAACGGTGCCAGCCCTCTTTCAAAAAGAAAAAGTATAAACAATGACTAAACATTTAAGAATTTTTTGTTTCTTATTAACTATCACCCTGTTTTCTAACCAATTACATGCACAGGAAACTTTTATAAACAATGTCAATTTCGCCTATCTTGATAAACTGGTAGCCGTTGCAAAAAAGAATTATCCCGAGGTTAAAGTAAGGCAAAGCCAGGTAAATGCTGCTCACAGCAATTACAATGCAACAAAATTTGCCTGGCTGGATGGATTAACGGCATCTTATATTTATAGTCCGCAAAATTTAGTTAACCAGGCGCAGCCCACCATATTTAAAGGCTACCAGCTGGCTATAACATTGAGTATCGGTCAATTACTTAAAAACCCTGCAGTTACTAATGCAGCGCATGAAACTTATAAAATTGCGCAATACCAGCAGGCTGAGTACATGCTCAACCTTGAAGCCCAGGTAAGAAAACTTTATTTTGCTTACCTTTCTGCCATGACCGAATTGAGGTTACGCTCGGGCGCCGTAACCGACGCCAGTAGCGCAGTTAAGCAATTAAAATATTCCTTTCAAAAAGGAGAAACAACTTTTCAGATCTATAATGAGCAATTAAATAGTTATTATAATCAAAATTCGTTTATGGTACAAGCTGAATTAGCAACGTGGACCACCAAAACCAATCTTGAAGAACTATTGGGTGTTAAATTAGAGGATATTAAATAAAAATGGAGATAACCAATTTTTTTAAGCTTTTAAAGAAATACAGATTAATACTAATTTTTTTACCGCTTGCAACCATAGTTGTATCATTTTACTTTGTTAAAAAACTACCGGATAACTATGTATCCCATGCGCAAATAGCAACCGGTATTATCGATGCATCGCGCCACCTGCTTGATAAGGATGCCAATACTAATGTTCAGGAACAACAGGTATTAAGTGAGTTTAGTAACCTCATGGCCATTATGAAGTTAAAGAAAATGGTTAACCAGGTTTCTTACTCGCTAATCATACATGACCTCAAGAATCCAAATGCGCCTTTTCGAAAACCCAGCAAGCAACTTGCAGAAATGCATGAATATGAACGGGAACAGGCACTAAAGGTTTTCCAGTATAAGTTTGATCACCTTGAAGCTTTATTGCTTTATAACAAACAGGAAAGCATTTTAAACGAACTGCTGCGCTCCATGAAATATGATGACGTTTCTCTGCGTAAGGAACTGTTAATATTCAGGGATGATGAAAGTGATTTTATATCCGTAAGTTTTGATTCAGAAAATCCACAATTATCCGCAACGGTGGTAAACGTATTGTGTACGCAATTTATTAGTTACTACACACAAACAGTAAAGAAAAACGAATCAAACGCGGTCGCTTTTCTATCAGAACTACTGGATCAAAAAAGGAATGCCTTAAATAATAAGACAACTCAGCTTCAAAAATACAAGATAGATAATGGCATATTAAACCTTGATGAGCAGTCAAAAGCTATTTTTAGCCAGATACTTGTTTATAATGATAAAAAACAAGAAGCCGAAAAGAATATTGCTTCATTTGAGGGTGCCCTTAAAACCATCAATGGCAAATTTGAGCCTTCGGATAGGAAATATTTAGAGTCAACCATAAGCAAATATAACCAGGCCATTACCTCAACCCAGGATGAACTTCATAACATCCAAAACAGGTATATACGCAGCAACTACGATCCTAAATATAAACCGGCATTAGATTCTGTTCAAAAAGCATTAGCATCAGAAATCAATCAATCATCAGATAAATACATAAGCAGCCCCCTTGTAGCTAAAGACGACCTGGTTAAGCAAAAATTAACACTGGAAGTATCGCGTGATCTGGCTAAATACAGCATTCAATCTATCAATAGTGAGTTATCAGATCTAAACACAAAATTTGCCCGTCTAGTACCCTTTGATGCGAAGGTTAAAACTTATGATTTTGATATCGACATCGCCAGTAAGGAATACCTGGAAGTTTTAAACAAGTACAACGAAACTAACCTTAAATCAAACTTTTCCATTAAACTGATACAGGTAGAAATAGCTGCGCCAGAAGCGCCGGAGCCGTCAAAAAAAATGCTCCTTATTGGCTTAAGCGCCGTAGCAGTGCTTTTTGTTTGCCTGTTTGTTTTGTTTTTATTGTTCTACCTTGATGATACCATTAAGGAACCTGCCGAACTGGTTAATAAAACACAATTACCATTGCTGGGATATCTTAACAGAGTACATGGATCAAACCTTGATCTTAGAAAACTTTGGGAGGTGGAGAACCGCGATAAAATGCGACAGTATAAAGAACTGTTACGATCAATAAGGTTTGAAATTGACCAGGAGCTTCGCGGAGAAAAGGTGATAGCGGTTACAAGCATGGGGGCTCATGACGGTAAAACCGTGTTTGCTACCAGCCTGGCCTACTCCTACTCCATGATCAATAAAAAAGTGTTGCTGATTGATGGAAACTTTGATAATCCCGCCCTTACACAGGCCACGCAACCTGCCTTGTTCCTGGAAGAGTATTTCAAAAACACGCCCTTTAATAACGTTGAAATAAGCAGCAGCACATCAAACGTTTTAGGTAACCATGCCGGCGATGTAACCCTACTTGAAATTGGCGACGAAATTTTCATTAAAAGCCGCTTTGATAATCTTAGATCAAAATACGATATAATAATTATTGATACAGCGCCATTAAGCTCCTTAAACAAATCAAAAGAGTGGTTGTTGTTTGCCAATAAAACAATAGCTGTTTTTGAGGCCAACAGGAGTTTAACAAATGCGCAAAAAGCTCACCTGGCATTTTTAAAAAATCTTGGCGGTAAGTTTGGCGGCTGGGTGTTAAATAAAGCAACTTTTGATCTCAAAAAGTAATAGTTACTATTACAACCATTTCTAAATTATTGTTGATACACCTTTTAGCTTTAATATTATGAGAATAGACCCTATTGAAGCAAAACCAGATCCTTTTGAAAATTTAACACCACTGCAAAACAGATCGCGTAAGGCAGCTATCGCAATAGCTTTTATAGGTGTTTTTGTTTGGGTAATAAAAATTTTGGTTTTATAATTTCCTTGTCTACCACAAATGCAGATTGATAAAACAAATAACACCGAGGCAAAAGTAACATTTGGGCAAAGGCTGCTTATCCAAAAGTTTTCTAACCCGTTTGTGCTTGTTTTTTTAGCACTAGCAGTAGTGTTTATCAGCCTGATAGTTTATAAACTCGGCATTATCGGCTTCGGCGCCATTGTAGTAATTACCTTCGGCTTACCAATTTTATTTGGTATTGTGGCCTATCCCCAATTTGGGATAACCGTATTAATAATCACCTCCTTTTTTATCAATTACGTTTCAGAATTTTTACCTGATGCGGTACCAATAGGAACCTTACTTGATGCAATAACCTACCTGCTTATTTTGGGTTTTTTTATTAAGCAAAAAAGCGAAAATAACTGGACTTACTTTAAAAACCCAATCAGTACCTTGATTATAATATGGCTGGCGTACAACCTGCTGGAGGTAGCCAATCCATCTGCCTCATCCGTACTTGCATGGATTTATACCGTGCGCACGGTTGGCTTTATTATGCTCATGTATTTTGTGTTTGTTTATCACATCCGCTCGGTTAACTTCATTAAATACGTTTTTAAACTTTGGATTTTACTTGATGTTATTGCCGCTATTTCGGCCTTTCAGCAGGAAAACTTTGGTTTTTTACCTTTTGAAAAAAAATGGCTTTACTCCGATCCTCTTAGGGTGGGTTTACTGTTTATAAACGGCCACATGCGTAAGTTCGGCATTTTTTCAGATCCGGTTACCTTCTCCTATAACATGGTTATAGGTGCCTTGTTGTGTATAGCGCTTACCATGGGTAATATAGCCACCCGTAAAAAAATAATTTTAGGTTGCACAGCAGCATTTTTTCTGTATGTGATGCTTTACTCGGGCACAAGGGCGGCCTATGTTTTGCTGCCTGCCTCGCTTGCTATATTAGCTGTGCTTAATTTTAACCGAAAGGTATTGATGTCAACTATTATAGCCGGTTTAATGCTTACTTTTTTAATTGTAGTACCAACATCAAATCCATCAATTAAAAGGTTCCAAACCGCTTTTAGCCCATCGGATGATCCTTCGTATAATGTAAGGGCCGAAAATCAGAAGCGGATAAAGCCTTTCATTTTATCTCACCCATTGGGCGGAGGCCTTGGTTCGGTAGGTATTTGGGGCAGGCGTTTCTCGCCAAATTCCATGCTGGCTAAATTTCCGCCGGATAGTGGTTTTGTGCGTGTGGCTGTTGAAATGGGCTGGGTGGGATTAATCCTTTTTTGCACACTGTTTTTTGTGGTATTACGCAGTGGGATCAACTATTTCTTCCTCATTAAAGATCCCCGGCTTAAAAACTATTGCATGGCTATGGTACTGGTAATTTTTGCCTTTAACATAGGTAATTTTCCGCAACAGGCTATTGTACAATACCCTTCAAATATTATATTTTACCTGGCAATTGCCATCATAGTAGCTTGCAAACGCCTGGATACAGTGCAACAAAAACGCCTGGAAGAAAGTAACAATATGAGTAAAGTATTATTACCACAATAGCATTAAACCAGATGTCAGTAATAACCCAAATAAAATCGAACCCCAGGTTAAAAAGTTTAGTTCATTGGATGCTGATACCTACCGGCGAATCAAGGCCAAGGCTATGGGTACGTTGGTTTATTACTCCTTTTTACCACCATCGCGGTAAAGGCGCCGTTGTAAGGTATTATGCCCGTTTAGATATATTCCCTTTCAATAAATTTTCATTAGGAAGTAAAAGCATCATTGAAGATTTCGCGACTATTAATAATGGCGTTGGAGACGTGATAATAGGCGATAATTGTGGCATCGGTATAGGCAATGTAATTATTGGCCCGGTAAATATGGGTAATTATGTAATGCTTGCTCAAAACATTGTAATATCGGGCCTTAACCACGGCTATGAGGATGTAACTCTCCCACCAAGGGTACAAAAAGTGGTAACCAAACAGATAACTATTAGCGACAATGTTTGGGTGGGTGCCAATAGCGTAATCACCGCAGGCGTAACTATAGGTAAGCATGCCATTATAGGTGCGGGCAGCGTGGTTACAAAGAATATTCCCGAATATTCCGTGGCCGTAGGTAACCCGGCAAAAGTGATTAAAAAGTACAATTTCACAACAAACAACTGGGAAAAAACGTAATAAATAATTAATGGGGGTTTTTAAAAAACTTATAAACAAGCACACTCTTTCTTTAGCAAGTAATGCCATAATGCCTGTTTTGGGCATGGCTATATTAGCACTAATGGCGCGCCATCTCACCAAAACCGACTTTGGCGATTACATTTTCTTCCTGGTTATATTCACCCTGGCAGATACCTTCAGAACAGGATTCCTGCAAACATCCCTTATAAAATACTATGCCGGTACCAGTCCCGAAAGGGCGGCAAATGTTGCTGGTTCGGCCTGGTACATCGGTTTAACTATCGTATTTACTTTTGGTTTGGGTAATTTGCTGGTATACCTTTTCTTTTGCTACTTTGGCACCAGCCCCAACATGTTTACCATATTAATGTGGTTCGGTATCACTTACCTGTGCTCGTTACCAACCGCAATAGCTACCTGGATATTACAGGCCGAGGAACGTTTTGATAAACTTTTCCTGTTACAACTTATTAACCAGGGCGGCTTCTTTATATTTATTTTACTGCTTATAGTGTTTCATCGTGCCAATTTTCAAAATGCTATTTATTGCTACTGTTTAAATAACATCATCAGCAGCTTAATCACTGTTTTTAACGGCTGGTCAAAAATAAAAACCATAAGCAGTAAAAGCTGGGCATCTGTAAAAGAACTTGCCCACTTTGGTAAATTTAGTGTAGGCACATCCATCAGCTCCTATCTGTTGCGCAGTTCTGATACCATTATCATTAAAATGATGTTTCCTGATAGCTTGCTGGGTGTTTATTATATTCCGCAGCGGTTGATGGAGATATTTGAGATTCCGTTAAGAGCATTTATTGCAACTGCATTACCTGTTATGTCGGCAGCAGTGCACCGGGAAGATAATAAGCATGTATCCTACATCATGAAAAAGTATGCAGGAATGCTTACCATCGCCCTGATACCTGTAGCTGTGGTTGCTTTTTTACTGGCCGATTTGATTATAGGTTTATTATTTGGCAGTGCCTACCAGCACTCAGATGCAGGTAATATCTTCCGCATATTTATGTGCTTTGTAATGCTGCTACCTATTGACAGGTTTTTTGGAATAACACTGGATATTATTGGAAAGCCCCATTTAAATATGATAAAGGTTTTCATCATGCTGGCCGTAAATGTAAGTGCCGATTTTGCAGGCATATTTATATTTCACAGTTTGTATGGCGTAGCAATAGCATCAATTTTCACATTTTTTGCCGGGGCTATTTTTGGTTACTGGGCACTTAAAAAACATTTAGAGTTTTCAATTAAAGATATATTCTATTTAGGATACCTTGAGTTGATAGAATTATTAGGCGTTTTTTATAATAAGATCAGAAAAAAGGAAACCGGTCAAATTTAATATGGAACTCAGGAACCGTAATATCATCATATTTTCGCAGATGCAGTTTGATGGCCGCCTTGAATCAACAAACTACACTATGGCCAGGCACCTGGCCGAGCATAACAACGTGTACTATGTAGACAGGCCTTTTACCTGGAAAGATTATATTAAATTTAAAGATACTCCAGAATTTAAGATCAGGAAGCCTCATTTCTTTTCTTCGGCGAATAGTATTATTCAAACAGAGATACCCAATCTTAAAATTGTTATATCTCCACCGGTACCATCTATTAATATGCTGCCCGAAGGAAAACTTTACCGTATCGCAGCAAGGATTAATGAATTGATAGTTGGGCGGCGACTAAAAAAAGTGATTAAAAATTTAAATATCACCGATTACATTTACATTAACTCTTACAATTACACCTACCCTACTTTTCACAACCTGATAAAGCCGGTGCTAACAGTTTATCACTGTGTTGACCCATTGGTAGAAATCTACCAAACCAAACATGGTTTAATATCTGAGGATATCGTAGTTAAAAGCGTCGACCTGGTAATTTGCACCAGTAAAGCGTTAAGGGATAATAAACTTAAATTAAACCCAAATTCGCATTTTATACCTAACGCGGCAAACATTAGCCATAGCCAAAAAGCACTTAACCCTAAATTGCCTGTTGCTGATATTTTATCAGGCATTAATAAACCTGTAATAGGTTACTTTGGCAATATTGAGCGCCGCATCGATTATAATTTACTTACAGAGCTACTGGCACAAAATCCGGATAAAAATTTCGCGTTCATCGGCCCGGTTGATGTTGATTACGTTGATATGCCCGCGTTTAAAGAAAACAACGCCTTTGTAAAAGGCGCTGTACCTTATGAGCAAATGCCGGCCGTTTTAAAGGGCTTTGATGTTGCCATTATTCCCTTTAAAAAAGATGACGTGAGCAATTCCATATTTCCGTTAAAACTATTTGAATACCTGGGTTCGGGCAAGCCAGTAGTGTCGTCTGATTTTAACAGCGACTTACAGGAATTTACCGGCGATACTGTTGTTTATTGCAAAACATCAACGGAGTTTACGCTTGCCATAAACAATGCGTTAAAGGATACACCTGAATTGCAACAAAAAAGACTTGCCGTTGCAGCAGAAAATACCTGGGAGCATAGAATTATTGAAATAGAAAAGCTTTTGGCATTAAATTTAGAAACTAACAATAACGCATTAAATTCATAATAATGCAACATTACCCTAAAAAAGACAGTAAAAGTCTTTATAACATATTAAAGCATGGAGATTATTAGGTTTATTGCTTCTTTAATAATGAGTATAGCTTTTATATATCTCGGTATATATTGTATTTATCTGTTTATATTCTCTGTATTGGGGAAATTAGTTCCCATTAAATACCCACCCGCTGCTACCTCGTTAAGTAAATTTGTTATTTATATATGCGCTTATAAAGAAGATGAAATTTTATTAAACTCGGCGGTGGGTGCATTGACACTTGATTACCCGGCTGATAAATTTCACATCTGCATTATAGCCGATTCGCTTCAACCCGAAACACTTGAAAAACTAAGAAAACTGCCCCTGCAGGTAGTGGAAGTTTTTTTTGAGAATAGCACAAAATCAAAAGCACTGAATAAAGCCATTGAAAATACTGCGGATGGCTTTGATGCGGCCATTGTATACGATATTGATAACGTTGCCGCTCCCGATTACCTTTACCAGATCAACAATTATTTACAGGCTGGTGAAAAGGTGGTTCAAGGGCACAGGATCGCAAAAAACACTAATACAAACGTTGCCATACTTGATGCGATAAGCGAAGAGATCAATAACCATATTTTCAGAAAATCGCAACGGGTATTAAACCTTTCGGCAGCCATTATTGGTTCGGGGATGGCGCTTGAATATAATTTATTTAAGGTTACCATGAGTCAAATTGATGCGGTTGGTGGCTTTGATAAAGAAATGGGGCTAATACTTACCCGTCAAAAAATAAGCGTGGCCTATGCCGAAAAAGCTTTTGTATACGATGAAAAGGTAAGCAACCCCGAGGTATTTAAAAAACAACGCAAAAGATGGCTATCTGCACAATTCAATTTATTGCGTGTATATGGCTTGAGCGGCCTTCGTGAATTATTCATGAACGGCAACTTTGATTATTTTAATGAAATATATCAAATGTCGATATTGCCACGGGTATTGATGTTGGGAATAATGCCATTTATGTTATTCATATCAATATTAACGCCTGGCATCGGCCCATCATGGCATTTATGGCTTGTAGCTACGTTATGTTGTTATATTGCTATTGTTGTTGCTATACCCGGTGATTATTTTAACAGCAAATTATTCAATGCTGCACTTAAATTGCCCCTCATATTTTTCACGATGTTATTGCTGTTGTTTAAATTAAAAGGTGCAAATAAAAAATTTATTCATACACCGCACGACCATACAGCAGTATAAATCGTAAGTATGAAAATATAAACGGTGGATATATATAGTTTAATTACGTAAATCCCTTGTTATTCAGATTAAATATTAGAAAGATACCCCAATATGGATGCTCACGAAAAAACCGATAGTTTAAGCTTATTAAACAATACCGTGGCTGATTATCCTAAAGATAAAGCGCTGCATCACCTGCTTGCCGAACAGGCATTTAAGAACCCTGATAAAATAGCTATTGTATTTGAAGATCGTTCGCTAAGCTTTAAAAACGTAAATGAAGCGGCAAACAAACTGGCTAAGCATTTACTAACATACAATATCAAAACCGGCGACATTATTGGGTTAGCACTCGACAGATCGCCTGAGATGGTAATTTCTTTGCTCGCGATCTTAAAAACAGGGGCTGCTTATGTACCTCTTGATCCCGAATACCCGAAAGACCGCGTTGAGTTTATGATGGAAGATTCAGCGGCAAAAATATTGTTGACGTCTGAAAAGTTTAAAAATCATTTTATCACGGTTGCAAAGGAGGTGTTGATAGAAGATGCTTTTGATAAATTTGATAGCTACTCTGCAGATGAGCCCGAAACAGTAGTTAGTGGAGATGATCTTGCTTATGTCTTGTTTACTTCAGGTTCCACAGGGAAACCTAAAGGCGTACAAATAAAACACCATAACCTGGTAAACTTTTTGCTGAGTATGGCCAAGGAGCCAGGCCTCACTCCTGCTGATAACCTATTGGCAGTAACTACTATATCTTTTGACATAGCTGGCCTTGAATTATTTTTACCTTTATTGGTTGGATCAAAACTTATAGTTACCGATGCCATAACTGCAAAGGATGGCCGCGCTTTGCTCGATCTGTGCAATAGCCAAAAAATTACCGTTATGCAGGCCACTCCTTACACATGGCGCGTAATGCTGGAAGCTGGCTGGGAACAGAAACTACCTCTTAAAATACTTTGCGGTGGTGAAGCTTTGCCAAAAGACCTGATCAATAAGCTGATTGCACGTAGTTTAGAATTGTGGAATATGTATGGCCCTACCGAAACTACAGTATGGTCCACAGTAAAACTGATCGTGAACGATACCGACATCACCATTGGCAAGCCAATTGATAACACACAGGTATACATACTGGATGAGACGCTTAATAACTTTACCGATGGAACCATTGGCGAAATTTATATAGGAGGTGATGGTGTTGCTAAAGGCTACTTAAACAGACCCGAACTGACTGATGAAAGATTTGTTGATGATATATTCTCGGGGATTGCGGGCAGCAAAATGTATCGTACCGGTGATTTAGGAAAAATCCGTGAAGACGGTGAGATAATTTGCCTTGGCCGGATTGACCACCAGGTGAAAGTGAGGGGTTACCGCATCGAACTTGAGGAGATAGAGCAAAATCTCATAAAAGAAGAAAATATAAAACAGGCTGTTGTTATAGCCCGCGAAGATACCCCCGGAAACCCACGTCTGGTAGCCTATGTTATTGTAAACGAACTGATAAACAGCACTGATTTAAAACAACAGTTTGATACCTGGCAGCAGGGTTTACTTGCAGCATTACCAGAGTATATGGTGCCCGATGATTTTGTGATAATGGAAGTTATACCGATAACTCCCAATGGAAAAATAGACAGGAAGGCATTACCAAAACCCGATTACGGCAATATACAACGCACAGGCGAATTTGTTGCGCCGCGAACTGCCAACGAAAAATTGGTTGCAGAAATATGGCAGCAATTGATGGGAATTGAGAACATCAGTATGGCTGATAACTTTTTTGAATTGGGTGGCAGATCATTAGTGGCTGTACAGATCATGGCACGTATTGAAAAAGAAACCGGTAAACGCCTGCCCCTGGCTACCTTGTTTGAATACGCCACCATTGAAAAACTGGCTGCAAGGCTCGAGATCGACCCGGCATCAATAACCTGGGAATCACTGGTACCTATTAAGCCAAGCGGCAGCAAAATGCCACTATACATTGTACATGGTGCCGGCTTAAACGTTTTGCTTTTTAACGCGCTGGCCATGAACATGGATGCAGAACAACCCGTGTACGGCTTACAGGCAAGAGGACTTAACGGTGTTGACGAACCATTGGATGTAATGGAAGAAATTGCCACTAATTATATAACAGAAATTGTTGCCAAAAACCCCGATGGGCCATATGCCCTTGCGGGATACTCCCTAGGCGGAATTATTGCTTTTGAAATGGCAAAACAATTAATGGCGGCCGGTAAAGAGGTGAAAATGCTGGCCATGTTTGATACTTTTGCCGAGCAATCAACCGTTAATGACCCTGCATTAAAGAGAACCATTAATAATACTACTTTCATGCTGAAGCAAATAGGCCATAGCCTTGTTTTACTTACAGAAGACCCCAAACGGACCATTGAGTATAAAAGCCTTGTTATTAAACGCAGGATCATCAAATTTTTCTGGAAGCTATTTCCTGGTAAAGATGAAAAGAAAGAAGGCTTTTTTGCTTATGATAATGAGATAGACGAAGCCAGCGAAAAGGCTTTGCGCAATTATATTTTAACACCGCTAAATATTGCAATTGAATTATTCAGAGCAAAAAAACGCACCTTTTACATGGTTGATTTTGATTTCCTGGGTTGGCGCCCCTTTGCACTAAAAGGCGTTAACGTACATGAAATACCTGGCGAACACAATACCATATTTGCACCACCAAATGATAAAGAATTTGCTGTTGTATTACAAGAGTGTTTGGATAAGGTAACAAAAAGCTAAGGTATATGTATGGAGTGGTAACATTAATTAGATAAATGGTGCCAAAATTGGATAACTAAGGTTAGGTATGCCAAACACTGCAGTTCTTGAAAAAAATAAGACAAAAGTATTCTTCCCCAATTTAAATGGAGTAAGGGCTTTGGCTGCGCTCATGGTTGTAGTATCACATATCGAGCTTCATAAAACCATTTTTAATTTAAATAGAATTCCAGGGGTTGATCTGTTAAATTTTGGCAAAACAGGTGTTACTATTTTTTTTGCACTCAGCGGGTTTCTGATAACTTATTTATTGCTCGAAGAAAAACGAAATTTTACCACCGTCAATTTCAAAGGCTTTTACATGCGAAGGCTTTTGAGGATATGGCCTTTATATTTCCTGGTGGTTTTTATTGGGTTTTCATTTTTCCCCGGTGGCTCAACTTCTGCTTTTTGGCTTTCGGTTTTGTTTTTACCCAATTTAGCTTTTTGCCTGCAAATGCTCCCCTCTATTTTTGACCCCATTTGGTCTATAGGTACTGAAGAACAATTTTATATATTTCATCCTCATTTCTTCAGGCTCGAAAAGCTCCAGCATATTTTTTACGCCCTGTTAATATTCATATTGTTCATTTGGGGGCTGCAATTGACGGTTGATCATTTGCTGCAACATCACCCAATGTATTCATCATTACATCAATTAATGTATTACTCACGGTTTGATAATATGATGATTGGGGCTGCCATAGCAGTTTTATATTACAATACAAAACATCCGGAATTTGACTTTAAGTTTCAAAACACCTTCAATAGCATATTTAAAAAATGGTTTCAGGTAACATTGCTGATTGTTTTTGCTGCGTACCTTGTACTGTATTTATGTTACGATATTCCTCATGGTGATGTTTTGATAGCGCTATTGGCTTCTTTGCTAATTGTTAACCTTTGCGAAACAAAAACAAGTATTTACTCACTTCAACATAAATACGTTAACTATATAGGGCAAATTTCCTACGGTATATATCTTTTACACAAATTTGTGTTGTTTTTGGTATTATATCTTGTTCAAAAATATTTTACACAAGGAAGCATGATCTTTGAAAACGTAATTATTTATGGAGCAACCATAACCGGCGTTATTGCTTTGGCTTCCGCATCTTATTATGGTTATGAAAAACCATTTTTAAGGATAAAAAAAAGGTTCCAGAAAATCACACAATGATAATATTATCCAATTCACTTATCAAAATAAATGGTCAACTTTTAGTACCCATAATCCGTAAAACCGTAGCTATCACTATATCAGCATAGATGAAAAAAATCTCTATTGTTACCGTAAATTTTAACCAGCCAACTATTACCGAAGAACTGCTTTCATCAATAGAAAAAACAAACACCTACACCAATATTGAAATAATTATTGTTGATAATGCCAGCAAAATAAACCCGGTACCCGAATGGGCATTAAAATATCCGGGCATTAAGTTAATCCGGTCGGATATAAACCTTGGTTTTGCCGGGGGGAATAATCTTGGTATAAAACAAGCCTCGGGCGATTACCTGTTCCTGGTAAATAATGATACCGAATTTACTGCGGGTTTAATTGAAAAACTGGTTGATATATTGGATACTCATGAGGACGTGGGTATGATATCGCCCATGATAAAGTACTATAACGATAAACAACTGATACAATACGCGGGCTACACCCCTATGAATTATTATACCTGCCGCAATAGCTGTATTGGTTTGCGCCAAAAAGATGAAGGGCAATTTGATCATATCATTGGCCCCACCGCTTATTGCCATGGCGCGGCTATGATGATCAGGAATGAAGCCATAAACAAGGCAGGTTTAATGGCCGAAAACTTCTTCCTATATTATGAAGAGGTAGACTGGTGCGAAAACATTCTGCGCGCGGGCTATAAAGCCTGGGTGAATACAGATGCATTGATCTATCATAAAGAATCGGTATCGGTAGGCAAAAAAAGCAAGCTGAAGGAGTATTTCATGAACCGTAACCGCATACTTTTTACCCGCCGCAATGCGCCTTTGTTTAAAAAATTGTTTTTTTATGCCTATTTCCTGTTAATGGTAGTGCCCCGTAACGTGATAACCTATATTAAACACAAAAACTACAACTTTATACCCATGCTGTTTAAAGCAGTCTGGTGGAATTTTACCCACTCAAAAACCAGCAATAACTTAGGTTACCCCATTAATACCATATCATGAAGATCATTTTAATAATAAGCCTGATTATTGTTTTTTACACGTTTGCGGGTTATGGCATACTACTGTATTTTATTATCAAACTTAAAAGGCTGGTAAAAGGACCTAAAAAAGTTGTGCCAGAAAACCTTGAACTATTACCTACCTGTACACTGGTAATAGCCGCTTATAATGAGGAGTATTTTATTAAGGATAAAATAGCTAACAGCCTTTTGTTGAATTATCCGGCAGGAAAACTAAAAATAATTTTCATAACCGACGGATCATCAGACAATACGCCAGCTATTATTGCCAATCATCCTCAAATACAGCTTCTTCACCAACCACAGCGTGCCGGTAAAATTGCAGCCGTGCATCGTGCTATGTATTTTGTAAACACCGATGCCGTAGTTTTTACCGATGCCAATACATTTTTAAATAAAGATGCATTAATAAAGATCTGCAGGCATTACATCGATCCAACTGTGGGAGCTGTTGCTGGTGAAAAGCGTGTACATTTTGATGAAAACGCCGATGCCAGTGCCGCCGGTGAAGGTTTTTACTGGAAATACGAATCGGCTCTTAAAAAATGGGATTCGGAACTTTATTCCGTTGTAGGTGCCGCGGGCGAATTGTTTAGCGTTAGGCGTTCGCTTTACCAGGCCGTTGAGTCTGATACAGTGCTGGATGATTTTATGATATCAATGCTCATTGCCGAAAAGGGTTACCGTATTGTATATGAGCCGGAAGCTTACGCTACCGAAACCGCATCTGAGAATGTATCCGAAGAATTAAAAAGAAAAATACGTATTGCGGCAGGTGGCATACAATCTATATTACGGTTAAAAAGCCTGTTCAACCCTTTCCCTTACCCAATATTGTCATTTCAATATATTAGTCACCGCGTATTAAGGTGGACGGTTACCCCCTTTCTGCTCATATTATCATTTGCCTTAAACCTGGCATTGGCTTTTGAGCCCGATAGCCAGGGATGGAAACTGCTTTTATTTGCACAGGTATTATTTTACCTGCTGGCCTTTTTAGGTTACGTAATGGAGAAGAAACAATTACGCATCAAAATACTTTTTATACCCTATTATTTCTGCGTAATGAATTATGCGGTTTTGGCCGGAATATTGAGGTATTTTACAACAACTCAAAGCGCGGTTTGGGAAAAGGCGCAACGAAAACAATAATGAACTGTATGGTAAACTAATTTTTGTTTACAGCGTTCATAACAACTTAATTAATATTATTGCGTATAAATAAATACACAATAAATTTGTTAGTATAAAATGGTGTTTACAACTAATTGAAATGTAAAAAATGCCTATCTTCCACTGCTTTTTAAAGTAACCTGCAACATTATTTTAAATCCCCCTGTTATAATAACGGTCAGGCAGTGAAGATAGCTAACCTTGTCATGTTTAATGAATATTAATACCGGTAACGTAATTGAAAGAAGTATAGATAATACCATATTAATACACCAATTATTTGAGCAACAGCAACAAAAAACACCCGATGTTTTAGCTGTTACCCATGGTAATTTGCAATTAACTTACAGCCAGTTAAATCAGCAAGCCGATAATCTGGCGGCAGCTATTTTAGTAAAATCACCTCATTCAACAATAATTGGTGTAAGTACGTTTCGTTGCATTGAAACAATAATAAGTGTACTGGCAATACTGAAAGCCGGCAAAGCCTATTTGCCCTTAGATGCCGATTACCCCAAAGACCGGCTTGAGCAGATCATAGCCGATTCGGGCATTGATACCTGCTTAACTACCGAAACACAAAAGCATTTATTTGAAAATCTGCCGGTTGGTATTCTGCTTACAGATAAAGTTTATCCCCAGGCGGCAAAAGCATCACCCTTAAGTAAGCCCGACGCCGCTTATGTGTTGTACACTTCCGGCTCAACCGGTAAGCCAAAAGGTGTGGTAATGAGTCACACAGCTTTGGTGAATTTGCTTTTATGGCAGCAGGAAAATTCCATATCAAAAACAGGTATAAATACTTTACAATTTGCGCCTTTAACCTTTGATGTGTCATTCCAGGAAATATTTGATACGCTAAGCACAGGTGGCACATTGGTACTTATTGCCGACGAACTGCGTATTGATCCGGTTAAGTTGTTGTTGTTTATGGACGAGCAATCAATAAACCGCATCTTCCTTCCTTTTGTAGTGCTTCAATATTTAACCGAAGCGGCTATAGCAAATTCACAGATACCAGGGCGCTTACTGGAAGTGATGACCGCAGGAGAGCAATTAAAGGTAACCCCGCAGATTGCCGCTTTTTTTAAAGCTTTACCAAATGCTGTTTTATATAACCAATATGGCCCAACAGAAACACACGTAGTTACCCAATTAAAACTCGACGGAGATCCATTGACGTGGCCTGCATTGCCCTCAATCGGGATCCCGGTCAATAATACAGAGATCATCATTTTAGATGAGAACTTACAGCAATTACCCATTGGCGAAACCGGTGAACTTTGCGTTGCTGGTTTAAGCCTTGCTAATGGTTACCTCAACAAACCAGACCTTACAGCTGAAAAATTTATAAACTGGCAGGAAAACGAAAACAAAACCACCCGCCTTTATCGCACCGGAGACTTGGCCCGCTTCATGCCCGATGGTAATATTGAATATTTGGGCCGTAAAGATACCCAGGTAAAGATTCGCGGAAACCGTGTAGAATTGGGTGAGGTTGAAGTATTGCTCAATCAACTCGATAACATTCAGCAAGCGATTGTTATCGCCCGCGAGGATGCCGCAGGACAAAAGCGCTTATTAGCTTACCTTGTATCATCAACTAATCAACAAAACACAGCTGCGGTAAGAAAAAGTCTTGAGCAGCAATTGCCCGATTTTATGCTGCCTTCTGCTTACGTATGGATCAAAGAATTACCAAAAACAAGCAGCGGCAAAGTTGATAGAAAAGCATTACCTAATCCCGGCCTGGAAAGGCCTGATCTTGCCATTTTATATAAAGCGCCATCCACACGAATAGAGAAGAATATAACAGCGGTATGGATGATGTTGCTGCAATTAGAAAAAATTGGTGTTGATGATGATTTTTTTCTATTAGGTGGAAATTCTTTATTAGCCCTCAAAACTGTTTCGGCGCTAAAACAGGAATTAAATTTAGATGTACCCATCACCAAACTATATCAATATCCAACCGTAAGCGGCTTGGTGAATTTTTTAAGCGGCAGTGATAAATTAGCCTTACTTCCCTCAAAAAAGAAAAATAAAGATGATAGCGTTGATCATGATATCGCCATTATTGGCATGGCTGGAAGGTTCCCGGGGGCAAACACTATTGATGAATTTTGGAAACTACTTTCGGAAGGACAGGAAACCATTAGTTTCTTTAGTGCCAATGAAATAGATAAATCGATACCGGATAACGTTAAAAACAATCCCGCGTATGTAAAAGCACGAGGGCTTATTGATAAAGCAGATGAATTCGACGCGGGCTTTTTCGGTTTTAATCCCCGAAACGCCGAACTCATGGATCCGCAACAACGGGTATTTTTAGAGATAGCCTGGGAAGTTTTGGAAAAAACAGGCTATTTGCCACAAAAATATACCGGCCCGGTTGGCGTTTTTGCCGGCTGCGGATATAATACCTATTACAATAACAATGTATTAACAAATCCCGAAATAGTTGAGCGTACGGGGCATTTCCAGGTCAGGCTTTTAAATGAAAAAGATTATATAGCCACCAGAACCGCTTTCCAGTTAAATTTAGAAGGACCAGCAGTTGCAGTTTATGCAGCCTGTTCTACCTCACTCTTAGCCATAGCACAGGCAGTAAGCAGCATCCGTAACGGGCAATGCAATGTGGCTATAGCGGGAGCGGCATCTATCACCTCTCCCATCAAAAGCGGGCATTTTTACGAGGAAGGCTCCATTATGAGCAGTGACGGGCATTGCCGCCCGTTTGATGCGGCAGCAACAGGCACTGTATTTAGCGACGGTGCGGGTGTAGTATTATTAAAATCATTAGCGGATGCCAAACGCGATGGCGATAATATTTATGCCGTTATAAAAGGCATCGGTATAAATAACGATGGTGCCGCGAAAAGCAGTTTTAGCGGCCCAAGCGCGCATGGCCAGGCTGGCGCAATAGCTATGGCTATTGATGATGCCGGTATAGATGCCTCGAGCATTAGCTATATTGAAGCACATGGCACAGCTACACCACTTGGCGACCCAATAGAAATTGAAGGACTAAATCTTGCTTTTGGTCTGCAGGAAAAAAAACAATTCTGTGCAATTGGTTCTATCAAAAGTAATATGGGGCACTTAACGGCTGCCTCCGGTGTTGCGGGCTTGATGAAAACAGCATTGGCTTTGCAGCATAAGCAAATACCAAAATCGCTGTTTTTTGAGCAGATAAATCCCAATATTGATATTGCTGATAGTCCATTTTATATTAACAATGAATTAAAAAACTGGGCAGCTGATACAGTTCGTCGTGCCGGTGTTAGTTCGTTTGGTGTTGGAGGAACCAACGTACACGTGGTATTGGAGGAGTTTAAAGCTGAGCCTATCCCTGTATCCGATAGCAAACCCTTAAAACTGATTAGTTGGTCGGCTAAAACAGAAAGTAGTTTAAATAATTACGCCGGCAAGCTTAGTGGCTTTATTAAACAAAATAAAAACGCCAATCTTGATGATCTGGCCTATACCTTGCAAACAACCCGTGCCGATTTTAATTTCCGAAGATTTGTTATTGCTGCTGATAATGACGAATTACTTATAAAACTTAATACACCTCAAACCGAGCCATCAGCTTCAAAGAATTTAAAGAACAAAGCTGAAGGTGTTGTATTTATGTTCCCCGGTCAGGGTTCCCAATATGCCAACATGGGAATTGATCTGTATAAAACCGAACCTGTTTTTGCCGCTGCTGTTGATGAATGTATCAACCTGCTAAAGGGTACGGTACATGAAAACTTACTTGAGGTACTATACCCTATAGTAACTGACAACCAATCAATTGAAAAAATAAAACAAACACTTTACGCGCAGCCGGCCATATTTATTTTAGAGTATGCGATGGCCAAACTATGGATGAGCTTTGGCATACAGCCCGAAGTACTGACAGGCCATAGTATAGGCGAATTTGTTGCTGCACACTTAGCGGGAGTATTTAGTTTGGCCGATGCTTTAAAACTGATTTCGGAAAGAGCCCGCCTGGTAAATGGTGTAGAAAAGGGCAATATGCTTTCGGTAAGGTTAGAGGCCGAAAAACTGGAAGCCATATTACCATCAAAATTATCTATAGCCGCAATTAACTCACGCAAGCTTTGCGTGGTTTCGGGCCCTTCAAATGCCATCAATTCCTTTTCGGAATTATTGGCTGAACAGGGCATCCCAAGCCGGTTATTGCTCACCAGCCACGCCTTCCATTCATCCATGATGGATAGCATAGTTGAACCTTTTGAGGCGGTTGTAAGATCGATAAAATTAAATCAACCAATAAAACCCATCGTTTCAACAGTAACCGGTAACTGGATGAGCAGCGCCGAGGCTACCGACCCAACTTACTGGTCGCAACATCTCAGGAAAACAGTTCGTTTCGCCCACGCCATTGATACACTGCAGGAAAATGAAAACCGACTTTATTTAGAGGTGGGTCCGGGTAATATATTAGGTACATTAACCCGTCAGCATATTGCCGATAAAAATGTAACAGTTATAACCGGATTTGAGAAAAACGAAACAAATTCGGAGTATTATCACGTATTAAAAGCATTAGGACAATTATGGTTAAGCGGCGTTGAACCTGAATGGATTGGCATTTATAACAAACAGCAACACAGTAAAATAGACCTGCCAACTTATGCTTTTGATCATAAACGTTATTGGCTTGAACCGGCCATAACCCAGAATACAACGGAAACAATTGCAACAGACCTTACACCACAGCCACAAATTACTACCAACCCAATTATGCAGACAAGGAAAGATATATTAATTGATAAGCTGAGAGCAATATTTGAAGATGCATCGGGCATTGAGATTGATAATTCGGGCACCGATATGAGCTTTATTGAAATCGGCTTTGATTCCCTGTCTTTAACACAGATAGCCACAAATCTTAAAAAGCAGTTCAATATACCTATCACTTTTAGGAAATTGTTTGAAGAGTATAACAGCCTGGTATTACTGGCCACCTATATTGATGCTAACCTGGCCCCCGATGTTTTAAAGCCAGAGCCTATTGCAACCCCTTCTGTAGTAGCCGCAACAACTACCGTTCAACCGATATTTAATGCGCATACTCCATCAAGTAACGGTGCAGGAACAAACAATAACGATCTCATTATTAATTTAATATCGCAGCAACTTCAACTATTAAGCAGCCAGTTATCATTAATTCAGGGTGGTAACGGGCAGGCAGTTTCTGCTCCTGTTTACAGTGCTGCGGCACCTGCAATTACCGCAGTTAAATCGCAACCGGCAACGCATGACCTTACGCCCGAGGAGCAGGTAGAAATAAAAAAACCTTTCGGCGCTACTGCCCGCATCGAAAAACAAACCCTGGTTCTTGACGAAAAGCAATCGGCTTTTTTAAATAATCTTACTATTAAATACAACGCTAAAACCAAAGGCAGCAAAGCACAAACTCAAAAAGATCGCCCGTATATGGCCGATCCCCGCGTGGTTAGTGGTTTTAGGCCGCTTACAAAAGAGGTGGTTTATCCGTTGGTGGTTAATCGCTCAAAAGGCAGCCATGTTTGGGACATAGATGGTAATGAGTATGTAGATGCATTAAATGGCTTCGGATCCAATCTCTTGGGTTACCAGGCTGATGTACTTAAAAAAGCGGTGCTGGACCAGGTAGAAAAAGGTTATGAAATAGGTCCGCAGCATGAGCTTGCAGGTGATGTTTGTAAGCTGATATGTGAGTTTACCAACTTTGACCGCGCCGCTCTTTGCAATACCGGTTCAGAAGCAGTGTTAGGTGCCATGCGCATTGCACGTACTGTCACTGGCCGCTCAATTATCGTAGCATTCAGCGGATCATACCATGGTATTAACGATGAAGTAATTGTTCGCGGAACTAAAAAATTAAAAACTGTACCTGCCGCTCCCGGTATTATGCCCGAGGTAGTGCAGAATATGCTGATCCTTGATTATGGCACCGAAGAATCGCTTAAAATAATTGCCGAAATAGCGCACGAATTTGCTGCAGTATTAGTTGAACCTGTACAAAGCAGAAGGCCTGAATTTCAACCGGTTGAGTTCCTGAAAAAGGTAAGGGAAATCACCCAAAAATCTGGAACGGTTTTAATATTTGATGAGGTAATATCAGGCTTCAGGATGCACCCGGGCGGTGCGCAGGCCATGTTCGGCATTAAAGCAGATTTGGGTACCTATGGAAAAGTAATTGGCGGTGGTATGCCTATAGGTGCCATAGCGGGCATCAGTAAATACATGGACGCCCTTGATGGTGGCAACTGGCAATTTGGCGATGATTCATCACCTGAAGCGGGTGTAACTTACTTTGCCGGTACTTTTGTGCGTCATCCGCTGGCCCTTGCTGCAGGCAAAGCCTCCTTACTTTACATGAAAGAAAAAGGCCCCGCCTTACAGGAAGAATTAAATGCCAGAACTAAACGTCTCTCTGATGCTTTAAACGCGATATGTGAGAAAGAAGGCATTCCCTTATACTCACCATCCTTTGGCTCACTGTGGAAGATAAAATTCAAATATGAGCTTGCATATGGCGAACTCCTGTTTACGTTAATGCGTTATAAAGGAATTCATATATGGGATCTTTTCCCATGTTTTATAACGGCGGCACATACAGATCAGGAAGTAGATCAGATAATTACAGCATTTAAAGAAAGTGTTACTGAATTGATCGAATCGGGTTTTATACCATCAGAAAAAAACAGCGTAACCAATAGTGATCCTATTAAATTACCCGCGGAACCTCCTGTTGCGGGTGCCAAACTTGGCCGCGATAATCATGGCAATCCCGGCTGGTTTATCAATGATATTAATAATCCCGGAAAATTTTTACAGGTTAAATTAAGCAGTAACTGATTTGGACACTTCTTTTACATTCGATATAAGCCCTGTAGATTTTGACCCGTTTGCCGGGCCGGAAATACAATTGGTTGCGCCTGCTACAGAATCCCAACTGGAGATCTGGACATCATGCCTTATTGGCGGGGATGAGGCCAATTGCGCCTACAATGAGTCATTCTCACTGCTTTTAACAGGCCAGTTTAATTACGATGCCATGCTCCGCGCATTGCAGGATATTACCAACAGGCACCAGGCGCTACGCTCGGCCTTTAGTGCTGATGGCAAATATATGTGCATTTATAAAGAGCTGCAATTAGCGGTTGATTACCATGACCTTTCGGCACAAACTGCTGACGGGCAACAGCTTTTTATTAGTAACCAAAACACCCAGGTGGCTCTAACGCCGTTTAACCTGGTAACAGGGCCGTTGTTTAAAACTGCTTTAATCAAGTTAAAGGAAGATGAATACCTGTTAACCTTTATTGCCCACCATATTATTTGTGATGGTTGGTCAATAGGGATTATGATGCAGGACCTGAGCAAATTCTATTCAGCTTATGTCAAAAACGAGCCAGTCAAGTTAGGCGATGCTGCTCTTTTCAGCGAATATGCTACTGAACAACTTACATTTGAGCATAGCCCGGAATTTAAAGAAACAGAACGATACTGGCTTAATCAGTTTAAAGGCAGCAATCATTACTTAAATCTGCCAACAGACCTACCCCGCCCTGCGGTGCGCAGCTACAAAAGCCACCGCGAGGATTTTAATTTAGATACACTGCTGGCGCTTGACCTTAAAAAGCTTGGCAAAGCAAACGGATCAAGCTTTGTAACCACCCTGTTGGCCGCATTCGAAATATTTTTGCAGCGCTTAACCGGGCAGGATGAGATTATTTTAGGCTTACCAGCTGCAGGACAATCGGCTACAGGCAATTACAGGCTTGTAGGGCATTGTGTCAACTTATTGGCGTTAAGTAGCCATCCTACAGGAGACCAATCCTTTAAAACCTATTTAAAGATCCGTACATCAGCCATCCTGGATGCTTACGATCACCAACAATATACCTTTGGCAGTTTACTTAAAAAGCTGAATATAGCCCGTGATGCCTCAAGAATACCATTAGTACCCGTGATGTTTAACATTGATATGGGTATGGATGATGATGTTGACTTTTATGGCTTGCAGCATATATTGCAAAGCAATCCGCGTGAATATGAAAGCTTCGAGATTTTTGTAAATATATCCGGCCGCGATGAATCACTGGTACTGGAATGGTCATACAATACTCAACTCTTCCAGTCATCCACCATTCACCATATGATGGATGAGTTTGAATTTTTACTGAGGCAGATCGTCTCTGATCCCAATATCCTGATCGGCAGTATCGAATCAAAGAATGCCGGAGCACTCCTCAATCAGTTAAACACCTGGAATAAAACAGCTGCTCCTTATGATAAAAACAAACCGCTGCACCAGGTTATCAGCGAACGCGCTAAGGAATTCAGCGATAGCATTGCTATAAAATTCAATCAAGCCACCCTAACTTATAAACAGTTAAACCAAAAAGCCAATCAGTTTGCCGCTTTACTGCTTGCACAAGGCATTAAAAAAGGAGATAAAGTAGCTTTCGCCCTGGACAGATCGGCAGAAATGGTTGTAGTGATGCTGGGCATCATGAAAACCGGGGCTACGTATATCCCTCTTGATCCGCAGTTTCCGTTAGGACGTATCAATTATATGCTCAGCGATTCTGGCGCGGCGATATTGTTTACAGCCTCAAAATATAAAAACCATTATCAATCTGGTGCCAAAGAGTTGATTTTAGAGGACGAATGGCTTAAACTTAACCAATACCCGGTAACAGATCCGGCTGTTGAAGTACGTGGGGACGACCTGGTTTATATCCTTTATACCTCAGGCTCTACCGGGAACCCTAAAGGTGTACAAATAGCGCATAGCGGCCTTGTTAACTTTTTGTACAGTATGCAAAAGGAGCCCGGCATAACCTCTACTGATAAGCTATTGGCGGTTACTACAGTGAGTTTTGATATATCGGGCCTTGAACTGTTTTTACCGCTGATAAGTGGCGCCCAGGTAATTATTGCAAATAGTGATACCGCCAAAGATGGCAGGGACCTACTTGATATTATTAAAACCGAAGGTGTAACCATCATGCAGGCAACGCCTTATACCTGGCGAATTATGCTTGAGGCTGGCTGGGATAGCAGTAACCCAATAAAGGTTTTATGTGGCGGCGAAGCCCTGCCTAAAGAACTGGCTAATAGGATTCTTAAACAAGCTACCAGCTTATGGAACGTTTATGGCCCTACCGAGACAACTATTTGGTCGACAATTAAGCAAATAAAGGCCAATGACGAGACCATTACTGTTGGACGCCCAATTGACAATACATCAGTTTACATTTTAGATAAATTCCTTCACCCACTCCCGCCGGGAACTGCAGGTGAAATTTATATTGGTGGCGATGGTGTTGCCAGGGGGTACCTTAATCGCCCTGAATTAACAAACGAGAAGTTTGTCAATGATCCATTTTCAGCAACTACTGGTGCTAAAATGTATAGCACAGGCGATATGGGCCGATTTAAGGCGGACGGCGAGATAGAATGCCTTGGCCGCATTGATACACAGATCAAAATTCGTGGTTATCGTATAGAGGCCGGCGAGATTGAGCACCACCTGGTAAACGAATACAATATTAAAGAGGCCATTGTAATAGCTGTGCCCGATAAAAATGGCATTGATAAACTGGCAGCCTATATTGTTATAAATGATGCTTACCTGGCCGAAAGCAGTACAGCACAAATAAAGGGGTGGCGGGATAACCTGCGATCTTTAGTTCCTGATTATATGGTGCCTGACGATTTCATTATGGTGCCGGCAATGCCATTAACACCCAATGGTAAAATTGATAAAAAGGCATTAGCAAATCAAAACAGCAAACTTGCAGAAAGTATCAACGTTTTTATTGCGCCACGCACCGATGTAGAAAAACTGGTAGCTGATACCTGGTCTGAATTTTTGGAGATCGGCAATATTGGCATCTATGACAACTTTTTTGAATTAGGAGGGCATTCGCTGATTGCCGTACAGGTAATGACCCGGATAGAGAAGCTTACCGGTAAACGCCTGCCTCTTGCCACGCTCTTTGAAAACTCCACGGTTGAAAAATTGGCGCTAATGCTGGAGATGGATGGCAAATCCATTGTGTGGGATTCCCTGGTACCTATTAAAACTACCGGCAATAAGATGCCATTATATATAGTCCATGGGGCCGGGCTAAACGTTTTGTTATTCAATACGCTAGCATCAGGTATGCATGCCGACCAGCCCATTTATGGATTACAGGCAAAAGGCCTTAACGGAATTGACGAACCATTGAGCAATATCATTGATATAGCCGCGCATTACAATGCATCCATTATGGCGCAAAACCCTACCGGGCCTTATGCGCTTGCCGGGTATTCTTTCGGCGGTATCATTGCTTTTGAAATGGCCAAACAATTTCAGGCTATGGGTAAAGAAGTAAAAATGCTGGCTATGTTTGATACTTATGCTTACCGCTCGCCATATCATGATCCGTTTGTAACCCAATATTATAAACGGGGCAAGTTTTTTATGCGAAAGCTGGTTTATAACTTATCGTTTCATGAAGGTATCGGGCATACTATAGCGCATAATAGTACCGGCATAAAACGCAGGCTAACCAAAGTGTTATGGAAAATATCAAATGACGAAGAGCAGCAGGGCTTTTTTGGATACTCCAATAGAATTGATGAGATGAATATCCTTGCCGAAAAACGCTATCAGCTGCAACCTCATAATATAGCTGTAGAAGTTTTCAGGGCAGAGCAACGTACCTTTTACCTTGATGACTTTGAAAATATGGGCTGGAAACAATATGCGCTAAAAGGTGTAAATGTGCATAAGATCCCTGGCGGTCATAATACCATATTTAAAGCGCCAAACGATAAAATATTTGCAAGCATACTGCAAAACTGCCTGGATGAGGCAGCCAAAAAATAGCTATTAAAATGGGGGCAGTTACGGTTAACATTCAGTTTTTAGATGCTGTTACATGGTTAAATGAAACTGAATGTACATTTCAACTGAACGATGAGGTTGACCTATGGCGCGTCAACATTTCGGCAAATCAGTCAAATATCGCCAACCTTTTATCGTTACTGCAACCCGATGAAATTGTCAGGGCCAACCGTTATCTGCAGGAAAAAGACCGGACAAGATTTATTGTAAGCCGCGCTGCATTAAGGCAAATCCTGGGTAAATACACCAATCAATCCGCTGTAGATTTAAAATTCAGTATCGGCACTAATAAAAAACCATATATCAGTGGCACTGATATCAGATACAATGTATCCCACTCTGCCGATTGGGTGCTGATCGCGATAGCAAATACAAATGTGGGGGTTGATACAGAAAAGATTAATCCGCTATTTGATTTCACCTCCATACTGGAAGATAATTTCAGTAAAGCCGAAATTGATTTTATAGGCCAATCGCCCCAAAACTTCTTTTTACTATGGACGCGTAAAGAAGCTTTAACCAAGGCCACAAGCCAGGGTTTAGACGAGAATTTGAAATATATGCCTTCTTTGGATGGTTTGCATCCGGTAGATGCCAGGATGCTGCTAACTGATAGAAACTGGCAAGTAAAAAGTTTCAAAATAGATGGCTTGAACTGGGGAAGTGTGGCGTTGGAATCAAAAATTCAAAAGTTGAACTTTTTTGATCATATATAATCGCCTTGCAAAATAGTCCTTCGTTGCGTTACCTGCTCTTAAACAATCCGTATTTTAAAATACAATAAATAGCCCTTACGCCATCCTTCCATCCTATTTTTTTACCCTCCTCGTAGGTGCGCCCGTAGTATGAAATACCCACTTCGTAAATCCTGATCTTTGGCACCCTTGATATTTTGATGGTTACTTCAGGTTCAAAGCCAAAACGTTTTTCGGTTAGTGAAATACCCTGGATTATCCTGGTGTCAAATAATTTATAACAGGTTTCCATATCAGTAAGATTTAAATTACTGAACATATTGGATGCAAACGTAAGCCACCTGTTGCCTATGGTATGCCAAAAGAACAATATTCTGTGTGGGTTACTGCCCATAAACCTTGATCCATAAACAACATCCGCAAAACCATTCACAATAGGTTTCAACAGGTCATTATATTCTGTGGGGTCATATTCCAGATCGGCATCCTGGATGATAAGATATTCGCCGGTAGCTTTGGATATGCCAGTATGCAGGGCCGCGCCTTTACCTTTATTTACTTCGTGTTTAAAGTACTGAATATCAAGATCAGGATTTGCTTGCTGGTAAGCTTTAATGGCCGATTCAGTATTATCGCTTGAGCAATCGTTTATGATGATCACTTCTTTTTGAATATCATTTGTAAGGCCAACCAATTTAATTTTATCCAGAATTAAATGTATGGTGTTACCTTCGTTATAAGCCGGGATAATAATTGATAATTTTTGTATGCCCATTTATTGTATTTTATCAAGCAATATCCTGTTGCGGATAAGGTAGTAGTATAAAGCTTAGTTATATCTTTATTGAAAATATATTAATGCAAGCCGTATTAAAGCGAATAAAAATTTATTTACAAAAGCCAAAAGTAATATTTCTGCTTGTATTCTTAGTTGTTTTAACCTTGCTGTTTTGGTTTTGTTTGCCCAGCCCGCTGTTTAAAAGCCCCACATCCTATGTAATAGATGATGACGAAGGGCAATTATTGGGTGCATCCATTGCACCAGACGGCCAGTGGCGTTTTCCGTATAATGATAGCGTGCCCCAAAAATTCAAACAATGTATCATTGCTTTTGAGGATAAACGCTTTGAAAATCACCCTGGTTTTGATGCACTGGCGTTTAGCAGAGCCATTAAACAAAACATTTCATCAAAAAAGGTAACCAGCGGCGGTAGTACTTTAACCATGCAGGTAATACGGCTTGCAACCCGGCATAAACGTAACGCATGGAATAAACTGCTGGAAATATTTATGGCGCTTAGACTTGAGCTCACCTATAGTAAAAGCCAGATACTGGCTCTTTATGCCAGCAACGCACCATTTGGCACTAATGTGGTAGGTCTGGACGCTGCATCATGGCGATATTTTGGTCGTAATCCTGATCAGCTCTCCTGGGGCGAAACGGCGGCTATGGCGGTTTTACCAAACTCTCCATCATTGGTGCATCCCGGTAAAAACAAGCTCATCTTATTAAAAAAACGCAATTTATTATTAACCAGGCTTTATAAACAGGGCGTTATTGATAGTTCAACAGCTGCCCTTGCACAGTTGGAGCCCGTGCCCGAAAGACCAATGCCCCTGCCCTCGCTCGCCCCTCACCTGTTGCAGCGTTTTAAAAATGATCATCATGCCAAACCATCCGGAGGTACCAGGATACAGACAAGTATAAAATCGACTTTACAGCAACAGGTAAATGATATATTAGAGCAGCATCACCAGGTTTTAAAAGCAAATGACATCAATAATATTGCCGCCATTGTGCTTGATGTAGAAACCGGCCAAACCCTTGCCTATGCAGGTAATATCACCCACCACGAAGACCCGCAAATGGAAAGTGATGTTGATGTTATCGATGCTCCCCGCAGTCCGGGTAGTACGTTAAAACCGCTGTTGTATGCATCTATGCTGCATAGCGGGTTGATACTGCCAAATAGCCTCATTCCTGACGTACCCACGCTCATTGCCGGGTACCATCCCGAAAATTTTGATCTGGGTTATGATGGCGCTGTACCTGCTTCAAGGGCATTATCGCGCTCGCTGAATGTGCCGGCGGTAAAAATGTTGCAGCAATTTAAATATGAGCGCTTTTATGATTTTTTACAGAAAGCAGGTATCACCACATTAACAAAACCTGCTGATCATTACGGACTATCATTGATATTAGGTGGCGGCGAGAATACCCTTTGGGAACTAAGCGGCGCTTATGCCAATATGGCCAGGGTGCTTAATCACTACTATAAATATAATGGCAAATATGATCCGGCTGACTTTCATAGTCCGGTTTATAACAGGCAGGATATAGCAAAACCAACTTTGGAAAGATCGGGCTTGCTGGATGCGGCTTCCATTTACTACACTTTTCAGGCGATGGAAGAAGTAATGCGGCCCGGTGAAGAAATGCTTTGGCAGCAATTCAGCTCCACGCAGCGGGTGGCCTGGAAAACCGGCACCAGTTTTGGCTTTCGGGATGGTTGGGCAATAGGAATTACGCCTAAATATGTTGTGGGTGTGTGGGTAGGCAATACCGATGGCGAAGGAAGGCCGGGTTTAACAGGGATCAATACAGCCGCACCAGCGCTGTTTGAGATCTTCAGGTTGCTGCCTGTTTCCCGAGATTGGTTTGAGATGCCGGTAGCCGAAATGGTAAAAGTTAACATTTGCAGGCAAAGCGGCTACCGTGCCGGCCAGTATTGCGATAACGTGGACGAAATGCTGGTACCTAAAAGTGGTTTAAAGGCTCCTGTTTGCCCCTATCACCAGCTCATTCATTTATCTGCCGATGGTAAATACCAGGTTAATGGCAATTGCGAATCACCTGGTAATATGATCAACAAAAAATGGTTTGTACTGCCCCCTTCCATGGAGTATTATTACAGAGCACGCGACTACCAATACCATGTATTGCCGCCATTTAGGCAAGGATGTGCACAGGCTGAAAACAGCAACGCCATGGAGGTGATCTACCCAAAAGATGGCGCTAAAATATATGTACCACTTGAAGCCGATGGCACCCGTGGCAGGATGATATGCAATGCCGCCCACCGCTTACCCGGAATGAAGATATTTTGGCACCTGGATGATCAGTACGTTGGCGAAACAAAGGATTTTCACCAGATGGCTCTTAACCCGCCGCCGGGTAAACACATCCTTACTTTAGTTGATGGGAATGGGAATACGATTAATATTGGGTTTGAGATACTGAGTAAGTAAACGCTGGGTGCATGGTTGTAACTGCTGTGTAATCTCATCGGGCAAAACCTGCTACTCAAAACTTAATTATTATATTGCTCCATAAAATTAATATAGCATGCTTGAGCAGTATGATCTGCATAATTTATTGGTGCTTGATATTGAAACAGTACCACAATATGCCACTCACGATGAAGTACCCGCGCATTTCCAAAAACTATGGGAACTAAAAACTCAATATCAACGCAAAGATGAAACTCCCGAAGAGTATTATCAGCGCGCGGGTATATGGGCCGAATTTGGCAAGATAGTATGTATTTCTGCCGGGGTATTCACCAAAGGAAAAGAAAACGTCGGTTTAAGGATAAAATCATTTGCCGGGCATGATGAAAAAGATCTGCTTACCCGGTTTTCTGCAATGCTGTTTGGTCAGCCAGCCAATTTAGTATTGGTTGCACATAATGGTAAGGAATTTGATTTTCCTTATATCTGCCGCCGGTTACTGATCAATGGTCTGCCCTTTCCGCCGCAATTGCAACTTGCAGGCAAAAAACCATGGGAGATAATTCATCTGGATACAATGGAACTATGGAAGTTTGGCGATTATAAAAATTACACATCGCTAAACCTGCTAACCGCTATTTTTGATATCCCTACGCCTAAAGATGATATTGACGGCAGCATGGTTAGTCATGTTTATTGGAACGAAAACCAGCTTGAACGTATTTGTACCTACTGTCAAAAAGATGTTGTAGCCACCGCGCAATTAATAAGGCGCTACCGGGGCGAAGAATTAATTAAGGATGAAATGATAACTATTGTAGGGCAATAATGCTGAAAGTAAAAAACCTTGGGATTAGTTTTAAAACGGGAGACGGCCTGTTTAATGCCGTAAAAAATGTATCCTTTAATTTAAAAAAAGGAGAAACTATCGGTATCGTTGGCGAATCGGGCTCTGGTAAATCGGTGACATCACTTGCGCTGATGCGTTTGCTAAATGAAGACAAAACAGTAATTAGCGGTGAAGTACTTTTAAATGATGTAAGCCTCTGCAAAATTTCTGAAGCTGATATGCGCGATATACGCGGCAATCGGATGGCAATGATTTTCCAGGAACCCATGACCTCTCTTAACCCGGTACTTACCTGTGGTTTTCAGCTTACCGAGGCCATACAACTGCATTTAGGCTTATCAAAAAAAGAAGCAAAAAAGAAAACCCTCGAACTTTTTAACGAGGTACAGCTCCCGCGTCCCGAGGCTATTTTTGACAGCTATCCGCACCAGATTTCGGGCGGGCAAAAGCAACGGGTAATGATCGCCATGGCCCTATCCTGCAATCCGGAGATATTGATAGCTGATGAACCTACCACCGCGTTGGATGTAACAGTACAAAAAACCATCATCGAACTTTTGCTCAACCTTAAAGCCATCAGGCATATGAGTTTGATATTTATATCGCATGATTTGGGGGTGATAAAAGAAATTGCAGATCGTGTTATGGTAATGTATAAGGGCGAAATTGTGGAGGAAGCCAAGGTTGTCGACTTATTTGAAAATCCTAAACATCCATATACCAGGGGCCTGCTGGCTTGCCGCCCCTCACCTAATCAACATTTAAAAAAACTGCCTGTAGTGGCCGATTTTTTTGACGCGGATAACACTGGTAATAAGGCATCTGTAACGATAGAAAACATCAGGGCACTGTATAACTATCCTGACAAGGAAATTGCCGAGAGAAAAAAGGAATTGTATAAACAGCAGCCTTTACTGAAAATAGATCAGCTTTCTACCTGGTTCCCTGTTAAAAATGGCTTTTTTGGTGGGTCGCAAAATGTGGTTAAGGCTGTTAACAATGTAAGTTTTGAAGTTTATCCCGGAGAAACACTTGGCCTGGTTGGCGAATCTGGCTGTGGCAAAACTACCCTAGGCAGATCTATTTTAAGATTAATAGAACCAACCGCGGGCAATATCAACTTTGAGAACACGGATTTGCGAAGTTTAAAAAAGAATGACCTGCGCGAAATCCGAAGGAATATCCAGATCATTTTCCAGGATCCCTACTCCTCTTTAAACCCACGCCTAACGGTTGGCCAATCAATAATGGAACCTTTACAAGTTCACCAGTTTTATGTAAATAACACCAAACGCAAGAAACACGTCTTGGAATTACTGGAAAGAGTGAACCTGTTGCCAGAGCATTTCAACCGTTTTCCGCACGAGTTTTCGGGTGGGCAAAGGCAACGGATAGTAATTGCCAGAGCCCTGGCCCTGCAGCCCAAATTTATCATTTGCGATGAATCAGTTTCGGCGCTGGATGTTTCGGTACAGGCACAGGTACTCAACCTCATCCGCGAATTACAGCAGGAGTTTAAACTGACTTATATTTTTATCTCGCACGACCTCGCCGTCATCAAACATATATCCGACCGGATGATGGTAATGAACAAAGGAGAGATCGTTGAAACCGGTTATCCCGATGATATTTATTACCACCCCAAAGAGGAATACACTAAAAAACTGATAGCGTCTATACCGCAGGGATGATCTGTTATTGAGTTATAAAACAGTTTATAATTATTATTGCTTATTGAAAGTAAACGTTGTCCCTGATGAGGTTAGTTTTAATACTTTCTTTGTGGCATCTATCGTTCCGCTATAACTCTTTACAGTTTGATCATCAAATACCAAATCAAAAGTAAATGATGTGTTGTTGATTTTGCTATTGTTAACCGTTCCGTTTCTACCCCCAAATTCCCCCGAGCCTCCAAGTTTGCTATTGTCGTCCTGAAACGTAAATGAATCAGTACCGCTTTGCCAAAAACCTATAAGGTCGCCCAAAAGAACAGCAATACCACCGCCACCGCCGCCACCACCAGACTCTTTGCCGCAGGATGCGGTACAAATAAATGTAATAACGATTAAAATAGTATAGAGTGATGAATTTAACTTTTTCATAATTTATATATTTTAGTTATTAGTGAATATTAGTTTTTTAACCTACTCAGAAATTGTTTTACACGTAGCTCCATAGCATTAAGCTGATCTGTAATACCAGGAACCTGTGCCTCTATCTGTGATTGAATTTCCTTTTTAACCTTGTCCTTATCCTTATCGGGTACCTGGTTTTGAAAATATTTATTGATCTGATTTTTCAGGTCATTTAAAGGGACGATCTGATTTTTTCCAATACCATAAATTAACGAATCAGCTATACCTTCAAATGTTTTTTGGAGTGATGGGTCGTCCCAGTAATCACCTATTTTTTTTGAATAAGTAGGATAATTGATATATAATTTCTCAAACGCCTGGTTGAACCCGCTTTGTGTTTGCGCGTATTGAGTAAGCGCGTTGATATTAACGAAGGCATATACCCCTATAAATTTAAAAGCAATCATTAAACTTTGTGCCTGTAGGATATAATTTTGCAGGGCACCGCTAATCTCGGGGTAAAACAGATCAATACCATCCTGCCTTTCCCGGGCCATTCTGAGATCATCATTGCTATAACCTGCTTTTTTAAGATTGGCAGCTATGGAATCAATTTTTACTTGTAACGCTTTTGTTTCGGATTGCCCTTTTTTGGCCGCGTCTTTTAATTGGGCCAATGTTGCCAGGTAACTTTTGATCTGGTCGTTTGACTGAAAACCTTCCAGAACAATCTGCGTCAATAATAATGGATCTTTAGGTACCAGTACCCTTCCACCCGTTGGATACGAAATGATGTAATTTTTGTCAGACGGCTGAACTGTAAGCTGGTTGGCGCTGCTGCTTATAGCGGTTGAAAACACGCCCGAATCGTCTGTTGTTGCCGGTTTCCCGTTTATAATTATCGTATAGTTTTTAAGCACTGAGTTGTTGGCCAATAGTTGGCCCTTAAAAACTGTAGTTTGGCTATAACCGCTAAACCCAGGCACACATAAGCTTAATATGCAGACGATCGCTTTCATAACTCTTTCAACTGAAGGGTAAGCGGTATTTTTGATGAAAAAATCTGCGTGTTGTTATAACGCAACTTTTTTTCACGGTAAACCCTTACGGGAAACTCGGTGCCATCTTTTACCGGTAAGATAAAACGGAAATTGCCTAAATTATCGGCACTGGTTTTATATAGCCCATTAGCCAATACGATCAACACATTCGGCACAGGTTGACCTTGCATATCTACTACCAGGCCACTTATAGTTAAGGATTCAGCTTGTTTTTTAAGATGCACCTCAATAGGCGTACGCCCGTCAATAGGAATAGTTACCTGTTGGCTTTGCCGGTAATAACCAATCACGGCGGGAGTAACAGAAATGGTTTTGCCTAACAGATTGGTGGGCAGCTCGGTAAAGGTTACAACACCATTTTCGATCCTTGCAGAATCTGGTTTGTTGAACAAAACCTTCAAAACACCACCGTTTACCAGCTCATTTTTGCTTTCATCACCAAAAACTATGAACTTGATATTAAATGAGTCGGCTTGTGGAGAAAGCTTTAGGCCGAAATATATGATAAGGCAAAAAATCACTGCAGGTCCGCCAAGTTCTAACGTGCCATTATTTACATTGCCGCTATATTTTGCATGCGCTTTTAAGGCTCCAAATAAAAAACCTGATGCTATTAAGGCCACAAATACCAGTAAAAAAAAATAAACCTGCGGACTTAAATTTGCAGCTTTATTGCTAAAGATCATTAGTATTACAGCGGCGGCCACAAACAACACGAAGCCCAACCCGGTTATAATAACCCAACTTAAAGGTGAAACAGTTTTATTGGTTTCGACTGACATTGTAAGTAATAGGCTGTGTATTATAAAGTTAGATATATTTTTCTATTTATATAATACAAATTACTGATTTCCAATTATGAGTGCCTGACAAAGTCAAAAAGCAAATGAGGACGCCAAAGGCTGACGGTTATTCACACTTCAGAGTTTGTACGCTTTCAGGCATAAACAAACCCGCTAACAATAGTGGGCTGCCAAATCATATCCTCCCTGTTAGCCCCGCCTCCCAAACGCCGAAATTCCGTATCTTTGATCAAATACTTCTGTATGTCTAAAAAGAAAAATAATTCTTCTATAGTTCAGGTACTTACACAAATGGTACTTGATATATTTGAACAAAACGGTAATACCCCACTAAACTACAAACAGGTTTCTGCTAAATTAAACGTTCGCGATCCCGAATCGCGCGAGATTATATTTGATATTTTAAAGGATGAGGCCCAAAAATCAGTCCTTAAAGAAATTGCTCCGGGCAAATTCCAGTTGCTTGAATTAAAAACATTTATTGAAGGCCGGGTTGACCTCACCAACGATGGATCGGCTTTTATTGTTACCGATGATGAATTTGAAAGCGACATTTTTGTTGCACCACGCAAACTCCGTAATGCCTTACATGGCGATAGAGTTAAAGTTTACGTATACGCCATAAGCAAGGGTAAGCGCAAAGAAGGCGAGATCATAGAAATACTGCAGCGTGCCAAAATGGAATTTACGGGAATTGTAAAGCTATCAGAACGCTTTGCTTTTTTTATTCCGGATGACCGCAAAATGATGCATGACATTTTTATCCCGATGAGTGAGCTTAACGGAGCCAAAAACGGAATAAAAGCTGTGGCAGAAATAACCGACTGGCCCGCCGAAGCAAAAAATCCAATTGGCCGGATAAAACATATTTTGGGTGCACAGGGTGAGAATGACACCGAAATGAATGCCATCCTTGCCGAATATGGCTTCCCTCTTTCATTCCCGGCAGAGGTTGAGCATGAATCTGAAGAAATAGGTGATATTATCACCAAAGACGAAATTGCAAGAAGGAGAGATTTCAGGGATATCACAACCTTCACTATTGATCCGTTTGATGCTAAGGATTTTGATGATGCTTTATCTTACAAATTACTCGAAAACGGCAACTACGAAGTAGGTGTTCACATTGCCGATGTTTCGCACTATATCGCGCCCGAATCTGCTTTGGATAAGGAAGCGCTGGAGCGTGCAACGTCTGTTTACCTTGTAGATAGGGTTATACCGATGCTGCCGGAACGCCTGTCAAACGGGTTATGCTCTTTACGCCCCAAGGAAGAAAAGCTTTGTTTTTCGGCGGTATTTGAATTGGACGAGAATGCCTACATTATCAATGAATGGTATGGTAAAACCATCATCTACTCAGACAGGCGCTTTACTTATGAAGAGGTTCAGGAAGTTATTGAAACCGAGCAAGGTGATTTTAAAGATGAAATATTAAAACTAAACGCGTTGGCGTATAAGCTACGTGATCGTAAGTTTAAGAATGGCGCCATCAGCTTTGAAACTACCGAGGTTAAATTCAAACTTGATGCAACAGGCAAACCCACCGGCGTATATGTAAAAGAACGTAAGGATGCACATAAGCTCATAGAAGATTTTATGTTACTGGCTAACCGTAAAGTGGCCGAGTATGTAAATAAGATGGGTAAAGGAAAGCATAAATACACTTTTGTCTACCGTACACACGATTCGCCCAAACCAGATGCGTTGGCAAACTTTGCGCAATTTGCAGCAAGGTTTGGATATAAAATAAATACCAAATCGGATAAAGAAACGGCCAAATCTCTCAACTTCCTGATGGAAGACGTGGAAGGCAAAAAGGAGCAGAATGTACTTACACATTTGGCTATCCGTTCAATGGCAAAGGCAATTTATACTACAAAAACCAGCAGTCATTACGGTTTGGCATTTGATCATTATACGCACTTCACCTCTCCTATCCGCCGGTACCCGGATGTTATGGTTCACCGTTTGCTTTTCCATTATTTAAATGGCGGGCAATCTGCCAATGCAGAGCATTACGAAAAACTATGCAGCCATAGCTCGCTAATGGAGAAAAAGGCGGCTGATGCGGAACGCTCTTCAGTTAAATATAAACAGGCCGAATACCTGCGCGACCAGGTTGGAAACATGTTTACGGGTATTATTTCGGGTGTTACAGAATGGGGCATGTATGTAGAGATAATAGAAAATAAATGCGAAGGTATGATCCGTTTACGTGATATATCTGATGATTTTTATACTTTGGACGAGAAAAATTATTGTATCATAGGTCAGCGTAAAAAGAAAATCTACCAACTGGGTGATGAAGTAAAGATCAGGGTTAAAAATGTTGATCTCACCAAAAAACAAATTGATTTTTCGTTAGTACAGGACTAAGTTGATGGGTTGATTAATTTAACTTAATCAGCCTGGTCAACCACACAACAAAAAAATGAAACAACTTACAGACCTACAGGTATTGATTAGTAAAGCTGTAGACGCGCTAAAATTCCCTGACTCTCCTGCCGAACTCTATGAACCAATAAGCTATATATTGGATCTGGGTGGTAAGCGCCTTCGCCCCAGCCTGCTTTTGATGGCTTGTGACCTTTTTGGGGGCGATGTAGATAAAGCTATTGAGCCGGCCCTGGCAATAGAGGTATTCCATAACTTCACGCTGATGCATGATGATATAATGGATAAAGCGCCACTTCGCCGTGGCAAAAAAACCGTGCACGAAAAATGGAACGCCAATGTGGCCATTCTATCCGGCGATGCCATGATGGTAGAGGCCAACAAGCTGATGATGAAGGTTGATGATGCCATTTTACGCCGGGTGATGGATGTATTTAATGAGACAGCCACAGGCGTATGTGAAGGTCAGCAGATTGACATGAGCTTTGAGCAGCGCAATAATGTACTTATTGACGAATACCTGGATATGATCAGGCTTAAAACCGCCGTATTATTAGGCGGAACGTTAAAAATAGGCGCCATTATAGGAGGAGCGTCCTTAAATGATGCTCAGTTACTTTATAGTTTTGGCGTTAACCTGGGCATCGCTTTCCAGTTACAGGATGATATCCTGGATGTGTATGGCGACCCTGAAAAGTTTGGCAAACAGGTTGGTGGTGATATCCTATCCAACAAAAAAACATACCTGCTCATCAAAGCGCTTGAACTGGCCCGGGATGAGCAAGCCGACAATCTTAACAGCTGGCTAAACCTGGAACAATTTGATGCTGCAGAAAAAGTATTAGCAGTAACAGCAATTTATAACCAATTGGATATAAGGCAATATGCTGAATATGCTATGCAAACCTATGCGGAAAAAGCTTTTGACGCGCTTGATCAGATCAACCTATCAGAAGACCGCCGCCAATACCTGAGACAGTTTGCAGATAGTTTGCTGGTGAGGGAGTATTAATTATATTTAAGGGATGAAAAGGATACTATTTATTATAATTGGAATAGTTGTTTGCCAATCTGCAAACGCACAATTTATTGACACCACAAAAACGACACATACAGAGAAGGTTATCCATTTTATAATGGATCCTGAATTTCCTGGTGGTCCGGATAAGATGAATCTTTGGATAAGTAATAATATCGAGTATCCTGAACAAGCAAAAAAAGACAAAATTAAAGGGAATGTAATAGTTACTTTTATCGTTTACGAAGACGGTAGCCTTAATGATATTAAAATAGTACAAAGTCTTTCTAAAGAAACCGACGAAGAAGCAATTCGAGTTGTGAGCCATATGCCAAAATGGAAACCAGGCATGAAAGATCGAAGGCTAATGAAATATCTGTATACTTTACCTGTGAAGTTTAAATAGCATAGTTAGTGAAGCTATTGCCGATAGTTTGCTGGTGAGAGAGTATTGATTATATTTAGGGTATGAATAGAATACTATTAACTATAATTGGAGTAATTGCTTTTGTTACTACAAACGCCCAAACCCTAACCTCCGGCGGTAAACTCAAACCCGAGCAAGCCATTATGGATGTAAGGCATTACACCATTGCTTTAAATGTTGACCCTGTTCAAAAAACCATTGACGGTTACACTACCATTGATGTGCTTATGGCGCAACCTACTCATGTATTGCTTTTTGATCTGTTAGATTCCTTACAGATCAGCAATGTGTTAGTCAATGGAAAAAAAGAGGCATATACTTATCAGAACAACCTCATCACCATAAACACAACAAAAGAGTTGCCTGCTGGTAAGGCAAGTATAAAAGTGATTTATGGCGGTAAGCCGCATGTGGCCGTTCGTCCACCCTGGGATGATGGCTTTATCTGGTCGAAAGATTCCACAGGGCACCAGTGGATGGCCATTACTGCCGAGGGAACGGGTGGCAAACTATATTTCCCCTGTAAAGATCATCCGTCTGATGAGCCTAATGAAGGCGTAGATATGATTATCACTGTTCCCAAAGACCTCGTAGTTGCAGGTCCGGGTTTATTACAAAAAGTCACAAAGCAAAACAACACCGCCACTTACCATTGGAAAACCAATTACAGCATCAATAATTACAGCATATTATTTAATGCCGGCGACTATAAAGTAGTGAGCAGACCATATAAAACCATTGATGGGCATATAGTCCCCATCCAGTTTTATGTATTAAATGAGGATGCGGCAAAGGCTAATCGTCACCTGGATATTTTTGAACGTACAATTCACATCCAGGAAAAATATTTTGGTGAGTACCCATGGGTTAAAGAAAAAATAGGAATAGTTGAAACACCCCATTTAGGCATGGAGCACCAAACCATGAATGCTTATGGCAATAAGTTCAGGTATTCGAAATTGGCCGGACAGGATTTTGACTGGCTGATGCACCATGAATTTGGCCACGAATGGTGGGGCAACAAAGTAACAGCCAAAGATTGGGCCGATTACTGGATTCACGAAGGGATCTGCACCTTTGGCGATGCTATGCCAATAAGGGAGCTGGAAGGCGAGCAAGCCTACATCAAACACTTTCAGCAGGCTGCATTAGCATTTGGTAATAAAATCCCCTTAGTAATAGGTAAAGATATTGATGAAGAAGCAGCCTACAACGGCGATATCTACGGCAAAGGAGCATTCTTTATGCACACGCTGAGGTATATCATGGGCGACACCGTCTTCTTCCCTACCCTGAAAGGTTTCGTAACTGATCCTAAATACACGTACAGCAACCTGGTAACCACTGCCGATGTACAGGAATATTTTAGTAAAGCGGCAGGTATTGATCTGAAACCATTGTTTGATTTATACATCTATTCTATCAATAAATTGGAAGTGCATGTAAAAGCACAACGCGGCGATAAGTATCTCATCCAACTTTTAAATATTGATATGCCCTTACCAATAGATATCACCGCTGATGGCGTTACAAAACGTTATATATTGGATAAAAAAGGAACAATCATTGTAAGCAAAACTATGCCGGCTATTGATCCGGATACTTATTATTTAAAGAAGCTGTTCTTAGAATAATCTTAGAGGCTGTCTAAAAATGATTTATGAAATATTTTTAGACTTCTAATGAAGCATATCCCCACGCTTCGTTGCGAGTTTTACTATCCGGGGAACACTGATAGGAAAATGACGTTTGAAAAGTTTGTCATCCTGAGTTTTGAAATCCGTTTTGGCCTCTGAAGGAAAAAATGACGTAACAAAAATGGTTGTCATCCTGAGCCTGTCGAAGGATAGCGGGCAGAGGCCTCTCCGCGCGAGTCTTCGACAGGCTCAGACTGACAGGTCCACGCGTCTCAAAATCCAATACGTCATGGGTAGGAACGAAGGATCTATTAGCAGACTGTATCGGGCGAATAACAGATCCTTCACTGCGTTCCAGGATGACAAAAGCTTCTTAGTAAATATGTCATAGGTAGGTACGAAATTTCGCGAAACCATCTGTTCGCGCCAAAATTCAATTGCCCAAAACAAATTAACCAAAAAAGCCCTGATCAAATTGACCAGGGCTTTTCTATATTCTTAAAGCGCTTGCTAATTACTCAGCTGCTGCTTCTGTATCTTCTTTTTTAGCTTTTGGAGCCGCTTTTTTTGCTTTTGGAGCTTCTTCGGCTGCAACTGGTGCAGGTGCTGCTACTTCAGCAACTTCTTCTGCAAAAGGAACAACAGAAACGTATGAACGGTTGTCAGCTTTCTTTCTGAAAACTACATGACCAGCAGTTAATGCAAATAATGTATGATCCCTGCCGATACCTACGTTAACGCCTGGGTTGTGTTTAGTACCACGTTGACGAACGATGATGTTACCTGCAATTGCTGGCTGACCACCGAAAATTTTGATACCTAAACGTTTGCTATGCGACTCGCGGCCGTTTCTGGAACTACCGGCCCCTTTTTTGTGTGCCATTTTTTAATATCTTTTATGGAATTGAAGAACAACTCCGGTTAAACTTTAAATTATAATGTAATACCGGTGATCTCGATCTTGGTAAATTGTTGACGGTGACCGTTTTTCTTTTTGTAACCTTTTCTTCTTTTCTTTTTGAAAATGATCACTTTATCACCCTTTAAATGAGACAAGATCTTAGCTGAAACTTTAGCACCTTTCAAATCAGAACCTAATTTGAATGAACCTTCATTTTCTGCTAACAATACACTGTCAAATTCAATACTAGCGCCTTCGTCACCTTGTAACCTGTGTACAAAGATCTGCTGGTCTTTTGCAACCTTGAATTGCTGTCCGGCTATACTTACTATTGCGTACATGTTTGTTAATTATTGTTTTAAAATTCGAGGTGCAAATA
>NZ_JANYGH010000042.1 GCF_025362475.1 Mucilaginibacter sp.
AACCTGGAAGTAGAGCGAACCTGGAAGAGTTATTATAAAACTCAAAATGTGGATTTGTAAACCTATTTTAGGACTAATAAATATTGTAAACGTATAACAGGATTTATCAATTAAACTGTAAACCTATTTTAGGACAAGACATTCAGCTGAACTAAGCCAAAGGCTTAAACCATGGCTCCCACGAGTTACGCTGCGCTAACCTCGCGGGAGATGAAAAATTAACCCCTTTATTTAAAATATGGATTGGATAAAGTTCCTTTGTTTTTCAAATAATTTCACATAACTTGCTGAAAATTAGATGTAAAATGAAATACCTATCCTTATTTGCACTGGCTATTTTATTTAGCGCGTGCAGCAACTCTGATAAGCCCACTGCAGTAAAATCATACTCCATTGAGCAATTGTATAACAATAAAGCGATAAATGGTGCCGGTTTTAATGCCGACGAAACCAAGGTGCTGGTTGATGATAACAGCACAGGGATATTTAATCTCTCCGCCATAAACATTGCTGATACCGCCTCAAAACCACTCACGCACTCGGTAAAGGATTCGTACTTTGCAATTGGGTACGTGCCGGGTACCAATGACTTTTTATATAGCGCAGATCAGGGAGGTAACGAAAATTACCATATCTATCTGCAAAAGGCTGATGGATCGGCGGTGAAAGATCTTACACCGTGGGCCAACACCACCAATGGTACCGATGGATGGAGTGCTGATAAAAAGTTCCTGTACATTACCAGTAATAAACGCGACCCCAAATTCAACGATATTTACAAGCTGGATGTAAAAACCTGGAATGCAGAGCTGCTTTATCAAAATGATGGCGGGTATTCACCCGGACCAGTTTCCAAGTCGGAGCGGTACATTTCCCTCATCAAATCTATCACTACCGATAAAAATGAGCTTTATATTTATGACCGGACGACGAAGGCAGTCAAAAAGCTAAGCAACGATAAAGAGGCTACCTGGTACCCTGCTGCGTTTACCAAAGGCGACTCGAGCCTGTATTATATTACCAACGATGGCAGCGAATTTAGCTACCTGGTAAAATACAACCTGAATACAGGGGCAACCTCAAAAGTTTATTCAACCACCTGGGATGTGGTTGGGATGGAACTTAGCGACCTGGAAAAGTACTATACCGTATACGTAAATGCAGATGGTAAAACCAAAGTGTTGTTGTTTGATAATAAAACGGGCAAACAACTCGATTTTCCGGAAGTAAAAGATGGGGAAGTTAAATCGGCGGTGTTTTCGCCGAGTGAAAAAAATATGATGCTTACGGTAGGCAGCAGCGTTAGTCCCAATAATCTCTACGTTTATAATTTCGAGAAAAAGGAATTAAAGCCTATTACCCGTACACTTAACCCTGCAGTAAGTACAGATGACCTGGTATCAGCTGAAGTGGTTCACTTTAAATCTTTTGATGGCCTGGAGATTCCTGCCATTTACTACAAACCCAAAAATGCAACCAAAGAGCACCCGGTGCCTGCTATATTGTTGATACATGGTGGTCCGGGAGGGCAAAGCAATTTCGGCTTTAGTAACCAGATTCAGTTCCTGGTAAATCATGGTTATGCTGTGTTGGCGGTAAATAACCGGGGTAGTAGCGGTTATGGGAAAACGTTTTATAAGCTGGATAACAAAGACCACAGCAATGGCGACCTGAAAGATTGCATCTGGGGTAAAAAATGGCTGCAGCAACAGGCTTATATTGATACTGCAAAAATAGCCATTATGGGCGGCAGCTATGGCGGGTGCATGGTATTGGGCGCATTGGCTTTTCACCCTAATGAGTTTAAAGTGGGAGTTGATATGTTTGGTGTTGCCAACTGGATGCGCACGCTCAAAAGTATCCCTCCATACTGGGAAGCTGAGCGTAAGGCTTTATATGATGAGTTAGGCGACCCATACACAGCCGATAGTGTACACCTTAAAAAAATATCGCCGTTGTTTCATTACCAAACCATCAATAAACCATTAATTGTTTTTCAGGGAATGAATGATGTGCGGGTATTACCTATAGAAAGTAAGGAAATTGTAGATGGCGTTAAAAAGAACGGAGTACCGGTTGAATATATTACCTACCCCAATGAAGGCCACGGTTTCCAGAAAAAAGAAAACCTGATCACTACCGCTAATAAGATACTGGCGTTTTTGGATAAGTATTTGATGGAGAAGAAGTAATAGAAAAACGTATCGCTTGAAGAAAAATAGGTCTCATACAGGAACCTTTTTTTATTCATATTTATTTGTTTTCAAAACGTTCGGGATCTCTTTTGGTATGAAAAATTGATGTGATAAATATAGTGGATAGTTGCTCATCGTACCAGTAAACAATGATGTATGGAAATATTCTTACCGGTACGAAACGTAGATCCGATTGATACCTTTTTGCATAGAGTTTGGGATTTAGATCAATAGAATGAATGGTTATTTTAACTTCTCTTCTAAAATTTGCCGAAAGACCTCTTTGTTGTTTTTCGTACCATTCACAAGCATCAATCAATTCAAGTTCGGCACGTTTTAGAAGTTTAATTGTAGGCACGGTTCAGTTCTTCTTCTATGTCTATCCAGTTTCGGGCAGTGGTTTTTCCATCCAAAAAGTCCTGCCTGGTTTGCAGCAGATCCTTTATTTCATCTTCAGAAAATGTGTGGTCATTATCTGAATCAATATGATAACTTAAACCAAACCTGTTTAGTATCTCTTGCAAAACAGGCAGATCTTTTTCGTTTTGAATATTTACTGTCAGCGTGGTCATACACAAATTTACTAAACATAAATTTCAAAATGTTGGAATTTGAAATATTTATTGATTCATTATCAAAATAAAAGCGGCCTTTCTCAACAAGAGAAAAACCGCTTAAATATGCTGATCAGCCCCTTCAAGAGGCCGGGTATTAGAAACTATTTCTTACGCTATTGCTGAAAGTTTTGGTTGTCCAATATCCGCTATCCAAAATACGGCGAACGGTCATCAACGGATAATCAGGGTCGCGTTTATCAGCTAGTTGGAAAGCAATTTTGAAACCTTTTTTCTCAAATTCCGGCAAAACAGGTTTTTTCCAGATGCCAAATGGATAGGCGAAATAGTCTATTTTTTTACCGGTAATTTCTTCCAGCTTTTTGGTTGGCTTATCTATTTGTGTAACCCAATCATCAACCGGCCTGGTGGTTATTTTACCATTTTTTCCGATGATTTTAAGTTCAGAATTGTGCGAGTATTTGTCAACCCGGTGATGGTCCCAGGTATGGCTTCCAATTACGTTGCCTTCGTCAGATAGTTTTTTAACCATATCGGCGGTCATGTAATGCGGGCGGCCTAATGATACAGTCATTACAAAATAAACAGCCTTAAAGCCATATTTTTTCAAGGTAGGGTTAGCTATCGTGAACTGATCAAGGTCGGTATCATCAAAAGTAAGCATGATCGGTTTTTTGGGCAGGGGAGCTCCTGTTGTAAGATAAGCATATAGCTGATCGGGCAGTATGGTGTGGTAACCACTATCGGCCAGCATTTTAATATGTTCTTTGAAGGCAGCTATCTGTACAATATAGTCTTTAGCATTTTTTGAATCAGTAGGTTTCCAATCGCGTATCTGGTGGTAACAAACAACCGGTACCTGTTTGCGGGCCATAATGGCGGCTTTATCTGCCGGTTTGCCGGCAATTGTTGTTGCGGCGGCTGTACCTGTAGCAGGTGTTCCTGCTGATTTATCGGTAGGTTTACTCTGGCAAGACATTGTGCCTAAGGCACATACAGCTAACCATACAAAAGCTTGTTTAATCATGGTATGATGATGATTCTTTAATTAATAGAACAACGGCGAAAATAATATAATTATATAGGATGTAAACCAGCTTTGTAAATAAAATTAATTTATACTTTAACCCCAAACGTTAATAAGTAAAATTATTATTCGCTTTGATTGATGATCTGCCTTAAATATTAACCTCTTTATTGTATTTACAAAACTATCCGTTTGCCCTCCTTGATTGATCTTTTTGCCGCATCAAGTATCAGCATTACAATCATATTGTTTTTCAGGGATGAGCGGTCATTCCTGAATTTAAGCGGGGTTTTAAGGGCGGCAGTAAAGTAGGGCACAGGCGCATCCGCCGGCGACGGCAAAGCGGGGGCTTTAAAGCTTTTTACGTCATTATTAATCCTTACTTCAACGCTGTCTTTATCAAATGTATGGATATAGCCTTTTGCCCCAAACACTTCCATATCCTTAATACCGAAAGGCCAGTTCCATGATGCTTCTATCATCCCGGTAGCGTTGGGGTATTCCACAATAATAGTTACGTCGTCTTCCACCTTAGGGTATACCGATGGCTTGTAATGCCTGGCAACAGCGGTTACAGCTATAGGCTTTTGTCCCTGCATCATCCAGGTCATCATATCGGCACCATAGCAGCCAAAGTCGTTTAATGCACCGGCGCCATTAAGCACGGGGTCTGTAAGCCAGGTTAAGAAATCCTCGCTGCAGCCAATTTCGCGCGGGCCCTGGTGACCATCATGAAACACCATTTTGCGAATCATGCCCACACTATCGGCTTTAATAGTATTGTACGCGCTTTGTACCGATGGGTACCAGGTAGTTTCATAATTGGTAAGCATGTTTATGTAATACCTTAAAGCTAAAAACTCCATGCGTTTAGCCTGCTCAAGGGTAGCGGCCAATGGTTTTTCAACCATTACAGAGATGCCCATTGGGGCGCAGGTTTCTACAATATCAATGTGCTTACCAACAGCATTATAACCCAGTACAATAACCGGTTTGCGGGCAAGGCACATGGTTTTCAGGTCCTCGAAGAATAAAGAATCGGGTACGCCATACATTTTGCCATATTTTGCCCACAGCTTTTTGTCTGGTTCGGCAATGCCCACAATATTTACGTTACCATTACGGTATTCATTTAATATCAGGTGAATATGGTCGTGGTTTAGCCCGGCGATGCCTACTTTTGGGCCGGTTGCTTTTTTTTTAACCAGTATGGTGTCTTTCTTTACACCCGCGGTATCTTTTTTAAGCTTGCGTGCAGTATCTGCGGGCAGTGCCTCGGGTTTGGTTGGTACCATTGGCGAAGCAGGTGTGGGCAGCGTTGTTTGCGCTTTGGTTATTGCAGCGCAACCTATAAACGTTAGTATAAATAATAATTTAAGACCTTGTTTTAATTTTGTTCTCATGGTAGTAATTAGGTAGCTGATATATTATCGGTTTTATTAAAATAACGAAGGATTACCTCCAAGTTTTATTTTTCCCAAATGTTTATAGGCGCTTTCTGTACACTCCCTGCCGCGGGCGGTGCGCATTAAAAACCCTTCCTGTATTAAAAACGGTTCATATACTTCTTCAATTGTGCCTTCATCTTCGCCAACGGCGGTGGCAATGGTTTTTAAACCAACAGGCCCACCTTTAAACTTATCAATAATGGTAGTTAAAATCTTGTTGTCCATTTCATCAAGGCCATGCTCATCAACATTGAGGGCGTTAAGCGCATATTTGGCAATGGCGGTATCAATATTACCGTCGCCTTTTATTTGGGCAAAGTCACGGGTGCGGCGCAGCAGTGCATTGGCAATACGTGGCGTGCCACGGCTGCGGCGGGCAATTTCATAAGCCCCCTCATCAGTTATCGGGGTTTTAAGGATAGATGATGAGCGCAATACAATAGTTGTAAGCAGTTTGGCATCATAATACTCCAAACGGGCGTTTATACCAAACCGGGCCCTTAAAGGCGCGGTAAGCAGGCCTGAGCGGGTGGTAGCGCCAACCAATGTAAACGGATTAAGAGAGATTTGTACCGAACGGGCATTTGGGCCACTCTCCAGCATAATATCTATCTTAAAATCTTCCATGGCCGAGTACAAATACTCCTCAACCAGCGGACTTAAACGGTGGATCTCATCAATAAAAAGGATATCGCCTGTTTCCAGGTTGGTGAGTAAGCCTGCAAGATCGCCTGGCTTATCCAGTACCGGGCCCGATGTGATCTTGATGCCTACACTCATTTCATTGGCTATGATGTAGGAGAGGGTGGTTTTACCCAAACCCGGGGGGCCATGCAGCAGCACGTGGTCAAGCGCCTCGCCACGCTGGCGGGCAGCCTGTACAAATATTTTTAAATTGGCTAATATTTTATGCTGACCGGTAAAATCCTCAAATTGCTGCGGACGTAAAACTTTTTCAATATCACGCTCGGCATTACTGAGACGTTCCGGCGCCGGATCAAGATGCTCATTCATTACCAACGAAATTAGCTTTTTTTAGGCGAAAGGTGAAAGGATAAAGGTAAAAGGTTTGTTTCATTGGAGTTGAAAGGTAAAGGGCGAAAGGTAAAAGGTTTATTTCATTGGAGGTGAAAGGTAAAGGGCGAAAGGTAAAAGGTTTGTTTCATTGGAGGTGAAAGGTAAAGGGATAAAGGTAAAAGGTTTGTTTAATTGGAGGTAAAGGGCGAAAGGTAAAAGGTTTGTTTCATTGGAGGTGAAAGGTGAAAGGTAAAAGGTTCTTTTAGGCTAAATAGAAAGGTAAAGGGTGAAAAGTTTTTGCCTGGTTGATTCACCTTTCACCTTTCACCTTTCACCTTTCACCTTTCACCTTTCACCTTTCACCTTTCACCTTTCACCTTTCACCTTTCACCTTTCACCTTTCACCTTTCACCTT
>NZ_JANYGH010000044.1 GCF_025362475.1 Mucilaginibacter sp.
AACCTGGAAGTAGAGCGAACCTGGAAGAGTTATTATAAAACTCAAAATGTGGATTTGTAAACCTATTTTAGGACTAATAAATATTGTAAACGTATAACAGGATTTATCAATTAAACTGTAAACCTATTTTAGGACAAGACAGCCAGACCAACCGGTGAATCCGCGAGTCCGTACATCGTCTGCGGGCGCAATCCTAATTGAAAACCATATCCGATACCCTTTTGATATACGAACTGCAAACGCTCGTAAGCGAGTTTCTCGTCGGCTGAAAGACCTGAGGGAGCCGGCGCCCCGGAAAATGCCGCGTTGTTAATATCCTCCTGAAATACGCCAGGCATGTTGGTGTGAATAGCCAACAACTCCGGAGGTGCAAGCAGACCTATTTGCTCGGTGATGAGCGCGCCCCAATCGCCGCCTTGTGCTACAAATTTTTTATAGCCAAGGCGCTTCATCAGCACAACCCAGGCACGTGCGATATGTTGAGGGTCCCAGCCGGTAGTAGTTGGCTTGCCCGAAAATCCATAGCCCGGTATGGAAGGAATTACGACATCAAACGCGTCCTCCGCCTTTTCACCATGTGCAGTAGGATTCACAAGCGGATCAATAATCTTCATTTGTTCGATGATGGAACCGGGCCATCCGTGCGTAATGATCATTGGCAACGCGTTTTCGTGTTTCGAACGAACATGAATAAAATGAATGTCGAGTCCATCGATTTCTGTTATAAATTGGGGCAAAGCATTCAGTCTCGATTCCACGTTACGCCAATTATAACTTGTGCCCCAGTATTTTGCCAGTGCCTGAATAGTACCGAGTTGCACACCCTGCGTTTGATCGTCTACGGTTTCTCTTTCGGGCCATTTTGTTACTAAAATGCGGCGTTTTAAATCATCCAGATCGGCCTGCGGAAAGGTAGTCTGGAAGGGGTGGATCAATTCCGCCGATCCTACTTCTTCTAAAGTGTCTGTGATTGTTTCCATTGTTTAAATTTTAAAATTGCTTTCTTAATTTATTTTAGATGTAAACCGTAGTCTATCAACAAATTGGTTAGGCAGACTAAACGGCATTGTAGTATTCAGACTATTTATCAACGGAGTATCCGGCTTAAACCACGTTGATCTCTACATTAATGTTACCGCGTGTGGCTTTTGAATACAGACAGGTTTGGTGACCTGCATCAGCCAGCGCCTGAGCAACTTCACGTTCCAGGCCAGGTAAGCTAATGTTGAGGCGCGCCTGCAGGTGGTAATCCTCCCCGGTTTGGGCCAGGTCCACTTCAGCATCAACGGCGGCATCTGCCGGAAACCTTACCTTCATTTTTGCAGCAGCAATCTTCATCGCACTCATGAAACAGCCCGACCAGCCGGCGGCAAACAACTGCTCAGGATTTGTTCCAGTACCAGGAGTGCCGGGACTGGAAAGTTTAACGTCCAGGCGACCATCAGAGCTAATAGCTGAGCCGCCATCGCGGCCTCCGGTAGTGTGAGTTTTGCCTGTGTACAGTACTTTTGTGAGCTGGGTATCCACTTGTGGATCTTCTGTATGTGTATTTTCCATTGTTTTGATTTTTAATTATATGTATTGTTCAGTTTTCACTTCCACTTTGTGCCAGTTATACTCCGTAGCCCTATAGTTGGCAAGGAACTTCATTGTCGCGAGCGGCACCCCTGCGTTTATCGTTCATAATTGCTTTCTTAAATTTATCCTCCATGTAAACAATATTCAGTTATCAAATTGGTTGAGCGTTCTAAACAGTCTTATGGTATTTAAACCATTTCCCAACAGATTAACGGAGCGAACTAAAAGCCGCACGCATTTCATTAACAAATAGTGTTGGTTGCTCCCATGCAGGAAAATGCCCTCCTTTGTCAAGTTTATTGTAATGAATAAGATTTGGATATGCCTTTTCTACCCAACTGTGTGGCGCCACAAAAAGCTCATCAGGAAAAACACTCACGGCAACGGGGATAGTGATCCCCTTTGGGCTAAAATAGGCCAGCTTATTTTCCCGGTAAAGACGCGCGGCTGAAACAGCAGTATTTGTTAACCAGAAAAGGGTGATGTTATCAAGAATCTCGTCTCGTGTAAGGGATTCATTTTGCCCGGCAAAGGCTCGTGAGATAAGATCTAAACCACGGGCGTCAAAGTCGATTAAAAATGCCGCCATACCAACCGGCGAATCTGCCAACGCGGCCAGTGCTTGGGGGCGCGATGCCATGTAAGAGGCATAATATACATGTTGGTATACAAATACCAATTGCTCATAGGCCTGTTTTTCCTCCCCGGATAACCATGAAGGAGTCGGCACACCTGTAAATGCGGCCTCGTTAAGTTCTGCCGGAACCGCCCCGGGCATGTTTGTATGAATCCCAATCAATTCGGGCGCTGCCTGTACAGCCATCTGTTCTGTGATAAGTGCCCCCCAATCTCCACCCTGTGCCACAAACTTGTTGTAGCCAAGTCGTTTCATCAGCACTACCCAGGCTTTCGCTATACGCTCCGGTCCCCAACCTGTACTTGTTGGCTTGCCAGAAAATCCATAGCCAGGCATCGATGGAAAAACGACATCAAAGGCTTCCTCCGTCATCCCCCCAAACACTTCAGGATCGGTTAAAGGACCGATGATTTTCATCTGGTGAGTTATAGAAGCGGGCCAGCCATGAGTTATAATAATTGGGAGGGCATTTGGATTTTTTGAACGTACATGTATGAAATGAATATCCAATCCATCAATACTGGTTATAAATTGCGGAAGGGCATTTATTTTTGCTTCTATTTTACGCCAGTCGTAGTTTGAAGCCCAATAGCCGGCAAGTGTCTGTAATGTGGCCAGTGGCGTACCCTGCGAAAAATCATCTACTGTTTCTTTTTCAGACCACCTCGTGGCTAAAATACGGCGATGCAGATCATCAAGGTCGGCTTGCGGAAAGTTGAACCGGAAAGGACGGATCAACTCGCCTGATCCCACTTCCTCTAAAGTTGCTGTGCTGGTTTCCATTGTATAGATTTTAAAATTTCTTTCTTACATCTATCCTCCATGTCAACTGTATTCAATTAGCAAATTGATGGCGTATGCTAAACGGTTTTGTAGTAAATTTTAAGGTGTCATTATTTTTTAGCAAAGATATTTATATCATCAACCGGCATCCAGCACCAAATAGGTTAAGTGGACTAAATACCTCCTGAGGTGGACATTTTTAAACTCGAAATTTTTTAACTTTTGCGATGATTATAATTTCCAGAAACGAAATTTACGTATTAATAGCCTCCAGGGAATGAGGGGAATAATTCAAAGAAGATTGTACTTCTTTTTTAAAGGGTGACCTGAAAATTGCCTGTTTTTTTTAAAGACTACCGGTTATCGAGCCAGTGCAAAAAAATACTCACCTTTTCTTTAGGAACCACCAATTTATCGGAGACAGGTATAATTGGATTAACCAATAGTTTCCTTGCAAAATAATGCTCAACATCCTTTATTAACTGAAAGCTTATCAAGTATTGCCTGTTTAACCTAAAAAACTGACTGTTTGCCAAAAGTTTCTGAATCCGGTCCAATGAATAGTTTACAGCATATTCCTGCTGATCGAAGCACACAAGTGCTGATGATTCGCACGTGACATAAAAAAAAGCAATATGATCAACGGGCACTGTGCTATATTTATTTTGCCTGAAAACAAGGAAGCTTGTTTTACCGCTGCGTTTTTCTAACACATCATCAGAATAAGATCCGTCATTTTGTTGGGTGACTTTCATGACTTGCGTTTCCATCTTATTAGGTTTTATTTTTCTTAACCATCCGCCTGCCCAGGTTTATTACATCTTTAATCAGTTAAAGAATAAACTCGGCTACTGCTATCTACCTTGGGGGCCGAAAACCAAATGTCCATGTTATGTGAAATTCTATTCAAAAATAGTAAAACAGTAAACTCCAAGAAAGATTAAAATGATTAAAAACGTAATTGCAGCAAGGTAGTGGCCGGAGTTTACAAACAGTGTACTATCATAACACTTTTTATTAGTTCATAGTAACTTAACTTCATGAATAATTAATGGAGAAAACCTGCTTTATGCGTTAATGATTGCCTGTACGGCAAGCCATTGGCCTATTATTATTTGAGGCGAAATTTTATTGGTAACAAATTCAACAACTTAGCGTCAAAAGGTTATCAATACAACCTGCAAGTTTTACTGAATTTATTATTAAACATTAACCCCATAAAAACAACCTGTCATGACCTCAAAAGAATCATTCTCCCTAAACGGGGATATCCTGCTTAAAAAAGTAAAAGAACTAATTGCCGAAGGCAACATCAGGAAAATAACCATAACAGATCATTCCGGTAAAGAATTGATGACATTTCCTTTGGCCGTAGGTATAGTAGGCATTTTCCTGGCACCAGTATTGGCAGCCGTAGGAGCAGTAGCCGCGCTGATTGGCGAATGTACAATCACCGTTGAACGGGAGGAGCCGGAAGCAGAACAAAAGGACGAATTGTAAATTGCTGTAAATGCAATAGGTTAAATGCATGCAGCGGCAGTTGGAATTTAAAAACAAACATTGCTGCTGTATGCATTTTTATTGATGCTTTCCCCGTCGCTGGCGAACACCTTCCGCGTAAATCCCGCTGGTAAAATTCAACAATATGATGCATTTTTACAATTGCATCAGCACTCCTCTATAGGTTATGGAAATAAGACCGGCCACTCAACAAGATTATGATTCAGTTTGGGAAATATTCTCAAAAGTTATACAAACAGGAGATACGTACGCGTTTGATCCTGAAACTCCGAAAGCTGATTTACAAAAACATTGGTTTGCAAGCCCCATCCAAACCTTTGTTGCCGAAGAGGACCATAAAATATTAGGCACTTATATCATGAAGCCCAACCAGGTGGGACTGGGCAACCACATAGCCAATTGCGGTTATATGGTACATCCTGATGCCAGAGGCAAAGGTATAGGAAGCCTGCTTTGCCGGCACTCTATGCAAATAGCTAAAGAACAAGGGTACAAGGCTATGCAGTTTAACATTGTGGTTTCAACCAATTATGATGCGGTAAAGCTTTGGCAAAAAAATGGCTTTACCATTATTGGCACTACCCCTAATGGTTTCAGGCACCTGCAATTGGGGCTTGTAGATACCTATATCATGTACAAGCCGCTGTAATACACCTTTATGCTTCAAAACTGCATATCGGCCCCCCATTAGCGAAAGTCTTGTGTGGTGGACAGAGTAGTGGCTGACTTGTGTTTAGTACAATACCTTATCTACCAGCAACTGCCGCTTCAATATCTTCCTTAATAAATACCCATTCCTTACCTTTTAAGCAAATGGGATCCAAATCATCATTGGCATCAGCAAAATCCGAGAAATTATTTATGATCAGGCGTTCATCATGTGTCCATTCAAAACGTCGCTTGTGGAGAAGGATCATGGCGGCGACGCTGTATTGACTTAGTAATTCATGCAAATCCCAAAAGTCTTTTTTCCTGCCGCCCCTTTGTACTACATCTATTTTCATGGCAACAATCTCTTCCATAGTTGCCATGCGCACACCATCTTGCAGAAACACATCTTGAAAAAAAGGATCCATGGAATAGTATAAATCCAGTTTGATAGCGTTATCCGGATCAGTTCCAATAAGGTAAGATTTTCCCATGCCCGGATTACCTCCAAACTCACCATCTACATGCCCGAAGCTTTTGTTGAGAAATCTTTCAATAGCGTCAAAATCAACAGAGCCATAATTCGCATCGGTAAAAAGATCTATATCCACTGACATTCGGTGTCCCAAATACAAGCTCAACGCTGTGCCGCCAACAAGTCTGAAGTCTTTAAGTTCTTCAGCCACCATTAATGTCATTAAACAGTGTTTTAAAAGGGCATTTACAGTATTCCAATAGAGCATGTTATTTTGCTTTTACGTGTCCCATTACAGGCAGTGTATTATTTGCAATCCTGGTACTGCCAGTAATAGCCTTAATTTTATCTTTACCGTAGAACCTCAGCATTTCTTTTTTTTCATCATCATTTCCCCGTTCAAACACACGTTGAATAACTGCTTTATACTGCTTTTCCCAATCAATCTTAGTGATATCTGTATCCCAGAACAGCTTTTTTCGAATAACTGAAAGGTCAGGACGTTCCCCTAAATTAGCTTTCTGCTGTTCCTTTTTTATTTCGTAATAAGTCTGAAGCAGAAGCATTGTTCCCTCTTCCAATCCTAAAGCTTTGTCAATTTTTAAAGATAGTGCAGGCGTCAGTCCGCGTTGTCCTTTAGTAATGCTGTTTAACGTTTGAGGATATTCATGTAATGAAAGTGCAAAAGGGCCTTTTTTGAGGTTCCTTTTCTTAAGCTCACGTTCCAGAATAACTCCTGGATGAATGCCCTTATATTTTTCTATTACAGTTTCCATATGACTAATATAAACAAATTTGTTTATAAAATTATAATTATACAAATATGGTTATAAACGAACTATTATCCTCTCAACTTGTTATTAATAGATTCTTAATTGTAGGGTTGTGGAATGTTATAGTGAACCGTTCAACCAAGGTTGGGTGAAGGCCTTTCTAAGAATAATTTTTGTTAAAAGTTCCCCCTTGCAGAAATTATTGATCCAATTGCGTATTCCTTTGATCAGCTGGGATCTTCAAAAAAGCTTTATAACTGGTATCCAGATAAAACACAAGGTTAAAATCGGCACTGAAATAGGTTTTAGCCGATGGGGTATAAAGAACTAAAAAGTCGTCCATATCCTTACCTTTTAAAGGCAGGTACTTGGCTATATTATCGGCATTAAAAACCTTGACTATTTGATCCTGTTGGTCTTGGTTTATTAAAAAATCCTGCTGTTGCTTGCGTTTCTTCTCGTCTTTTTTAAAATACCTTAACCTGAACGTGAGGCCGCCGTCATAATTACCAAGCTTATCGCGATGATACACCACCGTTTGGTTATGAAACTCGGGCGCAGCGAATGAGCCGGCATGTATCGCTTCCGTAGCGGTTACATTTACCTCGTTAAGCATATTATGCTGAGGCGTCAGGAATATTTCAAGAGGTTTATTGCCGGTAAGCAGCACGGTATCCGGTTTATAAAAAGCACCGCTAAACACCAGCAGTTCACCAGCTTTGCCGCCTATAGTAAATGCACCGGTTTTATCCGTAATAACAACCTTATTGTTACCCAGGTTTTCAACCCGTATATTTTGCAGCACCACGCGTGTTTTATTCTCATATACCACACCGCTATGCAAACTTTGCCCCAATGCAACTGCCGAAATTATGCAGCCCGTAAGTAACAAAAACACCCTTTTAAGCATATATAAAAATAAACATAAAATTTAAACTACAATTATACAAAACAGCATTTAACTAAAATTAACAGCTTTGCAATCATATAAAACATCAATGAAAACTCTTTAACATTGAGTGACTGATGGTTGCACTTTATCGCTGACTTATACGCTATAACCAAAGTATAAAAAAAAGGTGCACCCGAAGATGCACCCTTTATAAAAACCATTATTACAAAGCAATAAAATAGTACTTATTTATCATTCATTATTCACCTTTAGTCTCACCGCTCACTATTCCTCCACTCACGCCGCCACCTTCATTAACGCGCTGTAACTTTTTCAACATTTCGCTGCCTATCAGGGCATCTATCATACCGTTGCCGCCGCCGTCTTTGCCGCTTACCAGTATTTCGGGTACTAACTTAATACCATTGCTGGCAAGGGCCTCGGCTACACGTACAATGGCGTATTGTTCGGTACCCATAGCTTCGGTTTTTTGTTTGGTTACTTCGGCTTCGGCCATACCTATGGCTTTTATTTTGGCACCTTCGGCCAAACCATTCACCTCTGTCGCGTTGGCATCGGCCTTGGCGTTTACGGTTTTGGCTTCTGCATCTGCTTTAGCTATCGTGATCCTCACTTCGGCATCAGCCTTAGCGTTAATAGTTTTGGCTTCGGCCTCACCACGTGATGCGGCAACCCTTGAAGCGGCCATCTGGGTATTTATCTCTACCTGGCGGGTCGATTTTACAACCTCTGGCTGCATATCGGCGCCAGCCCTGGCACTTTCAAATTCCTTACGCTCAATTTGCGCATGGCGTTGTATCTCGTAAGTAACTTTTTCCTGTTCGGCTATTTTACGGTCGGTTAAGGTTTTCATTAAAGCTGCAGGTGGCACTATGTCACCTATCAATGTATCCACGCCTACCACGTTGTAAGAGGACAATACTGTACTGATGTGTTCCTTAGCATCATTTTGCCTATCTATACGATTGGCCAAAAAGCCAATCACATCACTCTTTTGCGCCGAGTTACGGAAATAGTTGGCAATAGTTGGTTCCAATACCTGCGATACCAGGTTTTTCATTTTACCAAACCGGGCTATTACTTTCGGAGCCTCGTTACGCGGTACGTGTATGATCTGTGACACATCCAGATTGAATGTAAAACCATCGCTTGATCTTACCGTAATGGTACACAGGTTTTTATCCAGTTCATGCGCTTCGGTACGGCTATCGGCCCAGTTTAATACAATGTTGGTAGTAGGCACAATTTCAACCGCGTGGGTATAAATGTTAACCGGGTGCTTACCGGGGTCAAGTGGCTCGTCCCAAACACCCTTTTGGTTCCGTTTAACAATGTTACCATGCTTAAAGGCATCGCCGCTGGTATCCTTACCTTCTGGCCCAACAAAGGAGTTAACTACACCCACATAACCAATCGGGATGTAGATCATATCTACCTGTTCCACCAATACAAACCATGGGTTAAGGTAATAAGTACCCGCCAAAATTACATCCTCCTGCAAACCCTTACGGCCGCCGGCATTAATAAATGCAATAGGGTCCTGGTAGTTTTTATGGCCTTCAACAGAGTAGCCCGCAATTTCGCCTTTTGCCAAAGGTTCACCATCAAGGGTGGTAATAATACCCACCTTGTTTTCCTGGATCTGCGTAATAGGCACCATCACAATCTCGAACAAAAAGGTATTGATACGGTAACTACCCGGTGTAAGGAAGGCAGCCTGCGGGCCTTTTTGACCATTGTTATCCAAAAACGCTATCGCATCCTGGAACTTATCGCAGTTTACCGGTTTACCCAGCACACGGCCGGTATCAAACGGGGCACCATCCTTTGCCTTTACCAGCCCAAGCTTATTTTGTTCAATAATTGTAAACGACTCCATGGTAATCCCATACTGCCACGGCCACATCCCCCAGTATAAACCCGGCGCAAGTGCTTTAGCCTGCATACCGGCCTCGCCGTTGGTAGCAATGATACGTCCATCGGGCAAGCGCATTTTTCCCGAAAGGGTAAACTTTTTAACCACCAGGCCAATACGGTCATCGGGTACTATCACCATACCAAAAAACACCCGTAAAACAAACTTGTACATTACAAGCACCAAAATTACAGGCACAGCATAAAATAACATCACAATTGATTTGTCCATTTTTTTAAAAGATTTAAATATTTGATTTTTTTAACGGAACCCTTAAGGTGCGGGTCCTCACAATACTTAATAGCATACCTTTTGGAAGGGAGTCCTTGGCTATTTAGTGTCATTTAGACAGTTACGGTTATAGGTTGTTACAACAATTTTAAAAATTATTTTTTGACCGTTGATGGTTTACCACTAATTTATTTTTGCGCTCTAAGTTCGTCTGAACTGGAATTTGTGTAATTAATTGATAGACAGGATTTTCATCCTTTGCTTGTATCATCATCATCGATGTTCAAAAAAATTTTTAATTCCATCCCAACGCGCCGATATATATATACTGCAATCGTACTTGAACGCCTGACTTAACCCCTGCCTCCCATTCTCCGAGAAAGGAACCGCACATTGCCCCTGTCTTTTTTATTTCTTCCTAACACCTATGGTATCCTCACAAGCAACCATTCCCAACTTTCACAACACTACTCATCGTCAATACTTTAACAAGCCGACCAATTCTAAAAAAAACAATTCCCGATCCCAATGGGTTGATATAGCTAATACCTTTCTATATAATATCTAAAGCACAACTATCATGTCCATATTAACATCAAAAAATAAAACAGACGGCTCAAAATCAACAGAAAGCAGCAGACCTGCCAGCAAAGAACTTAAAACCGATTTCCCGATGAGTGAAAAAGACGAGCTAAAAAAAGCCGAAGAACAGATGAGAAAACGCGCAAAAGGCAAGTAGTTTTGTTTTTAATTTTAAAGGCAATTGCATAGCTTGGCTAAAATATTACCTGTCATGATTAAACATAGCATTTTACTATTAGCCGTTGCACTGTTCCTGCTAACATCATGCAAGCCATCGGTTAGCGTTACAACCCTTACCGGCAAATGGAAATACGTAAAGATTGAACACCCCAATGCCAGTCCGCCGGATACTATGAAAAAGGCCGACCTGGATGAGGTTGTCCCTTATATTCAATTTACCCCCGAAATGAAATTCCTGATTGTATGGGGTGGTAAATTCCTGGCGCACGGCAGTTTTACCCTTAATGGCAGCAATATGAACATAACAGAAGTGCTACCCGACGGTAAAACACGCAGTTATGTTTTCACCGTATCGGAGTTAACAGAAAGCAAAATTGTTTTTGAAACCATAGGTGTAGATGGCTCGAAGGTAACTGCGTTACGGGCGAGTAAGTTTTAGTACTGTTGCGGGGAGCGGGGGACGAGTTGCGGGGTTCGGGTTGCGGGGTTGGTGTAGTTAAAGTAAATGAAGTTATGCCCCCCGCTGTTTGTGTCCTCACAAACAGCTTGCACAATTAACATGGTAGCAGCAGTTTCCACCCGCTGTTTGTGTCCTCACAAACAGCTTGCACAATTAACGTGGTAGCAGCAGTTTGTGGGGACACAAACTGCGGGAATAGAACCCAAACCACGGAAATAGCATACCACTTGCAAACTTGCCCGGTATGTTGAATAACTTGTCCTATGGGGTGCCGAAACAAGTTCGGCATGACTCCTTAGGTATTAAAAGTCCCTCGTCCAAAAACTGCGTAACCACTCAACTAAGTTAATCCTTGCTCCTTCGTCCAAAAATCCTTGCTCCAAAAATCTCTAAAAAAAGGTGATATAACTTCCTTAACTTGCACATAGTAATAAACAGTAAACAATGGATGCGGTTAAATTACAGGAACAGGCGGCAAAAAGGCAGGAGCTTTTTATAGCCTTATATCAAAAAGTTTTCCCGGCTGTGGCGAAGTATGTATCCCGCTGCGGCGGATCATTTGATGAGGCTAAGGATGTTTTCCAGGATGCCTTGCTCAGTTACTACGAAAAAACAGCTTCTGCCGGCTTAGCCATAAACAACAGCGATGGTGCCTACATTTACGGCACCGCAAGATACCTGTGGCTCAAACACTATAAAGAGGGCAGCCAAACATCGCCTCTGAATGAAGCTGAGATAGCCAACTCTGCTGCCGAAATTGTATCCATACCCGATGAACATAAGTTGCTTCGTTTTTTAGAAACCGCCGGTAAGCGCTGTATGGAGTTACTCCGCTCCTTTTATTACGATAAATTACCGATGACGGAGGTGGCAGCAACATTCGGTTTTTCGGGCGTGCGCTCGGCAACTGTGCAGAAATACAAATGCATCGAAAAAGTGAGGGAAACGGTTAAACAAAAAGCATTAACGTATGAGGACTTCCTTAAATAACATAGCGCAAACAGAAGCCCACCTGCTCAACAAGCAGCACCCCGGAGATGCGTTGCTGTTTGATGCCAGGCTGTTGCTGGATACTGATCTGCAGGCTAATGTATCAGCCCAAAAACAGATTTATACTTTGGTGCAGCAATATGGCCGCAGGCAGCTAAAACAAGAGATAGAAGCTGTACATCAGCAATTATTCACTCAACCAGAACATCTGAGTTTCAAACAAAAAATAGCCCGCATATTTTTAAACATGTAAGGCAAAGCTTACCACAAAAACAACATTTTCATGAATATCGATAAACAGGAATTCCGCAAATATGCGGTCATGCACCATGCTATTGCTGGTTCGCAGGTAGATAGCTATATCTCAGGGGTCGAAAAAAGTGCCTTGCCTACGGCCATGACGCCGTACATTACCGAAGAGCGCGAAATGCGCGTAGCCCAAATGGATGTATTCTCGCGCCTAATGATGGACCGCATCATTTTCATGGGCCAGGCGGTTGATGATAATGTGGCCAACATTATACAGGCACAGCTACTTTTTCTGCAATCCACCGATGCCAAAAAAGATATCCAGATGTATATCAACTCACCGGGTGGCTCGGTATATGCAGGTTTGGGTATCTATGATACCATGCATTTCATCAGCCCCGATGTGGCAACCATTTGCACGGGGATGGCCCTATCCATGGGCGCAGTGCTGTTATGCGGAGGCGCAGCAGGCAAGCGTGCGGCCTTACGCCATTCCAGGGTGATGCTGCACCAGCCATCTGGCGGCGCGCAGGGTATGGCATCTGATATCGAGATTGCATCCCGCCAGGTACTCAAAATAAAGCAGGAACTATACGAGATCATTGCCAAACATAGCGGCCAGCCTTACGAAAAGGTTTACGAAGTATCAGACCGTGATTACTGGATGATAGCTGACGAGGCTAAGGAATTTGGGATTATTGATGAGGTGTTGATGTAAATAAAACTTTGACGGGGTTTGAAAAATCGGTGCTTTTATATTTAACTTTAATACACCGATTTTTCAATTAAACCTACCGAAATGAACCGTAGCCAATTTATCTCATTATTAGGTATCCCTTTTTTTGCAGGCCTTTTTTCTTCAACAAAAAACAACCCTGTAAAAGATCTTTTAACAGATTGCGACGATCCTATCACCCCGCCCGTACCGGAAGGCCCTTACTATAAAAATGAAAAATTAAATCGTGCAAATATTGTGGAGCGTAAAGCAGGTACGCCGGTAAAATATATTTTCATGGTTGAGGATAAGCATTGCAAACCCATTAAAGGCGCTATTGTAGATATCTGGCAGTGCGATAGTGAAGGTCATTACTCGGATTTTAAAGCAGAAAACACATTAAATGAAACCTGGTTAAGAGGTTACCAGGTAACGGATGACAAGGGTAAATGCGAGTTTACATCCATATTCCCTGGTTGGTATACCAACCGCTTAACGCATCTGCACGCCAAAGTTCACATCAATGGTGAAACAGTGCTTACTACCAACCTATTTTTTGATAAAAAAGTCGAAAATACGATCCACAAACAACCACTATATCCTAAAGGGCCCAACCCCACAACAATTACCGAAGATTACGAATTAAGGGTGGATAAGGACACAAAAAGACACGATACCCTTATCATGAATATAACAGCCAATAAAAAAGGAGAATTAACGGGATATTATAAAGTAAGCGTGGCTTAATGACGTAAACAACATTTTTCGCGTTTTACATCAGTGACTAACTACAACCGCACCTGCCACAGCTTCCACCTTGTTCTTAATAAACCTTCTGCCAATAACCAATACCAGCAAAGCCACTATGGATGATGCGGCCATTACCCCTGCCATCGGCAAAGTGGTTTGGCTTTTTATCAGCGTAACGCCAACAGATGCCAATGAGCCCACAGCCATTTGAAACGCTCCTAAAAGCGCCGAAGCGGAGCCTGCATTTTTAGTAAATGGAGCAAGCGATAGTGCCGATGTATTGGGGCTGCAAATACCTACACAGCATAAAACTCCAAATATCATAACAATTGCGCCCCCCATGCCGAACCAGCCATTAAAGGAACCTATTAAAAACACTACCGAAATAACAACCATACAAATCAAAAATGCATTTACCAGTTGTTCGCTGCTGTATCTCCTCACCAGCATACTGTTTACCTGGCTGGAGCCTATAAACCCAACCGACAGCCCCGCGAAGATCCAGCCAAAGGATTTCTGACTTACTTTAAACACTTCTATAAACACAATGGGCGATGAGGCAACATAGGCAAACAAACCTGCAAATGCAAAGGCACCGCTTATGGCGTAGGTAAAAAATTGCGGATTTTTCATTACTTCCCAAAAGTTGGTGATGATAGGTTTGGGTTTTAGGGAAAATGAGGGATCGGGCTGATAGCTTTCCGGTAAAAAGAATATAACGGCCAGCAATATTAACACGGCTATAATGGTTAAGATTAAAAAGATCACCTGCCACTCAAATGCCGCTGTTATATAGCTGCCCACAGTTGGTGCAACCATGGGCGAAGCCCCAAGCACCAAAATAAGCAAGGCAAATACCTTTGCATTGTCTTTTACCGGGAACAGATCACGTACCATGGTCATGGAGGCCACCCCTGCCGCGCAACTGCCCACCGCCTGGAAAAAACGCATAATGATCAGCATCTCCAGTGAGGTGGAAAAGAAACAGCCTATAGATGTTACGATGTACAGGCATAAACCAAAATATAAAGGCTTTTTGCGCCCGTACCTATCCAGCAAAGGGCCATATAATAACTGCCCGGCAGATATGCCTATAAAAAAGCTGGAAAGAGATAGCGCCACCTGATCAGTACTGGTATGCAGATATTTTGCTATCGCCTTAAAACCAGGCAGGTACATATCTATTGAAAAAGGTCCTAACGCGGTGAGCGAACCTAATATGAGGATTAAAAAAAAGTATCGTTTTTTGGTCATATGCTGTTAGTCGATGATCGATTGACCATGGTCAACGGATTTTAAGGGTATTAAAATTACGGGCCAAAGATACCACTAACAATGGACTATTGCCCATTGCCCCCGACTTAAAAAGTTTCGCCCAGGTTGAGGTTTATGGAGGAGTAGTTGCGGCTTACCCCATAATCGAGGCTAATATTTGTGCCTGCTTTTTTGTTGAATTTAAACCTTAACCCCGAGCCGGCGGCCGGGTGCCAAAAGGTAAATTTCATATTATCGGGCTCGGTAACGGAGTTTACGTTTGCAAATAAAACAAAGCCTAACAAGCCATTGCGGGTAATATCGCGGCGGTATTCTGTTTCAAAATAGGCAAGGCGCTGGCCCCGGTAGCGGTTCTGTTTAAATCCCCGGCCCGATCGCTGGTAAGGCTCCCAACCCAGGCTGGGCAGGTTGAGGTAGGGCGTTCCGGGCGTAAGCGATGTCCAATAGTACGACCAGAATGCCAGCACATTTTTAGGTCCCGAATTGGTTAGCGAAACGTACTTACGCACATCAATATATAATGACTGCCAGTTGGTATTGCTACCCAGCAACCTGGTATTAAACCGGTATGATATATTGGCGTAAGCCCCGGGCAATGGATTGATTGAGTTTTTGCGGGTATCATACAATAAATTCAGCGTAGCCCCGGATGAGAAAACATCCTGGTTTGTAGCTGTGCCATATTTATAATTGGTAAAGTTGCTAAGCGTATTGTCGCCCTGGCTTTCAATATCTACATAGTAATCCAGGTTATAACCTACACCCCCGTAAAAATATGGCTTTATTTTTTTTAGCACTGTTTGGTAAAAACGCACGTAGTTGTAGTTAACCAAAAACTTATGGCCTTCTGGCGCATTGCCACCCAGGCCCCAGGTGAACTGTGGGTAAACCAGCAAACGGGTATCGCCTGTTATGTTCCATTGGTTATTATTAAGCCATATATTTGATCTGATAGGCAAACCATAGCGGCCTTTTAAATTAAAATAAGGCGTAAATACAAAACTGGATAGATTGGTTGTTGCCGGATCGCCAAGATAAAAACCGGCTGTGGTGGAAGTGAACAAAGCCCTCCCGCCGCTTCGCCCGTCTGATGCGGATATGGGTAAAATAGAAAAATAGAACTTCTTTTTCTCAACGGTTGATACCTTTCTGGGCTTAATATTAAACACCGATCTGAAAATATCTATCAGGTCTCTTTGTGCAATAGTATCCGTTTTGCTTTTAAGGGTATCGGCAATGGGAATGGGAATGGCGTTTTGTGCCATCACAACGTAGGGAATTGAACAAAATAATAATACTATAAACGCTTTACCCATTATATATTAAACGGAATACTTAAATATGCTGTTTGGTGTTTTTTAATAATTTACTCAATACTTTAACGAATAATTTGATTGTTAAGCATTTAATGAAACTTATTCCTTATGCCCCCATTTATGCGGTGGAGCCTTAAGATAGCAAGAAAAAGCCCGCGATTGAAATAACCGCAGGCTTATTAAGTTATTTTAACTTTTTTTAACCTTATTGATATTTAACAGTGGTTACAGTAGTGGTTTTACTGTAAGGACGGTGATGCCTTGGATGCGCCCTACGCCATGCAATACGGCGCGCACGTTCCTTTTTCTCTCTGGAACGGCGAATTTCATTACCAACGATGTAACCACCGCCAGCACCAACCGCACCGCCAAGTAATGCGCCGCCAACATTATGCCCTATTAAGCCCCCTGCAACGGCACCGCCGGCGCCGCCTATAATGGCTCCTTTACCCTGATCGCTGATTCCTTTTTTCCTGGTGGTTTGCGCTTGTATGTTTGATGCGAACGTGAGCAGGAACGCAAAACACAAGCAAGCGAATATGATTAACTTTTTCATAACAATGTATCTGATAAGTGTGACAAAATATACAATTGATACCTGTGCAAATAACAAGCCGAAATGAAGTTTGTGATGATCGCTGGGCCCGTTTGGAGCGCCAGGTTGCGATATATTTGAATTTAATCGCAAGAGTTTGCTATAGCCCGCTTAGCTTTTATTTTTAAGTAAAAAACTAATAAACAGACGATTGAACATAAACAATTCAACTCCAATCAAAAAAATCACGCTCTGCTAACAGCGTCCCGGCTATTCGTAGCTGCAAAAATCCCAGCCGCTGCTGCAAATGCATTTTTACTTCAGAAAAGCCAATACTGTATCAGAAAACTGTACACTTTTGCCTGCAATATTATGATCGCCGGGAATGTAAGTTAATTTTGATCCCGGTATGGCTTGCTGAAGCCCTTCTTCAGATCCACCGTCTTTGTCCTCTGTTCCGCAAATTATTTGTACCGGTATTTTCACTTTAGCCAGTTCGGCCTTACTGGTTGATGGCTGGTATTTTTGTTGCAGGGCAAGCGCCGTAACATCAAACAAGGGGTTGCTATGAATGTATTTGATCATGCCATCCACATCGTGAAAAGTAGTATCGCCCATGAGTGCCTTATACGCATGCACACGCCTTGGCCAATCGGGGTTGGTGTATGCGTCGCCCATGCCACCCATTACCAGTTTTTGCACCCTTTTATCTAAAACCAATATACGCGATGCAATGATTGAGCCACGCGAATAACCCACTACATTATATTTTTTGATACCTAAACTACTTACCAGGCCCATAATATCTTTAGCTTCGGCATCATGAGCATACCCGGCGTCGGTATGTGGCTTGTCTGATCGGCCATTGCCACGCTGATCCAGTATGATCACTTTATAGCCGGCGTTCAACAGATCATTAAAAAGCGGACCGTTCTTCCAGCCCTGCCCTGTACCCGAAAACCCATGGATCAGCAAAACGGGAAAACCCTCCCCCTTGACTTCGTAGTAGATCTTAGTGCCATCAAACGAGGTATAATAACTCCCGGCAATACCTTCCTGAGCAAAGCCAACATGGTACATCAGCAGCATCAGCGTTAATATGGCTCCTGCCTTAAATAGCTTTTTCATGGAGATGATTACTTTACAAACTGATTAATGATCAATACACCCACTAAACCGATAACCGAAACCAATGTTTCCATCACCGACCATGATTTAATGGTATCTTTTATACTCAGGTTAAAATATTCCTTATACAGCCAAAATCCAGAATCGTTAACATGTGAGAACGCCAGGCTCCCCGCGCCAATAGAAAGCACCATTAAATTAGGGTTCACATGGTTTTGAAGCACTACCGAAGCTACAATGCCCGCGGCCGTTAATCCAGCAACGGTGGCCGAACCTAAACTAACACGAATTATGGCGGCAATAACCCAGCCCAATATCAGCGGAGGCAGGTTAAATGCCTGCAACTGGGTAGCTATCTGGTTGCTCACGCCGCTGGCAGTTAATACCTCCTTAAAAGCACCCGAACCAGCAATAATGAGCATGATTAGGGAAATATCTTTTATAGCATCCGTATAATTAACGGCCAGCTGGCTCATTTTTTTTCCTTGTTTTATGCCCAAAGTGTAAGTAGCTACCAAAAGCGCTATTAGCATTACAATAGATGGATCACCCAGGAAGGCCACAACCTTTAATAATTCCTTGTTTTTGAAACCCAGGTACGGAAAAAAAGCGGTTAGCATCAATAGCATAACCGGCAGCAAGGCAGTAAAAAAGCTATTGAAGCCACCCGGTAATTTATCAGCAGGTAATTCTTCTGCTCTGAATGTAGCAAGCGGCTCTGATGGTATTTTTTTTAGGAATTGAGCAAACACCGGTCCTGCAAGTATAATTGCCGGGATGGCAATCATTAAGCCATAAATAAAGGTAGTGGCCATATTTGCATGAAACAGCACCACCAGTGCCGATGGTGATGGATGCGGCGGCAAAAAACCATGAGTAACTGATAAGGAAGCCAGCATAGGCAAGCCAATATATACCGCCGGGAGCTTATATTTGTACACTACAGAAAATATGAGTGGTACCATCAGCACAAAGCCGATGCCATAAAACAAGGGTATGCCTATAATAAAACCGGCAGTAACCAGTGCCCATTGAATGTATTTTTGACCAACGGCTTTAACCAATACTTCGGCAATTTTTTGGGCAGCGCCACTCACCGCTACCAATTTACCCAGCATGGCGCCCAGGCAAATAATGATGAGCAATTGACCCATAATATCACCCATCCCTTTCTGTACCGATGCAGTAACCTTGTTTACAGGAATCCCCAACATTAAGCCGGCAGCTATGGAAACAATCAGAAATGCGATAAAGGGATTTAATTTAATCCAGCTCACTAATAAAACAAGCAGAATTATACAAACAAGAATAATTAATAGTGCCATTATATCAAACTGTTATACGTTTAGGACGGGGACTTTACTAAAAAGCAAATGTTAGCGGCCTAAAGTAATAACAATATTTGAGTTTAGGATTTATATGCGTAAACCTTTTACAATACAATATAGATCAGGAAACCATTCCTCCCTATCCCGATTAAGTATAAAAAGCAAAACCGCAGAGTAAAAAAAATCTTTATTTAACAATTTATTAATTAGAACAAAAAATAAATTACTAAAAACCAATTGTAATTACCAATACTTAATTAAAAAATGATTAATTTTGTTTATTGATCTATTAAACAAAATTTTAGCCCAACCATCGCGCTAACTTATTCAGATAATTTATCAGCGTACTTAACTAAATTTTAGCCTTTACACTTTTTCACTGTTTTTTATGTCAAAACGTATTTTAGTTTTAGATGATAACCAGGATATTTTAGAAATTGTTCATGAAACCCTCACGTATGAGCAATTTGAAGTAATCAGCACTTCTGAGAGCGATAAAGTATTGCCTTTGATTGAAGAATTTAATCCCGACCTGGTTATATTAGATTACCGCGTAGCCGGTACAAATGGGGGCGAAATTTGTAAACTCATTAAGCTTAATCCTAAGTTTGCAGATATTCCTGTTATTATTTTTTCTGCTTACGTAAGTAATACAGACCAGCTGCTAAATTATGGCTGTGATGGCATCATTAATAAACCCTTTGATCTTATTGAACTTGTTGAAAAGGTTAATAGCCTGATTAAATAATATTTAAAGCATCCTAAGCTCAGTTTCCAGCCCATAACTGTGGGGCATAAAACTACATCCAGGTTTATCAAATTACCTCCCTTCTCCAGGGAAAATCGATAACTATTAAAAAAACTGGTATAAAAGCCTCCCTTATTAAGAATATCTCAATTTTATTAGCCAATAATCAAAATCACATAATAATTTATACTGATAGTTAAGATATTAGCAATTTTAATATCTTTGTTTAACAGATTTTTAAACAGATTAGTAAATACAATAAACCCCTGATTGTATTATGGTTGTACCGATAAATTCTCATGAAAGCGTCAGCGCGGGGCCCAAAAAGCTCCCTATATGTCCCAAATGCAAAATAGAACTCGACAATCGGGTTCCGAGAGGTTTCTTTGTAAAACACCTGTTATTCTTTCTTCCTACAAAAAGATACATTTGCTATAGATGCCAGCGTAAACGATATGTATTTGTTTAATTAATTGTTAAATAATTAAACTACCAAAATACTATACTAACGTATTCGTATTTTTTTTTTAACTTTTACATCCGTTATAATTGGGATATCGTAATTTGGTAGCCCCGCCTATTTTTATAAAAGGCAGGCACTATAAAACAATGTCGAGAAAAGTATATTATTGCGGAAAATGCGGAAAGCAATTCCATTTCCAAATGCACAGAAGCTGGTTCGCCAAAAATATTTTATTTTTTTTACCTATCAGAAAATACTTTTGTGCAGGTTGCAAAAAATCAAGCTATGTGTTTACCGGGCATAACGAATAATCAGTTAAACTGCAGCTTTGCAGCAATTTCCACCACATTAGTGTAGTATTTTTTTTTATTGTTGACCTTTTTTAAGGAAATATTTGAAATTATTAAAAAGTTATTACACTATTCCAACAAAAAAAAGTTTGTAATTACCTTATTATTCTCATTTTAAGTACCACTGCATAAACTTGGTATAACATTTGCTTCTATTATCATGATGCGTTTTATTAACTAATAAGCACACCATTTAATAGAATACATAATCAATATTACCATGAGAAGGATATTAGCGGTGGACGACGACAACGATATATTAGAGGTTTTAAAATATATACTTGAAGATTCTGGCTATGAGGTGGAAACACTATCAAACGGGTACAACCTGTTTAACACGATAAGAGAACATCAGCCAGATTTGATACTGCTGGATATTATGCTTGGCGGTTTAGATGGGCGCGACCTATGCAAACACCTTAAGGCCGGTAAAGAAACGCATGATATCCCTGTTATCCTGGTTTCTGCAAGCCATTATGTTTCCTCCAGTTCATTAAATCAAGAAGGATGCCCCGATGATTTTATAGCTAAGCCCTTTGATATTGATGTTTTACTGCGCAGTGTTAAAAGACAGTTGGATTTAGCAGCTTAAATAAATTCATTATACAAAACAAAAAAGCAGGTGCAATTTGCAGCCTGCTTTTTTGTTTTATAAAACCTGCATTTAAATATTAACATCAAACGCCTTATCCCTTTTGGCACGGTTACGCAATTTAAAAAACACTACAAGGTTTAAGAAGTGCATCGCTCCTAATATCAGGATGATCCATCCTAATTTGTAGCTCAATACCTCAACCACTACCTGGGTATTGGGTATACCCCCGGTTTCTTTGAGGGCCAAACTCATATAGCCTATATTGATAAGATAGAAACCAACTACTAATAGTTTGTTTACAGAATCGGCCAGCTCATTATTGCCGTGAAAAATATCTACCAGGAAAATGCGCCCGTTTTTAAATAATACCCTGGCAACCCATACTGTTAATGCAATGCTCACCAACAGGTAAACAAGATAAGTTAAAATAAAGTAGTTCATGATTGTGTGATTTTTATTATATATAAATTATTGAATTTCCAGGAAAAATTGAAATATTAAATCAAAAAAATATTACTTGAATATTTTAAATATCGATCCAAAAAACCAGCTCTCTTCGGCTTTCAACATGGTCTCCAGGGTCTTGTTCACGTTTTTTGCCAGCTTATTAATATCCGCAACAGATGTTTTAAAAGTTTTATAGGCCGGATCTTTTTCATCCCCTTTAACCTCTGATAATTGCGACAGTATTTTTAAAACGGGATCAAGCTCCCGTTTTTTACGCTCTTCGGCTACCCGGCGTGCAATTGCCCAGGTGTCTTTTTCAGCGTAAAAAAACTCCTTGCGCTCACCTGTTTTATGTTGTTTTTCAACCAGGCCCCAGTCAATCAGGTCGCGCAGGGTCATATTGGCATTACCACGGGATATACTCAATTCGGCCATCACCTCCTCAGTAGTTAAAGCCTCCGGCGAAACCAGCAGCAAAGCATGCACCTGGGCCATAGTACGGTTTATCCCCCACTCCGATCCCAACTTACCCCAGGCCTCAATAAACTTAAGCTTTCCTTCTGCCAATTCCATGTACAAATATAACGAAGTTTTTAAACTTTCAAAAATAAATGAAAATTAAAATTGTAGCAAGTAGTTAGTAGCAAAACTTTTCAAAACATATCTGGATAGTAGCACTCTAAAACCTCAATGCAGCTGTCTTGATACTAACTACTTGATACTAACTAACTCCTTATCAATCTTCTTGTTCCATTGTTCCTGTGCATCATGGTCAATCCCGTGGCTGGTTTCGTCATCATAGCGCTTTTCCATATCGTTCATTTCACGAAACGAATCCAGGAACTGCACATTAATTGGTCCATCATAATTTTCAATGGTCAGCTTTTCTTTTAGCAATAGTTGCTTAAAATGCATGGCCACTATTTTTACTATATCAAAATGCCTTTGCTCGTGATTAAGGTTATAGGCGGTTTGTGCCCCCTCCTTTACCCAGCAAGCACTTTTAGGAAGATAACTTTTTAAACTCAAATGGATATTAATTATTCCTTTTACCATCTTCACTTCCTCGTCATAACCAAAGCTGGGGAAAACCTGGGCCTCATACTTACTTGTGGGCGGCTTTTGCTGAAAATCGGTCCATTTTATTGGCCGGTTGGCCGCATAATAAATGGTATCACCTTCGGGTTGTTCTGTGTATTCAGTAAAAACAAGTTTTACCCCTTTAGCCAATTTGATGTTGGTATCAGCCTGCTTGTTTATCCAGGTATTAAAATAAACCATTCCACCTTGAATTACATTACCTAACAACCCGGCTACATCCATTTGCTGTCCCCAGGTGCGTACATAGTTTGATCCTCCTTTGTAATCAATCAGTTGCACATCATTCCCGTTCCTCCGTAACACAAAAGAAAATACCACGCCCAGTTTTCCATCAATTCGCCCCCCTGCCTGCAGCGTTTCATCCAATCGCAGCTTCTTAATGTGGATAGTGATTGGGCGTAAGGCCTTGTTAACAGCAAGTCCCTTGCTGATGAATTGTTTAATTGCTGAGGAGGCACCATCTTTCAGGTCGAGGGTGTATTTTGACGCGGGCCCGTTTACCTGCGCGGCGGGGAGTAACCAGGCTACAGCACTGCGGTCATCACGGTCATCAACCACATCGGCTATATAAAACCCCGTTGCCGAAAACAAAAATTGCTGATCATTTAAAACAATCGGGCCGTTTGTTTTTTGTGCTTTACAAAACATAGCGTGAACCAAAATAATCATCAACATGACCATGCTGTACATTAAGCGTTTTTTACAATTGTTTATCAGGATCATAGCAAAAATTAAACAAACACCCAGCAAAATATATCATTCCTCACGTCCAATATTCAAAAAAATTGCAGCAAATTATGGTAATTAGTTACTTTTGGCCCAAACGCCAAACGGCTGTGGAATGTGCTTCAATTTTAAAGTTTTCCACACACATATCATGTTTAGTATTACCTTCGTTAATAAAAGTGTTTTCCACATTTGTTAACTACTTATGTGAATTACCCTTTTTCGTTTCGCTATTTTAGCACCATCGTTAGTATGCGCTTTATGATCAAAAAAAGATACATCCCCCTGCTAATCCCGGTATTTATTGCTTCAAACGCCCTTGCCCAGCAAAACCCATCTGCCAAAGTTTACCGCACTTATCACTCAGCTATCGATCTGATGGATAAAGGTAAATACGTGTCTGCTGCCGAGCAATTCCGCCTTGTTGAAGCATCCCGGCTTAAAACAACAACCCAACCGCAGTTTGAATCAGACCTATCGCTGGTTAAAGAAAACAGCCAGTATTATGAGGCTTTTTGCGCGCTAAATTTAAATAATGACGATGCTGAAAGCATGTTTTTGCGCTTCATTAAAGAACATCCCGAAAACCCGCTTACCCGGCAAGCTTACTTTCAGATTGGTAAATCGTACTTTAAACAGGGCAATTATGAAAAATCCTTGGAATGGTTTGATAAAGTACAGGCAGTTGAACTTAACGGGCACGATAATACCGAATACAAGTTTAGAAAAGGCTATGCCTATTTTTCTATAGGTAACTTTAAGGATGCCCAACTGCTTTTTGCAGAGGTAAAAGCCAAAAAGACTGAATTTACCGAGGATGCCACCTATTACTTTGCTTACATAGCTTACCTTAATAAAGATTATCACCTGGCATTGGTAAATTTTGAAAGACTAAAAAATTCAAAAAAATACCAAAACAGCTACCCTTACTACATATCTGCCGTTTACTTTTTAGATAAACGTTATGATGATGTGATCCATTACGCTGTACCTATTGTTAACAGCACACATCAGCAAAACGAAACCGAGATGCTGCGCATTATAGCGGCATCATATTTTGCCAAAACCGATTATGATAATGCGGTTAAATATTATGGCCGTTTCCAGGACCGCGACCAGGGCCGTACCCAAAATACGCAGGATAGCTACCAAATAGGCTATACCTTTTATAAAGTTGGTAATTATGCACAGGCATCTACCGAACTGGAAAAACTGGTGGAACAAAAGGACATATATAGCCAAAGTGGTAATTACACCCTTGGTGATGTTTTCCTGAAGATGAATAATAAGCAAAGCGCCCGCAACGCTTTCCTTAATGCATCAAGGCTTACTTATGATAAGCAACTACAGGAAGATGCTTTATACGAGTACGCCAAACTATCATACGAGCTTGATTTTAATACTGATGCACTTGCGGCTACAAGGTTATACCTTAAAAATTATCCGCGCTCGCGCCGTAACGATGAAATGAAGGTATTACTGGGCGAGGAACTTTTAAACTCCCGCAATTACAAGGAAGCGGTTGATATACTGGAACCCATCCCCAATAAATCGCAAAGCGCGCAGATAGCCTACCAAAAAGTTACCTATTACCGCGGATTGGAGTTTTATAATGAACGCGCGTTCGAAAACGCTATCGGCATTTTCCTGCGCTCGTTAAAAAACCCTGTTGATAGTAAAACCGAGGCACTTACCACCTATTGGATGGCCGAGTCCATGTATGAGGTACGTAAATACTCAGAATCGGTTGAAACGTTTGAGCAGTTTTTGGCCATGCCCGAGGCTAAGGAAACAGATGTGGCCAACTACGCCAACTATGCTTTAGCTTACGCCGCGTTTTATGGCGAACAATATAAAAAAGCCGCTAACTACTTTGAGAAGTTTTTAGCCGGCGATGTAAAAGATGCAAGCACACAAAATGATGCTATAACCCGTATTGGCGATAGCTACTTTGTGTTAAAAAGCTACGGCAAGGCTTTGGAATATTACAACCGCATTATCGCTATGCACAACCAGGGCGAGGATTACGCTTTATTTCAGCGTGGTATGATTCAGGGTTTACAGGGATCACTTGATACCAAGATAAGTACACTGAATGATGTGCTGAACAAGTTCCCTAATTCTGACTACGCCGATGATGCATCGTTCGAGATTGCTTACACCTATTTCCTGAAAACTGACGGTGAAAAGGCCAAAACAGACCTGCAGGCTATGATCCAGAAATATCCGCGCAGCAGCTACGTGCCACGTGCGTTGGTTACCATTGGCTTAATTGACTACAATGCCGGCAGTGATGACCTTGCTGTAGAATCATTTAAAAAAGTGATACAGGACTATTCATCAACCGATGAAGCCAAGCAAGCTCTTAAACAGATAGAAAAAATATACACCGATAAGGGCGACGCGCAAACATTTATCAATTACGCTACTACTACGCCAATTGGTAACTATACCACTGCCGACCAGGAGAGCATCATGATCACCGCGGCCAATAACCTTTATTTAAAAGGCGACTGGCAAGGTACCTTAGGCGCTGTAAATGCCTATTTTGATAAGTTTCCGGCAAAACAGATCTATGAAAAACAAGCAAGGTTTATAAGGGCGCAAAGCTTAACCAACCTGAACAGGACCCAGGAAGCTGTTGCCGATTACAATTTGATACTAAACGACTGGACAAGTGCGTACAGTGAAAAATCACTGATCGCGATGGCCAAGCTTTACATACAACAGAAAAAATATAATGAAGCCATAGTGTTCCTGAAAAGGTTAGAAACAAACGCCGAATACAAGGCCGATTATACTTTTGCCGTTAATAACCTGATGCTTTGCTACGCTGAAATGCAAATGCCGGATGATGTGCTTAACTACGTAAAACTGGTTAGGGAAAATGAAAAATCGGCACAGGAAGATAAGTTCCGCACCGGTTTATATGCTGGCAAGGCTTACCTGCAACGTGGCGATACCACAACCGCTGTTAAGGAACTTAATTACACCATTACCAACACCAAAACAGTAGCCGCTGCCGAAGCGAAATACAATGTGGCCCTTGTGGAGTATTTAAAAGGCCGTTACAAAACATCGCAAAAAATGTGTTTTGACCTGGCTAAAGAAATGCCAAACTATGATTACTGGATAGCTAAAACCTATATTTTGTTGGCTGATAATTATAAGGCTTTAAAAGATAATTTCCAGGCTAAGGCAACGCTGCAAAGCATTATTGATAACTATAAGGCCGATGATGAGATACTATCAACAGCCAAACAAAAACTGGATGTATTAAATGGAGGCAAAGCAAGCAAGACCGCTGCACCTGCCGTTCCTGCTACTGACGATAGTAATAAATCGGCACCGGCAGATACCACTAAAACTCCATCTCAAAACTAACAGGATCCCAAAGAATAATAAAAAAGAAGACAAGCAATGAACTCAAGATACACCTACACGCTGCTTACCTTAATAATAGCATTATACTTTGTTCCTGCACAAGCGCAAACAAAGAAACCCGCGAAAAAGGCAATAGTAAAAACAGCAGCTAAAGCAAAAACTCCGGCTAAAGCAACCGCCAAACCCGTAAAAAAAACAACTGCAAAACCGGGCACAAAAAAAGCTGATGCAGGCGCCTCAAAAAGCCTGGGCGATGCAGCAGCAAAAGCAAGCCAGGATACTACTAAAAAAGGTGGCAATGGCACAAACCCGTCAAATGGCAGCAGTGTTTCCGAAGAAATAGTGATAACCACAGCATACAAACCGGTATTAGCCGATGCTGTTAAAATTCGCCGTAACCCCGATTTGGAGGATAAAGCGCCGTTTAAAGCACCGCTTACCTATACTACTTTAGATAAAAAACTTGACCAGGACTCGGAAATAAAACACCTCGACCCACAAAAAAGACCGGCCGAGCAGGATTCTGTACTACTTAACAATTATGTTAAAGCTGGTGTTGGTAGTTTAAAAACCCTACTTGGCGAAGCCTATTTTGGCAACGGCCGCGACCAGGCTTTGCAGGTTGGTGGTTTCCTGAAACATTTTTCGCAAGCCGGATCATGGGAAAAACAAAACGAAAGCAAGGATGAGGTTGGTGTATTCATTAAAAGCATCAATTCAGAAAACAACATCAGTGGCCGTATCAACTACAAACGCCAGGGCGTTTATTTTTATGGTCACCCTGATTCCATCCCGTTAACATTCGCTCCTCAAAAACAACACTTTAGCGAAATAAGCGGTGAAGTTGAGCTGGCCAAAAACTTTAAAGATGTTGAAAACGATTTTACATACGCTGTAAAATTAAAAGGTTATTCGTTTAGCAATGCTTACCAGGCAAAGGAAAGTAACATTGTATTATCCGGATTTTTAAACCAAACCATTAAGCAATTTTATACTGGCTTAAGCGCATCTATTGATTTAAGCAATCCAAAGGACAGCCTTTACAATTTAAACAACAGCATCCTGAGGTTAAACCCCTATATTAAATTCCAGGGCACCAATTATAAAATTGATGCGGGTGTAAACATTGAAAAGGAGTTTGGTGATTTTAACCGCTTCTTCATATTCCCGGCAGCTAAACTGGAGTACCAGGTGATCCCTAAATATGTGCGCCTGTTTGTAGAAGCCAAGGGCGATATCAACCGCGCATCCATCCGTGATTTTGCCGCCATCAATCCTTATATCGATAAAAACATCCAGCTTAAAAACTCAGTTGATCAGTTGGATATCAGCGCCGGTTTAAAAGGCACGTTGGCTCCCGGGCTTAGTTTCAAGGCATCGGTATTTCGCAATAGTGTGAAAGATATGCCGCTATTGGTAAGCAACCAAACTAACGAGGGCTATAAATTTATTGTGATATACGATAATGGCCGCTCGCGCGTAACTGGTTTTAATGGCGAGCTGGACTTTAAAGCAACCGATGATGTAAATATTTTTGGTCGCGTTGAGTTTAAGGACTATAAAATGAACACCGAAAAAGAGGCATGGAACCTGCCTAAGTTTTTATTAACAGCTGGTACCGCCATACATATCAATAACAAAGTGAGCATAACAGGCTCGTTACTGATCCGTGGAGACGCTTATGACAGGCCTTTCGGAATTGTGCCCGGACCATTGGGTACACTTACCCCAAACACCAATTTGTTAACACAAAACCGTTCTATCAGCTCATTTGCCGATCTGAATGGAGGTGTTGAGTACCGCGTAACACCGGTAATTACCGTGTTTGCACAGGCAAATAACATTTTAAACTCAGGATATCAAACCTGGATATACTATCCTAACTACGGATTTAATATCTTTGGCGGCGTCGGTTTCTCGTTTTAAGAATTTGATATTTACAATAAACCGTACTTTTAGCAAATGGATATAGCCAACTATTTAAGTGAACTGTTGGGCCAGCACGGCGAAATAAGCGTGCCAGGCCTGGGCTATTTTGTGCACGTACGTGTAAGTGCCACCTATAATGAGGCCGAGCGTAAATTTTATCCGCCCGGTTATAAAATACAATTTGATCCGCAAACACTTGAGGGCGACGATACCTTAACCCAGTACATTGCCGAAAAGAAAAAGATTTCGTTGGCTTCATCAAAGTACTTTACTGATAAATATATAACCGCTTTAAAACAAGAAGTTTCACTGCAGGAAATACCATTTGCCGACCTGGGCTGGTTTTATATGGATAAGGGCAAAATCGCCTTTAAATCGCAGTTAACCAATACCGATAATGCGCTTTTTTATGGTTACGAAGCCGTTAGCATAAAAAAATTAAACCAGGTTGCGGAACCCGAAGTACAAGCATCTGCACCGGTACCGCCACCAATACAGGAAGCTGCCGCTGCAGTTACTGCAACAGAGCCTTTGCCGCTTCCACCACCAATAAGGGAGCTTCAAGTGCCTGTAGAGCCAGTTGATTTGCCAGAAGAATTTACTGAAGAAGAATCTGAGCCAAAACGCGGTATAAGCATCTGGATCATTATTTCAATTATAGTAGTGGTTTTGGCGGCCGCATTATTCGGGGTTTACAGGTACAAACCCAGCCTGCTAAACTTTTCTAAAGGCGAAGAAATTCAACTACCTACTGTGCCAAAGGCAACGCCGGTAGTTAAACGCGATACTGATACAGTAAAAAAAGCCAATACACCGATAGATAGCACAAAAGCAATTTCCAAACCCGATTCGGCGTTAAATAAGCCTGTGGCAAATACAGACACTGTTGCTAAACCTGTTTTCGTAATTTATGCGGGCTCATTTAAAACAGCAGCAAAAAGCGAGCTTTTTATAAAGGACCTGAAAGCAAGGGGAGTGGACGCAAGAATATTAACAGGACCGGGAACAGGCCAGCGGATTAAAGTTATTATTGGCAGTTTTGCCTCCTCTGCTGAAGCCGAAGCAGCAAGACAAAAATTAATTGATTCAAAAAAAATATACAAAGATTCATATTCTCAACAACTCACTAACACTCAGAAATGACTTTATTATTCATACAGCAAGTAACAGATACAGCAAAACATTTAGTAGATACCGCTAATCATACAGCCACACAGTTGGCTCAACCCCCAGAGGAATTACGTTTTGGCGATCTGTTGATAAAGGGTGGTTGGGTAATGGTGCCTATCGGTATACTGGCCGTACTGGGCCTGGTTATATTTTTCGAGCGTTTTTTTACCATCCGCAAAGCTTCACGAGACGAATCGAACCTGATGGTCCAGGTACGTTCAAGTATACACACTGGTAATTTAGAATCGGCCATTGCTATTTGCCGTAACAGCAATTCGCCTTTGGGCCGCATGCTGCAAAAAGGTTTGTTACGTATCGGTCGCCCTATAAAAGATATTGAAGGCGCTATTGAAAACGTTGGCAAGCTGGAAGTATCCAAGCTGGAAAAAAACATAGGGATATTGGGTATTGTAGCTGGTATTGCACCCATGTTTGGTTTCCTGGGTACCATTGCCGGGGTAATTAAAATATTTTATGATATTTCAAAAACAGATAACATCAGTATGGGCGTTATATCTGGAGGGTTATATGTAAAAATGGTAACGTCGGCCGCTGGTTTAATGGTGGGTATTGTGGCCTATGTTTGCTACCATATTTTAAATATGATGGTTGATAAGGTGATCCTGAAACTGGAAACCGATGCTATTGAATTTATTGACCTGTTAGAGGAGCCGAGCAAATGAATTTAAGAAAAAGACATAGAGGTGCATCGGCAGAGGTTCACACCTCGGCCATGAACGATATCATGTTCTTCCTGCTTTTGTTTTTCCTCATCGCGTCAACAGTTACAAACCCTAACGTTATAAAACTGGTATTGCCCAAATCATCAAGCGGGCAATCAGTATCAAAAAAAACAATAACAGTTTCGGTAACCAAGGATCTGAAATATTACGTTGATAAAAAAGAAGTACCGGTAGATGCCCTGCAAACTACCCTATCGGGTTATAAAACACTGGCAACAGAACTTACCATTGTTTTATATGTTGATAAAACAGTAGCCATACAGGATGTGGTACAGGTAATGGATATAGCACAAAAATTAAACATCAAACTGGTTCTGGCAACAGAACCGAAGGGATAGTTTGCAGTGGGCAGTTTGCAGTTAGCAGCCTTTTTGGCTGATATGCTGGATATTGATTTTAACCCACTAATAAAACTCATATAACTTACTAAACAGCTGCAAACTGGCAAATGCAAACTGTAAACTGATAACTGCCAACTGAACAAATGGAATACAGGGAAGAAAATAACTATCCGAAAGCGTTTTTAGCAACAGGCATAATCATGACTGTGTTGATAGCCGCGTGTTATTTTATCGTGTTTCAAAACCCACCCAAAACCGAGGATGGTACCGGTGGCATATTGGTAAATTACGGCACGGTTGATGAAGGTATGGGTAGCGACTATATGAGCACCGAAGAGCCTTCTGTAGCCGAAAAAGCAAACCATACCAAACCGGATAAGGTTACCCCCGAAAAACCAACGGAAGAAAAACCGCAGCCAGAAAGCAGCGACAAAGCTGTTGTAACTCAAAATAACGAAGATGCCCCTGAAGTGGCGACTCCGACCAAAAAGCCTACCAATACGGTAACCGCGGCCCAGCCTACAAAAACTGTAACTAAACCTGTAGTAAACCAAAACGCGCTATATAAAGGCAAAGCAACCACAGGTACCGGTGAAGGCGACGGAACAGGCGCCAAACCCGGCAACCAGGGCAAGCCAACCGGGACAACCTTAACCAATAACTATAACGGAACAGGATCTGGCAACGGTGGTAACCTCAATATGTCACAACGTAGCTTTGTAAGCCGTCCTGCTGTGAGTGATGATAACCGCCAAAGCGGCAAGATTATGGTTGATATCAGGGTTGATAAAGATGGCAACGTGGTTTATGCACGTGCCGGCGCGCGCGGTACAACCATTTCTGATGCAGCGCTGCTCCAGAAATGCGAAGATGCCGTTAAAAATTCCAAGCTTAATCCGCTCGACTCCGCACCAGAAACACAGGTAGGTACTGTTGTATTTGTATTTAAGGTGAATTAATAGTCATCCGTTTGCAGTAGGTAGTTTGCAGTTTGCACAGTCAATTAATAGCTTTGCATTTTTAATTAACAATAGTTGCCGCTGAACTCACTAACATCAACTGCCAACTGAAAACTGCCAACCTCCCAAATGGACTATAACGATACCATCCAATACCTTTACACCCAACTCCCCATGTTTACCCGGGACGGGGCTTCGGCATTTAAAGCTGATTTACATAATACCATTGAGCTTTGTAAACGTTTGGGCAATCCGCAGCATCGGTTTAAAAGTGTACATGTTGGCGGCACCAATGGTAAAGGTTCCACATCGCACATGCTGGCGGCTATTTTACAAACCGCGGGCTATAAAACGGGTTTATATACATCGCCACATTTAAAAGATTTCAGAGAACGGATCCGCATAAACGGGCAGATGATCAGCGAGCAAACGGTGATTGATTTTGTTGCCGCCCACAAAAATGATTTTGATGAAATAGCGCCCTCCTTTTTTGAAATGACCGTGGGCCTGGCTTTTGAAATCTTCGCTAATGAAAAAGTAGACCTTGCCGTTATTGAAGTCGGTCTTGGCGGCAGGTTGGATTCCACCAATATCATCACTCCCCTGTTATCAGTAATTACCAATATCGGCTGGGACCACATGAACCTTTTGGGCGATACGCTACAACTCATCGCATCAGAAAAAGCCGGCATCATAAAGCCGGGTATCCCAGTAGTTATTGGCGAAAATCAGCTCGAAACAGCTCAGGTATTTATTGATAAAGCGGCAAAGGAAGTGACTGATATTTTGTTTGCATCTGATGTTTGGGAGGTTGAAAAATCAAACACCAAAAGTCAAGATTCAAAAAGCGACTTGCTTGAGTTAAATGTTATAAAAAACTCACCACTCACCACTCACCATTCACCACTCACCATTCATCTTGACCTTACCGGCTCTTATCAGCTTAAAAACGTAAAAACGGTTTTATCTGCTGTTGAAGAATTACGCTCGCAGGGATTCAATATCAGTGATGACCATATCCGTACAGCGCTATCCCAGGTAAAAACCTTAACCGGCTTGCACGGTCGTTGGGAAACATTGAGCCAAAACCCACTTACCATTTGCGATACAGGGCATAACCCCGATGGCATTGAGGAAGTAATGAAAAACATTACTGCTGTTGACTACCAGCACCTCCATTTTGTAATTGGTATGGTGAATGATAAGGATATTACCAAAGTATTAGCCATGTTGCCCAAAGATGCTACCTACTATTTCTGCAAACCAGATATCCCACGGGGATTGGAAGCCGAAAGCTTAAAGCTTAAAGCCGAAAGCTTTAATTTGCGCGGTGAGGCTTACCCTTCGGTAAAGCAGGCATTGCAATCAGCGCAACACAATGCAGGTAAAAATGACCTGGTTTTTGTGGGGGGAAGTACTTTTGTGGTGGCAGAGGTTGTGTGAATCAGGCTATCTGAACCGGACCGCTAAATAGATCGTCATTGCTGTGTACGAAGCAATCTCTAAGCTCTACAGAGGGGGCTATGCAACCCTTTTTGTCATCCTGAACGCAGTGAAGGATCTATTCTCCACCATGCTTCTTCGCCCTGTAAAGTCTGGGAATAGATCCTTCGTTCCTCAGGATGACAAATCTTTTTTAACGTCATTTCCCCTTCAGAGTCTCGAATTTTAAACCTCAGCAATGACGCCTGGGAAACATTTCTTAAAAATTTCTCAAATCCTGTAAATTCTGATTCAGACTACTCCACCTTCCTCCACACCACCTCCCCCGTTACAGCACCTCCTGTAGTTGGCGCAGGCACAGTATACTTAAAAATATTACCAATAATGGTGAACGGTCGCTTTTGTTGTGTCCCTTCCCAGTTAGGGAATGAAGCATCTTGAATATTAAAGGTGATAGTTCCATTAGCTTCATCAATGGCATAAGTGCCAAAATGGGCATTACTGCCTTTTACTGCAACACGGTTCTCCTCATCGGTGCCTTTACTTTTATCGTTGGCAGCAAACTTTTGTCGCCCCCGGCTAAAGATCTGTAATGCATAATGACCTTGCCCATCAAATATCAATAAGCCTTGCGGGGCCTCTCCATATAAATGCACCCGGCCGCCATCGGCAAGAATATTATCTACAGCAACCAATGCATAAGTCCCGGTTAATTTGGTTTCCTTTTTTTGAGCCGATACCAGCAGGCTGCTCATTACACAAAATATGATTATTAGGTTGGTTTTCATGTATCAAAGTTATATTTGTGCTGTACCTTTATCAAGTAGGCACAAAAAAGTAACCCGGTCACTTAAAAGTTACCAACCTGTAAATCAGCTATATTATTTTTGACTAACAGATAAAAAAATGAAAAGACAGCTGCCCAAATGTGGAATAGACTACGCCTTTCAACGTATAGGCGGTAAATATAAAGGTCGCATTTTATGGCGATTACGCACCGGCATCCTGCGGTATGGCGAATTGCGTAAAACCGTTACCGGCGTTACCCCAAAAATGCTTACCCAGGCATTAAGAGAACTGGAAGACGATGGCTTGCTCACCCGCAAAGTTTACGTAGAAGTGCCACCCAAAGTTGAATATGAGCTCACCGAAACCGGCAGAGAATTATTGCCCTTTTTATCCTTATTAAGAGATTGGGCCAAACAGCAAATGCTGGTTAATAATGTGGAAGCTATGCCATAAAACCAGCAATCATCACAAAATATTTACTTCGGTTATCTATATAAAATTCTATTTTTACGAACATTAAAAACCAAACTATTCTTACCTTTTATATATGACATACGTTCCATCTGCAGATAGGTATCAAAAAATGCAATATCGCCGTTGTGGTAACAGCGGCATCAAATTACCGGCCATTTCGCTGGGTTTATGGCACAATTTCGGGCATGTTGATGTTACCGAAAATTACCGTAAAATTTTGCACCTCGCTTTTGATAGCGGCATTACCCATTTCGATCTGGCAAACAATTACGGTCCGCCTCCGGGCTCAGCCGAAGAAAATTTTGGTCGTATTTTAAAAGAAGATTTCCGCGGTTACCGTGATGAAATGATCATCAGCAGTAAAGCCGGCTACACCATGTGGGATGGCCCTTACGGCGATTGGGGTTCAAAAAAATACCTTGTTGCCAGTTTAGATCAAAGCTTAAAGCGTATGGAGCTGGATTATGTGGATATTTTTTATCACCACCGCCCGGATCCGGAAACACCGCTTGAAGAAACCATGGCAGCACTTGACCTCATCGTTCGCCAGGGAAAAGCCTTGTACGCTGGTATCTCCAACTACCCAGCCGAAACAGCTGCAAAAGCTATCAAAATATTAAAAGACTTAGGTACGCCATGCCTTATCCATCAGCCCAAATACTCTATGTTTGAGCGTTGGGTTGAAGGTGGTTTAATGGATGTATTGGGTAACGAAGGTGTTGGCTGTATCCCATTCTCGCCATTGGCACAGGGATTACTAACCAACAAATACCTGCATGGTATCCCTGAAGATTCCAGAGCGGCAAAGGCAACCGGATTTTTACAGGTAAATCAAATAACCGAAGAAAGACTAAGCCAAATAAAACGCCTTAACGACCTTGCACTGCAACGCGGCCAAACACTTGCCCAAATGGCATTAGCCTGGTTGTTAAAAGATAACAGGGTTACATCGGTACTGATTGGTGCAAGCCGCGCCGAGCAACTGGCCGATTCATTAAAGGCTTTGGACAACATTGTTTTTTCTGCTGATGAACTGGCGCAGATAGAGGCGATATTGGTTTAGGCCCCCCGGCCTCCTAAAGGGGAGCAGAAATGCAGTTGCGATACGATATTGAATTTATTAAATTTTAATTTTAAAAGTCTCCCCCTTTAGGGGGAGACTTAGAGGGGGCTTCTATATATGGCTACTATCAATTGGGGCATCATTGGCTGCGGCGATGTAACCGAAAAAAAAAGCGGACCGGCATTTAAAAAAATTGCGGATAGCGACCTTATCGCTGTGATGCGCCGTGATGCCGCCAAAGCGGCCGACTACGCCAGCAGGCACGGGGTGAGCAAATGGTATAATGACGCGGATACAATGATGAGCGATGCGGATATAAATGCCATTTACATTGCCACTCCCCCATCATCGCACTTGGATTATGCTTTAAATGCTTTGCAAAAAGGCTTTAATGTATATGTAGAAAAACCGGTTACCCGTAATGCCGCCGAGGCGCGTGCCATGGCGGAGGCAGTGAGGCAGGGCAACTCAAAACTAACGGTGGCTCATTACCGCCGGGCAGTACCCATGTTTTTGGCTGTAAAGAAGCTGTTGGATGAGCAAAAAATTGGCGATGTGCGTACCGTACAGATCAGGATGTGGCAAAGCCGCAAGCCTAAACTCATTGCCGATGTTGAAACCAACTGGCGGGTGCTTCCGGAGTTTTCTGGTGGTGGGTATTTTCATGACCTTGCCCCTCATCAGCTCGATTTGATGTTGTTTTATTTTGGCGAGCCGGAGAAATATCATGGCTTCTCGCTCAATCAATCAGCCTCCACTCCGGCCGATGACCATGTTTGCGGAGAAATTTTATTTAAAAACAAAGTAGTGGTCAACGGCTCCTGGTGTTTTAACGTTGCCGAAAATGTGGCCACCGATACCTGCGAAATCATCGGCACAAAAGGGAAGATCACTTTCCCATTCTTTGGCAATTATATAAACTGGAAAACCGACACAGAGGATGAGACTATAACGTTTCAGCATCCGCAGCATATACAGCAGCCGATGATAGAAAAGATTGTGGCTTACTTTAAAAATGAAGGCCCCAACCCCTGCTCTATTGACGAGGCCGTTGTATTAATGGATATTTTGGATGCCTTTACAAAAACTAATTGAACGGTTTTTCCTTATTAGTAAACATCCATGAAATTCTGCGTTTGGAATTTCATTGGTTTAATTAATCCCGTAAAAACAAAAATGAAGACGACTTTAATACTTTTAGTAGCACTAACTGCTTTTAGCTTAACTACAAGGGCACAAAAATTTGATGTGCCCATGAACTATGTTCTACAAACCGATGCCGACTTTGCCATGTACGAACCACAGGTAATAACCACGGCCGATTGGCTGCAACAAACCGGCTGGAAAGACAAAAGAGATAAAAGACGGGTAGCCCGCTTGTTTATACTGGCCTGGGTGCAGGGAGCTCATAACGTTTCCATAACCATCAACAAAGCAGTTAATGATCTGTCAGATCAAAACCCCGAGCTGTTATTTACATACACCTCGCAATATGCCAAATTTGCCATACAGCATAAAACCGACTTTGACAAAAACACAGCCAACCTGGTAGCATTAAGAGCCATGATAGCCAAATACAACATCGAAGAATCGCACAAAAAAGATGATGACGTAGAGAAGCTGATTGAAATTAATAAAGAAGGTAATTTAGCCAGCTGGATAACTACTGATTTTAAATAGATATTTTAAACAAAGCCATTGTATAGATGCAGGGAAATCGCGTCTATACAATGGTTTTTCCCTTTTCCATAGCCAGAGAGTTCGAAATTCAAAAACGAACGTCGTGCCGTCCGTCGGCTGACGGATCGGCATCCCACAGGACATTCTCGCTTGCAATGTCTCAGCCTTGCCTGTTGCAGAATTATCCCGTATTACCCTTCCCGGGTTTGTGCAGATTTACAAAGCTCACTACAAAATAAAAGGATAAATTTTGTTGATCAATATTTTTGTATCTTCAAACATCTGATATGAATATTCGTTACCCATATCAAAAAACAGAATATAACCTCTACCATATGCCGGCAAAGAAACTTATAGCCCCTTTTTACGAACGTCTTGCACTTACTTTAATTGGTTTTTTAGCCCTCGGATACCTCATCATTGTAGGTAAAGATATTCTTGATCCGCTCATCTTTGGGTTCATATTTGCTATTTTACTGTTGCCGGTTTCTAATTTTTTAGAGAAAAAACTACGCTTGCCACGCAGTATGTCGTCCCTGGTATCCATACTTTTAATGGTAGCTTTGGTAGGTTCCATATTGTACCTCGTAGGCTCGCAGATCTCCAACTTAGCCAACGACTGGCCAATGCTTAAAAACCAGGTTATCCAATCGCTGCATGATCTGCAGGAGTGGATACAATCAGCTATCCACATAAATGCCAGCAGTCAACTAAAGTATGTTAACGATGCATCTAAAAAAATCATGGCATCGGGCACCGATGTGGTGGGTACAACCTTCGGGGCCATATCATCACTCATGATATTTTATGTATTTATCCTCATATTTACCTTTTTCATATTGCTTTACAGACGCTTGCTGCTCCGTTTTATCATCTGGGTTTTCAGAGACGAAAACTCGCACGTGGTGATGGATATTGTAGAGAACATTCAAAGCATCTTAAGGCAATACATACTGGGCTTACTGCTTGAAATGGCAATTGTGGCCAGCGTAGCTATTACCATTTTTTGGTGGATAGGTATAAAATATGCCGTATTACTTGGCATTATTGTAGGTTTATTTAACATTATACCTTACATAGGTATTTTTACAGCCTTATTGCTTAGCGCTATTATCACCTTTGCTACCGGTAATATTGGCAAAACCATTACGGTTATAGTGAGTGTAATATCTATCCATGCTGTTGATGCTAACTTTTTACTGCCAACAATTGTAGGTTCAAAAGTACGGCTTAACGCGCTCATCTCATTCATTGGCATTATAGTAGGCGAAATGGTCTGGGGACTTTCGGGCATGTTTCTTTCCATTCCGGTGATCGCTATTTTTAAAATTATTTTTGACAGGATAGAAAGTCTTAAGCCATGGGGTTACCTGTTGGGCGGTGATAATGAGGACAACAAAGTGGCAGTCCCCAAAATCGAAGTCGAGTAAATTACTTTTTTTTAAAAATTGAGGTGCTCATTTTAACTGTTTGCAATTTATTTTAAATTTGTATCATAAAGATACCCCTTTAAAATAATGCAAATTGTTAGTAATAACCTGCGCCCGGTTTACAGGTGCAAAAAGTGTAAGCAAGCCCTTACTACCAGGCGTAAGCGTGGGCCCGTTTTTAAAATTTTTCTGTTTTGGCTCCCTATAAAAAAATTCTTTTGCGAGCGATGCCTGGCCACCAGGTATCATTTTTGAAACACTTATTTTATTTTGCTTAATTGATGGGTATATCATTAATTTAGTGCTTTACCAATTGTTTTATAATGGCAATTGAAAAACTACCGTTAATGAACCGTAAGCATACCTCACTAATTATTGCCATATTTCTTTTACTGCCTTTTTTCACAATGGCGCAGGTCAAAAGTACTGCTGCCTTTAGGCTGGTGCCCCTGGGCGTTTGGGGTGGTATTGACGAAAGCAACCTATCGGCCTACATGCTGGCAGCCAATGGAACCAATAATTACATCTGTTTAGATGCCGGCACCCTGCACTACGGCATTAAAAAAGCCATTGAAAACAAGGCTTTCACCGCGCCGTCAGAAACCGTATTGAGGCAATACATCAAAGGATATTTTATATCGCACGCCCATCTCGATCACCTCGCCGGATTGATCATTAATTCGCCAGATGATAGCACCAAAAATATCTACGGCTTACAAAGCACGCTCGAAACCCTAAAAACGCATTATTTTACCTGGGCAAGCTGGGCCAACTTCGCCGATCAGGGCGAAACCCCGGCGTTAAAAAAATTCCATTACCACGTGCTTAACCCCGGTAACGAAACCACCATAGAGTATACTGATATGAAGGTGCAGGCATTCCCGCTTAGCCACTCAAACCTTACCAGCACCGCCTTTTTGGTACACACTAACAATGCCTATGTTTTATATCTGGGCGATACCGGTCCCGACGAAATAGAAAAAAGCCAAAACCTGCAAAACCTTTGGCAGGCCATTACTCCCCTTATTAAAAACAAACAGTTAAAAGCTATTTTAATAGAAGTATCTTTCCCTAATGAGCAGCCCGATAAAACACTGTTTGGTCACCTTACACCCAACTGGCTCATGGTGGAAATGAATAAGCTGGCCGCCTTAACCGGTAAAGAGGAATTAAAGGGATTAAACATAGTTGTTACCCACCTAAAACCACCGGTTAAAAACATGACTAAAATAAAAGCACAGCTCAGGGTACAAAATAAATTGCAATTAAACCTAATTTATCCCGAACAAGGCAAACCTTTAACTTTTTAACCATCAGCCAAAAACCAAACCAAATACATGAAAAACATCTTAAAAAATTGCTTGCTCTTTTGCTTCCTTTTAAGCTCAGGCAGCGCTTTTGCACAACAAGGCAAGGTAATTGAAGAACAAACGGTTAAAAGTAAAATTCTGAAACGTAATGTAAAGTTCACCATTTACTTACCTGCCGATTATGAAACCGCTAACCGTACTTACCCGGTTGTATATCTTTTACATGGCTATACTGACGATAATACCGGCTGGCTGCAGTTTGGAGAGATAAACCGTTATGCCGATAAAGCCATTGCCGATGGTACCATCCCCCCGATGATCATTGTGATGCCTAATGCCGATTCTAGCTGGTACATTAACTCTTATGATGGCAAGGAAAAATACGAGGACTTTTTTATTAAAGAGTTTATGCCACATATTGAACAAGCCTATCGCATAAAAACCGAAAAGCAGTACCGTGGTGTTGCAGGCCTTTCAATGGGTGGTTATGGCACCCTTATATATGCTATTAAATACCCTCAGTTGTTTTCGGCTGCGGCTGCTTTAAGCGCGGCTGTATTACCTGGTGATCAGATGATAGGCCAGGCTGATGAGAATTATGAAAAAGTTTTTGGTCAATTGTACGGTCGCGGATTAAAAGGAAAAGACCGGATAAACAAGGCATGGGAAGCTAATTCAGTTTTAGACCTGGTGCAAAACAAAACAGCAGATGAACTAAGCAAAGTACGTTACTGGATAGATTGCGGCGACGATGATTTTTTAACCAAAGGAAACTGTCTGCTACATATCGCCCTTATCGAAAAGAAAGTCCCGCACGAATTTCGTATCCGCGACGGTGCCCATAACTGGACCTATTGGCGCACCGGCATCACCAACGCGCTTATTTTTATGGGTGATAGCTTTAGGCAGAAGTAAGCTGCGGATGTGCAGATATGCAGATTATAGATGTACGGATTATTACAATTTTGATCTTATTTACTTGATACCTGGATATGGCACAAGATTTTGAATTATCGTTTTCTGCGGATATTCTCGGGAAGTTATCGGGTGGTGAAATTTCCGTTGAACAGTTTTTGAATCAGGTGTTTGAGGACAAACAAAATCATACTAACCTATGCCGGAGCCTTGCAGCCTACTTTTATGACGAGGGTGGATCGCCGGAGGTGCGGGAGTTTGATATAGTTCAGGCAAGCTTTAATGCTGATAATTTAAACGGGGCATTTAAATGCGAGTTTAAGGTTTATTACTTTTTTACCTGCAGCGATATCAAAAACGACAAACACGAAAACATCACCTGGAAATTTAAAATTGATGCTACTCTTTTAAACATAGCTTTTGTTGGCGAAGAACCCTGGGTAAGGGATGCTGACTGAGTTTAGATGTACAGATTTGCAAATTTTAAATATGCAGTTGATAACTACTAATGCAATAAATACGGCTCCTAACTAAAATATTTACAAATGAAAAAACTTATCTTAATCTGCCTTTTTCTATCCGCGTCAACCGCGTTTGCACAGCATATTCCGGTTGGTAAAGTGATTGAAGAACAAAACGTTAAAAGCGATATTTTAGGGCATAATGTAAAATATGCCATTTACCTGCCTGCTGATTACGAATCATCAAACCGTAACTACCCCGTAGTTTACCTCCTGCACGGCTATGGTGACGACCAAACCGGCTGGTTACAGTTTGGCGAGGTTAACCGCTATGCTGATAAAGCCATCGCCGAAGGTAAAATACCACCGATGATTATTGTGATGCCGGATGCAAAGGCTACATTTTATATCAACTCCTACGATGGCAAACAAAACTATGAGGATTTCTTTTTCAAAGAGTTTATCCCAACTGTTGAAAAGGAGTACCGCATTAAAACAAGCAAAAAATACCGTGCCGTTGCAGGGCTATCCATGGGTGGCTACGGTACACTTATTTACAGCATAAAACACCCGGATATGTTCTCGGCCGCGGCAGCCTTTAGCGCCGCAGTACGCAGCGATGAGGATTTTGCTGCCATACCCGATGCCCGCTGGACAGAAGTATACAGCAAAATATTCGGTTCGAACCTTAAAGGTACCGAACGGTTGAATGATACCTGGAAAGCAAATTCCATATTGGGCTTGGTACAAAGCAAAACTACCGATGATTTGAAAGATGTTCGTTACTGGATAGATTGCGGTGATGACGACGCTTTAAGCAAAGGAAATTCACTGCTGCACATTGCTTTGATGGAAAAGAAGGTGCCTCATGAGTTCCGCATCCGCGATGGCGCCCACACCTGGACCTACTGGCGAACCGGCATCACCGACGCCCTGGAGTTTATAGGCGATAGCTTCAGGCAAAAATAAGCTGCGGATGTACAGATTTCAAATGTGCAGATTTCAGATGATGATTTTTATGCATCAAATTCAGTCCCCTCAAGGTCTCTCCAATGCTATTAAGTTAATGAGTTTCTCCCCCAGCGGGGGAATAGCTTTGTAGCAAAAAAGCAAAAATGAAGCTCCGTGCCAGAGGTACGGAACCTTAGGTAGCGTACCTCTGGCACGCAAAAGACAATTTATTTATGTTTT
>NZ_JANYGH010000028.1 GCF_025362475.1 Mucilaginibacter sp.
CATAAAACAAAAAAAGCTCCGGGTTATCCGGAGCCTTTTCAAATAATATTTTATTAAAGATTATTTTTGTTTGAACTGAACACGACGGTTTAATACACGTCCTTCTTCAGTTGAGTTATCAGCAATTGGGTTGGTTTCACCAAAGCCTTTTACTTTCACTTTCTTAGCATCAACACCAGAGTTAACTAAGTAAGTTTTTACAGAGTTAGCACGGTCTTTTGATAAAGCGATGTTGTGAGCAGCAGTACCTTCAGATGAAGCGTAACCATCTATTTCTACACCTTTACCAGAAGCCCTAAGGTCAGCTGAAGTTGCATCTAACACAGGGTAAGATGAAGTGCGTAATACCGAGCTATCAAATTCAAACTGGATGTTTGAGTAAGCAGTACCTTTAACAGCAGTTGAATCAACAGCTGGTTTAGGGAATACGATAACGCAACCAGAACCATCAACAACGCTACCAGCAGCAGTACCTGGGCATTTGTCAAACTGATCAGCAACACCGTCACCGTCTGAATCTTTTTTCAGGTCGTTAACCGCAGTTTCTACGTTGGTAACACGGCCTTTTAAAGCTTCAACTTCCTGTCGTAAAGCTGCATCGTACAATTCATCATACATTTGAGCAACCGGGTTTACCCACTCTAAGTTTTGTTTTGATTTAGGACCAAAAGTGTACTCTAAACCACCGTAAGTATAAGAGTAGTGGCTAAAAGTAGGATAGGTGTGAGCACCGGAGAAGTTATAACCCTGTACAAAGCTAACAGTGTAACCTAAGTTTAAAGCTAACGCATCAGATAATCTGAATTTAACACCTGCACCTACAGGAGCAAATAATTCTTTCACGTTTTTATCACCGAATGGTAAGGCTACCGGACTTCCGCCAACAGGAGTATTTTCTTTAATTTTATACATATCTAAACCTAAACCGGCAGATGTATAAAAGTTAACACTGTTTTTGCGGTGTAAAAAGCTAACACTTGCAATGTTGAATACACCACTGATAGCTCCTGAATTGAAAGAAGTTTTATACTCGGTGATACCAAATTTCTGTGTTCCTTCTTTGTCGATACCGTGAACTTTACCACCTAAGTAGTCTAATTGTAAGCTAAAGGTGTGAGATAGTTGTTGCCTTAAGGTAACACCATAACCCAAATCAACTTTGAACTTGTTTGTAGTGTTAATAGTAAATGGAACAAGTCCGTCTGTAATACCAACGTTAACGCCGATACTAAAGGTGTTGTACTGACCAATACCGCCAAATACCTTGGCAGTAGAAGTTTCAGCCGAAGTTGTAGTTGCAGTTGTTGTGGTAGTTGTTGTTTTGGTGGTATCGGTTTGAGCATTAGCTATCCCTACAACCATCAAAGAAGCAAATGACAATGCGACTGTTTTCTTTAATGTAGAATATTTCATAGTTTATCGATTAATTGTCTTAGGGTAACAACCCTAATTGTTAAAATAATTAAGCTTATAACCTATTAATAAGAGAAAAGTTTTCGGTTGGAGAAAAAAAAGATTTTTTAATTATTAAAAAAAGAAACAAGGGTTGATTTTGAGGCTTTTAACGATAAAATTTGCCTGGTATTATGTGCCCGTTTAGTGGGTAATCCGCGGGATTTGCATGGCTACTAACTAAATAAATTATACAAAGAAGGCCGGAAGCTATTAATTACAGCGGCTGATGGTAAAACTAAGTTGAACAACTTTCCGCCGCAAAGCGCGCAGGTTTCGGTAATAGGTAAAGGCCTGGGAGCTAAACAGGTTAATCATCTTATTAATTTTGCCAACGCGGCCAGCTTTGATTGGCGAGACCGTAATGGAACACAAGGAGCGCCAAGCCGGTAACCAATGGTCGTTTCAACTTTACAGCAACAAAAGCCATTAAAAGTATCTGGGTAGCATCGCCTGATATTGATGGCCGCGCATCCAGGGCGGTAACTTTACACAATCCGGAAATTCGGCTACATTTACATTGCCCTTACTTAAATATTGGGATATGATTGTAGTGAAGTACCAGTAAGTACTACTGAAATTGCCCGGGACACCAAGCCGGAGGTTCCGGGCATAAAAATCAAAACATTTGCACTTCTGGCTTTGTTTCAGTAAGAGTTAATGTGTTGATTATCAGTAGTTATATTGTTCCATTCTGTGATTGTAAAAATATTTAATGTATTGATTGTCAATATGTAATGTGTTCATCCCGTTCAGGGTGTATCACCGTTCCGTATGGAACACTTAGCACATGTGGTTTAAACCAATAGTATAAACGTTAAATACCTTTTAATGAAATATTCAATTCCTGTAATTTTTAGTTTACTGCTCACAGCTGGCTACGTGAACGCGCAAAGCAGTAAACCCATTTACACATCAAAAGCATATACTGTATACGCCGATAGGGTGGTACAGGGTAAATACACAGCGAAGGCTATTTCAGCTACAGAGTTACAGTCCGACTATCAAAGCCCGGCCAACCTGTACAAGAGCCCCGTTATCGATTTCAAGTTCAGCATTAATGGTAAAGACAATGAACTGCCATCGGGTAACGATCATCATTTCAGCTGTATTGCCCAAGCTAATGAAACGCCGCTGATTAAATTTGGTGAAAGCGATGCCGATCATAAGGCCGTGCCGCAAGGCAGCTACCTGAAGCCCTCCACCAGTTTCAGGATCAGGTTGGATATGCGCGCCGTGTTAGATGCCTTTAAAAGCAAGGGGTATTACACCTGCTTTAATGGCGATAAAATATATAAGGCTGATTTTAAAGGAGTATATGTAGCCGGCAACACGGCGCCCATGATATGGGATTTCAATAATATCCATAACCGCCCCGAACTGGAACTGAAGGACCCTGATGGTGACGGTATCTATGAAACCACCCTGGTGCTGAACAAACCCCAGGATGCAAACAGTACAGCCTCGTCATGGAAAATGACTAAAGATGTAAGTGCTTTTCCGCAGTATCATTCGGGATACCGGATCAGCGACGCGCTGTATAACCTTGCTTTGGAGGAAATGCAAAACGCTGTTGAACCCGATAGCACCTTCCGCACCGGTAAGGAGTGGGGAGGGGTTTGGACGAGAGATATTAGTTATAGTATTATCCTCTCGATGGCTGTGCTGCAACCCCGGGTTGCGGTTTACAGCCTGATGAAGAAGGTGAAAAATGGCAGGATAATCCAGGACACCGGAACGGGCGGCGCTTATCCTGTATCATCAGACAGGATGATCTGGGCAGTAGCTGCCTGGGAGGTTTACAAAGTAACCGGCGATAAGGATTGGCTGGAAAAAGCTTACAGGATCATCAAAAAATCGGCTGCCGACGATGCGCTGAATGTGTACGATAAGGAAACGGGCATGGTGCGTGGCGAATCTTCGTTTCTTGACTGGCGCGAAGAAACTTACCCTAAATGGATGCAACCAGCGGATATCTATGAGTCGGAATGCCTGGGTACTACTGTGGTACATTACCAGGTGAACAAGGTGTTAGCCTCTATGGCCGGTTTGCTGAATGATAAAGCTGCGGCTAAAAGCTATACCCAACAAGCGGCGGGCATTAAAAAAGGTTTGAACAACCTGTGGTTGCCTTCCAAAGGATACTATGGCCAATACTTGTATGGTCGCAATTATAAAACGGTGTCACCCAGATCTGAAGCATTGGGCGAGGCCCTGGCTGTGCTATTTGACGCGGCCGACGCGGGTAAGCAGCAAATGGTGGTGAACAATACTCCTGTAAATGAGTTTGGCATTCCATGTATTTACCCACAGATCCCTAATATCTTGCCTTACCATAACAACGCCGTATGGCCCTTTGTAGAAACCTACTGGGCTATGGCATCGGCCAAAGCGGGTAATGAAGAAGCGGTTTTCAGGGCCATAAGCGCGATATACCGCCCTGCGGCGTTGTGGCTTACCAACAAGGAAAACTTTGTGGCCAGCAACGGCGACTTCGCCGGTACCCAAATAAACAGCAGCAATATGCTCTGGAGCCTATCGGGTAATATCGCATTGGTTTATAAAGTACTGTTTGGGATCCACTACAATGAGAACAGTTTGCAGTTAAAACCATTTGTACCCCGGGCACTGGCCGGCACACGCACATTGGATAATTTTAAATACCGGGGGGCAACGCTGAATATTACGATGGAGGGATATGGCAACCAAATTAAAAGCATGACTCTTGATAGTAAAGTTATAACCGATGCAATTATTTCCGCTGATCTGACCGGAAAGCATAGCGTCAAAATAGTATTAGCCAATAATGTACTAGCAGGTAAAAGCAATCTTAGTCCGGGTTACATCGCACCTGAAACCCCGATTGCGGTGTATGCCAAAGGCAAGCTTAGCTGGCCAAAAACAGCAGGGGCCGCAAGCTATCGTATCATTAAAAATGGGCAGCCTGTCGCTAATACTAAAACGACTGGATATGCGGTAAATGCCAATGAGTATGCCGAGTACCAGGTTATTGCTGTTGATACAAAAGGTGTGGGTTCATTTGCAAGTGAACCTTTACAGGTTGTTCCTGCCGGTTCGGTGCAAACTATTGAGGCTGAGGGTTCGGTTGATCAGTCGCCCCTGGCTTACCAGGGTTTTACGGGTAAAGGTTTTGTGGAGATCAGCAAAACGGTAAACATCAGTTTAAATATCGCAGTTAAGGTTGATCAAAATGGCATCTATGCCATTGATTTTAGGTATGCCAATGGTAACGGACCCATCAATACAGAAAATAAATGCGCCATACGCACATTGGATGTGGATAAGCATTTTACAGGTACCGTTGTATTACCACAAAGAGGAAAAGAGGAGTGGAGCAACTGGGGATATAGCAACGTGGTTAAAGTAAAGCTTGGCAAAGGCATGCACCAGATCAAATTGCAATTGAAGGATGCCAACGAAAACATGAATGGTGATGTTAACCAGGCAATGATTGATCATGTACGCCTGATAAGGCTTACCGATCATTGATACATATTGATTTGAAATTGATATTTACTGATTGCCGTAAATTGAATATATAAACTTCATTTGTAATCAGAATCAGCGTGAGATTGAGCTGATATTAATATATAATTGTCCCGGGATGAGATCCGGGACAATTTTTTTATCTATAGGATATGATACCATTATATATAGGCCATCAAAGTTTTGCTTTACTATATATTGATGCTGTCGCCTATTTTAGGTAAATGCAATTTCAAACCCGATTGTTCGAATTTCTGGATTGCATCAGATTTATCAATTTTGATAAAACCGAAGGTATCATAATGCACACCCATCACCTGGTTTACGTTTACAAACTGGGCGGCTTCAATGGCATCGTTTACGCCCATTGTTAACATATCACCTATCGGGAATATGGCAAAGTCGAGACTGGCCCATTTGGGAATTAAGGTCATATCTAAAGTAAGGGCGGTATCGCCGCTGTAATAAAAATTACCATCATTGGTTTTAAAAACAAATCCACTCGCCACTCCTGCATAACTGCCATCCTGGAAACTACTGGAGTGTTGTGCAATAACAGCTTTTACCATTCCAAAATCAAATGAAGCCTGACCGCCCGGGTTTATGGGAAGCACATTTGTTAAACCTTGCTTAGTGAAATAATTATATAATTCAAAACTGCCAACAACTTGCGCACCCGTACGTTTTGCGATAGCTTCAGCATCAAGTATATGGTCGAAATGACCATGGGATACAAAAATATAATCGGCTTCAATCTCATTAATATCGATGTTTTTTGCCAGCTCGTTTCCCGTGATATAGGGATCAAACAAAATATTTTTACCACCTGCAACTACTGAGAAACATGAATGGCCGTAATAGGTAATTTTCATTTCTTTGGTTTTATTGTAAATGTATTAATTAGCGATGTGGGATATTAACAGGTAATTATGCACAGTAAACAACTGTTAATTAGATTGTTTTAATGTGGCTATATTTTATTAGAGATAAAAAAAGACGGCGCACATATTGCGCGCCGTCAAACTGGCTTTATCTAAATTAACGCAGGGATTTAAATGCTGCACGAAGTTCTTCAGCAAATATTTGCGGTTGCTCCCATTGGGCAAAATGGCCGCCATTGTTTGCTTCGTGGAAATAGATCAGATGAGGGTAAGCTTTTTCTGCCCAGGTTTTTGGCGCCTGGTAAATTTCACCTGGAAATACGCTTATAGCAACCGGGATTGTTATTTCATGTGTCCGTTGCTCAACAACATTGAAGTTATTGGTGCCATTTTCCCAGTAAAGCTGTGCTGACGAAGCCGCGGTATTGGTTAACCAGTAAAGGGTGATATCGTCAAGGATCTCGTCTTTTGTAAGTACTTTCTGGGCATCGCCTCCGCTATAGGTCCAGTCGTTAAACTTGTCTAAGAAGAAAGAAGCAAGGCCAACAGGCGAATCTGTTAAACTATAACCTATTGTTTGCGGGCGGGTTACCATGATGCCGGCATAGCCACCACCTTTGGTATATAAATAATTCATTGATTTATAAGCGGCTTTTTCCTTAGCTGAAAGTCCGGCTGGTTCAGGACCGCCGCTTTGAAGCGCTTTCGCTATATCAGCAGGTACGGTTGCAGGCATGTTTACGTGGATACCTAATAAACCTGCAGGTTTTTGACGGCCCATTGCATCAGCTACAACTGACCCCCAGTCGCCACCTTGCGATACATAATGAGTATATCCAAGGCGTTTCATTAACACATCCCATGCTTTGCCTATGCGGTCAGGACCCCAGCCGGTAGTCTTAGGTTTTTCAGAAAAGCCATAGCCGGGCATAGAAGGTATTACTACGTCAAATGCATCTGATGCTTTGCCGCCGTAAGCTTCCGGGTCCGTAAGCGGGCCAATAATTTTCAGGAGCTCAAATATAGAACCAGGCCAGCCATGTGTCAGGATGATGGGCAGGGCTTTTGGATTTTTAGAGCGTACATGTATAAAATGTATATCAAGTCCATCTATATGGGTTATAAACTGCGGCAGGGCATTCAGCTTTGCTTCTGCTTTACGCCAGTCATAATCTGTACCCCAGTATTTTACCAGGTTTTGGATCTGTTCCAGTTTCACGCCCTGCGTACGATCAGTTACAGTTTCCTTATCGGGCCATCTTGTTGCCAACACGCGCTGGCGAAGATCGGTTAGTGCCGCGTCAGGAATGTTAACGTGAAAAGGGCGTATCTGGGTAGAATCATTGCTGGCAGGAGCAGTCTGGGAAAAGCCTGTAGTGGCTAATAGTACAAGTACTCCGGTAATGCCGGTAATAATTGTACTGGCAAAGGTGCGTTTGTTCTTTTTCATTGCTTTAAATTTTTAGTGTTTTGAATTGTTGCCTCAAAAGTATCCTCAGATCAGGCTACGTCCTACCACCAAATAGTTTAACTGGACTAAGTTGGCCTTGAAGTAGTCATTTTTAAACCCGAAAACTTTTCAATTTAAATAGAGTTCCATATTATACCTGTTAGCTATAGCTGTTGTGTACGGATTGATTAAGAGCGACGGAGATGTTGTATACATAAACACCTTCTGGTGGTGGAACGACGCTTTTTAGAAAATTTATCTTTTCTGTTGATTTATATTGGCTGATGATTGTATTGCAGCTTTCGTAAAAGCTGTTTAACCATTTAGTTTAAAGAAATCTCCGCACCTTAGGGTTGGTTATTCAAGAACGTAGTTACCAGGAGATTATAGGGACAAAAATATCAATAAGCCATTAAAAATCATTATATTAAATGAATTTATGCAGATAGTGATATAATATCCTAAACAACCTGGAAATATAGTTTCGCTGTGATACTTCAGTGAATTTTTTAAGAAACAATTTGGGATAGGTCCTGATATATTTCGCGAGGAGATCAATTCCGATTTGGGTATCATGGGATTGCTACTAATTGATACTTTTGTGCCTGTTTTTATTTAAAACAGGTTTCCTTGTTATGAACAAAAGAATAAATATCAATAACCTTCAGCCCGGGGCGTTTGCGGCAATGGATGGTTTGGAAGACTACGTTAATCAAAGCGGTCTTGATCCTATCCTGATCGAACTGATCAGGAACAGGGTATCACAGATCAACGGTTGTACTTATTGTATGGATATGCACACGAAAGAGTCAATTAAATTGGGCGACACAGAACAGCGTATCAGCGGGCTAAGATCCTGGCGCGAAGCCACGGATTACACAGAAAGAGAACGCGCCTCGCTTGCACTTGCCGAAGAAATTACCAATATATCTCAGGGCGTTGCTGATGATACTTATAGTAATGCCGCCAAAGTGTTTGATGATGTTTCATTGGCACAAGTCATTATGGTTATTGTTACCATTAACGCCTGGAACAGGATTGTAAGAACTACCTATTAGTAGAGTACAGAACAAAGTCCGGACTCTACTAATTAGTACTTTTAAATTACATGAAAAGAAATCGTAGTTTCGATTGATAGCTCAAGCGACTGTCACCGCGGCTTACAATTCCAATATCGGGGCATCTTTTGTTTTTTCGAGAATGGCAGGTGGTAAAAATGGCCTGCCGCCTGTGGCTGGGACACAAGTGCCGGTGAATGTAGCTTTGGTCATCACCTTGCCGTTTAAAATAATGGACTGCTTAAAATGCAGCTTTGGCAGCCCGGCCTTATCGGCATATAAAGTACAGGTAACGGTAAAGTTATCACCCTTTTTTAATGATCTTAAAAAGCTGATGCTGTAGTTAGATAAAACCATAAATACCCCATTTTTTGCTTCAGTTTCAAAATCGAAGCCAAGTACTTCCCTGATATAATCATGCCTGCAATACTCCATATAAAATGGGTAAAATAGGCCATCCATAATTTCCTGCACATCTATGTGCTCTTCCTTTGCAATATAATTTTTTGAATATTCCGTTTGTATTTATTTAAAATGTAAGGGCGATATTTTGGGTTATTACTTTCATGGCAAAGCACAGTATATATAATATAGGTATATAACACTGTGCTTTTTGTTTATAATGCAAAGTTATTTATTACTCCCGGTTTTGTTATCCCCTGTACAGAGTTGTTACTTACCCAAAGAAATAATGAAGTCATTGGCTGTTGATGGCAGATATTTTTTGTCGCCGTAAGCAACGTAACCGAGTTTGCCTGCGTCGTCAATCACCTTTGGAAATTTCAGTGTTACATATCGCCGATAAAATGATTCATTTTCAAGATTTGCAACATTGCTAAATGCATTTTTGAATTTAGATAGTGGAACAGGCGCTACAGTAATGTCCTTTTCCTGATAAAAGCTTGACTTTGCAGGCTCAAATGAAGCTTTGCCTGCGCTCATATTACCAAGGCGAAATGAATTGAGGCGAAAGCCAGATCGTATGTTTGCTTTTAAAGACACGGCTTCTTCCGTGCAATTTAGTGTTTGGGGTGCGTAAGACCATTTCACTGGCGTTCCAACCTGGGCATAAGCCCGGATACAGAAAAACAACGCTATTGCTATTAAAAATTGTTTTTTCATGGTGATTGTTAATTTAAAATTTCCAACCCAATTGCAAGAATGCCTGCGGTTTACTGTTCATTTATTATGTCTAAAATAGGTAGGAAATAAATACAGACAATTTTCAATCTGGCGAAGACATGTTATCTTCATCTGTTAAGAATCCGGTGTTTTTCTTTTTTGGTATAACGCTTATCAGCTCGCAATCCTGGGGATTACTTTCAAAAGGAGCGCTTGTAACAAATGACATGGATAGCAATGAAATTAAACCGATAATTAACCTATTCTGCCCATATTTGCTGATTTTATTCATGATTCTGTTTGCGGTTAATAACTATTCCTTATTTTTCAACGGTTGGATTATTAGCCAGATCAGCTTTGGCAACTCCTAAAATTTCACCGTTGCTTTGGTCTTGTATCAGCGCAAGTACTTCCCAGTCTTGATTGTTGAATCCTTTTGGCAATGCTATTGTGGCACTTCCATTCCCGCTGGCGTTTAAAGGTTCATTCTGTAGTTTACGTACAATCTGCACGTGCGATAGCGTGTGTCCGGCGTTTTCACCACGCTCCACCTTGCTTTGTGCATTTTTTTGTACTACTGCAATCAATAAACTGCTGCCCTGTTTCGCTTTACTTGCATGGTATTGTACTTTAAGTTTTTCACCATCCGCCTGAGCCTGGAGCGTTAGTGTTGCACTTGGTTTGGTATTCAACTCGCCAGAGATTGCATTGCGAAGTGCAGATTCATCCGATCCTACAAATTCGGCTTTCCCGTTTACAATAACCTGGGGAGTATAAATTTGAACTCCGCCCAGCCAGCGTCCGTATTGTATCTGTCGGTTTGAAAAATCGGCGCTGCTGAAAATATCCTTCCATCCCAACCTGTTCCAGTAATCAACATGGTATGCCAGTAAATAGATGTCTTTCCCATGCGCTTCCTCCTGTATTTTCGCCATTAACTCATCAGCAGGTGGGCAACTTGAACATCCCTCCGATGTAAATAATTCTAATACTGCAAAACCTTTTCCATCAGCTTTTACAGTATCTTTTTTAGCAGTTGATTTATTCTTGCCAATAAAGGCCGAAAAGGATAATGCGGTTATCATAAAGCAAGTTATTAGTCCTAAAATTTTAATTGATTTCATGTTTTTTTCTTATTTGTTACACAAAACTATTTCAAAAGGGGGCGGTCGGTTAGTTAAAATTGGCCCAGTCGGGCATAGTTTTAGCTGAGGTAGACTTTTTTCATGCTGATCTGGTCACGCATAATTGTCTGGTCGCACAGCCATTGAAAACTATCCATTATATGGTAACAGTCTGTTTATCGCTTCGAATCTTCATGTATTATAGGAAGTTTAATTTTAAAGGACTCTTCGTTAATTTCAATATCAATTTTCAGGTTTAACAGATGGTTATAACGCTGGTTAATATTTTCGAGCCCCGTTTTAGTAGAAATCTCCGGAGTCTTTTTAAGCTGTAACTGATTTTCGACTATTATTTTTTCATTTTCAGTATACAGTTTAATGTTAAGAGGGCGATCAAGGGATACAACATTGTGCTTGATGCAATTTTCAATTAACAATTGTAGCGTAAATGGAGGAATCAGGGATGTGGAGTATCGGGGTTCAATGATATTTACAAGATTTATCCCGTCCTCAAACCTTGTTTTCAATAAAAACATATACGTGTTCAATATTTCAATCTCGTCAGATATTTGAATAAGGTCGTGCTTACGACTTTGCAAAGTAAATCTGTAAAAATCAGATAGTTTTAAAATGAACTCCACCGTATGCTCATCACCGGTTTCTACCATTGCTTTCAGGGCGTTCATATTGTTAAACAGGAAATGTGGATTCACCTGTTGTTTCAGCAGTTCGTATTGCGCGCCCAGGGCGTCCGCTTTGGTGCGCTCCAGCTCTATGCCTACCTGTTGATTTTGGTAACCTTGATACAACAGATGAAGAAGTGTGTAAAACGCCAGGTTAATGAGTATGCCCCTTACTTCAACCATTAGCACCTCTGATCTGAAATTTATACTTGAAAACATTAAATGCTGACCGTAAGCAAGCATAAACATAACCACCGAGCCAACCAAAATGCTAAATATGAGCGGCAGTATCGGTAATCTTTTGATTTTATGGTGCGGGTTATAACGCCGAAGTGTGTAGATGTGGTAATACCATACAAATAATGCAAACAAAAAAGTAGCGCCTGAATTCACCAACGCCTCCGCAATGCTAAAGTGCTGTGCGGCAATTTTAGGTACAGAGGCTAATGCGCCCATAAAAAGGGAGCTTAGCCAGATAATTGCCGGAGATATTTTATAGGCATTTTTTTTATTTGAATTGTTCATGATGATTGTGGAAATACCAGGGTTTTTAAATCAATGATCTGATTAATTTTATCCTGATGGTTAGTGATATTTTGGGCGATAAATAAACCTATGTTTCCTGCCCTTGGCCGCTTTGATAATTTCATAACTTTGATGATCGTTTTATACTAAGCTATGTTAAACAGATGCGAAAGGGTAGTAATTACAAGTTCAACCAGACAATTGAATTGCCTGAATAGACATTTCGAATCCTGAAGTGCCACGAACTGGCTTGCATTATTAAATCAATTCGCTACTTAACTATATTTGATCTTTTAATTGATATGAGAAAAAAACCATTTAAGATTTCAAATAAAATAATATGGCTGAGTTCTTTTTTCCTGGGTGTGCTTACTTCGGTTCCAAAAATTGCTGAACGTCACTTCAATCTTTACGAGGCACTTGTCGATTCAACCGTAACATGTTTATTTGCTGTTGTTACATGGTATTATAATATAATTACCCTTCCAGCCTACACTTCGCGGGATGTTGCCAATGGATTTTCAATTATACGGCTGCTTAAGGGTGTATTTTTTGGAATTGGGGTAATGTTTATTTTGGCCTGCATTCAGCAATTTTTGCTCTCGCACTTAAATTTTGGCCCGGTAATGCTAATGTTCGAAGTAAGAGGAATTCTGGTCAATATCATGTTTTACATGTTTTTGAATATGTTATATCAGAGTTACCAGAATCAGCAGGTAGGCATAGAGCTGGAGCGTACCAAATCAGACAATCTGGGCGCACAGTATGAACTACTTAAACAACAAGTAAATCCACACTTCCTGTTTAATAGTTTAAACACCCTGAAATACATGGTGGAGAGCAGTGATGAGCATACGGAGGAGTTTATATTAAAGCTTGCGGATTTCTACAGGTTCACCCTCGAAAGCCGAAAAATGGATCTGATCAGGCTTTCTGATGAACTCGAGATACTTGATGCCTATTTGTTTTTGTTAAAGGCGCGTTTTGAGGATGGTATTGATCTTTCCATTACTATTGATAAGGATTTCTATCAATCTTTAGTACCTCCTTTTACGCTGCAGCTCCTCATTGAAAATTGTATTAAGCACAATATTGTATCGTTGGATCGTCCCCTGCACATCCGTTTATATTCAGAAAAGGATTTCATTGTTGTTGAAAATCAGCTTCAGCTCAAAAAAACGCCCGAAGTTTCTACGGGAATGGGGCTCGAAAACATCAATCAGCGCTATCTGCATCTTTTAAATAAAAAAATAGAGATCCACGCCAGTGAAACTTTATTCACCATAAAACTTCCAATCATTTATGAAAATAATCATTATTGAAGACGAGCTTAAAGCAGCAAAGTCCCTGGCAAATCTGATTACTAAAATGAGGCCTGATGCCAAAATTGCGGCGCATTTCCAGAGTATTGAAAGTTCGGTTAATTACCTCTCTCAAAATGAGGAGCCAGATCTGATCTTTATGGATATTCAGCTTTCTGACGGCTTATGTTTTGAGATATTTAAGGCGGTTAAAATTCATTGCCCAATAGTATTTTGCACCGCGTACGGTGAATATGCAATGGATGCGATCAAGGCTAACGGCATTGATTATTTACTGAAACCTTTTTCTAAAGATGAATTACAGGAAGCTTTTGAAAAGGTTGAAAACTTTAAAAACTTTTTTCAGCAAAATACTCAGCCCGATTTGGATGGATTATTAAAGAAGATTGGGATGGATGAGGGTAAAAAGAGCTTTTTAGTTTTCACACACAATAAGTATATTACTATACAAACAGATCAAATAGCCTTTTTCTATATCAGGAATGATTCTTCCACCATCATGACATTTCATGAGGAGGAGTATTCAATTGTTCAATCGCTTGATCAGGTGCAGGCCCTGCTATCTTCCAAACAATTTTTCAGGCTTAACAGGCAATACCTTATTAATTTTAAGGCTATTAAGGAAGTAGAACATTATTTTGACAGGAAGTTATTTGTTAAACTTGTTATTCCCAGTCCCGATAAGTTATTGATAGGAAAAGAAAAGACAAGTGTTTTTTTAAGCTGGCTTGAAAGCAGGTAGTTTAAAGATCAAAGTAAGTGGGATTGTTCGCTGCTGAAATTTGTGATTTGAATGGGAGGGAAGTGTAACTCCAGCCAGCTGCTGAATACAGTAATAAAAGTGGTTGTTTTGCCGGCTTAAATTTTATTTTTTTTTAATTTGGAAGTTACAAATACAATCCTACCTTTGCAGCCCGCAAACGAGGAAGCGGGGAATGTTCTTAGAAAGGTTACTGAAAGGGTTTTTGAAGCAGGAAGAGGGAAAGAGAGAAGAAGGTAGCTTCAAAAAAAGATCAGATAAATTTTCGGAAAGTCAAAAAGTTTGCTACTTTTGCACCCCGCCGCTGAGGGAGAAAAGAGAGAAGGAAAAGGGGAATAAAAACTGAAAAAACGCTTGAAAAAATAAAAGCGAAAAAGGTTTTGGA
>NZ_JANYGH010000039.1 GCF_025362475.1 Mucilaginibacter sp.
CAATATCTCCTTAATATCATCAGCCGAAAGCGACTTAATAAAACTCTCTTCCGTAGTAATCAAAGCTCTGCTCAGGCTTAGTTTCCGTTGTTGCAGCGCAAGGATCTTTTCTTCAACAGAATCTTTGGTGATGAATTTATAGATGAACACATTTTTAGTTTGGCCGATGCGGTGTGTACGGTCGATAGCTTGTTGCTCTACCGCGGGATTCCACCATGGGTCGAGGATAAAAACGTAATCGGCTTCGGTAAGGTTAAGGCCTACACCGCCTGCTTTTATCGAAATCAGGAACACCCTGGTCTTTTTATCCTCCTGGAATTGTTTTACTACATCGCCACGGTTTTGGGTGCCGCCATCAAGATATACGTACGGTATACCTTCGGCATCCAAATGCTCGCGGTAAATGGTAAGTTGTTTTACAAATTGCGAAAATATAAGCACTTTATGCCCGCCATCTAACACGCTGGCCAGGGTGTGCACCACGTTTTCAAATTTGCCGCTGTCGCCTTCATAATCTTTATCAATCATGATGGGGTGGTTGGCTATCTGCCTTAACTTAATTAACCCCTGCAACACCTGGATCTGTGTTTTGGCAAAGGTGCCATCCTCCAGGCTTTTCAGTAATTCATTGCGGTACTCTGATTTTACTTTTTCATAAACCGACGACTGCTCTTCGCTCATTTCGCAATACAACAGCGTTTCGGTTTTTGGCGGTAACTCGGTTGCTACCTGTTCCTTGGTACGGCGTAGCACGAAAGGCTTAATAAGCGCCTGCAACTTGTGAGCCTTGTCCTCGTCCTTTTTCTTTTCTATCGGACTAACAAATTCATTCTGAAAAAACTGCTGACTGCCCAGCAACCCAGGATTAATAAACGACATCTGCGTCCACAAGTCATTAACCGAGTTCTCTACCGGGGTACCGCTCAGTATCAACTTAAAGCGCGACCGTAGCTGTTTAACCGACTGGAATGATTTAGACGATGGGTTTTTAATGTTCTGACTTTCATCCAGGATCACATAATCAAAAAAGTAATCCTTAAACATCTCTATATCTATCCGGCTGATGCCATAGGTGGTTATCACAACATCGTAATTGGCAAACACTTCCGCCGATCGGTATCGTAGCGTGCCGGTATGTACCATAAGCCTAAGCTGTGGCGTAAACTTTTTAGCCTCATTAAGCCAGTTGTATATCAATGAGGTAGGCATGATCACCAGCGATGTGCTTTTGCCGCCTTCGGTCTCGGTAAATTCCTTGTGCTTTTGCAGTAATGCAAGCGTTTGTATGGTTTTACCCAAACCCATATCATCGGCAAGGCAACCGCCAAAATGGTATTGCTTTAAAAAATGAAACCAATTGTAACCGGCTTTTTGATAAGGCCGTAAGTGACCCTCAAAGTTCAGGGGCATATCCACCTCTTCCAGTTCTTCAAAATTGCTGAGTTTTTGAAGCTTGCGGGTCATGGTAACGTTGGCCATTTCTCCTTCGGCAAGCTCTGTTACCAGGCCTATATGGTGACGGCGTAGTCTTAATTCCTTGCCACCCTCGGTAAAATGCAAAAGATTGCCATATTGCGAAAACCATTTTTCAGGTATCACCGCAATTTCGCCGGATGGGAGCGTAAACTCCTTTTTATGGTTAAGGATATGATTTTTAAGCTGTATAAAAGGGATACGATACGGGCCGAAACATACAATGGCGTTAATATCAAACCAGTCGTTATTTTCTTTTACCTCGAGATCAATTTTGCTGTTACCAAAAACGTAACGCTTTTGGCCTTCGGGCTGTTCAATTTCAAACCCTTGTTCAATCAATTGATCATGATGCTGGTTAAGCCATTCAAATACTGAAAAGGAGTGATCGGCATCTTCATCATGCTTGTTATCCACCTCCAGGTTTTGGAAAAGGGTTGATACCGTTTTAAGGCCAAGCTGTTCCAGTTGGCACATTTTCCCTTTTTCCCAGGTGGTTGAACGTTTAATGCGATGAAACAGGTAATCATCGTCATTTTTTTCCATCCTTACGGATACTGTACGGCCATCGCCATATGGAAAGGTATAACCGGCGTATTTAAAATAAAGTTGTAGCTGCGATGTGCCGCCCTCAACATAAATAGGTTTTAGTACCGGCCGGGCATCATACTTTTCAGTATTGATGGTAAATCCTTCGGCGTAAACATTATGTTTTTCTATGAGCGGAGCAACAAATTTTTCAAAATATGATTGCTCCGACGACCGGGGAATTGCAATGAAACGCTTATTAAGAAAGGGAACTAATTTTTTGCCTTCTATCTCCTTGTCAAAATAATACAGTGTATCATCCAACAGCATCCAGGCAGGGTGATTGCAGATGATCTCGGCATTTTTAAACATAAATTCAATACGCATTCCCTGGTATTTGATGGTAGGGAAGTAGCGTATCTCCTCCTCGTTGCGCCTGAAGTGAAACAGTACCGAAGCGGCTTCCGTAGCTAATTGCAGCTTCCGCTCGCCGGGATACCCTTCCTTGCTCATTTGATACACCTGTTTGCTGCATAGCAGGCTCAGCGCCTCGGCCATACGCTTCTCCAGTTTGGGGCGAATGGTATCAAACAGTTGCTCGGTGAATATTTTTGAGAAGAACTCGAACGGACGGATTGGCTTTTTATAAAACTTTTTGATCACGTTACCCTGCTCCATCTCTTCCAATATCTTAATGAGTTTCAAATCAACCTCATCAATACAATGAATAAATTCTTTGGCTGTATTGGAAAATAACCGCTGGTGGGTTAAAGAAAATTCGCCGTTGGGGTTAAGCTGAACGATGTGCGGTTCAATAACATAGCCAAGGTAATCATGCCTGGCAATGGCATAAATGATCTGGCATGGTTTGGTACTGTCGACTCGTAGCATTAACTTTTGATAAAAAAATTTAGAGAAGCTACATCAACAAAAAATTCAAACGTAATGAGAATTTGCTGCAATTGAAAATTTTTTGCGCTTTTTATTATGATTGAAAAGTTTAATGGGCCAAATTGATTGTAACAAATAGGCAAGGATAAATAAGAAGTTAGCTTAATTTCATATTTTGCAGTATGAAAAAGATGCCAATAAAAAACGAAAAAAAGGTATTAATCGCAGTTTCGCCAATTTTCATATTTATGCTTTTTTTGGGCGTTAGGGGATTTATCAAGGGTATCGAAACTCATAACACACTCCGTATTACAACGTCATCTATAGGGATATTAATATTTGTGTTTTTATACATTTTGCTATTAATAGGCCGTAAACGAAGATCGGTATAGCTTATTAAACTTTTTATTACTGACAAGCCTCCCAAATCTTCACTGCCTCAACAGCCTCTTTCACATCATGTACCCTTAAAATATTAGCGCCTTTGCTTAAGGCAATTGTATTTAATACGGTGGTGCCGTTTAGGGCATCGATAGCGGTGCCGCCCAACAACCCGTAGATCATTTTCTTACGCGATATGCCGGTTAACAGTGGCAAGCCTAAAATGTTAAATTCCTGCATCCTGCGCATCAGCATATAGTTGTGCTCCTGTTTTTTAGCAAAGCCAAAACCGGGATCGATAATCACATCATGAACGCCCAGCTGTTTTAATTGCTGATATTTAGAAACAAAATAATCAAGCACCTCAGCAAAAACATCATCGTACTGCGCCATTTGTGTCATATTTTGCGGGGTTCCCTTCATGTGCATCAAAATATAAGGCACCTGCAAATGGGCTACGGTATTAAACATATCGGTATCCAACATCCCGCCCGATATATCATTAATTATATGTGCGCCTGCCTTAACAGCGGCCTCTGCAACCTGCGAGCGAAAAGTATCTATAGATAATACAGCATCTGGAAAAAATTGTACAATTGCTTCAACAACAGGAAGTAAGCGGTCACATTCTTCAGTGGCAGAAATGTCTTCGGCGCCGGGGCGGGAAGAGTAAGCGCCAAAATCTAAAAAAGCGGCGCCATCTGTCAGCATTTTTCCGGCTTGCGCCAGCGCGTCATCAACAGCGGGTTTGCGACTGTTGCTGTAAAAAGAATCGGGTGTGATGTTGATGATTCCCATCACTTTTGGGGTAGCCAAATCAATTAGTTTACCACCCGCATTTAGGGTAACCTTTTTACGAAAAAATGTATCTTTAGCCACGTTAGTTTAAGGTTGCAAAGTTTAAATGTTGTAAAGTTAATTTAACTTTGCAACATTGGCGACAGCCCAGCATTCAAAGGTTTCAACATTCAAACATTTCAGCATTTGGCTAATACATCAGCAGAGTACGACGCGGTAATTAATAATTGTAAAGGGCTTTTTATGAAAAAAACCCGCGACTATGGTACCGCATGGCGCATCCTCCGTCCGCAATCCATTACCGATCAGATTTTTATTAAGGCACAGCGTATCCGCACACTCGAAGAAAAAAAGATTTCGAAAGTGGGCGAAGATATTACAGGCGAATACATAGGCATTGTTAACTACTGTGTAATTGCTATGATGCAGCTTGATAGCACAGCTGATACCCCGGTTGAGCTGGCGGTTGATCACGTTGAGCGCTTGTTTGACGAAAAAGTATTGGAGACTAAAGAACTGATGTTTGCCAAAAATCATGATTATGGCGAAGCCTGGCGCGATATGCGGATCAGCTCATTAACCGATCTGATACTCATGAAGCTGCTGCGCGTAAAACAAATTGAAGATAACAAAGGCCTTACCGAAGCATCGGAGGGGGTAAAGGCCAACTACCAGGACATGCTGAACTACTCGGTATTTGCGCTTATAAAATTGGGATTATAATATGAAGAATGGCCTTATTTGGTTTTGCAGGATAGCGGTAGGCTTACTGTTTATATTTTCGGGCCTTATAAAAGCGAATGACCCATTGGGTTTTTCCTATAAACTGGAAGAATACTTTGAGGTTTTCCATATCACTTTCCTTAACAACTTCGCGCTTACAAGTGCCATTTTGCTTTGCGCGCTGGAAATGCTGCTGGGTTTTGCCCTGCTTATTGGCGCACGTGCTGCAAAGGTTGCCTGGGGCTTGCTGCTGCTCATCATCTTTTTTGGCTTTTTAACTTTTTACTCCGCCTTTTTTAAGGTAGTGCAAACCTGTGGCTGCTTTGGGGATGCCATTCCGCTTACGCCATGGCAATCATTCGGTAAGGACATGATTTTGCTGGTTTTGGTGGCCGTACTTTTTGTAAACCGCACCAAAATAAAACCGTTGTTTAGCGCTAAGGCCGGCGATAAATGGCTCATAGGCGCTACCGTTATTTCGGTAGGTTTTGGCTTGTACACCTATAATTTTTTACCAATAGTAGATTTTTTACCTTATAAGATAGGTGCTAACATCCCCGCAGAAATGGATACGCCACCCAATGCGCCGAAGGATGTATTTGTACTTACCTATCACCTAAAAAATAAAAAAACCAAAGAAACAAAGGTAATGACCGATAAGGAATACCTGAGTACCAATATCTGGAAGGATGCTAATTGGGAGGTGATAGGGGATCCGGAAAATCGCATGGTAAAAAAAGGCTATGAACCTAAAATACGCGATTTGTCTTTACAGGATGCGCAGCGCAACGATTTTACGAAAGAGTTATTTGCAAGTCCATTCTACACCATTATTATAGTAGCCTATGATTTGGATAAGACGAATGACGCGGCAATAAACCGCTTAAACGCGCTGGCCATCAACGCTACACAGAATTTTAATATCCGTACCATATTACTAACCTCCAATTCGGCGCAAAGTGCCCAGGCCTTTGCCAAAGCACATAAGCTGGTAAGTGAAATTTTTTATGCCGATGGTGTGCCTCTTAAAACCATGATGCGCTCAAATCCGGGCGTTATTTTGCTAAAAGGGGGAGTGATAGTTAATAAATGGCACTATCATTCGGTACCTACCTATGACTATTTTGTTAAAAACTATTTTCAAAAGCAGTAGATCATGATCAGCTACCTTATCCGCAAATTATTTTACGGACTGGCGGTTATGCTGGGGGTGGTGCTGGTAGTTTTCTTTTTGTTTAATATCCTGCCCGTTGATCCTGCCCGGATGACTCAGGGGCAGCGTGCCGATGTACAGTCATTACAAGCTGTACGTAGAGAATTTGGCCTGGATAAGCCTAAGCCTGTACAGTTTGCTTATTACCTCAATGATCTTTCGCCGGTAGGTATTCACCTAAATACAGCCGAAGAACAGCAGCGATATCGTTACGCAAAACTTTTTGCGGTAAGTAAGGCAAAGGTACTTGCTTTAAAATGGCCTTACCTGCGCCGGTCATACCAAACACGTAAGGATGTTACCACATTACTTTTAGAGGTTATCCCCAACACCCTGGTGCTGGCAACCACCGCCATGATATTTGCCATTGTTATAGGTGTATTTTTAGGCGTGCTGAGCGCGGTACATAAAGATACCTGGATAGATAAGCTGGCCATTGGTTTTTCTACCCTGGGGATATCTGCGCCTTCATTTTTTGCGGGTATTATCATAGCCTGGATCTTTGGCTTTGAGCTAAGTAAATACACCGGACTGAACATGTCTGGCAGTTTGTATAGTTATGATCCTTTTAAGGGCGAGGTGATTACGCTGAAAAATTTAATATTACCCATGATAACTTTGGGCTTGCGGCCGCTGGCAATTATTGTGCAGCTAACACGCAACGCCATGCTTGATGTTCTGGGGCAGGATTATATCCGCACGGCCAAAGCAAAAGGATTGAGTAACCGCACCATTATATACAGGCATGCGCTTAAGAACGCGCTGAACCCGGTTATCACCGCTATAGCCAACTGGTTTGCATCACTGCTGGCAGGTTCCTTTTTTGTGGAATATGTTTTTGGTTATAACGGTTTAGGCAAAGCCACGGTTGATGCCCTCGAAATGTCGGATTTTCCCGTTGTAATGGGCTCTATACTTTTTATCGCGTTTATTTTTGTGGTGATTAGTATTTTGGTAGATATTATTTATGTTTGGATTGATCCGCGGGTAAAATTAAGCTGATATTATTATGAAATACTTTTTAGTCGGGTTTATGGGCTGTGGCAAAACCACCTGGAGCCGTAAATTGGCTGCCAAACTGGGCTACGAATTTATTGATCTTGACCATGTACTGGAAGAGCATGTTGGCATGAGTATAGCTGAATATTTTTCCAGTTTTGGTGAGAGCGCGTTCCGTCAAATGGAATCAGATTTGTTAAAAAACACAGAATATCCCGAAAATGTGGTTATATCAACAGGCGGTGGCCTGCCTTGTTTTTTTGATAATATGGATTGGATGAATGCCAATGGCGTAACGCTGTACGTAAAACTATCGCCCAAAACACTGGCCGACAGGTTAGAGAGCAGTAAAACTATACGCCCGGTGCTTCAAGGCAGAAAAGGGGATGAGCTGGTTGAGTTTATAACCGGTAAACTGGCCGAACGCGAAAGCTTTTACCTGCAGGCACGTCATCATGTTGATGGAATTGATTTATCGGTTGAAAAATTGGAGGATGTGATAACTTCGTAGTATACTTATTGTTATTGTAAGCAAATAATTTATGCCATGATGACGAATGAACCTATAGCCGTAAAACACCTTTTTAAGCCTTTAGATGATAAGCTGATAGCGCTCCTGGAATCATTAAATCCTGATGACTGGAATAAACAAACCGTGGCGAAAGCATGGAAGGTTAAGGATGTTGTATCGCATTTGCTTGAGGGGAACATTCGTACATTATCTATGCAACGGGATAAATATTATGGCGGGGAACCTCCCGCTATCAATTCATATACCGACCTGGTAAACTGGCTCAATTTGCTGAATGCCGATTGGATAAAAGCCTCCAAAAGAATAAGCCCTGATGTTTTAATCCTGCTTCATAAAGCTACCGGGGGGCTTACTACCCGATATTACGAATTACTGGATCTGTATAGCCCGGCTGTATTTGCTGTTAATTGGGCGGGTGAATCCGAAAGCCTCAACTGGATGCACCTTGCGCGCGACTACACCGAAAAATGGCACCACCAGCAACAGATCAGGGAAGCAACCGGGCGGGAAGGTATCCTGACCAGGGAGTTTTTCTATCCTTTTATTGATACATTCTTTAAAGCATTGCCACATACTTTTAAAAATATCGGTGCACCAACGGGCACCAAAATTAAAATTACCATTACCACAAATATTGGTGGTAACTGGTACCTCCAGAAGTTTAAAGACAGCTGGGGGGTATTAAAAGATATAGACGCGGAAACCTTTGCCGCCACCATAAGAATTCCGCCGGAAATTTCCTGGAAACTATTCTCCAAAAGCATTCGCCCGGATGAGATCAGGGGCAGGGTTGAAATAACCGGTAATAGTGATTTGGCCGGGCAAGTGCTTAATATGGTATCTGTAATGGCTTAATTACACTTCATCTTTGGTGGTGCGCACCAGGCTGATACCTGTAAAGAAAAATACGACAGCTATAATGCCCACAACCACCAATGTGGTGGCCTGGCCACTGTGATTTATAACTCCAATGCCTGTATAAATTAAGCCGATGATACCGAGCACGGTAAGTATGGCTCCGAAAGTGCGTTTTAAATTCATAATATATGTATGCTGTTTTAGTAAGCATTTTATATAAAAACAAATAGCACACCAATAATTTATCCTATATTTATTTTATCTAATAATATCACTTATGACCGGCCAGATCCTCACAATTACTATTGTATTTATTTTATTGATAATAATCCTATCATCGTTTGTGTCTGTAAAACAGGGCACTATAGTGGTAATTACTGTATTTGGTAAATACCGGCGCATACTTACACCAGGGCTAAATTTTAAGCTGCCTTTTATTGAGAATATCTATTCCAAGATATCAATCCAGAACCGTTCTGTCGAGCTGGAGTTCCAGGCAGTAACTTTTGATCAGGCTAATGTTTATTTTAAAGCGATGCTTTTGTATTCGGTACTTGATCAGCAGGAAGAAACTATCAAGAATGTAGCTTTTAAGTTTGTTGATGAGCGTAACCTGATGCAAGCGCTTATCCGTACGGTGGAGGGGTCTATCCGTGCCTTTGTGGCTACCAAACGCCAAAGCGAGGTATTGATATTAAGGCGCGATATTGTAGAGCATGTAAAGGAGCAATTGGATGTGATATTGGAAGGCTGGGGTTATCACCTGCAAGATTTACAACTGAACGATATTACGTTTGACGACGTTATCATGAAATCAATGAGCCAGGTGGTTGCATCAAATAACCTTAAGGCTGCTGCCGAAAATGAGGGCCAGGCCCTGTTGATCACCAAAACAAAAGCTGCCGAGGCAGAAGGTAACGCCATCAAGATTTCGGCGCAAGCCGAACGCGAAGCAGCCCAGCTGCGGGGCCAGGGTATTGCGCTGTTCCGCGAGGAAGTTGCGCGCGGTATGACTGTTGCGGCTAAAGAGATGGCTGGTGCTAATATGGATACCTCCGTAATCTTATTCACCATGTGGACAGAATCTATCAAACACTTCTCAGAAAACTCAAAAGGGAACGTAATATTCCTGGATGGTTCTACAGATGCTATGCAGCATACATTAAAAGAAATGATGGCTTTAAACCTTTTACATCCTGACAGCGTCAAAAAGTAAAAGTTTTAACCTGTATTTTGAATGAAAAAAAGATCAGTGATGTGGATTGGCCTGATAGCCATGGTTTTAGGTAATAATAAAGTAAAAGCACAGCAATACCAGCAATATCACCAGCTAACTGTTAATGATTTTTTGGGTACGCCGCGGGCAAATGCCGGCGGCGTAGTTGCTTATACCAACTGCACAATTGATTTTAAATATGAGGTAAGTAACCGTAGCGGAAATTATATTATAAACGCCATAGTTAATCTTGTACTTAACAATAACCGTTCATGGCTTGATAGGGGCAGGGTTGCATCACAGGAAATGATGGCCGAAATTTTAAAGCATGAGCAAGGCCATTATTTGATCGCCTACCTGGAGCAGCAGGAACTACTAAGGCAAATAGGGAAAACCCGCTTTAGTCGTAATTATAGATATGAGGCTATGGAGATTTTTAACCGCATTGATGGCAGGTACAAAAAACTTAACGCGGATTACGACGAAGATACTCAACACATGACCAACCGCCAGCAGCAATACAGCTGGGATTTGTATTTTAAAAAACGGTTGGAGTTTATGCCGCAGGAATAGAGGCGGCATTGGCATACATACCGATTCCTTTAAACTGATCCTGTTTTACGGTGAGGCTTGTCGACACCATCCTTTATTATGTTGACATGGTGCCTTTGAGCCGCCTATTTCAAATTATAAATGTTTTTAGCTGTATTATTCTCGCTGTTTTATGGAAAAACTGCGGCATGTACAAAAGGGAAAAGTCATGAGATGATTTGTCGCAGCAACTGTTTTGTAGTAATCGGCAACTGATTCATTTGCCCAATGCGGTTGGTTTCCTTTTTTTAAATGATTTGACCGCAAAGATAATTCCGGAGTTGAATCCTGTGAACACGCATTTGGTTGATAGAAAGATAGCACAGCTTGATCCGGGTGACTGCATAAAACAAAAAAAGCTCCGGGTTATCCGGAGCCTTTTCAAATAATATTTTATTAAAGATTATTTTTGTTTGAACTGAACACGACGGTTTAATACACGTCCTTCTTCAGTTGAGTTATCAGCAATTGGGTTGGTTTCACC